>NZ_FYDL01000004.1:387159-397230 GCF_900187505.1 Pseudomonas sp. Irchel s3h17
CACGGGGCAGGTGTTCGGCACTTCATCCCAGGTGATCAAGGCTGTTGCTCCCATAGGCCTGTGGCGAGGGAGCTTGCTCCCGCTGGCGTGCGTAGCGCGCCCTGACCAGGCGATGGCGGTCTTTCAGAACGACCTGGGTTACCGGTTTTGGGGCTGCTGTGCAGCCCAGCGCGAGCAAGCTCGCTCGCCACGGGGCAGGTGCCCGGCACGCCTCTGTGTGGCGGGAGCAAGACAGGCAATCATCCTTACAGGGATTGGCCTCGCTTCAAGGGCTGTAATACCCCACCGCCACCAGCCGGTTGCCGACCTTTTTCAGGTAGGCATGCTTGTCTTCCACCTTGCCGGTGACCGGGTTTTTCCAGCGGTAATCGTATTCGCCCTGATCCTGGCCGGCCATCAGCGCCAGGATCGGCTCGCCGACGGGTTGACCGTCCGGGTCCTGGATCCGGCCGAAATCGGTATTGATCAATCGCAGGTTGGTGCCATGGGCCAGGTAACGCTGGCTGTCGAGATCGACGACGAACACATAGAGGTCATCTTGCAGAAAGCCGCCCTGCAGCGAATTGATCGCCTTGATCGTGGCCTTTTCGTCCTTGCCCAGGTCCGCGGCGGTCTTGTCGAGCAACGCTTTGGCCTGCTCAGCCGAAGCCCGCGGCAAGTAGTAGCCGACCGCCAGGATCCGCTGGCCGATGCGCTGGTAGAACACATGCTTGCGCTCAACCCTGCCGTCAGACCAGTTCTGCCAACGGTAATCGGCCTGCTGAATGCCGTTCCCCTCAGGCACCAGCAAGGCGTTCTTGAAGGCCTTCTGCAAATCCGGCCCCAGCACCTCGGACACGTCCCGCCCGATCAGTGCCGAGGATGGCCCGCCACTGGCGAGCATGATGCCGTTGGTATCGACCACAAAGACATACATGTCCTTGACCACGAATTCGCCCTGGCGACTGAACGCAGCAAACGCCTTGTCGCCATTGTCGTGGTAATAGGCCAGGGCTTGTTCCAGCAGGGCCAGCGCGGCCTTGTCTTGCGCCTCCGCCTTCCCGGCCGCCTGGGCCTGCCCCAGGCACGCCACCAGCAGCCAGCCCAGCAAGGCGATCTTTTGCGCAAACCTCATTGTGCGTCCCTCGTTCTTGTTGATATTTCAAGAGCGTAGACGGCTTGAGGCTAAGTACGACTGTTCAGGACAACCCAGGCACGCGCTGGCCAGGCGTCACGGTCGCGCGCTGATTTGCTGCTGCAGGTTCCTGATCTGGCTCTGCAAGGTCGTGATATTGCGCGTGACCTGGCCACGGAAGGCATCGAACTCGGCGACATTGGCACCACCTTGAGGCGTCGGGCGGTTGTCCTGCTGGCTTTTGAGCACGATCAAGTCTTGCTCCAGGCGCTCGATGGCCGCGCCCGGATTGCCTTGTTTCTTCAAGGTCGCGATGTCGGCACTGAGACTCTTGAGCTCAGTCTCGACTTTGCTGGTGTCGGCCGGCGTGTTCTTGAGTGTCGCCACGTCAGCAGTCAGGACCTTGAGCTCGCTTTGCAGCTGAGTATTGACGCCACGCTGCTCGGCGCTCTGGGCGACGATCTGCGCCAGGCGCTTGTCCAGGTCCGTCGCCTGCCCCACCACGCCTTGCTGTTGTTGGCCCTGCTCCAGCAACTTGCTTTCCAGCTGCCTGATTTGCAGCTTGAGCGCTTCGCTGTCGTTGGTGACATGGGACTGGCTGGCAACGACCTTGCCGGAAATGTCCTGCAAACGCCCGGCCGCGTCCTCACTGATCCGAGCGAAGCTTTCCTGGGTGGCCACCAGTTGCTGCTCCATCAGCGAAATCTGCTGGAAGCTCCACCAGGCAAGGCCAATGAAAGCGAAGAACAACGCACCGACCAACGCCCACAACGGTCCGGTACTCGGCCCCTTGGCCTGCGGCACCGGCCGCGAATGCACGCTGGTGCGCTCGCGGGCAGCGGCCGTGCTCGGGAAGTCGTCGTGATCGAAGCTGTCCGCGCGCAGGCTCGGTACATCATCGAAGTCGTCGTTGGCATCGTTACGCATGGACATGAGTCAACCTTTTTGAACCACAGTGATGGCTAAATGCGACGAGTATAAACCTTGAACCCGCCGCATTGATCGACCTCGAACCCTGGACTCGGTTCACCCCTGTCGTGTGCCGATGTCCTGGGCCTTCCACCAACCGCAGAATTCATCCAGTGCCGACCACAGGCTGACCTTGGGGTCGTAGTCCAGGTAATGCCGGGCGCGGCTGATGTCCAGGGTGAAGTTTTTGTGCATCACTTGCATGCCCAGGCAGGACAGCGTTGGCTCGGGACGCCCCGGCCAGAGCTTGCAAAACCCTTCGTTCAGCGCCGCGACACTGTTGGCCAGACCATAGGAACGGTAACGTGTCACCTGGGGGACTTCCATCTGACGCATCACGTAATTGACCACATCCCACAGCGGCACGGGCGTCCCGTTGCTGATGTTGTACACCTTGCCCAGCGCCGACCCGGTCGCCAGCAGGCAACTGAGCAGGGCGTCGTTGAGGTTCTGCACGCTGGTGAAGTCGACCTTGTTCAAACCATTGCCGATGATCGCCAGACGCCCCTTGCGCTGCATGTTCAACAGGCGCGGGAAGATGCTCATGTCGCCGGCCCCCGTGACGAATCGCGGGCGCAGCGCCAGTACTTCCAGGCCAAACTCCTGGGCCCCGAAGACCTTTTGCTCGGCCAGGTACTTGGTGGCGGCATACGGGTGCTTGAAGCGCTTGGGCACCTGTTCCTCGGTCAACCCCAGGTGATCGCGGCCATCGAAGTAGATGGATGGCGACGACAAGTGCACCAGGCGCCGGACGTTTTGCTTGAGGCAGGCCTCGACCACGTTTTCAGTGACCAGCACGTTGCCCTGGTGAAAGTCTTGATAACGCCCCCACAGCCCCACCGCTCCGGCGCAATGCACCACGGCATCGACATCCATGCACAGGTCGCGCACCAGTTGCGCGTCGGTGAGATCGCCCTGAACGAACTGTGCTCCGCGTCGAACCAGGTGTTCGACGCTTTCGGCCCGGCGCCCGTTGACCCGTACGTCCAGGCCTTGCTCCAGGGCGAACCGCGCAAAGCGCCCGCCAATGAAGCCGCTTGCGCCGGTGACCAGAATTTTCATTTATTGCTCCTACAGATGCAGTTACAAGCTTCAAGCGACAAGCTGTCGGTTAAAAACGGTGCGCAAGCGCTTCGCTTGCAGCTTGACGCTTACCGCGGCTCCAACGGCACCAGCCACTGTCGGGACAGGCGCACCAGATGTTCGGTGAGTAAGCCGAGCAGCTGGCCACCATTGCGCCAATGATGCCAGTACAGCGGCACATCGATGGGTTTATCTGCCAACAACTCGACCAGGACACCACGCTCAAGCTGCTCCCGAACCTGCAGTTCCGGCACCAGCCCCCATCCCAGGCCGGCTTCGGCCAGGCGGATAAAGCCTTCGGAAGACGGGCACAAATGGTGCTCGAAACCACCATCGACCCCCAATGACGCCAGGTAGCGGTGTTGCAGGAAATCGTCCGGGCCGAACACCAGCGCAGGGGTGCGGGCCAACTGGTCGGCCTTGACCCCGTCCGGGAAATGCCGGGCGATGAACGCCGGGCTGGCCAGGGCGCGATAACGCATCGCCCCCAACAATACACTGCGGGCCCCGGCCATCGGCCGCTCACTGGCGCACACGCACGCGGCCACTTCTCCGGCGCGCATGCGTTTGAGACCGACCGTCTGGTCCTCCACCACCAGGTCGAGCAACAGATGCTGCTCGGCGCAAAACTCCCCCACGGCTTCGGCCCACCAGGTCGCCAGGCTGTCGGCGTTGAGGGCGATACGCAAACGCTCGGGCAAGCCTTCTTCGTCAAGCGTCGGCACCAGGCTTTGCAGATCGCGCTCCAGCAAGCGCACTTGCTGCACATGGTTGAGCAAGCGCCGGCCGATCTCCGTGGGTGCCGGTGGCGTGGCCCGTACCAGCACCGGCTGGCCGACGCGGGCCTCAAGCAATTTAATGCGCTGGGAAATCGCCGATTGGGACAACCCCAGCACCTGTGCCGCGCGTTCGAACCCGGCCTGCTCGACCACGGCAGCAAGGGCGGACAGCAATTTATAGTCGAACATCAGTTTTCCTAATGAGCGATCAGCAATATTGGTTTTTCTTATACAGCCTGGAACAGGAGAATAGCCAGCAAGCACTCTTGGACAAGGATCAGCGTCATGGCTGGCGAAACCTCACTCGACACCCTGCTGCGCAGCATGAGCCCCCACCTCAACGACGGTGAATATGTGTTCTGCACGATTCGCGACGGCCGGTTGCCACAAGGCTGCGAGATTATCGGCAGCTTCCGGGAACAGGAAGGCCTGACCCTGATCCTGGAGCGATCCGAAGCCGAGAAGGCCGGCTTCAGCTTCGACTACCGGGCGGCATGGATCACCCTCAAGGTGCACTCGGCCCTTTCCGCCGTCGGCCTTACCGCCGCCTTTGCCTCTGCGCTGGGCAAGGCCGGCATCAGCTGCAACGTGATTGCCGGCTACTACCACGACCATTTGTTTGTCGGCCTGGCCGACGCTGAACGTGCCATGTCAGTGCTACGGCAACTGGCGGCAGACGCGGAGTAATTCCTATGTGGCAAAGCTATGTGAACGGCCTGTTGGTCGCTGCGGGGCTGATCATGGCGATCGGCACGCAAAACGCGTTCGTCCTGGCGCAGAGTCTGCGTCGCGAACATCACCTGCCGGTGGCCGCACTCTGCGTCACCTGCGATGCCCTGCTGGTCGCCGCCGGGGTATTCGGCCTGGCCACGGTGCTGGCCCAGAACCCGACCTTGCTGGCCTTTGCCCGCTGGGGTGGCGCGGCGTTCCTGCTGTGGTACGGCAGCCAGGCACTGCGTCGGGCTTTTTCCAGACAAAGCCTGCAACAAGGCGAGAACCAGACCGTTCGCTCATTACGTGCGGTGTTGCTCAGCGCCCTGGCGGTCACGCTGCTCAACCCCCATGTGTACCTGGATACGGTGCTGCTGATCGGCTCCCTCGGCGCACAACAGACCGAACCCGGTGCCTATGTCGTGGGAGCGGCGAGTGCATCGTTGCTGTGGTTCTTCACCCTGGCCCTCGGCGCGGCATGGCTGGCACCCTGGCTGGCACGCCCAAGTACCTGGCGGGTACTGGACCTGTTGGTGGCGGTGATGATGTACGCGGTAGCCTTTCAACTGATCATGGCCGGTTGATTGCTTCCGACAGCTCTGGAACCTCTATTCCACACAGTTGTTGCGTGGTTATGCCGCCCCCCCGGTGCTATGATCCGAGACCTGCGCCGCAAAGAGTACAAACTCCCCGGCGCTTGTCTGGCCGCCCGTGATCGGCCTTGCGCCCACCGCAACTGACCTGATTAGGAGAATCACCATGGCTTTCGAATTGCCGCCACTGCCTTACGCATACGACGCACTGCAGCCGCACATTTCCCAGGAAACCCTGGAATACCACCACGACAAGCACCACAACACCTATGTCGTGAACCTGAACAACCTGGTGCCAGGCACCGAGTTCGAAGGCAAGACCCTGGAAGAAATCGTCAAAACCTCTTCGGGTGGCATCTTCAACAACGCCGCTCAGGTCTGGAACCACACTTTCTACTGGAACTGCCTGGCGCCAAACGCTGGCGGCCAACCTACCGGCGCGCTGGCTGAAGCCATCAACGCGGCATTCGGTTCGTTCGACAAGTTCAAAGAAGAATTCACCAAGACTTCCGTCGGCACCTTCGGTTCCGGTTGGGGCTGGCTGGTGAAAAAAGCTGACGGTTCCCTGGCCCTGGCCAGCACCATCGGCGCCGGCAACCCGCTGACCAGCGGCGACACCCCGCTGCTGACCTGCGACGTCTGGGAACACGCTTACTACATCGACTACCGCAACGTTCGTCCAAAGTATGTCGAAGCGTTCTGGAACCTGGTCAACTGGAAGTTCGTGGCTGAGCAGTTCGAAGGCAAAACCTTCACCGCTTGAGTCGGCTTGCAGTGAAAAAACCCGGCATCGCCGGGTTTTTTTTATGCCCGGCCTCGGTGAACTCCCCCCGCAATCCGGCTGAAAACAAAGAGCACCTTGCCGCAATGCCACAGGCGTCTACCATCAATCAGATGGAAATAATCTCCCCCGCCCCTCAAGTTGCAGGAGGTGCCTACCGACACACTATCAATGGTCTCCAATTGCCAGCTGACAGGGCGATGCGGTCAAGCCAGCAGACAAAAGCGTTAAGATTGTCCCTTTGACTGCCATCACAGGATTGCCAATACTCATGGCAACTTGACGTTACCCGCATGGAACAAGGAATTACCCTTTGAAGCTGGAACTCAAAAACAGCTTGTCGGTGAAGTTGCTCCGGGTCGTGCTCTTGTCGGCATTGATCGTCGGTGTCGTTTTAAGCTGCGCACAGATTGTCTTCGATGCTTATAAAACCCGTCAGGCGGTGGCCTACGATGCCGACCGCATCCTCGACATGTTTCGCGACCCCTCGACCCAGGCGGTGTACAGCCTCGACCGTGAAATGGGCATGCAGGTCATCGAAGGCCTGTTCCAGGATGACGCGGTGCGCATGGCCTCCATCGGCCACCCCAATGAAACCATGCTCGCGGAAAAAAGCCGTGAACCGCAGCAGTCCGGCAGTCGCTGGCTGACTGACCTGATTCTGGGCAAGGAACGCACCTTCACCACCCCACTGGTAGGCCGTGGCCCCTACAGTGAGTATTACGGTGACCTGAGCATCACCCTTGACACCGCCACCTATGGCCAGGGGTTTATTGTCAGCTCCGTCATCATCTTCATTTCCGGTGTGCTCAGGGCAATGGCCATGGGGCTGGTGCTGTACCTGGTCTATCACTGGCTGTTGACCAAGCCGTTGTCGCGGATCATCGAGCACCTGACCAATATCAACCCCGACCGTCCCAGCGAACACAAGATTCCGTTGCTCAAGGGCCACGAGAAGAACGAACTGGGGCTCTGGATCAACACCGCCAACCAGTTGCTGGAATCCATCGAGCGCAATACCCATCTGCGCCACGAGGCCGAAAACAGCCTGCTGCGCATGGCCCAGTACGACTTCCTCACCGGCCTGCCGAACCGTCAGCAATTGCAGCAGCAACTGGACAAGATTCTGGTGGATGCCGGTCGCCTGCAGCGTCGGGTCGCGGTGATCTGCGTCGGCCTGGACGACTTCAAAGGCATCAACGAGCAGTTCAGCTACCAGACTGGCGACCAATTGCTGCTGGCCCTGGCCGATCGCCTGCGCGCCCACAGTGGCCGCCTCGGCGCCCTGGCTCGCCTCGGGGGGGATCAGTTCGCACTGGTTCAGGCTGACATCGAGCAGCCTTACGAAGCCGCCGAACTGGCACAAAGCATCCTTGACGACCTGGAAGTAGCCTTCGCCCTCGATCATCAGGAGATCCGCCTGCGTGCAACCATCGGCATCACCCTGTTCCCGGAAGATGGCGACAGCACCGAAAAGCTGCTGCAAAAAGCCGAACAGACCATGACCCTGGCCAAGACCCGTTCGCGCAACCGATATCAGTTCTACATCGCCAGCGTGGACAGCGAAATGCGCCGTCGCCGCGAACTGGAAAAAGACTTGCGTGACGCCCTCCGCCGCGAGCAGCTCTACCTGGTCTACCAGCCGCAGATCAGCTACCTCGATCACCGCGTCGTCGGCGTCGAAGCACTTATTCGCTGGCAACATCCCGAACATGGCCTGGTTCCACCGGACTTGTTCATTCCGCTGGCCGAGCAGAACGGCACCATCATCGCCATCGGCGAATGGGTGCTGGACCAGGCCTGCCGCCAGCTGCGCGAATGGCACGACCAGGGGTTCAGCGACCTGCGCATGGCGGTCAACCTGTCTACCGTGCAGTTGCACCACGCCGAACTGCCCCGGGTGGTCAACAACCTGCTGCAAATCTATCGCCTGCCGCCCCGTAGCCTGGAGCTGGAAGTCACCGAAACCGGCCTGATGGAAGACATCAGCACCGCGGCACAGCACCTGCTCAGCCTGCGCCGTTCCGGAGCCTTGATCGCCATCGACGACTTCGGCACCGGTTACTCCTCGCTCAGTTATCTCAAAAGCCTGCCGCTGGACAAGATCAAGATCGACAAGAGCTTCGTCCAGGACCTGCTGGACGACGATGACGACGCAACCATCGTCCGCGCCATCATCCAGCTGGGCAAAAGCCTGGGCATGCAGGTCATCGCCGAAGGCGTGGAGACCGCCGAACAAGAGGCGTACATCATCTCCGAGGGCTGCCACGAAGGTCAGGGTTACCACTACAGCAAACCGCTGCCGGCGCGCGAACTGAGTGCCTATCTCAAGCAGGCACAGCGCAGTAATGCCGCCATCCTGTGATGCGTCGGGGCCTGGCCCCACGCATTGACCTCCGTTAATAAGAAATATTTACAAGCACAGCCCTTTACACATAATGCGAAAGATTTGCATTATGTTGCGGTTTTGCGCACCCCGCGCCTGTCCATCATCTCCCGAAGCAGGATGTTCGCCATGATTCGTATGCCTCTGGCTACCGCCAGTTTGCTAGCCATCGCTATTTCCCTCGCCGGTTGCGGCGAAGGCAAAGACAAGGCGGCTGCACCCGCGCCTACTCCGGCCGCCAGCACCGCAGCGCCGGCTGCTGCAGCTACTGCCGGTAAAGTCGACGAAGCTGCTGGCAAAGCCGTTGTCGCGCATTACGCCGACATCGTCTACGCCGTCTACAGCGATGCCGAATCCACCGCGAAAACCTTGCAGACCGCGATCGACGCGTTCCTGGCCAAGCCGAACGCCGACACCCTCAAAGCCGCCAAGGCTGCCTGGGTAGCGGCACGCGTGCCTTACCTGCAGAGCGAAGTGTTCCGCTTCGGCAACACCATCATCGACGATTGGGAAGGACAGGTTAACGCCTGGCCACTGGACGAAGGCCTGATCGATTACGTCGACAAGACCTACGAGCACGCACTGGGCAACCCGGGCGCCAGCGCCAACATCATCGCCAACACCCAGGTGCAGGTCGGCGAAGACAAAGTCGACGTGAAAGACATCACCGCGGAAAAACTGGCCAGCCTGAACGAACTGGGCGGTTCCGAAGCCAACGTCGCTACCGGCTACCACGCCATCGAATTCCTGCTGTGGGGCCAGGACCTGAACGGTACCGGTCCGGGCGCCGGCAACCGTCCTGCATCCGACTACCTGGAAGGCAAAGGCGCTACCGGTGGCCACAACGAGCGTCGCCGTGCCTACCTCAAGGCCGTGACCCAACTGCTGGTCAGCGACCTGGAAGAAATGGTCGGCAACTGGAAGCCGAACGTGGCCGACAACTATCGCGCCACCCTGGAAGCCGAGCCTGTTGATACCGGCCTGCGCAAAATGCTCTTCGGCATGGGCAGCCTGTCGCTGGGCGAACTGGCGGGCGAGCGGATGAAAGTCTCCCTGGAAGCCAACTCTCCAGAAGACGAACAGGACTGCTTCAGCGACAACACCCATTACTCGCACTTCTACGATGCCAAAGGCGTTCGTAACGTGTACCTGGGCGAATACACCCGTGTCGATGGCAGCAAAATGACTGGCGCCAGCCTGTCGTCGCTGGTGGCCAAGGCCGACCCGGCTGCAGACGCCGCGCTCAAGGCCGACCTGGCCGCGACCGAAGCCAAGCTGCAGGTCATGGTTGACCACGCCACGAAGGGCGAGCACTACGACCAGTTGATCGCCGCCGGCAACACCGCTGGCAACCAGGTGGTGCGTGACGCCATCGCGGCCCTGGTCAAGCAGACCGGCTCGATCGAACAGGCCGCAGGCAAACTGGGCATCAGCGACCTCAACCCGGACAACGCTGATCACGAGTTCTGATCAACCCCGGTCAACACCGAGTCAAGAAAATGCCCCGATACGCTCGGGGCATTTTTTTGGTTCTTCACGGATTACCGGGAAAAACGCTCTTTATCTTCATGAAAAAGAATTCGCTATCCCGGTAACCGTACGCCATCCGCTTGATGACCTTGATTCGATTATTGATGCCTTCCAACTGCCCCGTG
>NZ_FYDL01000015.1 GCF_900187505.1 Pseudomonas sp. Irchel s3h17
GGGCGCCCATTGGCAAGCCAGCGGCGTTGGTCAGGGTCACGGTGTAGGTGATCTGGCCGCCTTCGGTAACAGTGGTTTTATCCACAGTCAACGTAGCGACTACTTCAGTCACGGTATCGCCGATGGTGACGGTAGCCTTGTCGCCGAGCACCAGGTTTTCGAAGGACTTACCGTCGATTACAGCGTCAGTAACACCTACTTCGACGGTCTGACCATCTTTGTAGACGTCGTCGCCCTGAGCCTTGAGCTCGTATGGAGTTTCAGTGGTGCCGGCCTTGATCACGACGGTATCGCCGTTGCTCAGGGTCACGGTCAAGTCCTGTTTCAGGACTTGGTCGACCTTGACGGTGAACTTCGGTGCGGCGTCTTCCAGCACATCACCGTTGCTTTCGATGGTGACGGTGATCTTGTCGCCTTCGCCGGTCGGTTGATCGGTGACGGTGGTGGTGTATTCGTCCTGACCCAGGGTCAGTTGTTCAAACTGCTCGGCGCCAGAAACGCTTTCCAGCTTGTTGACGATAGCCGGCTGGCCGCCGGTGAAGATGTCGTCGTTGGCGGTAACGCTGGCAGTGCCGGAAGTACCGTTGGCCGGGATCTTGACCACGGTGCCGTCGGACAGGGTGAACTCCAGCGGGCCATGGGCGCCCATTGGCAAGCCAGCGGCGTTGGTCAGGGTCACGGTGTAGGTGATCTGGCCGCCTTCGGTAACAGTGGTTTTATCCACAGTCAACGTAGCGACTACTTCAGTCACGGTATCGCCGATGGTCACGGTGGCTTTGTCGCCGAGTACCAGGTTTTCGAAGGACTTGCCGTCGATTACAGCGTCAGTAACACCCACTTCGACGGTTTGGCCGTCTTTGTAGACGTCGTCGCCCTGAGCCTTGAGCTCGTACGGAGTTTCGGTGGTGCCGGCCTTGATCACGACGGTATCGCCGTTGCTCAGGGTGACGGTCAGGTCCTGTTTCAGGACCTGGTCGACCTTGACGGTGAACTTCGGTGCGGCGTTTTCCAGCACGTCGCCGTTGCTTTCGATGGTGACAATGATCTTGTCGCCTTCGTTGGCTGGGTCGGTTGGGTCACCCGAACCAGGCTCGTCGGTGACGACGGTGGTGTATTCGTCTTGGCCCAGGGTCAGTTGTTCAAACTGCTCGGCGCCGCTGACGGACTCCAGCTTGTTGACGATGGCCGGCTGGCCGCCGGTGAAGATGTCGTCGTTGGCGGTAACGCTGGCAGTGCCGGAAGTACCGTTGGCCGGGATCTTGACCACGGTGCCGTCGGACAGGGTGAACTCCAGCGGACCATGGGCGCCCATTGGCAAGCCAGCAGCGTTGGTCAGAGTCACGGTGTAAGTGATCTGGCCGCCTTCGGTGACAGTGGTTTTATCCACGGTCAGGGTGGCAGTGACTTCACTGATGGTGTCGCCGATGGTCACAGTAGCCTTGTCGCCGAGCACCAGGTTCTCGAAGGACTTGCCGTCGACCGTGGCGTTATCGATAGCGACTTCGACGGTCTGACCATCTTTGTAGATGTCATCGCCCTGAGCCTTGAGCTCGTACGGGGTCTCGGTGGTGCCGGCCTTGATCACGACGGTGTCGCCGTTGCTCAGGGTCACGGTCAGGTCCTGTTTCAGGACTTGGTCGACCTTGACGGTGAACTTCGGTGCGGCGTTTTCCAGCACGTCGCCGTTGCTTTCGATGGTGACGGTGATCTTGTCACCTTCGCCGGTCGGTTGGTCGGTGACGGTGGTGGTGTATTCGTCCTGGCCGAGGGTCAGCTTCTCGAACTGCTCCGCACCGGAAACGCTTTCCAGCTTGTTGACGATAGCCGGCTGGCCACCGGTGAAGATGTCATTGCTGGTGACGACCGTTGCGCTGCCGGTGGTGCTGTTGGCTGGCACGGTGATGGTGGTGCCATCACTGAGCTTGAAGGTCAGCTCGCCGTGGTTGCTCATTGGCAGGCCGGCGGCATTGGTCAGGGTCACGGTGTAGGTGACCGAACCGCCTTCGGTGACGGTGGTTTTATCCACAGTCAACGTAGCGACTACTTCAGTCACGGTATCGCCGATGGTCACGGCAGCCTTGTCGCCGAGCACCAGGTTTTCGAAGGACTTGCCGTCGACTGTGGCGTTATCGATGCCGACTTCGACGGTTTGGCCGTCTTTGTAGACGTCGTCGCCCTGAGCCTTGAGCTCGTACGGAGTCTCGGTGGTGCCGGCCTTGATCACGACGGTATCGCCGTTGCTCAGGGTCACGGTCAAGTCCTGTTTCAGGACTTGGTCGACCTTGACGGTGAACTTCGGTGCGGCGTCTTCCAGCACATCACCGTTGCTTTCGATGGTGACGGTGATCTTGTCGCCTTCGCCGGTCGGTTGATCGGTGACGGTGGTGGTGTATTCGTCCTGACCCAGGGTCAGTTGTTCAAACTGCTCGGCGCCAGAAACGCTTTCCAGCTTGTTGACGATAGCCGGCTGGCCGCCGGTGAAGATGTCGTCGTTGGCGGTAACGCTGGCAGTGCCGGAAGTACCGTTGGCCGGGATCTTGACCACGGTGCCGTCGGACAGGGTGAACTCCAGCGGGCCATGGGCGCCCATTGGCAGGCCGGCGGCGTTGGTCAGGGTCACGGTGTAGGTGACCGAACCGCCTTCGGTGACGGTGGTTTTATCCACAGTCAACGTAGCCACTACTTCAGTCACGGTATCGCCGATGGTCACGACAGCCTTGTCGCCGAGCACCAGGTTTTCGAAGGACTTGCCGTCGATTACAGCGTCAGTAACACCCACTTCGACGGTTTGGCCGTCTTTGTAGACGTCGTCGCCCTGAGCCTTGAGCTCGTACGGAGTTTCGGTGGTGCCGGCCTTGATCACGACGGTATCGCCGTTGCTCAGGGTGACGGTCAGGTCCTGTTTCAGGACCTGGTCGACCTTGACGGTGAACTTCGGTGCGGCGTTTTCCAGCACGTCGCCGTTGCTTTCGATGGTGACAATGATCTTGTCGCCTTCGTTGGCTGGGTCGGTTGGGTCACCCGAACCAGGCTCGTCGGTGACGACGGTGGTGTATTCGTCTTGGCCCAGGGTCAGTTGTTCAAACTGCTCGGCGCCGCTGACGGACTCCAGCTTGTTGACGATGGCCGGCTGGCCGCCGGTGAAGATGTCGTCGTTGGCGGTAACGCTGGCAGTGCCGGAAGTACCGTTGGCCGGGATCTTGACCATGGTGCCGTCGGACAGGGTGAACGCCAGCGGACCATGGGCGCCCATTGGCAAGCCAGCGGCGTTGGTCAGGGTCACGGTGTAGGTGATCTGGCCGCCTTCGGTAACAGTGGTTTTATCCACAGTCAACGTAGCGACTACTTCAGTCACGGTATCGCCGATGGTGACGGTAGCCTTGTCGCCGAGCACCAGGTTTTCGAAGGACTTACCGTCGATTACAGCGTCAGTAACACCCACTTCGACGGTTTGACCATCTTTGTAGACGTCGTCGCCCTGAGCCTTGAGCTCGTATGGAGTTTCAGTGGTGCCGGCCTTGATCACGACGGTGTCGCCGTTGCTCAGGGTCACGGTCAGGTCTTGCTTGAGGACTTGATCGACCTTGACGGTGAACTTCGGTGCCGCGTCTTCCAGCACGTTGCCGTTGCTTTCGATGGTGACGGTGATCTTGTCACCTTCGCCGGTCGGTTGGTCGGTGACGGTGGTGGTGTATTCGTCCTGGCCCAAGGTCAGTTGTTCAAACTGCTCGGCACCGCTGACGGACTCCAGCTTGTTGACGATAGCCGGCTGGCCACCGGTGAAGATGTCGTCGTTGGCAGTAACGCTGGCAGTGCCGGAAGTACCGTTGGCCGGGATCTTGACCACGGTGCCGTCGGACAGGGTGAACTCCAGCGGACCATGGGCGCCCATTGGCAAGCCAGCGGCGTTGGTCAGGGTCACGGTGTAGGTGATCTGGCCGCCTTCGGTAACAGTGGTTTTATCCACAGTCAACGTAGCGACTACTTCAGTCACGGTATCGCCGATGGTCACGGTGGCTTTGTCGCCGAGTACCAGGTTTTCGAAGGACTTGCCGTCGATTACAGCGTCAGTAACACCCACTTCGACGGTTTGACCATCTTTGTAGACGTCGTCGCCCTGAGCCTTGAGCTCGTACGGGGTCTCGGTGGTACCGGCCTTGATCACCACGGTGTCGCCATTGCTCAGGGTCACGGTCAGGTCCTGTTTCAGGACTTGGTCGACCTTGACGGTGAACTTCGGTGCCGCGTCTTCCAGCACGTTGCCATTGCTTTCGATGGTGACGGTGATCTTGTCGCCTTCGCCGGTCGGTTGGTCGGTGACCGTGGTGGTGTATTCGTCCTGGCCGAGGGTCAGCTTCTCGAACTGCTCGGCACCGCTGACGGATTCCAGCTTGTTGAGCAGCGAAGGCTGACCGCCAGTGAAAATGTCATTGCTGGTGACGACCGTTGCGCTGCCGGTAGTGCTGTTGGCTGGCACGGTGATGGTGGTGCCATCACTGAGCTTGAAGGTCAGCTCGCCGTGGTTGCTCATTGGCAGGCCAGCAGCGTTGGTCAGGGTCACGGTGTAGGTGACTGAACCGCCTTCGGTGACAGTGGTTTTATCCACAGTCAGGGTGGCGGTGACTTCGCTAATGGTGTCGCCGATGGTCACGGAGGCTTCGCCGCCAATCACCAGGTTCTCAAAGGTTTTACCGTCTACTATCGCATCGGCGATGCCCAGTTTGATGGTTTCGCCGTCTTTGTACACGTCATCGCCCTGAACGGGCAGGGTGTAGGTGGTTTCCGTAGCTCCGGCCGCAATAACCACGGTTTCACCGTTGCTCAGGGTCACGGTCAAGTCGTGGTCCAGCTTCTGATCGACCTTGATAGTGAAGGTCGGCGCAGCATTTTCCAGCACGTTGCCAGCGCTTTCGATAGTGACGGTGACGGCGTCGACGGAGTCGGTGATGGTGGTAACAGCGGGCGTGGTGTTTGGCACCAGGTTTTCGAAGTTGCCGCCCGTCGTACCCGCGATGGTGGTGCTGACGGTGCTGCCATTCACATAGACATCGTTGGCCGGGGTGTCGACCACCACGGAACCCGTGGTTTTACCGGCTTCGATGGTAATGACCGAGCCATTGCTCAAGGTCACGGTCATCGGCGTGCCGGCCGGGTTGGTCAGGGTCGCGGTGTAGGTGATCTGGCCGCCTTCGGTGATGCTGTCGGTGGCGGTCAGGGTCAGGCCGGTGTTATCCACCGAATCGGTGATGGTGGTAACCGCAGGCGTGGTGTTCGGCACCAGGTTTTCGAAGTTGCCACCGGTTGTGCCGGTAATGCTGGTGCTGACGGTGCTGCCATTCACATAGACATCGTTGGCCGGGGTGTCGACCACCACGGAACCCGTGGTTTTACCGGCTTCGATGGTAATGACCGAGCCGTTGCTCAAGGTCACGGTCATCGGCGTGCCAGCCGGATTGGTCAGGGTGGCGGTGTAGGTGATCTGGCCGCCTTCGGTGATGCTGTCGGTAGCGGTCAGGGTCAGGCCGGTGTTATCCATCGAATCGGTGATGGTGGTGACGGCAGGCGTGGTGTTCGGCACCAGGTTTTCGAAGTTGCCACCGGTAGCGTCGGTGATGGTGGTCGTGACCGTGCTGCCGTTGTTGTAGACGTCATTGATCGGGGTGTCGACGTTCACGGTGCCCGTGGTTTTACCGGCTTCGATGGTGATGACCGAGCCGTTGCTCAGGGTCACGGTGACCGGAGTTTGCGCCGGGTTGGTCAGGGTCGCGGTATAGGTGATCTGTCCGCCTTCCGTGATGGTCGGCGACGCGGTCAGGGTGACCGTGGTGGTATCAATGGTGTCGGTGACCTGGGTGACGGCAGGCGTCGGGTCGACGGTCAGCACCAGGCCGCCACCGCCCGTGGTGCCGGTGACGGTCACGGTAATTTGCGAAGGGTCGGTGTAGACGCTGTCGTTCGGTGCCAGTGGCACGTTGACGCTGCCGCTCACCTGCCCGGCAGGAATCACAATGATCGAGCCATTGGACAGGGTGATGGTCAGGTCGCTCAGTGGCGCCTGGGTCACGTTCGCGGTGTAGACCAGTACGCCGCCGGCTTCGGTGATGGTCGGCGTGGCGCTCAGTGTCAGGGTCGAGCCGCGCAGGGCGTTGTTGGCGCTGTTGTTCTCGGCACCGGTGGTGTTCTCGACAACGGCGGCATCAGAGCCGATGCCCGCGGTCGGGAAGCCAATGGTCGGGTCAACGCGGCCGGCGGTCTCGTCGAGCATCACGAAGCTGTGGCCGCCACCGGCCGCGCCACCTGAGCCTGCAGCGGACGGACCGGCGGCAGTGGCTTCGAGTTCGGTGGTCGGGTCGGCACCCGCGACGATCGCTTGTTGCAGTTCTTCCACCGACGGCGCGGCCTGCGCGGTGGCTTGCGCCAGGTCAGCGCTGGAATCCGGTGCGCTGCCACTCCATTGGGTATCACGACCCAGGTCCAGCAGGCGGCCGTCAGCCAACTCCAGGGTCACCGCACCTGCCAGGCCGGTATCCAGTTGATCGCCAACGAACAGTCGATCGCCCTCGATCAGTACACGTCTGATGCCCTCTGGGGACACCGCAAAAACTTGACCGACAATGCTTTTGACGATGGCAACAACACTGCTCATTGAGGACTCTCCGGTGTTCCGTTCAGTAGGCTTCCATAGGCCTGAAGGGCTTATGCCACTTCAGTCTGGACGTACTTTGAAAATAATAGACGTACAAATGACGCGCTTAATCGTCAATAATTTGGCTATGTTTTTTCGCGATTAACTTTATGCCAAACTATTGACCTTCTGGGTGCCATCCTAAACAATCGTCCCAGTAATGTCACATTGATATTTATGCGGCGACCTGTACTCCAGCGTGTGATCCAGTTCCGATTTTGAACTTTCCGACATACGGACATTCCGGTTGCCATTTTCCGTTACAGCACCCGACCTGCTGTGATCTGAGACAAGAAGTCCTGGGAAATTCTTTTATGCGTTCGCACCTGTTCAAGGCTCTACCTTTCGCCCTCGCCGCCAGTTTTGCACAAGCCCAAACCCTGCCCCAAGCCATGCAACAGGCACTGGATGTCCACCCGGAAATCCAGGCTGGGGTGAACAACCGCCTGGCGGCCGACTACCAGCTCAAGGCCGCTCAGGGTGGGTACCTGCCCAAGGTCGATCTGCTCGGTGGTTATGGTCGTGAAGGGACTGACAACACCACCACGCGTGCCGGTTCCGGTAGCAATGACTGGGAAACGTTGAACCGTGGTGAGTCGAATCTGCGCCTGCAACAAATGGTTTTTGACGGTTTTGCGACGTCCAGCGAAGTCGGGCGTCAACAAGCCACCGTCAACTCCCGCGCCTACTCGCTGCTGGGGACCTCCGAGCGCACCGCGCTGACCGTGGCCCAGGTGTACCTCGACGTACTGACCCGCCGTGAGTTCGTGCAATTGGCCGAGGACAATCTGCGTAACCACGAGCGCATCTTCGATCAGATCCGACTGCGCACCGAGCGCGGTGTAGGCCGTACCGCCGACCGCGACCAGGCAGAAGCCCGTCTGGCCCAGGCGCGCAACAACCTGATCACCGAACAGACCAACCTGGCCGATGCCCAGGTCAACTACCTGAGCGCCGTGGGCCAGATGCCGGACCAGTTGGAGCGTCCCGCGCCGTTTATGGCGATGCTGCCAGCCGATTTGAATGAAGCCCGCCAGCAGATGCTGGAAAACAGCCCGATCCTGCGCTCTGCCGAGTCGGACATCGTGGCGGCCGAGAAGCAGTACGACACGGCCAAATCGACCTTCTACCCACGTTTCGATGCGGAACTGGGGCGCTCCGCCGACAACGACATTGACGGCCAGAATGGCCACAGCAACGAGTGGCAGGCGATGCTGCGCATGCGTTTCAACCTGTATGCCGGTGGCAGCAACAAGGCGGACCTGGAGTCCAAGGCCTACCAGTCCAACCAGGCACTGGATATCCGCAACAATGCCCTGCGGGTGCTGAACGAAGAATTGGGCCTGGCCTGGAACGCCCAGAACAACGCCAACGCCCAAGTGCCGATCGCCCAGAAGTACGTGGACTACAGCACCAGTGTGCGTTCGGCCTACCAGCAGCAGTTCAGCCTCGGCGAGCGGACCTTGCTCGACTTGCTCGACAGTGAGAATGAATTGTTCAACGCTTCGCGCCGTTTGGCCGAAATCAAAAACATTCAGTTATTTACTCAGTATCGAATCAAGGCGACCATGGGCGAGTTGCTCAAGAGCCAGGGAGTGGTCGCACCGATGGCGTCCGTCGTGCAGAACGACGTGAAGCCCCAGGTCCAGCTACCTGGCATGAATTGAGCTTTATTTAATGTTCAATTGATAGCCAAGAGTATCGAGCGTGGAATCAGAAGCCAGTCGAGTTCATCTCAATCATGATCCACGCGCGGTGCACGACGATCCGTTGCTAGACGGATTATTGGCGCTCTGCATGTTGCACCAGAAACCTGCCAGTGCGGCCATGCTGACCACCGGTCTGCCATTGCCCAAGCAGCGCCTGAGCGTCGAGTTGCTGCCACGGGCGGCGGCTCGCGCCGGTCTGCAGGGGCGGGTGCTGCAACGCAAGCTGGACAAGATTCCGACGATTGCCCTGCCGGCGCTGTTACTGCTCAAGGACGACCGCAGTGCCGTGCTGCTGGGGTGGCAAGGTGACCAGGCGCGCCTGCTGCTCAGCGAAAGCGATGGCGGTGAAGTCCAGGTCAGCCGTGAGCTGCTGGAAGACGACTACATCGGACAAGCCTTCTTCGCCCAGCCTCAACATAAATTCGACGTGAACCACGGCACGCTGATCCCGCGTGCGCGTTCCTGGTTCCGCGACACCCTCAAGCGCTCGCGTTGGCTGTATGCCGACGCCATCGCTGCCAGTTTCCTGATCAACATCATCGCCATGGCCGCGCCGCTGTTCGTGATGAACGTCTACGACCGCGTCGTGCCCAACCAGGCTGAAGCTACCCTGTGGGTGCTGGCCATCGGTATCACCGGCGCCTACCTGTTCGACCTGATCCTCAAGAGCCTGCGCAGCCTGTGCCTGGACCTGGCCGGTAAAAAGACCGACCTGATCATCTCCGCCACGCTGTTCGAGCGGATTGTCGGCATGGCCATGAAGTACCGCCCCGCGCGGGTCGGCAGCTTTGCCCAGAACATCCATGAGTTCCAGAGCCTGCGCGATTTCCTGGCGTCGCTGACGCTCACCAGCCTGATCGACTTGCCGTTCACCTTGCTGATTTTCCTGGTGATCGCCTTGCTGGGCGGGCATCTGGTGTGGATCCCGATGCTGGCGTTCCCGCTTGCCTTGCTGATCGGCTATTACCTGCAAAAACCCTTGGTGGCGACCATGGAGCGCACCATGGCACTGGGTGCCGAGCGCCAGTCGAGCCTGATCGAAACCCTTGCCGGGCTGGATGCGGTCAAGGTCAACAACGCCGAGAGCGAACGGCAATACCAGTGGGAACAGACCATTGGCACCCTCAGCCGCCTCGAGCTGCGGGTCAAAATGCTCTCTGGCCTGTCGATGAACATCACCCTGCTGATCCAGCAACTGGCGGGGGTGATCATGATCGTCTTCGGCGTGTACCAGATCATTGCCGGCAACCTCAGCATGGGTGGCCTGATCGCGTGCTACATGCTCAGCGGCCGGGCACTCAGCCCGCTGGCGTCGCTGTCCGGTCTGCTGACCCGTTACCAGCAGGCGCGGGTCACCATGACGTCGGTCGACCAGATGATGGAGCTGCCGCAAGAGCGCAATTTCGAAGAGCGCCCGCTCAGTCGCCGGGTGCTGCAAGGCGGCATCGAGTGCCGTCAGCTGAACTTCACCTACCCGGGCCAACAGAACCCGGCACTCAAGAACATCAACCTGGTGATCAAGCCGGGCGAGAAGATCGGCATCATCGGCCGCAGTGGCTCGGGCAAGAGCTCGTTGGCCAAGCTGCTGGTCGGGCTCTATCAGCCCGATGACGGCGCGTTGCTGGTAGACGGTGTCGACATCCGCCAGATCGATGTCAGCGAGTTGCGCCACAACATCGGTTATGTGCCACAGGACATTCAATTACTCGCCGGTACGTTGCGCGACAACCTGGTGTCCGGTGCGCGCTACATGGAAGACGAGCTCGTGCTGCAGGCCGCTGAACTGGCGGGCGTGCACGAATTCGCCCGGTTGCACCCCCAGGGTTATGAGCTGCAAGTCGGCGAGCGCGGGCAAAACCTCTCGGGCGGTCAGCGGCAGAACGTCGCCCTGGCCCGTGCACTGCTGCTCAACCCACCCATCCTGTTGCTCGATGAGCCAACCAGCGCCATGGACAACACCGGTGAAGAGCGCTTGAAGCAACGCCTGCAAGCCGTGGTCGAGAACAAGACCGTGGTGCTGGTCACGCACCGGGCATCGTTGCTGTCGCTGGTCGATCGGTTGCTGGTGATCGACAGAGGGCAAATTCTGGCCGATGGTCCAAAAGCCGTGGTGATGGAAGCGTTGAAGAAGGGGCAGATCAGTGTTGCTTAAGTCCGGGGTGAAAGACTCGATCCGTCGTTACTTCAAGGGTAGCGATTCGCTGCACGGCCAGCCCCTGCCCGAGGTCAACAAAGCGTTGATCGAAGACGCCCCACGGGTGGTGCGACTGACCATCTGGGCCATTATCGGTTTTTTCCTGTTCCTGCTGCTGTGGGCCAACTTTGCGGTGATCGATGAAGTCACCAAGGGCGACGGCAAGGCGATCCCATCGTCCAAGCTGCAAAAAATCCAGAACCTTGAAGGGGGCATCGTCGCCGAACTCTTTGTGCGCGAAGGGCAGATCGTCGAGGCCGGTGCGCCGCTGATTCGCCTGGATGACACGCGATTTGTATCCAACGTCGGCGAAACCGAAGCCGACCGCCTGTCCATGCTGCTGCGCGTGGAGCGTTTGAGCGCGGAAGTCGACAACCGCCCGTTGGCGTTCCCGGATGACGTGATGAAAGCTGTGCCCGTCCAGGCGGCCAGCGAAGAGTCCTTGTACATCAGCCGTCGCCAGCAATTGCATGACGAAATCGGCGGGTTGCAGGAACAACTGATCCAGCGCCAGCAAGAACTACGCGAATTCACCTCCAAGCAGGCGCAGTACCGCCAGGCCCTGGGCTTGCAGCGCCAGGAAATCAACATGTCCGAGCCGCTGGTGGCTCAGGGTGCGGTGTCTCCCGTGGAGGTGCTGCGACTCAAGCGCGCCGAGGTCGAAACCCGTGGCCAGTTGGACGCCACGACCCTGGCCATCCCTCGTGCCGAGTCGGCGATCAAGGAAGTACAACGCAAGATCGACGAGACGCGCGGCAAGTTCCGCAGTGAAGCGCTGACCCAGCTCAACGAAGCGCGCACCGACCTGAACAAGGCCCAGGCAACCGGCAAGGCGCTGGAGGACCGGGTCAGCCGTACCCTGGTGACCTCGCCGGTACGGGGCATCGTCAAGCAACTGCTGGTCAATACCATCGGTGGCGTGATCCAGCCGGGCAGCGACATGGTCGAGATCGTCCCGCTGGACGACACCCTGCTGGTGGAGGCGAAGATCCGTCCGCAAGACATCGCCTTCCTGCACCCGGGCCAGGAAGCCATCGTCAAGTTCACCGCCTATGACTACACCGTGTATGGCGGCCTGAAGGCCAAGCTGGAACAGATCGGCGCCGACACCATCACCGACGAAGACAAGAAAACCACCTACTACATGATCACCCTGCGCACCGACCGCAGCCACCTGGGCACCGATGAAAAGCCCTTGCTGATCATTCCCGGCATGGTGGCCTCGGTGGACATCATCACCGGCAAGAAAAGCATCCTCAGCTACCTGCTCAAGCCGATCATCAAGGCCCGGGCGGAGGCGTTGCACGAGCGGTAGTTCTCGGTTGTGGCTTCTAGTCTCTCGCGAGCAAGCCCGCACACATTGGTTCGTGTCGACCACATATTCAATGTGTGGGCTTGCCCGCGAAGGCGGCCTCAAAAATGCTGTACTTCGTTCAGAATCGCAACGAGCGGTAAACCGACAAGGTATTTGCCGGGTAGGCGGTGGTGATTTTGATCGGGTTGGTGGCGGCGAATCCGGTATTTGATTGTTGGCGCGGGTGACAGCGAGGTGCTGGGGATGCAGCGGTGAGCTGGACTCACCGCGCTGGTTTGGAAAGCGTCTAACGCCTCTCTCTCAATACTTGTTGAACATCCGCTAAGTTTGCTGTCCCTCTGGCTTGATTTTGTGGTGCCGCTCTCAGGGCAGCAACATTTATACCAAAGTTTCCTTGTTGTACTTGTTGCGCGGGCGGTGGTGTTGGATGGGGTAAAGCAAGAGTCAAATTTTCGTACGGACTACTTATGGCCATGTGGTTAACCACATAGTTTGCAGGCGTCTGCGATGCAGCAAAAGTATCAGCATTCCAGTGCTTCATCCCAGACCCAGACGTTGCCTCAGCAAAAGACGGTAGCGATCCAGATCTAGTTGGTCGTCCAGTGCTGCTAGCGGCCTGGCGATGTGCAACGGCTGAATGAGATCCCTGCGAACTGGGGCTCACTCGCCAAGTGGTTAATGGCACGTTAGATGGCGTAGTCCCCCACTTCATCCCGTGAGTACTGTCATCTCCTTTTGACGGATAGTCACCTATCATTCTGACCCTGACTCTCGGTCTGACGAGATCAATACCTACACCGAGAATAGCTGACAGATCATTTGAACTCTCAAATGTCCGACTTTGTTGCAGACTGCGTGCGGCATTAGCGGCGGAACGAAAGTTTACTTTTATGGGTGATGGATCTGCCCGATAACCGGGTAGGTGGAACCAGTTAGAAAACTTGAATGCATGCCCCGTCGGATCCGACCGATTCACCGGATCCCCCACGCAATACATATACGGATTCAACCCCCCACTGCCAAACGGGCTCCAACTGTCCGGACTGTGGAAACGCATCAGTCGCGGGTTGTAGGCGCGGTAGCCGTTGCCCAGTAAATACCAGCCGATCTGCAGCTCGCGCAATTGACCATTGAAGCCCAATCGCGTCACGACGTCCTGTTGCGCGGACTGCTCGCCGTAGGCGGAATAAGCGATGGCGTTGGTCTTGCCGTTTGTGACTTCAGCGATGATCGACTGGCTGTTGTCGGATGCCAGCAACACAGTGCGTTGCCAGCAAGGGTTCTGCTGATCAATAGGGCTGGATGAGCTCATGAGCGGGCCTTTGCGGTGGATAGGACCAAGCGGAGTGCGCATTTCCAGTGTTACGCACCGACCTCATTTTGAGAACTAGCAGAACTGCTAGGTGGGCTGGTGTTGAGAGAGTAGTGAAGTAAAAGGCCACTTTTACTCACGAATAGCGTCGTGACGCCGCTGAAGCTCTGAAAATCCAGAGAAAGAGCTTCCGTTACTACCGCTACCGGCGAAACCAGACTCGTCGCTGGAAGCAATACTTAAGCTGCTGATGGTGCTGTAAGAGCTAATGCTGGCAGAGCTGGAGCTGTTGCTATTGGTAGAGCCCATACTGGAGCTGGACGGTCTGCGAGAGCTGTTAGCCGTTGAACTTGTTCGTGGGTACTGCTCAGCGGTGGTCGCCGAGGCGGAGTGGTCCATGGTTGTGTTGTGGGGGGTATTTCGCTGATTCCGACTGGCTGTTTTTTCTTTACGATTCCCTGCCCGCCCACCACTTTTTAGCGGATAAATGCGACGGTTTTTTTCTATGCTGTGAATGACACCGCCCATAGCATCCAATACTCCCTCCTTATTCGGTGTCCCTTGCGGCAGATCCTTCTGTAGCGTGCGCATAGCGGAAGCGGCCCGCTCAATGGTCACAGGATTGATGATTACTGGATCGGGGACATAGTTCGGCGAATGGAACTCGGCCCGCAATCTGGCGAATTTGCCAACCAAAGGCCAAGGCCGCTTGATATGCCCCGTCGGATCCGAATTCATCACCGGCTCACCCGCGCAGTACATATACAGATTTAACCCACCTCTCCCAAAAGGACTCCAACTGTCCGGGCTATGAAAACGCATCAACCGCGGGTTGTAAGCGCGGTAGCCGTTACCCAGCAGATACCAACCGATCCGCGCCTCGCGCAGTTGACCGTTGAAGCCCAATCGTGTCGCGACGTCCTGTTGCGCGGACTGCTCGCCGTAGGCGGTATAAGCGATGGTGTTGGTCTCGCCGTCTGCGACTTCAGCGATGATCGACTGGTTACTGTCGGACGCCAGCAACACAGTGCGTTGCCAGATCGGGTCTCGGGACGTGCTCATGTGGATAGGGCCGAAGTGTATGCGGGTTCTTAGTGTTACGCGCCTGGCCCCACGTTGAGAACTAGCAGAACTGCTAGGGGGCATACATGCCCAAGCCCAAGTACCCACCGGAACGGGTCAATGAGACGGGCAAGGTGCGGGTCAGCCTGAACATTCATAACGACGGCTCGATCAGTGATATGAAAGTGCTGAGAGCCAGCCGCGAGGCATTGGGTGATGGCTAATTGCTTGACGCTTGTCGGGGCTGTCGTAGACTCCGGTCATCCGTCAGGGAGTTACGGTTATGCGGCGTTTGAGTGGTTGGGTCTTCGGATTGACTGTTGTGACGTGCATGGCTCAGGCGCAAACGCCCGAACCTGATGATCCATTGTTGGATAACCCGACGTCCGTCGCTCCCGCCGCGACCGGCAGTGAGGCCCGTGGTGTCTTGCGGGCCCGCGATCAAGCGGTACTGGCCAGTGAACTGCCCGGCAGGATTGTCGAGTTGCCATTCAGTGAAGGCGAAACCTTCAAGAAGGGCGACACCCTGGCGCGTTTCGACTGCACCGCTTTCCAGGCCCAGCTCAATGCCGCACAGGCCGCCAGCCGGGGGGCCGGCGAAGAGTTGGCCCACAACAAGCAACTGGCCGCGCTGAACTCGGTCGGACGTTTCGAAGTGGCGCGGGCCCAGGCCAGGCTCAGCGAGACTCAGGCGCAATCTCAGGTGTATCAGATTCAGGTCAAGCGTTGCGCCGTGGTAGCACCGTTTGATGGCCAGGTGGTCGAGCGCAAGGTCCAGCGCTATGAAAGCGTGGCCGCCGGCACGCCATTGCTGGATATCGTCGATAACCGCAGCCTGGAAATCCACTTGCTGGTGCCTTCGCGCTGGATGGGCAAGCTCAAGCCCGGACAGACCTTCCACTTCACACCCGATGAAACCGGTCAGCCTCTCGATGCCACGGTCAAGCGCCTGGGGGCGCGGATCGATGAGGGCAGCCAGACGCTGTTGCTGGTCGCAACGCTGCCCAATGCCAACGGCTTGCTCGCCGGCATGAGCGGCACGGCCCGCTTTGCGGAGTTCAAGTGAACGCACCGGCCGGCGGTGGCGCCGAGCAGGTCTTTGCACGGTTCCCTGCTGGCACCGGTGGCCAGCGTCGGTCGGGCTCAGTACGAAAGCCGTCACGGCCATCGCGGCGTGGCGATCCTGCTCACCGGTTTGCCGGCGGCGGGCAAGTCGACCCTGGCGCAGGCGCTGCATGCCGCGTTGTTCGAGCGCGGTGCACGCAGCCTGGTGCTAGACGGCGATGCGCTGCGGGTCGGGCTCAATCGTGACCTGGGGTTTACCGACCAGGACCGTCAGGAAAACATTCGCCGCGCCAGCGAGCTGGCGGCGTTGTTGGTGGCGAACGGGCAGATAGTGCACGGTCTGCCAGAGCGATGACTCGGCCGGCGTTTTCCCGACTGCCGGTGCCGGTACCTCTGCCGTTGCTGTTGCAGGCGTTGGCGCAGATCAGGGACAGCGACTGGCATCGCCATTTCAACCACGACTATTACCGTGGCGAGTGGAGCGGCGTAGCGCTGGTTTCTGCGGTTGATGCGCTGACCGAGCTGTCCCCCGGTCGCGGCGAGCCACGGCTGCGGGCGCCGTGGTTGCGCGATGATCGCTGGCGACAGGCGTTGCTGGGCTTGCCGCTGGAGATCGTCTCGGCCAGGTTGTTGAGACTGGGGCCGGGCAGTCGCATTCACGAGCACCGCGACTACGATCTTGAGGGGCCAGAAGCTGATTTGCGCCTGCACATTCCGTTGCTCAGCCCTCCCAACGTCGACTTTCTGCTCGACGGTTTACGAATTCCGATGACTGCCGGTGAGTGCTGGTTTCTCGACCTGTCGCGGCCCCACAGCGTCGACAATCGCGACAGTCGGGAGCGGGTGCATCTGGTGATCGACTGTCGGCCCAGTGCCTGGCTGGAACACGCGATCATCGAGGGGGCGGCAACCACGCCGGAGCCTGGCGTCGGCCACGCGGCGCAAGCGCTGGCACAGTTTCGACGGTTGTTGGAGAGCGATCCGCAGCTTTGCCAGACCTTGCAACGCGTGACCGACCGCGAAGCCTTTATCGCCACCACCCTGACCCTGGCCGCCGAGCGTCGCCTGACGTTTTCCCGTGAAGAGCTGCAGGCCGCGATGCGTCATTTGATTTTTCACGCCTCACGCTGCGGATCGACACTGATCAGCCAGATGCTTGCGCACCTGGACAATCACCTCGTCATTTCTGAACCACCGCCACTGGATACCCTGCTGCGCAGCACATTGCCGGCATCAGAGCGCAGCGCGGCCATTCGCGGATTGCTTTCGGCCTACGGCCAGCCACGTCGAGGGGTGGAGCAACGATTGGTGATCAAACTGGATGCCTGGAACATCGCAGAACTGGCGTTGGTTCGCGAATGTTTTCCCGACACGCCCTGGATGTTTGTGTACCGCGAGCCGCTGGAAATCGCCGTCTCCCACCTGCGTCGCCCGGGCATGCACATGGTGCCGGGGCTGATCGGTGCCAGTGCATTGGACGATGGCGTGCCGTTCGCCGGGCGAGAAGACTTCATCGCTCGGCGCCTGGGTCGGCTATTGCAATGGGCGGTTGAGCACTGCCGCGAGTTTGCCGGGTTGGCCGTGAATTACAGTGAGTTACCGGAGGCTATGGACGGACGTTTGGCTGAGTTCTTTGCGCTGAACGCCGCGCAGCGGGTCCAGGTGTTCAGCAACGTGAACCGGCACGCAAAACAACCGACCGAGAGGTTCGTGGCCGACGTCGCAGGCAAGCAGCGAGAAGCCTCGCAGCTGCTCAGAGAGTGCGTGGAATGTTGGGCGCGAGCGCCTTACGAGGCGTTGGAACAATGGCGCGGTCGATGAGTGAAGCCCCTCAACTCTTCGGCGACAAATCAGCCATGCCCTTGAGCAATTCGATAGGGAGCGGAAAGACAATGGTCGAGCTCTTGTCCCCGGCAATCGAACTCAGGGTCTGCATGTAGCGCAATTGCATGGCGCCCGGCTGGCGACCGAGCATTTCGGCAGCCTGCATGAGTTTTTCCGAGGCCTGCAATTCGCCTTCGGCGTGGATCACCTTGGCCCGCCGTTCCCGTTCGGCTTCGGCCTGGCGGGCGATGGCGCGGATCATTGATTCATTGAGGTCGACATGCTTGATCTCGACGTTCGCCACCTTGATGCCCCAGGCGTCGGTTTGTGCATCCAGTACCTGCTGAATGTCGATGTTCAGCCGTTCGCGCTCGGCCAGCAGTTCGTCCAGCTCATGCTTACCCAGCACGGCGCGCAGTGTGGTTTGCGCCAATTGGCTGGTGGCCATGAGAAAACTCTCGACCTGGATGATCGCCTTTTGCGGGTCGAGCACGCGGAAGTACAGCACCGCGTTGACCTTCACCGAGACGTTGTCGCGGGTGATCACGTCTTGCGGTGGCACGTCCAGCACCACGGTGCGCAGATCGACCCGCACCATTTGCTGCACCACCGGAATCAACAGGATCAGCCCCGGGCCCTTGACCTGCCAGAAGCGCCCGAGCTGGAACACCACCGCACGTTCGTATTCGCGCAGGATGCGAAAGGTCGATGATGCCAGTGCAATCACCAACAGCAACAGCGCGGCAAAACCCAACTGCAGACCCATGATCATTCTCCCTGCGGCGCCGCGTCAGCCGCGGCCACTTCCAGCATCAGACCTCTGCGCGCCACCACCCGCACCGGTTGGCCGGATTGCAGCGGTGTCGTGCTGAGCACCTGCCACTGTTCGCCCTGCAAGTGCACCCAGCCGCGACAGGCGTTGTCGGCCTGGATCGAGGTGATGGGGGTCACACTGCCCAGCAACCCGGCATCACCGCTGACGGCGTGTTTCGGTCGGGTTCTCAACGCGTGGATCAGTAGTGCGATCAACAGCACGGTGCTGACCAGCGCCAGGCCGATCAGCAGTGGGGCGGGCGGACTGAAGCCCGGGCGGTCGGCGTTCATCAGGATCACTGAGCCGACCACGAACGTGAGGATGCCCCCCAGTCCGATCACGCCATAGCTGGGCAGCATCGCCTCGGCCAGCAAAAAGGCGATCCCCAGCATGATCAGCCATGCCCCGATGGCATTGGGATTGAAAATAATCACCGCGTCGGCCGCCGACACCGGCCCGCTCAAACCCAGCAGCAGCGCGAAGACACACCAGCGACTGTTCACTTGACCCTCCGGGAGAGCCGTCCGTCAACGAGCCTTTCTGTAGCCCTGCTTATAGTCTAGTTGAGGCTGGATCGACTGATTTTTGATCACGTTCTGGCGGCATCCAGTGGGCAGATTTATTCCCGGGTTCTGGCATGGGGCCTAGACTTTGTAGTGAGAACAACGCGCTTTAACCATCGTCCGCCAACGCTTGCGACGGACACCGAGGTGCATCATGCGTATGGCAAGAACCGTGCAGCGCAGCCTGGAAGAGGCGCACTGCGAATTTGACGTGGTCACTCACCCCCATTCGGCCAGCAGCCTGGAAACCGCCAGGGTGGCAGGCATTCCCGCGGAGCGCGTGGCCAAGTCGGTGATCCTGGATGACCACCATGGTCACTACCTGATGGCGGTGCTGCCGGCCAGCCGGCATCTGGACCTGAGCAAAGTACGTGGCAGCGGTGAATGGCAGGTGACTCGCGAAAGCACCCTAGCCCATCTGTTCAACGACTGCGAACGCGGCGCTGTTCCGGCGTTGGGTGAATCCTATGGCCTGGACATGGTCATCGACCCATTGCTGACCCGCCAGAAAGAGATCTACGTGGAAGCCGGCAACCACAATAACCTGGTGCACATGAGCATGGACCAGTACCTGAAAATGGTGCCCCATGCCGAGGTGTGTGAACTGAGTCATTAGCTCATTTTGCGTGTGTGTTGCGCTGCCCACTTCGCTGACGTGTCTGCGAAGAAGGCAGCGCAATATTCACAGCCACCCCAGTAATCATCCTCACCTGGCAGTTCTGCTAGTACTCGCTGCTGATAAATCGGCTGATACTCAAGGCCCCAGTCCTTGAAAGCACGGAGCGCATATGTCTTTCTCACAGTCGACCTTGCTCTGCCACTATCGCTATGATCCTCTGGATCGCTTGATCAATCACACTCAACCGCAGACACCCTCGCTTCAACGTTTTTACCGCAAAAGCCTCTTGGCCACGGAAATACAGGGGGCAATGCAGTACTCGATTGTCCAGCACGGTAACCAGTTACTGGCACAACAGCAGCGCGTGGCCGATGAGGTCGGCACCACCACATTGTTGGCCGCTGATCAGCAACGCTCGGTATTGCACACTCTCGAGGTGAACAATCAAAAGCGGTCCATTGCGTACTCACCCTACGGTCATCGCCACGCTGAAAGCGGGTTGCTCAGCTTGCTGGGATTCAACGGCGAACGGCCTGACCCGGTAACCGGGCACTACTTGTTGGGGAATGGCTATCGGGCGTTTAACCCAGTCTTGATGCGATTTAATAGCCCGGACAGTTGGAGTCCGTTTGGGGATGGTGGGTTGAATGGTTATGCGTATTGCTTGGGGAATCCGGTTTTGAGGACAGATCCAACGGGGCACGCGCTCTTGCTGCCGTTACCCAGATTCAGTCAGTCGATCTCGGTAGGCAATGTAAAACACAACCTTGTGGGCTTTCATGTCGGACAAAAGCAATCTATTAAGTCTCTTGAGAGTGGACAACGCTATGCTTCACCTTTTATGCATAAAGACGGAGCGCCGCTCGGGGAAGGTCTCTATTATGCAAGTGAGTCGGCTGCAGGTGCGTTTTATAATCGGGCAGTAAAGTCCGCCTCAAGTGGAGGTGGCAATCCAACAATTTTTGGTGTTTATAAAAATTCCGAGAAGAATGTTCAAACAGTAGAATATGGATATGATAATTATCACCATGCAAAGAAGTACCAAGATGGGGTAGCGCAGCTTGAAAACACTGGTCGAATACCAAGTGGTAATTTTGACGATTTCGCTTTTGGATACTTGCAGGACGGTCGCCCGGGAGGAGCAGGTGGAGTTGCAGTGGCACGTGCACGCCCGCCATCTCCTCCTTCTCCTCCTCCCGCCGGACAGGCCAGCAGAGCTAGCCATTCTGACGGAGCGTCGATGGCTGCTTCAGGTTTACTTGCTTTGAGAATAGCGGGTCTGGCCGTCCCCGCTGTCTCCGCGCGCGCAGTAAGAGACGTACGCAATACAATACGTACACGAAGGGCGAATCTTTTTGATGGTGACTAAGAGGGATGTGTATTAGTTTTAAAGCTGGTAGGGCGAGTGTATACGAGGTATCGTGCGATGCTGAGTCTGTGATAGTACATTGGTGTAATACTGTATCGAAAAGGTCCGGTGCTGAACTCAGCGTTGTGTGGTGCTCATGGCTTGACCCGTCTGACCATTAATCGGTTGCTCGGCCAGCGTGAATCACCCGAATCGGCGCGAAGCAGAGTCTTGTCATAGACTGTATTATCGTTCTTCACTGGCCTGCCAGTTGGGACGGTGATCGTTAGCGTAATCTCCAAGGAGTCCAGCCATGGAATCACCGACGCATACCCTGCCTAACCTGTTCAAACAGCTCGGCCTGCCCGACGATGCGCAAAGCATCGACCAATTCATCGCCACCCATTCCCCGTTGAAACCTGAACTGCACCTGGCGGACGCCTTCTTCTGGAGCAAGAGCCAGGCAGATTTTTTGCGCGACGAAATCCTCGATGACGCCGATTGGGCGGAGGTGGTGGATCAACTGGATGTGCTGCTCCGGAAGGGGCGAGGGGTGTAAAAATCTGCGGAAAAGCGGGAATTCGTGCAAAAAACTGATGAGCGTTGCAAAAAACTGGGCTTTAATCGGATTTCTGAACTTTTTCTGTGGACTCGCCCGATGCCCGTAGTTGGATACGCCTACCTGCATGATGCCTTAAGACTCAAAGCCATTGCACCGAAGCGCGTGGCGATGGTCAAGCCCGTCACCCGCGTATCCATGATCGGGGATTGCCTGGCCGTACCACAGTCAGTGGCACCTACAGGCAACTCGACCCTTGAGCACATTTTTTTTGCGCTCAAACACGAAGGTATCAACCTCAGCATTCTGGCCCAGGCACTTGAATCCGTGCCTGCTGAAGAGCTGCTCGAGGAATTGGACAAGGCCCCGAACGGCGTATTCGTTCGAAAAGCCTGCTATCTCTGGGAAGGTTTAACCAACCAGCGACTCGACTACGAAGCGTCAGTTAATAGCCGATTCTTACCGCTGTTTGATCCAGAGCGGTACATCACTGGCCCTACGGTTAGAAATACCCGATGGCGTATCGAGTTTAATGGCCTCGGCTCCCTTCGCTACTGTGCCACGGTGGAGCGGACGTCCGAACTCGAAGCCCTGCTCAGCCTCGACATCCTCGGCCGGGCCAAAACCTTTATGGCGACATTGCCAGCGGAAATGATGGATCGCGCCATCAACTGGGCGTATCTCCACGAAACCCGTGATTCCTTTGCTATCGAGAAAGAAGAACCCAGCGAAGAAAAGTCCCGGCGCTTCGTTCAACTGCTGCGTCAGGCCCATGACGGTCGCGAGTTGAGCGAAGAGTATCTGGTAGAGTTGCAGAACAGCACAGTCTCCAACCCTTTCGACAAAGCCGCTCTGTTCCGCCATGAACAAAACCACCTGCATAACGGTCTGCGCGGCGCTTCTGGGGTAAGCTATATCCCCCCCGAGCCGGACCTGTGCCGTGAGTTGATGGATGAACTGATGAGGTTTGCCAATCAGTCTTCGCGGAAGGTTGATTCACTGGTGGCCGCCGCCGTAACTGCATTTGGTTTCGTCTTTCTCCATCCCTTCATGGACGGCAATGGCCGGCTTTCACGCTTTCTGATCCACCAGACCCTGTGTCATTCCGGCGCTCTGGAAAACGGCCTGCTTCTGCCGGTTTCCGTGGCGATGAAACACGAAGAGTCAAATTATTTGGCGGCCCTCAAGGAATTTTCGCAACCCGCTCGCGATTTCTGGAATGTCACTTGGCTGGATGCCGAGCAAATGGCGTTTGAGTTCATTGGCCATCCCTCGATCTACCGCTTCTGGGACGCCACCCGCTGCGTCGAGTTCACCCTGCAAATGGCTCGCCGCGCCCTTGAAGTCGAACTGCGTGAAGAAACCGATTTCCTCGACCGCTACGACCGCATCGTCAAAGCCGTGAACCAACGTTACGACGTACGCGGCAGCGATCTGTCGAAGCTGGTGATGATGTGCCTGGACAACGAGGGCAAGGTTTCCAGACATCGGCGCAAGCAGTTCCAGTACAGCGTGCCGGAGGCGGTGTTTGAATTTATTGAGGCCGAGGCGGGGCGACTGCTGGCCGATGCATGAAGTGCCCCTAGACCCCGGGGAAACGTCTGGCGCCCGCCCGCTTGGTTGCGAACCCTGACCCCCTATAGTTCGCCATGTCGTCGCATATCGGCGACAGGATTTGGCGAACGATAACAGTGCTCAGGCGCCATTCTCTGCGCGATTTGTGGGAACGACTCTTTGCTCAGTTTTCTGCTATCAGAGCGGTTTCAGCCCGCCGAGCGCCGAATTCAGCTTCGACTTCATCATTTCTCCGACCTGTTCCATTTCGCACCGAGCTACGGGCTGCGTCGATTTTTCTTTGCAGAAAGTCGCGGTACGGCGTGCAATGTTGTTCAGTTAAGAAACGCTTAAAGCGAGTAAAAGCCCCCGTGGCGAGCGAGCTTGCTCGCGCTGGGGCGTGAAGCGCCCCCAACAAAGCGACTGCGGCCTTTCAGAACGAACTCGGCGATAGTTTTTGGGGCTGCTGTGCAGCCCAGCGCGAGCAACGGGGGATGTATTGAGCCCCCCTATCTTTAACTGAACAGTATTGTGGTACTGCGTGGCGTTTGCCGGGGTGTGGCTATGCTCATCTTTTGAGTCGGGGCGCTCAGTCATCGTTGATGCCTTCTTTGCGTGGGTGAAATCCTGCAAAGACTCTCAAAGTCGCAGTATTTCTTGGCGGGGCCATGAGATCAGCGTTCCTCCAATTTGTTTCAAAACTTGACTGAAATTCCCCTCCAGTGCGATATTGATAGTTAGCGAACTAACTGTATGCGAATGTCCCTGTGCCCCAGACCCTCGACGCCCTTCAGATGAACCTCAGCAGTGCCATGGTGGTGGCCGCGCGGCATTGGCGCAAAATCTGCCAGACCACGCTGGTCAACTACGGTATTACCGAAGCCTGCGCCGTCCCGTTGTTGATGATCGGGCGGCTGGGCGAGGGGGTGCGCCAGGTGACGGTGGCACACACGGCGGGGATGGAGAGTCCGTCGCTGGTGCGTTTGCTCGATCAGTTGTGCCACGCCGGGTATGTCCGTCGCACCGAAGATGCCCTTGATCGTCGCGCCAAATGCCTGAGCCTGACCGACACCGGCCGTGAGCTGGTACAGACGGTGGAAGCCGAGTTGGTCCGTCTGCGCCGTGAAGTGCTGCAGGGTATCGACCCGGCTGACCTTGAGGCCGCACTGCGGGTGATTCGTGCGTTCGAGACCGCTGAGCATGTCTCGGTGACACCGTCTTGAACGGTTTTTTTTCCGGTATTCCGCCAGCCCGCGACTGGTTCTACGGCGTGCGTACCTTCGCCGCGTCGATGATCGCGCTGTACATCGCCATGCTTATGCAAATGCCGCGTCCGTACTGGGCGATGGCCACGGTTTATATCGTCTCCAGCCCGTTCGTCGGCCCCACCAGTTCCAAGGCGCTGTACCGCGCCATCGGCACCTTCGCCGGTGCGGCGGCGGCCTTGCTGTTTGTGCCGATGTTCGTCCAGAGCCCCTATGTGCTGGTGGTGGTCATTGCGCTGTGGACCGGCATCCTGCTGTTTTTGTCGATGCACCTGCGTACCGCCAATAGCTATGCGCTGATGCTGGCCGGCTACACTTTGCCGCTGATCGCCTTGCCGGTGGTGGATAACCCGTTGGCCGTGTGGGATGTGGCCGAAGCGCGGACCGAAGAGATCTTTCTCGGCATTGTCTGTGCGGCGGTGGTGGGCAGTGTGTTCTGGCCGCGTCGGTTGGCGCCGGTACTGGATGGTGCGGTCAGCAAGTGGTTCGGTGAAGCGGTGACCTACAGCCAGCGCTTCCTCAGCCGCGATGTGCGCCCCGATGAGGTCAGCGCCCTGCGCACATCGATGGTGGCGACCTTCAACACCCTCGAGTTGATGATCGGCCAGTTGCCCCACGAAGGCGCGCGACCGCAAACCGTGCGCAATACCAAGGAACTGCGCGGGCGGATGATTCACCTGCTGCCGGTGGTGGATGCCCTGGACGATGCGTTGTACGCCTTGCAACGGCGCACCCCCGAGCTGGTGGACAGGTTCGCACCGCTGCTGGAGGCGGCGCTGGAGTGGCTCGACCACAGCGACGCCAGCGTCGAGCGTTGGCAAGCCCTGCGCAACCAGCTTGAAGCCCTGCAACCGAGTGCCGAAGCGCTGGATGACCGCAAGCAATTGCTGTTTTCCAATGCGCTGTATCGCCTGGGGGAATGGGTCGACTTGTGGCAGGACCTGCGTAGCCTGCAACAAGCCATTCACAACGACAGCCAGGACAACTGGCGCGCCGTTTACCGCCATTGGCGACTGGGCCGGCTTACCCCGTTTATCGACCGCGGGTTGATGTTGTATTCGGCGACCTCCACGGTGCTGGCGATCATCGTTGCCTCGGTGTTGTGGATCCTGCTGGGCTGGCCCGACGGTGGCAGCGCGGTGATCCTGGCGGCGGTGGCGTGCAGCTTCTTCGCCTCGATGGACGACCCGGCGCCGCAGATTTACCGGTTCTTTTTCTGGACCGCGTTGTCGGTAGTGTTCGCCAGCCTTTACCTGTTTCTGATCCTGCCCAACCTGCATGACTTCCCGATGCTGGTGCTGGCGTTCGCCGTGCCCTATATCTGCGTTGGCACCCTCACGGTACAGCCGGCCTTTTACCTGGGGATGCTGCTGACCATCGTCAACACGTCATCGTTTATCAGCCTCCAGGGCGTTTACGACGCGGACTTTCTGAGCTTTGCCAATGCCAACCTCGCCGGTCCCATCGGCTTGCTGTTTGCCTTCGTCTGGACCCTGGTGGCCCGCCCGTTCGGCTCGGAACTGGCGGCCAAGCGCCTGACCCGCTTCAGTTGGCACGACATTGTCGGGATGACCGAGCCGGCCAACCTGGCCGAGCACCGACACCTGGGAGTGCAACTGCTCGATCGACTGATGCAGCATTTGCCGCGCCTGGCCATTACCGGCCAGGACACGGGGATTGCCCTGCGTGAAGTCCGCGTGGGGTTGAACCTGCTGGACTTGCTGGCGTACGCGCCACGGGTGCATGGCGTGGCGAATGCGTTACTGCGTCAGGTGGTGGCCGAGGTTGGCGACTATTTCAAGGCCTGCTTGAAGGCGGGAGAGCGCTTGCCGGCGCCGGCCGCGCTGCTGATGACCCTGGACCGCACCCGCCGCGCACTCAACGGCCAAGGCCGGCAGGATCACGACGATACCCGTCTGAATGTGCTGCATGCCCTCAGCGGCCTGCGTCTGGCGCTGTTGCCGGGCGTGGAGTTCGTGGGGGTCAGCGCCGCCGCCGAGCCCCTTCCCCATGGCATCGATGGAGCGCCTTTATGATCGGTGATCTGGACATCAGCGGGGTGTTCCTGCCCACGTTGCTGGTGCTGATGGGCATTACCTACCTGCTGTACCTGCTGGTGCACGGGGTGCTGACACGCTTGCACTTTTATCGCCTGGTCTGGCACCGGGCGTTGTTCAACGTGGGTCTTTACGCCGTGCTGCTTGGCGCCGTGGACTCACTCAGTCGATACCTGATGACATGAAAAAACCGTTCTTGACCCTTGGCCGTGTGGTGCTGACCCTGCTGGTGGTGACCCTGGCGGTCGTCGTGGTGTGGCGCATGGTGATGTATTACATGTTCGCTCCCTGGACCCGTGACGGGCACATTCGTGCCGACATCGTGCAGATTGCCCCGGACGTGTCCGGGCTGATCCAGCAAGTGGAGGTGCGCGACAACCAGTTGGTGAAGCGCGGCCAGGTGCTGTTCAGCATCGATCAGGACCGTTTCCGGCTGGCGCTGCGCCAGGCCAAGGCAGCGGTTGCCGACCGTCAGGAAACCCTGGCCCAGGCGCAACGTGAAGCCAGGCGTAACCGTGGCCTGGGCAACCTGGTGCCGGGTGAGCAACTGGAAGAAAGCCAGTCGCGGGTGGCCCGTGCCGAGGTGGCGTTGATGGAAGCCCAGGTGATGGTGGACAGTGCCCAGCTCAACCTCGACCGCTCGGTGATCCGCAGCCCCGTGGACGGCTACCTCAACGATCGTGCGCCACGGACCCAGGAGTTCGTCACGGCGGGTCGTCCGGTGCTGTCGGTGGTGGACAGTAACTCCTTCCACATCGACGGCTATTTCGAAGAGACCAAGCTGGACGGCATTCATGTCGGCCAGCGCGTGGATATTCGTGTGGTCGGTGACCGTGCGCGGTTGCGTGGGCATGTCGAAAGCATTGTCGCCGGTATCGAAGACCGCGACCGCACCAGCGGCGCGAACCTGCTGCCCAATGTGAATCCGGCATTCAGTTGGGTGCGCCTGGCACAACGGATTCCGGTGCGCATTGCCTTTGACGATGTGCCGCCGGACTTTCGCATGATCGCCGGGCGTACCGCGACCGTGTCGATCATCGGCGATCCGCCCGAGCAGGAGCCGGCGCAATGAAAGCGCTCACCGGTATCGCGACGCTCGGGGTCGGCTTGCTGCTGTCCGCTTGTCAGGCGGTGGGCCCGGATTACCAGTTGCCGCAGGAGGCGGCGGTGCATCGCGAGGACTTCCAGGGCGACCTGGCGGCCCACAACCGGAACGTGGTGTCGGCTCCGATACCCGGCGACTGGTGGCGGTTGTACCGGGATCCTCGCCTGGATGAACTGGTGCGCCAGGCCATGGCCGCCAACACCGATTTGCGGGTGGCGGCGGCCAACCTGGCCCGCGCCCGTGCGCAAGTGGAAGAGGCCGAGTCGGCGGGCGGTTGGAGCGGTGGGGTGAAACTCGGTGCCCAGCGTTTGCAGGAGTCGGGCGAAGCGTTTTTGCTGCCGGAAAAAGTCCCGGTGGCCAACGTTGGGGACATCGGCATCACCACCTCCTATCAGTTCGACCTGTTCGGTACCTTGCAGCGTGGGATCGAAGCGGCCAAGGCCAACGCCGATGCGACCCAGGCGGCGGCCGACACCGCGCGGATCACCTTGGTCGCCGATGTCGTGCGGGCCTACACCCAGGTGTGTGCGGCCAACGAGGAACTGGAGATCGCCGGGCATTCCCTGGACCTGCAAGGCCAAAGCACCACGCTGGTCCAGCGCCTGCGGGACGCCGGGCGTGGCGACGAAACCCAGGTCACCCGCTCACAGACCCAATTCAAATCCTTGCGCGCCGAATTGCCGCGCTACGAAGCCGCGCGCCAGGCCGGGCTGTTCCGCTTGTCGATGTTGCTGGCCAAGCCGGTGGATCAATTGCCTGCCGGCACCCCGCATTGCCATGAACTGCCAGAGATTGCGCAATTGTTGCCGGTCGGTGACGGCGCCACCTTGCTCAAGCGCCGGCCGGATGTGCGTCAGGCCGAGCGTCGGTTAGCGGCGGCCACCGCCGGTATCGGTGTCGCCACCGGGCAGTTGTACCCGGACATCAGCATCGGGGCGACCGTTGGCACCGTGGGTATTCTTGAAAACCTGGGCGAACCTGCGACCAATCGCTGGGGGTTTGGCCCATTACTGACCTGGAGCGTGCCGACCAACGGTTCCCGCGCCCGTGTGCGTGAGGCCGAGGCCGCTACCCAAGGGGCGCTGGCGCATTTTGACGGGGTGGTACTCAACGCCATTCGTGAAACCCAGACCGGGCTCGCCCAGTATTCCGCGCTGCTCCAGCGCCGCGACGCGTTGGCCGATGCCGAGCAGTCGGCGCAATTGGCGGCCGACCAGACGCACCGCTTCTACCAGGCGGGCCGGGCATCGTTCCTGGCCGACTTGCAGGCCACCCGCACCTACACCGACGTGCGCGCGCAGGTGGCGGCGGCCAACACTCAGGTCGCCATGAGCCAGATTGATTTGTTCCTGGCGCTGGGTGGCGGTTGGGAAAGCGGACGAACGCAAGGTCCACAGCCGACGAAACCCTGAGGCCGTTGCTATGCTTTGTAGTGTCGGGTCCGCGTGCGTGGATCCGGTGCTCAAGGCTTGTGCAGGTCATGGGGATTCCAATAATGAAAAACCCTTATGCTCTCGGTTTCTGGTGCGCCATTGTTGCGTTGGTGCTGCTGTCGGCAACGTATTTCTATGGCGTGATGCTGGCTTATCAGCTCGACAAGGCGTTGATGTTTCTCGACAGCGCCATCGCGCTGATCGGGGTAATGTCGATCGCAGTCGTCGCCTGGGCTGCGCTGCAAGGCCAGCGGATCAAGAAAAAACAACTCGAACAAGGCAAGACCCTGGTACTGATCTGGGACACCAAGGTGGCGTTGCGCCGGGTTGAAACCGTCTTCGACCGTTATTTCTGGGGCAGTTACTGGCAACCGGGCCGTACCTTCCAGGAAGTCATGGGCGAACTCACCGGCACCCCGCTGGAAAAAAGCCTCGAAGCCCTCAAGGTTCAATGCCGGGCGCTCGACCAGCAGGCCAGCGGCGAAGGCTGGCACTGGCAGAAAAATGCCCGCGAACTCTCTGACGTGGCCACCGCGATGGCGCGCGAACGCTACCAGCTGGACTTCTGCGACCCGCGTTCCGAGTCGCCCAATGGCGCGGTGATCAACCGGGATTTCGAGGTGCTGGTGTACACCTGGACCGCCCGCCTGAAAACCTTTGATCACCAACTGGATGAGATGGAAACGCAGTACTCCTGAGCCGGCACCGATCCTTCCCACGCCCGCGCGTGGGAGCGATCTCAAATCAGTGTCGGTGCACGCATTAACCCTTATTTTTTGCGTCGTGCTGCGCACCCGGTGCTAATCTGCACCTCACTTTTGTACGAAGTCGAGCCACGGCCTGTCATGGGTTCAAGGAAGACGACTACACCTTCAACAATGGACAATTGAACAGGTCATTCATGAATAAATCAGCAGGCGTGCTTCTTGGAATCGTCGTGGCCCTTGGTGCAATCAGCACAGGTGGCGCCTGGTACACCGGCACCAAGCTCGAAGGGGTGCTGCAAACTTCTCTCTCCGATGCGAACAAGGAGCTGCAAGCGGCGATGATCGGCTCCAATGGCACCGCGACCCTGGAGCTGGTGTCGCTGGAACGCCATCTGTTCAGCAGTACCGCCCGCTACCGTCTCAAGGGCCAGGGCGAGATGTTCGGCGAGCATGCTGACGGCGTCGAGCTGCTGTTTGCCGACCGTATCGAGCACGGCCCGCTGCCATTCTCGCGCTTGGTGTCGCTGAAATGGTTGCCGGTGATGGCCACCAGTCATTACTCCCTGGAAAAGACCCCGCTCACCGAAAAATGGTTTGCCGCCACCAAGGACGTGTCTCCGCTCAAGGGCGAGGTCAACCTCGGCTACGACCGAGCGATCAGCGGCACGCTTGAATTGCTGCCCGTCGATGCCGCGCTGGACGACCAGTCCACCCTGAAGTTTTCCGGCCTGAACATGGAGGTCTCGGCCAGCGCCGAGGCACAGAAGGTCAAGGCCACTGGCTACATGGACAACCTGACGCTGACCAGCGTTGCCGAAGACCAGAGCCCGGTGAAAATCGAACTCAATGGCCTGACCATGGCCAGCAACCTCAGCAAAAGCAGCTACGGCTACTACCTGGGCGATAACACGGTCGAGATCAGCAACACCCGCACCACCTTCGGTGGCCAGTCGTCGGTGCTGAACTTCAAGAAAACCGAGATGAAGACCGTCACCAGTGAATCCGGGACCAACGCCGCCGGACGTGCCGACTACCGCATTGGCGAGGTGACGCTCAACGACAAGACCATTGGCTCGGCGAAAATGGCCTGGAGCATGAAGAACCTTGACATCCCGTCGACCTTGTCGCTGGTGCAGGTCTACCAGGCCAAGCTGCAACCCTACGAAGCCGCGGCCGCTGCGGCAGAAGCCGCGGGTGAACCGCTGCCCGAGCTGAACCTGACGGAAGCCGAGCTGGTTCAGGTCAAGGCCGATCTGGAAAAGCTGCTGGCTGCCCAGCCGCAAATCGCCCTGGAGAACTTCTCGTTCACCACCCCCAATGGCGAAAGTCGCGCCAGCCTGGTGATCGACCTGACCAAGCCGCAATCGATGGATCTGCCGGAAGACCAACTGGTCCGCCAACTGATAGCGCTGCTGGACTTCAACCTGCACATTTCCAAGCCGATGATCACCGACCTGGTGAGCGTGCAGGCGCAACTGGAAGGCCAGACCGATGCCAAGGCGATTGCCGAGCAAGCCACCGCGACCAGCGACATGGTCAGCGGCATGGCTGTCGGTACGCAACTGGCGACCCTGGACGGCAACAACATCGTTTCCAAACTGCACTATGCCAACGATCAGGTGGACTTCAACGGCCAGAAAATGACCGTCGATCAGTTTGTCGGCTTTGTGATGAGCAAGCTGGGTGACACCGGCGAGATCCAGTAAACACCACGCCACACGACCTCATCGAAACGCCCGGCCATCCGTTCTCGCGGATGCACCGGGCGTTTTGCTGTGTAGGACGATTCTGAAGAAATATGCGGATTCGTCTTTTGGCTTTCTCCGACATGGAAGACTTCACCGCAGGATAGCTTGGCGGTGTCATAGGGCACCGGCCGCCTGATATGCAGTGATCAGGGGAACCCATCGCTCCAGCTTTCCTCGTACAGGAAGCTTGCGAATGTTGCGTACCCCTCACTCTTACCTGCGCCCGATCATCGGCATGGCCCTGTGCAGTCAATTGCTCTGGCCGACGCTGGCGATTGCCGATACAGCCTACGACGACCTGGTCCGCCAGGCCCGGGCCGGTCATTACACTCCCGCGCTGGCCGCGCTGCGTCAGGTGCCCGCCAGCCAATTGACCGCTGGCCAGGTCAGCGATCACTTGCAGATTGCCAGTTGGGCCGGGCTCGACAGTGAAGTGGTCGACGTCTACGAAACCCAGGCTCGCCACCGGGTGTTGCCGGTTCAGGCCCTGACGGCCACGGCGCGTGCTTACCGTAATCTCCAGCGCTGGGACTCGGCGACGGCGCTGTACCAGAAAGCGTTGGCACGAGACCCCAAGAGTGCCGACTTGCAGTTGGGGCTGGCACTGACCGAGGCCGATGCCGGTCAGCCTGTAGAGGCTGTCAACCGTGCCAAGGGCCTGGTGGCGGCCAAACCTGAAGACCCGACTCGCCGCATGGCCCTGGCGTACGCCTTGACCCGTGCCGGGGCGACCTACGACGCGTTGTTCGAGTATGACCAGGCGTTCATGCGTGCCGGCAACAATCCTGACGTGGCCCGCGAATACGTTATCGCCCTGCAGCGAGCGCGTTTGCCGGAGCCGGCCTTGCGCCTGGCCCGTCAACGCCCGGGGTTGATCGATCCGACCCTGTTGCGCCGTATCGAAGGTGACGTGGCCGCCGAGCGAGTACGGCTGGCGGAACTGGCCACGCGCAGCGAAAAGGAACGCTACCTCATCGCTGACCGTGCCCTGGCCGACTACGACCAGTTACTCAAGACCTGGACCCCGGACGCCCAGGCCCACGACGACGTGACGCGCTGGCGCATCGACCGCATGGGGGCGCTGAAGGCCCGTGCGCGTACCGCCGAGGTGATTCGTGACTACCAGCAACTGACCCGTGAAGGCGTGGCGATGCCGACCTATGCGCTGCGCTGGGTCGCGGCATCTTACCTCGATCAACGCCAGCCTGAGGTGGCTGTCGACCTGTATCGCCAGGTGCTTGCCGCGACGGATGCCGATGCTGGCGACCGCCTCGAAGACAGCACGGCGTTGTATTACGCCCTGCTCGAAAGCGATCAGCCGGAGGAGGCGCGCAAGCTGGCCGAGAGCCTGGCCCAGAGCCAGAAGCCACGGGTCGAGCTCAAGGGCCTGCCGGTGGGCAACCCCAACGATAAGTGGATGGACGCCCAGCAACTGGCCGCTCAGGCCGGCGCCGATGGCGCTGATTTGCCCACTGGCGAGCAGCGCCTGGCGACGTTGGTCGAGCAGGCCCCAGGCAACACCGGCTTACGTCTGGCCCAGGCAGACCTGTACCGCGCCCGCGACTGGCCGCGCCGTTCGGAAAGCCTGCTCAAGGAAACCGAAAGCAGGGTGTCACGGGATGTCGGGCTGGAAGTCGGGCAGGGGCACACCGCACTGGATTTGCAGGAGTGGCGCCAACTCGATGCCCTGACCGATGACGTGGGTGCACGCTTCCCGGACAACCGCCAGGTACAGCGCCTGCAGCGTGTGCGTGAAGTCCATGACATGGCCGAGTTGCGGGTCTCGACTTATGGCGGCAAGAGCTATGGCGGCGGTGATAACGGCGCGGGGGCCGTCAGTGGTACCCGGGACTTCGGGATCGAGACCCTGCTCTACAGCCCACCGATCGACGAGGACTGGCGCCTGTTCGGCGGTGCCGGCTACGCCACTGGCGACTTCCAGGAAGGCACCGGTCACCACCGTTGGCAGCGTCTGGGCGTGGAGCGGCGAACCCGTGACATGACCCTGGAGGCAGAGGTCTCCAATCACGCCTATGGCTACGGCAACAAAACCGGTGCGCGCGTGGCGCTGGCCCGGGACATCAACGATCACTGGCAGTACGGCGCGAGCCTCGATTACCTGTCGGCCGACACTCCGCTACGGGCCTTGAACAGTGACATCAGCGCCAATGGCGGCAGCGGTTTCGTGCGCTGGCGCGCCAACGAAAGTCGAGAGTGGAAGCTGGCGCTGAGCCCATCGCATTTCAGCGATGGCAACAACCGCTTCGAAGCGTTGCTGAGCGGCCGCGAAGGCGTGTACAGCGCGCCGGGCCTGCAGGTCGACCTGGGCCTGGAGGTCGGCAGCAGCCACAACTCGAAGAATGCCGACGTGCCGTATTTCAACCCCAAGTCCGACTTCAGCGTGTTGCCGACGGTGAGCGCCAACCACGTGCTTTATCACCGCTACGAGACCTCGTGGAGCCAGCAGTTCCAGGCAGGCGCCGGGACGTACAGCCAGCGCGACTACAGCACGGGGGCCATCGGCCTGCTCAGTTACGGCCAACGCGTCAGCTGGAACGACGTGTTCGAGGCCGGTGCCGCCGTGAGCTGGCTCAACCGACCCTATGACGGTGATCGCGAAAGCGATCTGCGCCTGGTCATCGACCTCACTTATCGCTTCTAGAAGAGTTAGATCATGCCTGCAATGACACGCTGCATCCTGCTGCTGGGGGTATTGCTGCTCACCGCTTGCGCTCAGCAGGCCCCGGCCTTCGCGCCGCCGTCGGAACGACCGCTGGCCGCCAATGAAAAGCCGTGGCCGAAGAACCACGTGCTGGGCATCGCCTATCACGATGTCGAAGACCGCGACCCGGACCAGACTGTCGTGGCCGTGCGCACCGAGCGCTTGATCGAGCAGTTGGCCTGGCTGCGGGAGAACCACTACCAGGCGGTTACCGTCGACCAGATCATGGCGGCGCGCAACGGCGGTCCCGAGCTGCCGCCCAAGGCGATCCTGCTGAGCTTCGACGACGGTTATTCGAGCTTCTACACCCGGGTCATGCCGGTGTTGCGGGCCTACCACTGGCCGGCGTTGCTGGCACCGGTCGGCAGTTGGGTCGACACGCCGCTCCAGCAACCGGTGGACTTTGCCGGCACCCCGCGCCAGCGTTCGGACTTTCTGACTTGGGCGCAGGTCCGCGAGATTTCCCGTTCCGGGCTGGTGGAAATTGCCGCGCACACCGACGCCAACCACAAAGGCGTGCTGGCCAACCCACAGGGCAACCTGCAACCGGCGGCGGCCACCCGTCGCTACGATGCCGTCGCCAAGCGTTATGAAACCGAGGCTGAGTTTGAGCGCCGCCTGCGCAGTGACGTGGCCGCCATCTCGGCGAAGATTCGCGCCGCCACCGGTTATGCCCCCCGGGTCTGGGTCTGGCCTTACGGCGCCGCCGATGGTACGGCGTTGCGCGTCGTGGGCGAGCAGGGCTACCAGATGGCGCTGACCCTGGATGACGGCCTGGACAGCCTCGATAACCTGATGAGCAGCCCGCGCTTCCTGGTGGCCTCGGACCCGGACGGCGAACACTTCGCCAACAGCATCGTGGCGGTGCAATCCGATTCGCCGATGCGCGTGGTGCATGTCGATCTGGACAATGTCTATGACCCGGACCCGGCGCAGCAGGACATCAACCTCGGCAAGCTGATCCAGCGCATGGCCGACATGGGCGCCAACACGGTGTTCCTGCAAGCCTTCGCCGATCCCAAGGGCGATGGGCTGGTGCATTCGCTGTACTTCCCCAACCGTCATTTGCCGGTGCGTGCCGACATTTTCGACCGCGTCGCCTGGCAACTGCGCACGCGCGCCAACGTCAAAGTCTTCGCCTGGATGCCCGTGCTCAGCTTTGACCTTGATCCGGCCTTGCCCCGGGTGACCCGCTGGGACCCGGCCACCGGTAAGGCCTCAGTGGATCCCGAACAGTACCGACGCCTGTCGCCATTCGACCCGAACGTGCGACGGATCATTGGCGAGATCTATGAAGACGTCGCGCGCCTGACCTCGGTCGACGGCATTCTCTACCACGACGACGCCTTGCTCTCGGACTTCGAAGACGCCAGCCCCCGGGCACTGCAGGTCTACGCCGCCAATGGCTTGCCTGGCTCGATGGCGGCACTGCGTGGCGACCCGGAGACGATGCAGCGCTGGAGCCGCTTCAAGAGCCGCTACCTGATCGATTTCACCCACGAACTCACCGCCAGGGTCCGCGCCATTCGCGGACCCCAGGTGCAGACCGCCCGCAACCTGTTTGCCGAGCCGATGCTCAATCCATCAAGCGAAGCCTGGTTTGCGCAAAACCTCGATGACTTCCTGGGTGCCTACGACTGGACCGCGCCCATGGCCATGCCCCTGATGGAAGGCAAGACCCGTGAGCAGTCCGGGGCCTGGCTGGAAGCGCTGGTGGCCACCGTCAAGTCCCGTCCCGGCGCGCTGGACCGCACGGTGTTCGAGTTGCAGGCCCGTGACTGGACCCGCCAGGACGCAGCGGCAGCGCTGGATGGCAAGCAACTGGCGGATTGGATGGGTCGCCTCAAGCGCCAGGGTGCCAGCAGTTTTGGCTACTACCCCGACAACTTCCTTGAGAACCAGCCGGACCTGAAAACCGTCCGTCCCGCGCTCTCCAACAAATGGAATCCCTGACATGCTGGACAGACTGCTAGCCCTGTTGGTACTGGCGATCGTGCTGGGGATTCCCCTGGGCTTGATCTTCCTGGTCACCGGGCAATTCCTGATGGACTTCGTGTTTTTCTATCCCCTGTTCATGTCTGGACTGTGGATCGCCGGCGGCCTGTATTTCTGGTTGCACTGGGAGCGTCACTGGCCGTGGAAAGCCGACACATTGCCGCCGCCACTGGCCGGTGAGCCGCTGATTTCGATCCTGATCCCTTGCTACAACGAAGGTGACAACGCCGCCGACACCATTCACGCGGCGCTCGGCCAGCACTACCCGAACATCGAAGTGATTGCGATCAACGACGGCTCCAAGGACAACACGGCCCAGGTGCTGGATGCCCTGGCGGCCGAGGATCCGCGCCTGCGGGTGCTGCACCTGGCGGAAAACCAGGGCAAGGCCGTGGCCTTGCGCATGGGCGCGATTGCCGCGCGCAGCGAGTACCTGGTGTGCATCGACGGCGATGCCTTGCTCGCACCGAACACCGCCGCCTATCTGGTGGCGCCGATGCTGGACAACGCCCGTCTGGGTGCGGTGACCGGCAACCCACGCATTCGCACCCGCTCCACGTTGATCGGGCGGGTCCAGGTCGGTGAATTCTCCTCGATCATCGGCCTGATCAAGCGCACGCAGCGGGTGTTCGGCCGGATTTTTACCGTGTCCGGGGTGATCGTTGCGTTCCGTCGTTCGGCATTGCACCGGGTGGGCTACTGGAGCCCGGACATGATCACCGAAGACATCGACATCAGCTGGAAGCTGCAACTGGACCACTGGAGCATCTTCTACGAGCCGCGCGCGCTGTGCTGGATCCTCATGCCGGAAACCCTCGGTGGCTTGTGGAAGCAGCGCTTGCGCTGGGCCCAGGGGGGCGCCGAAGTGTTGTTCAAGAACATTCGCGGCATCTGGCAGTACCGCCATCGCTACCTCTGGCCGTTGCTGTTCGAATACTGCCTGTCCACCGGCTGGGCCTTCACCTTTTTGCTGTCGGTGGTGTTCTGGGGCGTGGGCAAGTTCGTTGACATGCCAGAGGCCATCGCCGTGCATCACCTGCTGCCACCGGCCTTCACCGGACTGTTGCTGGCGATGGTCTGCCTGCTGCAGTTCGCGGTCAGCATTCTGATCGACCGACGCTACGAGCGCGGGCTGTGGAAAGTCATGTTCTGGGTGGTCTGGTACCCGCTGGTGTTCTGGTTTATCAGCCTGCTCACCACCTTGGTCAGCTTTCCCAAGGTGCTGTTCGGTCAACATCAGAAACGAGCGCGTTGGGTCAGCCCCGACCGTGGCATCAAGCCGCTGAACGATGACGATGAAGAGGTGCTGGAGAAATGAAAATCATCAGAACCCGCCAACGACCTTTCCTGGTGGTGGTCGACGTGTTTTTCACGGTGCTGGCCTGGATTGGCTTGCTCTACTTGCTGGTGCGTGGCCTCTGGCCGCTGCTCGACACCCGGGGTGGGCCGCGTATCGACGTCTCGGTGTTCGATGCCCTCGGCACCTTGCAGATCTACCTGTGGGTGGCGCTGCTCAATGCGGTGATCCTGATTTCCTGGGCTCGCTACCAGCAACGCAAAAGCAGAAGCTTCGCCCGGCGCCGCTTGCCGGCACCGGTGGTCGACGACCATGGACTCAAGGCCAGTTTCAAGTTATCCACCGAGCACCTGACGCAACTGCGTTACCCGGGAACCATGGTGATCCACAACGATGAAGCGGGGGATGTCAGCCATGTGGTGAGCGGCTGCTTGCCCATTGATCCGCAGACCCGCAAGCACCTGCCCCCGCCGGTATCGCTGGAGAAACCGAAGGCGACGCTTACGCAGACCCGTCACGAGGCTTAGCGGCCCTGTTTTACCGGGCAATGGCGGCCTGAGCGTTCAGGGCATTGGCGTCGATCGTGGAAAGCGAGCACTATCGAACCAATTCCTGGCGAGTTGGAGGCCAGCTGTGACACAACGTATCGACCGTATTGCCCAATTGCTCAACTGCCCGATCAAGGGCGAGGAGATGCGCCGGGCGATTACCGAGGCCCGCAAGGACTTTCTCCTCGACGACGAGCAAGAGGATGACGACGAGGACGAGGAAGGTGAACCGGGCGGCGAAGCGGACGGTACGCCGCACGCCTGACCCTACCACCAGCTGCGGCTGCTCTCCAGTTCAGCCCGGCATTGCTTGAGCTGCCAGTTGTAATCCTTGGCCTGTTGTTCGACCTTGCGCGCGACCTGCATCAGCCACGGCTTCTGCCGATAACTCTGGCGACTGAACCCGCCGCGCCCTTCGTGGTAGGCCAGGTACTGGTTGTAGGTGTCCCACTTGGAAATCCCCAGCTGGCGCTGGGTGCCGGTGGTGTACCAGCCGACAAACATGATCGCATCGTCGAAGTTGTCCCGCGAACCGCCATTGCCGGTGCCGTCTTTATACTCGCCCCACACCGGGTCCTGCGCCTGGGCATAGCCATAGGCCGAGCTGACCCGGCCCCAGGGAATCACCCACAGCAAATAGTCGCGAGGGGGCAGGGCGTCTTCGACGAAACTGCTTTCCTGCTTGATGATCGCCATCGCCACGTGGGGCGGTAGGCCCCAGGTCTTTTCCATTTCCAGCGAATCTTCGTACCAGTCCGGGTATTGGCGGTAAATGCTGCAAATATTGCTTTGCTCACGTGGCGGTGTCGTCGAGCACCCGGCCAGCAGGGCCAGTGTGATGAGTAGGGCTAAAAACCGTCGGTGCAAAAATCACTCAATTGGCGACAGGCCAATCCTTGTTGGTTAAAAAGGGGGCTGGATACACCTGCGTGTCGCCCTTTACGCACGAAGTCCGAATGGTTCCCGGGTGTGGCGCGCAATCACTCGCTGACCACCCGGTCAGTATTACGCCATTCAATGCCGTGATCGAGCCGACTGGTCCGGAGTCGTTGGTAGCTCTCAATCATAACCGCCCAGCCGCTTATCTTTTACCCCCTGCGGTATATCAGCAGCCATGTGGTGCGCGTTTTCACCACTGGGAAGGATTGCCGCCCGGCTTGCGTTGGCATTCCTTGCTCGCACAATCTGCGCTCTGCGTGCTTGCGGTTGGCATCGATCCATGAAAACGAGCACTATCGGGGCTCTTTGCACTGCGCTCCAGGCGAGCGATGACGTAGCGAGCGGTAGCGCGCTTGCGCGTAAGCTTGGTCTATGATCGGTGCACATGTCTGTCACCTTGTTCGGTCATCTTGAAACCGCTGGAAATTGCCGGCAGGACTGCTGAAGATGGGTTCCCTGCTTGACGGCAAGGTCACCTCCGGGTGGCACAAGTGGGGGGCGCCGACCTTGCCTGGCACCCGTGCTGCAATCGAAGCGCTTCGCCACTGATGTGTGCTTTTTACCGACTGGCCGCAGTACAAGCCTGAGTGTCGGCATGGATGGCCGAGTGCAAGCATTGACCCCGCGAGCATGACCTCGCATGGGCAAGCGCAGTACCTAACGCACCAGGATTTAAAGCGATTGAGCATGAACCCAAGTAAAGATTCGACCTTTGCCTATCAGGCTGTCTACCGCTACCTCGTCGAGTTGATCGAAGCCAACAACCCCGAGGGCGAGCAGAAGTTGCCGTCGCTGCGCCAATTGGCGCAGCGCTTGAATGTGTCGGTTTCCACGACCAAATACGCCTATTCCCTGCTGGAAGATGAGGGGCGTATTTACGCCAGGCCCAAGCTCGGCTACTACACCCGGGCAATGCCCACCGCGCTGCTCAACGAGGGGTCGCCGAACCTGCTCGACAACGTGTTCGCCAATGCCCGACAACCGGGCATGCTGGCGCTCAGCAGTGATGCACCGGCCATGTTGTTATCGTTGGAGAACCCGCTATTGATGATGGAGCGTGAGCTGACGCGTCAGTACCCGCGCTCCCATGCACCGCTTTACCAGCCTTTCGGCGAGACAGAGCTGCGTAGCGTTCTGGCCGATCGCTACACCCATTCGACCACGTGCTACTGGCGCGCCGAACATGTGTACATCGGTTCGGACTTGCGCAGCGTGCTGGAGTTGTCCCTGGAGGCGCTGAATCTGCATGGGACGGTGGCACTGGTAGAGTCTCCCTGTTCCTGGGCAATTTTGCGGCAGTTGCAGGTTGCCAGAATCCGCGTGATCGAAATGCCCCTGGGTGATGACGGCCGTTTTGATCTGCAAAAGGTCCAGCAGTTGATACAGCGCGAACCGATACGCCTGGCGGTATTGTCGTCGACCGTGAACATTCCCCATGGCAGCTTGATGCCCACCGAAGACAAACAACAGGTGTGCCGCTGGCTGGCGGAGCGTCGGATCTGGCTTTTCGAGAACGACAGCTATGGCGAATTCAGCTTTGTACCCGGCGCCTCGCGCTACCGTGACTTCGCCGATCCGGAACGGTTGTTGGTGTTTTCCACGTTCGACAAGATCATCGGTTCGGAGGCGCCTTATGGCTACATCCTGTGTCGTCTGCAGGGCGCGGAGTTTCACCGCTTGTTTCTAGAGCGTGCCTTTCGCCTTTCACCTATCCGGCAAAAGGCAATTGCCAAGTTGTTTGCTACGCGTCGCATCGACCAGCACACACAGGTGCTGCGCAGCATGCTGCTCGATCGTATGCAGCGTATGAAGGGCTTGCTGCACGAACATACCGAAGGCCAGTTGCAAATGATCGTCCCCCAAGGCGGTGCTGCGATCTGGATGAAGGCCATGCGCCCGGTGGATATGCGCCGGGTGTTCGAGCGCCTGTTGGCCAAGCGCATCGTGATTGCTCCCGGCGAAATTTTCAGCCAGCAAGGCGCCTGGCAGCATCACTTGCGCCTGAGCTACACCATCGACTGGAGCAAGGACATCGACCATGCTCTGAAGTTGCTCGCCCAGGCTATAAGTGATGAATGTTGAGTGCCACGTCTTCAGTTGACGCCATAGCAGTGTCTGGCCTCAGGGAAAGTGCCGTCGCGCACTTGCGCGGCGAACTGTTCGCACGCCTCGCTGATCAGTGCACCGACATCGGCATATTGCTTGACGAAGCGCGGCACGTGTTCGCCGCCAAGGCCCAGCATGTCTTCCGTCACCAGCACTTGACCGTCGCAGGCGGGTGAGGCACCGATGCCGATGGTGGGCATCGGCGAAAGCTCGGTAATGCGCCGCGCCACACCTTCGGCGACCCCCTCGAGAAGCAAGCTGAAGGCGCCGGCCTGAAGGTGTGCTCGGGCATCGGCTTCGATGGCCAGCGCAGTGGTTTCGTTCATGCCCTGGGCCTTGAATCCGCCCATGGCGTGGACGTACTGCGGCATCAGGCCAATATGTGCCATCACCGGGATACCTCGTTGCACGAGGAATTCGACGGTGTCGGCCAGGACTTTCGTACCCTCCAGCTTGATCGCGTCGCAGCCGGTACGCGCCAGGACCTGTGCGCAATTGCGGTAGGCCTGTTGTGGTGTTTCCTGATAACTGCCGAACGGCATATCGGCGATCACGCAGGCCAGCCGGGTGCTGTTGACCACCGCCCGGGTGTGGGCGATGGTTTCTTCCAGGCTCATGTCCAGGGTAGATGAGCGGCCGTAGCCCACCATGGCGGTCGAATCACCCACCAGGATGAAGTCGACAAAGGGATCCATCAGCCGGGCAATCGAACTGGTGTACGCCGTCAGGGAAACGATCTTCTGTTGTCCCTTCATCGCGACCAGTTGTGGCACGGTCAATCGTTTGGTGCGGGTGTGCAGACTCATCGTTCTCTTCCTTCTCAAGCCCCTTTGTCGGGGGTGTCGGTGGTTGCAACCAATCTGTTTCCCTGGCGCGTCAGACACGGTAATCGGTATCGATACGCTCGCTCAGCGGGTGTAACAGGAACACCGCGCCCGGTGAGCTGTTCAAGTCGACAGTGGGGGCCACGCTCGCGCCTTCGCCGAGGCGAAACCGAGCGTTATGAAAACTTGGCAGCGCCTCCAGGCGATGGCGGACATGGTGCTAGGCGAACAGACTGTGCTGGTGTGCACGCGAGCCCGGACAGGCATGCACCGGTCTCCAGCAGGCGGGGGGCCGTTGGCTGTCAGGATCAACTCGGTGTGCCCCGGACCATGGACGACACCCAGCATATCGAGCACCTGAAGATTTCTTCGTGACTTTTGGCCGCATGCAGATATGCGCGGGCAGGTAGTGCTGCAATATGTGTACGGCACGGCCGCGAACAATCGCAATGGCCTCGGTGTCGGGGCAGGAAAAATAGGCGTAGTTACGTGCTTTTCCTTCCATGTTTAGCCAGTACCCAGGGATTTGAGAGGCCCTGATTATTGGTTAAACGAAAGAAAACTCAATGTACAGACTATGGCTAAAAAGCATCACAGAGCCATTGCGTCCTCTGAGAATAGGTCAGAAGGTGTAAACCTTACTCAGGACGGAACACCAGAAACAAAAAAGCCCCAGGCCATGAGACCTGAGGCTTTTTCGTTTTGCGTATGGTGCACCAGGCGGGATTCGAACCCACGACCCCTGCCTTCGGAGGGCAGTACTCTATCCAGCTGAGCTACTGGTGCAGCGGGCGCCATGATACTCATATGCGCTGCGGGCGTCCATGCTGCTGAATCGCCTGATGTTTTGCACCCGCCCGATGGGTGTTCGCTACGCTGATCAGAAAAATGAGGCAAATGCGGCGTTTTCGTTCTTTTTTTCGAACAGCCTATTGTCCTTTACCCCCTTTGATCCTAGGATTCGTTTGAGATTTCAAACGCTCTTGTCTGGGTGCTGAACCGCACGAGTTTCATTCAGTGCGCTATTTATGTGCTTCAGCCCGGTGAATGATTTCCCTGACGGCAGCCTAAAAGGCGCCTTTCTACAATCATAATTCGCTCCGCGTCATCGCGGTGCTGTTAAGGAAAGCCGACATGCAGCTTAAAGACACCCTGTTGTTCCGCCAGCAAGCCTTCATCGATGGCGCCTGGGTTGATGCCGACAATGGTCAGACGATCAATGTCACCAACCCGGCAACGGGCGAAATTCTGGGCACTGTGCCGAAAATGGGCGCCGTTGAAACCCGCCGTGCCATCGAAGCCGCCGACAAGGCGCTGCCGGCCTGGCGTGCACTGACCGCCAAAGAGCGTGCGACCAAGTTGCGTCGCTGGTTTGAACTGATGATCGAGAACCAGGACGACCTGGCTCGCCTGATGACCCTCGAGCAAGGCAAGCCATTGGCCGAAGCCAAGGGCGAAATCGTTTATGCCGCTTCCTTCATCGAGTGGTTCGCCGAAGAAGCCAAGCGCATCTACGGTGACGTGATCCCGGGCCACCAGCCAGACAAGCGCCTGATCGTGATCAAGCAGCCGATCGGCGTGACCGCGGCAATCACCCCGTGGAACTTCCCGGCCGCCATGATCACCCGTAAAGCCGGCCCGGCCCTGGCCGCCGGTTGCACCATGGTGCTCAAGCCTGCTTCGCAAACCCCGTTCTCCGCGTTCGCCCTGGCTGAACTGGCCCAGCGTGCCGGCATTCCTGCCGGTGTGTTCAGCGTGGTTTCCGGCAGTGCCGGCGACATCGGCAGCGAGCTGACCAGCAACCCGATCGTGCGCAAACTGTCCTTCACCGGCTCGACCGAAATCGGTCGTCAGCTGATGGCCGAGTGCGCCAAGGACATCAAGAAAGTGTCCCTGGAACTGGGCGGCAACGCGCCGTTCATCGTGTTCGACGACGCCGACCTGGATAAGGCCGTCGAAGGCGCGATCATTTCCAAGTACCGCAACAACGGCCAGACCTGCGTCTGCGCCAACCGCCTGTACATCCAGGACTCGGTCTACGACGCGTTCGCCGAGAAACTCAAGGCGGCCGTGGCCAAGCTCAAGATCGGCAACGGTCTGGAAGCGGGCACCACCACCGGTCCCCTGATCGACGGCAAGGCCGTGGCCAAGGTCCAGGAGCACATCGCTGACGCCCTGAGCAAAGGCGCGACCCTGCTGGCCGGTGGCAAGGTGATGGAAGGCAACTTCTTCGAGCCGACCATCCTGACCAACGTGCCGAAAAACGCTGCCGTGGCCAAGGAAGAAACCTTCGGGCCATTGGCGCCACTGTTCCGCTTCAAAGACGAAGCCGAAGTGATCGCGATGTCCAACGACACCGAGTTCGGCCTGGCCTCGTACTTCTATGCCCGTGACCTGGGCCGTGTGTTCCGCGTGGCTGAAGCCCTGGAATACGGTATGGTCGGCGTCAACACCGGGTTGATCTCCAACGAAGTCGCGCCGTTCGGCGGCATCAAGGCCTCGGGCCTGGGCCGTGAAGGCTCCAAGTACGGCATCGAGGATTACCTGGAAATCAAGTACCTCTGCCTGGGCATCTAAGCCCGGCAAGGCATTGTTTCAAGCGCAAAGGGCACGAGAGCGCTGTCCCTTTGCGCGCTTCACACGGATTTTTCTCTGTGGCCGGGAACGCTGTGGCAGTCGATCATCGCATGCTGCCGCCGTTGACTCCCCGCCGCGTAATCCTTGAGCCACGCCGACCGATGAGCGGCGAATGAGGACTGTAATGAGCAAGACTAACGCTGATTTGATGAAACGCCGCGAAGCCGCTGTACCACGCGGTGTTGGCCAGATTCACCCGATCTTCGCCGAGTCCGCGAAGAACGCCACCGTGACCGACGTTGAAGGTCGCGAGTTCATCGACTTCGCCGGCGGTATCGCCGTGCTGAACACCGGTCACCTGCACCCGAAAATCATCGCTGCGGTGACCGAGCAGTTGAACAAGCTGACTCACACCTGCTTCCAGGTACTGGCTTACGAGCCGTACGTGGAACTGTGCGAAAAAGTGAACGCCAAGGTGCCAGGCGATTTCGCCAAGAAAACCCTGCTGGTGACCACCGGTTCCGAAGCCGTGGAAAACTCCATCAAGATCGCCCGCGCCGCCACTGGCCGTGCCGGCGTGATCGCCTTCACCGGCGCCTACCACGGTCGCACCATGATGACCCTGGGCCTGACCGGTAAAGTCGTGCCTTACTCGGCCGGCATGGGCCTGATGCCAGGCGGCATCTTCCGTGCGCTGTACCCGAACGAACTGCATGGCGTGAGCATCGACGATTCGATCGCCAGCATCGAGCGCATCTTCAAGAACGACGCCGAGCCGCGTGACATTGCCGCCATCATCATCGAGCCGGTCCAGGGCGAAGGTGGTTTCTACGTCGCTCCTCAAGCGTTCATGAAGCGCCTGCGCGCCCTGTGCGACCAGCACGGCATCCTGTTGATCGCTGACGAAGTGCAAACCGGCGCTGGCCGTACCGGCACCTTCTTCGCCATGGAACAGATGGGCGTTGCCGCCGACCTGACCACCTTCGCCAAATCCATCGCCGGCGGCTTCCCGCTGGCCGGTGTGTGCGGCAAGGCCGAGTACATGGACGCGATTGCCCCAGGTGGCCTGGGCGGTACCTATGCCGGTAGCCCGATTGCCTGCGCCGCAGCCCTGGCCGTGATGGAAGTGTTCGAAGAAGAGCACCTGCTGGACCGCTGCAAGGCGGTTGGCGAGCGTCTGGTGACGGGCCTCAAGGCTATCCAGGCCAAGTACCCGGTGATCGGTGATGTGCGTGCCCTGGGCGCGATGATCGCGGTCGAGCTGTTCGAAAACGGCGACAGCCACAAGCCTAACGCTGCGGCAGTGGCTCAGGTTGTGGCCAAGGCGCGTGACAAGGGCCTGATCCTGCTGTCGTGCGGTACTTACGGCAACGTGTTGCGCGTACTGGTGCCGCTGACCTCTCCGGACGAGCAACTGGACAAAGGTCTGGCGATCATCGAAGAGTGCTTCTCGGAACTCTGATCGCCCAGTGTGACCTGATCGACAAAAAACCCGCTTCGGCGGGTTTTTTTCGTCTCGAGAAACACATCGACGGGTTTGGCCCTGTATCGAAGGGCCAGCATTGTCTAAGGTGCAAGGCATTGCCTCGGAGTGTATTGATGAATGCTGTTGATTTACCGGCTGTACCGCGAGTGCTGATCGCCGAGGCCGATCCCTGGTCTCGTGATCTGCTCAAGCAGGTGTTGCTGAACGTGCGCTGCGACGTACGCCTGGATGTGTGCGCCGATGGCCGACAGGCGCTGGAGTGGCTGGGCCAGCACCCCTACGACCTGGTGATCGCCGATTGGGAGCTGCCCGGCGTCGATGGCCTGGGCTTGCTGCGAAGCGGACGCCGGCGCAACCCGGTGTTGCCGTTCATTCTGATGAGTCACCGCAACGACAGTGCCAGTGTGCGCGAGGCGCTGCCGCTGGCCCCCACGGCCTACCTGACCAAACCTCTGAACATGCAGGGTCTGACGCAGCGTTTGCAGGACTTGTTGTTGAGCGCCGGGCAGACCGTTTCCTGCGACATCCCGGGACTGGCGCCGGGCATGACCCTGTCGGTCTTCCTCGAGCGTCGGCGGGAGCTGGCGGACGGTGCGCCCCTGCTGACCGACGTGCAACGGGCGGTCAAGCGCAGCCTGAACCCCACGGGCCTCGATCTGAAGGTGCTGGAAGAGGAAGTGCGAACCGACCCACAGATCACCGCCGTCCTGATCGCCGCCGCCAATAGCGCCTCACAGCACCTGGGTGATGCTGTGCAGACCTTGTCCCAGGCCCTGCATCGCCTGGGCGCCGGGCAAAGCATGAACCTGATTCTGGGCCTGGCCCTCAAGCGCAGTGCAAAGTTGAGCGATCCGTGCCTGGCCGATTACGCCGAACGCTACTGGGAGTTGTCCCTGCACACGGCTGAATACAGCCGAACCCTGGCGCGTTTGCTCGACCTTGACCAGGAGCGCTGTTACTGCGCCGGTATGCTTCATTGCCTGGGCGATCTGGCGCTGTTGCGCTGCTTGCAGGAGTGGAAACTGGCCGGCGGCGAGTTGGACGACCTGGAGGAAGTTGGCGACGCGCTGGCAACCTTCGGCGCCGCTTATGGTTCGGCGCTGCGCACCCGCTGGCGGCTGCCGCTGGAGCTGCGGGAGCTGATCGCAGCGGTCTATCAGCTCGGTGGCGGGGTGTACTCCCGGGAGGCGCTGGTGATGAACATGGCGGCACAACTGGCGCGCCTGACCGAGCATGAGGGCGTCGAGGCGCTGGCCAACAGCCGAACGGCGCGCTTGCTCAAGATCGGCTTGCCGGAATTGCTGCGCTTGCGCAAACGCTAGCGGCGCCTATGTTTTCGTGGCGAGGAGGCACCGGCGCCACTGATGCTGTCAGCTGGAGACTATTCGGTTCTTGCCCTGGCGCTTGGCTTCGTACATCGCGGCGTCAGCGCGGCTGTAGAGGGTGTCGAGGCTTTCGTCGTCGGCGCTCAGGAGCGCCAGGCCCAGGCTCACGGTGATGCCAAAGGCCTGCCCATGATGGTTGAAACTCAAGCGCTGGATTTCCCGCTGCAAACGTTCGGCGACGTGCCTGGCCATCTCCGGCGTACAGCCGGGGAACACGGCGGAAAACTCTTCCCCGCCAATGCGCCCGAACAGGTCCGCGCGGCGCAAGGCTGTGCGTCCGCATTCGGCGAGCTGCTGCAGGACGAGGTCGCCCAGTTGATGGCCGTAGCTGTCATTGATGCGTTTGAAATCATCGATATCCAGCAACAGGAAGGCCAGGGATGAACCCTGCTGGCGAGCCTGCTGGAACTCGCGGCTGGCGCATTCGAAGAAGTGCCGGCGATTGCTGCTTCGGGTCAACACGTCGGTGGTGGCAAGGTGCTGCAGCTCGGTTTCTAACCGTTTCCTGTCAGTGATGTCCTCGGCGATGCCCACCACCATCACCGGCTGCCCTGGCTCGGCCTGGCGGTTGAGGAAGCATTTGTCGCGAAGCCAGCGTACCTGGCCGTCGGCGGTGATAATCCGGTACTCGCGGTCTTCCACGGCACCTTTTTCCAGCACTTGGGCCAGGCTGCGCTCGGCATGCTCCAGATCGTCCGGGTAAACGCTGTCACGCCATTGCTGTACGTCTGCCAGCAGCAAGCCGGCAGGGCGACCGAAGAGTCGTTCATAGGCCGGGCTGACATACAGCACCCGACGCGTCTCCCAGTCAAAGGCCCACAGCACGGCGTTGACGCTGACCAGCAGCGCGTTGAACAACTGCTCACGCGCACTCAGGCGTGCCACTTCACGTTGAGCGTCGATCAGGGCCGTCAGGTTCTGCCCGGTTTCGGGCCACGGTGGGAGGGGGAGGTCTTGTGGGTTTTCGTTGACCATCGACACAATTCTCAAAGGGCGTGCCGGCCGTTCGACAGCGGCCGCAGCCAAGCCCGCCTGAATGACGAAGTGATCTTTGAGATAGGGGATTTGGCGCTTAGTTCCAGAGGGTGCGCCCGCGAACGGGGCGCACCGATCAATGGTGTCAGGCAGGGCGCAGCGAGTAGGTCTTCAGTTGGTGAGCGAAGTCGCGCAGCGATTGAATACCACTGGCTTCGGCTTCGTGGACCCAGTCCTTGATCGCTGCCAGCATGTCGTGGCCATTGGAACTGGTCTTGACCCAGATCTGCTGCAGCGCCAGGCGTTTTTCGTAAATCACCTTCAGTGCCTGGCTGTGCTCGAGCATGGTCTGGATGCGCAGGTGGTGCTTGTCATCCAGCAGGCTGGTTTCCCGCGAGAGCAGGCGCTTGGCGCGATGGAATTGGTGGCGTACCGAATGGTCGACCTTTTCCAGCTCTTGCTTGACCAGCGGGCCGATGACCAGCTTGCGGTACTGGGCCATGATCTGGAAACGGTTGTTGAGGATGGCCATGGCGGTGTCCATGTCCAGGTTGCCTTTGCCCTCGACACGGTGGGCGATGGGCGCAACCCGCTGAACCTTGGCCAGGCGCAGGAAGCTGAAGACCTGGATCCAGGCCCAGCCGAGGTCGAACTCCCACTTCTTCACCGACAGTTTTGCCGAGTTAGGGTAGGTGTGGTGGTTGTTGTGCAGCTCTTCACCGCCGATCAGGATGCCCCAGGGCACCAGGTTGGTCGCTGCGTCACGGCATTCGAAGTTGCGATAGCCCACGGCATGGCCCAGGCCATTGATGACGCCAGCAGCCCAGACCGGGATCCACATCATCTGGATCGCCCAGATGGTAATGCCGATGGTGCCGAACAACAGCAGGTCGATAACCCCCATGATCGCCACGCCCAACAGCGGGAAACGGCTGTAGAGGTTGCGCTCGATCCAGTCTTCAGGGCAGTTCTTGCCATAGATCCGTAGCGTCTCGGGGTTTTCCGCTTCGGCGCGATACAGCTCGGCACCTTTGCGCAGGACGGTGGACAGCCCTTTGATCACGGGACTGTGCGGGTCATCGACGGTTTCGCATTTGGCGTGGTGCTTGCGGTGGATAGCGGTCCACTCACGGGTGTTCTGCGCCGTGGTCAGCCACAGCCAGAAGCGGAAGAAGTGTTTCAGGCCGGCATTGAGCTCAAGGGAGCGATGGGCTGAGTAACGATGCAGATAGACGGTGACACCCACGATGGTGATGTGGGTCATTAGCAGGGTGACCGCCACCAGTTGCCAGGCTGACAAGCCGAGTAAACCTTCGTACCACATAGGCTATAGGGCCCTCGATAAAGAAAAAACAGCAGGCGCATTATCACTCAGGACACAGATAAAACCAGTCGCCCTTTCAGATAAGAGTGGCTGGATGTTTCTTTAATCTATAATCCCCACCTTTTTTGTAGGGACATGGACGACTGAATGTCTGCTTCTCATCGCGATGCCTTGCGTGCAGCGCTGCTCTATCTGGTGCTTTCCGTCGTCTGGCTGGAAGTCACTGGTTATTTATTGAGCAAATTATTCGATGGATCCGCTGATCTCCCGCGCTGGCAACTGATCAACGGTTACCTCTGGGTGGTGCTCAGTGCCGGGTTGATCTTCGTGGCACGGGCGCGGTTGTTGGGATGCCTGGGGATCGGCACAACCTTGCGCCAGCACACAGAGAATCGCGCTCGATTGCGCCAGGCCCAGGCGGTATTCGACTGTACCCACGAAGGGGTGCTGGTGACCAATCACCAGGGCGTGATTGTCCACGTCAATCGAGCCTTCATGGAGATCACCGGATACCGGGCCGAAGAAGTACTGGGTCATACGCCCAGCCTGTTCAAGTCCGGTCACCACCCTCCCGATTTCTACCAGAACATGTTTCAGACCTTGAGCCACGACCGCGAGTGGAGCGGTGAAATCTGGAACCGGCGCAAAAGCGGCGAGATCTATCCGCAATGGCAGACCATCCGGGTGATTCATGATGATCGCGGCCGCCTCAGTCACTACGTGGCGGTGTTTTCCGACATCAGTTCGATCAAGGATTCCGAGTATGAATTGGCCCATCTGGCCCATCACGATCCGCTGACCGACTTGCCCAATCGTCTGTTGTTCAGCGATCGCGTCGAGCAGGCGCTGGCGAGCGCGCAGACGCATAAACGCGGGTGCGCCTTGCTGATAATCGACCTGGATCACTTCAAGATGATCAACGACAGCCTCGGGCACAACGTTGGCGATCAGTTGCTCAAGGCCGTGGCGGCTCGTCTGCGTGAGATGTTCGGCCCGGGCATTACCCTGGCGCGTTTCGGTGGTGACGAGTTTGCCGTGTTGGCCGAGAGCTGCCCGCAGCTGGTTCAGGCGGCTGCATTGGCGCAGCGGATCATTGATAGCCTGAAAGAGCTGTTTCAGATCGACGCCCACCAATTGTTCATCAATGCCAGTGTCGGCATCAGCCTGTTCCCCAGCGATGCGCTGAGCGCCGAGCAGTTGCTGCGCAACGCCGATTCGGCGCTGTTCAAGGCCAAGGGGGCCGGGCGCGACGGCTACGCGTTGTACACCGAAGAGCTGACGGCCCACGCCCAGCACCGGGTCGAGATTGCCTTTGAACTGCGCCGTGCGCTGGAACAGCAAGAGTTGCGGGTCCATTACCAGCCGGTGCATGACCTCAAGACCAGCCGTCTGGTTGGCGTTGAAGCCCTGGTTCGCTGGCAGCACCCGCAGCGCGGGCTGGTATCGCCGGCGGAGTTCATTCCGATTGCCGAGCGCACCGGGTTGATTGCCGAGATCGACGCCTGGGTGATGCTGCAGGCGTGCCGGCAAATGTGTGACTGGCAGAAGGCCGGGGCGCGGTTGTCGTTTATCGCGGTGAACGTTTCCACACGGCTGTTTGCCCGGCGCGAACTGTATGAGCGGGTTGCCCAGGTACTGCATGACACGGGACTGGACCCGGCCTGCCTGGAGCTGGAGGTGACGGAAAGCGCGGTGATGGACGATCCGGAGGTGGCGCTGGAGCAAATGCACCGCTTGCGCGAACTGGGAGTGCGCCTGGCCATTGATGACTTTGGTACGGGTTATTCGTCGCTGCTGCGCCTCAAGCGCCTGCCGGTGCAGAAACTCAAGATCGATCAGGGATTTGTCGCCGGCCTGCCCTGGGATGACGATGACGTGGCGATCGTGCGGGTGATCATCGCCCTTGCGCAAAGCATGGGCATGCAAGTGCATGCCGAAGGTATCGAGCACGTCGAGCAGGCGGCGATTCTGCTTGAGCACGAGTGTGATCTGGGCCAGGGCTACTGGTTTGGCCGCCCGCTGCCAGCACATGAACTGGATTGGGCACGAACACCGGTGATTCCCCTGCACTGAACGCTCCTGCAGGGCTGTGCGAGAAGGCGCGCTCTTTCAGTTATATAAACATTCTTAAATAGTATTTTTAAGTATATCCGTGCCTCTCTAATATTGCTCCCACGCCACACGCAGTGCCGCCACTGCCGGGCACATCTCATTTCAGGAGCAGCACCATGAGCGCATCTCTACGTAGCGTTGACGGCCAGGACGAAGCAACCATCTTGCGCGAGATCCAGAGCGCATTGCGCGATCTGCGCTTTGGTGCGGTAGAGATCACTGTGCATAACGCCCAGGTGGTTCAGATCGAACGCAAAGAGAAATTCCGCTTGCAGAATCCCGGCAACAAGCCGGGCTGATGCCAGCCCCGACAGGCAACCCGATTCCAGAAATACATAAGAACAGCCAGCACTAAAAATTTCAGGAGCTTCACTATGTCGTCGATTCGCCGTTACGCGTTGGCCGCTCTGGCCAGTGCCCTGTTTGCCGGTTCCGCGGTTGCCAAGGATTACGAATTGCTCAATGTGTCGTACGATCCGACGCGGGAGCTGTACCAGGAGTACAACGCCGAATTCATCGACTTCTGGAAAAAGGAGCACGCTGGCGACAACGTGAAGATCCAGCAGTCCCACGGCGGCTCGGGCAAGCAGGGCCGTGCGGTGATCGATGGCCTGCGGGCCGACGTGGTGACGCTGGCGCTGGCCGGTGACATCGACGAAATCGCCAAACTGGGCAAGACCCTGCCGGGCGATTGGCAGAAACGACTGCCTGAGGCGAGCACGCCCTACACCTCGACCATCGTGTTCCTGGTGCGCAAGGGCAACCCCAAGGGCATCAAGGATTGGGGCGACCTGACCAAGAATGGCGTCGAAGTGATCACCCCGAATCCGAAAACCTCCGGTGGCGCGCGCTGGAACTTCCTCGCCGCCTGGGCCTACGGCCTGAAAGCCAACGGCGGCGATGAAGCCAAGGCCAAGGACTATGTGCAGACCCTGTTCAAGCACGTCCCGGTGCTGGACACCGGTGCTCGCGGTTCGACCATCACCTTCGTCAACAACGGGCAGGGCGATGTGTTGCTGGCCTGGGAAAACGAAGCGTTCCTGGCGCTGAAGGAAGACGGTGGCGCCGACAAGTTCGAAATCATCGTGCCTTCGCTGTCGATCCTCGCCGAGCCACCCGTGGCCGTGGTCGACAAGAATGCCGAGAAAAAAGGCAACGAGCAGGTCGCCGAAGCCTACCTCAAGCACCTGTACAGCCCCGCCGGCCAGGAAATCGCCGCCAGGAACTTCTACCGTCCGCGTGACAAGGCCGTGGCCGCCAAGTACGCCCAGCAGTTCCCGACCCTGGAACTGGTGACTATCGACAAGGACTTCGGCGGCTGGAAAACTGCCCAACCGAAATTTTTCAATGACGGTGGCGTGTTCGACCAGATCTACCAGGCGCAGTAACCTGAATCCAGCCAGCATCAAGCCCGGAGTCGCCTTCGGGTTTTGTGCGTTCAACCAAGGACTTTTATGTCGCGTCGTATCTCCCCCGTCATACCCGGCTTCGGGCTGACGCTGGGTTACACCTTGGTGTACCTCAGTCTGATTGTGCTCATTCCGCTGGCGGCGATGTTCGTGCATGCCGCTCAACTCACCTGGGATCAGTTCTGGGCAATCATCACCGCGCCACGGGTGCTGGCAGCGTTGCAGCTCAGCTTCGGCACCGCGCTGTGCGCGGCGATCATCAACGGCCTCATCGGCACGTTGCTGGCCTGGGTCCTGGTGCGCTACACCTTCCCGGGACGCAAGGTCATCGATGCGATGATCGACCTGCCGTTCGCGCTGCCAACGGCGGTGGCCGGTATTGCGCTGACCGCGCTGTACGCGCCGAACGGGCTGGTGGGGCAGTTCGCCGCCGACCTGGGCTTCAAGATCGCCTACACCCCGTTGGGCATCACCCTGGCGCTGACTTTCGTGACGTTGCCGTTCGTGGTGCGCACGGTGCAGCCGGTATTGGCCGATATTCCACGAGAAATCGAAGAAGCCGCCGCCTGCCTGGGTGCCAAGCCGTTGCAGGTGTTCCGCTATATCCTGCTGCCGGCCCTGTTGCCGGCCTGGCTGACCGGTTTCGCCCTGGCCTTTGCCCGGGGAGTCGGCGAGTACGGCTCGGTGATTTTCATCGCCGGCAACATGCCGATGAAAACCGAGATCCTGCCGCTGCTGATCATGGTCAAGCTCGACCAGTACGACTACACCGGCGCCACCTCCATCGGCGTGCTGATGCTGGTGGTTTCCTTCGTCCTGTTGCTGCTGATCAACTTGTTGCAGCGGCGTATCGAAACCCCATAAGGAGGCGCGAACACAATGTCCCAATCGTCTATTGCCGCGGCCTCTTCGGCCAACGCCGCCCGCCGTGGCAGTGCCACATCACGGCGGATCCTGATCGTCCTCGGCTGGCTGATCTTTACCCTGTTTCTGTTGTTGCCGCTGTTCATCGTGGTGTCCCAGGGCCTGAAGCTGGGCCTGGGGGCGTTCTTCACCGCGATCTTCGAGCCCGATGCCCTGTCGGCCTTGAAGCTGACGGTCATTGCCGTACTGATTTCGGTTCCGCTGAACCTGGTGTTCGGCGTCAGCGCGGCCTGGTGCGTGAGCAAGTACTCGTTCCGTGGCAAGAGCATGCTGGTGACCCTGATCGACTTGCCGTTCTCGGTGTCGCCAGTGATCGCGGGCCTGGTCTATGTGCTGATGTTCGGTGCACAGGGGCTGTTCGGTCCATGGCTGCAGGACCACGACATCCAGATCGTGTTTGCCTTGCCGGGCATCGTGCTGGCGACGATTTTCGTCACCGTGCCGTTCGTGGCCCGTGAACTGATCCCGCTGATGCAGGAGCAGGGCACCCAGGAAGAAGAGGCCGCGCGCTTGCTCGGGGCCAATGGCTGGCAGATGTTCTGGCACGTCACCGTGCCCAACATCAAATGGGGCCTGATCTACGGCGTGGTGCTGTGTACGGCCCGGGCCATGGGTGAGTTCGGTGCGGTGTCGGTGGTTTCCGGGCATATCCGCGGGGTGACCAACACCTTGCCGTTGCACGTCGAGATCCTCTACAACGAATACAACCATGTGGCCGCGTTTGCCGTGGCGAGTCTGTTGCTGATCCTGGCGCTCTTCATCCTGCTGCTCAAGCAGTGGAGCGAATCCCGTATTAACCGCCTGCGCGCCAGCGCCGCGGAGGAATAATTCATGTCGATCGAAGTGCGTAACGTCAGCAAGAATTTCAATGCGTTCAAGGCGCTGGACAACATCAGCCTGGACATCCAGAGCGGTGAACTGGTGGCGCTGCTGGGTCCGTCCGGCTGCGGCAAGACGACGCTGCTGCGAATCATCGCCGGCCTGGAGACCCCGGACCAGGGCAACATCGTGTTCCACGGTGAAGACGTCTCCGGCCACGATGTGCGTGATCGCAACGTCGGTTTCGTGTTCCAGCACTACGCCCTGTTCCGCCATATGACGGTGTTCGACAACGTGGCGTTCGGCCTGCGCATGAAACCGAAAAACCAGCGCCCGAGCGAAAGCCAGATTGCCGCCAAGGTCCACGAACTGCTGAACATGGTGCAGCTCGACTGGTTATCGGATCGCTACCCGGAACAGCTCTCCGGCGGCCAGCGTCAGCGCATTGCGTTGGCCCGTGCCCTGGCGGTGGAGCCGAAGGTGTTGCTGCTCGACGAGCCGTTCGGCGCCCTCGATGCCAAGGTCCGTAAAGAGCTGCGCCGCTGGTTGGCGCGTCTGCACGAAGACATCAACCTGACCTCGGTGTTCGTGACCCACGACCAGGAAGAAGCGATGGAAGTGGCCGACCGCATCGTGGTGATGAACAAGGGGGTGATCGAGCAGATCGGCTCACCCGGTGATGTCTACGAAAACCCGGCCAGCGATTTTGTGTACCACTTCCTCGGTGACTCCAACCGCTTGCATTTGGGCGAAGACAATCACGTGCTGTTCCGGCCGCACGAAGTGTCGCTGTCGCGCCATGAGCTTGCCGATCACCACGCCGCCGAAGTCCGCGACATCCGCCCTCTGGGAGCGACGACGCGGGTGACCTTGAAAGTGGAAGGGCAGAGTGAATTGATCGAGGCCGAAGTGGTGAAGGACCACGACAGCCTGACGGGCCTGGCCAAGGGCGAAACGCTGTTCTTCAAACCCAAGGTCTGGCAGAAAATCGCCAATATCTGAAAGCGTTGCACGCAAGCGGGGCGCCCCCCGCTTGCTCGCGAGGGTGTCCTACGCCGCAGCGCGTTTTGGATTGATCCGCACCACCCCCGCCCGCGCCTCGATCTGCTCCTTGAGGTCATGGCGCATGCCGAGCATGAACGCCAGCTCCGCGACCACGAACAGCGGTCCGACAATCAACCCGGTCACATCGTCGACAAACGCCGGTTTGCGCCCTTCGTAATAGTGGCCGACAAACTGGATCGCCCAGCCGAGCACAAACATCGCAATACCACTGCCCAGCCAGAGCAGCGTACTGTGTGCCGCGAGGATCTGGCCGAGCCAGATGGACAGGCCCAGCAGCACCGTCATCACCACGCCCAGGCGCACCTCCAGGCGCAAGTAGAACCACGCCGAGGCCAATGCCAGCAGCACCGCCGGTGACAGCCAGAACCCGGCCACAGGCCATCCCGGACGTGACAGCAATACGGCGACGGCAACCACGATCAGCGGAATGCCGATAAAGTGGCTGGCGATGTTGCGCGGGTCACGGTGGTACGCGGCGTATTGACTGAGGTGGTCAACGAGGCTTTTCATTGTTATTCCTCCTGTAGGGATGCTGATCATGCCCTGCGATCCGTCGTGGCACTGTCAGCCACGCGACAATCATTTTGGAGTCTTCATGCCAATACAGGCCTGGCGGTCATGCCTGATGCAGGGGCAGTGGTTCAGTCATTTGTCGTCCTCTCTACAGGATAGCCTGCTGTCCCTGGCCCGCCCGCGGCGGCTGGCGTCGGGCCAGCGGCTGTTCGGGCGCGGCGATGCACCGTGTGGCCTGTACGCGGTGCTGGAAGGCGCGGTGCGCGTCGGTGCGGTCAGTGAACAGGGCAAGGAGGCGTTGTTGAGCCTGATCGAAGCGCCGCACTGGTTTGGCGAGATCTGCCTGTTCGATGGCCAGCCACGCACCCATGATGCCTACGCCGTTGGCGAGTGCACCTTGCTGCAGATTCCGCAGGCCAGCCTGCTGGCTTTTCTCGACCAGCAACCGCAGCACTGGCGGCAGCTGGCGTTGTTGATGAGCCATAAACTGCGCCTGACCTTCATCAACCTCGAGCAGTTGACCCTGCTGCCGGCACCGGCGCGGGTGGCGCACCGCTTGCTGATGATCGCCGACGGTTACGGCGAGTTCGAGCACGCCCGTCGTGTCCTGCAGTTACCTCAGGAGCAGTTGGCGCTGTTGCTGTCCCTGTCCCGCCAGACCACCAACCAGATCCTCAAGGACCTGGAAAACCAGGGCATCCTCAGCCTCGGTTATGGTGAGATCGAGATTCTCGATGCCCAGCGCTTGCGGGCATTGGCGGGCCTCTGAGTTCCTCACCTGATTTCGGTCGCCGTGTAGGAACTGGGGCATCAAGTGGCGTGTTGCGTAGCTGCGAAGCGCCGTCTGGTCAGGGAATGAGCTAAGCTATGGTCTAATAGTGCATTAAATATGATGCATAATATGTAAATTATTAGAAAAGCACTGTATATGATGCAGGTATGACGGATGGAAAACCTTGGAAAGCTGATCAGGTCGCTCCGTAAAGAACGCAAGCTGACACAACAAGAACTGGCAAAGCAGTATGGGATGAGCCGCGCCACTATCTCCGGTATCGAGAATAACTCGTTGTCCGAAATCGGTATCCGCAAGGTTGAAGCCATTCTCAATGGCTTTGGATACGAACTCACGGCCGCACCTCGACAATCGAAGCGTCCGACTCTGGACAGCCTGAAAAAGGTCGACTTCCATGGTTGAGCCGCACGATACGCACAGGTTGCACATCAGTGTATCCGGCACTTCGGTGGGGACCTTGGGCCGCAGTCAGTCTCGCGTTGACTCAGTGTTTACCTACGGCGAGGACGCGCAGGAAGAAAACGCCGTCTCGCTGACCATGCCGGTGCGCCTTGAGAGTTACACGTGGGAGCGGGGAGTGCCGCCGGTGTTTGAAATGAATCTGCCGGAAGGGGCGCTGCGTGAAGCGCTGGTCCGTCGCTTCAGTAAGGCGGTTCGAGGGTTTGACGACTTCGCGATGTTGGCGATCACGGGCCCCCATCAGTTGGGTCGACTGGGGATTACGGAGGGTCAGGGCGCGAGTGACCGGCCACCTGAAACCAGCCTTGCAGACCTTCTGGTGCATGACGGCGCCCAGGGGTTGTTTGATGATCTGTTGCACACCTATGGCCAATATTCGGGCGTTTCCGGTGTGCAGCCCAAAGTGCTGGTTCGTGACAGCGCGACCACCATCGATCGGCTGACCCATCGTGGGGCAACCCATCTGGTCAAGACCTTTCGCCCGCAGGAATACCCTGAGCTGGCCGCTAATGAGTACTTCTGCATGCGGGCTGCCCTGCATTCCGGGCTGGAAGTACCTGGGTTCGAGCTCAGTGAGCGCGGCAAATTTCTGGTCGTCGAACGTTTTGATCTGAATGGCCAGGGCTATCTGGGCTTTGAAGATTTCTGCGTGCTCAATGCCTGGCCTTCCAGGGCTAAATACGATGGCTCATACGAAGGGGTCGCCAAACAGATCAAGGCGTTCGTCTCCCCAGCGTTGCTGAACCAGGCCCTTGAGTCGTTCTTCAAGACGGTTGCATTGTCATCGGGTCTGAAAAATGGTGACGCCCACCTCAAGAACTTTGGTGTGCTTTACCCGCACTGCGGTGCTGATGCGCCCATCCGCTTCGCTCCGGCCTATGACATCGTCACCACCTCGGTCTACATCAAGACCGACAGCATGGCGTTGTTATTGGGTGGGTCAAAGGCATGGCCCAAATACAAAATGCTCATGCGTTTTGGCCGGTCGGCCTGCAACCTGACGGAGGGCCGCTGCAATGAACTACTGCAACAAGTCGTCCATGGGATGGACGTAGCGATGGTCGAGATGCTGGATTATTGCAGGACAAACCGTGCGTTTGCCGAAATGGGTGCTGCGATGATCGAGCAGTGGCGATCAGGTGTCATGCGCAGTCTGGTGAAAGGCTGATCAGCGCAACCCGTCGCGAAACTGTCCCGGTGTCATGCCGGTCCAGCGCTTGAAGGCGCGGCTGAAGCTGCTGGTGTCGGCAAACCCCAGCAGGTAGCTGATTTCGCTCAGTGAACATTGCGGATCGCGCAGGTGCAGCAGGGCCAGGTTTTCGCGGCTTTCGTTGAGCAGGGTGTCGAAGCGACAGCCCTCATCCGCCAAGTGCCGTTGCAGGCTGCGCAAGCTCAGGTGCAGCGCCTGGGCGATGCGTTCGGCGCTGGGTTCGCCCTCGGGCAATTGCTCTTCAATGGCATCGCGAACCTTGCGCTCCCAGGTCAGGGGCTTGAGTTGCGCCAGGGTGCGCTTGAGCACGGTTTCGTTGTGCTCGGCCAGTTCCGGGTTGGCGTCGTCCAGGTGGCTGTCGAAGTCTTCGAGGGCAAACTCCAGTCGATCTTCGTCGGCGGCGAAGTACACCGGTGAGCGGAACACCTTGTGCCAAGGGTGAGGATCCATCGGCTCCGGGCGGCGCAGGTACACCGCCAGCGGCGCGTACTCGCGGCCCAGGCGGTTGCGGCAGGTGCGCACGTAGATCGCGGCAAAGGCGTCGATGGCTTCCGGGGCGGGGGCCGGGCTGCCTTCGGGCACCTGGAGGGTGAAGCGATAGCGGTCCTCGGCGCGACTCAGGTGCAGGTCCAGGGCGTCGCTGACCACCTGGTGATAGCGCACGATGCGTTCGAACACTTCCCGCAGGCTGCCACTGGCGACCAGCGCATAACCCAATGCGTGGAAGGTCGTGGGGCTGACAAACCGCGACACCCGCAGACCGATGGCCGGGTCGCCACTGGCGTGCACCGCCACTTCCCACAAGCGAGTGGTTGCCGACAGTGGATAGCGGGCATTGGGGTCGTCCATCAGTTGTGGATCGAGCCCGGCCTGCTGGCACAGTGCCGCGCTGTCGAGTCCCAGGGCGTCGAGTTGCTTGCGCAGGGCGCGGGTCCAGCTGGCGAGGGAGGTGGGTTCAATCATGATGATTGGCGCTTCCGGTCAACAGGTTGGCGTTCACAGCTAACGCCCGGCGCAAGTGCACAGGGCAGGATGCGAGCATCAATAACCAGAGGATGGAAGCATGCACGGTACTTCTGCAAGTCCCCAGGGCCAGAATGCACAGCAACGATCGGCGCATATCCGCCAAGTGGTGCTCGCCCGAGGCGTCGAACTGCGCCAGCGCTACCCGCTGCTCAATCATCAGGATGCCCTTGGCGCGGGCATTCTGGCCTTCGCACTGGCCGGGATGATCGGTTCGGCGACGTTATACATGACGGGGTACATGGCCTGGTGGACATGCCTGCTGCTGAATGCTTTTTTTGCGTCGTTGACCCATGAACTGGAGCACGACCTGATCCACAGCATGTACTTCCGTAAACAACGCGTGCCGCACAACCTGATGATGGGCCTGGTGTGGCTGGCGCGTCCGAGCACCATCAATCCGTGGATCCGCCGCCACCTGCACCTCAATCACCACAAGGTGTCCGGCACTGAAGCCGACATGGAAGAGCGCGCCATCACCAATGGCGAGCCTTGGGGTGTCGCGCGCTTGCTGATGGTCGGTGACAACGTGATGTCGGCGTTTATCCGTGTGCTGCGGGCCAGGACCTGGGCCCACAAGTCGAGCATCCTGCAGCGCAGCCTGAAGGTCTATGCGCCGCTGGCACTGATGCATTGGGGCGCGTGGTATGTGTTCCTCGGCTTTCACGGGATCAACGGCGTCGCCTGGCTGATGGGCACCTCGGTGGAGTGGTCGGCGACGACCTTGTCAGTGATGCAGGCGATCGATATCGCCGTAGTGGTGATCATCGGCCCGAACGTATTGCGCACCTTTTGCCTGCACTTTGTCAGCTCAAACATGCACTACTACGGCGACCTCGAGGCGGGCAACGTGATCCAGCAGACCCAGGTACTCAACCCCTGGTGGATGTGGCCGTTGCAGGCGTTCTGCTTCAACTTCGGCAGCAGCCACGGCATTCATCATTTTGTGGTGAAGGAGCCGTTCTACATTCGCCAGATGACCGTGCCGGTGGCGCACAAGGTGATGCGGGAGATGGGGGTGCGGTTTAACGATTTCGGCACGTTTGGCCGGGCGAACCGGTTTGTGCGCAAAGAACGACAGGCAGTTGATATCGCGGTAGCGGCTCAAACCTAGTTGTTCCTGCGTTGTGTGCGGGCACAAGCTGTGACGGTCGCCCTGACGTTTAGCCGGTGCTGATCACCGGAAAAAGCCAGCCCGGTTACCGGTGATCAGCAGGCAGGTTGGTGCTTTGCAGTCCTTGGCATGACTCAGTGTGACGAACTTTATGGCCGCGTCGGGAGCGATGTGGCCTTCGACGAACGCTTGAATTGCATATCGCTTATTGATCTATGTTAAGTATTAAATATTACTTTAAAGAATAAGCGTTTGAAGTGATGATTGGTTCGGCGATGCAGTGGCGCCCTACGTTGAAGGGCTGATTCATTAGATTGAAACCTTGATCCGGTATCCCTCTACGCAAGAGAGCAGCGCGTGACGTTACCGTTGCCTGCGCTTGAATCCATCGATTTCCGGGGCCGTCTCCTTGGCAGGGTGCGGCCCTTTTTTTATTTGGGAAAACCACGGTGTGTGGAAAGGTTCTTCATATTCTATTTAGGTCTTATTTAATGAATTCTTATTCCTTAACGAATATAAGTCTCGTCCCTATACTCGCTCAGGAATAGACACGCACAGGAGAGCCCCCCATGCGCAACGAATCCATTCGCTACCTGATTGTGCCGGGCTGGCAGGGATCGCCAGACGATCATTGGCAAACCCACTGGCAGAACAGCCTGCCGAACAGCGCACGGGTCGAGCAGGCCGATTGGCTGACGCCGCGCCGTGAAGACTGGGTGGCCGCGTTGGCCGAAGCGATCGATGCCGACAGCACGCCGGTGATCCTGATCGCCCACAGCCTGGGTTGCATCACCGTCGCGCATTGGGCAGCCACCGCGCCGTCGCAGGCGCTGCGTCAGGTTCGCGGGGCCCTGCTGGTGGCGCCTGCCGACGTCGAACGCCCGGCTTGCGTGCCGGCCTTGCGCAACTTTGCACCGATTCCGATGCACCTGCTGCCGTTCCCGAGCCAGGTCGTCAGCGCCGATAACGACGCGGCGGTCAGCGCGCCGCGCGCCCTTGAGCTGGCGCGCCATTGGGGCGCCGAGGCCGGCATCCTGGCCGGTGCCGGGCACATCAATGTGAAGTCCGGTCACCATCGCTGGGAGCAGGGTTTTGCCTACCTGTATCGCCTGCAAACCCGCATGGAACATCGCGCCCTGCGTCGCGCCTGAACATCCTTTTCATTGCAACGCCCCCGTCCGCCGACGGTTTGGGCGGGAGTCCGTCATGAGTGTGCATGAGTCTTTCGGTCAGTCCCTGCTGACCTTTCCCGATGCCGAGAAAAGCCCGTTGAGTATCCGCGCCAAGGCGCTGGTGTTCGTCGATCCACGCTCGCGCCAGCTACGCCAGGACCTTGAGGAACTGGCGCCGCGCTCGATTTGCGTACTGATCCGCGGCGAGACCGGTACCGGCAAAGAATTGCTGGCGCGGCACATTCACCGCGCCAGTGACCGCGGCGGTTTGTTTGTATCGGTCAACTGCGGTGCCATCAGCCCGACCTACGCCGATGCTGAGTTGTTCGGTTATGCCGGTGGCAGTTTCAGCGGCTCGGCCAGCAGTCGCGCCGGCTGGTTTGGCTCGGCCAATGGCGGGACCCTGTACCTGGACGAGATTGGCGATTTGCCGTTGCCGATTCAGGCCAGATTACTGGCAGCCCTGGAGAATCACGAAGTCACCCGTGTCGGTGCGCAGCAGCCCAGCCCGGTGGATGTACGCCTGGTGGCGGCCACCAGCATTGACCTGGCACAGGCGGTGGCCGCCGGCAAGTTCCACGAGCGACTGTTCCATTACCTCAGTGAAGGCCAACTTGAACTGCCGGCGCTGCGTGAGCGGGTCGGCGACATTCAATCGTTGGCCGAGTACTTCCTGGGGATCTACAGCCAGCGTCTCGGCCTGCCAGTGCCGTTTATCAGTGAGGCGGCGCAACGGCTGCTGGAGCAACACAGTTGGCCGGGCAATACCCGTGAGCTGGAAAATATCATTCACTTTGCGTTGCTGGTGAGTAGCGGCGAGGAGATACAACCTGCGCATTTGAACTTGCCGCAGGTGGTGTCGCCCTTGTCGTTGATCGAGCAGCAGGCCACGCAGCTCATCACCACCGGCTCGGTCGCTGAACGCGCAGCGCTCGGGCGCCTGCTCGCCAGCCTGGCGCAGGCCCTGTAGGCATTGGCGGGTGTCAGGGCGGGTCGTTGTTTAAAGAACTAAACGGAATATGAAAGTGAATAAAAGATATTATTCAGGAATAAAAAACCTCGGTATTGTCCGCTTCACGCCACTGATAGCCCTTCACTGGCACCTCACTTTTTAGCCGTTGTCGACAACGACAAATAAGGACACTGCATGAAAAAGGTTCTGTTGTTCACCGCATTGGCGGCGGCCCTGACCGCAGGTATCGCCCAGGCGGGCGAGAAGCTGGTAGTTGCCGCAACGCCGGTGCCACACGCCGAGATTCTCGAACTGATCAAGCCGATCCTCGCCAAAGAGGGCGTGGATCTGGAGATCAAAATCTTCACCGATTACGTTCAACCGAACGTGCAGGTCGATCAGAAGCGTCTGGACGCCAACTACTTCCAGACCCTGCCGTACCTCAAGAGCTTCAACGAAGGCAAAGGCACTCACCTGGAGACGGTGATCGGTGTGCACGTCGAACCGTTCGGCGGCTACTCGAAAAAGGTCAAGTCCCTGGCTGAGCTCAAAGACGGCGCCACCATCGCCATCCCGAACGAAGGCAGCAACAGCGGTCGTGCGCTGATCCTGCTGCAGAAAGCCGGCCTGATCGAGTTGAAAGACCCGAAAAACGCCCTGGCCACGCCAAAGGACATTGCCAAGAACCCGCACAACTTCAAGTTCAAGGAACTGGAGTCGGCCATGCTGCCGCGTGTGCTGGACCAGGTCGACCTGGACATGATCAACACCAACTACGCGCTGGAAGCCGGCCTGGACCCGGCCAAGGATGCGCTGGTGATTGAAGGTGCCGATTCGCCGTACGTGAACTTCCTGGTCGCGCGTCCAGACAACAAGGACAGCGTCGCGATCCAGAAACTGGCCAAGGCCCTGACCAGCCCTGAAGTCAAAGCGTTCATTGCCCAGAAGTACAGCGGTGCGGTACTGCCAGCGTTCTGATAACGCCGCAGCCCCGTTCAAGGTTTCAACGCCGACGGCTTTCACCCGCGTCGGCGTTTTTTATGAGCGTCAGATCGGTGGCAGGTCCACCCGCCACATGATCAAGCCCGGCATCTCGCTCAGGCCGTCGGGGTCTTCAATGCCTGGCGCAACGCCACCAACCACTTCACGACATCCTGCGGGTCCAGTCGCGGGGGGGTGTTCAGGTCTGCCATGTTGATCGTCCTTGTTGGATGTCGGGTCGAGGAGTCTGACCGAGCGCTGTTCGTCCTTGGAGGGGTGAGGCGAAACAAAGAACCCTCCTACAGCGCAAAGGAAAATAGCTGTCGCCTGCGGACTTCGCCAATCCGGGGGGCAACTTTTCAAGTGACGCAAACGGCCGCCTGACCGCGCGGCCAGGCATCAGCCCGCTGTCTCAGTCCGGCCAGTTCCACGCCGGTTCATCCAGCATCCCCTGCCCAACGATTTGCGTCTGGCCAAACTGTTTCTCAAGCACGATGCAATTGCACTCGGGGTCTTGCTGCAGCGCGGCGATCAGGCGGCTGGCGTGGGACACCACCCACACCTGGCAGTCTTGCGAGGCGCGGATGATCAGGCGGGCCAGGGCCGGCAGCAGGTCTGGGTGCAGGCTGGTTTCCGGTTCGTTGAGGACCATCAGCGTCGGAGGCCGTGGTGTCAGCAGCGCTGCGATCAGCAGCAGGTAACGCAAGGTGCCGTCCGACAGTTCGGCGGCGGACAGCGGGCGTAGCAAGCCTTCCTGATAAAACTCAATGGCAAAGCGGCCGCCTTGCACGGGCTCGATGTGTAGCCGGGCACCGGGAAAGGCATCGCTGACCGCGTTTTGCAGCGCCTCGGGATCACCGATCTCCCGGATGGTCTGCAACGCCGCCGCCAGATCACGGCCATCGTGATGCAACACCGGTGTGCGTGTACCTAGCTGCACCTGGCGCGCCGGAGCGTCGGCATCGCTGCGAAAGTGATCGTAGAAGCGCCAGCCCCGGATGTGCTCGCGCAGCAGCAAGACTTCCGGTGACGAGCGCAGGTTGCCGACCTGGTCGAACAGGCTGTCGAAGGTCGGCGTGTGCTGGGCCAGGACGTCCCAGTCGCGCCCCTCGCGGGCCCGAATCATCGGGCCGGCACGGTTCACCAGCAGGCTCGCCGGACGATACACGGCACCTGCCCAGATGCATTCGCGTTTGATTTCCGGGTCCAGCGAGAAGTACGACACATGATCTGGCAACGGCATGGGCAGGCCCAGTGCGATGGCGTAGCTGAAGTCTTCGCCGGCGAAGCCCAGGCGCAAGCGCTTGGGGCCCTGGCGCACCGAGGCCTCGATCGGCACGTCATGGTTGCGCATGCGTCGGCTGATGTTTTCCGGCCCGGCCCAGAAGGTCGAATCCAGCCCGCCTTCGCGGGCCAGCGCGTTGACCACACCGCCTTGGGCGGTCTCGGCCAACAGGCGCAGCGCGCGATAGAGGTTGGATTTACCGCTGCCATTGGGTCCGGTAATCAGGTTCAGCCGGCCCAGCGGGATGACCAGTTTGTTGATCGAGCGGTAATTGGCCACCGCCAGGGTGTTGAGCATTGGGGAATTCCTGCTGCGTTGAATGCCAGTTTGCCTTATTGTCGGCAGCTCTGTGAGCGCCCGGTATGTGAGTCGCTGGGCATGCACCAGGAAAACCCTGGTCGGTGCTCATTGTCTGATCGTTACCCGTCCGCCCGTATTACGCAAAGGAGCTTGCATGGCTGGTCCCGGATTGAAGTGTATCGTTGGCCTGAGCCTCTTTGCCCTGTTGGCCGCGTGCGGCGACAAGCAGCCCGTTGAAAAGGATCGCCCACGGGTATTCGTGCAAGAGGTAAAACCTTCTGAGTTCGCGGCCTCGGTGACCCTCACCGGGGATGTTCAGGCACGGGTCCAGACTGAGTTGTCGTTTCGCGTGGATGGCAAGATCATCCAGCGCATGGTGGATGTCGGTGATCGCGTGTCCGCCAGGCAAGTGCTGGCCCGCCTCGACCCGAAAGACCTGCAGACCAGCGTCGACAGTGCGCAGGCCCAAGTGGTCGCCGAACAGGCGCGGGTCAAGCAGGCGGCTGCCGCGTTCGTCCGCCAGCAAAAACTCCTGCCCAAAGCCTATACCAGCCAAAGCGAATACGACTCTGCCCAGGCGGCATTACGCAGCAGCCAGAGCGCCCTGGCGGCCGCGCAGGCGCAGTTGGCCAATGCCCGTGAACAACTGGGCTACACCGCGCTGGTTGCCGATGCCCCCGGTGTGATCACTGCGCGTCAGGCGGAAGTCGGCCAGGTGGTACAGGCCACGGTGCCGATCTTCAGCCTGGCACGGGACGGCGAGCGCGACGCGGTGTTCAACGTCTATGAGTCACTGCTGCTCGAGGAGCCTGAAGACAAGACCGTGGTGGTCAGTCTACTTGATGACCCGCGCATCAAGACCACCGGTATCGTGCGTGAAATTACCCCGGCCGTGTCGGCGCAAAGCGGCACGGTACAGATCAAAGTGACCCTTGCAGAATTGCCTCAGGGCATGCGGCTGGGCTCTGTGGTCAGTGCCACGGGCAAGGTCCGAGGCACGTCCGTGGTCGAGTTGCCCTGGGCGGCACTGACCAAGAACCTCAGCGAGCCGGCCGTGTGGCTGGTGGATGCGCAAGGCAAGGCACAGCTCAAGACCGTCAAGGTAGGTCGTTACCTGACGGGCAAAGTCATCATCAGCGAGGGCCTGGCCGGCGGTGAGAAAGTCGTCACCGCTGGCGGCCAGTTGCTGCACCCCAATGTGTTGGTGGAGATCGTCACCCCGCCTGCCCAACCCTCGGCCCAATCACCGGGAGCCCAACCATGAAGCGCTGGGTACTGTTGTTGTCGGCGGGCCTGCTGGTGTCGGCCTGCTCGGAGAAGGAGGCGCCACCGGAACCGGTGCGTCCGGTGTTGTCCATCGAGGTACAGACGCTGGATCAGGAGGATCTCGGGCGATTTGCCGGGACCATCCAGGCTCGCTACGAAAGCAACCTCGGTTTCCGTGTACCGGGGCGCATCGCCAGCCGAGCAGTGGATGTCGGCAGCGAAGTCGAGAAGGGCGCATTACTGGCGACCCTCGACCCGACGGAGCAGCAAAACCAGTTGCGCTCCAGTCAGGGCGACCTGGCGAAAATCGAGGCGCAATTGATCAACGCCCAGGCCAATGCCCGGCGTCAGCAGGAGTTGTTTGACCAGGGGGTCGGTGCCCAGGCGCAACTGGACATCGCCCAGACCGACCTGAAAACCACCCAGGCGTCACTGGATCAGGCTCGGGCGGCGGTCAACCAGGCCCGGGACCAGCTCGCCTATACCGAGCTGCGCACGGATCATGCCGCTGTCGTCACGGCCTGGAAAGCCGAAGCCGGACAGGTGGTGAGCGCCGGACAGCAAGTGGTGACTCTGGCGCGGCCGGATATCAAGGAGGCGGTCATTGACCTGCCGGCGACCCTCGCCGAACAGTTGCCGACCGACGTAGTGTTCGAAGTCTCGGCGCAACTGGACCCGAGCATGCGCACAACGGCCATCATCCGCGAGCTCGAACCGCAGGCACAAAGCGCGACCCGTACCCGGCGCGCGCGCCTGACCCTGACGGAAACGCCCATGGGATTCCGCCTTGGCACGGCCATTAGTGTGAGTCTGCGTACCGCCATCGAACCGCGCATTGAACTGCCGCTGACGACCTTGCAGGAAGTCGACGGCAAAACCCGTATCTGGGTGGTCGACCCCCACACCCAAACCGTTTCTCCGCGCGAGGTCAGCGTGGTCAGCCGTGGTCCCGACAGTGTGATCCTGGGGCGGGGCCTCAAGAGTGGCGAGCGCGTGGTCAGCGCCGGCGTGAACAGCCTCAAGCCGGGGCAGAAAGTGAAAATCGACGAGGACAGCCCGCGATGAAAGGGAGTTTCAACTTATCCGAATGGGCCCTCAAGCATCAGTCCTTCGTCTGGTACCTGATGTTCGTTGCCTTGCTCATGGGCGTGTTTTCGTACCTCAACCTGGGGCGCGAGGAAGACCCTTCGTTCACCATCAAGACCATGGTGATCCAGACCCGTTGGCCCGGTGCGACCCAGGAAGAAACCCTCAAGCAGGTCACCGACCGGATCGAGAAAAAGCTTGAAGAACTCGACTCGCTCGACTACGTGAAAAGCTACACCCGGCCCGGCGAGTCCACGGTGTATGTCTACTTGCACGACACCACCAAGGCCAAGGACATTCCGGAAATCTGGTACCAGGTGCGCAAGAAGATCAACGATATTCGTGGGACCTTCCCGCAAGGCATACAGGGGCCGGCGTTCAACGACGAATTCGGTGATGTGTTCGGCTCGGTGTTCGCCTTTACCGCCGATGGCCTGTCGATGCGCCAGTTGCGCGACTACGTCGAGCAGGCGCGCGCGGAGATTCGCGACGTGCCGGGACTGGGCAAGATCGAAATGGTCGGCCAGCAGGACGAAGTGCTCTACCTGAACTTCTCCACGCGCAAGCTGGCGGCCCTGGGTCTTGACCAGCGCGAGGTGGTGCAGAGCCTGCAAGCCCAGAACGCCGTGACCCCGGCCGGGGTGATCGAGGCCGGTCCCGAGCGGATTTCCGTGCGCACCTCCGGGCAGTTTGCTTCGGAGAAAGACCTGGCGGCGGTCAATCTGCGGCTCAACGACCGCTTCTACCGCCTGGCCGACATCGCGGACATTACCCGTGGCTATGTCGACCCGGCCGCCCCGATGTTCCGCTTCAATGGCCAGCCGGCCATTGGCCTGGCGATTGCCATGAAGGCGGGCGGCAACATTCAGGAGTTCGGCAAGGCCCTGCACGCACGCATGGACCAGCTCACCGCCGACTTGCCGGTGGGGGTTGGCGTGCACAAGGTGTCGGACCAGGCCGAAGTGGTGGAGGAGGCCGTTGGCGGCTTCACCAGCGCGCTGTTCGAAGCGGTCATCATCGTGCTGGTGGTCAGCTTCATCAGCCTTGGCGTACGCGCCGGGCTGGTGGTGGCGTGTTCGATTCCGCTGGTGCTGGCGATGGTCTTTGTGTTCATGGAATACAGTGGCATCACCATGCAGCGGATCTCCCTCGGTGCATTGATCATCGCCCTAGGCCTGCTGGTGGATGACGCGATGATCACCGTCGAGATGATGGTCACGCGCCTGGAAATGGGGGAAACCAAGGAGCAGGCGGCGACCTTCGCCTATACCTCGACCGCGTTCCCGATGCTCACCGGGACCCTGGTGACCGTCGCCGGTTTTGTGCCGATCGGGCTGAACGGTAGCTCTGCTGGCGAATACACCTTCACTTTGTTTGCCGTGATCGCGGTGGCCATGATCGTGTCGTGGGTTGTCGCGGTGCTGTTTGCCCCGGTGATCGGCGTGCACATCCTCAGTACCAAGGTCAAAGCGCATTCTGCCGAGCCAGGGCGCATCGGCCGGGCCTTCAACGGTGGTTTGCTCTGGTGCATGCGCAATCGCTGGTGGGCCATTGGTATCACGGTGCTGTGCTTCGTGCTGGCGGTGTTTTCCATGCGCTTTGTGCAGAACCAGTTCTTCCCCTCGTCCGATCGTCCGGAAATTCTCGTCGACCTGAACCTGCCGCAAAACGCCTCGCTGGATGAAACCCGCAAGGCCGTTGACCGCCTGGAAGCGACCCTCAAGGGCGATCCGGATATCGTGCGCTGGAGCACGTATATCGGCCAGGGCGCGATTCGTTTCTACCTGCCACTCGACCAGCAATTGCAGAACCCCTTCTATGCGCAACTGGTGATCGTCAGCAAGGACTTCCAGGCGCGCACGGCGCTCAGCCAGCGGCTGCGCGAGCGGCTACGCAAGGATTTCGTCGGTATCGGCAGCTATGTACAAGCGCTGGAAATGGGCCCGCCGGTCGGTCGGCCGATCCAGTACCGGGTCAGCGGCAAGGACATCGACCAGGTGCGCAAGCACGCCATCGACCTGGCCAGCGAGCTGGACAAGAACCCGCACATCGGCGAAATCATTTTTGACTGGAACGAACCGGGCAAGGTCCTGCGCATCGATATTGCCCAGGACAAGGCACGGCAGCTCGGGTTGTCGTCCGAGGATGTGGCCAGCTTGATGAATGGCATCGTCAGCGGCTCGACGGTGACTCAGGTTGACGATGATATCTACCTGATCAACGTGATCGGACGCGCCGTGGACAGCGAACGGGGAACGCCGGAAACCCTTCAGAACCTGCAGATCGTGACGCCGAGCGGCACCTCGATTCCGTTGCTGGCCTTCGCCACCGTGCGTTATGAGCTGGAGCAGCCGCTGGTCTGGCGTCGTGACCGCAAGCCGACGATTACCATCAAGGCGGCGGTTCGCGACGAGATCCAGCCCACTGACCTGGTGCGGTTGTTGGAGCCGGATATCGACCGGTTCGCGGCTACGTTGCCGGTGGGCTACAAGGTCGCCACGGGGGGCACGGTGGAGGAAAGCGGCAAGGCCCAGGGGCCGATTGCCAAAGTGGTCCCGCTGATGCTGTTCCTGATGGCGACCTTCCTGATGATCCAGTTGCACAGTGTGCAGAAGCTGTTCCTGGTGGTCAGTGTCGCGCCGCTGGGCCTGATCGGCGTGGTCCTGGCGCTGATTCCCACGGGCACGCCGATGGGCTTTGTGGCGATTCTGGGGATTCTCGCGCTGATCGGTATCATCATCCGCAACTCGGTGATCCTGGTGACCCAGATTGACGAGCTCGAGCGCAGCGGCTGCTCCCCCTGGGATGCCGTGGTGCAAGCCACCGAACACCGCCGCCGGCCGATTCTGCTCACCGCCGCCGCCGCGAGCTTGGGCATGATCCCGATTGCCCGTGAGGTGTTCTGGGGGCCGATGGCCTACGCGATGATTGGCGGGATCATTGTCGCCACCTTGCTGACGCTGTTGTTCCTGCCAGCGCTGTATGTGGCCTGGTACAAGATCAAGGAGCCGAAGACCGCCGCACAGTAACGGCGAGCGCTTGATGATCGTTCCCACGCGCCTGCGTGGGAATGCCTCGCGGGACGCTCGGCGTCCCTGCGTCACCAACGCAGGGCATCACCGACTTCAGTCTGTTATCCCTTGCGCCAGACACTCGCCAACCAGGGCTGCTGATCCCTCGGCAGCCCCGCTGGCCGGTAGTAATGTTCCAGCTCCACAAACCCTGCCGCTGTCAGCAGTACCTGCCACGCCGCCAGGTCGTGATAGGCCCCGAAACGCTGCCCGCTCCAGCCTTCACGGTTATCCCCGCGCGGATTCGAACTGAACAACACGCCACCCGGTTTCAAGGAGCCATGCAGCTGCTTGAGCACTCGGGGCAGTTCTTGAACAGGGATGTGAAACAGCACGGCATTGGCGAAAATGCCGTCGAAGCGTTCGTCCGGCAGGTCGAGTTTGAGAAAGTCCTGCTGCCAGACCTCACAGCCGCTGTCATCGCGTGCCATCTGGGCAAACCGTTCACAGCCGTCGAGGCCAATGGCAACGTGACCCATGGCGGTGAAGGTTTTCAGGTCACGGCCTGGCCCACAGCCAAAATCGAGCAGGGTGAACGGTGCCGTACCCTGGATATGCCGCAGCAGCGCGTCGATGTTCTGGCTGACATCGTGATCGCGAGTGCCTTCGCGAAAATCCTCGGCCACTTCCTCGTAGTGGCCCAGGGTGGTGGTCGTGATCTGCTGGAGGTCGTCGGGGGTGTGCTTCATGATCGGCTGCGCAGGCAAAGGAGATGGGCCGACTATAAGCTTTTTTGCGGTTGACCGTGCCCGGGGTCCGCATCCCTTCGGCGGCAAACGGGCTCAACGCTTGTTGACGACCCGCGCCAGTCGATCCCCACCGACCTGAATCGCCGCCACCAGTATCACCAGCAACGCAATGACGGTGAGCATGATCTGGCTGTCGAAACGCTGATAGCCGTAGCGGTACGCGATATCTCCCAACCCGCCGGCACCAATGGCACCGGCCATGGCCGAGGAGTTGATCATGGTCACCAGGGTGATGGTGAACCCGCCGACAATCCCCGGCAGTGCTTCGGGCAGCAGCACGTGCCAAATGATGTGCCAACGCCGACAGCCCATGGCCTGTGCCGCTTCGATCAGGCCGTGGTCGACCTCGCGCAAACTGACTTCCGCGATGCGCGCAAAGAACGGCGTGGCGGCGATGGTCAGCGGCACCACGGCGGCCCAGACGCCATAGGTGGTGCCGACGATCAGGCGGGTGAAGGGAATCAGCGCGACCATCAGGATCAGGAACGGAATCGACCTGAACAGGTTCACAAAGGCCCCCAGCGCCCGGTTCAATGCCGGCGCTTCGTAGATCCCGCCCTTGGCGCTGGTCACCAGGATTACCGCTAGCGGAATACCCGCCAACAGTGCGATCAGCGACGACACGCCAACCATCAGGAAGGTGTCGATAACGCCCTGCAACAATCGATCAAACCACATAACCCAGCACCTCCACCTGTTGCGCCCATTGAGTGGCCCGTTGTCGCAGTTCTTCGGCACCCAGGGACGAACCTGTTACCGCCAGCAGCAATTGCCCGAGAGCATGCCCCTGGATCCGTTCGACACCCCCTTGCAGTAAGCGCACCCGCCCACCCAGGGCGCCGAACAGCGCCGCCAGGTCAGGTTCATCCGCGCCGCTGCCAGTGAACTGCAAACGCAGCACGACGGCGGCTTGCGCTGAATGTGGCTGGGATTGCAGGCGGCTTTGCAGCTCTTCTGACAGCCCGTGTTGCAACGGCGCCAGCAAGGTTTTGCTGACCTCGTGTCGTGGGTTGCCAAACACTTCCCAGACCGGGCCTTGCTCGACGATTCGCCCGTGTTCGAGCACCACCACCCGATCACAGATATCGCGGATCACCGCCATCTCGTGAGTAATCAGGATGATGGTCAACCCCAGTCGCCGATTGATCTCGCGCAGCAGGCCGAGGATCGACTGGGTGGTCTCCGGATCCAGTGCTGAAGTCGCCTCGTCGCACAGCAGAATCTGCGGGTCGTGCACCAGCGCCCGGGCGATGCCGACGCGCTGCTTTTGCCCCCCCGAGAGCTGCGCCGGGTAGGCGTTGTGCTTGGCTTGCAGGCCCACCAGTTCCAGCAGTTCGCGCACCTTGGCCGCGCGTTCGGCTTTCGGCACACCGGCAACCTTCAGCGGCAGCTCGACGTTCTGCCAGACGGTCTTGGCCGACATCAGGTTGAAGTGCTGGAAGATCATGCCGATGCGCCGACGCAGCGCCACCAGGCGGTCCTCATCGAACTCGCCGATGTCCACGTGATCGATCAGCACCCGGCCGCTGCTCGGTTGCTCAAGGCGGTTGATGGTGCGGATCAGCGACGACTTGCCGGCACCGCTGCGGCCGATGATGCCGAACACCTCGCCGCGCTGGATCGCCAGGTCGATGCCCTGCAGTGCCGCCACCGGCCCCTGTTGGCCCTGGTAAGTCTTGCCCAGGCCAATGAAGCGCACGTGAGCGTGGGTGAGTTGTGGATGCAGTTCGGTCTGTTCGGCGTCATGGGGCTCTGGAATCTCCAGTCGCCGTTGGATGGCGGCGCTCATGCTCAGCTTTCCCAGCCGGCTTGGTAGAGCTGGCCGTGGGCCTTGTCCAGGGCTGCGCGCACTACGGGTGAGTGCTGGTAGATGTCGACGAACTTGATCAGGCGTGGGTCGGCCTTGCTTTTCGGCTGGATCACGAACTGGATCACGTACTCCTTGTGGTCCAGACCGTCGAACAGCAGGGCAGAGCCAGCGTCGAAGGTCTTGGCCAGGCGGATGTAGGCGGGGTAGCCCTGCACCAGATCGGCGTCGTCATAGGCGCGCACCAGTTGCACGGCTTCGACCTGAAGGATCTTGATCTGCTTCGGGTTGGCGACGATGTCGTCCTCGGTGGCTTTGTAGCCGACGCCCGGCTTGAGGCTAATCAGCCCGGCCTTGGCCAGCAACTGTAGGCCGCGTCCGCTGTTGATCGGATCGTTGGCGATGGCCACGCTGGCGCCCACTGGCAGTTCGTCGAAGCTTTTGTATTTTTTCGAGTACAGGCCGACGTTGTTGATGATCCCCGGCGCGAACGGCACCAGGTCAAGGTGGGCGGTGGCCTTGGCGTTTTCCAGGAACGGGATGTGCTGGAAGTAGTTCACGTCGATGTCCCCTGAGGCCAGGCTGACGTTCGGGGCGATCCAGTCGCTGAACTCCACCAGTTCGACCTTCAGGCCTTGTTTGCCGGCTTCTTCGACAGCGGCTTCAAGGGGAATGGCGAAGGCGGCGGTGGTGCCGATTTTCAGGGGCGCGTCGGCGGCGAAAACCGCCGGGCTGAACAGGCCGAGGGCCAGGGCCAGTGCTTTGACTGGGCGGGTAAACAGAGTGTTTTTCATCATGAGCTTCCAGTCAGTTTGAAGTCGCTCGTTCCCATGCGGTGCGCTGGAACGATCAGTTACGGTAAGTCGAGCCGGTATGTTGTCCGGGTAAATGCGCGTCGGCGTGAAACAGCTTTTCGCGCAACGTGCCCGTCTCGTACTCGGTCTTGTACGAGCCGCGTTGCTGCAGTTCGGGAATCACCAGGTCGATGAAGTCGACATAGCTTTCCGGGGTGACGATGCGGGTCAGGTTGAAGCCGTCCAGGCCGGTTTTGGCGATCCACGACTCCAGTTCGTCGGCCACTTGAACGGGCGAGCCGACCACCGTGATGTAGCGTCCGCCCAGGGCGTGTTGCTCCAGTAATCTGCGCCGGGTCCAATCGTTGTTTTGCAGGTGCCGGGTCGCGGACTGGATGGCGTTGCTTTTCACGTACTGGATCGGCTCATCGAGTTCGTACCCGGAAAAATCGATCCCGGTGGAAGCGGAAAAATGCGCCACTCCCGCCTCGGCACTGGCGTAGCCCAGGTACTCGGCATGCTTGGCCCACGCCAGCGCTTCGGTGGCCCCGACGATCACGTTCAAGCCCATGAACACCTTGATGTCGCCCGGGTTGCGCCCCGCCTCGATGGCACTGGCGCGAACCTTGTCCACCTGGGCCCGGGTCGAGGCCTTGTCCTGGCCACTGATGAACACGCATTCGGCGTGCTGGCCGGCGAACTGCAAGCCGCGCTCCGAACTGCCGGCCTGGAACAGCACCGGGGTGCGCTGCGGTGAGGGTTCGCACAGGTGATAGCCCTCGACCTGATAGAACTCGCCGTGGTGCTCGACCTTATGCACTTTGCCTGGTTGGGCGTAGATGCGCTGCGCCCGGTCGTTGATCACCGCGTCGTTCTCCCAACTGCCTTCCCAGAGCTTGTAGAGCACTTGCAGGTATTCGTCGGCCTGGTCGTAGCGCCGGTCATGCTCCACTTGTTCGCTCAGGCCCATGGCCTTGGCGGCGCTGTCCAGGTAGCCGGTAACGATGTTCCAGCCCACCCGGCCACGGCTCAGGTGGTCGAGTGTCGACAGGCGCCGGGCGAACAGGTACGGCGGCTCGTAGGTGAGGTTGGCGGTCAGGCCGAAACCGAGGTTTTTCGTCACCGCCGCCATGGCCGAGACCAGCAGCAACGGGTCGTTGACCGGCAGCTGGATCGACTCTTTCAGGGGAACGTCGACCGAACCTTGATAAACGTCATACACGCCGACGATGTCGGCGATGAACAAGCCGTCGAACAATCCGCGCTCAAGCAACTGTGCCAGTTCGGTCCAGTACTCGACGGTCTTGTACTGGGTCGAGTTGTCCCGTGGATGGGTCCACAAGCCATGGTTGATGTGCCCGATGCAGTTCATATTGAAGGCATTGAGCAGGATCTTTTTCTTCGCTTCTGCAGGGCGGCTCATCAGATGGTCCCCCGCAGCGGCGGGTTTTCGTCGTTGAGGTAGTAGTTGCCCACCGCGTGGTACTTCCAGCGCACCGGATCGTGCAGGGTATGCACACGTGCGTTGCGCCAGTGCCGGTCCAGGCCGTGCTCGGCGAGTGTTGCCTGGCTGCCAGCCAGTTCGAACAGCGTGCTGCCGGCCGCCAGCGAGATTTCGGTGCTGATGGCGCGGGCTTCGGCCACGGCAATCGAGGCCGCCGCGACGGTTTGCGCATCGCTCCGGGCCTGCGCCGCATCGAGGTATTCGCCGGCACGCTCGAGCAAGGCTTGCGCGGCGTGCAGGCGAATACCCAGTTGGCCGAAGCGCTTGAGCGTCAGCGGGTCCTCAATGGCCTTGTCGCTGCCCGCGTCGATCCACGGCCGGGTTTTGGTCCGCACGAAATGCAGCGCGTCCTCATAGGCGGCGCGGGCGATGCCGGTGTCGATGGCGGCATGGAGAATCTGCGCCAGCGGACCAACGGTGGTCGGGCGTTCGAAGGCGCTCTGGAACGGCACCACGTCGTCGGCCGACACGTAGACCTCCTCGAACACCACCGAGCCGCTGCCGGTGGTGCGCTGGCCGAAGCCGCTCCAGTCGTCGATCACCGTCAACCCCTGGCTGTCGCGCGGGACGAAGGCCAGTTGCTGGACGCCGTTTTCATCGACCACCGAGGTGGGAATCCGCTGCGCGTAGATCGCGCCGGTCGCGTAAAACTTGCGCCCGTTGATGCGATAACCGTCGCCGTCGCGTGTCAGGCGGGTGACCCGGTCGTGAGCGGTGCGGGTACCCAATTCGGCCAGGGCATTGCCGAAGCGCTGGCCGGCCAGGACTTCGGCGTACAGGCGGCTTTTCTGCGCCTGGCTGCCGTTGATACGCAGTACTTCGAGGGCATAAAAATGGTTCTGCGGGATTTGCCCCAGGGAGCCGTCGGCTTGGGCGATCAGGGCAATGACCTTGGCCAGGGTGACGCTGGAAACCCCCGCGCCGCCGTACTCCCTGGGTACGCTGATGCCCCACAGGCCGGAGCGTGAGAAAACCTCCAGTTCCAGGTGCGGCAAGCGGCGTTCACGGTCGCGCAGGGCGCTGTCGCGCTTGAAGTCATCGGCCAGGTCGCTGGCGACAATAAGGGCATGCTCATCGCTGGTGATAACCGCGACGGAGTGAGAAAGAGTCATGTGTTTCTCCAGAGGTCGGGTCGGTCAGATCCAGGAATGCCGGGCCGGCAAAGTGCCGTTGAGGTGATAGCTGCCCACCGCGTGATACTTCCAGCGCACCGGGTCGTGCAGGGTATGCACGCGGGCGTTGCGCCAGTGGCGGTCGAGGTTGAACTCGGCGAGGGTGGCGCGGCTGCCGGCCAGTTCGAAGAGTTTTTCGCTGGCCAGCAACGAGATCTCGGTGGTCAGCGCCTTGGCTTCGGCCACCGCAATCGAGGCGCGGGCGGCAGATTGGGCGGTGACCGGTGCCGCACTGACCTGATCAAGTACACGGCCGGCCTTGCGCAGCAGCGCTTGGGCGGCGTGCAATTCGATTTTCAGTTTGCCGATGTCGGCAATCACATAGAGGTCATCGCTGGCCCGATCGACCTTGGCGTCGATCCATGGCCGGGAGTGTTCGCGAACGAAGCGGATGGCGTCATCGATGGCTTCGCGGGCAATGCCGACATCGATGGCGGCCTGGATCAGTTGTGACACGGCGCCCTGAATGTTCGGGCTGTCGTTGATTCGCCAGTTGTCCACCACCAGGCCGGCTTCGACCCGCACGTTGTTCAGCAGCACAGTGCCACTGGCCGTGGTGCGCTGGCCAAACCCCGACCAGTCATCGACGATGCGCAGCCCAGGGGTGCCTCGACGCACGAATGCCATGACTTGCTTGCCATCGTCATTCAGTGCCTTGACGGCAATCCAGTGGGCGAACAGCGCGCCGGTGGAGTAGAACTTCTGGCCATTGAGCACGAAACCATCACCTTCGGCGGTGATGCGCGCCTTGAGTTCCAGGGTGTTCTTGTTGCCGCGTTCGGGGCCTGCGTTGCCGATGCGCGCACCCTCGAGCACGCTTTGGAATAACTGCTGTTTCTGCGGTTCGCGGGCAACGTGCTGGAGCAGGTTAAGAATGCCGAACTGGTTCTGCGGGATTTGTCCCAACGCCGGGTCCGCCGCGGAAATGATCGCGAAGACTTCGGCGAGGGTGACGTATGAAACCTCGGGCCCACCGAAAGCCTTGCCAATGGCAATACTGCCCAGGCCGCTGCGGGTGAATTGCTCGATCTGTACCCATGGCAACTTCCGTTGCTGATCGCGTTGCGCCGCTTGCAGACGGGCACCATTCGCGAGTTCACGGGCAGCTTCAAGGGCTTGTGCGTCGTTGCGCAGTACGTGCGCGGGCAACAACGGCGGGGCGATGTCCAGATCGCTCTGAACGCTTGCTTCGGCCAGACTGGACATCACTGCCACTCCTTGGCTGTACGCAATGCCCTGGCGATCTGCACTGGGGTGATTGTGTTCCGGACCATACCTACCTCACATCTGATGGATAAGCCGCTCGTGCGGCGAAATCGAATTCAAGAATGTCCGGTGGTCCGGTTCATATACCCTAATGGCGTATAAACAATTTATGAACTAACATTTTGGAATATGCATAGACGGTCAGCGTCGCACCTTGGTAGCAAGGAGGCTTGCCCCGTTGGGTCGCGAAGCGACCCAGTCAGACCGGAAGCGCGGGTGTTCAAGGGTGCGGGTGGTTCCTGTCAAAGCGTGGGCGAGCAGCCTCGATGCAGGGTTTCTCGGTACGCAGCCCTTTGTTGGGCCGCACGGTGTAGCAGGGCTGGGTACCGCCGATCTTCAGGGTGCGAGCCGGTGCCCAGCGTGAGTTGTTCCCTACCCGGTCGAGGATGCAATAGGTGACTTCCAGGCGGTTGTCTTCACCCGCCTCCAGAATCACCGCCGGCGGTACCCAGACATTGACGGGCTTGCCGACTTCGCTCGGTTTGACCGTGGGCAGGTCCATGCGCACATCGCCCCAGCGCAGTGTGATCGCATCGTCAGCGGCCATGTTCAGGTAGGGCTCGATGGTCAGCGGAACGCCACGCTTGATCTGGCTTGGATTCACCCCGTGGCGGCGGATCATCTCTGGAATGCCCAGGGGCTCCAGGCTCTGGTTTTCGTCGATGCACAAGGCGTGAGGCTGGCCTCCCGGGCAGTCGAGTTTGACCTGAACCCCTTTCGCAGCGGACAACGTCGGGCTTCGTCCAACCTGCATGACCTGATAGTGGATTCGCGAGTTGCCGTTGCGGATGAAGCTCTCCGGCACGCGCAATTGCAGTGGTTGGCCGATATCGGTGGCACCGAGCGCCCTGGAAGCCACATAGCAGTCGTCCCAGTACAACTCGATCAGGTCGCCTTCTTCCATGCTGGCATAAGGTGATATCTCGATCAGCAGGTGAGCGGCAGAGGTGATATTGATGGCTGACCCCGGTGATTGCGCGAGGCGGGGAGCTGTCAGTTCAACTGTGTTCGACATGCAGTTCATGAGTGTTCTCCTTGAAATAATGCAACGAAGTCCATTTCGTAATGATGGGGTGCGTTAGTTGGCAGTGATTCAAGCGGTTAATTGTTTATTAATAGCGTTGAGAGTGTTTCAGGTGTGGTGAAGAGTTTGTGGGTGTCTAGATAAGAGCGCGCTTGATAACGTGTCAATAGTTAGAAGTTGATAACGATCTGATGTTTTGCTATTCAGAAAGCTCCTACGTCATATGGCTCCTCAATGGACGGCTAGTTGACCTTTTTCTTGGTGGCTTACTGAGCTGGAGCCATAATATCTGGCACTTCGCGGTGTGGGTATGGGTAGGATATGTAGCCGCGTACGTGACAAGAGCTCGCGGCAGGAGGTCTCTATTTACCGCGATCGAGCGATTGAATGAAAGCTGAATGGAATAGCGGGGATGCTGCTGGTCGGTTGATTTGTTATTTCGGGGAGTGTCACTTCCGTCCGTGGAAGATGAGCGATTTTAATAGGGTTTGGTATGTTCTGTGTAACTTCAGTTGTTCAGGAATTTACTGAGGAATTGCCGTGTGCGTTCTTCTTTGGGATTGGCAAACAGTGCTTTTGCTTCGCCCTGTTCGACGATCACACCCTTGTCGAAAAACACCACCCGGTTCGCCACATCGCGGGCAAAGCCCATCTCGTGGGTGACGATGACCATGGTGCGTTTTTCTTCCGCCAGGCCGCGAATGGTCGCCAGTACTTCACCGACCAGTTCAGGGTCGAGGGCTGAAGTGGGCTCGTCGAAGAGAATCACTTCCGGCTCCATGGCCAGCGCCCGGGCAATGGCGACACGCTGCTGTTGCCCACCGGAGAGACGGCGCGGGTAGGCGTCTTCCTTTCCCGCCAGGCCCACCTTGGCCAGCAGCTTGCGGCCCAATGCCAGGGCTTGTTCCCTGGGGACTTTCTTCACCACCAAAGGGCCTTCGGTGACGTTTTCCAGCGCGGTACGGTGAGGGAACAGGTTGAAGTTCTGAAACACGAAACCTACGTGCTGGCGCAACTGCCGCACCAGGCCTAGCTGCTGGTTCAGTGGGCGGCTGCTATCGATTTCGATGTCGCCGACCTTGATCCGGCCGCTGGTGGGTTCTTCCAGGAAGTTAAGGCAACGCAGGAAGGTGGTCTTGCCCGACCCACTGGGGCCGATGATGGCGACCACCTCGCCTTCCTTGACCTCTAGATCGATGCCATTGAGCACCACTTGACCCTTGAACTGCTTTGTCAGTTTTTCCACGACAATCATTGGGTCAGGACTCCTGGTCGTGCCGATTGACCCGCTCTTCCAATTGGTTCTGCAGGTGCGACAGCACCGTGGCCAGAACCCAGTAGATCAGCGCGGCGGCAAGATACATGGTGAAAATTTCGAAGGTACGGGCGGTGATCAGTTGTGCCTGGCGGAACAGTTCCGGCACCTGAATCGTGGCGGCCAATGCCGTGTCCTTGACCAGCGAGATAAAGCTGTTGCCCAGTGGCGGCAGTGCCGTGCGCGCGGCCTGCGGCAGGATGGCCCGGCGCAGGGTTTGTGCACGGGTCATGCCGATGCTGGCAGCGGCTTCCCATTGGCCGCGCTCGATGGAGCTGATGGCGGCACGCAGGATTTCGCAAGCGTAGGCCGCCATGTTCAGCGAGAAGCCGATCAGGGCGGCGGGCAGTGGATCAAGTTCGATCCCCAATTGCGGCAAGCCGTAATAGATCACGAACAACTGCACCAGCAACGGCGTGCCGCGAAAGAACGACACGTAGATGCGGGCGATCCAGCTCACCAGCTTGAAGCGTGACAGGCGCATCAGCGCCAGGCCAAACCCCAGCAGCAGGCCGAAGAACATGCCGCCCAGGCTCAGGATGACGGTGTAGTACGCGCCCTTGAGCAGAAAGGGCGCGGAGTCCAGTGCGAGTTGGAAACCTTCTTCCATTATTGAGTGACGTCAGCGTTGAAGTATTTTTCCGAGATCTTTTTCAGCGTGCCGTCGGCGCGCAGTTTCTCGATGGCCTTGTTCACCGCCGCCAGCAGTTCAGGCTCGCCCTTGCGCAGGGCAATACCGGCTTCCTGACGGGAGAAGGGTTCGCCGGAAACCGCGGTGTCCTTGGCCTTGGCGGTCAGTTCCAGAGCGGCCAGGCGGTCCACCAGAATGGCGTCGATACGGCCTACACGCAGATCCTGATACTTGGTCGGATCATCGTCGTAGGTCTTGATGATGGCTTGTGGAACGTTGTCCTTGAGCCACTGCTCATAGTTGGTACCCAGGCCGACACCGACTTTCTTGCCCGCCAGATCGGCAGCGGTCTTGATGGTGCCTTCATTCTTTTTCAGGGTCAGGGCCTGGATTCCGGAGATGGTGTACGGCTCGGAGAAGTCATACTTCTTCTTGCGCTCTTCGGAAATGGTCACCTGGTTGATCACCGCGTCCAGGCGCTTGGACTCCAGCGCCGCGAGGATGCCGTCCCATTTGGTCGGTTGCAGCTTGACCTTGACCCCCAGCTCTTTGGCCAGGGCCTCGGAGAATTCGACTTCGAAGCCGGCCAGCTTGCCGTCGGCGTCGACGAAGCTGAACGGTGGGTAAGTGCCTTCCAGGCCAACGTTGATTACGCCGGCCTCCTTGATTTTTTGCAGCTGCTCACCGGCAACCGCTTGCCCCAGAAGTCCGGCACCCAGGACCAGGCCCAGCGAGCCCACCAGCAGATTTCGACGAAATGCGGAAAAATTCATGACAAGCCCCTGTGTTTTCTTATGAAGACGTTGTTTTAGGAAGCAGGCAAAACCGGGAATGGAACGACTGCAACATCCTGCCTTAAAGCAGCGTATGCGTCTCGCGGCAATTGCGCCTGCGGCGGGACTATATGACACGGCTTTTAGATTGGAAAATAATATAAGTTAACCTTGTTATTCGTTATTGGAATATAAAGTCTGAGTACAAATTCTGTGGCGAGGGAGCTTGCTCCCGCTCGGTTGCGTAGCAAGCGCAAATCCATATAACGCGGTGTATCTGCAAGAGCCGGGTCGCGGGTTTTGGGGACGCTTCGCATCCCAGCGGGAGCAAGCTCCCTCGCCACCGGGTTTCTCAAAACGCGGTGGCATAGGCAAACAACGCCGGCGCGCCACCGGTGTGCAAAAAGATGATCGGCCCGTCATTGAAGCGTTGACGACCAATGCCATCGAGCAGGCCGGCCATGGCCTTGCCGGTGTAGACCGGGTCCAGCAACAGCGCTTCCTGGCTCGCCAGCAACTTCACGGCGGCCAGGGTGCCGGCGTTCGGCTCACCGTAACGCGGGGCGAAATACTCGTCCCACAGCTCAACCTTGAAACTCGCCGGCACGCTCACGCCCAGCAGTTCGGCAGTGCGTTCGGCCAGGCCTTGAACCTTGGGCCGCTGGTCCTCGTCGCTGCGCGATACGGTGACGCCGATGACCGGCAGGCCTGGCAGCACTTCGCTCAGCGCCAGTGCCAGCCCGCTATGGGTGCCAGCACTGCCCGAAGCCAGGACCACGGCGGCGAATTCCAGGCCGGTATCCTTGATCTGTTCCGCCAGTTCCAGCCCCGCCCGCACATAACCCAGTGCGCCCAGGGCATTGGAACCGCCAATCGGCACCTGATAGGGTTTCTTGCCATTGCTGCGCAGCCGCTCGGCCAAGGCCAGTAACTGCTGGTCGGCGTTGTCGAGGTTGTCCACCAACTCGACCTTGGCATCGAACAGGTCCAGCAACAGGCGATTGCCGTTGCCCAGGTAATTGCTGTCATCCGTACCGATCGGATTTTCCAGCAGGGCGACGCACCCCAGGCCCAGCTTAGCGGCCAGGGCGGCGGTCTGGCGTACATGGTTGGACTGGATGGCCCCGGCGGTGATCAGCGTGTCGGCACCTTGCGCGAGTGCGTCGGCGGCCAGGTACTCAAGTTTGCGCAGCTTGTTGCCGCCCATGGCCAGCGGCGTCAAATCGTCGCGTTTGACATAGACATCACGCCCCAGCCAGCTCGACAAGCGATCGAGTTTTTCCAGGGGGGTGGCGTGGGTGAGGAGGTCCAGGCGATTAAAACGAGCCAGCTGTTGTTTGATCATGGGTCCGTACAGGTTGTAGGAGATGTCTGGACTATAGGCAGGCTGATTTGCTCGGGCAACCGCGAAACGCTTATGCAAAAAAGTGCTGAGAACAGCACAATTAGTTCTTAATTCCGTTTTGGACCCATATCGTAAAGTGAATGCCGTTTAGGCGGCCGACTGTACGGCCGCAGCCTGTGAGGAGTTTTACCGTGAGCGAGCGTTCCAGCCATTGGCAATTACAGACCATCGTCAGCGAACTGCGCGCGGCCCGCGACCAGTGGCGCACACAGAATGGTCGCAGCAGCGGCGAGCAGGGGGGGCGTGAGCTGCCGTCGCGTGCGGCGATGGCGGAGATTCTCGAGGCGTTGTGTGGCGCGTTGTTCCCGATGCGCCTGGGGCCGGTGGACTTGCGTGAGGAGAGCGAGGACTTTTACGTCGGGCATACGCTGGATGTGGCGCTGAACGCTTTGCTTGGCCAGGCTCGCCTGGAGCTGCGCTATGTCGCGCGGCAAAGCGCGCAGGTCGACACCGACGTCGAGGCACGGGCGATCGGCCTGATCCAGGGTTTCGCCCTGGCCCTGCCGCAGCTGCGCAGCCTGCTCGACTCCGATGTGCTGGCCGCTTATCACGGTGACCCGGCGGCCCGCAGCGTCGATGAAGTGCTGCTGTGCTATCCGGGGATTCTGGCGGTGATTCACCATCGCCTGGCGCACCATCTGTACCGCGCCGGTTTGCCATTGCTGGCCCGCATCAGCTCGGAAATCGCCCACTCGGCTACCGGCATCGACATTCACCCGGGCGCGCAGATCGGTCGCAGCTTCTTTATCGACCACGGGACCGGCGTGGTCATCGGCGAGACGGCGATCATCGGCGAGCGCGTGCGTATCTACCAGGCCGTGACCCTCGGTGCCAAACGCTTTCCGGCGGACGAAGACGGTCAATTGCAGAAGGGCCACCCGCGCCATCCGATTGTCGAGGACGATGTGGTGATCTATGCCGGTGCAACCATTCTGGGGCGGATCACCATCGGCAAGGGCTCGAGCATCGGCGGTAACGTCTGGCTGACCCGCAGCGTGCCGGCCGGGAGCAACCTGACCCAGGCCAATCTGCAACATGATGACGGGACGCAGAAGTAGGGCGATGTTGGGTACGCTTTGTGGCGAGGGAGCTTGCTCCCGCTGGGTCGCGAAGCGGCCCAAAACCTGTGACCCGAGTCTTGCGCGATGCATGGCAGTTGCTGCGCCAAGCTTCCTCTCCACGGTAGTGGCATTCTGCTGATTTTTCATTGAACAAATCCTTCAAACCCCACCTCATAGTCTTCCTTGAGCTAGCGTACGACAGTGCCGCCGGGCCTTGGGATTAGTCCTTAGCCCCCTATCCATGTTTAACTTGAACGTTCATTCAAGTTAAACCGGCGGTTCGCTGCCCGCTCACAACAGGAGGCTTGCCTTTGCTGAGTCCGTTTTTGACAGCCACGTTTTACCCCCTCGAGGTGCATCCCGCATGAGTGCATCAACTACCCCTCCTAGCGGTCAGATGCGCATGAACCCGCCGGTGTTTTACTTCGCGGCGACCTTCATTTTGCTGTTCGGCCTGGTGGTCATCGCCTTCCCGCAACAGTCCGGTGCCTGGCTGCTGGCCGCGCAAGACTGGGCGGCCAACACGGTCGGCTGGTACTACATGCTGGCAATGACCCTGTATCTGGTCTTCGTGGTGGTCACCGCCTTGTCTGGCTACGGCAAGATCAAGCTCGGTGCCGACCACGACGAGCCCGAATTCAGTTACCTGTCCTGGGCCGGCATGCTGTTCGCGGCCGGGATCAGCATCACGCTGTTTTTCTTCTGCGTCTCCGAACCCCTGACGCACATGCTGCAACCACCCCAGGGCGAAGCCGGCACGGCTGACGCGGCGCGCCAGGCGATGCAGATTCTGTTTCTGCATTGGGGCCTGCATGGTTGGGGCGTATTCGCCTTTGTCGGCATGGCGCTGGCGTACTTTGCCTACCGGCATAACCTGCCGCTGGCCCTGCGTTCGGCGCTGTACCCGCTGATTGGTAAGCGCATCAACGGCCCCATCGGTTACGCGGTGGACGGTTTTGGCATCATCGCCACGGTGTTCGGCCTGGGCGCGGACATGGGCTTTGGGGTGTTGCACCTCAATTCCGGCCTGGACTACCTGTTCGGCATTGCCCACACACAGTGGGTTCAGGTCGGCCTGATCACCTTGATGATGGGCGCGGCGATTATCGTGGCGGTCGCGGGCGTCGATAAGGGCGTGCGGGTGATGTCCGATATCAACATGCTGCTGGCCTGCGCGCTGTTGCTGTTCGTCTTGTTCGCAGGTCCTACCCAGCACTTGCTCAACACCCTGATCCAGAACCTCGGCGATTATCTCGGCGCCTTGCCGATGAAGAGTTTCGACCTGTACGCCTACGACAAACCCAGCGACTGGCTGGGTGGCTGGACCGTGTTCTATTGGGCCTGGTGGATTGCATGGTCGCCGTTCGTGGGCCTGTTTATTGCCCGGATTTCCCGTGGCCGGACCATCCGTGAGTTCGTCTTCGGCGTGTTGCTGATTCCCCTTGGTTTTACCCTGGCGTGGATGTCGATCTTCGGCAACAGCGCCATCGACCAGGTGCTCAATCACGGCATGAGTGCCCTGGGCCTGTCGGCCATCGACAATCCGTCGATGACCCTTTACCTGTTGCTGGAGACCTACCCCTGGAGCAAAACGGTGATCGCCGTGACGGTGTTCATCAGCTTCGTGTTCTTCGTCACCTCGGCCGACTCCGGCACCGTGGTGCTCTCGACGTTGTCGGCCCGTGGTGGCAGCGCCGACGAAGACGGCCCGAAATGGTTGCGGGTGTTCTGGGGGGCGATGACGGCACTGGTCACCAGCGCCCTGTTGTTCGCGGGCAGCATCGATTCGTTGAAGTCAGCGGTGGTGCTGACTTCGTTGCCGTTCTCGCTGATCTTGCTGCTGATGATGTGGGGGCTGCATAAGGCGTTCTACCTCGAATCGCAGAGGAAGATCGCCCAGATGCACTCGTTGGCACCGGTCTCGGCCTCCCGGCGCGGCAAGGGTGGTTGGCGCCAGCGCTTGACCCAGGCGGTGCACTTCCCGTCTCGCGATGAGGTGTATCGCTTCCTCGACACCACGGTGCGTCCGGCCATCGAAGAGGTGACCGCGGTGTTCGTCGAGAAGGGCCTGAACGTGATCACTCAACCGGACCCGGCCAATGACAGTGTCAGCCTGGAAATCGTCCACGGCGACCAGCACCCGTTCATTTACCAGGTGCAGATGCGCGGCTACTTCACGCCGTCATTCGCCCGTGGCGGGATGGGGCCCAAGGAGTTGCGCAACCGCCGTTACTACCGCGCCGAAGTGCACTTGAGCGAGGGCAGTCAGGATTACGATCTGATGGGCTACACCAAGGAGCAAATCATCAACGACATCCTCGACCAGTACGAGCGGCACATGCAGTTCCTCCACCTGGTGCGCTGACGGGGTCGGTGGCTCAGGTGTTGCTCAAGGACATGAACAACACCAGGGCCGCCACGGGTACCGCAAACACCATGAACCCCACCATCAACTCGTTTGTCAGCGATTGCCCTGTGCTGATCATGCCGATGGCGCCGTTGATGACCGTCAGCGCCAGCCACAGGGCAACGAAGCTGTAGGTCAGGGTGTCACGGCTGAAGCCCAGTTTCTGGCCGATGAACAGCATCAACGCCAACAGGACCAGGCCGAAGGTGATGATGATCGTGGTGTGCATGGTCGCGCACTCCCGGGCTGATGGATCGTTCCTGAGCGCGAGCGTGGGAGCGATCAGGGTATGCATCGAGCATAGGTGGCGTTCAGCAAGTCAGCGCTAGAACCAGGCCACCATTGGGGGCCGGGTGTGGGTGGACAAGGCGGTCGAAGTGTTTGTGCGGGTGCGTGAATGTTGAGCGTTCCCGCGTTCGACCAGCCGTCGGGTTACCTGAAAAATGGCACATCCCCCAAGATGGTTGCGCGGTGCATCGCCCGGCGAGGGAGCAAGCTCCCTCGCCACAGGGACAGCGGTTAGTTACTGATCGCCAGAATGCTCGCCTGATACGCGCCGACAAACACGTCGAAATCACCGACTTCGTTCTGTTCAAGCTCGGTTTGCTGGGCCAGGGACGCACGGGCCAACTCTTCAAACTTCGCTTGTTCGTCAGCGGCCAGCGGTTCGCGGCGGAAGAACTCGGCGTGAGCCTGGCTCTGGCGCAAGGAGAATTGGGCGAAGCTCTCCTTGTGTTCGCTCATCGTTGCCAGCACCTGGGCGGAGGGTGTCAGGGACGAATCCTGGACCTTCGCCAGTTGCACGTCGAGGGCTTTGCTGTGGGCGTCGCCACCGTGGCTCTGGTCCAGCAATACGGCCAGCGGGGCGATGCTTTCCAGCAGTTCACAAGCCCACTCTTTCATGTCCACCGACTGACCGTCGCGTTGCAGTTGCAGGCCCGGACGGCGCCCTTCCTTGACCACACTGAGGAAGTTCGAGGTGGCGTTGCCGCAGGTAGTGCTGGTCAGCAGCGGACTTTCGTTCAGCGCGCAGTACAGCAGGAAAGCGTCGAGGAAGCGTGCTTGCGGCAGTTCGATGCCGGTGGGCAGGAACGGGTTGATGTCCAGCAGGCGCACTTCGACGTACTGGATGCCACGGGCCACCAGCGCCTGGATCGGCCGCTCACCGGTGTAGGTCACGCGTTTAGGGCGGATGTTGGAGTAGTACTCGTTTTCAATCTGCAGGATGTTGGTGTTGAGCTGGACCCACTCACCGTCCTTGTGCGTGCCGACTTCGACATACGGAGCGTAAGGTGTGGCCACCGCCCTGCGCAGGCTGTCGGTGTAGCTGTTCAAGTCGTTGTAGCACGGCGTCAACCCGGCTTGCGCGCTGCTCTGGTAACCCAGGTCGCTCATGCGCAGGCTGGTGGCGTACGGCAGGTACAGGGTGTCGGCATCCAGCTGTTCCAGCTGATGCGAACGACCGCGCAGGAAGCCGGCATCCAGGGCTGGCGAGGAACCGAACAGGTACATCAACAACCAGCTGTAACGACGGAAGTTGCGAATCAGCGCGATATAGGCCGCCGATTGATAGTCACGGTCGGTGCCAACAAAGCCATCGTCGGCCTTGAGCAGCGGCCAGAGCTTTTCCGGTAGGGAAAAGTTGTAGTGGATCCCGGCAATGCACTGCATGGTCTTGCCGTAGCGCAGGGCCAGGCCCTTGCGATACACGTACTTGAGCTGACCGATGTTGGAGGTGCCGTAGTAGGCGATCGGAATGTCTTCCTCGGCCGGCAACGGGCACGGCATCGATGGACTCCACAGGTACTCGTTGCCGAGCTTGCTGTAGGCAAAGCGGTGAATACTGTCCAGGCTCGCCAGGGTGTCGGCGGGATCTGGCAATGCCGGGGTGATGAACTCCAGCAACGACTCGGAATAGTCGGTGGTGATTTGTGCGTTGGTCAGCGCGGAACCCAATTCATCCGGGTGCGGCGTTTGCGCCAGGCGACCGTCGCCCGTCACGCGCAGGCATTCACGTTCGATGCCGTGAAGACACTGTTCGAGCAGAGAGAGGTTGGCGCGCTCACCGAGCAGAGCCAGGCGGCGGTTGAGAAGTTCGCTCAAGTTGGATTCCTTCACGCGTCAGTCGCCCCAATATGGGGGTGGGCAGGACGGTCTACAAGGGTGAAGTTGAAACTGGCGTTTTCGCCTGGTTTTTCGAGCCGCACAGGCCTGATGCCAGTCAGTCAAGGATTGATCGACGCAACCTCTGTGGGAGCGGGCTTGCTCGCGAAGAGGGCGTATCAGTTAACATGACTGTCGCCTGGCACAGCGCCTTCGCGAGTAAACCCGCTCCCACAGTATGCGCATCTTGACTGACGGGCATTAGCCGCACGGCCCCACGTTTAAATGCCAACTTCACTCCCTGAATCTGGCTGTCGCGCACGAAAAAACTTCGGCGCAGCTTTCGCAGCGCCGAAATTAACTCAAATTGATGACCGGTAGCTACAGGACAGCGAACGTGCCTTGTGCTTTTGCGACGAGTTTATCGCCTTGCATCACGTCAGCCTCGACCACCAGCGTGCGCCGGCCCGGGTGGATCACCCGCGCCGTGCACATCACCTCACCCTCGCTGACGGCGCGGATGTAGTTGATCTTGCATTCGATGGTCGCGCTCTGTTGATCAAAGCCATGCACGCTGGAACAGGCCAGCCCCATGGCAATGTCCACCAGGCTGAACAACGCTCCGCCGTGCAGCTTGCCACCGCGATTGCGCAGTTCAGGTTCGAGGGCCAGGGCAACGTGCGCCACCCCGGTTTCCAGGCTGTGCAAACGGCAACCCAGCAGTTTGAAAAACGCGCTTTCGGTCAATCCTGCCGGGATTTCCATCAGCGTTTCTTCAACTGCTTGGCGTTGGCGAACAGCGATGCCATGGCGTTGTTGCCCGGGGCTGGCGCTGCGGCTTCCTTGCGCGGTGCGGTGTTTTGCGATTGGCGTGGCGCCGAGCCCGGACGTGCGCCACGGGCGCCGTCGATCTTCTCGCCCGGGGTGTCGCTCATGCGCATCGACAGGCCAACGCGTTTGCGCGGGATGTCGACTTCCATGACCTTGACCTTGACCACGTCACCGGCTTTAACCGCCTCGCGGGGATCCTTGATGAACTTCTCGGACAGTGCGGAGATATGCACCAGGCCGTCCTGATGCACGCCGATGTCGACGAAGGCACCGAAGTTGGTCACGTTGGTCACCACGCCTTCGAGGATCATCCCCAACTGCAGGTCCTTGAGGTCCTCGACGCCTTCCTGGAACTCGGCGGTCTTGAACTCCGGGCGCGGGTCGCGGCCGGGTTTTTCCAGTTCCTGCAGGATGTCGGTCACCGTTGGCAGGCCAAAGGATTCGTCGGTGTACTTCTTCGGGTCCAGGCGCTTGAGGAAGGTGGCGTCGCCGATCAGCGAGCGGATGTCGCGGTCGGTTTCAGCGGCGATGCGCTGCACCAGCGGATAGGCTTCCGGGTGAACGGCAGACGAATCCAGCGGGTTGTCGCCGTTCATCACGCGCAGGAAGCCGGCGGCCTGTTCGAAGGTTTTTTCCCCCAGGCGTGCGACTTTCTTCAAGGCCGCGCGGGTCTTGAATGCACCATGTTCATCGCGGTGGGTCACGATGTTCTGCGCCAGGGTGGCGTTGAGGCCGGAGATACGGGCCAGCAGCGCGACGGAAGCGGTGTTCACGTCGACGCCGACGGCGTTCACGCAGTCCTCGACCACGGCATCCAGGCCGCGAGCCAGTTTCAGCTGCGACACATCGTGCTGGTACTGGCCGACACCGATGGATTTCGGATCGATCTTCACCAGTTCGGCCAGCGGATCCTGCAGGCGACGGGCAATCGACACGGCACCGCGGATCGATACGTCGAGGTCCGGGAATTCCTTGGAGGCCAGCTCCGAGGCCGAGTACACCGAAGCGCCGGCTTCGGACACCATGACCTTGGTCATTTTCATCGCCGGGTACTTCTTGATCAGGTCGGCGGCGAGTTTGTCGGTTTCACGGCTGGCGGTGCCGTTGCCGATCGCGATCAGGTCCACCGAGTGCTTGGCGCACAAGGCCGCCAGCACGGCGATGGTCTGGTCCCACTTGTTGTGTGGCACGTGCGGGTAGACCGTGGCGTGGTCGAGCATTTTGCCGGTGGAATCGACCACGGCCACCTTGCAGCCGGTACGCAGGCCCGGGTCCAGGCCCAGGGTGGCGCGAGGGCCGGCGGGAGCGGCCAGCAGCAGGTCGTGCAGGTTGTGGGCAAAAACGTTGATCGCTTCGGTCTCGGCGCCGTCACGCAGCTCGCCCAGCAGGTCGGTTTCCAGGTGGGTGTAGAGCTTGACCTTCCAGGTCCAGCGCACCACTTCGCCCAGCCATTTGTCGGCCGGGCGGTTCTGGTTGGCGATGCCGAATTGCTGGCCGATCATGCCTTCGCACGGGTGCATGGTGCCGGGCAACTCGTCGCCGACTTTCAGCGCGGAACTGAGGATGCCTTCGTTGCGGCCACGGAAGATCGCCAGGGCTCGGTGGGACGGCATGCTCTTGAGCGGTTCGTCGTGTTCGAAGTAATCGCGGAACTTGGCGCCTTCCTCTTCCTTGCCAGCAATCACGCGGGCACTGAGGGTCGCTTCCTGCTTCAGGTAGCTGCGCAGCTTGTCGAGCAGGTTGGCGTCTTCGGCGAAGCGCTCCATGAGGATGTACTTGGCGCCTTCGAGGGCCGCCTTGACGTCGGCCACGCCTTTCTCGGCATCGACGAAGCGCGCGGCTTCGGCGTCTGGCGCGAGGGTCGGGTCGTTGAACAGACCGTCGGCCAGCTCGCCGAGGCCGGCTTCCAGGGCGATCTGGCCCTTGGTGCGGCGCTTCTGCTTGTACGGCAGGTACAGGTCTTCGAGGCGGGTCTTGGTGTCGGCGAGCTTGATGTCACGCTCGAGTGCAGGGGTCAGCTTGCCTTGCTCCTGGATGCTGGCCAGGATGCTGATGCGCCGTTCGTCGAGTTCTCGCAGGTAGCGCAGGCGCTCTTCCAGGTGTCGCAACTGGATGTCATCGAGGCTGCCGGTCACTTCTTTCCGGTAGCGGGCGATGAAGGGCACCGTGGAGCCTTCATCGAGTAGCGCGACGGCCGCTTCGACCTGTTGTGGGCGTACACCGAGTTCCTCGGCGATGCGGCTGTTGATGCTGTCCATAAAACCACCTGACAAATTGTGAAAGCAGGCTCGCGGGCACAGTAATCAGGGCCCGGCGAGTCTGGTTGAGCGGCCTGGCCTGCACCGCCACCTGGATCAAAAGGCATCCCATTGACCCGTGGAATCGAAAAATTACTGCGCGGCGATGAAAAATAAACAGTTGCCATACGCGGTAACGATCAGAAGTTGCCTGACACAAAAGGCCGCGCATTATAACCAGCGTTCCGAGCTTCGGGGGGTATCGCAGCCAGTAGGCACAATGCCTGTATTGCTGGCGGTAGAGGAAAAATCTGCTAACAATGCACACGGTGCGTATAACGGCAGCTACGCCATAATGCGCGCCGAGATCAAAGGAGCATCCAATGAGCAGCACTGCACAAACTGCTGAAGGCGAAAAAATTCTTATCGTTGACGACGATCCAGGGCTCAGCAGCCTGCTGGAACGTTTTTTCGTCAGCAAGGGCTACCGTGCCCGCGCCGTACCGAACACCGAACAGATGGATCGCCTGCTGGCGCGTGAAGTGTTCAACCTGGTCGTCCTCGACCTGATGCTGCCCGGCGAAGACGGCCTGACCGCCTGCCGCCGCCTGCGTGGCGCGAACAACCAGATTCCGATCATCATGCTCACCGCCAAGGGCGATGAACTGAGCCGTATCAAGGGCCTCGAACTGGGCGCCGACGATTACCTGGCCAAGCCGTTCAATCCGGACGAGCTGATGGCACGCGTCAAGGCGGTCCTGCGTCGTCAATCGGCTCCGGTGCCAGGCGCACCGGGCAGCGAAGACGAAAGCGTGACCTTCGGGGATTACGAGTTGTCGTTGGCGACTCGCGAGCTCAAGCGCGGCGACGAAGTCCACATGCTCACCACCGGTGAGTTCGCGGTCCTCAAGGCACTGGTGATGAACGCCCGTCAGCCACTGACCCGCGACAAGCTGATGAACCTGGCCCGTGGTCGCGAGTGGGATGCACTGGAGCGTTCCATCGACGTACAGATCTCTCGCCTGCGCCGGATGATCGAGCCGGACCCTTCGAAACCACGGTACATCCAGACAGTCTGGGGCGTGGGTTACGTGTTCGTTCCAGACGGCACCGCGACCAAGTAACCGGTGATTTGCAGGAACGTGTCAGCCGGATAAGGCATTATCCGGTTGATTCGCGATCCGCAATTCTGCGAGTCTGACTCGTTCCTGCAAAGTGTGTAGCTGTCGTCTATGAAAACCCCCGTGTGGTTCCCCCAGAGTTTCTTCTCCCGCACCCTTTGGCTGGTGCTGATTGTCGTGCTGTTTTCCAAGGCGCTGACCCTGGTTTATCTGTTGATGAACGAGGACGTGCTGGTGGATCGTCAATACAGCCACGGTGTTGCCCTGACCTTGCGCGCCTACTGGGCCGCCGATGAAGAGAACCGAGACAAGATCGCCAATGACGTCGGATTGATCCGCGTGGTGGGCGCTGGGGTTCCCGATGGCGAACAACACTGGCCCTACAGTGAAATCTACCAGCGACAGATGCAGGCCGAACTGGGCGGCGACACGGAAGTGCGCCTGCGCATGCACGCGCCACCGGCGTTGTGGGTGAAGGCGCCGAGCCTGGGGGATGGCTGGCTGAAAGTGCCGCTGTACCCGCACCCGTTGCGTGGCCAGAAAATCTGGAGCGTGCTCGGCTGGTTCCTCGCCATTGGTTTGCTCTCCACTGCTTCGGCGTGGATATTCGTCAGTCAGCTCAATCAGCCGCTCAAGCGCCTGGTCGATGCCGCCAGGCAACTGGGGCAGGGCCGCAGCGTGCGGCTGCCGATCAGCGACACACCCAGTGAGATGGCCGAGGTGTATCGCGCCTTCAATCAGATGGCCGAGGACGTCGAACAGGCGGGGCGCGAGCGCGAGTTGATGCTGGCGGGCGTCTCCCACGACCTGCGCACACCCTTGACCCGCTTGCGCCTGTCGCTGGAGCTGATGGGTAACCGCAGCGACCTGACCGACGACATGGTGCGCGACATCGAGGACATGGACGCGATTCTCGACCAGTTCCTGGCGTTCATTCGCGATGGTCGTGACGAATCGGTGGAAGCCGTCGACCTGAGTGATCTGGTGCGTGAAGTAGCGGCGCCGTTCAACCAGAACGAGGAGCGGGTGCGCTTGCGCCTGGAACCGATCCAGCCGTTCCCGTTGCGTCGGGTCTCGATGAAGCGGCTGCTGAACAATCTGATCGGTAACGCCTTGAATCACGCTGGTAGCGATGTCGAGGTGGCGGCCTATGTCTCGGGCGATGTCAGCGCGCCCTACGTGGTGCTGAGCGTCATGGACCGCGGGGCCGGCATCGATCCGTCGGAGCTGGAAGCGATCTTCAATCCCTTCACCCGTGGCGACCGTGCCCGGGGCGGTAAAGGAACGGGGTTGGGCCTGGCCATCGTCAAGCGGATTGCCTCGATGCATGGCGGCAACGTCGAGCTGCGCAACCGTACCGGTGGAGGCCTGGAAGCGCGGGTGAGACTGCCGTTGGGGCTGATGTTGCCAAGAGACGCCGTCTAACCGCCGAGGGTGATCCATGTGGCGAGGGAGCTTGCTCCCGCTGGAGGCCGAAGGACTCCTTGTCCCGACAGCGGCAAGCTCTCCAGTCACATGGGTGATCGGCCTGTCTCAGCCTTTCCCCTTGGTCCGCGTCATGTTCGGCCCGCCGTTCTTCTCCAGGTGCTGAATGATGATCCCCGCCACGTCCTTGTTGGTGGTGGTTTCAATCCCTTCCAGGCCCGGTGATGAGTTCACCTCCATCACCAGTGGCCCGTGGTTGGAACGCAGGATGTCCACGCCCGCGACCGCCAGGCCCATGACCTTGGCCGCACGCAATGCCGTCATGCGCTCTTCCGGAGTGATCTTGATCAGGCTGGCGCTGCCGCCCCGGTGCAGGTTGGAGCGGAACTCGCCGGGCTTGGCCTGGCGCTTCATCGCGGCAATCACCTTGTCGCCGACCACGAAGCAGCGAATGTCCGCGCCGCCGGCTTCCTTGATGTACTCCTGAACCATGATGTTCTGCTTGAGGCCCATGAACGCCTCGATCACGGACTCTGCCGCGGTGGCCGTTTCACACAGCACCACGCCAATGCCCTGGGTGCCTTCCAGCACTTTGATCACCAGCGGCGCGCCGTTGACCATGTCGATCAGGTCGGGAATGTCGTCCGGGGAGTGGGCAAAGCCGGTGACCGGCAAACCGATGCCACGGCGTGACAGCAGTTGCAGCGAGCGCAGTTTGTCCCGCGAGCGGGCGATGGCCACCGACTCGTTGAGCGGGAACACACCCATCATTTCGAACTGGCGCAACACCGCGCAGCCATAAAACGTCACCGAAGCGCCGATTCGCGGGATCACCGCGTCAAAGCCTTCCAGTGGTTTGCCCCGATAGTGGATCTGCGGCTTATGACTGGCGATGTTCATATAGGCGCGCAGGGTATCGATCACCACCATCTCATGGCCGCGTTCGGTCCCGGCTTCAACCAAACGACGAGTGGAATACAGACGCGGGTTTCGCGACAGCACAGCGATCTTCATGCAACACCTGTGGAGAAGGTAGTGGAGGCCGGGAACACCGGCTTGTCTTGAACGTATTTGATCCCTGGGTTGACGACCAACTGGCCGTCGATCAGGGCTTTGGAACCGAGTAACAGGCGATAACGCATGGACTTGCGGCAGGCAAGCGTGAACTCGACCCGCCAGACCCGGTCGCCAAGCGCCAGGGTGGTGCTGATCACGTAGCGCACCTGCGCCTGGCCATTGGAGCTCTTAATGGTTTTGCGCGTCACCAGCGGTGCTTCGCAGCGGCGGTGACGCAATTGCACCACCGTGCCCAGGTGCGCGGTAAAACGCACCCACTTCTCACCGTCGCGCTCGAACGGCTCGATATCGGTGGCGTGCAGGCTGGAGGTGCTGGCACCGGTGTCGATTTTCGCCCGCAGGCCCGCGACTCCCAGGCCGGGAAGCGCCACCCACTCGCGCAGACCCACAACGGTCAAATGGTCAAATGTCTTCAAATGTACTCAGCCGGTGAGAAAACCGCTCGTACCGCGATGCGGTCGAATGTGCAGTATTCACGCAGAATAGTGGTTAAAAGGCGACAGATATCTACAGCCCGGATTTCCGGTACTCGGGTGCAGCCCGAGGACGTCGCGCATTGTAAGCTGACCGGGTGAAATTCATGGCACGACAGAAACGGTAGTACAGTTCGGAAATATTTCAGAATGAGGAAATGCCATGGCACAAAAAACCGAAGAGGACGACAAAGTCCGTCTCGACAAGTGGTTGTGGGCGGCGCGATTCTACAAAACACGCGCGCTGGCCAAGGCCGCCATCGAGAGCGGCAAAGTGCATTGTCGGGGTGAGCGTTGCAAGCCGGGCAAGGAGCCGAGAATCGGTGACGAGTTCCAGATCCGGGCCGGTTTCGACGAGCGCACGGTGGTGGTCCAGGCGCTGTCGATCGTGCGTCGTGGTGCCCCCGAGGCCCAGGCATTGTACGTCGAGACCCCGGCCAGTATCGCCAAGCGCGAAAACGCCGCAGCCCTGCGCAAGGCCGGCGCCCTGGGTGTCAGCACCGACGGCAAGCCGAGCAAGAAACAGCGCCGCGACCTGTTCAAGTTCCATGGTGGGAATGCGGCGGAGTAACCTGGTCCCGGTAGCGTTATCGGGACTCAATGGCAGCGCATCCATCGGTCGAGCGTCCAACCTTGCTTGGAACGGACCCCGATTGTTCATAAAATGCCCCCCACGGTTGAAAATCACGCACCCAGAGGGTGCGGGTTGGTGATTTCCGGCCCTCGTACTTATTTTGTCATCACTTCAGATACCCAGACCTATGACTGATCTACCGGATACCGACTACACCCAACGCTTCATCTTCGATGACAGCGATACCCGCGGCGAGCTGGTGGCGTTGGAGCGTAGCTACGCCGAAGTCCTCGCCAAGCACCCCTATCCGGAGCCGGTAGCTCAGTTGCTCGGCGAGTTGATGGCGGCCGCGGCGCTGCTGGTCGGCACCTTGAAGTTCGATGGCTTGCTGATCCTTCAGGCGCGCTCCGAAGGCCCGGTGCCACTGCTGATGATCGAATGCTCGAGCGCGCGCGAAATTCGCGGCCTGGCCCGTTATGAGGCGGACAAGATCGCCCCTGACGCGACCCTGGCCGACCTGATGCCCAACGGTGTCCTGGCGCTGACCGTCGACCCGACCCAGGGCCAGCGCTATCAGGGCATCGTCGACCTCGACGGCGCGACCCTGTCGGAATGCTTCACCAACTATTTCGTCATGTCCCAACAAGTGGGCACGCGTTTCTGGCTGCACGCCGATGGCCGTCGCGCCCGTGGCCTGCTGCTGCAACAACTGCCGGCCGACCGCCTGAAAGATGAAGAAGAACGCGCCGCCAGCTGGCAGCACATCACCGCGCTGGGCAGCACCCTGACCGCCGATGAACTGCTGAGCCTGGACAACGAAACCGTGTTGCACCGCCTCTATCACGAGGAGCAGGTCCGTCTGTTCGACGTGCAGAAACTGCGCTTCCATTGCAGTTGCTCCCGTGAACGCTCCGGTAACGCGTTGGTCAGCCTAGGTCAGGACGATGCTCAGAAGTTGGTGCTTGAGCACGGTGGCGCGATCGAGATCGACTGCCAGTTCTGCAATGAGCGTTATCTGTTCGACGCGGCCGATATCACTCAATTGTTCGCCGGAGCGGGTGTCGATACGCCGTCAGATACTCGTCACTAAAACGTTTCAGCGCAGGTAAATTAACTGCCAAATGCCGGTATAACGCCGTCCTGACGGGAGGGCCCTACTTTTTTTGGGCGTTTCTGGCATAATCCGGCCCACTTTTTTCGCGGTAGTAGTGCAGGACTTTCTACTACAAAACGTTTGGAGCACTCGGCCACTGGCCGACGGGGAACCTCATGACGCAAGCCAATAACGCCGTGTACACCGATCTGAGTGTTGATGATCTGGTTAAAGAAGCCCTGAATCGCGGTGAAGGCGAGCTTGCCGATACCGGCGCGCTGGTTGTTCGCACCGGTCACCGCACCGGCCGCTCGCCCGCTGACCGTTTCATTGTTGAAGAGCCAGGCACTCAGGACGCAATCGCCTGGGGCACGATCAACCGCAAGTTCCCAGCCGACAAGTTCGATGCCCTGTGGAGCCGCGTTGAAGCCTTTATCGGCGAACGCGAGCGTTTCGTTTCCCACGTGCATGTAGGTTCCGACCCTGCACACTACCTGCCGGTCAAGATGACCACCGGTACTGCCTGGCACAACCTGTTCGGCCGTTGCCTGTTCATCAACCCGGAAGCTGGCCAGTACAACGCGGGCGGCAAGGGCGAGTGGCAGATCCTCAACGTTCCAGAGTTCGAATGCGTACCTGAGCGTGACGGCACCAACTCCGACGGCACCGTGATCATCAACTTCGCGGCCAAGAAAGTGCTGATCGCGGGCATGCGTTACGCCGGCGAAATGAAAAAGGCCCTGTTCTCGGTTCAGAACTTCCTGCTGCCAGCAGTCGACGTTCTGCCGATGCACTGCGCGGCCAACATGGGCGAAGAGGGCGACGTGACCCTGTTCTTCGGCCTGTCGGGTACCGGTAAGACCACCCTGTCGGCTGACGAAAGCCGTTACCTGATCGGTGACGACGAGCACGGCTGGGGCGTGGGCGTGGTGTTCAACATCGAAGGCGGTTGCTATGCCAAGTGCATCGACCTCTCGGAGAAGAACGAGCCGGTGATCTGGAAAGCCATCCAGCACGGCGCGGTACTGGAAAACGTCGTCCTGGATGCCAACAAAAAGGCCGACTACGCCGACGACAGCCTGACCCAGAACAGCCGCGCCGCTTACCCGCGCGAACTGATCGAAAAACGCGCACCGAAGAACCTCGGTGGCGAGCCAAACGCTGTGATCTTCCTGACTTGCGACCTGACCGGCGTACTGCCGCCTGTGTCGATCCTCAGCGAAGAACAAGCGGCCTACCACTTCCTGTCTGGCTACACCGCACTGGTGGGCTCGACTGAAATGGGTTCGGGCAGCGGCATCAAGTCGACCTTCTCCACCTGCTTCGGCGCACCGTTCTTCCCGCGTCCGGCTGGCGAATACGCAGAGCTGCTGATCAAGCGCATCCGCGGCTTCGGCTCCAAGGTCTACCTGGTCAACACCGGCTGGACCGGCGGTGGCTACGGTGTTGGCAACCGCTTCAACATCCCGACCACTCGTGGCGTGATCGCAGCGATCCAGAGCGGCGCGTTGATCGGTGCCGAGACCGAGCACCTGGACACCATCAACCTCGACGTGCCACTGGCCGTACCGGGTGTTGAGACTGGCCTGCTGAACCCACGCAACACCTGGGCTGACAAAGCCGCCTACGACGAAGCCGCCAAGGCACTGGCCGGCCTGTTCACCGAGAACTTCAAGAAGTTCGACGTGAGCGACGCGATCAAGGCTGCGGGTCCTCAGTTGTAAGTGTTGGTTTGATGCAATGAGAAAGCCGCCCTTCGGGGCGGCTTTTGTGTGTGCGATTGAGCCTGCTCCTCAGGTTTACAGGTCAACACGAACGGCACAGCGGACGCTACAGGCCTTCGAGTACCTGCGTGTCCCAGCGTTGGGCCTTGATGGCCTGGTAGAGCATGCCGATCGTCAGCGGGAGCTTGTCGCCTCGCCCCTTGGCCCTGCGCTTGAGGAACACATCGTAGCCTTCGGGGTGGAAGTAGCGATAGGCGTCGTAGTCGATCAAATCGATGGCGAACTGCTCTTCCAGGGTTTCCATCAGGTTCCGCGCATCAGCGCCGTCGCAGCCAAGATCGAAGTTGATCGAGGTGCCGAGGTTGATGGCTTTGCGTTCGGGCAGGCCGAGTTCTTCGTGCAAAAGCTGCATGAGCGACTGCATGGCAAGGTCGTCGGGGAAATTGGGGGCGAGGTTCATCGGTCAGTGTCCGGTTGGAGATGCGCGGATCTTATTGCTCGTCAGGCTTGGGTGGAAGAGCGGGGCAGGCTGCTGACGGGATCAAGCGTGTAAGGCCGTGGTTGCAATCCGTTGTCTCGCGTGTGGAGGTCGATCATTCCCGCGCCGGGCCTGGGAATGATCAGTGAGTGCACTGTCGAACATCAACGAATCGCTAGGTAACTCGATTCATTAAACGTCAGGCTCGCGCCAAGTCCCGCCGCAGGCTGCATCCCGGCGCCCTTGATTGACGAAAAGGCAGTGCCTTTGCTGCCATGGGAGACAGAGCGCTCGCCCTGTTCTTGTTCGATGAAGTAGGTGTAGGACTCTTTGCGCATGAGCATGTATTGGGCATCGGCGTCTTTCAGGGTGTTGTGGTAGTTCTCAAGGTCGGGGATCGACAGGTTGAGTTTCTTGTCCAGTTTCCCTCCCCAACGGGTCAGGCAGGTTTCGGCGAAGTGGCGAACGATCAGGCCGGGCTCCGGCAGTACGCTCGGGCCTTTTATGCCATTGGCGCTGGCGTTGCCGACCAAGGTGCCATGGCGGCCCGCCATGGGGTAGATGTGGGTCCTGGTGCTGCTGTGGGTCAGTGGGACGACGCAGGAAAATCCTTTGGAGCGTTCGTCACGGGCAAAGAAACCGACATACTCTTTGACGTTGGCGCCGAGTGTTACGCGCTCGGTTTGAAAGTTGAGTGGGCCGGGTACCGGGTCAACGGCGAAGATATTAACCGGAACATTTTTCAGGTCGCGATCATTGAGCATCATGTTGGCCAGCATGTGACAACTTATGGCGCCCCGGCTCCAACCCACAAGATTGACTTGGGCAGGAATTATCCCATCCTTGCGGAACGTCTTGATGATTTGTTCCTGTAACTGCTGCTGGGTGACTGTTCGGTCACCGTAGTTGTATTTACGCCAGAACCAGGAACCCTCCACGTTGACATCTTCAATGGGAACGCCGGCGGCCTTCAGGCGCTTGTATTCCTGCTCTGTAAGTTCGACCCGCTTCCAGGAGCACGTGCCTTTGACGATTTGCAGGGCGTGCCTGACGTTTTCTTCCCAGCCTTTGCCGAACAGGCTCCCCGACATGCCATAGTCTTCGGATTTGTAGAACAGTTCATCGGCCTGCAGGTTGCCGGTACCGGGGCCATCCACCAGGATCCACTCGGAAAACTCTCGACTGAGCTCATGGGATGCCAGTGTTGAAACAAGTTCTCCATTCCAGTAGGTGTCATTAGTGTTGTCGAATTTAGTCGAGCCAGTGCCACAAAAGTATACGGTTAGTATTGTCATGGTGGTGCCTTTATATAATTAATCAGTTGGCAGGTTAGTTGTGATTAATTAAGTGTTAAAGGCGATTAGTGTTGCGGGGTTTGTGGGGTGTTGTATGGAATGTTTGTGGGTTTCTTTATTCCTCCCATCCGCTGCTGAACGACCTCGAGCAAATCGTTGCCATCCTGTGTCAGCAGGTAAAGTGCGTTGACGATATGCGGGATATCTTTGATGTCCGCCTGGTTGAAGCACAGGCAATAGAGGGTTTCGAGCAGGTCGCTGGCGGCGCGGATGCGTTGTTGGGTGGCGTCGAGCAGGGCTTGGGGCGTGGCATGAGTGTCGATCACCAGTACGGGTGTGTCGCCGCAAGTGGTTTTCAGCGGACGGTAACGCTCGGTCATCGGAGAGAGGGTATTCATGGGATCAGTCCAGTACGCGTTCGCGAAGTCGCCCGGCGGGTAGCTTTTTTTGCTGCGCGGCAAACTATAGAGAGCTTCGACAAAACACAGCAATACAGCTGGTATGGACAGGTGTTGTAGGGGATTTACAGGGTGTCGGGATGTTGGACTACAGGGTTTTCCGGGTTTTTACAGTAATGTTTAATCTGATCGCGTTTCTCACGTGATGGTCTGGCCAGGTGTAGAGCGTCTGTGCTGCACACGCGTCGGATCGCGTAGGGCATTTCGTTACTTCGCAGGGCAAATGCGCCGCAAGCCTTTCGTCATTCTGACTGTATCATTGCGTACCCTCTTTACCCCCCCCGTCTGTTTCTCGACCTGCTGCGTTCGCCCACCGGGCTTTCGGTACCGCAGCCGTCAACGGAGTGACCGCTTATGCACAACACCCTCGAACAGGTCTTTGGTTATCCGCAGTTTCGGCCTGGCCAGGAAGCGGCAGTCAGTGCGGTGCTGGCCGGGCGTTCGGCGGCGGCAATTTTCCCGACCGGGTCCGGCAAGTCCTTGTGTTATCAACTGCCCGCCTTGTTGCTGCCGCACCTGACACTGGTGGTCTCGCCGTTGCTGGCGCTGATGCAGGACCAGTTGGCATTCTTGCAGCACCACGGGATCGCGGCAGCGAGCATTGATTCGGCCCAGAGTCGCGACGATGCCAACGAGGTGATGGCGCGGGCGCGCAGTGGCGAGTTGAAGATCCTGATGATTTCCGTGGAGCGCCTGAAAAACGAGCGCTTTCGCAACTTCCTGCAGCAGGTGCCGATCTCGTTGTTGGTGGTGGACGAGGCACACTGCATTTCCGAGTGGGGCCACAACTTCCGCCCCGATTACCTGAAGCTGCCGGACTACCAGCGCCAGTTCAATATCCCCCAGACCTTGCTGCTGACCGCGACCGCCACGCCCAAGGTAATCGCCGACATGCAGGCGAAGTTCGCCATCGCACCAGACGATGTGGTGACCACCGGGTTCTATCGGCCCAACCTCAATTTGCTGGTTGAACCGGTGCGCGGCCAGGACAAGCGCCGCCGCCTGCTGGAGTGGATGGGCCAGCGTGCCGGGCAGCCGAGTATCGTCTACGTGACCTTGCAGAAAACCGCCGAGCAGATTGCCCAGCACCTGAGCCAGAACGGTCTTCAGGCCGAGGCCTACCACGCGGGGTTGCCCCATGAGCAGCGCGAGGCGATTCAACGTCGGTTCATGGGCGGGCAGTCCACTTGCATCGTCGCGACCATCGCCTTTGGCATGGGCATCGACAAGAGCGATATCCGCAACGTAGTGCATTTCGACCTGCCCAAATCCATCGAGAACTACAGCCAGGAAATCGGTCGTGCCGGGCGTGACGGGCAGCCGTCCGATTGCCTGGTGCTAGCCAACCGCGACAGCCTCAACGTGCTGGAGAACTTCGTCTACGGCGATACGCCGGAGCTGGAGGGCATCCGTTGCGTGCTGGACGAACTGCAGGCGGCCGCGCCGGACGGGCAGTGGGAGTTCCTGCTGGGGCCGCTGGCCGACCAGAGCAACATTCGCCAGCTGCCGCTCAAGACCTTGCTGGTGCAACTGGAGCTCAAAAGGCTGATCGCACCGCGTTATGCCTACTTTGCCGAGTACCGGTTCAAGTTCCTGGTCGAGCCTGAGGTACTGTTGGCGCGTTTCGAAGGCGAGCGCCGGGACTTTGTCGACGCGATCATCCAGACCTCGAGCCGTGCGCGAACCTGGGCCACCGTGAATTTCGACGCATTGTATCTACAGCACCAGGCCGAGCGTGCCCGGGTGGTCAAGGCACTGGATTACTTCCAGGAAAAAGGCTGGGTCGAGCTTGAAAGCAAGCAGATGACCGAGGTCTACAGCCTGTTGCAGAGCCACTTCGACGCTCAGGCCTTGAGCGTTGAACTGCACACCTACTTCACCCGGCATGAGCGTACGGAAGTCGCACGAATCCACGCGATGCTCGACCTGTTCGCCACCGACCACTGCCTGGGTCACCGCTTGGCGCGGTATTTCGGCGACGATAATGCACCGCAAGAGTGTGGGCATTGTTCGGTGTGTCATGGCCAGGTTGCCCGTTTACCGGCGCCGCCGCTGTTGCCTGCGCTTGTGGATAAAAACTTCGATGCGCTTTGTGGCGATTTTATCCACAAGCATCAGGCCTACAACGGCAGTGTGCCGAGTGCAGAGCGCCTGACCCGGTTCTTGTGCGGTATCAGCGTGCCGCTGTTCACCAAGCTCAAGGCCCGCGCGATTCACGGGTTTGCGGCGCTGGAGAATTATCCCTATGCCGAGGTGCGGGGCTGGGTTCAATCCCACTTGCCAGGCTGACGCGGAGCGTCACGGGCTGCATTCCCACGCAGAGCGAGGGAATGATCGAGTGTTGGGTAGGGGGGAACATCCATCCGCTGAATGTCGCCCATCACGGGAATAAACTTCAAAAACGCTGTCGGGCTGACTATGGTGGACGCTGTCTTTGGATCGCCAACAAGAGAGCAAACAATGAGCCAGACGCCCTTCCAGATTCAGCGTGCCGCCGTGATCGGCGCAGGCACCATGGGCCGTGGCATCGTCATGTGCCTGGCCAACGCCGGGGTGCCGGTGCAATGGGTCGACAACAACCCGCAGATGCTCGACCAGGCCCTTACGGCTATTGCCGACACCTGGGCCCACAACGTCCGTCAGGGGCGCATTGATCAAGCCGAAGCCGATGCGCGGATCGCTCGAGTGACCGCGGCGCTCGGCTATCCGGCGATCCGCGACGTCGACCTGGTGATCGAGGCGGTCTACGAAAACCTCGAGCTCAAGCAGAACATATTCCGTGAGCTCGATGGCCTGCTCAAGCCCGAAGCGATTCTCGCCAGCAACACCTCGGCGCTGGACATCGACGCCATTGCCGCCGTGACACAGCGCCCTCAACAGGTGCTGGGCCTGCATTTCTTCAGCCCGGCGCACATCATGAAACTGCTGGAAATCGTCCGTGGTGCGCAGACGGCCCCAGCGGTGCTCGAGGCGGCCGGGGTCCTGGGCCAGCGCATGGGCAAGGTCAGTGTGGTAGCGGGTAACTGCTTCGGTTTTATTGGCAACCGGATGCTCAATACCTACGTGCTCGAAGCACGCAAGATGTTGCTTGAAGGCGCACTTCCCTATCAGGTGGATGCCGCGCTGCAAGGCTTCGGTTTCGCCATGGGGCCGTTCCGCATGTACGACGTGGTGGGCATCGACCTCGGCTGGCGCGCCCGGGAACTGGCGGGTGTCGGTCAGGATGACGCCGAGATCCAGGTGGATAACCGTCTGTGCGAGTTGGGGCGTTTCGGTCAGAAGAGTGGCAATGGTTTCTACCACTACGAGCCCGGCAGCCGTCAGGCCGAACACGATGTCGAGGTGGATGCGCTGGTGCAGCGAGTCAGTGAGGAGCTGGGTTACCAGCGTCGGGAGATCGGTGCCGAAGAGATCCTTGAGCGCTGCCTGCTGGCCCTGGTGAACGAGGGGGCGAAGATTCTTCAGGAAGGCATCGCCGACTCCGCTCACGACATCGATCGGGTGTACCTCAACGGCTATGGTTTCCCGGCGGACAAGGGCGGGCCAATGGCCTGGGCCGATCAGCAGGGGTTGGCGGATATCCATGCCCGTTTGCTGTGCCTTGAGGCTGAACAGGGTGCGTTGTGGAAGCCGGCGCGAGTGATCGCTGAGCTGGCGGCCAGGGACGGACGTTTTGCCCAGTGGCAGGCTGCCTGATCGACCATCGCAATCCGTACACTGCCAGTCCCTTTGACGAGAAACCCGATGACCGAGCGCATGCCACAACGTACCGACTACCGTCACTTCCAGCCGATCATCACCCGCTGGCACGACAATGATGTCTACGGTCATGTGAACAACGTGACCTACTACAGCTTTTTCGATACGGCGGTGAACACCTACCTGATCGAAGTCGGCGGCCTGGATATTCACGACGGCGAGGTCGTGGGCTTTGTGGTGAGCTCGGCTTGTGACTACTTCGCGTCGATTGCCTTTCCCGAGCGCATCGAGATCGGCTTGCGGGTGGGCAAACTGGGCAACAGTTCGGTGCAGTACGAGCTGGCCGTGTTCAAGGCCGGGGAAGAGGAGGCTTGTGCGGCGGGGCGCTTTGTCCACGTGTTTGTGGACCGGGCGTCGAACCAGCCGGTGTCGATTCCTGGCGGGTTGCGCCAGGCCCTGGAGCGGTTGGTGGTGTGAAACGAAAAATCGCAGCCCGGGGGCTTAATGCCGATCAGTTAAGCCAAAGACCAGCCGAACATAGTACCCGTGGCGAGGGAGCTTGCTCCCGCTGGGCTGCGTAGCAGCCCAAAAACAGGGCCGCTTTGCGCCCCAGCGGGAGCAAGCTCCCTCGCCACGGGTTTCGTGTTCGGCTTTATTTCTCTTAACTGACTGGCATTAGCCCGGGGGCTGCGATTTTTTTTGAGTCTCGATCGTGATGCGGCGTGGTGTTTAGTCGCGATCACGATAGTAACGGTGCTTGTGCTTGCGATGCCCATAGGCATGGCCACGGCCCGGGTGACCATCACGGTAGTAGCGGCGATCGTCGTGGCCACCGCGATAGCGGCGATGACCGTTATCGTCATCGTCATCATCGTTATCGTATTTGTTGCCCATGTAGTTGCCCAGCGCGCCACCCGCACCACCACCAGCGGCTGCGCCGATCAGGCTGCCTGTGGTGCCGCCTACGTTGCGACCGACCACGTTGCCGCCCGCCGCGCCGAGTGCACCGCCGATGGCGGCTTCACCACGGCTGTGTTTGTTGGCACCCACCGCACTACCACCCGCACCACCCAGTGCGGCACCAATGGTCGAGCCGGTGTTACCGCCCAGTGACTGACCGACGACCGAGCCAAGAACCCCGCCCAATGCGCCGCCCACACCGGCTTCGGTGTTGCCTCCAGCTGACGCTACGCCGCTGATCAGGCCAAGGGACAACAAGAGAATCGAGGAGAACTTCATTAGAGGAGCCTCAAAGGGATGACGAGGCGATCCTGAGGCTGTGACAGGACGGTTACAATCGAAATCCGACGAGTAACACGACTTGTGCACATTTTGCTAAGTTGTTGTTTTTTAGACGGAACTTTATTAGTTTTCGCGGGTCTTTAGCTACTTGAGACAGGCCGCTTTTATGTAAAAGCGGCCTTTTTTGTGGGCGTTTGGAAAGCGCCGCGAGTGCAGCCGGCAGGGCGACACCGGTGGCAATGCGCGGACGCCTTCCCTCAGGCCGACCTGGCCATGATCAGCCCGCTGTCACTGGCGGCTTCCAGGCGGATCGCCACGAACTTGGAGGTGGGCGTATGGCTGCCATCCCCGGTGCTTTCCAGCGGCACCAGCGGGTTCACTTCCGGGTAGTAGGCTGCCGCCTGCCCGGCTGGAATGTCAAACGCCAGCAAGGTGAAGCCCTTGACCCGCCGTTCGCGACCGTCATCCCAGATCGACACGATGTCGGCCTTTTGCCCGGGCTTGAAGCCCAGGCGAATGATGTCGGCTTCATTGACGAACAGCACGTCACGCTGCCCCTTGACACCCCGATAGCGATCATCGAGCCCGTAGATGGTGGTGTTGTACTGATCGTGGGAGCGCATCGACTGCATGATCAGGTCCGGCAACTGCCCGGTGGCGCGGGTGCGTTCGTGCACAAGATCCGCCGGCAGGATGTTGGGGCGGAAGTTGGCGCGACCTGACGTGGTGTTCCAGCGCCGGGCGCCGGCACTGTTACCCAGGTAGAAGCCGCCCGGGTGTTCGATCTTCTGGTTGAAATCCGTGAAGCCCGGAATGGTGTCGGCGATCAGTTCGCGAATGCGGCGGTAGTCGGCGACCAGCCAGGTCCAGTCGACCGGTGTGCTGCCCAGGGTCGCGGCGGCGATACCGGCGATGATCGACGGCTCGGAGCGCATCTGGCGGGACAGCGGTTGAAGCTGGCCATTGGAGGCGTGAACCATGCTGAAGGAGTCTTCCACGGTGACCGCTTGCGCCCCTTCGGTTTGCAGGTCGATGTCGGTGCGGCCCAGGCATGGCAGGATCAACGCTTCTTTGCCGTGGGCCAGATGGCTGCGGTTGAGCTTGGTGCTGATCTGTACCGTGAGGTCGCAGTTACGCAGCGCCTGGAACGTCCGTGGGCTGTCCGGTGTTGCCTGGGCGAAGTTGCCACCCAGGCCGATAAAGACTTTCGAGCGGCCTTCAAGCATGGCGTGAATCGCCTCGACCACGTTGTGGCCGTTGTCACGGGGCACCTTGAACTGAAAGCGTCGCTCCAGTGAATCGAGGAACGTCACGGGCGGGCGTTCATTGATACCCATGGTCCGGTCGCCTTGCACGTTGCTGTGCCCGCGCACCGGACACAAACCCGCGCCTGGCCGGCCGATGTTGCCGCGCAACAGCATCAGGTTGGCGATTTCCTGGATGGTCGGCACCGAGTGGCGGTGCTGGGTGATGCCCATGGCCCAGCACATGATGACGTTCTGGGCTTTGGCGTACATGCGCGCCGCTTGTTCGATCTCGACCAGCGTCAGGCCGGACTGCTCGACGATCTGCTCCCACGGGGTGTCGTCGATCTGGTTCAGGTAGTCGAGGATGTTGGCCGTGTGTTCGTTGAGGAAGTCATGGTCGAACACGGCTGGCGCCCCACTGCCCTGGGCTTCGCGTTCCCATAACAGGAGGAACTTGGCCATGCCGCGCAACAAGGCCATGTCACCACCCAGCGCCGGACGGAAATACGCGGTGTTGGTCGGTTTGTCGCCGTTGGTGAGCATTTCGATCGGGTGTTGCGGGTGCTGGAAGCGTTCCAGGCCCCGCTCTTTCAGCGGGTTGATGCACACCACCTGGGCACCGCGCTTGACCGCTTCGCGCAGGGGTTCGAGCATCCGCGGATGGTTAGTGCCGGGGTTCTGGCCCCAGACGAAAATCGCGTCGGCATGTTCGAAGTCGTCGAAGGTCACGGTCCCTTTACCGACCCCGACACTTTGCGCCAGGGCCACGCCGCTGGCCTCGTGGCACATGTTCGAGCAGTCGGGGAAGTTGTTGGTGCCGAATGCACGGACAAACAATTGATACAGGTACGCCGCTTCGTTGCTGGCGCGCCCCGAGGTGTAGAACTCGGCCTGGTCGGGACTTGGCAGGTTCTGCAGGTGTTGGCCGATCAGCGTGAACGCCGCGTCCCAACTGATAGGGGTGTAGCGGTCGGTGTCGACGTCGTAGCGCATGGGCTCGGTCAGCCGGCCCTGGTACTCGAGCCAGTAGTCGCTCTGTTCCAGCAGGGCGCTGACGCTGTGCTTGGCAAAGAATGCCGCATCGACGCGACGCTTGGTGGCTTCCCAGTTGACGGCCTTGGCACCGTTCTCACAGAACTTGACCAGGCCGCTTTCCGGGGAATCGCCCCAGGCGCAACCGGGGCAGTCGAAACCGCCGTTCTGGTTGGTCTTGAGCATCATGCGCAGGTTTTTCAGCGCGTTGTCGCTGGTCAGCCAGGCCTGGGCAACACTGATCAATGCGCCCCAGCCACCGGCCGGGCCCTTGTAGGGCTTGTAGCGCGGGGTGGGTGTCTGGTCGGCTTGATGATGAGTGCTCACGCTTGATTCTCCATCGCTGGGCTGTAGACCCGCGGCGCACTTTTCTGCGGCAGGTGGATGAGGTTGAGGTTGTGCCGGCGTGCCCATTGCAAGGCAAGGCCGGTGGGCGACGACAGGCTGACCAGGGTCTGGATGCCGGCGCGCAGGACTTTCTGGATCAGTTCGAGGCTGCAGCGGCTGGTCACAATCGCCAGCCCGCCGGCCGTCGGGATGTTCTGGCGCACCAGGGCACCGATCAGCTTGTCGAGGGCGTTATGCCGGCCGATGTCTTCACGGCCCAGCAACAATTCTCCCCGGTTGTTCATGAACACCGCCGCGTGCACCGCGCCGCAGTGCTGGCCCAGAGGCTGGAAGGCGCCGATGCGCTGGCGCAGGCCCTCGAGCCAGTGCGCGGGGGGCAGCGGTGCCCCGGGCAATACCTTGAGTTGCGGCAGGGCCTGTTCCACGGCCTCCACGCCGCAGAGGCCGCAACCGCTGGTGCCGGCCAGTTGCCGACGCTGCTGCTTGAGGTTCCAGAAGGCGCGGCTGGCAATGTTGACCTGCGCATACTGCGCGCTGCCTGCGCCCGTCAATTGCAGGTCATAGATGTCGGACAGATCGCTGATGATCCCGCTGCCCAGGCTGAAGCCGACAATGAAGTCTTCCAGGTCGGTCGGGGTGACCAGCATCACGGCCTGGCTGATGCCGTTGTAGGCGATCGCCAGCGCCACTTCCTCAGCGAGCGCGGTGCTGGCTGACTCACTGTGATCAAGGTTGCAGTACTGGTAGCTCTGACTGGCGGCGGGCGCGGGCGTTACTGGAGCAGGCGCCGCGCAGGCCGGACGCTTGGCGTTCATGGGGCAATACCGGCGGGTTATCCAGCCTTAATCCTAGGCGTGGCAAAGTGTCGCGTCTAATCGCTATTACTGATCCGCCGATAGATGCCGTCGATCAAAAGCCTGCCGGTGATTTCTGATAGATCGCAAAACAGGCTTCCGCCAGCGCCGAGCGTGGCGCACTGCGCCGCATGATCAACCCCAGCCGGCCAAGGGTTTGCGCGTTTTCGATCGGTTGCAGGCGCAAGTGCTCGGTCAGTGATTCCAGGCCACCTTCCAGGGGCATCACCGCGCAGCACAGGCCACCGTGTACGGCTTGCAGCAGTTGATGGACGGCGTCGGTCTGCAGCAGCGGTCGCGGGTTAAGGCCCCGGCTGTGGAAGTTGTGGTCGATGGACTGGCGAAAGTGCATGCCGCTGGTGAGCATGCCCAGCGGCAACTCGATCAACGCCTCCCAGCTCAATGGTGTGTCACCGAAGCTGAAGAAGCGCTGGTCATAGAGCAAACCCATGCGGGTTTCGCTGAACGCCAGCGAGTCGAAGCGCTCGCCGTCCAGACGCTCCAGATAGGACACTCCCAGATCCAGCCGGTTGTTGGCCAGTTGCTCGAGGATCTGTTCGGAACTCAAGGCGGACAGTTCGAAGCGCAAGTTGGGGTGTTCGCCGTGCAGTTGTTGCATCAGCGGCAGAGGATCGAAACTCGACAGCGGCACCACCCCCAGGCGCAGCGTACCGACCAGGTTGCCGCGACAGGCTGCGGCCTCGGCCTGCAGCCCGTCATAGGCGGCGAGCACGGTGCGGGCCCAGGCCAGCACCCGCTCGCCCGGCGCGGTGAACCCTTCAAAGCGCTGGCCGCGATTGACCAGTGGCAAATCAAGCTCTTCTTCAAGGCTGCGCAAGCGCATCGACAGCGTGGGCTGGGTGATGTGGCAGCGCGCGGCTGCCTGGCCAAAGTGCCGGGTTTCGTCGAGGGCGATGAGGAATTTCAGCTGTTTGATGTCCATCGTCGCTCCAGTGCGCAGCAGGTCAGGAGGGGGATTCTAGCGCTTGTGCGCAATGGGCGTCATTGGTCGGCCGGGAACCACGCGGCACCGTCTTGGTCTAGTCTTTCGCGACCGGACCTATAAACCCAAGGAGAGTGCACCATGAGTCTTTTGAGCTTTGTGAAAGAAGCAGGCGAGAAACTGATTGATTTGCTGACGCCGGGTAACGCCAATGCGAGCGAGCAGTTGAAGGACCATATCGCGAAGGTCGGCCTGGGCAACCCGAATGTGCAGGCCACGGTGGATGGCGACAAGGTCACGGTGACCGGCGAAGTGGCCAGTCAGGAAGAGAAAGAAAAAATCCTCCTGGCGGTGGGCAATATCGCGGGCGTGGGCAGTGTGGACGATCAGATCGTCGTGACCGGCCCGGCTGTCGCGACAGCCCGTTTTGTGGTGGTGAAGAAGGGCGACACCCTGAGCGCGATTTCCCTGACCGTGTACGGCAATGCCAACCTGTACAACAAAATTTTCGAAGCCAACAAACCGATGTTGTCGCACCCGGACAAGATCTATCCAGGGCAGTCGTTGCGTATTCCCGAGTAACACCGGTGTCGTGGCGAGGGAGCTTGCTCCCGCTCGACTGTGCAGCAGTCGTGAATCGGGTTGTGGATGCTGTCTGAGTCTACGTCGATACCGATTGGGGGCCGCTTCGCGGCCCAGCGGGAGCAAGCTCCCTCGCCACAACAGCCACAACAGCCACAACAGCCACAATGGTTGCTACAACCCTTCGATCAACGCCCGATAATCACCCACCGCCGCAAACTCCGCAGTGTCTTTGGGCGCCTTGCGGCTGTCCGGCACACGCACCGCCAGCAAATGCGCCACGCCAAACTCCCGGGCACTGCGCAGGATCGGCAAGGTATCGTCGATGAACAGGCTGCGTGCCGGGTCGAAATCGATATCGGCGCGCAGGGCGTCCCAGAATTGCGGGTTTTCCTTGGGGAAGCCGTAGTCGTGGGAGCTGATCAGCCGCTCGAAGTACGGTGCCAGCTCGATTCTTTCCAGTTTCAGCGACAGTGAGTCGCGGTGCGCATTGGTGATCAGGATCACGCGCTTGCCGGCCTGTCTGATCGCCGCCAGAAAGGTGTCGGCGTCCGGGCGCAGCGCAATCAGATGGGCGGTCTCCAGCTTCAGCTCGCGCACCGGGATCTTCAGCTCGCTGCTCCAGAAGTCCAGGCAATACCACTGCAACTGGCCGGCGTTACGTTCGAACAGTGGCTGCAGTTCCAGCTCGGCCATGGCCCGGCTTACCCCGTGCAGCTCGGCGTAACGCTGGGGCAGGTGCTCCATCCAGAAATGGTTGTCGTAGTGCAGGTCCAGCAGCGTGCCGTCCATATCCAGCAGAACGGTATCGATGTCGCGCCAGGGCAGTGATGGCATTGAAGACTTCTCCAGCGGTAAACAGATATCCGACATAAACAATCAGGGCAGGCCGGGTATAGTAACCCGTTCACGTCAAGGAGCCGCCATGCGCCAGAAACCCGAAGTCCTAGCCCGCGAGATCGTCGCCACCAGCCGCTTGTTTTGCGTTGAAGAGGTGCAACTGCGCTTTTCCAATGGCGTCGAGCGTACCTATGAGCGATTGGTCGGCAAGGGCGCCGGGTATGGCGCAGTGATGATCGTGGCGATGCTCGATGCCGATCATGCGGTGCTGGTCGAAGAGTATTGCGGCGGTACCGATGCCTACGAAATGTCGTTGCCCAAGGGCCTGATCGAACCCGGCGAAGACGTGCTGGCCGCCGCCGAGCGTGAACTCAAGGAAGAAGCTGGCTATGGCGCACGGCAACTGGAGCACCTGACCGAACTGTCGCTATCGCCCGGTTACATGAGCCAGAAAATCCAGGTGGTGCTGGCGACTGACCTGTACGAAGAGCGGCTGGAAGGTGATGAGCCAGAGCCGATGCGCCTGGACCGGGTCAATCTGCGTGAGCTGGCGGCGCTGGCGCAGAATCCGCAATTCACCGAGGGGCGCGCCTTGGCGGCGTTGTACCTCGCCCGTGACCTGCTGACTCAGCGTGGAGTGTTCCAGCCATGAACTTCCCTCATCCGTTGATGGCGCCGGTCGTCGAGCTGGCCTTGCAGGCCGGTGAGGCGATCCTGCCGTTCTGGCGCACAGGCACGGCGGTGACCGCCAAGGCTGACGACTCGCCGGTTACTGCCGCTGACCTGGCGGCGCACCACGTGATTCTGGCGGGGCTGACAGCCCTTGATCCGAACATTCCGGTGTTGTCGGAAGAAGACGCCAACATCCCTCAAGGCGTACGCGCGGGTTGGCAGCGCTGGTGGCTGGTGGACCCACTGGACGGCACCAAGGAGTTCATTTCCGGGAGTGAGGAGTTCACCGTCAACATCGCGTTGATCGAACAGGGCCGGGTGGTGTTTGGCGTGGTGTCGATGCCGACCAACGGTCGCTGCTACTTCGGCGGTGCCGGTCTGGGTGCATGGCGTGCCGACAAAGACGCTGCACCGTTGCCGATCCAGGTCCGCGCAACACCGCCGGCAGGCGAGGCGTTCACCGTGGTCGCCAGCCGCCGGCATTCCAGCCCCGAGCAGGAGCGCTTGCTGGCCGGGTTGAGCGACAGCCTGGGTGAGTTGCAACTGGCCAATATCGGCAGCTCGCTGAAATTTTGCCTGCTGGCCGAAGGCGCGGCGGATTGTTATCCACGGCTGGCGCCGACTTCGCAATGGGATACCGCGGCGGCGCAAGGCGTACTGGAAGGGGCGGGCGGCGAGGTGCTGAACCTGCATGGCGAACCCTTCACCTATCCTGCCCGGGATTCCTTGCTTAATGAGTTCTTCCTGGCGCTGCCAGCGGGCGCAGCCTGGCGAGATAAGTTGTTGAAGTTGAGTGCAAGCTAATAAAGGGTCAAGGCCAGGCTGACCGTTCACGACTGTTGATTTATACACTGTCAACTCTGACAGGTTCCAAGTACATGTCTGGGTGCTAGCATCCAGGCATGTATTTTTTTTGCGTGCTACAAAAATAATGAGGTCATTATGAATCTATTCAGTTTGCCTCTTGCTGCAGTGTTCGGTCTGTTAGTAGGTTGCAGTTCAACCGCGGCACACCTTCCAGCATCCATCAAGATTGTTTCGCCTCCTGTCGGCATGTATTTATTAGTCAGTACTCAGCCTGGTGGCGGGTTTGAAATGCATCCTGGGGATAAGGACCGGGAAATGATGGGCGATTCAATGGATGTGGTAATTAGCCCGGTCTTGACTGAGGGAAGTATTGTTTTAGGAAAGTCCGATGTCATGCATAGAGTAGGGGGGTATGTAAAGAATCAAGCAAGTTGCTCTATGAAAGCAGGCTATGTAGCAAATATCGACGTGGTGGGTTATGAAAAGGCGACGTGTTCCGGGAACAGTAGACTGATTGTTCAGAAAGGTGAAACCGAAGCCAGTAGTGTTGTCTTCAGTTTCGCTATCAATAATAAGTAAGCGGCCTTGATTCAGACCCCCCAGTGGCCACTGTGCCGATAGACAATACGTCACCGGTGCAAGACATACTGCCCGGTAAACGTCACCGCATCCTCATCGCTCCCGGTATTCACAATCCGCGTATGCAGCGTCAATCGTGCCCGGCCATATCGCTCATACATCGTCACGAACTTTTTCCAGACCGCCGCACTCGGTGCCTGACAAATGGCCGTCGCATCGCTGGTCACCGGTAGCGGGTAGTTGATCTTCCCTTCCTGGATCACGATGTGCCCATCCTCTATGCCGGCTTCACGCAGGCGCAGATGCAGCCAGCCCCAGCCAACGAGCACTGCGCCGCAATACAGGCTGCCACCGAACATGGTGCTCTTGTGGTTGACGTTCGCTTCCAGTGGGAGCTGCAGGCGCAGTTGATGGGACTGCCAGTCGAGCACCTTCAAGCCCATGGCCCGCGTGAGGGGAATGTCGCGGTGCAGGATCGATTCCAGGTGACGACTGTCGCGGTTCATGCTGGGCCTCAAAGTGCTGGTGCTTAAGTAAAGGTTAGTCGGCGCGGCTCAATCGATCTCGTCGGCGTGAGGGTTTGCACCCGCGGCATCGGCGAAGTTCAGTCCGTGTTTACGCAGCTTGTCATGCAGGGTTTTGCGCGGAATTCCCAGGGCCTCGGCCACGCTGCGCAGCGAGCTGTGAGAGCGTGCCAGCTCAGCGGCAATCAGGTTCTTTTCGAAGCTTTCCACTTGCTCGCTCAGGTTCCCGTCGGGCTGGACGCTGACGGGGGCGGGGCTGCCATCGGCGGTATTGATGTCCAGCGCCAGCTCCAACCCGAGGGCGAAGCGTTCCGCGGCGTTTTGCAGTTCGCGCACGTTGCCCGGCCAGGTATGGCGCAGCAGCAGGGCGCGCTGGCCCGGTTGCAGCTCGTGAGGCGCCAAGCCATGGCGCTCGCTCGCTTCATTGGCAAAGTGCTGGAACATCGTCAGCGCGTCTTCGCCACGTTCGCGCAGTGGTGGAATACGCAGTGGCGCTACGTTCAGTCGGTAGTACAGATCGGCACGAAAACGCCCCTGGTCGGCGGCCTGGCGCAGGTCTTCCTTGGTGGCGGCGATGATCCGGATATCCAGCGGGATCAACTGATTGCCACCCAGGCGCTCGACCACCCGCTCTTGCAGCAAGCGCAGCAGCTTCACCTGAACATCCAGGCTCATGCTTTCGATTTCATCGAGGAACAGCGTGCCGCCATTGGCAAACTCGAATTTGCCGATGCGGCGTTTTTGCGCGCCAGTGAAAGCGCCAGGCTCGTGGCCAAACAGCTCGCTCTCGACCACCGATTCCGCCAGCGCTCCGGCGTTGATCGCGACAAACGGCCCGTTGCGCCGGTTCGACAGGTCGTGCAGGGCGCGGGCCACCACTTCCTTGCCAGCGCCGGTTTCACCGAGGATCAGCACATCCGCCTTGGTCGGCGCCAGTGCGGCGATCTGCTCGCGTAGGCGCAGCATCGACGCCGAGTGGCCGATCAGCCGGGAACTCAGTTCATTGCGGTCGCTCAGGGCCAGCCGCAGGCTACGGTTTTCCAGCACCAGCTGGCGCAGGGCCAGGGCGCGGCGCACGCTGTCGAGCAACGCATCGCTGGCAAAGGGTTTTTCGAGGAAGTCATAAGCACCGGCACGCATGGCCTGCACCGCCAACGGTACATCGCCGTGTCCGGTGATCAGCAGTACCGGCAACTCCGGGTCCTGGGCGTGCAGTTCGCTCAGCAGTTCGAGACCGTCCATGCCGGGCATGCGGATGTCGCTGACCACCACGCCCGGCCAATCGCGCTCAAGACGCGAGGCCAGGCCCTTGGCTTCGGCCAGGGGCAGGATCTTCAGGCCAGCCAGGTCCAGCGTCTGGCTCAAGGCCTGGCGCAGGTGGGGATCGTCGTCGATCAGCACCACCTGGATGCGGTTGTCGATGAAGTTGCTCATTCACTGCGGTCCTCGGACGGTTGCAGGCTTACACCGGGTGCGCCAGCGCGCAGCCGCAGGGTGATCAGGGCGCCGCCTTCCTTGTGGTTGGCGAACGACAGTTCGCCACCGAAGGCGCGCATCAGGGTTTCGCAGATGGCCAGTCCCAGGCCAAGCCCCTGGGTGCGGGTCTTGGTGGTGTAGAACGGCTCGCTGGCGCGTCCCAGGGCCTCCATGCAGAACCCCGGGCCGTTGTCGCGAATGTACAGATTGACGCCCTCGGCAGTGGATTCGGCACTCAGCCAGAGTTTGCGCGGCGGGCCTTTTTCGGTGAGGGCGTCGAGGGCGTTGGCCAGCAGGTTGCCGAGCACCTGGCGCAGACGGGTTTCGCCCGCCTCGACCCACAGCGTGGCTGCCGGCAGGTCGCGGATCAGCTCGACCTCCATGCTGCGGCGACGCTTGGCCAGCAACGCCAGGGCATCGTCCAGCGCCGGTTGCAGCGCGACGCTCTCCGGGGCGTGGCGGTCGCGACGGGCAAAGGCGCGCAAGTGGGCGATGATCGAGGCCATTCGTCCAGTCAGTTCACTGATCAGTTTCAGGTTGCCGCGGGCGTCTTCGGTGCGCTCATGGTCGAGCAGTATCTCGGCGTTTTCCGCGTAGGTGCGAATCGCGGCCAGCGGCTGATTGAGTTCGTGGCTGATGCTCGCCGACATGGTGCCCAGCGCCGACAGTTTGCCAGCCTGCACCAGGTCATCCTGGGCGCGCACCAGTTCCTGCTGCGCGTGTTCGCGCTCCAGTACTTCCTGCTTGAGGCGCCGGTTGAGGCCTTCCAGGTCACTGGTCCGCTCGGCGACCCGGGCTTCCAGTTCTCGGCGGGTCTTGGCTTCGAAGTCGATGCGCTGCAGGTAGTGACGTCGACGCTGCATCAGCAGCCCCAGCAACAGCATCAACACCAGCAGCGCCGCGCCACCGATGGCGACCACCGTGCGCACCGGGCGATCGATCAGGGTCCTGGGCGCGAGGATGCTGACGCTCCAGCCGGTTTCCTCGATCCGTTGAGTCTGGGTCAGCCAGGCCTTGGGGTCGAGGTTCAGCGGTTGGGGATCGCGGGTCGGGTAGGGCTGCACCGCAGCGATCGCCTGGCGTTCCTCGTCGGTGAGTGGGCGAGTCGCGCGAAAGCGCCAATCGGCTCGCGAGGTGAGAATGACCACGCCGTTATGGTCGGTCAGCAGCAGTTGTTCAGGGGTTTTACCCCACAGGCTTTCGGTGTGGTCCAGATCGACCTTGATTACCAGCACGCCGATGATCTGTTCACCCTTGCGCACGGCGGCGGCGAAGAAGTAGCCGCGTTTGGCGGAAGTGGTGCCCAAACCGAAAAAGCGCCCGAGACGACCTTGCATGGCTTCGCTGAAGTACGGCCGAAAGGCAAAGTTGCGGCCGACAAAGCTGTCGTGTTTGTCCCAGTTGGAGGCAGCCAGGGTGTTGCCTCGGGTGTCCATCAGGTACATCACTTCGGCGCCGGTCTGGGCGCTGATGTTTTTCAGGAAACGGTTGGCATTGCCCTGGATGACACCGTCTTGCGGCGCCCCCAGCACGGCGCGCAGGGCAGGCAGGTCGCCGAGGATCTGTGGCAACACCTCATAGCGGTGCAGGGTGCCCAGCAGGTTGGCGACGTAGAGGTCCAGCGTCTGGCGATTCTGCCCCGCCAGTTCACTGCGGTAGTAACGCTCGGCGAGGTGCTCGAGTGGCCACAGCAAAGGCGCCAGGCACAGGGCGAGCAAGGCCAGGCTGCGCCAACGGGGTCTGCGGGGAAGGGTTGGAGTCATGAGCATTGGGTGCCTGGGGGAACAGCTGCATTATGCCTAGGCTTGCGAGCGCAGTCTGCGCGCCTGTTTCTACAGGCGCGCTGGTGGTGAGGCTTGGGCGGTGTTTCAGGCGAAGACGTCAGCGTCCTTGAGGAACGCGCCAGCCTCGTCCTTGGCCGACAATCTTGGTGCTTCGTCCAGTTGCCAGTCGATGCCCAGGTCTGGGTCATCCCAGCGAATGCTGCGTTCGGCCGACGGGGTGTAGTAATCAGTGGTCTTGTACAGGAACTCGGCGAAATCGCTCAGTACCACGAAACCATGGGCAAAACCTTCTGGTACCCAGAGTTGACGATGATTTTCAGCGGACAGGCGCACAGCCACCCACTTGCCGAAATGCGGCGAACTACGGCGAATGTCCACTGCCACGTCGAGCACTTCCCCCGCGGTCACCCGTACCAGTTTGCCCTGGGTGTTTTGCAGTTGGTAATGCAGGCCGCGCAGAACACCTTTTTGTGAGCGGGAGTGATTGTCCTGAACAAAATGTGTATCCAGGCCGGTTGCTTCTTTGAAAGCCCTGGCATTGAAGCTTTCGTAAAAGAAGCCGCGCTCATCACCAAATACCTTGGGCTCGATGATCAGAACACCGGGTAACTCGGTGGCGACTACATTCATGGGGGTTTCTCCGGCAATGGGTATTGATGGCTGACATTCTTGCGCAAAGTGCGAGGCGATGCGAGGGGCCGGGAAGCAACAGGCATGCAGAAGGGTGGATTCTGCAGACTTTCGGCCGTGTGGCAGTAGGCACACACCGATCAATGTGATGAGCGTTCTGCAGAAGAGGGCGTCGATAGGGCGTTCCGGATCACTGACCGCTACTGGGGGTTGCGTATCGCTCTGAGCAGTGGCGATATAGACGCCTTACAAAAAAACCAGGGGTCGTTGTATGTTGCTCGCCACGTTGATTCACCGCGCCAGTCTGGCCAGTCCGCAGGTTACCGCAGAGCAAGCGCTGGAGCTGCTGAGTGAGCATTATGGCCTGAGCGGGACGCTGCAGTCGTTGGGCAGCCAGCAGGACCTCAACTACCGGCTCGACAGCGACCAGGGCCGTTTCGTCCTCAAGATCTGTCTTGGCGACTACGCCGCGCTGGAGCTCCAGGCCCAACACGCCGCGCTCAAGCACCTGGGGGCGCAGCCCGGGCTGCATGTCCCACGGGTGATCCCGGCGAAAAGTGGCGAAGACCTGCTGACCCTGGCGTTTGCCGATCAGTCGGTGCACGTGCGCCTGCTCGACTACATCGAAGGGCAATCCCTGACCCATCTCGATCACCTGGGTCATGACGTCGTCGCCGGCTTCGGTCGGCTCTGCGGCGAAATGGACCTGGCCCTGGCCGGTTTCGACCATCCGGGCCTGGAGCGTACGTTGCAGTGGGATGCCCGGCACGCCAGTGCGCTGATCGAGCACCTGTTGCCGGTGATTGCCGACGAGCGCCAGCGAGGGTTGATCGCCGAGGCCGCGCAGCACGCCGAACGGCGATTGCAGCCACTGGTGGCGAAGTTGCCGGTGCAGGCCATCCACATGGATATCACCGACGACAACGTAGTCTGGAAGCGCGATCAGCAGCGTCACTGGCAGTTGCAGGGGGTGATCGATTTTGGCGACTTGATCCGTACCTGGCGCATTACTGACCTGTCCGTGACGTGTGCGGCGCTGTTGCACCATGCCGACGGCGATCCGATGGTCATCTTGCCGGCCGTACGGGCCTACCATGACGTCAATCCGCTCAAGCGCGAGGAGCTGCAGGCATTGTGGCCGTTGATCGTTGCGCGGGCGGCGGTGCTGGTGCTCAGCGGTGAACAGCAGGTCAGCATCGATCCGCAGAATCAGTACAGCCGCGACAACCTTGAGCATGAGTGGGAAATCTTTCGTGTCGCGACATCGGTGCCGTTCGAGCTGATGGAGACGGCCATTCTGGTGGCGGTCGACCAGGCACTACCGACGATTGCCAGCCAGGGCTTTGCGCCGTTGCTGCCGAGCCTGGTGGGGCGCGAGTTCGCGCTGATCGACCTGGGGGTGTTGAGCCCGCATTTCGAAGCGGGCAACTGGGAGCAGGACGGTATCGATCAGCGCTTGCTGGTCGAAGCGGCCACCGCCCATGGCCTGGCCGCCAGCCGTTACGGACAATACCGTTTGTCCCGTACCCGGCCTGACAGTGCGGTCGAGCCGGACACCTGCCCGTTGCACGTCGATTTGCAGGTGCCCCGGGGTACCACGGTCGAGGCGCCGTTTGCCGGTGTAGTGCATCTGTCGGCCGATGGCCGCCTGCAACTGGACAGCCCACAGTTGAGCGTGTGCCTGTGGGGTGTCAGCCCTTTGCTGCACAGTGGTGCCGCGGTGTTGAAGGGGCAGGTGCTGGGTGAGGTCGAGGGGGCGTTGCGGGTACAGCTGAGTCGTGGCGCCGACCTGAATCCACCGCTGTTCTGTACACCGTCCCGCGCTCGCGCCTGGCAGGCCCTGTGCCCGTCGCCGGCGGCGTTGCTGGGGCTGGCCTGTGATGCGCCAGTCGAGCTCGACCCGCACACCTTGCTGGCGCGTCGCGATGCCAGCTTCGCCCGTTCGCAAAAACACTATTACGTCGACCCGCCGCGCATCGAGCGCGGCTGGCGCAATCACCTGATCGACATGCAGGGTCGTTCTTACCTGGACATGCTCAACAACGTCGCCGTGCTCGGCCATGGTCACCCGCGCATGGCGGCCGAGGCCAGCCGACAGTGGTCGTTGCTCAACACCAACTCGCGTTTCCATTACGCGGCCATCGCCGAGTTTTCCGAGCGCTTGCTGGCACTGGCCCCGGACTCGATGGACCGGGTATTTCTGGTCAACAGCGGCACCGAGGCCAATGACCTGGCGATTCGCCTGGCCTGGGCCTACAGCGGCGGGCGCGACATGCTCAGCGTGCTGGAGGCGTATCACGGCTGGTCGGTGGCCGCCGACGCAGTATCGACCTCGATCGCCGACAACCCGAAAGCCCTCAGCAGCCGGCCGGACTGGGTGCACCCGGTTACCGCGCCGAACACTTATCGGGGTGAATTCCGTGGCCTCGACAGCGCGCCGGATTACGTGCGTAGCGTCGAGCACAATCTGGCGAAAATTGCCGAGCAGAAACGCCAACTGGCGGGCTTCATCTGTGAACCGGTGTATGGCAACGCCGGGGGGATTTCGCTGCCGCCGGGCTACCTGAAACAGGTCTATGCCCTGGTCCGCGCCCAGGGTGGCGTGTGCATCGCCGACGAGGTTCAGGTGGGTTATGGCCGCATGGGCAAGTTTTTCTGGGGCTTTGAAGAACAGGGCGTGGTGCCCGACATCATCACCATGGCCAAGGGCATGGGCAACGGCCAGCCATTGGGTGCGGTGATCACTCGCCGGGAAATTGCCGAAGCGCTGGAGGCCGAAGGTTATTTCTTCTCGTCGGCCGGGGGCAGTCCGGTCAGCTGCCGCATCGGCATGGCGGTGTTGGATGTGATGAATGAAGAAAAGCTCTGGGAGAACGCACAGATCGTTGGCGGCTATTTCAAGGAGCGCCTTGAAGCCTTGATCGACCGCCATCCATTGGTGGGCGCGGTGCATGGCTCCGGTTTCTATTTGGGAGTGGAACTGATCCGTAACCGTGAAACCCTGGAGCCGGCTACCGAAGAAACCACGTTGCTGTGCGATCGCCTGCGCGAGCTGGGGATCTTCATGCAGCCGACCGGCGACTACCTGAACATCCTCAAGATCAAACCGCCGATGGTGACCTCGCGACAAAGCGTCGACTTCTTTGTCGACATGCTGTCGAAGGTGCTGGACGAGGGATTGTAGTACGTCCCCTCTGTGGGGGCCGGCGCGCTCCCACAGGGATATCCAGTAAGTCGATTATTATCGTCTATTTATTGAGTATTCTCGACGATGCGAACGTATCAGGCTTTTAAAGTCGATTTTTATCGGTTATAAAGTCGCCTGACACGTCGGCGTGGATCACCACGCCCGGCTGTTCCCGTTTCTGTCATCGGTCGATGCCATGCTCGACCGCTCTGCCCCCGCCAGGAGATGATTCATGAGCCGTATCGTTACTGTCGCCGCTACCCAGATGGCTTGTTCCTGGGACCTTGAAGCCAACATCGAGACCGCTGAAAGGCTGGTCCGTGAGGCCGCAGGCAAGGGCGCGCAGATCATCCTGATCCAGGAACTGTTCGAGACCCCGTACTTCTGCCAGAAGCCGAACCCGGACTATCTGCAACTGGCGACGACCGTTGAAGACAACGTGGCCATCAAGCATTTCCAGAAGGTGGCTAAAGAGCTGCAAGTCGTCCTGCCAATCAGCTTCTTCGAGTTGGCCGGCCGCGCCCGTTTCAACAGCATCGCGATCATCGATGCCGATGGCAGCAACCTCGGGGTTTATCGTAAAAGCCATATCCCGGATGGCCCTGGCTACCACGAAAAGTACTACTTCAACCCAGGCGATACCGGTTTCAAAGTCTGGAACACACGCTACGCAAAAATCGGCGTGGGCATCTGCTGGGACCAGTGGTTCCCGGAATGCGCCCGCAGCATGGCGTTGCAAGGCGCGGAAATCCTGTTCTACCCGACCGCCATCGGCAGCGAACCGCATGACAAAACCATCTCCTCGCGCGATCATTGGCAGCGCGTGCAGCAGGGTCATGCCGGCGCCAACCTGATGCCGCTGATTGCCAGCAATCGTATCGGCAACGAAGAACAGGACGGCTACGACATCACCTTCTACGGCTCGTCGTTTATCGCCAATCAGTTCGGCGAGAAGGTTCAGGAACTTAACGAAACCGAAGAAGGCGTTCTGGTTCAGAGCTTTGACCTGGACGAGCTGGAGCACATCCGCAGCGCCTGGGGTTCGTTCCGTGATCGTCGCCCGAACCTGTATGGCGCCCTTAAAACCCTCGACGGCTCCCTGGAATCCTGATTGCCATGACCACTTTGAACAGCACACCTCGCGCCGACGGCTTTTACATGCCTGCCGAATGGGCGCCCCAGACCCAGGCCTGGATGGTCTGGCCAGAGCGCCCGGACAACTGGCGCCTGGGAGGCAAGCCGGCCCAAGCCGCTCACGTGGCGGTGGCCAAGGCCATTGCCCGGTTCGAGCCAGTGACCGTTGCCGTGTCGGCCGCCCAGTACGAAAACGCCCGGGCTCGCTTGGACGTGCCGAATATTCGCCTGGTCGAGATGTCCAGCGACGACGCCTGGGTCCGTGACACCGGCCCGACATTCGTCATCGACAACAGCGGCGAAGTCCGTGGCGTCGATTGGGACTTCAATGCCTGGGGCGGTTTCGACGGCGGCCTGTACTCGCCCTGGAACCGGGATTCGCAAGTGGCCGGCAAGATCCTCGAAATCGAGCGCTGTGCGCGTTACCGCACCGAGGGCTTCGTGCTCGAAGGCGGTTCGATTCACGTCGATGGCGAGGGCACGCTGATCACGACCGAAGAGTGCCTGCTCAACCGCAATCGCAATGCGCACATGAGCCGTGACGAAATCGAAGCGGTGCTCAGTGCCCACCTGGCTGTGGATAAAATCATCTGGTTGCCGGACGGTCTGTACAACGACGAAACCGATGGTCATGTGGATAACTTCTGCTGCTACGTGCGACCGGGTGAAGTGCTGTTGGCCTGGACCGATGATCCGCAGAACCCGAACTACCCGCGCTGCCAGGCGGCGATGAGCGTGCTGGAAAGCAGCACCGACGCCAAGGGTCGCCCGTTCATTGTGCACAAGATGCCGATTCCCGGCCCCTTGTATGCGACCGAAGAAGAATGTGCCGGTGTCGACCCGGTGGACGGTACTCAGGAGCGCAATCCTTCGGTGCGCCTGGCCGGTTCCTACGTGAACTTCCTGATCGTCAACGGCGGCATCATTGCACCGAGCTTTGACGATCCGCTGGACGCGCCGGCCAGGGAAATCCTGCAGAACCTGTTCCCGCAGCATGAAGTGGTGATGGTGCCGGGTCGTGAACTGTTACTGGGTGGCGGCAATATTCATTGCCTTACCCAGCAGCAGCCCGCTGCGCACAAAGGTTGAGTGAAGTTGTAACAAGTGTTGGCAGCTGATTGAGGGCCTCTATGGCCACCCCAATCGCTGACCCGCCGACAGAGCCCGCATCCCTTATGGGCGGCGGGCTTTTTTATGGTTGCCTGGCGGGCAGTCTGGCACTTTGGCATAGCTCTTGTATCTGCCTGTGAGTCATTCTCGGGAATGTGGAACAGCATTGTTCTGTCATAAACCTTGGATAAGTTAGCCGCTCACAAACCAGGAGAGAGCGCTGGGATGAACAGGGTCAGCGAGCGAACATCGCATCCCTTGGCTATGAATGGCGAATCGCTTCAGGTGCTGGCGCAATGGTTGAAGTCCAACGGAACGCGACAGGTCAGGGAAGCTGACCCGCGCAGGATGATGATCGAGCGATACCCGGCTGGTTTGTTCAGCGAGGCAGAACTTGAAGCGTTGTGGGATGTGATGGAAGGATAGCAAGCAAAGGATTGGTAAAGCGCTGCCCGGATGGCAGCGCTTTTTTTTGTCCACGGATAGGCGGTCGACATCAGGGTCTTGAGGGCTCACCGTCAGAAACTGTAGGTTCCCGTGACGACCAGGCTGCGTGGCGCGCCCGGCTGGATCTGGTAAGCGCTGGTGGACGACTCGTAGTACGTCTTGTCGCTGATGTTATTCACCGCAGCACGCAAGTCCCAGTCCTTCTGACGGAACCCGGCCAGCGCATCCCAGCGGCCATAACCCGGCAGCACGGTGGTGTTGAGGTTGTCGGCGTAGCGGTCACCGACCAGGGTCAGGCCGGTCTCGGCGTACCAGCCCAACTCCGGCTTCCAGGTAATGAACAGGCTACCGTTGTGCTTGGCCACGTTGCTGATGCGTTTGCCTTCGAAGCCGTTGTTGTCTTTCTCGACGGTAGCGTCCTGAAAACCTACACCACCGCGTACGTACCAGTTACCGGTGATTTTCCCCGCCCCCGTCAGCTCGATACCCCTTGAGCGTTGCACGCCCGTGAGCAAGGTGATGGTGGGATCGTTCGGGTCGCTGGTGCGGCGGTTGTAGAGCTCGAGCTCGTAGATCGCCAGAGTGGTGCTCAAGCGGTCGTCGAGCCAGTCACTCTTCACACCGATTTCTTTCTGTTTGGTCAGCTCGGGGCTCAGGTCGTTGACGTTGGTGGTCACCCCTGGCGTGATGCCGATCAGACCGCCACCGACCGGCGAGAAGGTCTTGCTCCAGGACGCGTAGAACGAGTGGTTCTGCAGCGGCGTCCAGACCACGCCGAGTCGTGGGCTGGTGCTGTGGCTGTCACGGTCTTCGGAGATGTCCTTGAGTTGGTTGGTCGAGTCGACTTCGAAAGTGTCGTAGCGCACGCCGGCCAGCAGCTGCCATTGATCGTTCAGGCGCAGTTGGTCCTGCACGTAGAGGGCGCGGCTTTCAACTTCGGTGTGCGAGTCGCTGAAGACCTGCATGCGTCCGGTGTGGACGATGTTGCGGTCCGGGTTGTACAGGTCCAGTCCTGGCACGGGGCTGTTACCCGGTGGCGTGGTGGCCGCGTTGTACAACTTGGGGTCGCGGCGCTGGCTGCCCAGCTCAAGCCCGGTGAGCAAGCGGTGCTCGAGGCCGAAGGTGTCGAAACCGCCTTCGAGCTCAAGGTTGTTGAACACGTTGCGGGTGGTCAGGTCCTGCTGCCAGTGCTGGCGCACGACCTTGTTGGTCGCGGGATTGAAGTGGGTGACATAGGTGTTGTCGAAATCGCTGTTGAGCTTGAACACCCCGAGGGTGTGGCGCAGTTGCCAGTTGTCGGCAAGTTCATAGCTGAGTTTTGAGCGCAGGGATTGCGACTTGTCGTCGATGAAATCGTTGTCAGTGCCGTAGGTAGTATCGCGGCCCACGTCGGCGGGGCGTCCATCTATGCCGGGAATGCCGCGATCGGGCGTGCGGTTATAGCGGCTGTATTCGTACTGCACCAGCCAGTTCAGATCAGGGCTCAGCTGCCAGCTCATCGAGGGCGCGAACAGCTGGCGGCTGCCGCTGACTCCGTCGCGGAAGCTGTTTTCGTCCATGTTGCCCATGTTCAGGCGCAGGCTGACGTTCTCTGTCGGGTCGGTGCTCAGGTCGGCATACAGGCTGCGCAAATCTTCGCTGCCGCCCTGGGCTTCGAGGGTCGAGCGCCGGCCGAACTCCGGCAACTTGCTCACCCGGTTGACGATCCCGCCCTGGCTGCCACGGCCATACAGCACGGCGGCCGGGCCTTTGAGCACTTCAATGCGCTCGATGTTGTGCAGGTCGCGCACGTACTGGCTGTCGTCACGGATGCCGTCGAGGTAGAAGTCGTTGCTGGCGTCGAAGCCGCGAATGCGCAAGCTGTCGAAGCGGGTGTCGGCGCCGCTGCTGACGTTGGGGATGCCGCTCAATGCCGTGCCCAGATCGTTGGTGCCATAGTCGGAGACGTTCGAGGTCTTCACCGAATCGATGGCCTGCGGGACGTAGCGTACGGGTGTTGCGGTCCGCGTCGCGGTGCTGACTTCCTTGACCCGTGGATCATCGACCTCAGTTTCGGTACTGATGGACGTTGCGGGCAAGATTGTAGTTTCGGCGTAGGAAAAACCAGCAGTCAGCAAAGCAGAAAGCCCAAGGCTGTAGGGCGTAAGGCGGAAATGGGCAGGCATTAAGGAGTGTATCCGTAGGATTTTTAGGCTGTAGCGTGAAGGGCGCGAATGGTAATGCTTGTTATTTGCTTTCGTGAATAATTATTCGTGCCTTTTGTTGCGCCTTTGTTTCGAGTTATGTCCGCATTGATACAGTTGCCGAAGTGATATTCGACCGATTACTGAAACAGACTGGAAGCCATTCCAGCGTTTTTCAGCAATCAGCAGAGGGGTAGTCTGCCGGCATCACGTTTTCCTACCTTCTTGCCGGAGCCCTCCGATGATCCTTCACTACATCTACGACCCATTGTGCGGATGGTGCTACGGCGCCAAGCCCCTGGTGCAAGCCGCCCAGGCGGTATTGCCGGTGGTCGGCCACGGCGGCGGCATGATGACCGGGGCCAACCGGCAGACGGTCTCGCCACACTTGCGCAACTACGTGATCCCCCATGACCGGCGCATTGCCGAGTACACCGGCCAACCGTTCGGTGAGGCGTATTTCGAAGGCCTGTTGCGCGATCACACGGCGGTCTTCGATTCCGCGCCACCCATCGCGGCGGTCCTGGCCGCCGAACAGATCGCGGGTCGCGGGCTCGAACTGCTGGGACGTTTGCAGAGTGCGCACTACGTGGAAGGGCGGCGTATCGCCGACGAAAGCGTTTTGCAGGCGTTCGCCGCGCAAATGGGGCTGGATGCCCAAGCGTTCCAGCAGGCATTCATGACGGCCGACACTGAAGGCCACATCAAGGACAGTCGCGCACTGCTGTCAACAGTGGGTGGCCAGGGCTTCCCGACTTTTGTCCTGGAGCGCAACGGCCAATTCACCCTGGTCGATATCGGCCCCTGGTTCGGCAAGCCGCAAGCTTTCGCGCAATGGTTGAGTCAGTCACTGCCCACCACTGACGGCTATCCGACCACGCAAACCTGTGGCCTCGACGGCTGCGCCCACTGAACTCAACCGGAGCTGCCCATGGATAACCTGAGCCTGATCAAAAGTACCTACGAAGGCGCCAACTCCCAGGAGAACGCACGCAACACCGCCGCTGCATTGGCCACCGATGCACGGTGGACCGAAGCGGCCGGGTTCCCCTATGCGGGGACTTACGTTGGTTTTGAGGCCATCGTGGAGAACGTCTTTCAACGGCTGGCCACGGAATGGGAGGGGTTTCAGTTCAAGGTCGAGAGCTATGTCGCCCAGGGCGACAAGGTGTTTGCCTACGGAAACTACAGTGGCATTTATAAGGCGACCGGTCGCCCGATGAACGCGCGGGTGGCCCATTTGTGGACGCTGGCGAACGGAAAAGTCACCCACTTCGAGCAGTTCGTTGACAGCCATACGGTGCAATTGGCGATGGTGGGCAAGTGATTTCTTAGACGATTATCGCCTTATTACAGAAGATTCACGAAATTGACACTTTGTTACAAGTGCGGCTAGGATCCGTCCCAACGCCTGTGGCTTGCAGCCACGACCTCAAAACAATAAAAGGGCCCGCCACGCTTCTGCGTGGGCGGGCCTTTTTGTTTCGGGATGAAAAAAGAGCGCCAAAGCAGCCATTTCAGCCAGCGGTCACAGCGCGTATCAACCCGTAATAAGGAAAATAACATGTTGAACAAGCGTATTAGTCTGATCGCACTGGGGATGTTGAGCGCGACTCAAGCGATGGCCAATGACCAGGCCGAGTCCAAAGGTTTTGTGCAAGACAGCAGCCTGAAAGTGTTGCTGCGCAACGCTTACATGAATCGCGACTACAAGGACGGTAACGAAGACAAGGCCGAGTGGGGCCAGGCTGCCATCGGCACCTTTTCCTCGGGTTTCACCCAAGGCACTGTCGGTGTTGGTGTTGATGCCTTTGGTCTCTACGCGCTGCGCCTGGATGGCGGCAAGGGCCGTAGCGGTGCCGGTGGCATCGACTTCTTCAAGCAAGGCGACAGCGGCAGCGCTGCCAACGACCTGGCCAAGGCTGGCGCGGCGGTCAAGTTCCGCCTGTCGAGCACCGTGCTGACCTACGGTGACCAGATGCCGGCCCTGCCGGTACTGAACTACGACAACTCCCGCCTGCTGCCGGAAAGCTACACCGGTACTTTGATCACCTCCAAAGAGATCGAGGGCCTGGAGCTGAACGCCGGTCGTTTCACCGCCGAGTCGCGCAAAAGCGCCGAAGGCCGTGACAGTGGTGGCCTGAAGTCGATCAATGTCCTGGGTGGTAGCTACCAGTTCACCGAACAGTTCAAAGGCGGCTTGTACGCTTCCGACGTCGAAGACGTGTTGAAGAAGCAGTACATCAACCTGAACTACGTATTCCCGCTGGCCACCGATCAGTCCCTGACCCTGGACCTGAACGGCTACCGCACCAAGCTGGAAGATTCCTACGTTCGTGAAAGCGGCGCCACGGGTGACGACAACAAGATCTGGAGCCTGGCGGCGACCTTCGCCACCGGTCCGCACTCGTTCACCCTCGCTCACCAGCGCAGCACGGGCGACAGCAACCTGGGCTATGCCTACGGCGGCTACCAGAAAGACCAGGGCCGCGTCGGTGACGGTGGCAACACTATCTACCTGGCCAACTCCTACTGGTCCGACTTCAACGCGGAAGACGAACGCAGCTGGCAGCTGGGCTACGGCCTCGATTTCGGCGCGTTCGGCGTGCCAGGCCTGACCTACAACGTGGCTTACGTGCGTGGCGACAACATCACCACCTCCACCAGCACCGGCGGTACCGAGCGCGAAATCTTCAACCAGTTCAAGTACGTGGTCCAGAGCGGCCCGGCCAAGGACCTGAGCGTGAAACTGCGCAGCTCGGTCCTGCGCGTGTCGCAGAAGTCCAGCGAGTACAACGTCAGCGGCAACGAAGTGCGCGTGTTCGTGGATTACCCGATCAACGTTTTCTGATGCTGTGAGTGCGGCCTGATACAAGGCTGGAAAGAAATGAGAAAGCCCCGACTGGTTCGGTAATGCTGTTCAGTTAAGAAACGCTTGAAGCGAGTGAGAGACTCGTGGCGAGCGAGCTTGCTCGCGCTGGGGCGCGAAGCGCCCCCAACAAAGTGACTGCGGTCTTTCTGAACGAACTCGGCGATAGTTTTTGGGGCTGCTGCGCAGCCCAGCGCGAGCAAGCTCGCTCGCCACGGGGGGATGTATTGAGCAGCCCTATCGTTAAGTGAACAGCATTGCGACTGGTTCGGGGCTTTCTGATTTATCGGCTATACCGTGTTCACGCCTGCAACCGACCGTTGTGAACCCTGGTTTTCCAAGCGTTGACCGGCACCCGTTTTTTGCAGTTCTCCTTGCGGGCCGGGGACTGCTTGCATTGGCACAAAACGTTCTTCGCTGGCGATTTGTGCTTTAGCTGCCGGTTAGCCCAGGTTGGAGTATCACTAATAGTCGTCAGCACCATGACGGTGGTGCCGACTTATCCACCGCCTGCACGCAGCTGGCTGCCTGAGCGGGTTCAAGTGGCGGTTAAAACCCGGGCGGCCTTGGGCTCCGGCGCCATGTCCTCATTCACAAATGGACTATGCGGCGCCGCTCCTTCGCATCGTTCCGTCTACCCCTTCCCGGCTGTCCCCTCCCCAGTAGTCTGAAACTCCTACCCCACCTAGGAGTATCGGCCGATGTGCAACCTCCGGCGATTACTCATAGTTCTGGGATGCAGTAAAACAGCTCCACGGTCTCGGCTCGATAACTGGATTTGCTCAGGAGGAAGTCATGACTACGCGCAAGAAAATCTCATCGCTCACGAACGATTCGACCCCTCTAACCACTCCAACCGTCACCACCGACCTAAGCGACTACGCACCCGGCAGCACCGCCATCATCACGGCCAGCGGCTTCGCCGCCGGCAGCACAGTGGCGCTCGAAGTGGAGCACGCCACTAGCGCTGGCGCGGATAACCTGTGGGGCACGCCCGATGATGTGCTCGATACCAACACTGGTGAGGGACATGATCCCTGGTACGTGACCGACGGCGGCGCCGGCGATCTCGACGGTCAGGTCAACGGCAGCCTCACGACCTCGTGGTACGTGAACCCCGACGACTCGGCAGGCGCGACATTCCTGCTCTCCGCGGCCTCCGCGGGTGACGATGGTGTGTCCGGCACGGGTGACGACGCTATGGCAACCATGTCGTTTACGGACAGCGTTCCGGGCGTCCTGGTGACCGGTGTGAACGTTACGCTGGATGAAACCGCCGGGTTGCAGAACGGTACCGCCACGGCAAGCCCTGCGGGAGACGCTGACGACAATGACATTCTGGTGGCGTCCCTGCCCTCGATCTTCTCTACCCGGTTGACCGCACTTGGAGCTGGTGCCGTAACGGCTGCCGCCTTGAGTGGCTATACAGGGGCGGCGGGCAACACGGGCAGCAATGCGTTCAGCATCGCTGCGCCCGGAGCAAGCATTACCGATATCAGCTTTACCGACAGCCTTGGCGCGGCGCTCAATGGCCTGGACAGCGGACTGCTCACCCTAGATGGCACCCCCATCCTTCTCTATACGGACTCGAACAACAACATCGTTCTAGGCAAAGCCGGCGGCGTGATCGTGTTCGCAGCCTATATTGAAGAAACCGGCTCGCCGGTCTCGGGCGGCAAGATCTGGGTCGTGCAGTACCAACCGCTGCAGCATCCGGATACCAGCAACCCCGACGATGCGGTCAATCTGCTGGATAAGGTTTTCATCGGAACCATTCAGGACTCGGCATTCAGTCTGGCCAATGTGCCCTCCGGCCAGAACCTGTTCCTGATGTTCACGAAAGCGAACCCGACAACTGAAATTGTCGATGGTGTCTCGCGGATCACGGATCCCACCATCATTGCCACCGGCAAGGACCCCGCAGACCAGTCAAGCGGCGCCAATATAAACACTGGCGACAGAATCAATACCAGCCATGGGGGTGGCCCGACCACCATCGGCACCAACAATCAGATGATTGTGGAACAAGAGGGCATTCGCTTTTCGTTCGTCACGGGCGCCAGGCAGGATGTGACCGTTCCCAACCTTAGTCAGACCGAAGCAGATGTTGAATCCAACATCGACTTTACCGACGTCTACAATACGACGTCGGCCAATTTCGACATCGTGCAGTTGCAAAGCGGCAAGAGTGCTGTCGTAAAAATCAGCGCATTCAGCACCGCTGCCGAACCCGGCGTGGATTTCATCAACGGCTATGCGGGTGATACACCGGTTGCAATCACCAATGTTCGAATCATCAACATCAGCACCGGGCTGGTGATCGAGGATTCAGACGGGTCGGTGAATGATCCGGCCATTGGCATCAGCTTTTCTGGCGGGGTTGCAACCATCACCGGCGTTAAAGCCGGCTACCAGATTGAATACACCACAACGGCGGATCATAACCGCGTGCTCGTCGAGAACGGGGCGGCCCGCGACGCCAGGGGCAATGATCACGCCGATTTTGATATCGGTGGCTTCTCGCTGGCTCAACCCTCTATTACGATCACCGAAATCGGCTCCAGAATTGTCTTCGAGGACGATGGGCCGAGCATCAGCACCACCGGTGAGGAGCCAACGCTGACGGTGGATGAAACGGTATTGGCGATCAACGATACCAAGAGCTTTGCCGCCAACTTCAACTCGGCGTTTGGCGCCGATGGGGCTGGCACTTTGACCTATGCGCTGGGCGTGGTGGCGGGGGCCTCCGGGCTGACTGACACCGCCAGCGGTGAGGCGGTGAATCTGTCGCTCAATGGCGCGGTGGTGGAAGGCCGCACAGCTACGAGTGACCTGCTGGTGTTCACCGTCAGCGTCGCCAGCAATGGTGATGTCACGCTCGACCAGCTTCGGGCGGTAGTGCATCCCGACACCACCGATCCCGATGACGCGACGAGCCTGACCTCGGACGACCTGGTGACGCTGACGGCGACCACGACCGATGGCGATGGCGACAGTGTCCAGGCGACGCTCAACATTGGGCAGAATCTGGTGTTCGAAGACGACGGACCGAGCATCAGCACCACTGGTGAGGCACCAACGCTGACGGTGGACGAAACGGTATTGGCGATCAACGATACCAAGAGCTTTGCCGCCAACTTCAACTCGGCGTTTGGCGCCGATGGCGCTGGCACTCTGACCTATGCGCTGGGCGTAGTGGCGGGGGCCTCCGGGCTGACTGACACCGCCAGCGGTGAGGCGGTGAATCTGTCGCTCAATGGCGCGGTGGTGGAAGGCCGCACAGCTACGAGTGACCTGCTGGTGTTCACCGTCAGCGTCGCCAGCAATGGTGATGTCACGCTCGACCAGCTTCGGGCGGTAGTGCATCCCGACACCACCGATCCCGATGACGCGACGAGCCTGACCTCGGACGACCTGGTGACGCTGACGGCGACCACGACCGATGGCGATGGCGACAGTGTCCAGGCGACGCTCAACATTGGGCAGAATCTGGTGTTCGAAGACGACGGACCGAGCATCAGCACCACCGGTGAGGCACCAACGCTGACGGTGGACGAAACGGTATTGGCGATCAACGATACCAAGAGCTTTGCCGCCAACTTCAACTCGGCGTTTGGCGCCGATGGCGCTGGCACTCTGACCTATGCGCTGGGCGTAGTGGCGGGGGCCTCCGGCCTGACCGACACCGCCAGTGGTGAGGCGGTCAACCTGTCGCTCAACGGTGCAGTAGTGGAAGGCCGTACGGCCGCCACCGACCTGCTGGTGTTCACCGTCAGCGTCGCTGCCAATGGTGATGTCACGCTCGACCAGCTTCGGGCCGTGGTACATCCCGATACCACCGATCCCGATGATGCGACGAGTCTGACTTCGGACGACCTGG
>NZ_FYDL01000008.1:0-242458 GCF_900187505.1 Pseudomonas sp. Irchel s3h17
GAATTTCTTGACGACCATAGAGCATTGGAACCACCTGATCCCATCCCGAACTCAGCAGTGAAACGATGCATCGCCGATGGTAGTGTGGGGTTTCCCCATGTGAGAGTAGGTCATCGTCAAGATTAAACTCCGAAACCCCTATCTGCGTATGCAGGTAGGGGTTTTGTTTTGTCCGCAGAAATGTACATTTCAGGATTGAGACAAAATTGCTCAGTTATTTCTGAGCCAGAACACTAGAATAGAACCCTTACTTTTAGAAACAGAGTCCTTTATGCCAGATCCGGTTGACGCCTCCGGGCTGTCAGATTTACCGCTGGAGAACTTGGTGGCGTGCCATGAGTGCGACTTGCTGATGCACAAGCCGCCGCTCGCCCATGACGAGAAAGCCCTGTGCCCGCGCTGCGGCTATGAACTCTATGCACATCGGCACAATGTCGTGGAGCGTAGCCTTGCCTTGGTGATCGCGGCGTTACTGCTGTTCGTTCCGGCGAACTTTTTACCCATCATGGAACTCCATTTGCTCGGGCAGTCGTCGCACGACACTGTCTGGAGTAGTGTCCTTGGCCTGTTCGACACGGGCATGCAAGGTGTGGCAGTGGTGGTATTCCTGTGCGGCATGGGAATCCCGTTGCTCAAGCTGCTCTGTCAGTTGTCGGTGTTGCTCAGTATTCGTTTTGATATCGGACGCAGCTACGGCCTGTTGCTCTATCGCATTTATCACCATTTGCGCGATTGGGGGATGCTTGAGGTCTATTTGATGGGCGTGTTGGTGGCCATCGTCAAGCTGGCCGACCTGGCCTCGATCACGATAGGCGTTGGCCTGGTCTGCTTTATCAGTTTGTTGTTGACCCAGGTCTGGCTAGAGGTGGTGATGTCGCCCCATCAGATTTGGGAAGCACTGTCAGGGGAGGATGCTCATGCGGGCGATTGATGCGGGCATTCTGATTTGTGCTGAGTGCCATCAACTGAACAAGCAGGAACCGGGTACCGACGAGCAGACATGCACACGTTGTGGTGCGTTGGTTCATGCTCGCCGGCCAGACAGTCTGGCACGTACCTGGGCGTTGTTGATCACGGCCGCCATTCTCTATATCCCCGCAAATGTGTTGCCGATCATGACGATCAGCGCGTTAGGGCAGGGTCAGGGCGACACGATCATGTCCGGTGTGATCGCTCTCGTTCAGCATGGGATGTTGCCCATCGCTGCCGTGGTGTTCATCGCCAGTATCCTGGTGCCGACCTTCAAGTTGGTCGGTATCGCCCTATTACTGTTTTCGGTGCAGCGCCGCCAGCCTTTATCCGCCCGGCAACGCATTGTGATGTACCGCTTTATCGAGTTCATTGGCCGATGGTCAATGCTGGATATATTCGTCATCGCCATTCTGGTGGCGGTAGTCAACTTTGGTCGGCTCGCCACTATCGAGGCAAATTTCGGTGCGGTGGCCTTCGCCAGTGTGGTGATTCTGACAATGCTTGCTGCAGTAACTTTTGATCCCCGACTGATTTGGGATAACACGGAGTCGGACGACGACCATGACTGATTTGCCTAAAGCTAAAACCCGACCGGCTTCCAACTGGTCGGCTATCTGGGTGTTGCCCCTGATCGCCTTGGTGATTGGCGGATGGTTGGGCTGGCGTGCCTACAACGAGACCGGAATAGAGGTACAGGTCCGTTTTGAAAGCGGTGAAGGCATTCAGGCCAACAAGACCGAGGTCGTTTACAAGGGCATGTCGATCGGTAAGGTCAAAAGCCTCACGCTCGATGATGCTGGCAAAAGCCGCGGAGTGATTGCCACCATCGAGATGAACAAGGATGTGGGGCAGTACCTCAAGACCAGCACGCGTTTCTGGCTGGTCAAGCCGAGCGTGACTATGGCCGGGATCACCGGCCTGGAAACCCTGGTATCGGGTAACTACGTCGCCATCAGTCCGGGGGAGGGCGAGTCCGCCCGCAGGTTCAAGGCCCTGGCGGAGGAACCACCGCTTTCCGATTCCAAGCCGGGTTTGCACCTGACCATCAAGGCTGATCGACTGGGTTCCCTGAACCGCGGCAGCCCGGTGTTCTACAAGCAGATCCAGGTCGGTCAGGTGAAGAGCTACCTGCTGTCCGAAGATCAGAGCACCGTCGAGATCAAAGTGTATATCGAGCCGACTTACGCCAGCCTGGTACGCAAACATACGCGTTTCTGGAATGCCAGCGGGGTCAGTATCGATGCCAACCTGTCGGGTGTGAAAATTCGCAGTGAGTCGCTGGCCAGCATCGTTGCCGGCGGTATCGCGTTCGCTACACCGGAAAACCGCCAAGACAGCCCGCCTACGGATCCGAGCCTGCCGTTCCGTCTCTTTGAAGACTTCGATGCGGCCCAGGCCGGTATTCGCGTGAAAGTGAAACTGGGTGATTTCGAGGGCCTGCAGGCTGGCCATACACCGGTCATGTACAAAGGGATTGAGGTCGGTACCCTCAAGGGGCTCAAGGTGGACTCTGATCTGTCCAGCGCCACTGCCGAATTGACCCTTGACCCGTTGGCCGAGGATTATCTGGTCGAAGGCACTCAGTTCTGGGTGGTCAAGCCGTCGATTTCTCTGGCCGGTATCACTGGGCTGGAAGCCTTGGTCAAGGGCAACTACATCGCCGTGCGGCCTGGCGACAAGGGCAGTGCCCCCAAGCGCGATTTTGAAGCTCGGGCAAAGGCGCCACCGCTGGACTTGCGCGCACCGGGCTTGCACCTGGTGCTGTTCACTGAAAACCTGGGTTCGCTGGAGGTCGGCAGTCCGATTCTCTACAAGCAGGTCAAGGTTGGTTCGGTACAGAGCTATCAGTTCTCGCGGAGGAAGAAACAGTTGCTCATCGGCGTACATATCGAAAAAGAGTACGAAGGACTGGTCAACGCCTCGACACGATTCTGGAATGCCAGCGGCATCACCCTGACCGGTGGCCTCAACGGGATTCAAGTCAAAAGCGAGTCCCTGCAAAGCCTGATGGCTGGTGGTATTGCCTTCGATACACCGGAGGCCACGGCCCCCCTGCAAAAGCGTATCCCGCGTTTCCACCTGTTCGCCGACCATGAAGAGGCGACTCAGAAAGGTACCGTGGTCACGATCAAGCTCGACCGTGCAGACGGTCTGCGCACCGGTACGCCGATTCGCTACAAAGGGCTGGATGTCGGCAAGGTCGAAGATGTCGATCTCAGCGACGACCTGCAGTCCGTGCTGCTCACTGCGCGCATTACCGAAGTGCCGGAGCGCATTGCCCGGGCCGGCAGCCAGTTCTGGGTGGTCAAGCCGGAGCTTGGGCTGATCAAGACTTCCAATCTGGAAACCCTGGTGACCGGGCAATACATCGAGGTTCAACCCGCCGCGAAGAGTCTCGGTCCGCAGACGAGCTTCGTCGCGCTGCCTCAGCCGCCTGAAGCTGTGGCCCAGGAAGCGGGCTTGAGCCTGGTGTTGAGCGCTGCTCGCCGCGGTTCGCTGAAGACCGGTGTGCCAGTGACTTACCGGGAAATCACGGTCGGCAAGGTGACCGGCTACGAGCTGGGTCAAACCGCGGATCGGGTGCTGATTCATATCCTGATCGAGCCCAAGTACGTGCCTCTGGTGCGTAGCGGCACGCGTTTCTGGAACAGCAGTGGTTTTGGCCTGGACTACAGCCTGTTCAAGGGCGCGACGGTACGCACCGAATCGCTGGAAACCCTGATTCAGGGCGGTATTGCCTTCGCCACGCCGGATGGGGAACGCATGGGCAACCCTGCGCGAGTGCAGCAGACCTTCCCCTTGTTCGACAAGTTCGAGGACGAGTGGCTGGTCTGGGCGCCGAAGATTCCTCTGGGCAAGTAGTCTGGAGGCCGCCTTCATCGAAGGCTGAGCGATGCCCACAAAAAAGGCCGCGATCCATGGGATCGCGGCCTTTTCATTGGAACCGATTAAAGCAAGTCAGATCGCATCCAGCTCGGGTTCGTCTTCCTCGACCTTGACGGTGGTTTTCACCTCGTCATGGCGGCGAATGAACTTCCAGTCCGCCTCATCGATGTAGATGCCGTTCGGTCCACTGCCGCCTTCCAGGTCGATCGCCACACTGGCGCAGACCTGTGGCTTCACACTGGCCAGAATTGGCACGAAGCCCAGTTGCAGGCTGGTTTCCAACAATGCTGCCTGGTTCTTCTCGTCAATGTCGGCCGCCTCGTCGAGGTAGTACGGCAAACGCACCCGCCCGGCCAGGTCACGGTCCATCAAGTGCAGCAACAAGTACATGTTGGTCAGCGCCTTGATGGTCATGGTGGTGCCGTTGGAGGCCGCGCCATCGATGTCGGTGTGGATCACGGGCTGGCCGTTGACCTTGGTGATCTCGAACGCGAGTTCGAACAGGTCCTTGAGGCCGAGCTGGTTGTGGTTCGCCGCCACCAGGCGTGCCAGGTATTCCTTGGCCTCTTCGTTCTTGTTGTCCTGCTCGGCGCTTTGGCTCAGGTCGAACACCGACAGGGTTTCGCCTTCTTCATATTGACCGGCGCTGTGGATGATCTGGTCGATATGCTTGAGGGCTTCCTTGTTCGGCGCCAGCACGATGCGGAAGCTTTGCAGGTTGGAGACCTGACGCTTGTTGATCTCGCGGTTGAACAGGGCCAGTTGGTGTTCAAGGCTGTCGTAGTCGCTGCGGATGTTACGCAGGGTGCGCGCAATGTCGGTGACCGCCGCGCGACGCGCCTTGCCCAGGGTCAGGGCTTCGTCGGTACGGTGTGCGTAAGCGTTGATCAGCAGTTGCAGGCGACGCTCCATGTCGTCTTCGTTGTCGAACTTGGCCACGCCCTTGAGGCGCACCTGGGCGTACAGCGCATCGATCTGGCCATCAGCCCGCTGCAAGCCCTGCCAGCTGTCCTGATAGTCATTGAGCAGCGGCAGCAGGTTATCCATGGAATCATCGATCGGGTCCATGAAGGGGGTACCGAACGGCAGGTCGGCCGGCAGCAACTGACGGCGGCGCAGGGCGTCGTCGAGGGTGCGCTGCTTGGCTTCCATGTCGCCGATCTGCCGGCCGACCAGTTGCAGCTTGGCCGACAGTTGCTGGACGCGTTCGGTGAAGGCGTCGCTGGAGCGCGTGAGTTCGTCCTGCGCGGCTTCCATCTGCGCCAACTGTTCCAGCTTGTCACCTTCTTCGGCACTCAGGGTTTGCGTGCGACGGAAGTCCTCCAGGGCTTTCTGCGCGTCCAGTACCTGCTGGTACAGCGCTTCGGTCTGGGTCTTGCTCGCGGCGCGGTCAGCCGCAACCGCCTGCTGGGTCTTCAGTTGCTTGAGCTCTTTGTCCAGGCGCTCTTTCTGATCGCGCAGCGCGGCGCGGTCAGCCAGTGCTTGCAAGGCCGGCGGCTCAATGTGCGACAGGTCGATGGACAGGCCCGGGACTTCGAAGCGTTCGCCCTTGAAGCCATCCAGGATCAGCTCCATGGATTTGACCCACTGACCGTCTTCGTCCAGCGCGATGCCATGTTCGCCCAGCGGCAAGCTGAACAATGCACTGTTGAACAGGCGCATCAAGCGTTCGACGTCCTGTTGCGAGAACTCTTCACGCAGGCGGGCGTAGCTGTTGTTGTCGGCGTTGTCGAGTTGCTGCCTGACCGACTTCAGGCGCTTTTCCAGATCCCGCAGACGCTCATCGAGGTCTTCGGCACTGAACTGACGCGATTGCGCCAGTGCACCGGCCAGTTCGTCGTGGGCGTCCTTGGCGGCCAACAATTGCTGTTCAAGCAGTTTGACGTCATCCACCAACGCGAAGCGATGCTTGAGGACCGACAACTCGCCGAGCCAGCGCTGGATACCAGTGATCTCACGCTCCAGGCGCATCAGCTCCTGAGTGCCGCCACGCTGATCGTTTTGCAGCGCGTCCTGCTCGTTGCGATAGTGCTCGGCCTGGATCGTCAGCTCTTCCTTGCGTGCGCTGGCGTAGTCCGACCAGGTGCCGAGCAGGGAGTCCAACAGTGGCGAGATGCGGTGCAATTTGCCGCGCAGGATGTTGCGCTGGGTAACGCCTGACGCGAGGGCTTCGACCAAGGGACCGGCGGTGACCAGCGAGTTGTAGTCCTGCTCCATGCGACGTACATCGCGGAAGGCTTCTTCGCACGCGGCAATGTAATCGACGCTGCCGGAACGCAGGCTGTGTTCGAAGGCATCGAGGAACAGTTGCTTGAGCTTGGCCGCGGTGATTTCGCGCATGTGCAGCAGGTTGATGAACAGCGCGCGGAAGGTCTTGAGGCTCTGTTCGCTGGTGGAGCGCAGCGGGATCAGCGTCAGGTCCAGTGGAATCGAGGTGTGACCGCCGACCAGCAGGCGACGCAGTTCGTCCGGCTTGAGCTCGTAGGCTTTGAGCCCCTCGCGTTCAAGGTTGGTGAACAGCTCTTTCTGGCGCAGGCAGGTGTCGTTCTTCTGGTAGTGGGCCAGGTCCAGTTTGCCGGCGTAGGCAAAGAACTGGTGACCGAAACCACCGCCCGGGCCGCGCCCGACCACGCCGATCACGTGGGGGCCGTGAGGCAGCGAGACTTCCACCAGGATGTAGCTGGTGTCGGAGGCAAAGTAGAAACGCCGCGATTGTTCCAGGCTGTACTTGCCAAAACTCATGTCCGACATGCGCGCCAGAATCGGAAACTGCAAGGCGTTGATCGAGGCGGACTTGCCGAGGTTGTTCGCGCCGTAGACCGACAGCGGCTCTTCCAGCGGGAACAGGCCGAGGCTGTAGCCGGCGGTGTTCAGAAGGGCAAAGCGGCGAATGCCGTAACGTTCCTTGCTCATGCGTCGATTTCCTGTTCTTCGGCAATGGCGCGGGCGAGGGCGTTTTCTTCGCTTTCCTCACCTTCGAATTCGCTCAGGTCCAGCGGATCATCGGTTTGCAGCAGTTTTTCATCACTGTCGTCGTCGATCAGCACCGGAGCCGGCAATGGCAGCACACTGTGCAGGCTGGCCGCCAGGTCACGGTCCTGCTGGACTGAGAGGCAAACGTCGAGGAAACGGTGCATGGGCGGCAGAAAGCGGTAGACGCCGTTCTCTTCGTTGGCGAAGCCCAGCTGGGTCATGCGGCGCATGATTTTTTCTTCCAGCTCTTCCTGGGTTTGCACTTCGGCCTGGATGAACAGGTCACGGTACTTTTCCAGCAACGACGGCAGCTCGTCGCGACCGAGGCTGCCGCCATCAAGGACGGCAATCGGGTCGCGCCCCTGGTCGGCCAGGTGCTCGACCAGGATGAAGGTGAACAACGCCAGGCGCTGGGCGGTCTTGTTCACCGCCGCGGCGGCGAGATCCGGCACAAAGTAGTAGAAACCACGGGTGTCGCACACCAGCTCAAAGCCCAGGGCCTTGAACAAGGTGCGGTATTGGTCCTGAAAGTTCGACAGCTGGGCATACAGCTCGGGATCACGGCGGCTGACGTGGTAACCCTTGAACAGTTCGCGAAAGATGGGGGCCAGCTGAGACAGTTCACAAAGATCAAGATGCATGGGGAGTGCTCGCGGAATTCTCGGTGGCGTCTGTGCCGGCCGAGAGCAGGGCGAAGGAGCGCAGGCTGACCTGGTGCTCGTGAGTATGGTAGTCGCGGCGCTCCAGGCGTTCACGCTGGAAGCGCTTGTCCCGTGACAGGCGGGAAAACCAGTACAGCAACTCGTCGGTTGCGCCGTCCGGTTCCTGCTCCAGCAACCAGGACATCAGGTCCGGCATCGGCAGCGCGCCTTCGCAGCGTTCGAGCATTTCCCGAACGGTACGCGGGGCACGCGGGGCTTCGCCTTTCTGTGTCTTGTGAGACTTGGGGAAGAGCGCCGGTTTCGGTTCGAAACGCGCCAGGGCATACACGTAGGCTTCGACCTGGCTGGCACTGCCCAGGAAGGTGCTTTGCGGCCGGGTGAACATCGGCATGGCGGCTTGCGGTACGGCGTCGATGCCCTTGCGGCGGATCATCGACAAGGCCAGCGCCGCGCCACGGGTCACGGCATTGTGCCGGCGGGCCTCTTCACGCAACGGCAGCAGCAGTTCGCGAGCGTGGCGCAAGGTCAGCTGGGCGCTGGTCTGCATTTCCAGAATCCGCGCATGGGTACGCAGCAGCATGTCATCGTCGACCAGATGACCGAGGCGTTGCTGCTCGGTGAGCATGCGCAACAGCACGTTTTCGACCTTGCGCACCCCCTGTTCGAAGGCGCCGTCGGCGTTCACCAGCTGGATCATCGGCTCGACGTATTCATCCCAGGTCGCCAGTACCTCGGCATAGCGCTGGCGCAGCGGGATCTGCCGGTCGCTGGTCTTGGCCCGCTCGGCGACGGCCACCAGGGCCTGTTCATCGTTGGCGAGCTTTTTCAGCACGTCACGCACGCGCATGTCGAGCAAGCGCAGCTGGCGCGCCAGGTCGTTGCCATCACGGACGTCGAAGGCGTCCTGAATGTAGCCGGCCAGCCGCTCCAGGTGCCGCAGATAGGCTTCGATTTCCAGGCACAGGCCCAAGCGGTGCTCACGGCGCAGGTAGGCGAGGAAGTCGTGGATCTGCGCGTTCAGTTCAAAGCGGTTCGGGCTTTTGGCCACCGGAACCAGAATATCGAGGCGGATCCACACGTCCAGCAGGCTGGTAATGTCCTGTGGCGTGCTGTCCAGTTGCTGGGCGGCCAGCTGTAAGCGCAGTTCGTTGAGGCTCAGTGTGCCTTGGTCGAAATGCTCGCACAGCGGCTCCAGAAGTGCCCAGTGTTCGGCGAGGGCGCGCAAGACGCGCTTGGGTTCGATCATTGGATTGGCCGGCTGGTTGGCGATTAAAAGCAGCGATTGTACTGCATCGCGTGCGATGGGCATCACCCTCGCGGGATTGACGGGACGGACAGTCGTTTTTCTATTGATCAACAGCGGGCGATCTTCAGCGAAGGGCGGTAGAATCCCGTACCTCAGTTATCCACAAGTGGCCGACCTTTGCTTATCGAGTCCCGCCGTCGCGCTTATCTGACCGCCATGCAGGTGGTCAGTTGGCTGCCGCGCACCGAATTGCCCTTTGCCGCCCCGTCGCGGCCCGAGTTGCTGCAAGCGCTGGAACCTTTGCCCGAAGCGCCGGTTGCGCAGGCACAGGTAACGAATGCCGTTGCGCAACCGCTGGCCAAGCCGGCTGAGCGGGTCAAGATCGAGGTGCCGCGCCCGACGCCCACGGTGGCACGCCCGGCAAGCAAACCGGTCGAGGAGGCCGACGCCGCGCCAGTGGCGGCCAAGGCCCCACAGGTCCCGCCACCGCGTTTTGCCCTGCAATTGCTGCGTGCCGGCCGCTGCCTGCTGTTGGTGGAATTACCCACAGGCGAAGCGTTCCAGAGCCGGGATCCGGCCTACTTGCTGCTCAAGGACATGCTGCGCGCAGCCGGACTGCCGGACAGCCCGCAAATTGTCGGTGAACCGGTGCGCTGGCCGCTGCTGGCCCGCGGCACCCTGGATCAGGGGCCGGAAGCGGCGCGCGACTTTGTTCAAGGCTTCTTGTCGGCTCGCCTGGAAGACGCTCCCTGCGTGTGCCTGTGGCTGATCGGCCTGCCGGCGGTGCGTTTTGCCGGTGAGGCCAATGCCGAAAGCTACAACCGTGAGCTTCAGGTCGAAGGCCTGGGGTCGGTCTGGGCGCTGCCTGGCCTGGAGTTATTAATGGAAGAGCCACAGCGTAAGGCTGAAGTCTGGCAAGCCATGCGTCGGCTGATGGCGCGTTGGAAAGAATCAAATGAGTGATGCTGTATCGTTCCGCCCGATGACCGAAGCGGATCTGGACGCTGTACTGAAGATCGAATACGCGGCGTTCAGTCATCCCTGGACCCGCGGGATCTTTCTCGATGGCCTGGGCAAGTACCAGATCTGGCTGATGTTCGAGGGGCAACAACAGGTGGGCCACGGGGTGGTGCAAATCATCCTGGATGAGGCACACCTGCTCAATATCACGGTCAAGCCGGAAAGCCAGGGGCGCGGCCTGGGCCTGATGCTGCTGGAGCACCTGATGTCCCGTGCCTACGCCGCACAGGCCCGGGAGTGTTTCCTGGAGGTGCGCGACAGCAACCGCGCCGCCTTCCGCCTGTACGAGCGTTACGGTTTTAACGAAGTCGGCCGCCGTCGTGATTACTATCCGGCGGTAGGCGGGCGTGAAGATGCTGTCGTCATGGCCTGCACATTGGTGGATTGAGGCGACCCCGGCGAGGGCAGAGGATCAGCGCTTGCGGTCGAGCGGGTCGCGCTGCGCCAGTTCGGCTTCATCCAGGCCTTTGCCACCCCCGATGTCGGCTTCACCGACAATGCTCAGGTCCCAGTCGGGGCTGAAGCTTTCATCGGCTTCCAGCGCGTCGCGGGCACCGTCTTCGCGAATCAGGGTTTCCGGGCTCAGGTCATCGTCGGTGGCGTCATGCTCCTCATCGGTCGTCCCTGTCGATGCTTCACCGGCGGGTCGCCGTTGGCGCTCGGGGTGCGGATCGGTATCACCGATTTTTGCCCTGGATGGCTGTTCATTGAAGTCCAGTTCGCGCATCGAACCCATGCGATCCTCGTTGTCGTCGATGGGTTCCGGTTGCACCGAATTGAACGGACGTCGTGATTCGGTCATGGCAACGCCTCATACTGCGTATCTACTTATAGTGTGGACAGGTACCGGGCGGGAAGATTCCCGCACAGCCTGTATCTGAGGTTATCTGCATCACCGGCGTGACCCCGGCGGACGCTTGTCTGTCAAATCAGCGCACCATTCTTGAGGCTTCAGAGCATGAACGAATTACAAGATCTGATTGATAACAACGAGCGCTGGGCCGATGCGATCAAGCAGGAAGATCCTGACTTCTTCGCCAAGCTGGCCCGACAGCAGACGCCTGAATACTTGTGGATCGGCTGCTCCGATGCACGGGTGCCGGCCAACGAAATCGTCGGTATGTTGCCGGGTGACCTGTTCGTCCACCGAAACGTTGCCAACGTGGTGCTGCACACCGACCTCAACTGCCTGTCGGTGATCCAGTACGCAGTCGACGTGCTCAAGGTCAAACACATCCTGGTGACCGGCCACTACGGCTGTGGCGGCGTGCGCGCCTCGATGCAGGACCGCCAGCTGGGCCTGATCGACGGCTGGCTGCGCTCGATCCGTGACCTGTATTACGAGCATCGCGAAGCCCTTGGCCAGCTGCCGACCGAAGAAGAGCGTGTCGACCGTCTCTGCGAGCTCAATGTCATCCAGCAAGTGGCCAACGTCGGTCATACCAGCATTATCCAGAATGCCTGGCATCGCGGGCAGAGCCTGTCGATTCATGGCTGCATCTACGGCATCAAGGACGGTCGCTGGAAAAGCCTGAACGCGACCATCAGCGGTTTCGAGCAATTGCCGCCGCAGTACCGCCTGCGCCCGGTTGGCGCCGTGTAAAAGACCCCGGCCCCCTGCTATTGGGGGCCGTGCCGGTGCCAGTGCTGCAGAAACAGCCGACCTTCGGCGTTTGGCGGCTCATCGTAACCGGTGATCCAGCCTCGGCATTCCGCTGAACCACACCGACAGGCGAACTGGCGCAGCAGTTTTTCTTCGGTGCTGGTGTAGTCCATGCACAACCAGGTGCCTGGCTTGATGTCGTGCAATGCCCATAACCACAGCTCACTCATGTCGAGAAAGACATTGGGGTCGCATGAGTGTGGCAACCGCCCGCAGAAGTACTGGTCGTAGACATGAACACCCGGTACCAACTGAACGGTATGCAATTGACGGACATGTGTCAGTTGCCCGGAGACACGGCACATTCGCGTGATGCGCTGGTAATGACGCTGGGCCTTGATCCCCGAGGGGGGATGATCATTGCTGCCGCCGACTTCGAAGTCGGCCAGGGATGGATAGCCCTGATTCGCACTGAGCGTTTCATAGGGGTAAATACAGGTACTCGGGCGTAGCCGAGCCGTGGCCTGGGTTTTCATGACAGATCCTTGTCTGTTCAGCGCTGCGACTACCGTCGACGGGCCATCCTGTCAGCCCTGCAGCCCCTGGGGTACGAACCAAGCGTCGCGCAAATGGAATCGCAGGTCTACTGTCAGTATTGACAGGAGAGAGTGCCTACTTGCTGCGTCAGTGAAAGCTGACGCAGCAAGCCGGCAAGCCGGTTTAAAGAGGCGGGGCTGCCTGCGCAAGCGCCGGCAACGGCGCCCGGAGCTGCTCGAGTTGGGGTTTGATGTCCGGGGCCGAGCATTTGGCTGTGGCCTGCCCGGGTGTCAGCCCGCGGATTGAGGTATAGAACAGCTCGCAGGTCTTCGCTTTCTGGGTCACCTGCCAGTTTTGTGTACAGGATGTGAGCTGTGCGCTCGGGTCACTGGACGGTTTGCTGCCCATGCCGGCCTGCCAGCAAGCGGCGCTCAAGTCCTGGCCCATCACTTTCAAACCCACGGCATCGGCCTTGGCCTGATCGCCTTCATAGTTCTCGGGGTCGGCGGCGTACCAGATATAGCTGGGATGGTTGGAGCCCAGCACCGGCACCGTCACGCTTGGGGTCGGGTTGATATGGGCCAGGCCCAGTACGGCCACGGTCGGCCCATACTGTTCCTTGATCCAGTTACGCACCGGTGCGCCGAACGCGACCATTGGCAAGGTCACGCCGCTGGCGGTCTGGCTGAATTGCCTGACCATGGTGGTCTGGTAGTCCTTGAAGTAACCGTAGACGCCTTCAAGGTCCTTGCCGGCATTGGAAGGGGCCGCAATCGGCGCGATGTCGATGATGGTCTGGAAGGCCGGCGTTTGTTCGGCGGCAATGCCATTGACGGTCAACAGCGTTGCCCAGCGGTCGGTGGTCTTCGATTCCAGGTAATCCTGGGCCTGAGTCAGCGAATAGTCCGGTGGGAAGTGCAGCAACTCGACGCTCTTGCGGTTTTCCAGCGCCATGCCCAAGGGCAGGAACAGGTACCAACTGTATGCCCACTTGCCGTCGGCATTGAGTTTGTTGGCACCATTGTGGGCCAGGTCCCCGGCATCGAGTAATGCCCTCAGCGGTTTTGCGTAGCCTTTTGGTACGCCGCGGATATCAGCGACGAGCTGCTGCTTGTCGGTGCTTACCCTGACTGTTGCGTTGCGGTAGCCATCGCGCCGAACGCTTTGGGTCAGGTAGTGCTCGACCGTTTGTTCCAGCGTCCAGTCGCGATAGCAAATCACATTGCAGTTGTTGGGGTAGGCGAACAACCGCGTGACCCGCTCGGTACTGCCCAGTTTCAGCTGGGTATCGGCGAGGGCGGTGGTACTCAAGGCAAGGGCGGCGAAGGTGAGGCTCAATCCTGGGAGTTTGAACATGCTCAGATCCTTTTCAGCGTGGGCCCCGGAAGCGGGGAGCAAGACATACTGAAACGATTGATGACGCAAGGTCCAGTATCAGTCTGAAACGCTGCACGTGTTACGTGTGCCACCCTTGCAGGGCCTCGGATCAAGGCATCACGGGCGCCACATACTGGAGCGTCGTCCCCAGTGCCCACAACAGAAACAGCACCAGCGGCGTGTGCACCAGCAATTGCACGAATGAAAACCCGATCAAGTCCCGCGCCTTCAACCCCAGTACGCCGAGCAGCGGCAGCATGTAGAACGGGTTGATCAGGTTGGGCAGCGCTTCGGCGGCATTGTAGATCTGCACGGCCCAGCCTAGGTGGTACTCCAGGTCATTGGCGACCTGCATCACATACGGCGCCTCAATGATCCATTTGCCACCCCCGGATGGAATGAAGAAACCGAGAATGGCCGAATACACGCCCATCAGCACCGCGTACGTGTCATGGGAGGCAATGCTGACGAAAAAGCTCGAGATATGGTGCGCCAGGGACTGGCCATCAGTGCCTTTGACCACGGTCATCAACGCCGCGATGGAGCCGTACAGCGGGAACTGGATCATCACACCGGTGGTGGTGGGCACCGCACGGGCCACGGCGTCGAGGAAGCTGCGCGGACGCCAGTGCAGCAGTGCCCCGAGCATCAGAAACAGGAAGTTGTAGGTATTGAGCCCCGAGATCGCACTGATCGCCGGCTTCGTCGAAAACTCATGAAACAACCAGCCGGCCGCCAGCAGCACCAGCAAAATGGTCAGCAGCGGGCTGTATTCCAGCCATTCGCCGGGGCGGGAACGAGGGGCCAGCGCTGGCAGGCTGAAGCTGGGGTCGACGCCGCAGTCTTTGGCGTCACGGGCAGAGTTCGGGCCGGGGGCGGTGGCGTAGGCGACCACCAGCGAGACCACGACCAGCGCCAGCAACAAGACGCCGGACTGCCAGAGGAAAATCGTCTCGGTGAACGGGATGACGCCAGTGATCGACAGGATCGAAGGCGGCAAGCTGGCCGGGTTGGCCTGCAACTGGGCCGCCGACGAGGACAGCCCCAGCGCCCAGACTGCGCCGAGTCCCAGGTAAGCGGCGGCACCGGCGGCGCGGTAATCCATGCGCAAATCGGTGCGTCGGGCCAGCGCGCGTACCAGCAAACCGCCAAACACCAGTGACAGCCCCCAGTTCAACAAGGATGCGACCATGGAAATCAGCGCGACCCAGGCCACGGCCGAGCGGCCATTTTTCGGCACGCGAGCCAGGCGATCGATCAGTTTCACCGCCGGTGGCGAACTGGCGACCACATAACCACCGATCACCACAAAGGCCATTTGCATGGTGAACGGGATCAGGCTCCAGAAGCCGTCGCCGAAGGCCATGGCGGCATCGGTGGGCTTGGCGCCCATGGCCATGGTGGCGACAGCGACGATGATCACCGCGAGTGCCGCGAAGACCCAGGAGTCGGGAAACCAGCGCTCGGCAAAGTTTGAGCAGCGAAGGGCAAAGCGGGCGGAGCGGCTGTCTTCGATATCGGTAGACACGCAAGTACCTCGATTTTCTTATGTTTATTGGGGTGCCAGCAGGGCTCTGGGGGCCCTGTTGGTCAGCCGGCAACAGTAATTCAATCAAGGCGTTTTTGCGGTGCTGTTTTGCACATCTAGGACTATGGTCTAACGGGTTGTCCGGGAGCGCGTTTGCGTAGACCATGGGCGCCGTGTTTTTTTGTCTATTTTTCGAGCCTGTTTATGACTGCCATCCCTGTCACTCGTCCCGCGCCGTTTTCCCGGTCCGACTACAAGACCCTGGGCCTGGCGGCGCTCGGCGGAGCGCTGGAAATCTACGACTTCATCATTTTCGTATTTTTCGCCCTGACCCTCAGCCAGCTGTTCTTCCCGCCGGAAATGCCAGAGTGGCTGCGCCTGCTGCAAAGCTTCGGGATTTTTGTCACCGGCTACCTGGCGCGCCCCCTGGGCGGGATTCTGATGGCGCATTTCGCGGATCGACTGGGGCGCAAGAAGGTGTTCAGCCTGAGTATCCTGATGATGGCGTTGCCGTGCCTGCTGATCGGAATCATGCCGACCTACGCCCAGATCGGCTATTTCGCGCCCTTGCTGTTACTGCTGCTGCGGGTGTTCCAGGGGGCGGCAGTGGGCGGTGAAGTACCCAGTGCCTGGGTGTTCGTCGCCGAGCATGCTCCCACCGGTCATCGGGGGTATGCCCTGGGCTTCTTGCAGGCCGGCCTGACGTTCGGCTACTTGATCGGCGCATTGACCGCGACCTTGCTGGCGCAGGCATTCAGCCCGGCGGAAATTCTTGATCACGCCTGGCGCTATCCGTTTCTGCTGGGCGGCGTATTCGGTGTGATCGGTGTGTGGTTGCGCCGCTGGCTCAATGAAACCCCGGTGTTCATGGCCATGCACGCCAGTCGCGAACGGCACACCGAGTTGCCGTTGCGCACGGTGCTGCGTGAGCATCGGATGGCGATGTTGCCAGCGGTGATCCTGACCTGCGTGCTGACCTCGGCCGTGGTGACCTTTGTGGTCATCACCCCGACCATGATGCAGAAGACCTTCGGCATGACCGCCAGCCATACCTTTGCCCTGAGCAGCCTGGGTATCGTGTTCTTGAACATCGGGTGCGTGATTGCCGGTGTCATCGTCGACCGTATCGGTGCCTGGCGCACCGTAATGCTCTATAGCCTGCTGCTGCCGCTGGGGATTGGCGTGCTCTATGCCAGCCTGATCGGTGGTGGGCAGTGGATCGGCCTGGCGTATGCCATTGCCGGCTTGAGTTGCGGGGTCGTGGGCGCGGTACCGTCGGTGATGGTCAGTCTGTTTCCGGCGCGAATCCGGGTCTCGGGGATTTCGTTCACGTACAACATCGCCTATGCGATCTGGGCCAGCATCACGCCGTTGTTGCTGATTGGCCTGATGCCCTGGAGCCCTTGGATTTGCGTGATGTTTTGCGCGGTGATGGGGGTGGTGGGCGTGGGCGCGGCGCTGTACTTCGGCTCGCGTTTGCCGCAGGTCGCCCTACAGCCTGGCGCGACCTGTTGCCCTTGAGGCATCTCAATCGCTGATATCGTCTTCGCCAACCGGCGCCGCTGCAGGCTTGAGCGCGACAATCATGTCGACCTCGACCGCGGCGCCCTTGGGCAACTGATACACGCCGACCGAGGTGCGCGTATGCACGCCGGCGTCGGCAAAGATCCCGTAGAGCACTTCCGAGGCGCCATCGGCCACTTCACTTTGCTGGGTGAAGTCTTCGGCGCTGCGTACGTAGACGTTGATGCGCAATACTTTCTGGATGGCGTCCAGGTCGCCGAGCCGCTGCGCGAGGATGGCCAGGGCGCGCATCGTGCAAATCCTGGCGGCGTGTCGACCTTGCTCCAGGGACACTTCGGCGCCGACCCGTCCTACCACCATCACCGTATTGTCGATACGCGGGATTTGTCCGCTGACGTAGACCTGGTCGCCCTGCTGTACGGCGGGCACGTAGTTGCCGCCAATACGTAGTTCACCATCAAAGCGATGGCCCAGTTGGTGGGCGATGCCATCGAACAGCGCTGCGCGTGATTGACCCATGCGTGACTCTCCTGTGATAGACGGTGGTGCAGGGCGGACTATAGCGCGTTGTCCCTGCCCGCAAAGCCACGGACGACATTCTCGGTGTCGTACTTCAGACCCACTGATCATTCAGCGCCGTGCGTTCGCCACCTTCATGGCCGGTATTGAGCACGCCCTTGGGTTCGATCAGCAGCAGCCGGACTTCCTGTTCGGCAAAGGGCTTGTGCTCGACGCCCTTGGGCACGACGTACATTTCGCCGGCGGACACCAGCACCTGTCCATCGCGAAAGTCGATCCGTAGTTGTCCCTCAAGGACGATAAAGGTCTCGTCGGTATCCTGATGATCATGCCAGATGAAATCCCCCAGCAGCTTCACCACCTTGAACTGATAGTCGTTCATTTCGGCGATGACCCGTGGCGACCAATGCTCGTTGATCTGCTGCAGCTTGTTGGCGAAATTCAGGCTTTGATAGGACTTCATGACCAGGCGCTCATCGGTTGATTCAGCTCGACACTAGCGAGCGCGGCCGCGTACTTCTTGCACGATTGTGCGTCGCTCAGGGACGGTGCATTTTCATCCAGCGCGCGGGCGACAGGCCGTAGGCTTTGCCGAATTGCCGGGTCATGTGGCTTTGATCGCTGAAGCCTGCGATCAGTGCCGCCTGGGTCAGTGACTCGCCCGCGATCAGCAGCGAGCGCACCAGGTCCAGGCGGCGCATGGTCAGGTAGCGGTAGGGGCTGGTGCCGAACAGCAAGCGAAAGTCCCGCGACAGGCCCCAGCGATCGCGCCCGCTGTGTTCGGCCAGTTGGTCCAGGGTCACGGCCTGGTCCAGGGCACTGTGCATGAATTCGCGAGCGCGCTCGGCCGCCACATAGTCGAAGTGCTGGCGACGGGCGCAGACGCCGGAAACCGCGTTCATGGCCTGGGCCAGGTCGAACAGCGCGTCTTGTTGCTCCAGTGGGTCGAGCGGGCGGTCCAGGCTTTGCAGCAAGACGTCGGTGGCGGCGAACAAGCGGGGGTCGGTGGAAATGCCGGTCTTGATAAAGGGCAGGGGCTGTCCACCGAGTATCTGCTGGATCAGGGCCGGTTCGACGTACAGCATCCGGTACTTGAAACCATCGTCGGTGCCGGCTTCGCCATCGTGGACTTCATCCGGGTGCAGCACCATGGTTGCGCCCGGCAGGTTGTGCCGCCAGCCACCGCGATACTGGAAGCTTTGTACGCCGGACAGGGTGCGGCCAATGGCATAGGTGTCGTGGCGGTGAAGGTCGTAGCCATGCCCCGAGAAAAAGGCCTCGATACGCTCCACACCACCCGTTTTGGGAGCGCGATGGAACCAGTCGGTGAGGAGGTTTGGCTTGCCCATGGGAAGTCTTCGTGGCCGGATTGGCAATGACGGACACGTTAGCTCAGGCGCAGGTTGGCTGTCAGCCGGATTCCCGGTTGATCGATGGACTGTAGGTCGAGTAAAAGCTATGGGGATGGTTGAGCCCCCAAGGGACAAGGAGACCCGAACATGAGCATCAGTTTTCGAGCGGTAAACGAGCAGGACATCCCGCGTATTTGCAGTTTTGCCCGTGACCGGACGGAGCAGTTCTTTTTCTTTCCCGCCGCGACCTGGCCGCTTACCCCGGAGCAACTGCAGGGTTCGATCGACAAGCGCTCGGACTCCACGGTGATCGAGCGGGATGGCGTCGTGGTGGGGTTCGCCAACTTCTATCGTTGGGAAACCGGCGGCACCTGCACCCTCGGCAATGTGATTGTCGATCCGCAGGCCAGGGGGCAGGGGATCGGTGCACAGTTGATCGAGCACATGATCGCCATCGCCCGGACCCGGCACCAGGCGGGCGAGGTGACGTTGTCCTGCTTCAACACCAATGTGGCCGGCTTGTTGCTCTATCCCAAGCTCGGGTTCACACCGTTTTCGATCGAAGAGCGTCAGGACAGGCAGGGCCAGCGGCTGGCGCTGATTCATCTGCGTCTTGCTGCGTCAGGATGAGGGCGCAGCCTGCAAAGACTGTGCTGGCCGTCAGTTTTTCAGCGGGATGTACAACTCGGTCACGCTGTCCGGGTGCATCGGCCCCAGGAACCGCTCACCGCAGTATTCGAACTCCATCCCCTCATCGGGCGCCATGCCCGCAGCCGGTAGCCATTCGCTGTAAGCCGCGCGGAAGGTCTCCGGCAGGGTGGTGACGCTGCCGTGGTGCTCGACCCGGGCGTAGTGCCGAGCTGGAATCTGCAGCTCCACCATGCCCTGCACCAGCGGTGCATCGGCACTCACCGGCAAGCCTGCGACATAGCGCCATTGACCGTCGTCCAGCGGCTGGCAGACGCCAAAGGTGCCGACCGGATCCTGCAACCGGTCGATCTCCTCTTCCCGCGGAAGGAACCGCTGCCACATCTGCGCGATGCTGCCTTCGTCCTGCTGTTGCCAGCTCATGCCCATGATGCGCAGGGCGGGATAAAGGATTCGCTCGGGCGTCTGCGGTGCCGGCAGGCTGCGTTCCGGTTGCGCCAGATAGCGGGTGAGGCGGTCGAGCACCTGCTGATCGCGGGCAATCGCACTTTGCAGTGTGCGGGCATGCGCTTGCAGGGACTCACGCAGGCTGATGACGCTGTCCAGGCTGCCGTTGTCGACCAGCATGCGGATATCTTCCAGCGCCATGCCCAACTGCTTGAGCCAGACGATACGCCCCAGGGTGATGATCTGCTCGGGGCGGTAGTAGCGATAGCCGTTGTCACGCCCGGTCAGTGCGGGGGCGAACAGACCGATGCTGTCGTAGTGGCGCAGGGTCTTGGTGGTGAGCCCGTGAATACGGGCCATTTGGCCGATGGTCAGCATGTAACCTCCTTTTTTGGCTGCTGGAACCAGCCTATTCGTTGTCCTAGGGTAAAGCTCAAGCCTGCACGTAGGTTTTTCTGAAGGCGAAATGAATGTCCTGCACTCGACAGCTTGCGAGGTTTACGCCGCTGAAGTGGTTAATGGCTTCTGGCGGGTTTGATCAGGCTTTCTGCCGGGATTCCGAACAGCTCATGAAGCTTCCAGATCATCGGCAGCGTCAGTGCTCGTTTGCCGTTGAGCACCTCATACACCCTGTTTGTCCGGCCGATGGCGGGCGCCAGGTCCGCGGCGGATAACCCCGATTGTTCCATGCGGAACTTGATCGCATCGATAGGGTTGGGTAGATCGATTGGGAACTGCTTTGCTTCGTACGCCTGAATGAGGGTGATCATGACGTCAAAGTAGTCACCTTCCGGGGTGCCCGGTTCTGGTTCATTGTCGAATAGAGCAGACACTTCCTTGAGGGCTGCGCGGTAGTCCTGTTCGGTATGAATCGGACGGATATTCATGGGTTACTCCATTTCAACGGTATCGGCATCGATAGCGTCGTACTGCTGGTGGGTGCCGACAAACTTTATGTAAATGGCCCCGAAGCGATAGGCCACAGAGACAACGAGCCGGTAGTCGTTGCCCTTGATGTTGAAGACGACCCTGCGTTCCTTGAGGATGCTGGCACTGCCAAAGTGCGCTTTGATATCCGCAGGGGTACACCAGTTCGCGTTCTTTGCTTCGTCAATCCAGGCCAGGAAAGATTGTTCAGAGTCCGGGAATTTCTCCCAGAAACCTTTCAGATGACTGATGGCGATGATTCTCATGGGATGATCCTAGTCCCATGCTGGGACTGTTTCAAGGCTGCGAAAAGAAGAGGCGATGAGCTGCCTTGGCGAGCAGGCAGGATGCTAGGCCTTTGCCGGGTTCATGGCTGTCGGCGTCCGGCTTGGCGAGCAGGATGATTCGGTGCCATATCCCATAGAAAAGGGCCTACCTCGAAGTAAGCCCTTTCTTGTTTGCATCCCCAATCAATCCCCCAGCGCTGCTCCCTCGCGCCGTGGATCGGCCCCGCCGGCCCACGAGGCGTTGCCCTGTGCATCACGCACCCGGACGATGGCCTGGGTGCCGCTGGTCATGTCGATTTCGTTCACCACGTGCCCTTTATCCTTGAGCGCCTGGATCAGCGCCGGGCTGAACTGGCCTTTCTCCAGTTCGGTGGGGCCGTTGCGGCTGCCGAAGTTCGGCAGGCTGATGGCCGCTTGCGGGTCGAGGTTCCAGTCGAGCATGCCGACCACCGACTTGGCGACGTACTCGATGATTTGTGAGCCGCCGGGCGAGCCGACGGTGGCGAGCAGTTCGCCGCTCTGGCGATCGAAGATCAGTGTCGGTGCCATGGACGAACGCGGACGTTTGCCGGGTTCGATGCGGTTGGCCACCGGCTGGCCGTTTTCTTCGGGGATGAACGAGAAGTCGGTCATCTGATTGTTCAGCATGAAGCCCTGCACCATCAGATGCGAGCCGAACGCCGCCTCAACCGTGGTGGTCATGGACACGGCACCGCCCAGATCGTCCACGGCCACCACTTGCGAAGTGGAGATGCGCAGTGGCGAGCGGTCTGGCGCATAGACCAGTTGGACGCCCGGCGGTGTGCCCGGTTTGGCAGTGCCCATGCTGCGCTCACCGATCAGCGTTGCACGACTGGCCAGGTAAGCGGGGGAGACCAGGCCGGCGACCGGCACCGGGACGAAGTCTGAGTCCGCGACGTACAGCGCCCGGTCGGCGTAGGCCAGGCGCTCGGCTTCAGCGATCAGGTGCACGGCTTCAGGTGCCGGCTCGAGGCCGGCCGGCTTGTTGCTCTTGAGCGGTTTGAGAGGTGCCAGGGCGAAGCGCTTGTCGCGGGTCTCCAGGGCCTGCAAGGTGCCGAGGATCTGCGCCACGGCAATCCCGCCCGAGGACGGAGGCGGCATGCCGCACACCTGCCAGCGCTTGTAGTCGGTGCACAGCGGCGCGCGCTCCTTGGCGCTGTAGCCCTTGAGGTCATTGAGCGACAGGCTGCCGGGGTTGGCGTGGCCCTGAACCCTGGCCACGATTTCCTCGGCCACCGGGCCTTGATACAGCGCGTTCGGGCCTTCTGCGGCGATGCGCGTGAGCACCTTGGCCAGCGCCGGGTTCTTCAGCAGGGTGCCGACGGCTTTCGGGCTGCCATCGGCATTGAGGAAGTACGCGGACATGTCGGGCGAGCGCGGCAGGAACGGATCGGAAGCGATCATCGTGTGCAGGCGTGGCGAGATCGCGAAGCCCTTTTCAGCCAGCGCGATGGCCGGCTCGAACAGTTTTGCCCAGGCCAGGCGGCCGTGTTTTTGATGGGCCAGTTCCAGCGCGCGCAACACCCCCGGAGTACCGACCGAGCGCCCGCCAATCTGCGCCTGAGGGAATGGCATCGGTTGACCGTCAGCTTGCAGGAAGAGTTTTTCGTTGGCGCCGGCCGGCGCGGTTTCGCGGCCGTCGTAGGTGCGCACGGCCTTGCCATCCCACAACACGATCAATGCACCGCCACCGATCCCCGAGGATTGCGGCTCTACCAGCGTCAACACCGCTTGCATGGCAATCGCTGCGTCGATGGCCGAGCCACCTTGGCGCAGCATTTCACGCCCGGCTGCGGCGGCCAGCGGGTTGGCGGCCGCGGCCATGTGTTTGCCGGCGTATTGGGTCTGCAGGTCGGTGCGATACCCCGACGCCACCTCGGGCGCGGTGGGCAGGGAGCTGACCGGTGGGGCGTTGCAGGCGGCGAGGGTCAGGGCGCTGACGATGAGCGACAAGGCGCAGAGGCGGTAGCGGCTCAAGGGGAAGGCTGGAAACACGTGGCACTCCGTCCGTTGGATAAAAGATTCGGGGGGACTGTATCGGCGTGAAGGGTCAGCTGCAACGCTGGGTTGCTGCGCGCTGGGACAGGGAAGGGGGCTTTTGTCCTTCATCAACAGGTGTATTTTCTGTAGGGTCGAGGGCACGGGACCTTCATCCAGAACAACAAGAGGCCGACATGCAGACCGAGTTTCCAGATCAGCCAAGCTACCGTGCGCAGCGTGAACGTTTCCTCGCGGCAGCGACGGCCGCCGGCGCCCGGTTGACCGAGTACCCGCACCCACTCAAGGGGCCGTTCGGTGAGGCCTTGAGCACCGACGTTGCCGTGCTGGGTGACCCCGATGCCAAACGCCTCCTGGTGGCCTTGAGCGGCACGCACGGTGTGGAAGGCTTCTATGGCTCGGACTGCCAGAGCAAATGGCTCCAGGCGCTGGGCAAGCGCTCGCTGCCGGATGATGTCGCGGTGGTGATGATCCATTTGATCAATCCGTGGGGCACCGCATGGCTGCGTCGGGTCAACGAAGACAACATCGACCTGAACCGCAATCACCTGAACTTCGACTCACCGCTACCGGACAACCGGGCCTATGCGGCGCTGCACGCGATCTACGCGTTCGACCCGTTGCGAGGGCCGGAGCGTGATCGAGCCGATGCCTTGCTGGCCACGCAGTTGGGCGAGCAGGGCTGGCCGGCGGTGATGGCGATTGTCGAAGGTGGCCAGCACAGCCATCCCGATGGCCTGTTTTACGGCGGGCGGGCACCGAGCTGGTCGAATCGCACCTTGCACCAGATTATTGCGGCGCATCTTTCCCGGGCCGAAGTGGCCCTGTGCTTCGACCTGCATACCGGTGCCGGCGAGTATGGGCATCCGATGTTACTGACCGTCACCCAGGCCGTCTATCCGGCGTTGCAGGAGGCGCAGGCCCTCTATGGTCCGTGGCTCTACACCGTGCAGACGGGCGCGCGCAGCCACAGCGAAACCGGGATCGCTACGAGCGCTACTGGCTACACCTCCCAGGCGCTGCTCGATGCCTTGCCGCAGGTGCGCTTGATGCCCTTTGTCATTGAATGCGGAACCTACCCGGGGGAGGCGGTGCATGAGCACCTGCGTGACGATCACTGGCTGCACTTGCACGGCGACCCGTGTGACGCAGCAGGGCGTCGGATCAAGCTCGATCTGCTGGAGCAGTTTTATCCGGCGGACCCTGACTGGCAGGAAATGGTCTGGGTCCGTACGCGGCAAATCTGGGAGAAGGCGTTGTCCGCCTTGCCGACGCTTTAGGAGGGTCGTCGATGGCCGGCACCGCGAATGTACGGTGCCGGCCATTGGGCGGGCACTTTTCTGCGGGCATAAAAAAACGGCCTACCTTTCGGTAAGCCGTTTTTAGTACTTGGTGGCTACACAGGGACTTGAACCCCGGACCCCAGCATTATGAATGCTATGCTCTAACCAACTGAGCTATGTAGCCAAGTGGCGCGCATTATTGGCTTGGAACGACGATGTGTCAAGCATAAATCTAAAATATTTCTCTACGCTTTCAACCGCTTATCCTCCTGACCCGGAAAAAACCACGACAAATCCGCTTCAACCCTGCTCAAACGGTCTGCCATGGGGGCGCAGTGCCTTGCTTTCGGGGTGGAGCGTGGAACCTAAAAACTCGTTAGCAGGCTAAGGGGATGGCGCTGCCACCGTGAAAAATGGCACATTGGCGCACCGGCAAATGCGCTCCCATCCGCTGTATGGAAACTCTCATGGCAACCAGTCCCCCCCAAGCGGCCGCTTCAGCCGCGTCCGCAACCTCACACAGCAGCCCCTTGGTCATGCGCATCATCGGCGCGGTGGCGCTGGCGCATTTGATCAACGACCTGATTCAGTCCGTGCTGCCGTCGATCTATCCGATGCTCAAGGCCAATTATGGCCTGACCTTCACCCAGGTCGGCCTGATTACCTTGACCTTCCAGCTCACCGCTTCGCTGTTGCAGCCGTGGGTCGGTTATTACACCGATCGGCACCCCAAGCCCTATCTGCTGCCAATGGGCATGATCTGCACCCTGATCGGCATTCTGATGATGTCTCAGGTCGGCAGTTTTCCGTTGATCCTGCTGGCGGCGGGGCTGATCGGCATCGGCTCCTCGACCTTTCACCCGGAAGCTTCCCGTGTGGCGCGACTGGCCTCGGGCGGGCGCTTCGGTCTGGCGCAGTCGACCTTCCAGGTCGGTGGCAACGCCGGTTCAGCGTTCGGGCCGCTGCTGGCGGCGGCGATCATCATTCCGTTCGGCCAGGGTAATGTGGCCTGGTTCGGGCTGTTCGCGGTATTCGCGCTGGTGGTGCTGTATGGCATCAGCCGCTGGTACGCCAATCACTTGAGCCTGTTCAAGCTCAAACAGGGCCAGGCGGCGACTCACGGCCTGTCGAAGGGCAGGGTGATCAGTGCGTTGGTGGTCCTGGGGCTGCTGGTGTTCTCCAAATATTTCTACATGGCCAGCCTGACCAGTTATTTCACCTTCTACCTGATCGAGAAATTCGACCTGTCGGTGGCCAGTTCGCAATTGCACCTGTTCCTGTTTCTCGGGGCGGTGGCGGCGGGGACCTTTTTCGGTGGACCGATTGGCGACAAGATCGGCCGGAAGGCCGTGATCTGGTTCTCGATCCTCGGTGTTGCGCCGTTCACCCTGCTCATGCCTCACGTCGACCTGTTCTGGACCAGCGTCCTGAGCGTGGTGATCGGCTTCATCCTGGCCTCGGCGTTCTCGGCCATCGTGGTCTACGCCCAGGAACTGGTACCGGGTAATGTCGGCATGATTGCCGGGGTGTTCTTCGGCCTGATGTTCGGTTTCGGCGGGATCGGTGCGGCCCTGCTGGGGTACCTCGCAGACATCCATGGCATCGAATACGTGTACTTCTTGTGTTCGTTCCTGCCGTTGTTCGGGCTGTTGGCGGTGTTTCTGCCTCGTACCAAAAAGGTATGATTCAACGCCAACCCCTGAGGGAGCGAACAGGCTCGCTCCCTCAGGGAGGATTTTCAGGTACAAAAAAGCCGCGAATAAACGCGGCTTTTTCGTGGGCGGGTGTCTTACACGTTGAAGCGGAAGTGCATCACGTCACCGTCCTTGACGATGTAATCCTTGCCTTCCAGGCGCCATTTACCGGCTTCCTTGGTACCGGCTTCGCCTTTGTACTGGATGAAGTCGTTGTAGGCGATCACTTCGGCGCGGATGAAGCCTTTTTCGAAGTCGGTGTGGATCACGCCAGCAGCTTGTGGTGCGGTGGCACCGACGCGGACGGTCCAGGCGCGGACTTCTTCGACACCGGCGGTGAAGTAGGTCTGCAGGTGGAGCATTTCGTAGCCCGCGCGGATCACACGGTTCAGGCCAGGCTCTTCAAGGCCCAGGGCCTCAAGGAACATGTCTTTCTCTTCGCCGTCATCCAGCTCGGCGATTTCCGCTTCGATCTTGTTGCACACCGGAACCACAACCGCGCCTTCTTCTTCGGCAATGGCCATGACCACGTCGAGCAGCGGGTTGTTGTGGAAGCCGTCTTCGGCAACGTTGGCGATGTACATCACTGGCTTGGTGGTCAGCAGGTGGAAGCCGCGGATCACCGCTTTCTCATCGGCGCTCATGTTCTTCATCAGGCTGCGCGCTGGCTTGCCTTCGGTGAAGTGAGCGATCAATTGCTCCAGCAGGCCTTTCTGGACGACTGCGTCCTTGTCACCGCCCTTGGCGTTGCGGGCGACTTTCTGCAGTTGCTTTTCGCAGCTGTCGAGGTCGGCGAAGATCAGTTCCAGGTCGATGATCTCGATGTCGCGTTTCGGGTCGACGCTGTTGGAGACGTGAATCACGTTCTCGTCTTCGAAGCAGCGGACCACGTGGGCGATGGCATCGGTTTCACGGATGTTGGCCAGGAACTTGTTGCCCAGGCCTTCACCTTTCGACGCGCCGGCGACCAGGCCCGCGATATCGACGAATTCCATGGTGGTCGGCAGGATGCGCTTTGGATTGACGATGGCTGCCAAGGCGTCCATGCGTGGATCCGGCATCGGCACGATACCGCTGTTCGGCTCGATGGTGCAGAAGGGGAAGTTCTCGGCCGCGATACCGGATTTGGTCAGGGCGTTGAACAGGGTGGACTTACCGACGTTAGGCAGGCCGACGATGCCGCAATTGAATCCCATGGTGTTTCCCCGAGGAGTTAGAGTCAGGCCTTCTGGCTGTGCAGGTTTTTCATCGCGCGGTTCCATTCACCGGCGAAGATATCCGGCAGCACGCCGAGGGCAAAGTCGATGCTGGCATCGAGTTTTTCCTGTTCGGCGCGAGGCGCGCGACCCAGGACAAAGTTTGAAACCATACTGGCAACGCCTGGGTGGCCAATACCGAGCCGCAAGCGATAGAAGGTATTCTGGTTGCCCAGTTGCGCGATGATGTCGCGCAACCCGTTGTGACCGCCATGCCCGCCGCCCTGTTTGAGCTTGGCAACGCCGGGAGGCAGGTCGAGTTCGTCATGCGCCACGAGTATTTCCTCCGGCTTGATGCGGAAGAAACCGGCAAGCGCCGCTACGGCCTGGCCGCTACGGTTCATGTAGGTCGTGGGAATCAGCAGGCGAACATCCTGACCCTGATGCGAGAAGCGTCCGGTCAGGCCGAAATATTTGCGATCGGCCACAAGGTTCACACCTTGTGCGTGCGCGATGCGCTCAACAAAAAGGGCCCCTGCGTTATGCCGGGTCTGTTCGTATTCGGCGCCTGGATTTCCCAGGCCAACGATCAGTTTGATGGCAGTCACGTCAGGGGCCCTTCTATGGAGTGGTGGATAACATCGCAGCAATAGGTGTGTGCGGCGAAAGTGGACGAAAAGTGCTCATTTACCATGATGTAAACTCCGCGTTCCCGCCCGCTTTCTCGCTACGTTCCAGTCCGCGATGTTACTTGATCACTCCGGCGTACAGAGTGAATTACTCTGCAGCGCCTTCTGCAGCTTCTGGAGCAACACGTGGAGCGTGAACGTTGGCAACAGCCAGGTCGTTACCGTGAGCCAGAGCAACAAATTCAACGCCTTTAGGGGCCTTGATGTTGGACAGGTGAACGATCGAACCGATTTCGGCGTCAGCCAGGTCGACTTCGATGAACTCAGGCAGGTCTTTTGGCAGGCAGGAAACTTCGATTTCCGAAGCAACGTGCGAGATTTCGCCGCCTTTCTTGACCGGAGCAGCTTCGTTGATGAAGTGCACTGGAACGATAGCGGTCAGTTTCTGGCCCGCTACAACGCGTACGAAGTCAGCGTGCATCACGTGGCCTTTGGCCGGGTGACGTTGCAGGGCTTTGATCACGACGTTTTGCTTGGTGCCACCAATGTTCAGCTCGATGATGTGGCTGTAAGCCGCTTCGTTTTCGAGCAGTTTGGCAACTTCTTTAGCCAGCATGCTGATGGATTCAGGGGCTTTTTCGCCACCGTAAACTACAGCTGGAACCAGGCTTGCGAGACGACGCAGGCGGCGGCTCGCACCTTTCCCCAGGTCGGAACGCGCTTCAGCATTCAGAGTAAAATCGTTCATGTTGTATCTCCAAAATAACCACATTCGCCCCAGCGTTTGCGACCAGCGCTAAAGGCGATATGGGCAAAAAAGCCCCGCCCCGACAGGAATGCCGGGGCGGGGCGCTTTTCGTCATTGAGATGTGTCCGAAGGGCAGGGCCCTTAGCGGAACATCGCGCTGATCGATTCTTCGTTGCTGATGCGGCGAACCGCTTCGGCAACAACCGGTGCGATATCCAGTTGACGGATACGTGCACAGGCTTGTGCTGCTGCGGACAGCGGGATGGTGTTGGTCACCACCAGCTCGTCCAGCACGGAATTTTCAATGTTCTCGATCGCCCGACCCGACAGCACAGGGTGTGTGCAGTAGGCAAAGACCTTGGCAGCGCCATGCTCTTTCAAGGCTTTAGCCGCGTGGCACAGGGTGCCGGCGGTATCGACCATGTCGTCAACCAGGATACAGGTACGCCCTTCGACATCACCGATGATATGCATCACTTCAGAGTGATTGGCTTTCTCACGGCGCTTGTCGATGATCCCGAGATCCACGCCCAGGGACTTGGCAACGGCACGTGCACGCACGACGCCACCAATGTCCGGGGACACGATCATCAGGTTTTCGAAGCGTTGGTCTTCGATGTCATCCACCAATACAGGGGAGCCGTAGATGTTATCTACCGGAATATCGAAGAAGCCCTGGATCTGGTCAGCATGCAGATCAACCGTGAGAACACGATCGATGCCGACGACGGTAAGCATGTCAGCGACGACTTTCGCGCTGATAGCCACACGTGCGGAACGCGGACGGCGATCCTGTCGGGCATAACCAAAGTAGGGGATCACCGCAGTGATTCGAGTGGCTGAGGAGCGACGGAAGGCATCAGCCATCACGACGAGTTCCATCAGGTTATCGTTGGTCGGAGCGCAAGTCGGCTGAATAATGAAGACATCTTTACCGCGGACGTTTTCATTGATCTCGGCTGTAATTTCGCCGTCGGAGAATTTACCGACAGAGATGTCACCGAGAGGGATATGCAGCTGACGTACGACACGTCGAGCCAGATCGGGGTTGGCGTTCCCCGTAAAGACCATCATCTTGGACACGCGCAGTACCTGAAGGCTGAGGGTATACCTGGATGAGTATAGGAAAATGGCAGGGGCGGCTGGATTCGAACCAACGCATGGCAGGATCAAAACCTGCTGCCTTACCGCTTGGCGACGCCCCTGTATCTGTTGCAACGAGTACCCAGTACTCGATTCCTTTTAGAGCAGACCTTGTAGCTTGCGATGCAACATCGAAACGTTGCTTCCTTTTGCTACAAACCCTGTAAGGGTCTCTGTGAGAAGGGCCGAGACTTTATCAGCTTCAGCTTTGCTTGGGAAGCCCCCAAACACACAACTTCCAGTTCCGGTGAGTTTTGCTTCGGTAAATTTACCTAACAAATCCAAAGCGTTACGTACTTCTGGATAACGCCTTGTGACCACCGGCAAGCAGTCATTTCGACTGTTTCCCTTGGGAACGGGGCGCACTTTAATGGGAGATGAGTTACGTGTCAACAATGGATCTGAAAAAATTTCTGCTGTACTTACAGATACTTGCGGTACGAGCACGACATACCATGGCTCGGCAGGGTCTACAGGGGTGAGCTTTTCTCCCACGCCCTCGGCGAAAGCCGCGTGGCCACGCACGAAAACCGGGACGTCCGCGCCCAGTGTCAGGCCCAGGGCGGCCAGGCGATCTTCATCCCAACCCAGTTGCCAGAGATGGTTGAGGCCCAGCAGGGTGGTGGCGGCATTCGAACTGCCACCGCCGATTCCACCCCCCATGGGCAGGATTTTTTCGATCCAGATATCAACGCCCAGCGAACAACCGGATTGCTCCTGGATTTTCCTGGCGGCCCTGACGATCAGATTGCTGTCATGGGGGACGCCTTCGAATTCGGTGTGCAGGTGAATGACGCCGTCATCGCGCACCGCAAAGGTGATTTCGTCGCCGTAGTCGAGAAATTGAAACAGCGTCTGCAGTTCGTGATAACCGTCTTCACGGCGACCGAGAATATGCAGCATCAAATTGAGTTTTGCCGGCGAAGGCAGCGTCAGGCGATGTGCAGGCATGTCATTGGCCCAACTTGCGAGGTTGCCAGGCCTTGATCACCAGCGTGACATCAAGGTCGCGGCCGTGCAGTTTGATCCGCTCGGGCAGCCAGTAACCGTTTTGCTGTGTATAGGCGGTGTATTCGACCTTCCAGCCGTCTTGCTCAAGGCTGGCCAGGCGGCTGTTGGCATCCAGCGACAAGCGGCTTTTGCTGCTCGGCGCCGGGAGTCCGCGAACCCACCAGGCCAGATTGGACACCGGCAGCTTCCAGCCCATCTGTTCTTCGAGCAGGGCGTCCGGGCTTGGCGCGGTGTAGCGACCCTGGTTGGCAACTTCCAGCGTGACGTCGCCGGGGCGACCGGTCAGGCGGGCTGCGCCACGACCCAGAGGGCCGGAGAGGCGGATATCGTAGTAATCCTGGCGCTGCAGCCAGAACAGGGTGCCGCTACCCGAGTCTTTCGGGGCGCGAATGCCGATCTTGCCGTCGATCTGCCAGCCATCGAGGGCTGTCAGTTGCTGTTTTTGCACGCGCCATTGCGCGGGGTTGCCTTGACCCTCGAGGGATTCACGGGCACCAAAACCCGCACAGCCGGCGAGCAGGGCGATGAAGCTGAAAACGATAACGTGGCGCAAAAACATGATGTTAAAGGGTCTCGGATCCGGTCAGGCGCTTGATGGTGCTGCGCAGGATGGGGCTGTCAGGCTGTTCCTTGAGGAACTTGGCCCAGATTTTTCTGGCTTCGCGTTGTTGGCCCTTGGCCCACAGGACTTCGCCCAGGTGCGCGGCGACTTCCTGGTCGGGGAAGCGTTCCAGGGCCTGGCGCAAATAGCGCTCGGCGTCATCGAGATTGCCCAGGCGGAAATTCACCCAGCCGAGGCTGTCGAGAACTGCCGGGTCTTCCGGGCTCAATTGATGGGCTTTTTCGATCAGGGACTTGGCTTCGGCGTAGCGGGTCGTGCGATCGGACAGGGTATAACCCAGGGCGTTGAGTGCCATGGCGTTGTCCGGGTCGCGCTTGATGATCTGTCGCAGGTCTTTTTCCATCTGCGCCAGGTCATTGCGTTTTTCCGCCTGCATGGCCCGGGTGTACAGCAGGTTCAGGTCATCCGGGTACTGCTTCAAGGCTTTGTCGAGGATGGCCCAGGCACGGTCTTCGTGTTTATTGGCGGACAGGGTTTCGACTTCGATCAGGTACAGCTGGATCGCATAGTCCGGTTCTTCATCGCGCTCTTTCGCCAGGCGGGCCTGGGCTTCGGCGGTACGCCCGTTGTCCATCAGGATGTCGGCCTGGCGCAACTGGGCCGGCAGGTAATCGGCGCCCGGGGCAACCTGGCCATACTCGATCAGGGCACCTTGGGGGTCATTGCGCTCTTCGGCGATGCGCCCCAGGTTAAGGTGCGCGGAGTCGACGTGGCTGTCCCGGGCAATCAGGTCTTCCAGGTAGCCCTTGGCTTCTTCCCAGGCCTTGGCTTCCAGGCAAACGAGTGCCAGGGAGTAACGCAGTTCGTCGTCTTCCGGGTACTGCTGGACCAGGCTTGAAAACTCGGTTTTCGCGTCGTCCATGCGGTCCTGCTCAACCAGCAGGCGAGCATAGGTCAGGCGCAGGCGTTTGTCGTCCGGGTACTTGCGAATGCTTTTTTTCAGCAGCGGCAGCGACTCATCGCCACGATTGAGGCTTTGCAGCAAGCGTGCGCGCAGGAGGATCGGCGCTATTTCGCCTTCTTCCGGTGGATGGTTTTCCAACAGGGTCAGTGCGCCCTGGGAGTCACCGTCCTGCTGCAGCAGCAAGGCCTTGCCGAAAATCAGCTGACCGTTGTTCGGGTGACGCTGCAACAAACGGTCGAAACTTTTCATCAGGCCGTTGCGGGTGTCCTGGTCGGTATCGGCTGCCGACAGGGCAAGGAAGTCGAAATGGGTATCGCCCTTGCCTTGCAGGACCTTCTCCATATAGACCATGGAGTCGTCATAACGCCCACTGCGCGCCAGTTGTATGGCGGCGGCGCGTTGTGCCTCGAGGTCGTTCGGGGCGTTTTTCGCCCAGATCAGTGCGCTGTCGAGCGCGGCCTGGTCGGCGCCCAGGTACTCGGCGATGCGAAAGGCGCGCTCGGAGATGCCAGGATCCTGGGTATTGATGGCCTGGGTCACGTAGTTGTCCAGGGCAATGTCGTAGCGATTGCGCTGACCGGCCAGTTCGGCACTCAACAGGCTGAAGATAGTGTCTTCGCTGAACGAGCTGTAGACCTTGGGCTTTTCAGGGGCTGGAGTGCTGCCTTCAACCGGCGGCGTACCGTCCGTCGAAACGGGTGCCAAGGCCTGGCAGCCGCTTAGGAAGACAAAAGCGAGGAGCAACGCGGAAGATCTATTCATATAGGAAGAGGACGACTAACCTGCGGTCGGATCATCATGACACAAGCCTTCGGCCAAACATAACCGGGGCGCTCTTAATCTCTTTATGTAGGAGCGAGCTTGCTCGCGATGGTCGTCAACGATGAAGCGGACACCCTGAATAAGCGTGATGCCCTTGAGTTTTTCGCGAGCAAGCTCGCTCCTACAGGGGGCCTTTAAAGACACAAGGCATTAGGACAATAGTCAACGGTGGTTGTTCTGAGTCTGGCGAAGTAGGACAATTGTCGGCTTCTCGACATCATCAGCGACCTTGAATGGCCTTCCTTGCACTTGGTATTAACCACAAGACTGCTTCCGTAGACGTCCGCGAGCGCGTGGCGTTTACTCCGGAACAGCTGGTTGAGGCCCTGCAGCAGCTCTGCCGACTCACCGACAGCCGCGAAGCTGCGATCCTCTCCACCTGCAATCGCAGCGAACTCTATATAGAACAGGATCATCTTTCGGCGGATGGGGTGCTGCGCTGGTTGGCCGATTACCATCATTTAAGCCTCGATGAGCTGCGCGCGAGTGCTTATGTGCATGAAGAGGATGCGGCAGTTCGTCACATGATGCGGGTCGCCTCCGGGCTCGACTCGCTGGTGCTGGGCGAGCCACAGATTCTCGGCCAGATGAAATCGGCCTATGCCGTGGCGCGCGAAGCCGGCACCATCGGCCCGCTGCTGGGGCGTTTGTTCCAGGCGACCTTCAACGCCGCCAAGCAAGTGCGCACCGACACCGCGATCGGTGAAAACCCGGTGTCCGTGGCGTTTGCCGCGGTCAGCCTGGCCAAACAGATCTTCAGCGACCTGCAGCGCAGCCAGGCGTTGCTGATCGGCGCTGGCGAGACCATTACCCTGGTCGCCCGCCATTTGCATGAGCTGGGGGTGAAGCGGATCGTCGTCGCCAACCGGACCCTGGAGCGCGCAAGCCTCCTTGCTGAGCAGTTTGGTGCCCACGCTGTGTTGCTCTCGGACATCCCGGCGGAGCTGGTGCGCAGCGATATCGTGATCAGCTCCACGGCCAGCCAATTGCCGATCCTGGGCAAGGGCGCGGTGGAAAGCGCCTTGAAATTGCGCAAGCACAAACCGATTTTCATGGTGGATATCGCCGTACCTCGGGATATCGAGCCGGAAGTGGGCGAGCTGGACGACGTCTATCTGTATAGCGTCGACGATCTCCACGAAGTGGTTGCCGAGAACCTCAAGAGCCGCCAGGGTGCAGCCCAGGCGGCGGAAGAGATGGTGTCCATTGGCGCCGACGATTTCATGGTTCGCCTGCGTGAGCTGGCGGCGGTCGACGTCCTCAAAGCCTATCGTCAACAGAGCGAACGCCTGCGTGACGAAGAGCTGCTAAAGGCCCAGCGCATGCTCGCCAACGGCAGCAGTGCCGAGGATGTGCTGGTGCAACTGGCCCGAGGCCTGACCAACAAACTGCTGCACGCCCCAAGCGTGCAGTTGAAAAAGCTGACTGCCGAAGGCCGCCTCGATGCGTTGGCCATGGCCCAGGAACTCTTTGCCCTCGGTGAGGGCGCGTCGGATAGCTCTTCGGATAAAAAAACGCAATGAAAGCGTCACTGCTCAATAAGCTGGACATCCTCCAGGACCGCTTCGAGGAACTGACCGCCTTGCTCGGCGATGGCGAAGTCATTTCCGATCAGAACAAGTTCCGTACCTACTCCAAGGAGTACGCGGAAGTCGAGCCGATTGTCGCCACCTATAAGCAGCTGCTCAAAGTACAGGACGACCTTGAGGGCGCTCAGGCGCTGCTCAAGGACAGCGATCCGGACATGCGCGAAATGGCCGTGGAAGAAGTCCGCGAAGCCAAGGAGCAACTGATCGAACTCGAAGCCAGCCTGCAACGCATGCTGCTGCCCAAGGACCCGAACGACGGACGCAACGTGTTCCTGGAGATCCGCGCCGGCACCGGCGGTGACGAGGCGGCGATCTTCTCCGGCGACCTGTTCCGCATGTATTCGCGTTACGCCGAACGACGTGGCTGGCGGGTCGAGATTCTCTCGGAAAACGAAGGCGAACACGGTGGCTATAAAGAAGTCATTGCACGCGTCGAAGGCGACAACGTCTACGGCAAGCTGAAGTTCGAATCCGGCGCGCACCGCGTGCAACGGGTTCCGGCCACTGAATCCCAGGGCCGTATCCACACTTCGGCCTGCACCGTGGCGGTATTGCCGGAGCCTGACGAGCAGGAAGCGATCGAGATCAATCCATCGGACTTGCGCGTCGACACGTATCGGTCCTCCGGTGCCGGTGGCCAGCACGTCAACAAGACCGACTCGGCCATCCGGATTACCCACTTGCCGTCGGGCATCGTGGTCGAATGCCAGGAAGAGCGCTCCCAGCACAAGAACCGGGCACGGGCGATGTCCTGGCTGTCGGCCAAGCTCAACGATCAGCAAACCAGCGCCGCGGCCAATGCCATTGCCAGTGAGCGCAAGTTGTTGGTGGGCTCCGGTGATCGCTCCGAGCGGATCCGCACCTACAACTTTGCCCAGGGCCGGGTCACGGACCACCGGGTCAACCTGACGTTGTATTCCCTTGATGAAATCCTTGCCGGTGGCATTGATGCCGTGATCGAGCCGTTACTGGCCGAGTATCAGGCTGACCAACTGGCAGCGATAGGTGAGTAAATGACCATCATTGCCAGTTTGTTACGCGCCGCCGACCTGCCTGACTCGCCGACCGCGCGTCTGGATGCCGAGCTGCTGCTGGCCGCGGCCTTGGGCAAGTCCCGCAGCTTCCTGCACACCTGGCCCGAGCGCATTGTTCCCAGCGAAGCCGCGCTGGTCTTTGCCGAGTACCTGCAGCGTCGTCGCTCCGGCGAGCCGGTGGCCTATATCCTCGGCCAGCAGGGTTTCTGGAAGCTGGACCTGGAAGTGGCACCGCACACGCTGATCCCGCGTCCGGACACCGAATTGCTGGTGGAAACCGCGCTGGACCTGTTGCCCGCGACACCGGCCAAGGTACTCGACCTGGGCACCGGCAGTGGCGCGATTGCCCTGGCGCTGGCCAGCGAGCGGCCGGCCTGGCAGGTCACGGCCGTGGACCGGGTCCTCGAAGCCGTGGCCCTGGCCGAGCGCAATCGCCAGCGTCTGCACCTGAGCAATGTCAGTGTGCTCAGCAGTCACTGGTTCAGCGCGTTGAAAGAGCATCGCTACACGCTGATTATCAGCAACCCGCCTTATATTGCCGCTGCCGACCCGCACCTGGCGGTCGGGGACGTGCGTTTTGAGCCGGCCAGTGCGCTGGTGGCCGGCGCTGACGGCCTTGATGACTTGCGCTTGATCGTTGACCAGGCACCGCAGCATCTGGAAGCCGGAGGCTGGTTGATGCTCGAGCACGGCTACGATCAGGCCGACGCCGTGCGCGATCTGTTGCTGAGCCAGGGCTTTGAAGAGGTCCACAGCCGCAAGGACCTCGGCGGCCATGAACGTATCAGTCTGGGGCGTCTACCGTGCTGAATGATCAGGAGCTGTTGCGCTATAGCCGGCAGATTCTGTTGCAACACGTCGACATCGACGGTCAATTGCGACTCAAGCAGAGCCGCGTGCTGATCATCGGCCTCGGTGGGCTGGGGGCGCCGGTCGCGCTGTACCTGGCGGCGGCCGGGGTTGGCCAGTTGCATCTGGCGGACTTCGACACGGTCGACCTGACCAACCTGCAACGCCAGATCATTCATGACACCGACAGCGTCGGCCTGAGCAAGGTCGACTCGGCCATGGGTCGTCTGAAGGCGATCAACCCCGAGATCCAGTTGATCCCCCATCGCGCTGCGCTGGATGAAGACTCACTGGCCGCCGCGGTATCGGCGGTCGACCTGGTGCTCGACTGCTCCGACAACTTTTCCACCCGTGAGGCGGTGAATGCGGCCTGCGTGGCGGCCCGCATACCCCTGGTCAGTGGCGCGGCCATTCGCCTGGAAGGCCAGCTGTCGGTGTTTGACCCGCGTCGTGCCGACAGCCCGTGTTATCACTGTTTGTACGGACACGGCAGCGAAGCCGAGCTGACCTGCAGCGAGGCGGGTGTGATCGGCCCGTTGGTGGGGCTGGTGGGCAGCCTGCAAGCGCTTGAGGCGCTGAAGCTGCTGGTGGGGTTCGGTGAGCCGCTGGTTGGGCGCTTGTTGTTGATCGATGCCTTGGGCACCCGCTTCCGCGAACTGCGGGTCAAGCGTGATCCAGGTTGCAGTGTGTGTGGGGGCAAGCATGCGTGAAGCGCCTATCGGCGTATTCGATTCCGGCGTCGGTGGGTTGTCGGTGCTGGCGGAAATCCAGCGACTGCTGCCCAATGAATCACTGCTGTACGTCGGTGATTGCGGGAACATTCCCTACGGCGAGAAAACCCCGGAGTTCATTCGCCAGCGTTGCAGCGTAATGGCCGATTTTTTTGTGGCGCAGGGCGCCAAGGCGATCGTCGTGGCGTGCAACACGGCCACTGTGGCGGGTGTCGCGGATCTACGCCGTGATTACCCGCACTGGCCAATCGTTGGCATGGAGCCAGCGGTCAAGCCGGCAGCGGCGGCGACCCGCAGTGGCGTGGTCGGTGTGCTGGCCACTACCGGCACCTTGCAGAGTGCCAAGTTCGCGGCCTTGCTCGACCGTTTCGCGACCGATGTCCAGGTCGTCACTCAACCTTGCCCTGGCCTGGTGGACTTGATTGAAGCGGGGGACCTGCACAGCCCGGCATTGCGCGCTCTGCTGGGCGGTTACCTCGAACCCTTGTTGGCGGCCGGCTGCGACACCATTATTCTCGGCTGCACCCATTACCCCTTTCTCAAGCCGTTGCTCAGGCAACTGATTCCGACCGACATCAGCCTGATCGATACCGGTGCCGCGGTGGCCCGACAGCTCCAGCGCTTGCTGGCCGAACGCGAACTGCTGGCCGAGGGGCCGGCGAGCCCTGCGCAGTTCTGGACCAGTGGCAGCGCGCAGCACTTTGGAAATATCTTGCCGATACTCTGGAATAACGCCGGGGTTGTGCGAAGCTTCAGCCTGTAGGTCGTTGTCAGGAAGCGATTCAATCGGGCCGAACGTTCACGCGAAGGCTTCATTCTATTGCAGCGACTACCAAGCCAAAAAAACTACAAAAACGCTCGCGAAAAGGATGTTTCTGATGAAGCGACTGAAGCGACTGTTCTGCCTGGCTGCGATTGCAGCCGCACTTTTGGGGCAAAGCTATGGCGCGCAAGCAGCCGGTGTGGAGTTCGCGGTGGGTGAGACCAGCGAATCGACCATGGTCTACCGCCTGGGTATGCAATTCGATTGGGACAAGAGCTGGTTGCAGAGTGACATCGGCCGCGTGACCGGTTACTGGAGCGGGGCCTACACCTTCTGGGATGGCGACGAGACATCGAGCAATCATAGCCTGTCGTTCTCGCCTGTATTCGTTTATGAATTCTCCGGGGAAAACATCAAGCCTTACCTGGAAGCCGGGATTGGCGTGGCGGCGTTTGTTCATACGGAAGTGGAAGACAACCAGCTCGGATCGTCTTTTCAGTTCGAAGACCGCTTTGGCTTCGGCCTGCGCTTTACCGGCGGACACGAGGTCGGGTTTCGCGCCATTCATTACTCCAACGGCGGCATCAGCCACCCGAACGACGGTGTCGAGAATTACTCGTTGCACTACACGATGCCGCTGTAGGCGGCAAAGGTTTCTCCATCGCGTTGGTGAAATGGTTGTCGCGGGCAATGATGGCCTGGCTTGGGTGCAAGCACGGGCATACAACTAGGTGCCGGCTCAAGGCCTGACCCATGGCTTGGCCATTGCCAGCGTGATGAGGTAGCGCTCTTCTTCGGGGCGCTTATTGTCCTCGAGACGACCGACCACCAGCATTGCTTGATACGGGTTGCCTGCTTGCCAGCAAGACGTACCGCCTTTGTTCACGTCCCGCAATTGGGCACGCCATTGCAGCGTGTCGGCGAATGGTGGGTCTTCCTTGATCCGGATCGGCGTCCAGCCAGCTTTGCGCCATTGCTCCTGCAAATCCAGCACGACGCTTGAGCGTGTCGTCGAACAGCAGCGGTTCGATTTGCCGCCCGGATACCGTTGATCAATTCATCATCGAACATAACCGTGAAAAAGAGAGCCTGTGGGGTCGCCAACCCGCACGTTGCGTCAGGCTCATCGCACGCCCCCCACCTGCGGCGATATCCCGAAGCGCCTGTTCGATCTGATAGCGGTTGCCGTCATGCAACAGCTCGTCAAACGGTGCCGCGGCCTTGAGCACAAAAGTCATGCGCTGATGGAGGTCGGACAGGTTGGTCATGAGGCTGTTGTCCAAGCCAATGGTGTGTCCATCATCGAGGCGATGGGTCATGGCTTCACCCATGGCGTGGCAAGCTGCAGTTTGATGAGGTAACGCTCTTCAGTGGGGTGCTTATAGTCCCTGAAGCGATTGACCACCATCATCACTTGGTACTGATTGCCCGCTTGCCAGTAGGTTGTTCCCCCTTTACTTACGTCTCGCAATTGAGCTCGCCATTGCGGGGTGTCGGCGAACGGTGGAAAGTCATTGGCCCGGGTCGGTATCCAGCCGGCTTTGCGCCATTGCTCCTGCAGCTCCAGCACGACCTTGAGTGTATCGTCGAGTAGCAGCGGCTCGATTTGCGGGGACATTCGGACACCGTCGATCAATTCATCATCGAACATAACCGTGAAAAAGCGAGCCAGTGGGGTCACAAACCCGAAGTGAGGGTCGATGAAGTGCAGGCGGGCATCCGACTTGGGCATATTGAACCAGGCTCGTCCAGGAATGGCTGGACCAATGGTCGCACTGGAACGCTGGCGCATGGCCTCGTAAGGTTCGCCAATTACCAGCGCGATTTCCTTTTCCGATTGCGCTGCAATCGCCGCCCACGCAATGCAGGCAGCGACCGCGAGTGCAATCACACCGCGTCGCCAACCCAGACGTTGCATCAGGCTCATCGCACGCCCGCACCTGCGGCGATATCCCGAAGCGCCTGTTCGATCTGATAGCGGTTGCCGTCATGCAACAGCTCGTCAAACTGTGCCGCGGCCTTGAGCACAAAAGGCATGCGCTGATGGAGGTCGGACAGGTTGGTCATGAGGTTGTTGTCCAAACCAATGGTGTGTCCATCATCGAGGCGATGGGTCATGGCTTCACCCATGGCGTGGCAAGCTGCAGTTTGATGAGGTAACGCTCTTCAGTGGGGCGCTTATAGTCCCTGAAGCGATTGACCACCATCATCACTTGGTACTGATTTCCCGCTTGCCAGTAGGTTGTTCCCCCTTTACTTACGTCTCGCAATTGAGCTCGCCATTGCGGGGTGTCGGCGAACGGTGGAAAGTCATTGGCCCGGGTCGGTATCCAGCCGGCTTTGCGCCATTGCTCCTGCAGCTCCAGCACGACCTTGAGTGTATCGTCGAGTAGCAGCGGCTCGATTTGTGGGGACATTCGGACACTGTAGATCAACTCATTTCGGTAGATAACGGTGAAGAAACGGGCCAATGGGGTCACAAACCCATATTGAGGGTCTATGAAAAGCAGGCGGGCATCCGACTGGGGAATGTTGAACGACACTTGCCCGGGAATGGCTGGACCAATGGCCGCACTGGAGCGCTGGCGCATGGCCTCGTAAGGTTCACCTATCATCAGCACGATTTCCTTTTCCGATTGCGCTGCAATCGCCGCCCATGCAATGAGGGCCGCGACCGCGAGTGCAAACACACCGCGTCGCCAACCGACACGTTGCGTCAGGCTTATCGCACGCCCCCACCTGCGGCGATGTCCTCAATCGACTGCTGAATTTGGTAGCGGTTGCCGCTATGTAACAGATTATCAAACTGTGCCGCGGCCTTGAGCACGAACGCCATTCGCTGGTGGATATCGGACAGGTCGGCTACGGGGTTGTTGCTGAAGCCAATGGTGCGTCCGTCATCGACAGGCCGGCATTGGCTGGCCAGGGTCAGTTCGATAGCTTGAGCGACGCCGGATGGAAAGTTCGTGACATAAGAGAAGTGATTGCCGCGCAGCAGAGCGACTAGTTTCGGGTCGCTGTACATCGACGGTTGCAAAATATTGACCTGTTCGTGCCTAGCAAGATGGTCAACACTTTTGGCGATATTGCCAGCCTCAATGGCCTCGAAGGCTTGCAGGATTTCCTTATAATTAGTACCGAACTCTAGTGTCTCCTGCCCGACCGGCCATAGCACGGGGTACTGGTCAGACCCATAAATATTCTTGCGCGAAGGCAGGCAGGTTTCGAGCGCCCCCAACCCCCGCTCCTTGTAGAAAACATGCAGCGGATAAACGTCCAGGAACAGCGTGGTATTGCCCATGGCCAGCATCTCATACACATACTGGTACAGCTGCTGCGCCATCGACAGCGGTTCACCCTCGCGCCTGAGGTCGATGCTCGGCAGCGGGTTGTTGCCGATGGCGTGCTCGTAGTCCCGTTGTGCCTGCTCGTAGTCCCCCAGCTTCGCTTGCCGCTCATCTTCACTGCTGCTGAACAAGCCAAACAACCCTGTCCTGGCGCTACGCTTGAGGTGCTGTGCGGCTTCATGTTCGGCCTGGATCTTGTCGATCGAGTCGGCGGCGTGCAGCAGGCCACAGCCCACCTGTTTCGAGGCGAAGGCGGCGAGCCCGGCCCACTGCAAGCGCGGATCGTGTAGCCAGAGCTGGGCGTAGGCGGCATTGATCGCGCGGTTACGTGCCTTGGGATCGGCGATCAGGGTGCCGCCTGGCGCCACGATGGCTTCGGCTCTTTGCTGGTACTCGCGCCAGAGGTTCTCGCAGACCTGTCCGGGCAGCGGCGCGAAGGTCGACGAGGGACGGTTCGGCGCCGGTGCAGGGGTGAAGCTGGAGGGGCGCGGCTCGGCTACCGGGTGGCGTGCGGTTGGCGCTGCGGGTTGAGCAGTGGCTCGGGGGCGTGGCGCGACATCGTCGAACAACTGGCACCTGAGATTCTGGTTGGCAATCAGTCGCGGCGGCGGGTCGCACTTGCAACTGCAGAGGTCGCCGTCGAGGGCGGCGGGGCGGCCATCCAGCAGGTCCACCAGGTGCGGGCCGTCGCAGACGATGACCCCGGTGCTGTCGCATTCCGGGCAATCGACCTCATCGCCTTCGCGGGCCATGGCCTGGCCATTGATGGTGCTGTATGCGTAGCCGGTAAGCACGGTGCCGTTGACGGTGGTTTTGGCTCCGACGGTGATGTGATAGCGCCTCATGCCAGACACGTCCTTATGTGATCGGTAGGGACGAGCACGCTAGGCGAGGAGGGGGAGGGAATTAAATCAGGCGCTTCTTTGAATGCTGTAGGTTTTTTCAGCTGAAGCGTGGAGGTGTAGTGCAGGTTGCATAGCTGTCAGTCTGGCAGCTGTGCGTGGGAAACCCTCTGTTGTTCCGAGCCTGGTTCGTCAAACAGCGGGTCGCTGCCACCCAAGCGTCAGTCGGGCCGTTAATATCCGACCGCTCAGCGGTACGCCGTCGCAATTCCCTGGCGCTCTTCGATGCACTCTGGCGCCCCCATCTCGAACTCCCGGCAGATCAGCGGGCGTTTTTCGTAGATGGTGCACATCATCGTGTCGCGATCCAGTGCGGCGCACCAGCCGTCGTCCAGGCGCAGCATGACTTCCCCGCCCCAATCGTCAGTGTCGATGAACCGGTCAGGTACGCCAGTGTCGGTGATCAGCATGACTTCGAGCTGGCAGCAGCAGGCCGCGCAGGTTGAGCAGGTGACCGCAGGCTCGACGATTTCGGTGAGGGGGATGGTGTTCATGGCCGGCAGTGTAAGGCAGCGAGCCATGGCTGTGTGAACGCTCTGACGGACGTTTTGCCGCAGCCTTGCGGCCGGCGACACTCATGGCGAGTCCTTGATGGGCGGCGAGCTCCTGAGCATGGGTTTGCCGATCACCAGTTTGACCTGGTCAGTCGGTTTCGACAGTGGCCACAGTTGCGACATATGCAAGGCCGGGAAGGCGATTTCCAATGGGCGCTGTTTAAGTTTCCCGACGATGTACCGCGCTGCCTTATCGACGGGCCAGCTCAGGGATATCGGGAACTCCGTTGCCTCGATCAGTCCGGTGTCGACCCCGCCGGGGCTGACCATGGTGACTTCGATACCCTCCGGTGCCAGTTCGATACGCAAGGATTCAAACAGGTAACGCAGGCCGGCCTTCGACGTGCCATGGGCCTCTGCCCGAGGCAGCGGCAGGTAAGTCACCGGGCTGGCAATGCCCACCAGATGGGGCGCCGTGCCGGCACGTAGCAAGGGCAGGGCGGCTTCAGTGCAATAGCTGCAGGCCAGCAGGTTGGTACGCACCACATGTTCGATGATCGATGGGTCGAACGGTTGGGAGTCGACGTATTCACAGGTGCCGGCGTTGAGCATCACGCTGTCCAGCGCACCCCACGCCTGCTGGATCTGTTCGCCGATTTCACGCACGGTCTGGCTGTTGGTCAGGTTACCGGGGACCACCAGCACTTGCCCGGGATAGCGCAGCGCGAGCACCTTCAAGGACGCGCTCTTGCGTGCACTGACGGCCAGGTGCGCACCGGATTTCAACAGTTCTTCGGTCAGAGCGGCGCCAATGCCATTGCTGGCGCCTGTCAGCCAGTACCGCCGTGGAGGCGTGAGACTCATCCCGTTCTCCTTTCAGTCAACCAATGTGGGTACCTGTACATCACGTTATGCCCCGACACCCGTCCGGGGACGCAGGCAGGTGTTTGAACGCCGCCAGTGCACGCTCCCGCGTTTGACTGAGGTTGACGATGGGCAGCGGATAGCCTGCCACGGCAAACAATCCGCCCATGGCCGCCGGGTTGTGGATATCTTTGCTGTCCAGTCCGGCCAGCTCCGGCAGCCAGTGTTTGATAAACAGCCCTTCGGGGTCGAATTTTGCCGATTGGCTCAACGGGTTGAAGATCCGGAACCAGGGTGCCGCGTCGGTGCCCGTGGAGGCACTCCATTGCCAGCCACCGTTGTTCGCCGCCAGGTCGCCGTCGATCAGGTGACGCATGAAAAAGCGTTCGCCTTCACGCCAGTCGATCAACAGGTTTTTGCTCAGGAACATCGCCACCACCATCCGCAGGCGGTTGTGCATCCAGCCGGTGGCCAGCAGTTGGCGCATGGCCGCGTCGATGATGGGCAAGCCGGTGCGCGCCTCTTTCCAGGCGGCCAGTTCGTCAGGTGCTGTGCGCCAGGCCACGGCTTCGGTTTCCGGGCGAAAGGCCTGGTGCCGGGAGACCCGTGGGTAGCCCACCAGAATGTGTTTGTAGAATTCGCGCCACAGCAGCTCGTTGATCCAGGTCACTGCGCCAACGCTGCCACTGTCGAACTCGCCCTGATTCGCTTGCAGTGCGGCGTGCAGGCATTGCCGGGGCGAAATCACACCGGCGGCGAGGTAGGCCGACAACTGGCTGGTGCCGGGTTTGGCCGGCATGTCGCGTTCGTCCTGGTAACAGTGGATCTGTGCCTGGGCGAAATACTCAAGTCGTCGGAGCGCTTCGTCCTCGCCTGCCGGCCAGAGTGCGCGCAACTGTGCGCTCGGCGTGTCGAAGCCGGGGATCTGCTCGGGAATCGGGTCGCTGTCGATTGCCATGGGGGCCTGGGCCTTGGGGGGCGCCACCAGCCGGGGCAGCGCGCCCTGCAAGCGGGCATGACAGATTTTGCGGAACTGGCTGTAAACCTTGAACCAGGTGCCGGTCTTGGTCAGCACGCTGCCGGGCTTGAACAGCAATTGGTCCAGATAGTGATGGAAAGCCACTGCGCTGGCGTCGAGGGCCTGGCTGACGGCCGTATCCCGGCGTGTCTCATGAACGCCGTATTCCTCGTTGACGTGGACGGCCTCGATGTTCAGCTCGTTGCACAGTGCGACCAGTACCCCGGGGGCGTCGTCCCAGTGGGGGGCGCTGCGGATCAGCAGGGGAATGTTCAGTTCGCCGAGTGCCTGGCTCAATGGCCGCAGGTTGCGTAGCCAGAAGTCCACTTTGCACGGTGCATCATCGTGGGCCAGCCATTGCTCGGCGCTCAACAGGTACAGCGCCACACTCGGGCCGCGCGCCGTGGCGGCCGAGAGCGCTGTGTTGTCATGCAAGCGCAAGTCGTTACGCAGCCAAATCAATTGCAGGGTCGGGTTGGCCTTGGGCATTTAAATGAGTCCACGCGCAAGCAGCATCTGGTGGGCCGCCAAGGGGTCTTTGGCGAGGAGTAAATCAGTGCAGTTGGTGGTACTCACGGACAGTTCGGTGTGGTGGATGCACACCGTGGGTCCGGCGATGAGGGTTGGGCAACTGACGTTGTGCAGCAGTCTTGTCAGCTGTTTGAGGTTGATCGACGTGCTTGAATACAGCAGTACCGCGCGTGCTTGCAGGTGCTCGACCGCCAAGGCCAGTTCGCCTGCCGGCAGCGGCCCGTCGAACACTTCCACCGGGCAGTCGGTGCTGCTGATCAGCCAGGCAGCCAGCCACAGTTGCGGCTCCAGTGGCAGGTCGGAGTGGTTGATCAGCAACAGCGGCGCACCGCGCAACTGGCGGTTGTTGTGGTAGAGCCTGGCGCCCAATTTGCTGCGCAACCAGCCATAGAAGAACCGTTGTTCCATCCGTGCGCCGAACTGCCCCTGCCAGCGCTGTTCGAGCTCGCCCAGCAGCGGCATCAGCAGTTGCTCGCACAACGTCCGTGGCGGGTACAGCGACATGGCCTGGTTGATCAGATCGTCGACCTCCCGCTCGGCCAGCTGGCTGATGGACCGGGTCAGTTTCTGGCGCAGGACTTTCCATTCGCTTTCCACCTCCGTGCTGAACGCCAGCGGCGTGTCGAGCAGCGGCTTGACCTGGCTCACGGCTACGCCACGGTTGAGCCAGGTCACAATGGTGTGGATGCGTTGTACATGGTCGGCCGAGAACAGGCGGTGCCCCTTTGGGCTGCGCTGCGGCACGATCAGCCCGTAACGGCGCTCCCAGGCGCGCAAGGTGATGGCATTGACGCCGGTCACGCGCGCCACGTCGCGGATCGGCAGCCAGCCTTCAGCCAGCGCCTGTTGGTAACCGGCGCCGCCATCCTGGGCGAGGGTATCGGGTTGGTTTTTCATTTAAATCGCATTTCGCAGGCTGAGATTTTCCGGGTGCGGTTGCAGGTAGACCTGCTGCGCAACGTACGGGTCGGGATGCTGGCGCAAGTGATGCTTGAGCAACGTCAGGGGAACCACCAGCGGCACGATGCCGTGGCGGTACTGGCTGATGAGGTGCTGCATTTCCTGTTTATCCTCACGGCTGATGGCGCGCTTGAAATAGCCGGCGAGGTGTTGCAGCACGTTGCTGTGGGTGCGGCGGGTGGCGCATTGCGCGAGGGCGGTCATCAGCGCCTTGAAGTAACGCGGGCCCAGCTCATTCGGATCGCTCGGGTCCGAGCGGCCCAGCAGATTGCCCAAGACCTTGTATTGCACCGGGTTGTGGGCCATCAGCAGGTACTTGTAGCGGGCGTGGAAGTCGGTCAGGCCCTGGCGGCTCAACCCGGCTTGCAACATGGCCTGCCAGGCGGCGTAGACGAACACTCGGGTCAGGAAGTTCTCGCGCAGTATCGGATCGTTGAGCCGGCCGTCTTCTTCCACCGGCATGCTTGGGTGTCGGGCGCAAAATGCCTGGGCGTAGATGCCACGTGCGCCGCCGTCCTGGGGGTTGCCATTGGTGTGGTAGACCCTGACCCGCTCCAGGCCACAGGAGGGTGATTTCTGCATGAACACATAGCCGCAGATGTCGCCGAGTTCACCCGCCATCTGCTGCCCGTAGTCGGCCAACTGTTGGGTGACATCGAGTTCGGGGTTCAGGGTGCCGACGGCGTGCGGTTGCCGCAGGTCGCCGACCAGGCGAATCGGCTCGCGAGGTACCCCCAGGCCAATGGCGACTTCGGGGCACACCGGGACACACTCGACGTAATTGCCCAGGACCTGGCTGCACAGCCGGGACGCTTTATGCCCGCCGTTGTACCTGACCTCGGCACCCATCAGGCAGGCACTGATAGCGATTTTCGGTTTGCTCGCGCTCTGACTGTTCATCGAAGTGCCTCGGATCTGAACCTGTACAAGTAATTGGCGCTGTACAGCTTTGTTTGATCATAGATTCGATGATGTACAAGTCAAATTGTTTGTATAAGTTTTCGTGGGTGCAGGCCAGGGGTGGCGCGGGGCGTTGTTCGTGCGGCCTGTTTATTCGATTGTGTTCACTGCAGGTGCGCGTGCAAGCGGCGGGCAGCTTCCTGGCCGCTCAACCAGGCGCCTTCTACGCGTCCGGACAGGCACCAGTCGCCGCACACGTACAAGCCCAGGTCGGCATCGGCCAGTGCGCCCCACTCATGGTTGCCGGCCGGGCGGGCATAGAGCCAGCGATGGGCCAGGCTGAAGCTGGGGGCGGGCATGGCGCTGTGCAACAGCTCGGCGAAGGCACCGTGCAGTTGCTCGATCACCGCTTCCCTGGACAGGTCGATGTGTTGTCGGCTCCAGGCGCTGGTGGCATGCAGGATCCAGGTATCCAGGGTATTGTCACGCCCGGGTTTGCTGCGATTGCGGGCCAGCCAGTCGAGCGCGCTGTCCTGGACGAAGCAGCCTTCCATGGGCGTTTCCAGTGGCGTTTCGAAGGCCAGGGCTACGGCCCAGGTCGGGTCCATTTTTACTCCCGCGGCAACCCCGGCAAGTTTCGGTGCCGCCGCCAGCAAGGCCGTGGCCTGGGGTGCCGGCATCGCAATCACGACATGGCTGAAGGGGCCATGGGTGAAGCCTTCGGCGTCCTGCAGGTGCCAATGTTCTTCGCCACGATAGACTTCGGTAATGCGGCAGGCGAAATGCACTTCCGTATCGCCGATCAGGGCGCGAGTGATGGCGCTCATGCGGGGCGTGCCCACCCAGCGGGTCTGTTCGTCCGGCGAGGTACTGAGTTGTCCGCCATGGAAGTTGTAGAGCTGAGGCGCCCATTCAGCGACCCAGCCATTGGCATGCCAGCGCTGGACTTCAGTGACGAAACGGCGATCACGGGCGGTGAAATACTGTGCGCCCATGTCCAGTGAGCCAGCATCGCTGCGCTTGCTCGACATGCGGCCGCCACTGCCACGGCTTTTATCGAACAATTGCACGACGTGCCCGGCTTCCTGCAGGGCTTGTGCCGCAGAAAGTCCGGCGATTCCGGTGCCGATGATTGCGATGGGTACAGTCATGGGGGGCCTCGTTTACCTTTCTCTACAGGCTACGCTTCGGGCCAAACCTGTACAATTTTATTTTTTGGTATAACTTTCAGCGTTCTCGTTCTGGCAGCTTGGCCTATTGTTAATCACAGAGCCGCCCGATCCGAAACATCCCTGCCTATAAAAATAGACTAGTGATCGGGGTAAAACGCCACGCGAGGAACACGTCATGCACATATTGCTGACCGGCGGTACTGGTTTGATAGGACGTCAGCTGTGCCGACTCTGGTTGAGCCAGGGGCACAGCCTGACGGTGTGGAGCCGCAAGCCGGAAAAGGTGCCTGCCTTATGTGGCGCCAAGGTGCGTGGCATTGGCCGCCTGGAAGACATTGGCCCCGCATCGGTGGACGCGGTGATCAACCTGGCCGGGGCTCCCATCGCCAACCGACTCTGGACCCATCGACGCAAGGCAATGCTCTGGAGTAGCCGGATCAGCCTGACAGAAACCCTGCTGGCATGGCTGGACAGCCGCGAACAGAAACCGCGGGTGATGATTTCCGGATCGGCCGTGGGCTGGTACGGCGACGGTGGCGAACGTGAGTTGAGCGAGGACTCGCCCCCGGTCAGCGAGGATTTCGCCAGCCAGTTGTGCATTGCCTGGGAAGAAACCGCGCAGCGGGCCGAGGCCTTGGGTATTCGCGTGGTGCTGGTGCGCACGGGCCTGGTGCTGTCGGCGGACGGCGGCTTTTTGTCGCGGCTCTTGTTGCCCTTCAAAGCCGGGCTGGGCGGGCCGATTGGCAATGGTCGGCAGTGGATGTCGTGGATCCATATCGAGGATCAAATCGGCCTGATTGATTTTCTTCTGCATCAGAATGACGCCAGTGGTCCTTATAATGCCTGCGCGCCCAAACCGGTGCGCAATCGCGAGTTTGCCAAGACATTGGCCGGTGTACTGCACCGGCCGGCGTTCATGCCATTGCCATCCCTTGTGCTCAAGGTCGGCCTTGGCGAGTTGTCACTGCTGCTGCTCGGTGGCCAGCGGGCAACGCCGTCACGCTTGATGGCGGCGGGTTTCACTTTCCGGTTTACTGATTTGCGTGCGGCCCTGGACGACTTGTCCAGCCGCCTTTGAAATAGGACGTTGCATGACCGATCACGCGTTGCTCCTGGTCAACCTGGGCTCGCCCGCTTCCACACAAGTCGCGGACGTGCGCAGCTACCTCAATCAATTCCTGATGGACCCCTACGTTATTGACCTGCCCTGGCCGGTGCGACGCTTGTTGGTTTCGCTGATTCTGATCAAGCGCCCCGAGCAGTCGGCCCACGCCTATGCCTCGATCTGGTGGGATGAAGGCTCGCCGCTGGTGGTGCTCAGTCGTCGCTTGCAGCAGGTGATGACCGCGCAGTGGACCCAAGGGCCGGTCGAGCTGGCGATGCGTTATGGCGAGCCGTCGATTGAGACGGTGCTCACACGCATCGCTGCGCAAGGCATCAAGCAGGTCACGCTCGCACCGCTGTATCCGCAGTTTGCTGACAGCACCGTGACGACCGTCGTCGAGGAAGCCAGGCGGGTCGTGCGTGAGAAGAAGCTGGATGTGCAGTTCTCGATTCTCCAGCCGTTCTACGATCAGCCCGAGTACCTCGATGCCTTGGCTGCCAGTGCCAGGCCGTACCTTGAGCAGGACTACGATCACCTGCTGCTGAGTTTTCACGGGTTGCCGGAGCGGCACCTGAAGAAGCTCAACCCGGGCCATAGCTTTGAAGGCGGCGGCGATTGCTGTGCCGGTGCGCCTGCCGAGGTGGTTGCCACCTGTTATCGCGGTCAATGCCTGCGCACGGCGGCCGCATTGGCCGAGCGCATGGGGTTGCCCGACGGCAAATGGTCAGTGTCATTCCAGTCGCGGTTGGGGCGCGCCAAATGGATCGAACCTTACACTGAAGCCCGTCTCGATCAGTTGGCCAAACAAGGTGTGAAGAAGGTGCTGGTGATGTGCCCGGCGTTTGTCGCCGACTGCATCGAAACCCTGGAAGAAATCGGTGATCGTGGGCGGGAGCAGTTCCGCGAGGCGGGCGGCGAGGAGTTGGTGCTGGTGCCGTGCCTGAACGATGACCCGCAGTGGGCGCAGGCGTTGAACACCTTGTGTGAAAGGGCGCCGATAGCTTTGCAGGAACACACACATTGAAGTGAAGGCGGGTATGTCGTGGCGAGGGAGCTTGCTCCCGCTTGAGTGCGCAGCACTCACAAAATCTTCATGGATTGCAAGGATCTTGGGGCCGCTTTGCGACCCAGCGGGAGCAAGCTCCCTCGCCACAGGCGATTGAGTCGTCGGTTACAACGACGGCCCATCCGGCAGTTTTTTTCCAGCCATTATTCCTCCGCAGGATCAGGTTCAACGCAGTTCCGCGAGGTTGTGTGAAAGGGCATCGATAGCTTTGCAGGAACACACACATTGAAGTGAAGGCGGGTATGTCGTGGCGAGGGAGCTTGCTCCCGCTTGAGTGCGTAGCACTCACAAAATCTTCATGGATTGCAAGGATCTTGGGGCCGCTTTGCGACCCAGCGGGAGCAAGCTCCCTCGCCACAGAGATTGAGTCGTCGGTTACAACGACGGCTCATCCGGCAGTTTTTTTCCAGCCATTATTCCTCCGCAGGATCAGGTTCAACGCAGTTCCGCGAGGTTGTGTGAAAGGGCATCGATAGTTTTGCAGGAACACACACACATTGAAGTGAAGGCGGGTATGTCGTGGCGAGGGAGCTTGCTCCCGCTTGAGTGCGCAGCACTCACAAAATCTTCATGGATTGCAAGGATCTTGGGGCCGCTTTGCGACCCAGCGGGAGCAAGCTCCCTCGCCACAGAGGATTGAGTCGTCGGTTACAACGACGGTTCATCCGGCAGTTTTTTCTTCCAGCCGTCATTTCCCGGCAGGATCAGGTTCAACGCCATCGCCACAATGGCGCACAACGCGATGCCCTTGAGGCCGAAGTCATCCGGACCGGTACCGGTACCGACCAGCACACCGCCAATCCCGAACACCAGCGTGACCGAGACAATCACCAGGTTGCGCGCTTCGCCCAGGTCGATCTTGTGGCGGATCATGGTGTTCATCCCCACCGCCGCGATCGAACCGAACAACAGGCACAGAATCCCGCCCATGACGGGCACTGGAATGCTTTGCAGCAGCGCGCCGAACTTGCCGATGAACGCCAGGCTCATGGCAAAGATCGCCGCCCAGGTCATGATCTTCGGGTTGTAGTTCTTGGTCAGCATCACCGCGCCCGTGACTTCGGCGTAGGTGGTGTTGGGCGGGCCGCCGAGCAGGCCGGCTGCAGTGGTGGCGATCCCGTCACCAAACAGCGTACGGTGCAGGCCAGGCTTTTTCAGGTAGTCACGACCGGTCACACTGCCGACCGCGATCACGCCGCCGATGTGTTCGATGGCCGGGGCCAGGGCCACCGGGACAATAAACAGAATCGCCTGCCAGTTGAACTCGGGTGCGGTGAATTGCGGCAGCGCGAACCAGGGCGCGGCGGCGATCTTCGCGGTATCGACGACACCGAAGAAAAACGCCATGCCAAACCCGACCAGCACGCCGGAGATGATCGGCACCAGGCGGAAGATACCTTTGCCGAACACCGCCACGATCAGGGTGGTCAGCAGCGCCGGCATGGAGATCATCATTGCCGTCTGGTAAGGAATCAGCTCGGTACCGTCGCCGGCCTTGCCCATGGCCATGTTCGCGGCAATCGGCGCCATGGCCAGGCCGATCGAGATGATCACCGGGCCAATGACTACCGGCGGCAGCAAGCGGTCGATGAACCCGGTGCCCTTGATCTTCACGGCCAGGCCCAGGAAGGTGTAGACGAAACCGGCCGCCATGACCCCGCCCATGGTCGCTGCCAGGCCGAACTGGCCCTTGGCGAGAATGATCGGGGTGATGAAGGCAAAGCTCGACGCCAGGAACACCGGGACCTGACGTCCGGTCACGACCTGGAACAAAATGGTCCCCAGGCCCGCCGTGAACAGCGCGACATTGGGGTCGAGGCCGGTAATCAGCGGCATCAACACCAGGGCGCCAAACGCCACGAACAGCATCTGCGCACCCGACAACACCTGGCGCCAGAGCGGATCGTTGAACTCATCCTGCATGCTCACGCGTCCTTCTGCTTGGTGCCGAAGATCTTGTCGCCAGCATCGCCAAGCCCAGGAATGATGTAGCCATGTTCGTTCAGTTTCTGATCGATGGAGGCGGTGTAGATGGTCACGTCCGGGTGAGCCTTCTCTACCACGGCGATGCCTTCGGGGGCGGCCACCAGGACCATGGCGCAGATGTCCTTGCAGCCGGCCTTTTTCAGCAGGTCGATGGTCGCGACCATCGAGCCGCCAGTGGCGAGCATCGGGTCGATGATCATGGCCAACCGTTCGTCGATCTCCGGAACCAGCTTCTCCAGATAGGTGTGCGCTTCGAGGGTTTCCTCGTTGCGCGCCACGCCCACGGCGCTGACTTTGGCGCCCGGGATCAGGCTCAGTACACCTTCGAGCATGCCGATGCCGGCGCGCAGGATCGGCACGACGGTAATTTTCTTACCGGCGATTTTCTCGACCGAAACGGTGCCGCACCAGCCCTCGATGTCATAGGATTCAAGGGGCAGGTCTTTGGTCGCCTCGTAGGTCAGCAGTGCACCGACTTCCTGAGCAAGCTCACGGAAATTCTTCGTGCTAATGTCTGCGCGGCGCATAAGGCCAAGTTTGTGTCGGATCAGCGGGTGGCGGATCTCACGGATGGGCATAGGGAAAGGCTCCGGCGGCGGGCAAAAAAACCGGCCTAGATTAATCTATCCGAGGGTGTTGTCCTATAGACATACAGTACGTTAGTCCAGAAACGCTTGATCTGGCTCGTCTGGATGCGTACCTTTGCCCGCTTTTCCGAATCCGCCACCCCCTTGGAGAGCGCCATGTCCGCTGATCTCGAGCATATCCGTCAAATCATGCGAGAGGCTGACTGCCTGTACACCGAAGCTGAAGTCGAGGCGGCCATCGCCCGCGTCGGTGCACACATCAACGAACAACTGGCTGACAGCAATCCGGTGGTGTTCTGTGTCATGAACGGCGGCCTGATTTTCTCCGGAAAGCTGCTGACTCATCTGAAGTTTCCGCTGGAAGCTTCCTACCTGCACGCGACCCGCTATCGCAACGAAACCAGCGGCGGCGACCTGTTCTGGAAAGCCAAGCCGGAAGTGTCGTTCATCGACCGTGACGTGCTGATCATCGACGACATTCTCGACGAAGGTCACACCCTGGGCGCGATCATCGACTTCTGCAAACACGCCGGCGCCCGCAAGGTCCACACCGCCGTACTGATCGACAAGGACCACGACCGCAAGGCGCGTCCTGATCTCAAGGCGGACTTCGTCGGCCTGCCATGCATCGACCGTTACATCTTCGGTTACGGCATGGACTACAAGGGTTACTGGCGCAACGCCAACGGGATCTACGCCGTTAAAGGCATGTAAGACCCCCAAGGGCCTTCAGAAGACCGCAATCTGCGCGAACCCGCAGGCTGCGGTCTTTTGCTTTGTCTGCTGCCCTGGCGCCCATGCTAGAGTGCTCAGCCGCATTCTGGAGCCCGTCATGAGCCTTTTGATTCGCAGTTGCGCCGCGCTGTTATTGAGCGTCAGCCTGCCGCTGGCGGCCGCCCCTGCGCTGATGCACGGGCAGTTTCTGCCCCCCGATGACCTGACCCTGCGTGATACGCCGCCCGAGCAGCAGCAATTGCTGCAGGTGACCGAGTATTCGGTGGTGGTCGGCAGCCAGCGCCAGTCCAGCCAGCAACCGATTCCGGTCACGTCCCCCCTGACGATTCGCCTCAAAGGCAAAGCCATGAACAAAGGGGCGAGCATCAGTCAGGTGCTGGTGAACTTTGATGGCGAAAGCAAAAGCCTGAAAAAGCCGATTTACGACGAGCAGGCCAAGACCCTCACGTTGTATTACCCAATGGCCCAGTACCGGGTGGTGATCGACTTGCTGCGCAGCGGGACGGTGTATTGCCAGTTCCTCAGCTATGGCAATGGCCATGTCTGGGCGGATCTGCACACCGGGGCCGTGCGCTCGCGCTGAAGGTTGGTCGTTGAGGCTTGGGTCAGGGCAGGGGTAAACTGCCGGCCCAACGAAATGTCTGCGAGCTGGAGTCGGCAATGCGTAAAGATAAGAAGCAGTTGATTGGTGACGAGATCGGCGATGCGCAGATCAAATTGTTCCTCGATTTCGAGCCGGCTGACACGACTTCACCGTCCCTGCACAAACTGATCAAGGCCTACCGGGGCCTGCGTATCGACGATTTCGAGCGTTTTCTGGTGTTCTTTGTCGAGGCTGGCCATGACTTCGATGGCAAGGATGAGCACGGCAATGACTTCATTGCCCTGGTCTCGGACCAGCGCAATGCCGAGGACTACATCGAACTGATCCGCAAAGCACGCGGCTAAGGTTTTCGAAGCGGCAAAAAAAACGCCCCGCTCTCAAGGAGAACGGGGCGTTTTTCATGGGCGAGGATCAAGCGAAGCTTGGGGTCTCGCTGCTTTCTTCTACCAGTTCCAGGGCGACATTGTTCTGCGTGTTGATCTTGCGATACAGCGCAGCGTCGGTTTCCAGAACCTTTTCCCGGGCCGGGAAGATTTCTGCCAGCTTGGCAGCCCATTCACCGGAGGTCTTGTTCGGGAAGCATTTCTCGATCAGCTCAAGCATGATCGAAACGGTCACCGAGGCACCCGGCGAAGCGCCGAGCAATGCCGCCAGAGAACCGTCCTTGGCCGCCACCAGTTCGGTACCGAACTGCAGGACGCCGCCCTTTTTCGGGTCTTTCTTGATGATCTGCACGCGCTGGCCTGCCACTTCCAGGCGCCAGTCTTCGGCCTTGGCTTCAGGGTAGAAGCGACGCAGCGATTCCAGGCGTTGTTCCATCGATTGCATCACTTCGCTGACCAGATACTTGGTCAGGTCCATGTTGTTTTTCGCGACCGCCAGCATCGGGCCGATGTTGCCGGCGCGTACCGACATCGGCAGGTCCATGAACGAACCGTGCTTGAGGAACTTGGTGGTGAAGCCGGCATAAGGTCCGAACAGCAGGGACGTCTTGCCATCGACCACGCGGGTGTCCAGGTGCGGCACCGACATCGGCGGCGAACCGACGGCTGCCTGGCTGTAGACCTTGGCCTGGTGATGCTTGACCACTTCCGGGTTGTCGCAACGCAGCCACTGGCCGCTGATCGGGAAGCCGCCGAAGCCTTTGCTTTCTTCGATGCCCGAGGCTTGCAACAGCGGCAAGGCCGCTCCGCCGGCGCCGAGGAAGACGAACCTGGCATCGACATCACGGGTGTTGCCGCTGTTGACGTCCTTGATGCTGACGGTCCAGCCATTGGCGTTACGCTTGAGACCGGTCACGCGCTTGCAGTACTTGACCTGGGCATCGGGTGCGCTGGTCAGGTGCTTGAGCAGCTGATTGGTCAGGGCGCCGAAGTTGACGTCGGTACCATTGATCACACGGGTCGCGGCGACGGTTTCATCCGCCGGACGACCAGGCATCATCAATGGCATCCACTGCGCCATTGTTGCCTTGTCTTCGGTGTATTCCATGTCCGTGAAGGCGTGGTGCCTGCTCAGCACCTTGAACCGTTCCTTGAGGAACGAAACGCCAGCGTCACCCTGCACGAAGCTCAGGTGCGGGACCGGGCTGATAAAGGATTTCGACGAGCCGAAGGTGCCTTTTTTGGTCAGGTACGACCAGAACTGCTTCGACACCTCGAACTGGGTGTTGATGTGCACGGCTTTCTTGATGTCGACGCTGCCGTCAGCGGCCTGTGGCGTGTAGTTCAGCTCACACAGCCCGGCGTGACCGGTACCGGCGTTGTTCCACGGGTTGGAACTCTCCGCGGCACCGGAATCCATCAGCTCGACGACTTCCAGCTTGATCGCGGGGTCGAGCTCTTTGAGCAGCACGGCGAGGGTGGCACTCATGATGCCCGCCCCAACCAATACCACGTCGACTGCTTCGTTATGCGCCATTTAACGCGTCTCCAAAATCTGCAGCACCAAATTGTCGGCATAGCTGCCAGGAGTTACAGGGCATGTTCTGTTGTGCCCCGGGTCACCCATGGCCAGGATCGCCATGTCCGAATCTTCGCAATTTTTCGCAACTTCGACAGACGCTACCCACCGGCTTCAGGGTTCCTATGAACTCACTTCAGCGTGCGGGAGGCAATTCGACTTATGGTCGATACGTCTGTTTGTGCAACCAAATCCGTAGCGGACAGGCTTCAGGCTCCGGTTCTTGAGGAGTGCTCGGTCCTGTGTAATTGGGCTGTTGTAGACGCTAATGGTGCATGTTCAGACGCAAAACTATTCATTTGCTCGCCACACTCTTGTGAAGTTGTGAAAACCCGTTTTTTCACGCTCTTTTGAAGACGTGAACCTCAAAAAAGGGCTATCTGCGCCTGGCACCGGGCCCGAGGATAGATTGCCGGCATGGGTTACATGGCAGGCAAAACGGGCAAACAGCTCAGTGACCGAGCGTCATGACAGCTCTGGCAGATGCGCGAAAAGTGGTGGTTTGCAGGGTAAACAGCAAGCTCGCCAGCTTCACTCGATCTGTGTGGGCGGCTCTCTGTGGGCGGTGCGGGGGAGCCAATACGCGAGTATTAGCGATGCTGCGAGGCCCGATCAGGAGACGTCCTTATAATCGGGGGGAGATTGTAGCGAAGAAACGCAGGGAAATGGTCGTGTTTAATGACTTTTATTAGCCGTTCGGTCAGGTGGCCAGCACGCGGTGCAACCGTGCGCGAGTAATGCGTGGGGTCAGGCGGGCGCTGGCGGGTAGGGGCTGGTGCAACCAATGGGGGCGAATCTCGTTGATTTCCACCCAACCGTCGCCCATTGGCGGCACATGACAGTGCTTGAATGCCAGGCAACAGTCGTTGTTGTCGAGCCGGGCGAAGCTACGGAAATTGCGGTGTGGAGCAAACAGCGACCTGAGAAACTGCATGGCAATGTCCTCGAACGGTGACAGTGTTGACGTTAGCAGTGTGGCATGACGCTCGGGTTACCAAGGGCTCGCTCGGCGTAACATTACGCAAGTCTTCAGCCCATGTTCAGGGTCGCTGGTTTGAAGCGAGTGGCCCCCGCTATACTGCTGCTCTGTTTGTGCCTGATTCTGGAGAGAAGCGCATGTTGCAACGCCTGTTGTTCGGTTTGATCACTGTGACCAGCTTGACCCTGGTTGGCTGCGCCCACAGCCCGCAGCAACTAGCCCCGGAGCCGAAACTGACGACTCAGCTGGCACCGGTCGGTCATGGTCAGCCAGTCGTGGTGAAGGTGGTTGACGGTCGTCCGTCGCCGACCCTGGGCACCCGTGGCGGCCTGTACCCGGAAACCAGCGCGATTACGGTGCAAAGCGCGCAGATCCTGCCGAAGTTGCAGGCTCAGGCTGAAGCGGCTGTGCGCCTGTTGGGTTTCACGCCGACGGCCAATGCCTACAACGCGCCGCAGTTGACCGTGACCTTGGCCGAGCTGAAGTATCAGTCGCCTAAAGAAGGCATGTATGTGACCGAGGCGACCATCGGGGCGACTTTCCGTTCAGATGTGCAGAATGCCAACCGTCGCTATAGCGGTCGCTATGGCGCGTCGCTGGATCAGCGTTTTGGCATGGCGCCGAATCAGGAGACCAACACCAAGCTGGTCGGTGATGTCTTGAGTGATGCGTTGACTCGTTTGTTCAAGGATCCGACTGTGGGTCAGGTCTTGGGCGAGTAGCGGTTTGCGGTGTGTCAGAAGAAGCCCGGTTTCAGTGATGAGCCGGGCTTTTTTGTTTCTGTTGATTGAATCTGTGGGAGCGGGCTTGCCTGCGAAGGCGGCCTGGCAGCCGGCCATTCTCTTGCAGGTGCGGTGTACATATCCGTTGCTGCGGTCATGGCGACTTATGGTTTCGCCTGACGGCGACTCACTTTTTTTACAAGCGCCTAAAAAAATAAGCAAAAAAACGCTCGCCCCGAGCGTCCGGCCCCTCGCCAAGGCTCGGGGTTCCCTCGCTCCGGCATTCCTCAGGGGGCATCGCCCTCCGGTCGGCTTCGCTCGACCTCCATGCGATGTCCTCGACTGTGTCGAGGGGCGCTGCGCGCCATTCCCCTGATGAACGCCTGCGCTCGGCCTGCCGATGGGGCGGGTGGATCAAGATCAAAAGCCAAGGCAAGATCAAGAGCGGCAGGCGAGCTAACGCTCGGCCTGTTGAGTGGTGGGGCGGGTGTACGTTGGTTTGTATTTTTTTGGGCGGGGCAGCGGTATTGCGCTTGTACGTGAAGGCGGCCTGATTGTTGACCAGGCACACCCTGTATCCAACCGGATGCGTCAGCGGCTGTCTTCACGCGGCTTGCGAGTAGAAGTCCAGTACGCTGACGCCGGTCAGCAGGTCGGTTTCCGGCAGGTCGGGATGCTGGTGTCCGCCCAGGGCGCAGTAGACGAGCCAGTGGCAGTCTTGAACGTTGAAGGCCAGGCTGCCGACGAGGGTTTGTTGTTCGTCGGTCGGGGTGATGAGGTAAAGGCGATCCTGGTTTTCGGCGTGCAGCATGACAGGCTCCGTGTCGGTTTCGAGGAGCGACAGCTTGGCGTGTTTAGATGACGAAGACGTGACGCAGGGCATGAGTCGGTCGAATGGCTGGTTTTTTGTCGGAAAGCGAGGGCAGGGAGCGGGGCTTTGGGTAGAATCCGCGCCGCGGGTGTTGTTTCGATGTCCCGTATGCCCCGTTTCGGATGAGGTTCACGATGTCGTTGCAAATGATCTGGTCGTTGTTTACCGCTCACCCCGCCAAACTGATCAATGTCTTCGCGCTGCTGGTTGCCTGCCCCGGTGGCTGGTTGTTGCACGCGACCCGTCGTCGCGAGCAGCAGGCACGGGCCAGTCTCGCCGCGCAGGCCGGGCGTGCGGACGCCGATACTCAGGTGCACTTGTCGAGCATCGCAACCCTGCGCATGAACCGCGTTTTCTACGCATTCGGCTTTGCCTGTCTGGGCCTGGCGTTGCTGGTGTCGTGGATCAGTACGCGGATCTGACACTGCTCGGGAGCCTGTCCAAGGCAATCAAAAACGGCGCCCTGGAGGCTAATGCCGATCAGTTAAGCCAAAGACCAGCCGAACATAGTACCCGTGGCGAGGGAGCTTGCTCCCGCTGGGCTGCGTAGCAGCCCAAAAACAGGGCCGCTTTGCGCCCCAGCGGGAGCAAGCTCCCTCGCCACGGGTTTCGTGTTCGGCTTTATTTCTCTTAACTGACTAGCATTAGCCCTGGAGGCGCCGTTTCTGTTTGAAGCCCAAGCCTTACAGCGGTAAACCCGCCTTGACCCGGTACTGATTGCGCACCGGTGTCGCGTATTGCAGCACCAGGAACGGGCGGTGTTCCTCGGGGCAGGCATCGAGGCGGCTTTGCCATTCTTGCCCGGCCTTGGCCAGTTCTTCGGCCGAGAACAGATCGGCAGCCTTCGGCACCTGCAATTGTGGGTCGGCATCGTTCCACTGGGCGTACGCCAGGTAGTGCACCGGGAACAACCGGTAACCGCCGAGGATCTGCTTGTCCATCTCGACCGCCAATTGCTTGGTGTCGTCGAACAGCTCGGTGATGGGCGTTGCAAAGTTGACGTGGACCCGGCCCTTGTAGCCGGTAATGCCCTTGGCGATGCTCGCATCGTCCTCGCCCGGTGCCTTGGTGTAACTGCCGGTGGTGGCGCGGATGTACAGTTCGCGGGCCTTGGCCTGGTCGCACGGGTCGTACTCGTAGCTGATCGAGACCGGGGTCAGGTTCAGCGACTGGATGACCTCGCCGAACGGCTCGTCCTTGCGGCTCATGTGAAACATCTTGAGGATCGCCGACTCGGTGCGATCGTCTCCGTCCTTGGCGCGGCCTTCGGCCTGGGCGATCCAGATCGAGGCGCAATCGTTGCGGATCGAGTGGTTGATGTACGCCGACAGCAACTGATACGCCGCCATCTTCTCGCGCCGGCCGGTAATGGAACGGTGCACGATAAAGCTTTTGTTCAGGCGCATCAGGTCGCTGACGAAAGGCTTTTGCAGCAGGTTGTCGCCAATGGCGATGCGCGGCGTGGGCAGGCCGGCGTGGTAGATCGCGTAGTTGACGAACGCCGGGTCCATCACGATGTCGCGATGGTTGGCCAGGAACAGATAGGCACTGCCGGACTTGAATTGCTCGACGCCGGTGTAGGTCACGCCGTCGGTAGCGCGCTCGATGGTGTGGTCGACATAGAACTCGACCTTGTCTTGCAGCGTTGCAACCGAGGTGATACCAGCAAACTCACGGCGTAGCCGGTGAGCTAAAAGTGGCTTGAGCATCCAGCCCAGGGCGCCGGCAAGGCGCGGGAAGCGAAAGTGGGTGAGAATATCTAGAAACGCCTTGTCGCTCAGCAGCCGTGCCAGCACTGCCGGGACTTCGCTGTCGTCGTAAGGTCGGATGGCATCGAATGCGCCCATCATGCTCTCTTGTTAGAAACGGCTAGGGTAAGTAATGGATTGGATCGAATCCACACAGGGTACGGTCTGAAAAAAGCAGCTCAAACAAAAATAGCCCTGCAAATAGACCGGCGATTATACGCACAAGTCACTTGGGAGACCGTGATGCTGGAAACCGAGCGCTATGAATGCCCTTACTGTGGTGAAGAAGTGGAGGCTGTTCTGGATTTGTCTGGCGGTGACCAGACGTATATCGAGGACTGTCCAGTGTGCTGTCGCCCCATCACCTTTGTTCTGCAGACCGACGGTCATGAGTGGTTGCTCGAAGTTCACAGCGAAAACGAGTGAGGGGTGGCTTCTATGCAGCGCATCTACGAACCGGAAAACCTGATGGAAGGTGAGTTGCTGCAAGGCATGCTGGCCAGCGAAGGCGTGGAAGCGCACCTGGTGGGGCGCGATTTGCTCGGTGGCACGGGTGAGTTGCCGGCATTCGGGTTGCTGGGCCTGGCGGTGGACAATGACCAGGCCCAGTACGCGCGGGAGCTGATCGCGGCCTACAATGCCGCTCTGCCGCTGCCCGGTGACGAACCGGATAGCTTCCCCGGCGTGCTGGTCTGTTAGGCTGGTATTCGTTTGATCAAGAGTCGTGTTGCCCCATGTGTGGACGTTTTGCCCTGTTTCGTTGGAACCCCGCGTTTGCGGCCTTGCCCGGTTTTCCGGCCGATCAGCAGGCGCAGTGGAATATTTCGCCCAATGATTCGGTGCTGATCCTGCGCGCCGAGGCGGGCCAGCGTACCCTCGCGCGCGCCCGCTGGGGCTTGACGCCTGCGTGGCTGACCGATCTGTCGAAGACCCCGGCCCATGCCCGGGCGGAAACCATCGCCGAACAGCCGATGTTTCGCGAGGCCTTGCGCCTGCGCCGTTGCCTGTTACCGGCCAACGGCTTCTACGAATGGCGCGGTACCACCCGCAAGCGCCCGTACTGGCTGACGCCGGGAGAAGGTTCGGCATTGTTTTTTGCCGCGATCTGGGACGCGTATCCAGTGCAGGAACAGGTCTGGTTGAGTACGGCGGTGGTGACTCAGGCCGCGGCCAGCCAACGCCGGCCGTTGATTCTCGATGCGGCAGGGCAGGAAGCCTGGCTCAACCCCGAAACCCCGCTGCACGCCCTGCAGGCGCTGCTCGCCAGCGAGCCTGCCGCCTTGCGCGAGCGGGTGCTGGCGAACCTGGTGAATGATCCGAAGCTCAATGCGCCGGAATGCCTGACCCCTGGGTGATGTCATTTCACCAAGGGCAGATTTTCGCGTGCACGTGTCGCGTCGAGACTGGTGCCGGGTCTTGATGCCGTTGGTCGAGGGGCGATTTATACGCGGGTTGAGGCACAGGAGAATGGGCCAGGGCAGGAAATGATGTGTTACACGTCTGTTGCATCTGGCGCGGATACAGCGCACCGCCTACGATACGCGCCATGTTTTCAGGGAGCGTTTTCATGAGTAAAAGACAGGTTTTGTGTGCGCTGGGTGCCAGTTTGCTGATCGCTGGCTGTCAGTCGGTCAACACCACCAGCGGTGGCGCCGTGGGTGTGGAGCGCTCGCAGTGGATGTTCAGCATGCTGTCGACCGATGAGGTCAATCAGATGTATGCCCAGTCCTACCAAAAGACCGTGGGCGAGGCGGGTAAAAAAGGCGTGCTGGACCAGACCAGCAGCGATGCCCGGCGGGTCGATGCCATCGCCACGCGCCTGATCGCCCAGGCACCGACCTTCCGCCCGGATTCGGCGCAATGGAAGTGGGAAGTCAACCTGATCAAGAGTGACGAACTCAACGCCAATTGCGGCCCCGGCGGCAAGATCATTTTCTACACCGGGCTGATCGACAAGCTCAAGCTCACCGACGACGAAATCGCCGCGATCATGGGCCATGAAATCGCCCACGCCTTGCGCGAGCACGGTCGTGAAGCGATGTCCAAGGCCTATGGCATTGAAATGGCCAAGCAGGGCGCTGGCGTGTTGCTCGGCCTGGGCCAGGATACCCTGGCGCTGGCCGATACCGTGGCCAACTACGGCATGACCTTGCCCAACAGCCGCGCCAACGAAAACGAAGCCGACCTGATCGGCCTGGAACTGGCCGCACGCGCCGGCTACAACCCGAACGCGGCGATCACCCTGTGGAACAAAATGAGCAAGGTCTCCGGAGGTTCGCCGCCTGAGTTCATGAGCACTCACCCGGCCTCCAGCAGCCGGATCGAGGCGTTGCAGGCCGCGATCCCGAAAGTCATGCCGCTCTATCTGAACGCCAAGAAGTCCTGAGCCACTGATCGTTCCCACGCGGAGCGTGGGAACGATCAGTGTCCCGAGTTACACCCAGCCACTGCTCTGCATGGCCTTGTACACCGCAACAATGGCCAGGATGAAGAATGCCGACGCTGCCAGGCGACGGATCAGGGTCAGGGGCAGTTTGTCCGCGGCAAAGTTACCGGCCAGGACCACCGGCACGTTGGCGATCAGCATGCCCAGGGTGGTGCCGATAATCACCAGCCACAACTCCGGGTATTGCGCCGCGAGCATCACGGTGGCGATCTGGGTCTTGTCACCGATTTCCGCCAGGAAGAAGGCAATCAGCGTGGTGAGGAACGGTCCGAACTTGCGGGCCGTGCTGGCTTCGTCGTCGTCCATCTTGTCCGGCACCAGGGTCCACAGCGCGGTGGCGGCAAAGCTGGCGGCAAGGATCCAGTGCAGCACCGAATCCGAAAAGAAGCTGCCGACCCAGGCGCCGACGGCACCGGCGGCGGCATGGTTGGCCAGGGTCGCGGCGACGATACCGGCGATGATTGGCCAGGGCTTGCGAAAGCGGGCGGCGAGAATGAGGGCGAGCAGTTGCGTCTTGTCGCCGATTTCGGCCAAGGCAACGACTGCGGTGGGAACGAGTAGAGAGTCCAGCATCAGGGCATTCCTAAGGGGCGGGTCGACACGGCTATGACACGTACAGCCTTCCCGCCCCGGGTAAGGTGTGCGTGTCATAGGTCTTGTCAAACCCTGCGGTCCGTCTGTGCGGACACTTGGGTCGCATACGCCATGATCTGAGGATCAAGTATGTTGACGTATGCCGGACGAGCATGGCGCTCGTGGGAGACTACTCCCCTAGGACGGAGCGGATTCTGCCTAGGCAAAATCCATTCGGCAAGCGTTCTTTTTCAACGGGGTATTCAACCGCGCTTGGCCCGGTAGATGCGGAACCCCTGTCCTTCAGCCTTGATCGAACAGGCGCCAAGATGCTCTTCGATCAGCGGCTGGTACTTCAGGAAACTATTGGCTACCAGGCGAAGTTCCCCACCATTTTTCAGATGTTTGGCCGCTTTTCGCAGCAGGTTTTCCGTGGCGAAGTAATCGGTATGGACCCCGACATGGAACGGTGGATTACTCAGGATCGCGCTCAAGCCCATGGGCGCGGCGTCGATGCCATCACCGGTCAGCACCTCGGCTTCCAGGCCGTTGGCGGCCAGTGTCAGGCGGCTGCTGGCAGCGGCGAACGCATCGACGTCCAGCAGGGTGACAGTGTTGTGCGGGTAGCGACGTTTCACCGCGGCCCCCAGAACGCCGGCACCGCAACCGAAGTCCAGCAAGTGACCGCTGGGCAGTTTGTCCAGGTGTTCAAGCAGCAGGGCGCTGCCTCGATCCAGGCGACCGTGGCTGAACACACCTGGCAGGCTGATGACTGTCAGCGGGCCTTCGGCCAGTGGCAGCTCATAGGTTTGCGCCAGGCTCTCCAGTGATTTGGCCTGCGGTGCGTTGGCCACGGTCACTTGCCAGAGCTGGCAATGCCGCGCGCTGTCGAGCTTGCGTGGTTTGCCAAAAGGGTTCAGTTGCTTGGCGGCGCCCTCGATGCCGCTGCGTTTTTCACCCACCAGGTACAGTTCGCGACCGGCCAGGCGCGAGGCGAGGGCGTTGAGGATGTAATCGGTCAGGTCCTTGGATTTTGGCAGGAACACCACGGCCGTTTCAAATTCGCGGCTCGGGGCATTCACGCCAAAATGGCTGCGCTCGGCAAAGCGCGCATCCAGGGCCGCCTGATCGCCGGCATGCCAGCACCAGCCGTGGGCCTTGGGCAATTTGCCGAGCAAGTCGTCGGCCGGCAAGCCGGCCAGTAGCAATTGGCCTTGAAACAATTCGGCCTGGCGAAGCAGTACTTCACTGCGCGGATCCATAACCTGCTCCTTGAAAAAAAGTGCGGCAGTTTATCAACTGACGACCCGCAGCGCTGTACCGCTGAAAAAACCGTGGGCGTTCTCGCTCAATTGGCCGACGATCCGTTGCCGAGCCTCGCGGCTGCCCCAGGCGTTGTGCGGGGTCACGATCAAGCGGGGAATGTCGTGGGCCAGCAGGGGATTGCCTGCGGTCGGCGGTTCGACGCTCAGCACGTCGGTTGCCGCGCCACCCAGATGACCACTGCGCAAGGCATCGGCCAGGGCCTGTTCGTCGATCAGGCCACCGCGCGCGGTGTTGACCACGAAGGCGCCGGGTTTGAGCAGCGCCAACTCGCGCGCTCCGATGAAGTGACGGGTGTGTTCGTTGAGCGGGCAATGCAAGGTCAGGGCGTCGACCTGCGCGAGCAGCTCATCCAGCGGCACACGGTCGGCGCGCGCCGGGCGTCCGGGAGTCTGGCCCGAGACGACCCGCATGCCAAAGGCTTCGGCCAGCCGGGCAACCGCGCCACCCAGTTCGCCATGGCCAAGCAGGCCTAGGGTCTTGCCTTGCAGTTCGACGATCGGGTAATCCAGCAGGCAGAACTGGCTGGCTTGCTGCCAGCGACCTTCACCGACGGCTTTTTGATAGTCGCTCAGGCGGGTGGCGAGGTTGAGCAGCAACATGAGGGTGTGCTGCGCCACCGATGGCGTGCCGTAGCCCTGGCAGTTGCTCACGGTAATCCCTTGGGCACGGGCGGCGACCAGATCCACGTTGTTGGTGCCGGTGGCGGCGATCAGTATCAGCTTCAGGTCCGGGCAGGCCTTGAGGGTGGTGGCGTTGAGCGGGACTTTGTTGCTGATGGCCACGCTGGTGCCTTGCAGTCGTTCAACGACGTTATCAGGGGTGGTCAGCGATTGCAGTTGCAAGTCATCGAAGCACTGCTGCAAGCCACTGAGGTCAAGGTCGCCCAGGTCAAGCGAGCTGTGGTCGAGGAAAACGGCGCGGCGATTGTTCGTCATTAACTGTACCTTTTGCGCATGAGTCTGAAGGCGTAATCTGCCGAGCCTACCAGATGAAATAACTAGTTACGCTTGGCCTAAAGGAGCCCCACCATGTACTGGACAGAGTTTTTGACCGTTGCCCTGATTCACCTGCTGGCCGTCGCGAGCCCGGGCCCGGACTTTGCCGTGGTGGTGCGTGAGGCGGTGACCCATGGTCGTCGCGCCGGCACATGGACGGCGCTGGGTGTCGGCAGCGCGATTTTCCTGCATGTGGGTTATTCGTTGCTGGGTATCGGCCTGATCGTTTCGCAGTCGATTGTGCTGTTCAACGCGCTTAAATGGCTGGCGGCTGCCTACCTGCTGTACATCGGTTTCAAGGCCTTGCGCGCGCAACCGGCGAAGCCTTCGACCGAAAACCTGCACAAGGAAGTCGGCGAACGCACGGCCCGTGGTGCGTTCACCTCGGGCTTCGTGACCAATGGCCTGAACCCCAAGGCCACGCTGTTCTTCCTGTCGCTGTTCACCGTGGTGATCAACCCGCACACGCCGCTGGCGGTACAGGCCGGCTACGGGATCTACCTGGCCGTCGCCACCGCGATCTGGTTTTGCCTGGTGGCGATGTTGTTCAGCCAGCAGCGTGTGCGCGCCGGTTTCGCCCGCATGGGGCACTGGTTTGATCGCATGATGGGCGCAGTACTGATCGCAATCGGCGTGAAACTGGCCCTTACCGAGATGCATTGATCAGGTGGTCGGTGCGAATGCTGGCGCAAAGCCAGTATTTGTGCCGCTCTGCAAATCATTCCTTTGGCTGATTTGGTGCGCGTCCAGGCTTATTAAAGTGCCTACTTTACGCCACGACCGTGCAGTCAGATAAAGGGATGCTTATGTTGCAGACTCGCGTTATTCCACCCGCTGAAGGTGCTTATCAATACCCGCTGTTGATCAAGCGATTGCTGATGTCCGGCAGCCGTTACGAGAAAACCCGCGAGATTGTCTACCGCGACCAGTTGCGCTACAGCTATCCGACCCTGATCGAGCGTGTCGCGCGGCTGGCCAACGTGCTCACGGCCGCTGGGGTCAAGGCCGGTGATACCGTGGCGGTGATGGACTGGGACAGCCATCGCTACCTGGAGTGCATGTTTGCCATCCCGATGATCGGTGCGGTGATTCACACCATCAACGTACGTCTTTCACCCGAGCAGATCCTCTACACCATGAACCACGCCGAGGACCGCTTCGTGCTGGTCAACAGCGAGTTCGTCGGGCTGTACCAGGCCATCGCCGGGCACCTGACCACGGTCGAGCAGACCCTGCTGCTGACCGACCTGCCGGAAAAAACCGCCGACCTGCCGAACCTGATGGGCGAGTACGAACAATTGCTGGCTGCCGCGAGCCCGGAGTATGCCTTCGAGGATTTCGACGAGAACTCGGTGGCAACGACCTTCTATACCACCGGCACCACCGGCAATCCCAAGGGGGTGTACTTTACCCATCGGCAACTGGTGCTGCACACCATGGGTGTGTCGACGATCATGGGCAGCATCGACAGCGTCCGCTTGCTGGGCACCAGCGACGTGTACATGCCGATTACCCCGATGTTCCACGTGCATGCCTGGGGACTGCCGTATGTGGCCACCATGCTGGGCCTCAAGCAGGTCTACCCCGGCCGTTACGACCCGGAATACCTGGTGGAGTTGTGGCGCAAGGAAAAAGTCAGCTTCTCCCATTGCGTGCCGACCATCCTGCAAATGCTGCTCAACGCCAAGGCGGCGCAAGGCACGGATTTCGGTGGCTGGAAAATCGTCATCGGCGGCAGCGCGCTCACTCGCGCGCTGTACGAGGCGGCCAAGGCCAAGGGCATTCAATTGACGGCGGCCTATGGCATGTCGGAAACCGGCCCGCTGGTGTCCTGTGCGCACCTTAACGATGAGTTGATGGCCGGTACCGAGGACGAACGCACCACCTACCGGATCAAGGCCGGGGTGCCGGGGCCTCTGGTGGAAGCGGCGATCGTCGATGCCGACGGTAACTTCCTGCCGGCGGACGGTGAGTCCCAGGGCGAGTTGGTGTTGCGTGCGCCGTGGCTGACCGAAGGTTATTTCAAGGAGCCGCAGAAGGGGTCGGAACTGTGGGCCGGGGGCTGGTTGCACACCGGCGACGTGGCGACCCTGGACAGCATGGGGGTGATCGACATCCGTGACCGGATCAAGGACGTCATCAAGACCGGCGGCGAGTGGATTTCTTCCCTGGACCTGGAAGACCTGATCAGCCGCCATGCGGCGGTACGTGAAGTAGCAGTGGTCGGTATTGCGGACCCACAATGGGGTGAGCGTCCGTTTGCCCTGCTGGTGCTCCGTGAGGGCTACGTGCTCGGGGCCAAGGAACTCAAGGAACACCTCAAGCCGTTCGTCGAGCAGGGGCACCTGAGCAAGTGGGCCATCCCGAGCCAGATTGCCCTTGTTACTGAAATTCCCAAGACCAGTGTTGGCAAGCTCGACAAGAAGCGCATTCGGGTCGACATCACCGAATGGCAGGCCAACAACAGCACCTTCCTCTCGACGCTTTAAGCCCCCCTTGCCGTGCCCGAAAGGGCGCGGCAAGCCCACCAAGCAAGCGCTTGGCTTGTCAAATCCGTATTTTCAGCCATCCTTGCCGTGCCGGCATCTGCCGGACTGGCAGAAGGACTGTTCCAGAGTGGTCGGGGGCTGCAAATCACACTTTAGAGGGATCAAGCAGTACAGCCTGCTGGATATAGTCCGTTCAAGGATTTTTAAGAACGGGGCACACGCACGAACAGGGGCGATGCAACTTTGAACGATTTGGCGAGCGCATGGCTCACTGTCCTTCAGAGCGTTTTTAAAAGTGCTAAACGCCATAACAATAAAAGCACATGGAGTAGCGTCGATGACATCAGTAAACCAGTTCTGGCGCCGGGCGAAACTGCCTCTGGCGGTCAGTCTCGCCTCTACGCTCGCCGGGCCTGCATTCGGCGTCAGTTTCAACATTGGTGAAATCGAAGGTCAGTTCGACTCGTCCCTCTCGTTGGGTGCAAGTTGGTCTACAGAGAGCGCCAACAAGAACCTCATCGGCGTCAACAACGGCGGTCACGGCCTGTCCCAGACCTCCGACGATGGCCACTTGAACTTCAAAAGCGGGGAAACCTTTTCGAAGATCTTCAAGGGCATCCATGATCTTGAATTGAAGTACGGCGATACCGGCGTCTTTGTGCGGGGCAAGTACTGGTACGACTTTGAACTCCAGGACGAAAGCCGTCCGTTCAAGGACATCAGCGACGACAATCGCAAGGAAGGCGCCAAGTCCGCAGGCGGACAAATCCTCGACGCCTTCGTCTACCACAACTATGCCATCGCCGAGCAGCCGGGCTCCGTGCGCTTGGGCAAGCAGGTCGTCAGTTGGGGTGAAAGTACCTTCATCGGCGGCGGCATCAACTCGATCAACCCGATCGACGTTTCCGCGTTCCGTCGCCCGGGCGCCGAGATCAAGGAAGGCCTGATTCCGGTCAACATGTTCTACGTGTCCCAGAGCCTGACCGAGAACCTCTCCGCCGAAGCCTTCTACCAGCTCGAATGGGACCAGACCGTCGTCGATAACTGCGGTACCTTCTTCTCCCAGCCAGACATCATCGCCGACGGTTGCGATAACAACCTGCGGGTGCTGAACAAGCGTTCGACCATTCCGGCCATCGCGCTGGGGCCATTGGCTGCGAACGGCGTCGACGTCAACGAGGAAGGTGTACTGGTGCGTCGCGGGCCAGACCACGATGCGCGGGACAGCGGCCAGTGGGGCGCGTCCTTCAAGTACCTGTTCGACCCGCTGGACACCGAGTTCGGTGCCTACTTCATGAACTACCACAGCCGCGCGCCGATCTTCAGCGCCACCGGTGCTCCGCAGTCGGTCTATAACACCGCGGCATCACTGCCTGGACCGTTCGCCGCGCTCGGGCCGCTGTTGGTAGCCGGCAATTCGGAGTACTTCGTCGAGTACCCGGAAGACATTCGCCTCTACGGCCTGAGCTTCTCCACCACCCTGCCTACCGGTACAGCGTGGCAAGGCGAGGTCAGCTACCGTCCGAATGCACCGGTGCAACTGAACTCCACCGACATTCTGTTCGCGGGTGTACGTCCCTTGGGCGGCGCGCTGGCCAACGCTTCGCTGCTCTCGGCCTCGCCGGGTTCCGACCTGAACGGTTATCGTCGCAAGGAAGTGACCCAGTTCCAGACCACCCTGACACACTTCTTTGACCAGGTCATGGGCGCCAGTCGCCTGACCCTGGTGGGTGAAGTCGGCGTGACCCACGTAGGTGGGCTGGAGAGCACTTCAGACGTGCGTTATGGCCGTGACCCGGTTTATGGTCCGGGCGAACTGCCCAACGGTTCCTGTGAATTCCTCAACGGGAGGACCATTGCCGGCGCCGGTCCAGGCACTGCGACCAACAATGCTACCCGCAACTGCAACGACGAGGGTTTCACCACGCCAACCTCATGGGGCTACCGTGGTCGCGCCATCTGGGACTACAACGATGCCATTGCCGGCGTCAACCTCAAGCCGAACGTGGCCTGGTCCCATGACGTGGAAGGTTACTCGCCAGGCCCTGGCGGCAACTTCGAGGAAGGTCGTAAAGCGGTCAGCCTGGGGCTCGATGCCGAATACCAGAACACCTACACCGCAAGCCTCAACTACACCAACTTCTTCGACGGCAAGTACACCACCGTGGATGACCGTGATTTCGTCGCGCTCAGCTTCGGCGTGAACTTCTAAGCACTGCTTTTTCAGGACGAACAAGAAATGAAAATGACCAAGAATCTGTTGCACGTCGGGGTACTGGGGCTGTCGTTGCTGGCGACCGGTGTCATGGCAGCGGTCCCGGCAGCTGAAGCGGACAAACTGGGCAAGAGCCTGACGCCGATGGGCGCGGAAATGGCAGGCAATGCCGATGGTTCGATCCCGGCCTGGAAACCCCTGGCCAAGAACGCCGGTACCGTTGACAGCAAAGGCTTCCTGTCCAACCCGTATGGCAGCGAGCAACCGCAGTTCACCATCACCGCGCAGAATGTCGACAAGTACAAGGACAAGCTGGCACCGGGCCAATACGCGATGTTCAAGCGTTACCCGGAAACCTTCAAAATGCCGGTGTATCCATCTCATCGTGGTTCCACCGTGCCGGCTGACGTGTTTGCCGCCATCAAGCGCAATGCCACCAACACCAGCCTGGTCTCCGGTGGCAACGGTCTGGAAAACTTTGAAACGGCCATCCCGTTCCCGATCCCGAAAAGTGGTGTGGAAGTCATCTGGAACCACATCACCCGCTATCGTGGCGGCAGCGTGACCCGCCTGGTAACCCAGGCCACGCCGCAAGCGAACGGCTCGTACAGCCTGGTGTACTTCCAGGACCAGTTCGTGTTCCGCGACAAGATGAAGGACTACGACCCGAAAAACCCGGGCAACATCCTGTTCTACTTCAAGCAGAAAGTGACCGCGCCAGCGCGTCTGGCCGGTGGCGTGCTGCTGGTTCACGAAACCCTCGACCAGGTCAAGGAGCCACGTTCAGCGTGGGTCTACAACGCCGGTCAGCGTCGTGTGCGTCGGGCCCCGCAAGTGTCCTACGATGGCCCGGGTACCGCGGCCGACGGCCTGCGTACGTCCGACAACCTGGACATGTACAACGGTGCACCGGACCGATACGACTGGAAACTCGAAGGCAAGAAGGAGATGTACATCGCCTCCGACAGCTACAAGCTCGACGATCCGAAGCTCAAGTACGCCGACATCATCAAGGCCGGCCACATCAACCAGGACCTGGCGCGTTACGAGCTGCGCCGCGTCTGGCATGTGGTCGCAACCCTGAAGGAAGGTCAGCGCCACATCTATGCCAAGCGTGACTTCTACATCGACGAAGACACCTGGCAAGCCGCGGTGATCGACCACTACGACGGTCGTGGTCAGCTGTGGCGCGTGGCCGAGGCCCATGCCGAGGACTACTACGACAAGCAAGTGCCGTGGTATGCCCTGGAAACCCTCTACGACCTGCAGTCCGGCCGCTACCTGGCGCTGGGCATGAAGAACGAAGAGAAGCAGGCCTATGACTTCGGCTTTACCGCCACCACCAGCGACTTCACCCCGGCGGCACTGCGCCAGGAAGGTGTTCGCTAATACGCTGTAACGAGGCCGCATCCTCGAAAAACGCCCCGACTGGTTCGGGGCGTTTTTTTTGCGTTCCGCAAGCCGACTCGGCAACCTGCCTGACACACAGCGCCGTTACATTGGCCGGTGTTTGTAACGCTGGCCTGTCGATATCGCAGGGTCTCCATGCGCTTTTTGTAGCCATTTGTAGCAATAGCCTTCAATCCACCTCTGTTTACCGCTAGTCTGCGGACATCTGCAATGCCGACAACAGCACTTCAATAAGAGTTGGCTATGACTGACCTGTTCCGAATCCAGCCCCCCACCAGCACGGCACTGCCGATGCCGGAAGGGCGCTTTTACCGCCCACCCTTGCCTGACGGCTATGTACTGCGGCCTCGTTTGTGCGAGCGGTTGAGTGCCGGCCTGCAGGGGCGATTGTTGCTGGTCAGTGCGCCGGCCGGCTTCGGTAAGAGCTCATTGGCGGTGGAGTTCTGTCAGAGCCTGCCGGCGCACTGGCAAAGCCTGTGGCTGGGACTTAGCGCGCGGGACAGTGATCCGGGGCGCTTCCTGGAGCGGCTGCTGGAAGGCCTGCAACACTATTTCCCCCGACTGGGCAGCCAGGCCCTTGGCCTGTTGAAGATGCGTCAGCGGCATCAACCGTTCGCCTTCGAAGAATGGCTGGACGGGTTGCTGGATGAGCTGGCCAGTCATTTGTCGACCAGCAGGCCGTTGCTGCTGGTGCTGGATGACTATCACCTGGCCCAGGGGCCGGTACTCGATCGTTGTCTGCAATTTTTCCTCAATCATTTGCCCGATGGCCTGCTGGTACTGGTGACCAGTCGCCAGCGTCCGGACTGGCACCTGGCACGTTTGCGCCTGTCGCGGCAGTTGCTTGAGCTGCACGAGCAGGACCTGCGCCTGACCCACGACGAATCCCTGGCCCTGCTTGACCGGCACAGCAGCTCGCTACGCGGCGAAGCGCTGGAGAGCCTGATTTCGCGCAGTGAAGGCTGGGTCGCGGGGCTGCGATTCTGGCTGTTGGCGGCCTCCGAAGCGGGGAGTGGCGGTGCGTTGCCGCAACCGCTGCACGGTGGCGAGGGCTTGATTCGCGACTACCTGCTCGAAGAAGTCATCGATTGCCTGCCTCCCGAAGTGCAGTCGTTTCTCTACGACACGGCTCCGCAAGAACGCTTTTGCAGCGAGCTGTGCGACGCGGTGCGCGAGGCCCATGACAGCGCCGAGATCCTGCGCTTTCTGTTGTCCCACCAGGTGTTTCTGGTGCCACTGGACGAACATGGCCACTGGTATCGCTATCACCACCTGTTTTCCGACCTGCTGCGCAGTCGACCGACCGCCAATGCGATGGTCCCGACCGCCAGCCTGCACCTGCGCGCTTGCCGTTGGTTCAACGCCCAGGGGCTGCTCGACGAGGCTGTCGAACAGGCGTTGCGCGCCGGGCACCTGGACGTTGCGGCCAACCTGGTGCAGAACCTGTCCGAGGAGCAACTGCTGGCCGAGCAGAACGTGGGCATGCTGTTGCGCTGGAAAATGGACTTGCCCGACAGCCTGCTGATCAGCACCCCGCGCCTGATCGTGCTGTACAGCTGGGCGTTGGGGATGGCCTGCCAACTGGATGCCGCCGAGGAGTTGGCCAGCCATTTGAGCCGGTTCCTGCCGGCCCCTTCGGCCACCGCACAAAAGTCCATGCTCGCGCAGTGGCTGGCGCTAAGCGGGATCATTGCCCGGGGGCGTGGCCAGCGTGAACTGACCTTGCGCTACTGCAGCGAAGCGCTGGAGAGCCTGCCGCAAAAACGTTACGGCCAGCGTTTGATGTGCCTGTCGACCTTGTCCAACCTGGCCATCGTCGATGCCGACCTATGGCGTGCCCGTGGCCTGAACCGTGAGTCGCTGGAGCTGGCGCAGCGGGTCGGCAACCCGTTGTTCGAGGCGCTGGCCCATTACGACCGGGCTCGGGTGCTGCAGGCGCGGGGGGAAATTCTTCGCTCGCTGGAGGAAGTGCATCAGGGCCAGAAACGCTTGCAGGGGCTGGCACCGCAGCGCCTGTATGCGGTTCGTGCACGCCTGATCCTGTATGAAGGTTTTTTGCTGACCCTGCGCCTGCAGCCTGAAGCCGGGTTGGCGCGATTGCATCAGGGCCTGAGTGAGGCGCGGGCCTGTCGCGACATCAGTGTACTGATCGGCCACTGTGTGATCGCCAGGCTTGAGGGTGGCAAGGGTGAGTTCGCCAAGGCCTTCGCCGAACTGGGTGAAGCCGAGCGGCTGATGCATATCTGGGACGTGCCGCCGATCTACTACCTGGCGATGATCACACTGGTCAAATGCGAACTCTGGCTGGCCCAGGGCCGTACCGATCTGGCCGAGGCCTGGCTGATGCGACTCGGCCAGACCTACAACGGCGAACAGGCCGCGGCGCCCCCTGAATTCCACCCGCAAATGCCATTGCACATCGAGTTGCAACAAGCCCAGTTGGAGTCGATACAAGGGCAGCCGATGCTGGCCGAAGGGCGGCTCAATGCCTTGTTGGAACATGGGCAGAAAACCGGCCGCCAGTTGCTCAGCGTCATGGCACTGAATCAGAAGGTCGCCTTGTTGCTGAACACTGGATGCGAGCCGCAAGCACGACAGGCCTTGGCGCAAGCCTTCGAGGCGGCCGCCGTCGGCGGCGCATTGCAACCCTTCGAGTGGCTGCTGCGCGAGCGTGCGGAATGGCTGCGCGAACAATTGGCGCACTGTCCGGACAGCTCGTTGCGTCAGAGCCTGATGGAGCGTTTACCGCACGCCGCAATCCGCGAAAGTGCAGAGTCGCAGCACGGCGCAGAAACCCTCAGTGCCCGAGAGCACGCGGTGCTGCAATTGATCGCCAGAGGCTGCTCGAACCAGGAAATCAGCGATCAACTGTTTATCTCGCTGCACACGGTGAAAACCCACGCCAGTCACATCAACAGTAAGCTGGGGGTCGAGCGCCGTACACAGGCCGTGGCCCGGGCGAAAGAATTGGGGCTGCTGGCATAATCCTCGAACCTGTTGCCCGCGAAAATCTCATGCCTGCGCTGCAATGACCTGTCGATCCAGCAGTTCAACCGCAAGAAACGTAGTTCTTGCGGTTGAATCACCCATTATTGTGAATGCGTCCCTCGACAACGATGAACGATCGCTCTTGAGCGTCGGATCAAGGAGTCTCCCATGTCATACGTGTTTAAGCGGATGCCTTCACCGGTCGGCACCCTCACCCTGATTGCCAAGGGCAATAAGCTCTGCGCGATTCTCTGGGAAAACGAAAAGCTCAACCGGGTACGCATCGGCCCGCTGCTGGAAGATATCCACAGCCCGCTGCTGCAGGAAGCCGAACATCAGCTCAACCAGTATTTTGCCGGTCACCGCGACCGCTTTGACCTGGAGCTGGACTTTGCCGGTACCGAGTTCCAGCAAAAGGTCTGGCGCGCGTTGTTGACCATTCCGTTCGGGGAAACCCGCAGCTATAGCCAGATTGCCCAACAGATTGGCAGCCCCAGGGCCGTACGGGCAGTGGGGGCGGCCAATGGCAAGAACCCGATCTCGATTGTCACGCCCTGCCATCGGGTGATTGGCGCATCAGGAAGCCTGACCGGGTTTGCCGGTGGGTTGGCGGCGAAGCAGTTTTTGTTGGGGCTGGAGGGGAAGGAGACGTTGCCTTTGGGTTTCTGACGGGGAGCGGGGGGGGCTGTTTCCGTGGTTCCGGAGGCGGCTACCCGTCTGCGGTCAAGGCAAGACGTTATAGCCCCGTTGCTGCAGGCAACTGGTATAGACCGAGTTGCTGGCGTTGACGTTTTGTTCAGAGGTGCTCGTGTTCTGCCGGCGTTCCTGGCGTTGTCTCGAGGCCCCGACGACAGCACCGGCAGCCGCTGCGCTCTGGGCACGATTCTGGCGGTAGTCTTGCTTGACGTCGTCGTCGACCTGATCGTACAGCTCCTCATGCTGACGGCCCCGGACCTCCGCTGCTGCGGCCCCGGCGACAGCAGCGGTGGCCGCGCCTTTTGCGCGACCGCCTGTCGGCACCGTGTTTTGTGTCGGGTACTGAGCGTTCGCCTGGGATTGGCAGGTGCTGGTGTCTTGCTGGATGGTCTGGGAGGTCTGGTTGTTGAGCGGGACAACCGTGACTGCCAGGGCGCTGGAGCTGGCGAGTAGCCCGAGCACCGACAGAATAGACGTCAATTTTTTCATGAACTCGGGCCTCTCATTGGTCCAGTGCGATGACGGATGGCTTACTGCTTGGAAAGCAGGGCTTGCATGTCAGCGGAGACGGTCTTGATCGCTGCCTTGAAGTCTTTGGCGGTAATCGGTGTTTCGGAGTTTTCCAGGCCTTCACCGAAAACCTTGCGTACCATCTTGGCGACCGGCAAGCCGGATTTGGCGTCGATCAGGTCGGCTTCGATATACACTTCGGCAATCTGGTCGCGGGTACCCATGGCTACCTGAGTGGTGCCGACAATGGCAGCGATCGGAACGGCTTCATACCAGTGCATGGGTTCGTTCGAGGCAGATACCTCGGTGATCGCCGCGTGCATGATCAGGGTCCGGGAGCCCTCAGGTGCCAGCTTGGCGCTCGAAACGACCTTGTACTGTTGTGCAAGGGTGTTTCTGGTGCTTTCGTTCGCCATGAATTGCAGGTCTTTCAGGGTGCTCATGCTGACCCGGTCGGTCGGCTTCGGCTCTGGATACAGTTCCAGTTGGTCGAATACCACCGTGGAGTACGCCCCAGGCTCGAAGCCAGGTGCCACCCAGCGCAGCACTTTCTGGCCGCTTGGCGAGGTGGTCTCTTGCAGGCCTTCGTAGTTAGGCAGGAAGCCGGAGTATTGCTCCTGTTCCGTCACTTTCGAGACGCAACCGGTCAGCAGCACGCTGCTCAGTGCAATACCCGCCATCCATTTACTCGACATACTCATAAAATTCGTACCCTGGTCAAAGAGCCGGGAGGGTGCCCGAACCCGATCGGCAATTCGAATCATTGATTCTCAAAAAAAGATCAAATGACCGCTCTTGGCCCGGGGTTGCCTGCCAGGTATCGCCATTCCATGACGACCTGGGTCAAAATGGGCGATCCACTCTTCAGGAGTCTCCATGGACGTCGCAAAACCCGCGCTCATCCGCGAAACCTTCCCCGTCGGCCCTTTGCAGTGCAACTGCACGATCATCGGCGATCCGATCACTAAAAAGGCGATTGTCGTCGACCCGGGTGGCAATCATGAGTTGATTCTGGCGCGGCTGGAGGCCTTGGGGTTGAAGGTGGTGAGCATCATTCATACTCATGCGCACCTGGATCACTTCCTGGCCTCCGGTCAGTTGAAGGAGAAAACCGGCGCCACCCTGCACCTGCATAAGGAAGATCAGTTCCTCTGGGACAATCTGGAGATGCAGTGCGGCATGTTCGGGGTGCCCTATACGCCGGTGCCGCCGCCGGATCGCTGGCTGGCCGATGATGAGGAACTGGCCTGCGGTTGTGGCGTGGCGTTGCACACGCCGGGGCATACGCCGGGTTCCATGAGCTTCTGGTTTTCCGAGGCTAAGCTGCTGATTGCCGGTGACACGCTGTTTCGGCGCGGGGTAGGGCGCACGGACTTGTGGGGCGGTGATCAGGCGACTATCGTGCGCTCGATCAAGCAGCGCCTGTACACCCTCGATGAAGAGGCAACGGTAGTAACCGGACATGGTCCGGATACCCGCCTGGGTGATGAAATGCGTGACAATCCATTTGTACGAGCCTAGATCCCCTGGTGTTGGAGGCAGCCACGGAATTTTTGTCGGTCGCTGTGTTCCAACTTCCGCAAGGGTCTATTGCCAACGTCCGTTGCACCACAGAATGTAAAAAAGTAGGAGCTTTCCATGTTCACCTCGCGTCGTTTGATTATTGTCGCTACAGCCGTGGCCTTGTTGTCTGGCTGTGCGTCCCCTAACCCCTATGACAACCAGGGTCAGGCCGACGGCGGCTCCACGGGCATGAGCAAAACCGCCAAATACGGCGGCCTGGGTGCCCTGGCAGGTGCCCTGGCGGGTGCGGCCATCAACCACGACAACCGTGGCAAGGGCGCGCTGATCGGCGCTGCCGTGGTCGGTGCTTCTGCTGCCGGTTATGGCTACTACGCCGACCAGCAGGAAAAGAAACTGCGCGCCAGCATGGCCAACACCGGTGTTGAAGTGCAGCGCCAGGGCGATCAGATCAAGCTGATCATGCCGGGCAACATCACGTTCGCGACCGATTCGGCGAATATCGCGCCAAGCTTCTACCAGCCGCTGAATAACCTGGCCGGCTCCCTGAAGGAGTTCAGCCAGAACCAGATCGAGATCGTCGGCTACACCGACAGCACCGGCAGCCGCCAGCACAACATGGACCTGTCCCAGCGTCGTGCCCAGAGCGTGGCCACCTACCTGACGTCCCAGGGCGTGAGCGGTGCCAACCTGAGTGCCCGTGGTGCCGGTCCGGATAGTCCGGTTGCCAGCAACGGTGACACCAATGGTCGTGCGCAGAACCGTCGCGTCGAGGTCAATCTCAAGGCGATCCCTGGTCAGCAGTACGGCCAGGTCCAGTAATACCCGCAAGTGCCTGACTGAACCCCGGGCGTAAAAAAGCCCGCCCGATCCTCAGCAGATCGGGCGGGCTTTTTGTATTGCGCGAAACCTGATTACTTTTTCAGGCCGTAATGCTCGTCGAGCATGCCCGGTGCGTTTGGTGTTTTGGGGGCGTAGTCGCGAGGCGGTTCCTGGTCGCGCGGCGGCGTCAGGCGTTCCCGTGGCGCTTGCACGGCATCGGCCTGCAGGGCCGCCAGCAGGCGTTGGCGAGTCTGCTCGTCCAGGGCCAGGCGGTTGGCGCCCTCGGCGAGGTGGTCTTGCACTTCCTGATAGCTCTGAGTGAGTTTTTTCACCAGCATTGCGGTGCTGTTGAAGTGGGTGACCACTTCATTCTGATAGCTGTCAAAACGTTCCTGGATGTCATCCAACTGTCGTTGCGTGCTGTTAGGCACGGCATTGGGCAGCAGGCGAGCAACCAGGAATCCAATGGCGACACCGGCAACCAGGGCAAGAGTCGGCAACAACCAAACTAAGAGCGAGTGTTCCACGAGTCCTTCCTCTATAAACGGCTTTGCTTTACGTTAACGGCTCGAACCTGCGCTGTATACCGCGATTCACTCGCAATAGATTGGCACAGACAATTTGCTAGACGAGTCGACCCGATTCGAGGTCACGGAGTTCCTTCCTTGCTGATGCGTGAAACCCCTGTAGTGATTGATGGCCCGGTCGGCCAGCTCGAGGCCCTTTACCTGGACAACGAGCAACCACGCGGCCTGGCGCTGATCTGCCATCCCAACCCGGTGCAGGGTGGCACCATGCTCAATAAAGTCGTGTCGACCTTGCAGCGCACTGCCCGCGATGCCGGTCTGATCACATTACGTTTTAATTATCGGGGTGTAGGCGCCAGCGCTGGTAGCCATGACATGGGCAGCGGTGAAGTCGACGACGCGCAAGCCGCGGCCGAATGGTTTCGCGCCAAACACCCTGGCTTGCCGATGACGCTGTTCGGTTTTTCCTTCGGCGGGTTTGTCGCGGCCAGTCTTGGCGGGCGCCTGGAAGCCAAGGGTGAAACCCTGGATCGGCTGTTCATGGTGGCGCCGGCGGTGATGCGCCTGGGTGATCAGGATCAGTTACCCAAGCACTGTGCACTGACGCTGATCCAGCCGGAAACCGACGAAGTCATTGATCCGCAGCTGGTTTACGACTGGTCAGAGGCCCTTGATCGCCCCCATGAGCTGCTGAAAGTGGCAGAATGCGGACACTTTTTTCACGGCAAGCTGACCGATCTCAAGGATCTGATCCTGCCGCGCCTTTCGAATTGATTGCAGTCAGATAAGCGATTACCCATGACTACTCGTACGCGCATCCTCACCGGCATCACCACCACCGGCACTCCGCACTTGGGCAACTACGCCGGCGCGATCCGCCCGGCAATCGTCGCCAGCCGTGACAGCAATGCCGATTCGTTCTACTTCCTGGCCGACTACCACGCCCTGATCAAGTGCGATGACCCGCTGCGCATCCAGCGCTCGCGCCTGGAAATCGCCGCGACCTGGCTGGCCGGTGGCCTGGATGTGGATCGGGTCACCTTTTACCGCCAGTCCGACATCCCGGAAATCCCCGAGCTCACCTGGTTGCTGACCTGCGTCGCGGCCAAGGGCCTGCTCAACCGTGCGCACGCCTACAAGGCGTCGGTGGACAAGAACGTCGAAACCGGGGAAGACCCGGATGCCGGCATCACCATGGGCCTGTACAGCTACCCGGTGCTGATGGCGGCGGACATTCTGATGTTCAACGCGCACAAGGTGCCGGTCGGTCGCGATCAGATCCAGCATGTGGAAATGGCCCGCGACATCGGCCAGCGTTTCAACCACCTGTTTGGCCAGGGCAAAGAGTTCTTCACCATGCCCGAGGCGTTGATCGAAGAGAGCGTCGCCACCTTGCCGGGCCTCGATGGCCGCAAGATGTCGAAAAGCTACGACAACACCATTCCGTTGTTCTCAAGCGCCAAGGAAATGAAGGACGCGATTTCGCGGATCGTCACCGACTCCCGCGCCCCGGGCGAAGCCAAGGACCCGGACAACTCGCACCTGTTCACCTTGTTCCAGGCCTTTGCCACTCCGGTACAGGCCGACGAGTTCCGCAGTGAGCTGTTGCAGGGCCTGGGCTGGGGCGAGGCGAAGAACCGTCTATTCCAACTGCTCGACAGCGAGCTGGGCGAGTCCCGCGATCGATACTACAAGCTGATGGAGCGTCCATCCGACCTGGAGGACATTCTGCAGATCGGTGCGAAAAAGGCCCGTGCGGTCGCCACGCCGTTCCTGAATGAACTGCGTGAGGCGGTAGGCCTGCGTTCCTTCGTCAACCAGACGCAGGTGGCGGCGACCACCAAGAAGAAAGCCGTGAAAGCCGCGCGCTTTGTCAGCTTCCGTGAAGAGGACGGCAGTTTCCGTTTCCGTCTGCTGGCCGCCGATGGCGAGCAACTGCTGTTGTCGCGTCACTTCGCCGACGGTAAGGCCGCGGGCCAGGTGACCAAGCAGCTGCAGTCCGGACAAGCACTGGATGTGCGCAGTGAAGACCTGAGCTTCAGCGTCTGGCTGGAAGGCCAGTGTGTCGGCGACAGCCCAGCCTTCGCGGACAGTGCGGCGCGGGACGTTGCTATCGACGCCCTGCGGGTTGCTCTGACGCCCGTACAGGAATAATCAGCGGCTCGGCCCGACCAAGGGCCGATTGCCATTCTTCAGGGCCGTCGCTACAGTGTCGGCCCGTTTTTGTTGCCTTGCTAACGAATTATGACGCCCCTAGAACGATATCAAGCTGATCTGAAACGCCCGGAGTTCTTCCACGACGCGGCCCAGGAAACTGCTGTGCGTCATTTGCAGCGCCTGTACGACGATCTGGTCGCGGCTTCGCAGAGCAAGCCGGGCTTGCTCGGCAAGCTGTTTGGCAAAAAGGACCAGGCGCCGGTCAAGGGCCTGTACTTCTGGGGCGGCGTAGGTCGTGGCAAGACTTACCTGGTCGACACCTTCTACGAAGCGCTGCCGTTCAAGGAAAAGTCCCGTACTCACTTCCACCGCTTCATGAAGCGTGTGCACGAAGAGATGAAGACCCTGGGCGGCGAGAAAAACCCGCTGACCATCATCGCCAAGCGTTTTTCCAACGAAGCGCGGGTGATCTGTTTCGATGAGTTCTTCGTGTCCGACATCACCGACGCGATGATCCTTGGCACCCTGATGGAAGAGCTGTTCAAGAACGGCGTGACCCTGGTGGCCACGTCGAACATCGTGCCGGACGGCCTGTACAAGGACGGTCTGCAGCGCGCGCGGTTCCTGCCGGCTATCGCGCTGATCAAGCAGAATACCGACATCGTCAACGTCGACAGCGGCGTCGACTACCGTCTGCGTCACCTGGAGCAAGCGGAGCTGTTCCACTGTCCGCTCGACGAAGCGTCCCACGAAAGCCTGCGCAAGAGTTTCCGCGCGCTGACGCCGGAATGCACGGCTGCGGTCGAGAATGACGTGCTGATGATCGAGAACCGCGAGATTCGCGCCTTGCGCACTTGCGACGACGTTGCCTGGTTCGACTTCCGCGAACTGTGCGACGGTCCGCGCAGCCAGAACGACTACATCGAACTGGGCAAGATCTTCCACGCCGTGCTGCTCAGCGGCGTAGAGCAGATGAGCGTCACCACCGATGACATCGCCCGGCGTTTCATCAACATGGTCGACGAGTTCTACGACCGTAACGTCAAGCTGATCATTTCCGCTGAAGTCGAACTCAAGGACCTCTATACCGGCGGTCGCCTGAACTTCGAGTTCCAGCGCACCCTCAGCCGCCTGCTGGAAATGCAGTCCCACGAGTTCCTGTCGCGGGCACACAAGCCGTAGTGCGTTTCGGAAAATAAAAAAGGGCCTGCATTGCAGGCCTTTTTTGTCAGCGCAAATCCTCCGACCGCAGGTTTGTACATTGTTTTGAAGTCAAACTTCTTCGTTGAGATACTGCGCAAGCTCGTGCTGCCGTTGGCAACCAAGCAGCAACCAAAGCAGAATTCTGGCTTTTCGCGGACATAGAAAACCCGCCATCGATGCCCCCTTACGGATCAAGTCCATTTCACCACCGCCAAAACCGTAAGAGGCACGTGCGGTGGAGCCGGAGCCGGTTCGGGTCGCAATGATTACGGGGATTCGTTTGGCAACATGCTCAATCGTTGTCGCCCAGCGCTGCGAGATGTGGCCGGCGCCGAAACCGCCGATCACCAGTCCGTCGTAATCGAGTGCGAGAATATTTTCCAGTAGCAGGGTGTCGGCCGAAAGTGAGGCCTCAAGTAGCGCAACCTTCTGTGTGGTCTGTTGCGGCAACGGTAACACCGTGCGCGGCCCTGGCGGGTGCAGGTAGCGAACACGGTCTTCCAACAGTAGGCCCGCGGGCCCCACGACTGGAGAGGAAAACGCCTGCAATGCCAGCGAATCGGTTTTGCGTACGCTGCACGCTTGATGAATCTGTCCGTTCATTACGACCTGGACACCGCGCTGCCGGCTGTTCTGCGCCAAGGCAACGCGACATGCATCCAGCAGATTGGCCGGTCCATCGGCACCTGGCTGCGCTGCGGAACGCATGGCACCGGTCAGCACCAAGGGGGTGTCGTAGGGCCACAGGTAATCCAAAAACACCGCGGCTTCTTCGAGGGTGTCGGTGCCCTGGGTTATCACGACCCCAACGGCGCCCTGTTTGACCTGAAACTCAGCCCAGGACAATACGTTCAGCAAAAACTCGAAATCCAGGGACGCACTGGGCAGCAGGCCGAGGGTCTCGACGGTGACTCCGGCCAGTGTCGTCAGTTCCGGTATGGAAGTCAGCAGGGCTTCGCCGCTGACGGTCGGGATGACGCCTTCACCGGCATTGCTCGCTTGCATGCTTACCGTGCCGCCAAGTGCCGCGATGGACAGTTTGGGCAGGTCCATGGGATACCTCGCTTGTTTGTAATGAAAAGTGGCTGTATCCGCTATTGAGGCCGCGATACAGCCGAATGGCTGGGGCATTAATCAGCGATCAGAAAACCGATCAGCGGCACGATCAGCAGTGTGCTGATGGCCATCGACAGTACATTGGCGATGTAGGCGTGCATGTCGGCCGGTAATTTCCTGGCAATCCCACAGGCCAGCGGTGGTGCGAGCAATGCCCCCAGCAGTGCACTTGAGACGATAATCTGCCAGCTGCCGCCATAGGCCAGGATCGCCGCGGGCACCACTGAAACCAGCGGGATGTAAGTGGGATACCAGCCGCGCAACATCCATTGTTGACGCCAGATCAGCACGCCGATGGCCGAGGCTAATGCCTGCGCGCCAATGATGTGCAGCAACAGGCCCGATCCGTACGCGGGGCTTGAAGGATTCAAGCTGTACGCCAGCAATGCACCCAGTATCAGGCCAAGGCTGGCCAGTTCATTGCCGAAGAACGGTGCTTCGGAAAAGTCCGCCAGAATCCGGCGCAGGCTCCAGATGACGCCATAGTCGGGCGCCTTGGGGGGGGCGATCGAGGCGGGTGGTGTTTCCGACGACCTGGATTTCACCAAATTCGGCCAATAGCGGCAGAACAGAAACGCCAGGACGCTGGCAACCGCCATGCCCAGCACATTGCCAATCACTGCAGGCAAGGCCAGCGGTTGGCACACGTAGTTGACGATCAGCAGGCACATCGGTGTGACGAATACGGCGCCCATGAGTGCGCCGTTGATCGTGACCTTCCAGCCTCCGCCAAACATCAGCACCATCGCCGCTGGCAGCGAGACGAATGCTACGAATGTGGGTTGCCAGGTTGTGGCTGTCACCGTCCAGCCCCACAGCAGATTGCTCAGCAGCAGCCCGAGCAACGAACTGGTGACCAGCCAGGGCCAAAGTCCCGTTCCATAGGAGATGGCAAACCCTTGCCAGGATTTTCCCGTTCGATTCGCCCAGTAAGCCAGATAAGCGCCCGCCAGCAGACCGATCGAGGCGAACTCGTGCTTGTAGAAAGCCACCTCGCTGATGTCACCTAACACCCAACGCAACCAGGCACTCGGTTCGGGTAGCAGCGATACCATGTCGCCGTACCCGGGCCAATGCGCTCCCCAGAAAGTCCGGTTGCTGAAAGAAAGCCAGACGATCAGCAGTGTCGCGCCGATCATTAGCAGGGCGACGGCTGTATCAATCGGTGACTTGCGCGATGGTTGGTTTTTGTCGGTTGTAACTTCCATGCGATAGGCCTCCTGATCAACGTGGGAGGCAAGGGTGTTGGGTGTAGCCGAGCATCTGATCGTAAAGATCGGCTCGGCGATCGCGATGCAGATCATTCAGGTTGTTCCAGATGGGCGCACTGCGGGAGCTGGTCAGATCGACATCGGCAAACAGGATTTCCTGCCTGTCTGCCGAAGCCACGGCGCCAATCGGCCAGCCGTTGGTTCCGGCAATCAACGAGCAACCCAGGTAGCGCGCGCCGCGCTCCTCGCCGATCCGGCTGGCGGCAGCGATAAACACGTTGTTGACGTGAGCGGCGGTCATCGTCAGATACGACGCCATGCACTTACCGGCATCGTCGAACAGCGGCGGCGGTGTCCAGACCCAGTTGTTCAGGCTGCAAATGATGTCTGCGCCTTGCTGGGCGAGGATCCGTGGCACCTCCGGGAACCAGATGTCCCAGCAGATCAACAGCCCGATGCGGCCGATCGGTGTGTCGAAAACCGGGAAACCCAGGTCGCCGGGGGTGAACCAGAGCTTCTCCAGATTCCACAAATGGGCTTTGCGGTACTTGCCAATAAAACCGTCTGGTCCCACCAGAACGCCGGTGTTGAAGAGTCGCATGCCGTCGCGTTCGGCCAGACCGGCCACGAGGTAAACGTTGTGTTCGCGGGCGAAGTCGATCCAGCACTGCACGCTTGGCCCGTCGGGAACCGCTTGGGCATGGGCGAAGGCATCCTGTCGATTGCTGAAGAAATAGCCGGTATTGGAAAGCTCGGGCAGAACGATGAGATTTGCACCGCCGTTTACCGCCTCAAGCGCCAATTCCAGGCTGCGACGCAGATTACCTACGCATTTCTCGATGCCGACTTGTGGATCGAATTGCACGACTGCTACACGAACAGGGCTTGTTGACTCAGTCATTCCGTCATTCCTCTTTTTATTGTTTTTCAAACTGTTAAATGGCGTGTGTATAAGAGGGGAATCAGGAGTGGGGTGTAAGTCAGCTACTTCCGTTTAGGTCGTAGTCCTTGTCCGGAAATGGATCAGAATGATGTTTGATGGCGGTGGGTAGCCGGCGCGAGGGGTGGAGCCATGTATTGCGTGCATGGCTCTGGAACGGGGATGTGATCAGATTTTGAGTTGGTAGTGCGGGTAGTCGCTCAAGGAAAATCCGCCATTGAAGGTCGCGGCGGTTTTGTTGCAGATATGAATCACTGCATCGACAGCACCGCGAAAACATGGCTCCGTCCAACCGGCATCGACGGAAAATGACTCACCGGACAAATATAAGCCTGATACATGAGCAAGGTCCCGGTTGTACTTCATCAGGCCGACGGCATCATAGTAGGTGCCCGGTCGGTAAAGCTTGGCACAGCCCAGAGCATTTTTATCAGTGATCCAGCGCTGAACCACCGCTTGATCAATGCCGATGTAGGGAGAGATTTTTTCCTGGACGTTGGCAGAGTTCATGAGTATGCGATCCAGCTCTTCGGCGCATTTTGATACCAACTCCTTATCGCTGAATGAGGCGAGCTTGGTTGCGTCATCTTCCCAGGTGTAACTCAACAGGATGCAGTCATAGCTGTAATTGTCGTTGTAGCGGTAGGTATAGACATCGTGGATAAAACTGTCGGTTACGATGGCTTGCGGGATGTTTTTGTTTTTCGAGAGAAATGATTTTTTCAGCGGTGCAAACACTTTGCAGCTAGTTTCCCAGTGTGCGGTTTTGTAGGCGTTAATCGTCTCGAAAGGCAGCATCTCCTGGGTGAAATTTTCGAGCTTGATTCGAGTTTCAATCAGCCAGGAGGGTAGTGTCATGATGACCGAGTCAAAGTCATCAAATTGCTCCTGGATTTGCTCGGGTTGACTGTGTTTCCAGTTGTAATAGACGCGTATTTTTTGATTGGGCAGCTTTTCCAGTTTTGTGACGGATGAGTCGGTGAGAAGCCCATTGCTTCTTTCGAGGCAATGTTCGTAGATGGACTTTCCGGTTTCGTCGGTTTTCACAAACAGCAGGCATTCGTCCAAAGCGGCGAGGCCGATGTAGCGGGGCCTGTCGAAACTCTGCCCCATTGAGTCAAAAACGGCTTCGCTATTCAGGTAGGGCGAATCCAGTGGATCGCCGTTTGAGTCCACTCGACCATGGATCAGTTGCAATTGGCTGCTGAAACCGAAAATCGCGGTACGCAGAGGGTAGAGGCAGCAGACGTCGTAAAAAGCTCCCCAGCTACCGTCACCTATACCTATCGCGTAAAAAATTGCGGACTCTTGCGCAGACATTCCCATTCCGCCGAAATCCCCGGGTGAGCGGCCATCCCAAGCTTCCAGTGCTGGCATGCTGACCAGGTCGCGGAACGAGACACTCTCGTATTTTTCAACGATAGAAGCCCATATGGCTTCCCATTCCTGGCTCGCATAGAGCTCAGCAACGTGGCGGGTCATGCGATCGGCAAAGGCTTTCCACTTGGAATAAACCTTTTGCAATTCATCGCCGGGAGGCGGTGTGACGCCGTCTTCGTTTTTCCATATCAACATTTGCGGCGCCGATCCGCCGCCCATGCTGCCCTCCCGGAGATAGATGCCTGTCGAGTGAACCCATTGGCTACCGGGGTTGGCGAAGTCTGAAAACGCCAATTCAAATTGATTGGCGTAGTAAGCCATCAGCGACCGACCTTCTGTCGGTGGCTCATCCGCCCGGTTGAAGAAGGGCATGCGCATGGCGCCCATTTCAAACGGTGTATGGCTTGCTGCCGAGTTTCGGCTGCCGGGAACGGTCAGATGCCTGCCGCCGATGCGTCTGGATTGTTCGATGAGAGTGATATGGGTAAAGCCGCAGCGATAGAGTTCTCTGGCGGCGGTCAGGCCTGTGACGCCGGCGCCGATGATGCAGATTTTATGTTGCGGGTCAGTTGCCCTGGCGATGCCGTTTTCCTGTTCTAACAGTGCTCGATAGTCAAAGCACAAATCCGGCGGATTTGGAAAGCGAGCCGCCCATTTGTTTTTAGCCGAGCGCTTTGTTCGGGCGGCCTCCTTGGCGATGTATGAAGGGTAGTTGTAGCTTGATCCGATAGTCATGGTTGATCTTCCCTGATGGTGTTTGCAGGGAGGATGTTGAAGTTTTTTAAGGGGCTGCGTCTGTGGGCAGGGCTGGGTTCTCCGACGCTCTGTATTCCGTTTTTTGCGTAGGAAAATGCACAGCGAAAGAACTGCGTGGCCGGCGCAAGATTCTATGTGGAAGCGAGCAGGCTCGCTCCCACATTCGGTTGGTGTTCGGCTATGCAGCCTGCTGAAACTGCTGCCGATACTGGTTCGGCGACAGTTCGGTGTGCTGGCGGAACAGACGGGCGAAGAAGCTCGCGTCGTCGTAGCCGACTTCGTAGCTGATGGTCTTGATGCTCTTGCGGCTGCCCGAGAGCAGGCCCTTGGCGGTTTCGATGCGCAACCGTTGCAGGTAGTGCAGCGGCTTGTCGCCGGTGGCGGTCTGGAAGCGGCGCATGAAGTTGCGGATGCTCATGCCGTGTTCACGGGCGACGTCTTCGAAGCGGAACTTGTCGGCAAAGTGTTCTTCGAGCCAGTGCTGGATCTGCAGGATGATCACATCCTGATGCAGCTTCTGTCCGCCGAAGCCAATGCGGCCGGGGGAATAGCTGCGCTGCACTTCATACAGGATGTCACGGGCCACGGCCTGGGATACGTTGGCGCCGCAGAAACGCTCGATCAGGTAGATATAGAGATCGCAGGCCGAGGTGGTGCCGCCGGCGCAGTACAGGTTGTCGGCGTCGGTCAGGTGCTTGTCCTTGTTGAGCTGGACATTGGGGAAGCGTTCCTCGAAGGCGTTGAAAAAGCGCCAGTAGGTGGTCGCTTCCTTGCCATCGAGCAATCCGGCTTCGGCCAGCCAGAACACCCCGGTGGCCTCGCCGCAGAGCACCGCGCCACGGGCGTGTTGCTCGCGCAACCATGGCAGCACTTGTGGATAACGTTGGCACAGGGTGTCGAAATCGTCCCAGAAGGCCGGGAGGATGATGATGTCAGTGTTTTCCAGGCCACCGTCCACCGGCATCAGCACATCGCTGAAGCTGTTGACGGGTTTGCCGTCGGGGCTGACCACGCGGGTTTCGAATCCGGGAGTCAGGCCATGACCCTGTTGTTTGCCGTAGCGCAGGCTGGCCAGGTGGAAGAAATCCTTGGCCTGCATGAGGGTGTAGGCAAAAACCCGGTCGATAGCCAGGATACTGACTCGCCGCAAGGGCGAGGAGGGTTGGATAGACATAATTCAATTTATTCTTATAGGGGAAAGTGGTCACCAAGCGGCTGGATCGTCTTATTTTTTGGCTGATGTGTCCAGTGTCCTGTTCCGGGCGTGGGGCTTAGGCTCTGGGATTCAATTTTCGGCCAACAATAATCACAGGTGCCCCGATGATTCCAAGAACCTTGTTCAGTTCCGAGCACGAACTGTTTCGCGACAGCGTACGAACCTTCCTCGAAAAAGAGGCCGTGCCCTTTCATGCTCAATGGGAAAAGCAGGGTTTTATCGACCGTAAACTCTGGAGCAAGGCAGGGGAGGCGGGGATGCTGTGCTCCCATCTGCCGGAAGAGTACGGTGGCCTCGGTGCGGATTTTCTCTACAGCGCGGTGGTCATCGAGGAGGTAGGGCGGCTGGGGTTGACCGGCATCGGTTTTTCCCTGCATTCGGATATCGTCGCGCCGTACATCCTGCATTACGGCAGTGAAGCCCTGAAACACAAATACCTGCCCAAGCTGGTCTCGGGGGAAATGGTCACCGCCATTGCCATGACCGAGCCCGGTGCCGGCTCCGACCTGCAAGGGGTGAAAACCACCGCAGTGCTGGACGGTGACGAGTACGTGATCAACGGCTCGAAAACCTTCATCACCAACGGCTTTCTCGCGGACCTGGTGATTGTCGTGGCCAAGACCGATCCCAAGGCCGGGGCCAAGGGCACCAGCCTGTTCCTGGTGGAAGCCGGCACCCCGGGTTTCGACAAGGGCAAGCGCCTGGAAAAGGTCGGCATGAAGGCCCAGGACACCTCCGAGCTGTTCTTTCAGGATGTGCGGATTCCCAAGGAGAACCTGTTGGGGCAGGCCGGGATGGGCTTTGCCTACCTGATGCAAGAGCTGCCACAGGAGCGCCTGACGGTGGCCGTCGGTGGCCTGGCCTCGGCCGAGGCGGCGCTGCAGTGGACGCTGGACTATACCCGCGAGCGCAAGGCGTTCGGCAAGTCGATCGCCGACTTCCAGAACACCCGCTTCAAGCTGGCGGAAATGGCCACTGAGATCCAGATTGGCCGGGTGTTCGTCGACCGCTGCCTGGAACTGCACCTGCAAGGCAAGCTCGACGTGCCGACGGCGGCGATGGCCAAGTACTGGGGCACCGACCTGCAATGCAAGGTGCTCGACGAGTGCGTGCAGCTGCACGGCGGCTACGGCTTCATGTGGGAGTACCCGATCGCCCGGGCATGGGCAGATGCGCGCGTGCAGCGGATCTATGCCGGGACCAATGAAATCATGAAGGAGATCATTGCGCGGTCGCTTTGAATGGGTTGTGAGTTGACTCTCGTCATCGCGGGCAAGCCCGCTCCCATCAGGGCCCGCGTCCATCACACCCTGTGTGGTCGGGTGCAGGTCCGGTGTGGGAACGGGCTTGCTCCGGGCGGCGTTCCGACGAATGGGGTCGGAAATCAATCAGGGCGCAGGGTTCGGGTGATCCTTGTGGATTGCCTCGATTCCCGCCAGCACTTCGTGGGACAGTTTCAGGTCGAAGCTGGCGATGTTGCTGTCCAGTTGTTCCAGCGTCGTTGCACCGATGATGTTGCTGGTGACGAACGGTTGCTGGTTGACGAACGCCAGGGCCATTTGCGCCGGGTCAAGACCGTGCTCGCGGGCCAGTGCCACGTAGCGGCTGCAGGCGGCTTCCGACTGCGGGTTGAAGTAGCGGCTGAAGCGACTGTAGAGGCTCAGGCGACCTTTTGCCGGGCGCGCCCCACCTTCGTACTTGCCTGAGAGGAAACCGAACGCCAGGGGGGAATAGGCGAGCAATCCGCACTGTTCGCGAATGGCGATTTCTGCCAGGCCCACTTCAAAGCTGCGGTTGAGCAGGTTGTAGGGGTTCTGGATCGAGACTGTCCGTGGCCAGCCACGGGCTTCGGCCAGGGCGAGGAAGCGCATGGTGCCCCACGGGGTTTCGTTGGACAGGCCGATGTGGCGAATCTTGCCGGCCTTGACCTGCTCGTCCAGCGCCTCAAGGGTGTCCTCGAGCGGTGTCAGGTTGACTTCGCTCTTGTGTGTGTAGCCCAGCTGGCCAAAAAAGTTGGTGCTGCGCTCCGGCCAGTGCAGCTGGTAGAGGTCGATCCAGTCGGTCTGCAGGCGCTTGAGGCTGGCATCCAGGGCCTGGACGATGTGTTCGCGATTGTGCTTGAGATGGCCGTCGCGGATGTAGTCGATGGTGTTGCCTGGCCCCGCGATCTTGCTGGCCAGGACCCAGTCGGCGCGATCGCCGTGGCGCTTGAAATAATTGCCGATGTAGCGCTCGGTGCTGGCGTAGGTTTCGGCCTTGGGCGGTACCGGGTACATCTCCGCGGTGTCGATGAAATTGATCCCGGCGTTTTTGGCTCGTTCAATCTGCGCGAAGGCTTCAGCCTCGCTGTTTTGCTCGCCCCAGGTCATGGTTCCGAGGCAGATGCCGCTCACTTTCAGGTCGGTGCGGCCTAGCTGGCGATAGTCCATCGGGTGCTCCCTTGGCAAAACAATCATAAAAGCAGGTTGAAAAATTTTTCGCAATCTGCATAATTGCGCACCTCTTTCTGCAGTGGAAGTGATGCGCCGCCGCCGAAGAATCTTGCCGTTGAACGGACGCGCCGACCCGAGCCCCCGATAGCGTCTGTACCCGGCTGCCTTTGACTTGTCAAAGTACGCACTATTCAGTAAGATCCGCCGTCTAATTTACAGGGCGGCCCCTGAGGCTATAAAGAATGAAAACTTTTACTGCTAAACCGGAAACAGTACAGCGCGACTGGTTTGTCGTCGACGCTGCAGGTCAGACCCTGGGTCGTCTGGCCACCGAAATCGCGAGCCGTCTGCGTGGCAAGCATAAAGCTGAGTACACGCCTCACGTTGACACCGGCGACTACATCGTCGTTATCAACGCCGAGCAGATTCGTGTAACCGGTGCTAAAACCACCGACAAAATCTACTACTCTCACTCCGGTTTCCCGGGCGGCATCAAGTCGATCAACTTCGAAAAGCTGATCGCTAAAGCCCCTGAGCGCGTGATCGAGACCGCGGTTAAAGGCATGCTGCCTAAGAACCCACTGGGTCGCGACATGTATCGTAAGCTGAAAGTCTATGCGGGCGCTGTTCACCCTCATACTGCTCAGCAGCCCCAAGAACTGAAGTTTTAACGGAATAGTTCATTATGTCGGCGACTCAAAATTACGGCACTGGCCGTCGCAAGACCGCAACCGCACGCGTTTTCCTGCGTCCGGGTACTGGTAACATCTCCATCAACAACCGCTCCCTGGATAATTTCTTCGGTCGCGAAACTGCCCGCATGGTAGTTCGTCAGCCGCTGGAATTGACTGAGACTGTCGAGAAGTTCGACATCTACGTCACCGTGATCGGTGGTGGTGTAAGTGGTCAAGCTGGCGCAATCCGCCACGGTATCACTCGCGCTCTGATGCAGTACGACGAAACCCTGCGTGGCGCTCTGCGCAAAGCTGGCTTCGTGACTCGCGATGCACGTGAAGTTGAACGTAAGAAAGTTGGTCTGCGTAAAGCGCGTAAGCGTCCGCAGTACTCGAAGCGTTAATTCGCTCTCGCGTTCAAAGCGCCCAGTCTCCTCACGGAGCTGGGCGTTTTTTATGGGCGAAGATTTGTGGTGTGACAACTTGCCACATCCGTAGAGGCCCTATACTGCAAGGCTTGGCGGTTGTGTCGGGTGGTAATTACCTTGTCAGAATTGGGGCTTTTCATTACCATTCGGCAAAATTTTTATAAGTTCAGATTTTTACTTAGTAGATGCCTGATTTAACAGGCCACAAAGCTGATGGGAGAGGACTGAATGAGCAATGACGGCGTGAATGCAGGCCGGCGTCGCTTTCTGGTAGCAGCCACATCCGTGGTGGGTGCTGCAGGAGCGGTGGGGGCTGCGGTCCCGTTCGTGGGGTCGTGGTTTCCCAGTGCCAAGGCGAAGGCCGCAGGTGCACCGGTGAAGGTGAATGTCAGCAAAATCGAACCAGGTCAGCAAATGATTGCTGAATGGCGCGGTCAGCCGGTGTTCATTGTCCGCCGTACCCAGGAAATTTTGGGGAATCTTACAAAGATCGAGGGTGAACTCTCCGATCCGGACTCCAAGAGCTCGGTACAACCGACTTATGTGGATCCCAAGACGCGTTCGATCAAGCCAGAGGTTCTGCTGCTGATCGGTATTTGCACGCACCTGGGCTGTTCCCCGACCTTCCGTCCAGAAGTGGCGCCAGCGGATCTTGGTCCGAAATGGGTAGGGGGTTATTTCTGCCCTTGCCACGGTTCCCACTACGATCTGGCTGGCCGTGTCTTCAAGTCGCAGCCTGCGCCTTTGAACCTGCCAGTTCCCCCGCATTCCTATGAGTCGGATGACATCATTGTCGTCGGCGTCGATACGGAGAAAGCGTGATGAGCAAGTTCATGGATTGGGTTGATGCGCGCTTTCCCGCGACCAAAATGTGGGAAGACCATCTCAGCAAGTACTACGCCCCGAAGAACTTCAACTTCTTCTACTTCTTTGGCTCTCTGGCGCTGCTGGTTCTGGTTAACCAGATCGTAACCGGCGTCTGGTTGACCATGAGCTACACCCCGTCGGCGGAAGAGGCGTTCGCCTCCGTCGAATACATCATGCGCGACGTCGAGTACGGCTCGATCCTGCGTCTGCTGCACTCCACGGGCGCTTCGGCGTTCTTCATCGTGGTTTACCTGCACATGTTCCGTGGCCTGCTCTACGGTTCGTACCAGAAGCCGCGTGAGCTGGTGTGGGTGTTCGGCATGCTGATCTACCTGGCGCTGATGGCGGAGGCCTTCATGGGCTACCTGCTGCCTTGGGGCCAGATGTCCTACTGGGGTGCCCAGGTGATCATCTCGCTGTTCGGTGCGATCCCGGTCATCGGCGACGACCTGACCCAGTGGATCCGTGGTGACTACCTGATTTCGGGCATCACCCTGAACCGCTTCTTCGCCTTGCACGTAGTCGCCTTGCCGATCGTGATTCTCGGTCTGGTAGTGCTGCACGTCCTGGCGCTGCACGAAGTCGGTTCGAACAACCCTGACGGCGTGGACATCAAGAAGCACAAGGACGAAAACGGCGTACCGCTGGATGGCATTGCCTTCCACCCGTACTACACCGTGAAGGATATCGTCGGCGTCGTGGTGTTCCTGTTCATCTTCTGCTCGATCGTGTTCTTCTTCCCGGAAATGGGCGGTTACTTCCTCGAGAAGCCGAACTTTGAAGTGGCGAACGCGTTCAAGACCCCTGAGCACATCGCTCCGGTCTGGTACTTCACCCCGTTCTACGCGATCCTGCGTGCGGTTCCGGACAAGCTCCTGGGCGTCATCGCCATGGGTGCCGCGATTGCCGTGCTGTTTGTCCTGCCTTGGCTTGACCGCAGTCCGGTCAAATCCATGCGCTACAAAGGCTGGCTGAGCAAGATCTGGCTCTGGGTGTTCTGCATTTCGTTCGTGATTCTGGGTGTGCTGGGTGTGTTGGCTCCAACACCAGGTCGTACGCTGCTGTCGCAGGTATGTACCTTCCTGTACTTCGCCTACTTCATTCTGATGCCGTTCTACACCAGGCTCGAGAAGACCAAACCGGTTCCGGAAAGGGTGACTGGCTGATGAAAAAGCTATTTGCTGTACTGATTCTTGCGGCTATGCCTGTGTTCTCGTTCGCCTCTTCGGCGGGCGGTCCTGAGCTGGAAAAGGTAGATATCGACGTTTCCGACAAAGCGGCAATGCAAGATGGCGCGCGTACGTTCGCCAACTACTGCATGGGTTGCCACAGTGCCAAGTTCCAGCGCTATGAGCGCGTTGCCGACGATCTGGGGATTCCTCACGATCTGATGTTGAAGAACCTGGTGTTCACCGGCGCCAAGATCGGCGACCACATGAGCATCGGCATGCAGCCGGCAGACGCCAAGGCCTGGTTCGGCGCTGCGCCGCCTGATCTGACCCTGGTGGCTCGTGTTCGGGGTACCGACTGGCTGTACGGCTACCTGAAGTCGTTCTACGAAGACCCGTCGCGCCCTTGGGGTGTGAACAACAAGGTGTTCCCGAACGTGGGCATGCCTAACGTGCTGGTGGGCCTGCAAGGTCGCCAGGTCGTAGGGTGCAAACAGGTTCAGGTCGTCGAGCATGGCAAGAAGCAATATGATCCGCTGACCGGTACGCCGCTGACTCATGAAGCGTGCGATCAGTTGACCATCGTGCCGAAGTCCGGTGCCCTGACCGAAGAGCAGTTCGATGAGAAGGTCAAGAATCTGGTAACCTTCCTCGCTTACTCGGCTAACCCGGTTAAGCTGGAGCACCAGCGCATTGGTACCTATGTGTTGCTGTACCTGGCGTTCTTCTTCGTATTCGCCTATCTGCTCAAGCGCGAATACTGGAAAGATGTGCATTGATATAGCTTCAAGTAATTGCTGTTAACCGCGCGCGCCCAAGGGCGCCTCCGAAAGTGTAACGAGTCTGGTCATCCAGGCGTTACGGGAGGCGCCCTCTGGGCGCGCTCGTTTTTCCGCTCCGATAATTTCAACAAGCGAGGAGGATCGCCATGGGCGTGACCAATCGGTTGGCCTGTTACTCCGACCCCGCCGACCACTATTCCCACCGAGTGCGAATCGTACTGGCAGAGAAGGGTGTCAGCGCCGAGATCATCAGTGTGGAGGCGGGTCGTCAGCCGCCAAAGCTGATCGAAGTGAACCCCTACGGCAGCTTGCCCACCCTGGTCGATCGTGACCTGGCGTTGTGGGAGTCGACGGTGGTGATGGAATACCTGGATGAGCGTTACCCGCATCCGCCTTTGCTGCCGGTTTATCCCGTGGCGCGTGCCAACAGCCGTCTGCTGATTCATCGCATTCAGCGCGACTGGTGTGGCCTGGTGGACCTGATTCTGGATTCGCGGACCAAGGAACCCGCGCGCGTACAGGCTCGCAAGGAGTTGCGTGAAAGTCTCACGGGGGTTTCGCCGTTATTTGCCGACAAACCTTTTTTCCTGAGTGATGAACAAAGCCTGGTGGATTGTTGCCTATTGCCAATACTCTGGCGTTTACCGAAGCTAGGTATCGAACTGCCGCGGCCTGCCAAGCCGCTGCTTGATTATATGGAGCGCCAGTTTGCGCGTGCGGCATTCCAGGCGAGTCTGTCTGCTACCGAACGCGATATGCGCTAAGGCTTAAGGAGCCGCTATGAACTCCAGTCGACCTTATTTGGTCCGCGCGCTCTATGAGTGGATTGTGGACAACGACTGCACACCGCACATGCTGGTCAATTCCGAGTTTCCGTCGGTGCAGGTCCCCCAGGGGTTTGCCAGTGATGGACAGATTGTTCTGAACGTTTCTCCTGCGGCTGTTCGTCATCTGCACATGGATAACGAGGCGGTCAGCTTCGAGGGGCGCTTCGGTGGTGTTCCTCATACCCTGTACGTGCCTGTGGGCGCAATCCTGGGCATTTACGCCCGGGAAAATGGTCAGGGTATGGTGTTCGATCTTGAGTCGCCTCTGGATGACGAGGAAGAGATCGAGCAGGAAGATGATCAGCCGCCACCCGATGACGAGCCGCCGCGCCCAAGCGGTCGACCCAGTTTGAAGGTGGTGAAGTAATAAAAAAGGCGATCCGGATGGATCGCCTTTTTTGTGCCTGGCGTTCGGGTTACATCAATCGATGTACTCGAACAGCTTCACAATCTTTTGTACGCCGGAAACACCCTGTACCAGATTGGTCGCCTGGGCGGCTTCCTGCTTGGTCAGCAGGCCCAGCAAGTAGACGATGCCATTCTCGGTCACGACCTTGATGCGTGAGCCGGGAATGCTCGGGTCGGTGAGCATCTGGGCCTTGATCTTGGTGGTCAGCCAGGCGTCGTTATTACGGGCCAGCAACGACGAAGGCTGCATCACTTGCAGTTCGTTGTGTACGGTCTTGACCCGCTGGACGGCGGCAGCGGCTTGTTCGGCCTGGGCCTTGAGGTCGGAGCGGGGTGTTTGTCCGGCGAGCAGCACGACGCCGTTGAAGCTGGTCACGACGATGTGCGAGTTGCGGTCCAGGTCCGGGTTGGCCTTGGCCACGTTCACGCCGACCTTGGTTTCGATCAGGGAGTCGTCGATCTTGCTGCCGAAGGTGCGAGTGCCGCGGTCATCTTGAATAGGGCTTTCACGGCTGGCGCTCACCATTGAGGTGCAGCCGCTGATGGCAAGGCTCAGGGTCAGGGCCACAAGGCCGAGGCGATTAAGGGTCATTCTTCACTCCCGAACAATTGGCTGTCGATCAAGTCGCAGAGGCAGTGGATCGCCAGCAGGTGAACTTCCTGAATGCGTGCGGTGACGTTGGCCGGTACGCGAATTTCGACGTCTTCAGGCAAAAGCAGCGAGGCCATGCCGCCGCCGTCGCGACCGGTCAAGGCTACGACAATCATTTCGCGATCATGTGCGGCCTGGATCGCTTGAATAATGTTGGCCGAGTTGCCGCTGGTGGAAATCGCCAGCAATACGTCGCCGGGTTGGCCCAGTGCACGGATTTGCTTGGAGAATATTTCGTTGTAGCTGTAGTCGTTGGCGATCGAAGTGATCGTCGAGCTGTCGGTGGTCAGCGCGATGGCTGGCAGGCTCGGGCGCTCGCGCTCGAAACGGTTAAGCAGTTCGGAAGAGAAATGCTGTGCGTCGCCAGCCGAACCGCCGTTACCGCACGAAAGCATTTTGCCTTCGTTGAGCAGGGCGTTGACCATCACTTGGCTGGCTTGCTCGATGTGCGGTGCAAGTACGTCCATCGCCTGTTGCTTGGTATCGATACTGGCCTGAAAAAGCTGGCGAATTCGGGATTGCATGTCCATCTGTGTGACCTTAAGTGGCGCGGCTTGGTGGCACGGCAATGTGCGGCCCGCAAAGCAAAGAGCAAAAGTATTGGGTTAAAGGCGGCCTTGCCTGAGAGCGGTCAGCTATCAAAGGCATTCCGTAGCCAGTTCAGCTGTGTTGCGGTGCTGTCTATGGCGACTACATCAAAGCGGCAGGGAGAATCGGCCCAGCGCGACTCGCTTTGCAGGAAGTACTGCGCGGCGAGAATCAGTTTTTGACGCTTGCGTGCATCGATGCTGCCGAGCGCGCCACCCCATTGGGTGTTTTGTCTGTAGCGGACTTCGACGAATACTACTGTATCGCCGTCAAGCATGACCAGATCAAGCTCACCGCGTTTGCACAGCCAGTTCTGCGCCAGGAGGCGCAGACCCTGTTGCTGGAGATGCTGGAGCGCCTGGCTTTCGGCGTCCCGTCCGCGTTGTTGGCTTGACCTGTCAGGCATTAACGTTGGGTGTCTGGCAGGCGCTGGACCTGACCGTTGACGAACTGTGCCCAGGGCAACTGACGTTGAATGCGCTGTGTCGGGCTCATGCTCAGGTTGCCCGATTGGCCTTCGATAGTGCTGTCAGGCAACGCCTTGAGCTGGCCCAGGCGTGGTGCCAGGCGGTAAGCATCGACACCCATGGCGTACAGGCGGCCCAGGCTGCCGTTGGCTTGCGGCCATTGAGCGGTCACTTGCTGGCGCAGTGGGTCGTTGATGTTCAGCAACCATGGGGTATCGCAGAAGCGAATGCCATTCATGTCGTTGTACTGGTTCTGGTCGCCGCTGGCGCTGTACACGTGGGACGTGGCGTAGACCGGTACGTCGCCCGCGTACTGGAAGTTCAGCGTGGGCTTGATCTGTTGGGCCTGTTGCGGGGTCGAGGCCAGGAAGATGAACTCGATGTCCTGGCGACGCGAAGGTTGTGCGGCGACCTGGGAGCCCAGGGTGCTTTGCAGGCTCTTGGCGCGACCTTCGCTCTGGCGCAGCTGGAACAGGTCGGCGATTTGCTGGGCCAGTTGCACAGGCTGGTCGACACGCTCGATACCGATGATGGTGCCGCCGTTGCCTTGCCAGTCCTGGCTGAACGCCTTGAGGACGCGATCGCCCCATTCGCCTTTTGGTACCAGGACCGCGGCGCGATGCAGGCCGTCGGCCCGTGCTCGCCGGGACACTTCGCGGGCTTCGTCCTCGGCGGCCAGGCCGAACTGGAACAGTTGGGCGGGGCCTTGATCGCCTTCGCTGTAGTTCAGGGCCAAGGTGGTGATGGGCAGTTGTGGGCGGGCGCTGAGTTGTTTGACCAATGGTTTTTCCAATGGGCCGACAACCAGTTGCACGCCATCGGCCTGCGCCTTGCGATAGAAGTCGTCCAGCGAGGTCAGGCGCGAGCTGTCATAAAACTCGATGGCCGGTGGCTTCTGTCCGGCTTGCTGGGCTTGGTAGTGAGCAGCCATGAAGCCTTCGCGCAAGGCCTTGGCCACCGAGGCCAGCGGGCCTTCCTGGGGCAGTAGCAGGGCGATTTTGCTGACGGGCTGGCTGGCCAGTTGCTTGAGTTGGGTCAGGGCCAGTGGCAGTTGAAGGGCGGCCGGGTGTTCCGGGTGCTGGGCGCGCCATTGGTCGATGGCGGCCTGTTGCAGTTCCAGCGTGCCTGCGGTCTTCACCGCCACGGCCAGGCTCATCCAGCCACCGAGTTCGTCGTTGGTGATCGGTTGCAGTTGGTCGGTCGGCAAGGAAGCGATAAGTGCCCAGATGGCCTCATGGTTCTTGCTAGCGGCGTCGCCTTCAAGCATCGGGGCAATGGCGATGCGCTGGCGGGCGGCGGCCAGGGTCTGGCCATCGGCCTCGAGGGCGCGGGCGCGCACGGTGCCGGTGCGCACTTGCTGCTCGTCGGGTAGCTCGTCCAGGCGTTGCAGGCTTGGATGGCTCAGGGCAGTCAGCGCCGCCTTGGGCTGGTTGCGAGTCATGGCCAGTTCCGCCGCCAGGGTGCTGGCGAAGACCTGTTGGCCGGGTTTCAACGATTCCACTGGAACCAGTTGAAGTATTTGCGCGGACTGGTCGGCGTTACCTTGACGGTAGGCCAGGTCGGCGGCGCTCAGGCGCAGCAGGGCAGCCTTTTCGGGATTGCCTGCGGTGGTGGCCTGTTCGAGCAGTTGCTCGATACTGGCATCCGCAGTCCGTGGAAGGTCGCCAAGGCTGGACGAGGGCGAGCTAGCGCAAGCCGCCAGCAAGGCAGCAAGGCAGAGGGCAGTGAACAGCCGCAGGCAAGCGATCATGTAAGTGTTCCTGATACTCGATCAAATTAGCGTGGAATTGTACCCAAGCGCTGGCCGGGGCGCGATGTTGCTGGCGTGAAACGTTCAATTTAGGTCGTGTAAATGTTGCGAGGCTCAACGGTGGCGGGTGTCCGATGACGACAGTGACGCTCATCCGAGGGGCTACTACGCGCTACAATGGCGGTTTTACCAACCATGAGGTGTGCGCTTTGACTGCTCCAGGTGCTTTGAATTCCGCTGCTGGCTCGCTTTATGTGGTGGCGACGCCCATCGGCAACCTGGATGACATCAGTGCCCGCGCGCTGAAAATCTTGCGTGAGGTGGCGTTGATCGCTGCTGAAGATACTCGTCACTCCTTGCGGTTGCTGCAACATTTCGGGATTGGTACGCCTTTGGCCGCTTGCCATGAGCACAACGAGCGCGATGAAGGCAGTCGTTTCATTACGCGTTTGCTGGCAGGCGACAACGTCGCATTGATTTCCGACGCGGGCACGCCGCTGATCTCGGATCCCGGTTATCACCTGGTGCGCCAGGCGCGGGCGGCCGGTATCAATGTAGTACCGGTTCCCGGGGCTTGCGCGTTGATTGCGGCATTGTCTGCGGCGGGGCTGCCATCGGACCGCTTTATCTTCGAGGGTTTTCTGCCGGCCAAGGTCGTTGGGCGCCGCGCGCGCCTGGAGTCCATAAAGGAAGAACCGCGCACCTTGATCTTTTACGAGGCGCCGCACCGGATTCTGGAGTGCCTGCAGGACATGGAACTGGTGTTTGGCGCGGACCGTCCGGCGTTGCTGGCGCGTGAGCTGACCAAGACCTTCGAGACGCTCAAGGGCCTGCCATTGGCCGAGTTGCGCGCTTTCGTCGAGGCCGACAGCAATCAGCAGCGCGGCGAGTGCGTGGTGCTGGTGGCCGGCTGGACGGCCCCGGAAAGCGAGGATGCGGTCAGCAGTGAGGCGATGCGTGTCCTCAATCTGTTGCTCGAGGAGATGCCCCTCAAGCGTGCGGCAGCCCTGGCGGCGCAAATAACCGGTGAGCGCAAGAACGTGCTTTATCAAGTGGCCCTGGAAAAGCAGAAAGGCGAGTAAGCGCGCGGGCTGTAGAGCGGTAAAAGGCTTTTATTGCTTGTTCTTCGGGCGTTGTGCCGTTAACCTTCGCGGCGGAGAGTCGATCGGACAGTCGCTGCCCTCTATGAAAATTAGGGGGGGGAGGAAAGTCCGGGCTCCATAGGGCGAAGTGCCAGGTAACGCCTGGGAGGCGCGAGCCTACGGAAAGTGCCACAGAAAATAACCGCCTAAGCACTTCGGTGCCGGTAAGGGTGAAAAGGTGCGGTAAGAGCGCACCGCACGACTGGCAACAGTTCGTGGCTAGGTAAACCCCACTTGGAGCAAGACCAAATAGGGTCCCAAGGCGTGGCCCGCGCTGGGACCGGGTAGGTTGCTAAAGGTGTCCAGTGATGGCCATCGTAGACGAATGACTGTTCAAGACAGAACCCGGCTTACAGATCGACTCTCCACCTTATTTATCTTCTCTGCCTGAGCCACAGGCGGGGAGGCTTGGTACTATCGACTGGCTAGCGTTCAAGTGGCTGGCGGTGATAAGTTTAATGTCGATAGACCGTCCGCAGGACCCCGTTTGCAGAGGCGCCCGTAGTAGCCATTACCCACCCTGCTTGAATCAATAGCAGACGCGCTTTTGTAATACCAAAAAAATCTTACTCTTAACAAATTACTTTAACTTCTGAACGTAGCCTTCAGTGCTGCTTCAAGTTATCGAGCTCAATCATCCGCCAAATATTCGTAACCTCTTCTTTTGCGCCTCTAAATCTCCGATCTGTAAGGTTTTTCCTTGAATCCGCGCCTTGACGGTGTGGTGGGCGCATTCCTATAGTGTGCACAAGTGGCGAAAAGTGGCATGAAGTGGGTTTTTTGAGCGTAAAACGCTAAAATTTGGGGAGACGCTGACGTGTTTCGCGGAGCCAACGCTATCAGTCTCGATGCAAAAGGCCGTCTCGCCATGCCGAGCCGGTATCGTGACGAGCTCGTTTCGCGAAGTTCGGGGCAGTTAATTGTAACGATTGATGCCGTTGACCCTTGTTTGTGCGTTTACCCCCTCGATGAGTGGGAGCTGATTGAAACCAAGCTGCGCGCACTGCCTTCGCTGCGCGAAGAAAACCGTCGCTTGCAACGCTTGCTGATTGGTAATGCCGTCGATCTCGAACTCGATGGCAGTGGTCGTTTTCTGGTTCCGCCACGTCTGCGCGAATATGCCAAGTTGGATAAGCGCGCAATGTTGGTAGGCCAACTGAACAAGTTCCAATTGTGGGACGAGGATGCCTGGGATGCAGTGTCTGCTGCTGACCTGGCTGCTATTCAACAACCGGGCGCCATGCCTGATGAACTGCGTGATTTGATCCTGTGACTATTGATAGCGGCTTTAACCACATCACCGTACTGCTTGACGAAGCCGTCGAGGCTCTCGCCGTACGCCCTGATGGGTGCTATCTCGATGGCACCTTCGGGCGCGGCGGTCATAGCCGCCTGATACTCAGCCAGCTCGGCCCTGATGGCCGGTTGCTGGGATTCGACAAGGATCCTCAAGCGATTGCCACCGGGCAAACGCTAGCGGCCGAAGACGGCCGCTTTGTCGTTGTACAGCGCAGCTTTGCCGAGCTGGGTTCGGAAGTGGCCGATCGCGGCCTGGCCGGCAAGGTCAGCGGCGTCCTGCTCGATCTGGGGGTGTCCTCGCCACAGCTCGACGATCCCGAGCGCGGCTTCAGCTTCCTCAATGACGGTCCGCTGGACATGCGTATGGACCCGTCTCGCGGGATCAGTGCGGCCCAGTTCGTCAACACGGCACCTGTCGAAGAAATTGCCCGCGTATTCAAGGAATACGGCGAAGAGCGTTTTTCCGGTCGCATGGCCCGTGCCGTGGTCGAACGTCGCGACATCAAGCCATTCGAGCGCACCGGCGATCTGGCCGAAGTCCTGAAAGTGGCCAACCCGGCGTGGGAAAAGGGCAAGAACCCGGCTACCCGTGCATTCCAGGGCCTGCGCATTCACGTCAACAACGAGCTGGGCGATCTTGAAACCGGTCTTGAAGCGGCGCTCGAGGCGCTGGAGGTCGGTGGTCGTCTGGTGGTGATCAGCTTCCACTCGCTGGAAGACCGTATCGTCAAACTGTTCATGCGCAAACTGGTCAAGGGTGAAACCGATAACCTGCCGCGCAACCTGCCGGTACGTTTCGAAGCCTTTGTGCCGAAAATCAAAATCCATGGCAAAGCGCAGTTCGCCGGCGAAGCCGAACTCAAAGCCAACCCACGCTCCCGTAGCGCCGTCATGCGCGTCGCGGAGAAGCTGCGGTGAGCAAGCTCTTTGCCAAGCCTCTTCCAGGCGGCAGCTTTTTCATGCTGCTGCTGTTTGTTGGCGTGCTGATGTCCGCGATCGCGGTGTCCTACAGCGCCCACTGGAATCGTCAGTTGCTCAACTCGCTGTACAACGAGTTGAGCGTACGCGACAAGGCACAGGCAGAGTGGGGTCGCCTGATCCTCGAGCAAAGTACCTGGACGGCCCACAGCCGTATCGAAGTGCTGGCCACCGAACAACTGAAAATGCACATCCCGGGCGCGGCTGAAGTGCGAATGGTGGCGCCATGATGAAACTCGACGGCGCGCTGTTTCCCTGGCGTTTTCGCCTGGTGCTGGGCTTGCTCGGCATCATGGTGGCGGCGATTGCCTGGCGCATCATCGACCTGCAGGTCGTCGATCGCGCCTTCCTCAAGGGGCAGGGCGATGCGCGCAGTCTTCGTCACATTCCCATTCCGGCTCACCGTGGCCTGATCACCGACCGCAACGGTGAACCCTTGGCCGTGAGTACCCCGGTCACGACCTTGTGGGCCAATGCCAAGGAAATGCAAACGGCCAAGGAAAAATGGCCGGCGCTGGCGGCTGCCCTGGGCCAGGATCCGAAAGCCCTGACCGAGCGCCTGGAAGCCCAGGCCAACAAGGAATTCATCTATCTGGTGCGCGGCTTGACCCCCGAGCAGGGCCAGCTCGTGCTCGACCTCAAGGTGCCCGGTGTCTATGGCATTGAAGAGTTCCGGCGTTTCTACCCGGCCGGTGAAGTCACCGCTCATATGGTTGGCTTTACCGATATCGACGATCACGGTCGTGAAGGGGTGGAGCTGGCCTATGACGAATGGCTGGCAGGTGTGCCCGGCAAGCGTCAGGTGATCAAGGACCGGCGCGGCCGGTTGATCAAAGACGTTCAGGTGACCAAAAACGCCAAGGCCGGCAAGCCCTTGGCGTTGTCCATTGACCTGCGCCTGCAATACCTGGCCAACCGCGAGTTGCGCAACGCCATCATCGAGAACGGCGCCAAGGCCGGCAGCCTGGTGATCATGGACGTGAAGACCGGCGAGATCCTCGCCATGGTCAACCAGCCGACCTACAACCCGAACAACCGTCGCAACCTGCAACCGGCGATGATGCGTAACCGCGCGATGATCGACGTGTTCGAGCCAGGTTCGACCATGAAGGCGATCTCCATGAGCGCCGCGCTGGAATCCGGTCGCTGGAAACCGAGTGACACCGTCGAGGTGTACCCGGGCACGCTGCAGTTGGGTAAATACACCATCCGCGACGTTTCCAAGACAGAAGGCCCGGTACTGGACCTGACCGGGATCCTGATCAACTCCAGTAACGTGGGCATGAGCAAGATCGCCTTCGATATCGGCGGCGAAACCATTTTCCGTCTCGCCCAGCGGATCGGCCTGGGCCAGGACACCGGCCTGGGCTTCCCGGGCGAGCGGGTCGGCAACCTGCCGAACTACCGCGAATGGCGCAAGGCCGAGACCGCGACACTGTCCTATGGCTACGGTCTTTCGGTGACGGCCATCCAGTTGGTCCATGCGTTTTCGGCGCTGGCCAACAACGGCCGTCTTGCACCGCTGACCCTGATCAAGACCGACAAGCCCCCGCAAGCCGCCCAGGTGATGCCGGAAAGCGTGGCCAAAACCATGCAAGGCATGTTGCAGCAGGTGATCGAGGCTCCGCGCGGTGTGTTCCGTGCACAAGTACCGGCCTATCACGTGGGCGGCAAGTCCGGTACCGCGCGCAAGACCTCGGTGGGCACCAAAGGCTATGCCGAAAACTCCTACCGCTCGCTGTTCGCCGGCTTCGGCCCGATGAGCGATCCGCGTTTCGCCATCGTTGTCGTGATCGACGAGCCGAGCAAGGCCGGCTACTACGGTGGCCTGGTTTCTGCGCCGGTGTTCAGCAAAGTGATGTCCGGCACCCTGCGCCTGATGAACATCACCCCGGACAACCTGCCACCGACCCAAACAGCCAATGCAACCCCGACTATTCCAGTTAAAGCCAACGGAGGGCGCGGCTGATGTCTCTTAGCCTGAACAAGATTTTTGCCCACGCTGGCCGTGATCTGCTGATTCGCGAACTGACCCTGGACAGCCGCAGCGTGCGGGCAGGCGACCTGTTCCTGGCGGTGCCGGGTGGCAAGCTCGACGGTCGTGCGCACATTGCCGATGCCCTGCAGCGCGGCGCGGCGGCGGTGGCGTATGAAGTCGAAGGGGCAACCGTCCTGCCGATTACCGATGTGCCATTGATTCCGGTGAAGGGCCTGGCCGCGCAGTTGTCCGATATCGCCGGGCGCTTTTATGGCGAGCCGAGCCGTCACCTGAACCTGATTGGCGTGACCGGCACCAACGGTAAAACCAGCGTGACCCAACTGGTCGCGCAAGCGCTGGACCTGCTGGGGCAACACTGCGGCATCGTGGGCACCTTGGGCAGCGGTTTCCATGGCGCGCTGGAAAGCGGCCTGCACACCACGCCGAACCCCATCGTCGTTCAGGCGACCCTGGCCGACCTGAAAAAGGCCGGTGCCAAGGCCGTCGCCATGGAAGTGTCTTCCCATGGCCTGGACCAGGGGCGTGTCAGTGCGCTGGCATTTGATGTGGCTGTGCTGACCAACCTGTCGCGCGATCACCTGGATTACCACGGCACCATGCAAGCCTACGGCGAGACGAAAGCCAGGCTGTTCGGCTGGAACGACTTGAAGTGCCGGGTCATCAACCTCGATGACGAGTTCGGTCGCAAGCTGGCTGCTGACAAGGGTGAGTCGCGCCTGATCACCTACAGCCTGGAAGATTCCAGCGCCTACCTGTATTGCCGTGAAGCTGCGTTCGATGACGAAGGTGTGCGTGCCACGCTGGTGACGCCCCAGGGCGAGCACCATCTGCGCAGCACCTTGCTGGGGCGATTCAACCTGAGCAACGTGCTGGCCGCGGTAGGCGCACTGCTGGGGCTGGACTACGCGCTGGATGAAATCCTGCGTGTGCTGCCAAAGCTCGAAGGCCCGGCCGGTCGCATGCAGCGCCTGGGCGGTGGCAGCCAACCCTTGGTGGTGGTCGATTATGCCCACACCCCGGATGCGCTGGAAAAAGTCCTGACGGCCTTGCGTCCGCACGCCAAGGGCAAGCTGCTCTGCCTGTTCGGTTGCGGCGGCGATCGCGATCGCGGCAAGCGTCCGTTGATGGCCGAAGTGGTTGAGCGCCTGGCCGATGGCGTGCTGGTGACCGATGACAATCCGCGCACCGAAGACCCCGCGCAGATTTTCGATGATATTCGCGCCGGTTTTGCCGCTGTGGATAAGGTTCGTTTCGTTCCCGGTCGCGGTCGGGCAATTGCCGAGCTGATTGCCGGTGCCAGCGCCGATGATGTGATTGTCCTGGCCGGCAAAGGTCACGAGGATTACCAGGAAATCAACGGCGAACGCCATGACTTCTCTGATCTGGTCGAGGCCGATCATGCCTTGACCGCATGGGAGGTGGCCCGTGCTTAAGGCCTTGAAACTCAGCGAAGTGGCAGGCCCGTTGGCCGGCCGCGTACTGTCCGTCGACAGCCATTTTGACGGCGTCAGCATCGACAGCCGGGCGATCCAGCCTGGCCAACTGTTCATTGCGCTGGCCGGTCCGCGCTTTGATGGTCATGACTACCTGAACGACGTGGCCGCCAAAGGCGCGGTTGCCGCCGTGGTCGAGCGTGAAGTGGCCAACGCCACCCTGCCGCAGTTGCTGGTCAAGGATGCGCGCCAGGCGTTGGGCCAGCTCGGCGCGCTGAACCGTGCCGCGTACACGCATCCAGTGGCGGCGATCACCGGTTCCAGCGGCAAGACCACGGTCAAGGAAATGCTCGCGAGCATCCTGCGCACGCGCGGTCCGGTGCTGGCAACCCGTGGCAACCTGAACAACGACCTCGGCGTGCCGCTGACCTTGCTCGAACTGGCCCCGGAACATACCGCAGCCGTTATCGAACTCGGCGCCTCGCGCATCGGCGAGATTGCCTACACCGTCGGCCTGACCCAGCCGCATGTCGCGATCATCAACAATGCCGGTACCGCCCACGTTGGCGAGTTTGGCGGACCGGAGAAAATCGTCGAAGCCAAGGGCGAGATTCTCGAAGGGCTGGACGCTGATGGCGTCGCCGTCCTGAATCTCGACGACAAGGCCTTTGCCATCTGGGAAAAACGCGCGGCCGGCCGTCAGGTGCTGACATTTTCCCTGGACGACAGCCGTGCCGATTTCCACGCCAGCGGCCTGGATCGCGATGCACGTGGCTGCCCATCGTTCACCCTGCACAGCCCGCTGGGTATCGCCCACGTTCAATTGAGCCTGCTGGGTGTCCATAACGTGGCCAATGCCCTGGCCGCGGCCGCGGCCGCTCATGCCCTGGGTGTATCGCTGTCCGGTATCACCAGCGGCCTGAATGCCGTGCAACCGGTCAAGGGACGTGCGGTTGCGCAGCTGGCGACCAACGGCATGCGCGTAATTGATGACACTTACAACGCAAACCCCACCTCCATGTGCGCTGCCGTTGATATACTGGTCGGCTTTTCCGGTCGCACCGTCCTGGTGCTCGGGGATATTGGCGAGTTGGGCGAGTGGGCGGAGCAGGGGCACCGCGAAGTTGGCGCGTATGCCAGCGGCAAGGTTTCCGCACTTTACGCAGTAGGCCCGATGATGGCGCATGCCGTCGCAGCCTTCGGTGAACAGGCTCGTCATTTCGCCAACCAGGCGGATCTGATTGCGGCGCTGGGCGCCGAACACGATACAAACACCACTATTTTGATCAAGGGCTCGCGCAGCGCTGCGATGGAAAACGTCGTCGCGGCCTTGTGCGGTTCGAGCGGGGAGAAACATTAATGCTGCTGCTGCTAGCGGAGTACTTGCAACAGTTCTACAAGGGCTTCGCGGTCTTTCAGTACCTGACCCTGCGCGGGATTCTCGGTGTACTGACCGCGCTGGTACTGTCGCTGTGCTTCGGCCCCTGGATGATCCGCACCCTGCAGCACCGCCAGATCGGCCAATCGGTCCGTCACGACGGCCCGCAATCGCACCTGTCGAAATCGGGCACCCCGACCATGGGCGGCGCGCTGATCCTGTCGGCCATCGGTGTCAGCACCTTGCTCTGGGCCGACCTGAGCAACCGTTATGTCTGGGTCGTGCTGTTGGTGACCCTGCTGTTCGGCGCCATCGGCTGGGTTGACGACTACCGCAAGGTCATCGAGAAAAACTCCCGTGGCCTGCCCAGTCGCTGGAAATACTTCTGGCAGTCGGTGTTTGGCCTCGGCGCGGCGATCTTCCTTTACATGACCGCCGCCACACCGGTGGAAACCACCCTGATCCTGCCGATGCTCAAGGACTACAGCATTCCGCTGGGCGCCGGTTTCATCGTGTTGACCTACTTCGTGATCGTCGGCTCCAGCAACGCGGTCAACCTGACCGACGGCCTCGACGGCCTGGCCATCATGCCGACCGTGATGGTGGGCGGCGCACTGGGGATCTTCTGCTACCTGTCGGGTAACGTGAAGTTCGCCGAATACCTGCTGATCCCTTATGTACCGGGCGCGGGTGAGCTGATTGTGTTCTGCGGCGCGTTGATCGGTGCCGGCCTGGGTTTCCTCTGGTTCAACACCTACCCGGCGCAAGTCTTCATGGGCGACGTCGGCGCACTGGCGCTGGGCGCGGCCCTGGGCACCATCGCGGTGATCGTCCGCCAGGAAATCGTCCTGTTCATCATGGGCGGTGTGTTCGTGATGGAAACCCTGTCGGTGGTGATCCAGGTCGCCTCTTTCAAACTGACCGGTCGCCGTGTGTTTCGCATGGCGCCGATTCACCACCACTTTGAACTCAAGGGCTGGCCCGAGCCGCGCGTGATCGTCCGTTTCTGGATCATCACCGTGATTCTCGTGCTGATTGGCCTTGCCACCCTGAAGCTGAGGTAGAACGAGTGTCTCTGATCGCTTCTGACCACTTCCGCATCGTTGTCGGCCTCGGCAAGAGCGGCATGTCCCTGGTTCGCTTCCTGGCGAACCGGGGCGTGGCGTTTGCAGTGGCCGACACGCGGGAAAATCCACCGGAGCTGGTCACGCTGCGCCGTGACTACCCGCACGTGGAAGTGCGTTGTGGCGAACTGGACGTCGAATTCCTCTGCCGCGCCGACGAGCTCTACGTGAGCCCCGGCCTGGCCCTGGCGACACCCGCCCTGCAGGCGGCTGCGGCCCGTGGAGTGAAATTGTCCGGTGACATCGAGCTGTTCGCGCGTAACGCGAAGGCGCCGATTGTCGCCATCAGCGGTTCCAACGCGAAAAGCACCGTGACCACCCTGGTCGGCGACATGGCGGCCGCGGCCGGCAAGCGCGTGGCCGTGGGCGGTAACCTCGGCACGCCGGCACTCGACCTGCTCAGCGACGACGTCGAGCTGTACGTGATGGAGCTCTCGAGCTTCCAGCTGGAAACCACCGATCAGCTCAACGCCGAAGTGGCCACCGTGCTCAACATCAGCGAAGACCACATGGACCGCTACAGCGGCCTGCCGGCCTACCACCTGGCCAAGCACCGGATCTTCCGTGGCGCCAGGCAGTTCGTGGTCAACCGTCAGGACGCCCTGAGCCGTCCGCTGATGGGCGAGGGCCAGCCTTGCTGGACCTTCGGCTTGAGCAAGCCTGACTTCAAGGCCTTCGGTATCCGTGAAGAAGACGGCGAGAAGTACCTGGCCTTCGAATTCCAGAACCTGATGCCGGTGCGCGAGTTGAAAGTTCGCGGCGCCCACAACCAGTCCAACGCCCTGGCGGCGCTGGCGCTCGGTCATGCGGTCGGCCTTCCGTTCGATGCGATGCTTGCGGCGCTGCGTAACTTCGCCGGCCTCGAACACCGTTGCCAGTGGGTGCGTGACCTGGATGGCGTCGGTTACTACAACGATTCCAAAGCCACCAACGTCGGCGCGGCCCTGGCTGCGATCGAAGGCCTGGGCGCGGACATCGCCGGCAAGATCGTGCTGATCGCCGGTGGTGACGGCAAGGGTGCCGAGTTCAAGGACCTGCGCGATCCGGTGGCGGCCAACTGCCGCACCGTGATCTTGATGGGCCGTGATTCCGACAAGATCGGCGAGGCTATCGGCGATGCCGTGCCGCTGATTCGCGCAGGCTCCCTGGTTGACGCCGTGGAGCAATGCCGCGCCGCTGCCCAACCGGGCGACGTCGTACTGCTGTCGCCAGCGTGCGCCAGTTTCGACATGTTCAAGAACTACGAAGACCGTGGTCACCAGTTCGTCCAGGCCGTGAACGCATTGGCCGGGGAGGACGTGGCATGAACCTGAAAGACATCATCAAGCCGTACCCGTCGCCGCTCATCACCGGGCGTGGCATCGACCTCGACTTCCCGATGCTCGCCGGCTGCCTGACGCTGCTCGGTCTCGGGCTGGTCATGATTGCATCGGCATCGACCGAAGTGGCGGCGGCGCAGTCGGGCAGTGCCCTGTATTACATGATTCGCCACCTTATCTACGTGGTGCTGGGCCTTGCTGCCTGCATCGTCACCATGATGATTCCGATCGCTACCTGGCAACGCCTGGGCTGGGTGATGCTGATTGGCGCGTTCGGTCTGCTGGTGATGGTGATCATCCCGGGGATCGGCCGTGAAGTGAACGGTTCGATGCGCTGGATCGGCTTCAGCTTCTTCAACGTCCAGCCTTCCGAGATCGCCAAGGTGTTCGTGGTGATCTACCTCGCCGGTTATCTGGTGCGTCGCCAGAAAGAAGTGCGTGAAAGCTGGATGGGCTTCTTCAAGCCGTTCATCGTGCTGCTGCCGATGGCGGGCCTGTTGCTGATGGAACCGGACTTTGGCGCCACCGTCGTGATGATGGGGGCCGCTGCGGCGATGTTGTTCCTCGGCGGGGTCGGGCTGTTCCGTTTTTCCCTGATGGTTGTCCTGGCGGTCGGGGCGGTGGTGTTGTTGATTCAAATGCAGCCGTATCGAATGGCGCGTCTGACCAACTTTGCCGACCCGTGGGCTGACCAGTTCGGTGCCGGCTATCAGTTGTCCCAAGCCTTGATCGCTTTCGGTCGTGGCGAATGGCTGGGCGTTGGCCTGGGCAACAGTGTGCAGAAACAGTTCTACCTGCCGGAAGCCCACACCGACTTCGTGTTCTCGGTATTGGCTGAAGAGCTGGGCGCTATCGGTTCGTTGTGCACGGTAGCGCTGTTCGCCTTTGTCTGTATTCGTGGCATGTACATCGGCTTGTGGGCCGAGAAGGCCAAGCAGTATTTCGCCGCCTACGTGGCCTACGGTTTGTCGTTCCTGTGGATCGGTCAGTTCCTGATCAACATCGGGGTGAACGTCGGCCTGCTGCCGACCAAGGGCCTGACCCTGCCGTTTCTCAGTTATGGCGGCAGTTCGCTGGTGATCTGCAGCGCCTGCCTGGGCCTGCTACTGCGCATCGAGTGGGAGAGTCGGACCCACCTGGGCAGCGAAGAGATTGAATTCAAGGAGAGCGATTTTGCCGAGGAGCCGACCCATGGGCGCTAACGTGCTGATCATGGCGGGCGGCACCGGTGGCCACGTGTTCCCGGCGCTGGCCTGTGCCCGCGAGTTTCAGGCCCGTGGCTACACCGTGCACTGGCTTGGCACCCCGCGCGGGATCGAAAACGAGCTGGTCCCGAACGCGGGCCTGCCGCTGCACCTGATCAACGTCAGCGGCCTGCGTGGCAAGAGCAAGCTGTCGCTGCTCAAGGCGCCCTTTGTCCTGCTCAAGGCGATCTGGCAGGCGCGCCAGGTCATCCGTCAGCTCAAGCCGGTCTGCGTACTGGGCTTTGGCGGCTATGTCACCGGTCCCGGTGGCGTGGCGGCGAGGCTGGCCGGGGTCCCGGTGATCGTTCACGAACAGAATGCCGTCGCCGGTACCGCCAATCGGCTGCTGGTGCCGTTGGCCGCACGAGTCTGCGAAGCTTTCCCGGACACCTTTGCTGCCAGTGGCAGCCGCCGCACCACCGGTAATCCGGTACGCGCCGAGTTGTTCCTCGACACACAACGCCCGGCCCTGGCCGGACGTAAAGCGCGCTTGTTGATCCTGGGCGGTAGCCTGGGCGCGGAACCGTTGAACAAATTGCTACCTGAAGCCCTGTCGCAGGTGCCTGCCGAACTGCGTCCGGAAGTGTTTCATCAGGCCGGAAAAAATCACGATGAAGTGACTGCCGAGCGCTATCGCGCCGCCGGCGTCGAGGCGCAGGTGCAGCCTTTCATCAAAGACATGGCCCAGGCCTATGGCTGGGCCGACCTGGTGGTCTGTCGCGCAGGTGCGCTGACTGTCAGTGAACTGGCCGCTGCCGGTCTGCCCTCGATGCTGGTGCCTTTGCCCCACGCGATCGACGATCACCAGACCCGCAACGCCGATTATTTGGCTCGTGAAGGCGCCGCCTTCCTGATGCCGCAAAGAACGACTGGCGCAGCGGATCTCGCTGCACGCCTGACAGAGGTCTTGATGCAACCACAACGACTCAACGACATGGCCGGCGCCGCTCGTCGCCTGGCCAAACCCGATGCAACCCGTAACGTGGTCGATATCTGCCTGGAGGTGGTTCATGGTTGAGAGTCAGAAAGCCATGCCGCAACCTGAAATGCGCCGCATCCGTCGTATTCACTTCGTCGGTATCGGCGGAGTGGGCATGTGCGGGATCGCCGAAGTGTTGTTGAACCTGGGCTATGAAGTGTCCGGTTCCGACCTGAAGGCCTCGCCGGTGACCGAGCGCCTGGAATCCTTCGGCGCACAGATCTTCATCGGCCACCGCGCCGAGAACGCCGTAACCGCCGATGTGCTGGTGGTGTCGAGCGCCGTGAACACCTCCAACCCGGAAGTCGCGACCGCGCTGGAGCGCCGCATTCCGGTGGTGCCACGTGCCGAGATGCTGGCCGAGCTGATGCGCTACCGCCACGGTATCGCGGTGGCCGGTACCCACGGCAAGACCACTACCACCAGCCTGATCGCGTCGGTGTTCGCCGCCGGTGGCCTGGACCCGACGTTCGTGATCGGTGGCCGTCTGAATGCAGCCGGTACCAATGCCCAGCTGGGCACCAGCCGCTACCTGATCGCCGAAGCCGATGAAAGCGACGCCAGCTTCCTGCACTTGCAGCCGCTGGTGGCCGTGGTCACCAACATCGACGCCGACCACATGGCGACCTACGGCGGTGACTTCAACAAACTGAAGAAAACCTTCGTCGAGTTCCTGCACAACCTGCCGTTCTACGGTCTGGCGGTGTTGTGCCTGGACGATCCGGTGGTTCGCGAAATCCTGCCGCAGGTCAAGCGCCCGACGGTCACTTACGGTTTCAGCGAAGAAGCCGACGTGCGCGCCATCAATGTTCGCCAGCAGGGCATGCAGACCTTCTTCACGGTGCTGCGTCCCGACCGCGAGCCGCTGGATGTATCGGTGAACATGCCGGGCAACCACAACGTCCTGAATGCCCTGTCGACCATTTGCATCGCCACCGACGAAGGGGTCAGCGATGAAGCCATCGTCCAGGGCCTGTCGGGCTTCCAGGGTGTTGGCCGACGCTTCCAGGTGTACGGCGAACTGCCGGTCGAAGACGGCAGCGTGATGCTGGTGGACGACTACGGTCACCACCCGACCGAAGTCGCCGCGGTGATCAAGGCCGTGCGCGGTGGCTGGCCGGAGCGCCGCCTGGTGATGGTCTACCAGCCACACCGTTACAGCCGCACCCGCGACCTGTACGACGACTTCGTCAATGTACTGGCTGACGCCAACGTCCTGCTGCTGATGGAAGTCTATCCGGCCGGCGAAGAGCCGATCCCGGGCGCTGACAGCCGCAAATTGTGCAACAGCATTCGCCAGCGCGGCCAGCTCGACCCGATCTACATCGAGCGCGGCGTCGACCTCGCGCCGCTGGTCAAACCGTTGCTGCGTGCCGGTGACATCCTGCTGTGCCAGGGCGCCGGCGATATTGGCGGCCTTGCGCCGAAACTGTTGAAGAGTCCGTTGTTCGCGGGTGCCGTTGTCGCGCCTAGCGAGGGGAAGTTGAAATGACTGCAGCCTACGCCAACCTGTTCTCGACCATCGCCCCGAAAGACTTCGGCCGTGTTGCCGTGCTGTTCGGTGGTAAAAGCGCTGAACGCGAAGTGTCGCTTAAGTCCGGCAACGCCGTGCTTGACGCCTTGCAAAGCGCCGGCGTGGACGCCTTCGGCATCGATGTCGGGGACGACTTCCTGCAGCGCCTGCTCAACGAAAAGATCGACCGCGCGTTCATCATTCTCCACGGCCGTGGCGGTGAAGACGGCAGCATGCAGGGCCTGCTGGAGTGCCTCGGCATTCCGTACACCGGCAGCGGCATCCTGGCTTCGGCCCTGGCCATGGACAAACTGCGTACCAAGCAGGTCTGGCACACCCTGGGCATTCCGACGCCACGTCATGCGGTATTGAGCAGCGAAGCCGACTGTATTTTGGCGGCGACGGAACTGGGCTTCCCTTTGATCGTCAAACCGGCGCATGAAGGTTCAAGTATCGGTATGGCCAAAGTGACATCAGCGTCTGAGTTGACCGACGCCTGGAAAGCGGCCAGTACCTACGATTCGCAAGTGTTGGTCGAGCAATGGATCCAGGGTCCTGAGTTCACCATCGCCATGCTGCGTGACCAGGTGTTGCCACCGATCGCCCTGGGGACACCGCACACTTTCTATGACTACGACGCCAAGTACCTGGCTTCCGATACCCAGTACCGGATTCCGTGTGGCCTCGACAGTGCCAAGGAACAAGAACTCATGGACCTTACGGCGAAAGCCTGTGAGGCGCTGGGTATCGCCGGTTGGGGACGGGCAGACGTGATGCAGGACGCCGATGGGCAGTTCTGGTTCCTGGAAGTCAATACCGCACCGGGCATGACCGATCACAGCCTGGTGCCAATGGCGGCACGGGCAGCCGGCCTGGATTTCCAACAGTTGGTGTTGGCGATCCTGGCGGCAAGTGTGACCGGCAACGAAGAGCTGCGAGGTTAAGGCCATGCAAGGCGCCCATCTACGTCATCAGTCACCCGCACCCGGCCGCAAGCCGGTGCCGCGGGGTGCCAGCCGAATGGTGGCCAAAGAGCCGATGTCGGTGCGCCTGCCGAAAGCCAATTTCGCTTTTCTCAAAGCCGTGTTCTGGCCCGTGCTGCTGGTGGCCCTGGGGTTCGGTACCTACGAAGGCGCCCAGCGCTTGATGCCGTATGCCGACCGGCCGATCACCCGGATCAACGTGCAGGGCGACTTGAGCTACATCAGCCAGCAAGCGGTGCAGCAGCGGATCGCTCCGTACGTGGCGGCGAGCTTCTTCACCATCGACCTGGCGAGTATGCGCACCGAGCTCGAGCAGATGCCATGGATCGCCCATGCCGAAGTGCGTCGCGTCTGGCCGGACCAGGTGGTGATTCGCCTGGAAGAACAACTGCCCGTGGCCCGTTGGGGCGATGAGGCATTGCTGAACAACCAGGGCCAGGCGTTTACGCCGCGCGAGTTGGCCAACTACGAGCATTTGCCACAGTTGTTCGGCCCGCAGCGGGCCCAGCAGCAGGTGATGCAGCAGTACCAGGTGTTGAGCCAGATGCTCAGGCCCTTGGGTTTTTCGATTGCCCGGCTGGAGTTGCGTGAGCGCGGCAGCTGGTTCCTGACCACGGGTGCCGGCAGTTCGGGGCCGGGGATCGAGTTGTTGTTGGGCCGCGGCAAGCTGGTGGAAAAGATGCGCCGCTTCTTTGCCATCTATGACAAGACGCTTAAAGAACAGATTACGAACATTGCGCGCATCGACCTGCGTTATGCCAACGGCCTTGCCGTCGGCTGGCGGGAACCTGTAGCGCCCACGACGGCCCAACCCGCCGTCGCGAAGAATTGAGAAGAGGCAGGACCATGGCAAACGTGCAAAGCGGCAAAATGATCGTCGGTCTGGATATCGGCACCTCCAAGGTGGTGGCGCTGGTAGGCGAGGTCGCGGCCGATGGCCAGCTGGAAATCGTCGGGATCGGTACACACCCGTCCCGCGGCCTGAAGAAGGGCGTGGTGGTGAACATCGAATCCACCGTGCAGTCCATCCAGCGTGCGATCGAAGAAGCGCAACTGATGGCCGGTTGCCGGATCCATTCGGCGTTCGTCGGCGTGGCCGGCAACCACATTCGCAGCCTGAACTCCCACGGCATCGTGGCGATTCGTGATCGCGAAGTTAGCGCGGCCGACCTTGAGCGCGTCCTCGACGCTGCCCAGGCCGTGGCGATCCCTGCCGACCAGCGGGTACTGCACACCTTGCCGCAGGATTACGTGATCGATAACCAGGAAGGCGTGCGTGAGCCGCTGGGCATGTCCGGCGTGCGCCTGGAAGCCAAGGTCCACGTGGTGACCTGTGCGGTGAACGCGGCACAGAACATTGAAAAGTGCGTGCGTCGCTGTGGCCTGGAAATCGACGACATCATCCTCGAGCAACTGGCGTCCGCGTACTCGGTACTGACCGATGACGAGAAAGAGCTGGGCGTGTGCCTGGTGGACATCGGCGGCGGTACCACCGACATCGCGATCTTCACCGAAGGCGCGATTCGTCATACCGCGGTGATCCCGATTGCCGGTGACCAGGTGACCAACGACATCGCCATGGCGTTGCGCACCCCGACCCAGTACGCCGAAGAAATCAAGATTCGCTACGCCTGCGCCCTGGCCAAACTGGCCGGCGCCGGTGAAACCATCAAGGTTCCGAGTGTCGGTGACCGTCCGCCGCGCGAACTGTCCCGCCAGGCCCTGGCCGAAGTGGTCGAGCCGCGCTACGACGAACTGTTCACCCTGATCCAGGCCGAGCTGCGTCGCAGTGGCTACGAAGACCTGATCCCGGCCGGCATCGTGCTGACCGGCGGTACCTCGAAGATGGAAGGTGCCACCGAGCTGGCCGAAGAGATTTTCCACATGCCGGTTCGCCTGGGCGTGCCCCATGGCGTCAAGGGTCTGGACGATGTGGTGCGTAACCCGATTTATTCAACCGGCGTTGGTTTGCTGATGTACGGCCTGCAAAAGCAGTCCGACGGCATTTCCTTCTCGGGGATCAGCAGCAACCGCGACAGCTACAGCAACGAAGAGGCCAAGGGCCCGTTGCTTGATCGCATCAAAAGCTGGGTCCAGGGCAATTTTTAAGCAGTAGATTCAAGCAGTACGCAACACGCAGTAGGCGCAGTAGGCGAAAAAACTAGAGAAATGAAGGAGAGGGAAAATGTTCGAACTCGTAGACAACATCCCCGCAAGCCCGGTTATTAAAGTTATCGGTGTTGGCGGTGGCGGCGGCAACGCTGTCAATCACATGGTCAAGAGCAACATTGAAGGCGTTGAGTTCATCTGCGCCAACACTGATGCCCAGGCGCTGAAAAGCATCGGTGCACGGACCATCCTGCAACTGGGCACCGGCGTGACCAAAGGCCTGGGTGCCGGCGCGAATCCTGAGGTCGGTCGTCAGGCCGCCCTGGAAGACCGTGAGCGCATTGCCGAAGTGCTGCAAGGCACCAACATGGTGTTCATCACCACTGGCATGGGCGGCGGTACCGGTACTGGTGCTGCGCCGATCATCGCCGAAGTGGCCAAGGAAATGGGGATCCTCACCGTTGCGGTGGTGACCCGTCCGTTCCCGTTCGAAGGCCGCAAGCGCATGCAGATCGCCGACGAAGGCATCCGTCTGCTGTCTGAAAGCGTCGACTCGTTGATCACCATTCCCAACGAGAAGCTACTGACCATCCTGGGCAAGGACGCAAGCCTGCTGTCGGCTTTCGCCAAGGCTGACGACGTTCTGGCCGGTGCCGTTCGCGGTATCTCCGACATCATCAAGCGTCCAGGCATGATCAACGTCGACTTTGCCGACGTACGTACGGTCATGAGCGAAATGGGCATGGCCATGATGGGCACTGGCTGCGCCAGCGGTCCTAACCGTGCGCGTGAAGCGACCGAGGCGGCGATCCGCAATCCGTTGCTCGAAGACGTGAACCTGCAAGGTGCACGCGGCATCCTGGTGAACATCACCGCCGGTCCTGACTTGTCCCTGGGTGAGTACTCCGACGTGGGTAGCATCATCGAAGCCTTCGCTTCCGAGCACGCCATGGTCAAGGTCGGTACCGTTATCGATCCGGACATGCGCGACGAGCTGCACGTGACCGTGGTTGCCACAGGTTTAGGCGCAAAAATCGAGAAGCCGGTCAAGGTCATCGACAATACCGTTCACACCTCGATGGCTTCCCAGCCACAGCAATCGGCACCCGCTCGTCATGAACAGACTGCGGTGAACTACCGTGACCTGGATCGTCCAACTGTAATGCGCAACCAGGCTCAGGCCGGCGCAGCGGCGGCGGCGAAGCTTAATCCGCAAGACGATCTGGATTACCTGGACATCCCGGCATTCCTGCGTCGTCAGGCCGATTAATGGAATGTATCAGGGCTATGAAGGTGATTGGTGTTCAGCAAAGGTCTGGTCTGCTATTATCGCCAGCCTTTGTTGATACCAGTTCGCAATTTGCGCTGAAGCGGTCCAAGCCATGATTAAACAACGCACCCTGAAGAATATTATTCGTGCCACAGGTGTAGGTCTGCACTCCGGGGAGAAGGTATACCTGACCCTCAAACCTGCACCTGTCGACACCGGCATCGTGTTTGTTCGTGCCGACCTGGACCCTGTGGTGCAGATTCCTGCTCGCGCGGAAAACGTTGGTGAAACCACGATGTCGACCACATTGGTCAGTGGTGACACCAAAGTGGACACGGTGGAGCACTTGCTCTCGGCCATGGCTGGCCTGGGCATCGATAACGCCTACGTCGAGCTCTCCGCGTCCGAAGTGCCAATCATGGATGGTAGCGCTGGACCTTTCGTATTCCTGATTCAATCGGCTGGCCTGGAAGAACAGGACGCAGCCAAGAAGTTCATTCGCATTCTGCGGGAAGTGACAGTAGAAGACGGCGACAAACGCGCCACCTTCGTCCCGTTCGAAGGCTTTAAAGTGAGCTTCGAGATCGATTTCGATCACCCGGTGTTTCGTGACCGCACTCAAAGTGCCAGCGTGGATTTTTCAAGCACTTCGTTCGTAAAAGAAGTCAGCCGCGCCCGGACCTTTGGTTTCATGAGTGATATCGAGTACCTGCGCAAGCACAACCTCGCACTCGGCGGTAGCGTTGAAAACGCCATTGTGGTCGACGCTGATGGTGTACTGAACGAAGACGGCCTTCGCTATGAAGACGAATTCGTGAAGCACAAGATCCTCGACGCCATTGGTGACCTCTACCTACTGGGCAATAGCCTGATTGGTGAGTTCAAGGGCTTCAAGTCGGGCCATGCACTGAACAACCAGCTCCTGCGCAAATTGATTGAGCAGACAGATGCTTGGGAAGTCGTGACCTTCGAAGACGCCAGCACTGCGCCGATCTCTTACATGCGCCCTGTTGCGGCTGTGTAAGTAAAAACCTCTCTAGTTTTTAAAGGCTGCCTTCGGGTGGCCTTTTTTTATGCCTGCGGTTTTGTCGTGACCAGCGCGCGGGCTATGGCTGGGCGCTGATCGCCCGGTTGCGTCCGGCGCGCTTGGCCTGGTACAGCGCCTTGTCGGCCGTGTACAACAGGTTTTCCAGGCTTTGCGCCGGATGTCCGGTGGAGGTGCTGAGGCCGATGCTGACGGTCATCGGCGATTCGTCGTCTTCAAAAGGTGGCAGGCGTTCAACCGCTGCGCGGATGTTCTCGGCAATGCGCAGTGCGCCGGCGGCGTCGGTTTCGGGCAGCACCGTCGTGAACTCTTCGCCGCCGTAGCGTGCGGCGAGGTCACCCGGGCGGCGGATGTTTTCATTGATGACCCTGGCGAGGATCCTTAGCGCATCATCGCCGCGTTGGTGGCCATGTCGATCATTGAAGGCCTTGAAGTGGTCGGCATCGATCATCAGCACCGACACCGGCTTGCCCGAGCGCTGTGCGCGGGCCCACTCGCGTTGCAGTACCTGGTCAAGGGTGCGGCGGTTGGCAACGCCGGTGAGCGAGTCGGTGGCCGCCAGCTGTGCCAGCTCTCCCTCGGCGTGCTGGCGCAGTCTCAGCTCGCGACACAGCAGCAGCGTCAGCCACATCAGGCCGATACAGAGCACGCCGGTGGCCCCGCTGATCACGTAGGCGGTGCGTTTCCAGGTCGCGAACACCTCATCCATGGACAAGGCCACGCTCACCGTCAACGGCAGGTTGCCCACTCGGGAGAAGGTGTACAGGCGATTGAGCTGATCCATGCTCGAAACGCTGCTGAAGCTGCCACTGCCTTCACGCATCATGCGAATGACGTTGGGTCGGGCACCGTAGTTCTTGCCGATGCTGTCATCCTCCAGCATCGGCTTTTGCGCCAGCAGTATGCCGTCCTTGTCGATCACGTTCAGGGTGCTGTCAGCACCAATGTTCAGGCTGTTGAACAGCTCGTCAAAGTAGGTCAGGCGCATGGAGGCGACCGCCACGCCCAGAAACTCCCCGGAGGGCGAAGAAATACGCCGGCTGAAGCTGATGCGCCACTGATTGGCCTCGGCACAGTCGCAGCGGGATTTGAATGGGCGGCTGATGAACATCCCGGTGTCACTGTTGAAGGCGTGGGCGAGGAAGTAGTCGCGGTCGGCAAAATTGCCCGGCTTGGGTTCCACCAGTGATGAGTCGGCGATGACGTTGCCATACCTGTCCAGCAGCAGCAGATCGCCCTTGAAGCGTGCGGTGCTGGAGCGGTCGAACAGCACCAGGTGGCGAATCTCCGGCGATACCTGCTTCAGATCGTCGCGCTGGGCGGCGGCGATCAGTCCTTGCAGTGACAGGTCATAGAGTTCGACGTTACGCAGCACATCGGCATCGATCAACTGGACGATGTTAGTTGCGCTGCGAGTGGCCGACTGCATGGCATTGGCGTGTTCGCGAATCAGCAGGAAGGTGACGATGGCGAGGATGGCGATCACCGTCAGCGAGCTGCCAAGAATCAGCATGAACTCTGGCCGGCGTGTAGTACCTGTCATATCAAAGTAGGTGCGGCTTGGGGTCATGGTTCTGATTTCTGCAGAGGGACGTCATCAGCGTAGTTCCCGAACGAGCCGGGAGGCGGTGCAGATATCAGTTTGTTGATGGTTTTTGCCTGGCCGCCTGTATAAATCCCGGGCATGAAAAAGGCCAGCGCAAAGGCTAATGCCAGTCAGTTAAGAGAAATAAAGCCGAACACGAAACCCGTGGCGAGGGAGCTATGTTCGGCTGGTCTTTGGCTTAACTGATCGGCATTAAGCGCAAAGGCTGGCCATTTTAACGGGTTTGCTAGAAAACGTTCAGTGGGTAATCGACGATCACCCGGTACTCATCGGTGTCGGTGTCCAGCGCGCCATAGCCGTTGCCGCCTCGGTTGGTTGCCCATTGCAAGCGGACGGCCAGGTCCTTGGCCTTGCCGCCCTGGATCACATAGCGCAGGTCGAGGTCGCGCTCCCAGTGCTTGGCGTCTTTACCCTCTGCATTGTAGTAGCTGGCATAACCCCGGCTGTCCGGGTCGACCTTGGTCAGGTCCAGGGTGCCACGGGAGTACGACACCGCCGAGGTCAGGCCCGGAATGCCCAGCCCCGCGAAATCATAGGCGTACTTGAGTTTCCACGAGCGCTCGTTCGGGCCGTTGAAGTCGGAGTACTGCTGCGAGTTGTCGAGGTAGACGCTGTCGCCTTGGGCAATGTAGTCGAAGGGCGTGTTGCCGTTCACGCGCTGATAAGCGGCGCTGACGCTGTGGTGACCGGCCTCGACGGTGAAGTGCAGGCTGTAGGTGTTGTTGTCGATCGTACCCAGCAGCGCATCGCCGGCATCCTGGGTGTGGTAGTTGTGCAGGCCCGGGTTGAGGCGGATCCGTTCATTCAGCGCGTAGCGGTAGTCCAGGTCGTAGTAGTACTGGTTCCACACGTCCTTGAGTTCGGAGGCGTAGAGGCTGCTGGTCAGGTCCGGCACGCCACTCCAGGCCACACCGGCCCAGTTCAGGTGCTGGCTTTCGTCGCCCTCGGCCAGCTTGCCGTAGGAGGTGCCGATACGTTGGTGCCCGCTCTGGTTGTAAGGTTTGGTGAAGCTGGCCTGGCCACCTTCGATCCGCCAGCCGTCGAAGCTGTGGTTGCTCAGGCTGACACCACGGAAGGTCTGCGGCAGCATGCGGCTCATGCCACCGGCAATCACCGGGTTGTTGAGGAACAGGTCACCGGCTTTGAGTTCGGTCTCCAGAGCGTGCATTTTCAGGGTGGCGCCGCCGGTCGAGAATGAGCCGGGGGCTTTGCCGTTGCCATCACTGACCGGCAGGATGCTGGAGTTGTCGGTGCTGCCACCGCCGTCGAGCTTGAGCCCGAGCATGGCATGGGTGTCGATGCCAACGCCGATAGGGCCCTGGGTGTATCCCGACTCGAAAATGCCGAGAAACCCCTGGCCCCATTCGATGTTGTCGTCGGTCTGCTGCAGGCGGTTGCGGTTCATGTAGTAGTTGCGGGCGCTGAGGTTCAGGCTTGAACCCGCAACGAAGCCTTGGCGATCGGGATCTTCCGAGGCCTGGGCATTGGCGGTCATCGTTGCGGCAATTGCAATGAACAGTGGACTGAGTTTTGCGGTGATGCTCACGTGGGGTACAGCTCCTTGGGTCAATAACCTGTGGGGCTATTGTTTGAAATCCGGTGTTTCTTATTCAGTAGCGACGAAGCACGGAAGGGTGAAAACACAACAAAAAAAAGCCGCTGATAGCAGCGGCTTTTAAGACAACTTCACGCGGGAAAGAGCCGGGTAGAGTGTCGAGGGAAACGTCGAAGTGGTGCCGCTCAGCTCTCTTTTTCAACCTGTGGTTGAGCCTGGAGAGCCGATGTTTTCCGGGCTTGCTCAGGGTTTTGTGCCTTGGCGGTCAGCTCGGCCCGAGCCTTGTCGAAGGCGTCTGCGCGCGCGGCGTTGTGCGCGACAAAGGCCTGTGATTCTTCAGCCAGGGCGAACGGTGACAGGAACAAGGAAGACAAAACGAACGCGCTGGCAATACCCATACTGTTGGACATCTGGAAAACCTTCTTGCTTGGCAAGTGCTGTTTGGTGCGGGCAAAGATAAGGGCCGGGGGCGTGGGGAAACAGAGCGGATTACAGAAAGGACTGTTGCACCAAAGGCAATAGTGCACAGCGGGGGGCGGCGCTTCTTGTGGCGAGCGAGCTTGCTCGCGCTGGGCTGCAAAGCGGCCCCAAAACGTGCAGCACGATTACATCAGGCACACCGCACCTACCGGTTTGACGACTGCTGCGCAGCCGAGCGCGAGCAAGCTCGCTCGCCACGGGGGCAGGTCACACCGGCAAATAGATCCCGAAGGTATTGACCCCGTCATCACTGCGCACAAACACATCACCGCCGTGCATCAGCGCGATCGCCTTGACGATGGCCAGCCCCAGGCCGTGGGGGCGACGAGTCGGGTGCTGGCTGGCCGGGTCAGTGCCCAGGCGCCGAGGGCGATCAGGACGGCGAGGGTGCCAAGAAGCAGGAGCGGTGTTTTTTTAATGGGCTTCACGTCGAACGCCAAAGCAGATGAATCGGAAGGGACCATATGCCTAATGCCAGTCAGTCAAGGAGATGACGTCGCATTTGTAGGAGCGAGCGTGCTCGCGATGAACTCAAAAGCAACGCGTTCAATCAGAAAGTGCGCGTTATCGTTAACGTCCGTCGCGAGCACGCTCGCTCCTACAAAGGCCGGCGTTCGCTTCGCGGGCTGGTATTAGGCCGTATGCTCCCTTATAGCCCTTCGATCCGGTCAGCACCGTGACCGCTAGCTGACAGGGAGGACAGTTTCAAGCCGCGAGCGATAAGTTAGCGCCGATGCGCTTTCGGCTTGAAGCTTGCAGCTGCTCTTCCCGCTATACTGCCGGCTTTCGCGGCCGGTCATCCGGACCCGCCTCAATGCAACACCCGGAGCCTTCATGAATTCCCCGATACAAACGCCTGCGGCTGACGACCAGGCTGACCTGCCAGACAGCGTCGACTCCAGCGCCGACAGCGAAAGCGATGCCGCGATCCCGGCCTTCAAGTTCCCGTTCAAACCGGGTGAACTGGCCGCTGCCAAGCAAGGCAATCAGCCGTGGTACAAGAACGGCGCCAAGAACGGGCACACCAAGGTGCCAGGCGCAGCGCCTCCGGGCACCCGTCGCTCGATGGGCAAGCGCTGAGTCGCTCGCCTGCCCGATCTGCCAGCCCTGGCAGCGTTGCGTGCCGCCTCGATCAGGTGGCGCGTAACGAGACTAGCGCGTCCCTCAGCGGCGCTGCCGCGGTGACCCGCCCCCCGGTCGCCTGCAGGTGTTCTGCAATATAGTCGCCCGACAGTTGAAACTGCCCTTCACCAACCGAAGCCGATAGCGGCTGTGCCTGATCCAGGGCCTGGGTAAGCGCCGTCATGTCCGGCAAGCAGGCGGTCAATCTGTCGCCAATGAGCGCCGTGGTGCGAATCCCCGGTTGCGCGCATCGCTTCCTGGCGCTGAATGTCGTCACGATGGGCCTGGGGTTCCCCGCTGGGCACGCCTGCATGACCTCGGCAACCCCCGTCAGCCGCCCGCTTCCGGGCCTCGGCGAGGGGCAGGGCCAAGGCCAGTTGTGCGCCAGTCACCGGCCCTCGGTGGTCGGCTGGACCGAGTCCCATTCGCTGACATAGGCGGTTTTGCTTTTTTTGTTGTAGAGACACAACTCGGTGCCTGGTTGGCCTTTCATGTGTTTTTGCGGGTACTGACCCTGGAGCAACAGGGCGGTGTAGCCGACGCGATCATCGAACTGCGCGGCGTTGCCCACCGGTTGGGCGTGACTCAACTGGCTGGCCTGGATGCAGCTGGCGAGCACGGCCTTGTCGTAGGCGGCCCAGGCATCGGGGCTGGAGGCGAGGGCCTGGGTGGCGAGACTGGTCAGGGTGATGAAGAGCAGGGCTGAGGTGTTCATGGCAGGGCTCCTTAGGGGGCGTTGGAGTATGCCTGATGATTCGACGTCGTTTGTAAGGGGCCCTTCGCTGGCAATCTGGCCCCTGCAGCGCAGCCACGATCAATCTGCAGCGATTATCCCGACATTTAACAGGCAATGCGCCCCGCTCAAGGCTCAGTGCCCTTGCTGTGCCACCGCTTTGGCGGCGTCGATCAGGCACTTGGTCAGCTCTGGCGAGGAGAACTTGGTCAGCACGGCGTTGGCCCCGGACAGGCGGGCCTTTTCACTGTTCATCGCGCTGTCCAGGGAGGTGTGCAGCAGGACGTACAGGTGGGAAAAATCCGGGGTTTCGCGCAGGGTTCGCGTGAAGGCATAGCCGTCCATCTCCGACATTTCGATGTCCGAGACAATCAGGTTGATCTGCTGCGCGGTGCCTTGCAGGTCCAGCAGGCAGTCGATGGCTTCCTTGGCACTGCGCGCGGTGTGGCATTGCAGGCCGAGGTTGCGCAGCGTGTGCACGGACTGTTGCAGCGCCACCTGGCTGTCATCGACCACCAGGATACGTGCGTTGCCCAGCACTTCGGCGTCTTCCATGCTCAGCTCTGTGGGCGCCATCTCGATCTGTGCCGGGGCGATGCCGTGGATGACTTTCTCGATGTCGAGTACCTGCACCAGTGTGCCGTCGACCGAGGTCACCCCGGTGATGTACGAGCGCACGCCGCCGGAACCGTAGGGTGGCGGGCGGATGTCGGTGGTCAGGCAATGGACGATCTTGCTCACCGCCTGAACGTGCAGGCCCTGTTTGGAGCGGCTGACGTCGGTGACGATCAGGCAACCGCCGTCCGGGTCCGCCAGCGGCCGTTCACCGATGGCCCGGCTCAGGTCGATGACCGACAACGAGGTGCCGCGCAAGGTGGCGATGCCTTTGACGTGAGGATGGGACTCCGGCAGCTTGGTCAGCGGCGGACAGGGGATGATTTCACTGACTTTCAGCAGGTTGATCGCCATCAGCTTGCCGCTGCGCAAGGTAAAGAGCAGAAGCGAGAGTGAGTCTGCGCGGGCTTTGGTGGTGGACATATGAACCTTCTGTGGAAAAAGGTGGTGGGCGATCACAGGACCGCCAGCCACTATCGATACCGGGTTATCGACGTGTCGGGGGCAGGCTTTAGCCTGGACCGCGACAACAGGTCAATCGATGAGCCCCTGTGGTGAGGGAGGCTGTCCAGCTGTTGTCACTTCATCCCCAGCCGCTTGGCCATCCGCCCCAGGTTCGCCCGATCCAGGCCAAGTTCACGGGCAGCACTGGCCCAATTGTTCTGGTGGCGTTCAAGGCTGGCGCTGATCAGCTGGCGTTGATAGTGCTCAGTGGCCTGGCGCAGGTCGCCGACATCTTGCGTCAGGGGCTGTGGCGCGTGGGGCTCAGGCATCGGCGGGGCGTCAGGCGTGTCGTGGGGCAAATCCAGGTCCGCCGCACTGAGGCTCAGAATTTTCGGTCGCTCCCGGGTGCTGCCCAGGGCCTTCAACGCACTGCGGCCGATCAGGTGTTCAAGCTCGCGGACGTTGCCCGGCCAGCTATAGGCCAGCAGTGATGCCTGGGCGTCGCTGTTCAGGCGCAAGCTGTTGAGGCCCATGCGCGAGCGGTTCTGCTCAAGGAAATAGCCGCTGAGCAACAGCACATCCCGACCCCGCTCACGCAGTGCCGGGACCCGCAACGGGTAGACGCTCAGGCGATGGTAGAAGTCGGCACGGTAGCGGCCGTCGCGCACTTCGACCGCCAGGTCACGGTTGGTCGCGGCGATCAGGCGCACGTCGACCTGATGCTCCTTGTCCGACCCCAGGCGCTGCAACTGGCCGCTTTGCAGCACGCGCAACAGCTTGGCCTGCACGGTCAGTGACAGCTCGCCCACCTCGTCGAGAAACAGTGTGCCGCCGTTGGCCAGTTCGAACTTGCCGCGCCGGTCGCTGGTGGCCCCGGTGAAGGCCCCGCGCACATGACCGAACAACTCGCTTTCCACCAGCGTGTCGGGCAGGGCGGCGCAGTTGAGGCTGATGATCGGTTTGTCGGCGCGAGGTGATGCGGCATGGATGGCCTGGGCCACCAGTTCCTTGCCAACCCCGGTTTCCCCGGTGATCAGCACCGTCAGGTCGCTGCCTGCGACCAGATTGATTTCTTCGACCAAGCGCTTGTGGGCCTTGCTCTGGCCGATCATTTCCCGGTCTTGCTGCCCGCTGGCCTGACGATAGACCTCGGCCCGCTGGTGTTCGTCTTCAACCCGATTGGCCAGCCGTTCGATGCGTTCGGCCGCATTGACGGTCGCCGCCGCAAGGCTGGCGAAAGCTTGCAGGGCATCCAGTTCGATGGGTTCGAAACGCTTCGGGTCCAGGGCGTCCAGCGTCAACAAGCCCCATGGGCGTTCATCGATAAACAGTGGGCAGCCCATGCAATCGTGGACTTCCAGGTGCTCATGGAGGCCATCGACCAGCCCGTCGTACGGGTCCGGCAGGTGGCTGTCCGCGTCGAAGCGCGTCGGGCCGGGGCTGCTGAGCAGCGCGGCAAAGCGCGGATGTTCGCTGACCTTGAAGCGTCGCCCCAGGGTATCGGTGCTCAGGCCATCCACCGCCAACGGCACCAGCCATTCGCCGTCCAGGCGCAACAAGGCCGCGGCATCGCAGGGGAGCAGGGCGCGCATGGCTTCGAGCAGGCGTCGGTAGCGCTCGCCTTCGGGCAATTCACGGGAAAGGTCAGAGACCAGTGGCAGTAGCGTGGTGAGCAAGGATTTTGCAGTCATATTGACTCCATGTAGTCGGGATGACTATAAGCCTGCCTGTGTCGATGTGACTACAAATTACTTAACTTGTTGATTTATATGGTTTTAATTGTTGGCATGAAAACTGATTACTAATGGGTAATTCATTAGAAAAGCAGTCGTTCAGGAGTACCCCCTTATGCTTAGTGCGCAAGACCGTGCCATCGTCAAATCCACTGTTCCGTTGCTCGAAAGCGGCGGCGAAGCCCTGATCACCCACTTCTATCGCATGATGCTCTCTGAGTACCCAGAAGTGCGGCCACTGTTCAACCAGGCTCACCAGGCCAGCGGCGACCAGCCTCGGGCGCTGGCCAACGGCGTGTTGATGTATGCACGGCACATCGACCAGCTGGATCAACTGGGCGATCTGGTGGCCAAGATCATCAACAAGCACGTGGCCCTGCAAATTCTTCCGGAACACTACCCGATCGTCGGCAGTTGCCTGCTGCGAGCGATTTCCGAAGTGCTGGGTGAGGAAATCGCCACGCCGCAAGTGATGAGTGCCTGGGGCGCCGCCTACGGTCAACTGGCCGACATCCTGATCGGTGCCGAAGCCGCGATCTACGACCAGAAAGCCGAAGCCGTCGGTGGCTGGCGCGGTGAGCGGGAATTCACACTGGCCAAGCGTGTGGAGGAAAGTGCGGAAATCACCTCGTTCTACTTCGAACCTGTGGACAAAGGGCCGATCCTCGCTGCGGAGCCAGGCCAGTACATCGGCATGAAGCTGATGCTGGAGGGGGAAGAGATTCGTCGCAATTATTCGCTGTCGTCCCTGGGCCATGACGGTCAGTACCGCATCAGCGTCAAGCGCGAAGACGGTGGTCGTGCGTCGAACTACCTGCACGACCAGTTCCAGGTCGGTGCCAGCATCCAACTGTTCCCGCCAGCGGGCGACTTCACCCTGACCGCCAGCGACAAGCCGCTGGTGCTGATCAGCGGCGGTGTCGGCATCACCCCGACCCTGGCCATGCTGGAAGCGGCACTGGCCACCGAGCGCCCGGTGCACTTTATCCACTGTGCGCGTAACGGCGCTGTGCATGCCTTCCGCGACTGGATCGACGGCCTGGCCGAACGTCATCCCCAGCTCAAGCGCTTTTACTGCTATGCCGAGGATGACGGCGTCAGCCCGGCGGCGCATCAGGTCGGGTTGTTGAGCCAGGAAACCCTTGGGCAATGGTTGCCTGAGCAACGAGACCTGGACGCGTACTTCCTGGGCCCCAAAGGCTTCATGACGGCGATCAAGCGCCACCTGAAGGCGTTGGGTGTGCCAGAGAGTCAGAGCCGCTACGAGTTCTTCGGGCCGGCTGCGACGCTGGAATAACCAATCAGACGCGCTCTCTGGCAAGCCGGTTCCTGCAGATGATCGCCATCCTGTAGGCGCCGGCTTGCCGGCGAAGGCGACATTCGCCTCGTCTCAGATCCCACCGTTTAATCCCCTGTTAATACGCCTGCCGTTAATTCCCTCCTGCTGAATCCCTCGGATTATCCGCCAACACCAGACGTGCTCAACGGGCGCGGCCTGCGTGTAGACTGGCGGTCATTGATACCCGACAGAGGCCTGGCGCCTGGCGACCAGGGATCTGTCGAACACAACCTGCATGTTTGACGAAGGAACCCGGAATGAATGAGGAAATGATGCGGTTGGCGCGTGAGCGGCGTTATCTGGTGCTGCTGGGGCTGATCTGCCTGGCGCTGATCGGCGGTGCCCTGTACATGCAGATCGTGCTGGGTGAGGCGCCATGCCCGCTGTGCATCCTGCAACGCTATGCGCTGCTGCTGATTGCAATCAGTGCCTTCGCCGGGGCCGCCATGCATACCCGTCGTAGGATCAGCGTGTTTGAAGGGCTGGTGGTGATCTTTGCCCTGGCCGGCGCGGGTACGGCTGCGCATCACGTCTACACCCAGTTCTACCCGGCCGTCAGCTGCGGCATCGATGTGCTGCAACCGATTGTCGACGGTTTGCCACTGGCCAAGATCTTCCCGCTGGTGTTCCAGGTAGACGGTTTCTGCGCTACGCCGTACCCGCCGATCCTCGGTCTGTCGCTGGCACAGTGGGCCCTGGTGGCCTTCGTGTTGACGGCGGTACTGGTGCCGTTGCTGGTCTCGCGCAACCGCAAGCACTTGAACTGAAGGCGGTCGCCACCCCCGGCGGAGCAGCCCCTGAAAACGCCCCGGTCCTCGAAAGAGGCCGGGGCGTTTTGCATTTCAGCCACCCGGTAAAGGCATCGTGATGTGGGGCAAGGAAGGGTGCGGCGCATGTGCGACATGTTGTCACAGCTTTGGTGTGGCAAGGCATTTCAAAAAATGCGTTTAGTCATTGAAAGATACAAAGAATTAGCTCGAGCAAGCGCAGTCGCTGAAACCCGGCGAGACAGTGCAATGGGCAGTTTTAACAGGCTTGGGTGAATGGCCGCAGGCCTTGTGAAAAGGGGGCTTTGGCGAGCCTGGGGATACCCGGGATGGTAACAAGGCGGTCTGGGTTGCCGGCAGTAGGCTTACTTTTTTTGGGGTTCTTGTTGAGAATTAATCGCGATAAGATCGGCAATCTTTACAGGATTCGTTAATGATTGTTGCTGTATCCGATAAAAATTATTTCGAGATGAGACATGGTTTATAAAACGTTACATATCTACAATCGCCCGCACTGAAATTCCGGCACTGCTCACCCCTGAGCAGAGAAGGGTGGTCGAGGAGCCGTTTCAAGGCTTCATGCGACCCCGGGTGCCGGCGCCTTCCACGTATCCGCACCAAATGGAATTGGTCTGTAACTAGGCCTTTGACCACGAATTCGAATAAGAACTCAACGCTAGCCCAGGATGTGTCGATCGCCATGTAAGCGCGACGGGCAGGCCCTTATTCAATCCAAGAAAAATGCCAACCCTTGGCAGGGTGAAGTGTTGGCGATCAAAACCCAACTGCATTGCGCAAGCTGCTTTAGAGGTCGTGAGATGAGTAAAAACAGGTACCCCAGATTACTAGGCCTAGTGCCGCTGCTCGGCACGTTGTTGCTGGGAGGCTGCAACATGACCCTGCTCGATCCCAAGGGCCAGGTTGGCCTGGATGAGCGAAACCTGATCATCACCGCCACGCTGTTGATGCTGCTGGTCGTTGTGCCGGTCATCATCATGACCTTCGCCTTCGCCTGGAAATACCGTGCGTCGAACACCAAGGCCGACTACGCGCCGAAGTGGAACCACTCCACCAAGATCGAAATCGCCGTGTGGACCGTACCGGTGCTGATCATCATCGCCCTGGGTTACGTCACCTACAAGTCGACCCACGCCCTGGACCCGTACCGCCCGCTGGAATCGGACGTCAAGCCGATCACCATCGAAGTGGTCGCCATGGACTGGAAGTGGCTGTTCATCTACCCGGAACAAGGCATCGCCACGGTCAACAAGATCGTGTTCCCGGCCCACACCCCGATCAATTTCAAGGTGACTTCGGACACCGTGATGAACTCGTTTTTCATCCCGGGCCTGGGTGGCCAGATCTACGCGATGGCCGGCATGCAGACCAAGCTGCACCTGATTGCCAACCAGAACGCCGAGCTCGACGGTATCTCCGCCAACTACAGCGGCGCGGGCTTCACCGGCATGAAATTCAAAGCGATCGCAACGACTCAGGAAGATTTCGACGCCTGGGTAAGCGAAGTCAAAAAGGCACCTAAACAGCTTGAACAAGCTGAATACGCAGCCCTTTCCAAGCAGAGCCAGAACAACCCAGTCGAGCTCTACTCCTCGGTCACGCCAGACCTGTTCCAGATCATCGTCGACAAGTACGAAGGCATGAAACCGGGCAAGCCGCTGAAGCACGAGAAGAAAGAGAAAGAAGTGGCCGCGACGCAAGGATCGGACATGAACGCGCATTCAGCTGCCGGGGCAGAGGAGTAAACGATGTTTGGTAAATTAAGTTGGGAAGCGGTTCCGTTCCACGAGCCGATCGTGATGGTGACCATCGCCATGATCGCGCTCGGTGGTCTGGCGCTGTTCGCTGCAATCACCTACTTCAAGAAGTGGACTTACCTGTGGACCGAGTGGCTGACCTCGGTCGACCACAAGAAAATCGGCGTGATGTACATCATCGTCGCCATGGTCATGCTGCTGCGCGGTTTTGCCGACGCCATCATGATGCGTACCCAGTTGGCCATGGCCACCGAGGGTTCGCCGGGCTACCTGCCACCTGAACACTATGACCAGATCTTCACCGCTCACGGTGTGATCATGATCATCTTCATGGCGATGCCATTCTTCACCGGCCTGATGAACCTGGCAGTGCCGCTGCAGATCGGCGCGCGTGACGTTGCCTTCCCGTTCCTGAACTCCCTGAGTTTCTGGTTGCTGGTGTCCGGCGTGGTGCTGGTCAACCTGTCCCTGGGCGTTGGCGAATTCGCCAAGACCGGCTGGGTTGCCTATCCGCCGCTGTCGGGCCTGCAATACAGTCCGGGCGTGGGGATGGACTACTACATCTGGGCGCTACAGCTATCGGGACTCGGGACGACGCTGACGGGGGTCAACTTCCTGGCCACCGTGCTGAAAATGCGTACCCCGGGCATGAAGCTGATGGACATGCCGATCTTCACCTGGACCTGCACCTGGGCCAACGTCCTGATCGTGGCTTCGTTCCCGATCCTGACCGCTACCCTGGCACTGCTGACGCTTGACCGTTACATGGATTTCCACATTTTCACCAATGAACTTGGTGGTAATCCGATGATGTACGTCAACCTGTTCTGGGCCTGGGGTCACCCCGAGGTGTACATCCTGATCCTGCCGGCGTTCGGCATCTTCTCCGAAGTCATTTCGACCTTCACCGGCAAGAAACTGTTCGGCCATCACTCGATGATCTACGCCAGCGGCGCGATCTCGGTGCTGGGCTTCATGGTGTGGCTGCACCACTTCTTCACCATGGGTTCGGGGGCCAGCGTCAACGCCTTCTTCGGCCTGGCGACGATGCTGATTTCGATCCCGACGGGGGTGAAGCTATTCAACTGGCTGTTCACCATCTACCGTGGCCGCCTGCAGTTCACCAGCCAGGTGCTGTGGACCCTGGGCTTCATGGTGACCTTCGCCATCGGCGGCATGACCGGCGTACTGCTGGCCATCCCGGGTGCTGACTTCGTCCTGCACAACAGCCTGTTCGTGATCGCGCACTTCCATAACGTGATCATCGGCGGCGCCGTGTTCGGCTACATCGCCGGCTTCGGCTTCTACTTCCCGAAAGCGTTCGGCTTCAAGCTGCACGAAGGTTGGGGCAAGGCCGCGTTCTGGTTCTGGATCTCGGGCTTCTTCGTCGCGTTCATGCCGCTCTATGCACTGGGCTTCATGGGCATGACCCGTCGTCTGAACGCCACCACCAACCCTGAGTGGGTGCCTTACCTGTACGTGGCCATGTTCGGTGCGGTGATGATCGCCGTCGGCATCGCCTGCCAGCTGATCCAGCTCTACGTCAGCGTGCGTGACCGCAACAAGCCAGAGAACATGTGCGAACACGGCGACCCGTGGAACGCCCATACGCTGGAATGGTCGACCTCGTCGCCACCGCCGTTCTACAACTTTGCCGTACTGCCGAAAGCCGAAAGCATCGACCCGTTCACCGAAGCCAAGGAAAACGGTACCGCGTACAAGGCTCCGGCCCGGTACGAACCGATCCACATGCCCAACAACACCGCGACCGGTGTGGTCATGGGCGCACTGTTGACCGTATTCGGTTTCGCGATGATCTGGCACATCTGGTGGCTGGCTGCCTTCGGCCTGGTCGGCACCGTGGTGTACTTCGTGATCCACGCTGCCCGTGATGACCAGGGCTACATGGTGCCGGTAGAGACAATCGAACGCATCGAAGCCGAGCAGCACAAGCGTCTGGTAGCGGCCGGGAAAGTTCCAGCCACCGCCACCCGTGTTGAAACCTCGTTGGAACAGGCTTAAACCATGTCGAACTTAGTGACCAATGTTGGACACGCCCATGACCATGGGCACGATGACCATCACCACGATTCGGGCGAGATAACCGTATACGGTTTCTGGCTCTACCTGATGACCGACTGCATTCTGTTTGCATCGATCTTCGCGGTGTACGCCGTACTGGTAAACAACGTTGCCGGTGGCCCGTCGGGCCACGACATCTTCGAACTGCCTTACGTGCTGGGCGAAACCGCTCTGCTGTTGTTCAGCTCGATCACCTACGGCTTCGCCATGCTGGCGTTGTTCAAGGGCAAGAAGAATCAGGTGCTGGGCTGGCTGGCCATGACCTTCATGTTCGGTGCCGGCTTTATCGCCATGGAGATCAACGAGTTCCACCTGCTGATCTCCGAAGGCTTCGGCCCTAGCCGCTCAGGCTTCCTGTCCGGGTTCTTCACCCTGGTCGGTACCCACGGTCTGCACGTGACCAGCGGTCTGATCTGGATGGCGATCATGATGTACCAGGTGCAGAAGAACGGCCTGACGGCGACCAACAAGACTCGCCTGAGCTGCCTGAGCCTGTTCTGGCACTTCCTGGACGTGGTGTGGATCTGCGTATTCACGGTTGTTTATCTGATGGGGACTCTGTAAATGGCTAACGCATCACATTCCCACAATGGCCACGACGAAGCCGGCCACGGCAGCGTCAAGTCCTACGCCATCGGCTTTATCCTGTCGGTGATCCTGACGGTCATTCCGTTCGGCCTGGTGATGTACCCATCGCTGCCGAAGTCGATCACCCTGTGGATCGTCCTGGCGTTCGCGATCATCCAGGTGCTGGTGCACCTGGTGTACTTCCTCCACCTGGACCGTTCGGCCGCGCAGCGCAACAACGTGATTGCGTTTGTGTTCGCCGCGCTGGTGATCGTCCTGCTGGTGGGTCTGTCGCTGTGGATCATGTTCAGCATCCACACCTTCATGATGGCGAAGTGAGGTAGACCCGATGTCGCTCAAGCACTTTATCCAAATCACCAAACCGGGGATCATTTTCGGTAACGTGCTTTCTGTGGCAGGCGGGTTTTTCCTGGCCTCGAAAGGGCATGTCGATCTGGCTGTTTTCCTGGCGGCCATGATCGGCACGTCCCTGGTCGTGGCGTCCGGTTGCGTGTTCAACAATTGCATCGACCGCGACATCGACCTGAAGATGGAGCGCACCAAGAACCGGGCGCTGGTCCAGGGCTTGATCTCCCTGAAACTGGCCCTGGCCTATGCCACCGTCCTGGGTGTCGTCGGCGTTGCGCTGTTGTACACGGTGGCCAATCCGTTGGCTGCGTTGTTCGCCGTCATCGGCTTTGTCATCTACGTCGGCTTCTACAGCCTGTACCTCAAGCGCAAGTCGGTTCACGGCACGCTGGTGGGCAGTCTGTCGGGGGCGATGCCGCCGGTGATCGGCTACGTGGCCGTGAGCAACAGCTTCGACATGGCCGCGCTGACCCTGCTGGTGATGTTCAGTCTGTGGCAGATGCCGCATTCCTATGCCATTGCGATTTTCCGTTTCAACGATTACCTGGCCGCATCGATTCCGGTGTTGCCAGTGAAACGCGGGATCCAGGTGGCCAAGAAGCACATCCTGCTCTACATCCTGGCGTTCTTGGTGGCGACCTTGATGCTGACGTTCAGTGGCTATGCCGGGATGAGTTATCTCGCGGTTGCGGCGGCCATGGGCATGTACTGGTTGTACATGGCCTGGACGGGCTACAAGGCGGTGGACGATACGGTCTGGGCGCGCAAGCTGTTTGTGTTCTCGATCTTCACCATCACTGCCTTGAGCGTGATGATGTCGCTGGACTTCAAGGTGCCGAGTGAGTTGTTGCTGACTTACGCGCCTTGAGCGTCGGACGCTGTTGAAAAGCCCCGCCTTCGAGAGAAGAGCGGGGTTTTTTATGGGGGTGTGTTTGTGGGAGCGGGCTTGCCCGCGATGACGATCTGACAGGCATGCCCCGTGGCGAGCGAGCTTGCTCGCGCTGGGGTGCGAAGCGCCCCCAACAGGACCATTGCCGGCTTTCAGATCGAACTCGGTGAGTGTCTTGGGGCTGCTGCGCAGCCCAGCGCGAGCAAGCTCGCTCGCCACGGGGCAGTGTTTACGCCTGATGCTTGGTATCCCTATCCCTATCCGTTGCCGCTTACTGCTGAACGATGCTGTAGCCCTCAAACGCGGTCTGCTGTTGCAGGGCGGTGATGATGGCTTTGCGGGTGGCCGGTTGTTCGGTGCCGCTGGTGTCGATGAAGGTTTCGTTTTCCAGCTCTGCCTCATCGCCTTCGCCGACGAAGGTGAAGCCGAGGAATTCGAAGGCTTCGCGATCGACGTTGGGTTTGGAGCGTGGGGTGCGCAGGGGCAGGGTGACGGTGATGCCGTCCTTGCTGATGCTGAACACTTCGGCTTCTTTCTTGGCCCGCGCGGCCTTGCCTTTGCCGCCGGCAGGGTTGCTGATGGCCTGGTGGGTCTGGTTCAGCACTTTGAGGGCCAGGCCGTAGACCAGTTCCTGGAAGCTCGGATCGTCCTTGAAGCTGGACAGGATGCGGCTGATCGGGAACTTGCTGCTCAGGTCTTCCAGGGCAGCGATGTCGGCGGCTTCGGCGTCCTTGAGTTGCTTGAGCTGGCCCATCAGCTCGTAGGCCTTGTCGTCGTCGAAGCTGTCGTGCGCCTGCCGGATGGCGGCGCGCAGTTCGCGAATCTGGTCGCTTTCCTTCGAGGTGTGGAAGGCGTCGAGGACCATCTCGCTGATGGTCTTGGCCTGCGGCACGTGTTGTGAAAGATTGATGGAGTTTTCGTATTCCGCTTTGGATGACAAGGTGACTACGGATTCAGCGGTGTTGGAATCTGACATTGAAATTTCACTACTTCTTTAAACAGGATGTGAGCCGAGAACAGCATCGGTGTTTTCGGGGGCGCCTAATCTATTGGACCGCTGCGCCGTTGTCACGGACCAACAGACGATCAGGGCCGTCCGTTGCTCGATGGGACCCCATGAACGGTCAAACATTACGCCACAAGGGCCTCTTTTGTTAAGCCAGGATCAGGTTTTGCCCGGGCTGTTCAGGTTCATTGAGCGCACCGCCAGGGTGGTGGCGGTGTCTTCGTCCACCGGCAGCGAAAAGCAGAAGGTTGCTCCTTGCCCCGGCACATCCAGCAAGCGGATTTCGCGACCATGCAACTCCAGGATCCGTTGCACGATGCGCAACCCCAATCCGCCATCGCGCCGTGCGCCACCGATGTTGAACGGGCGCAGGAACAACCCGTCGCGCAGTTCGGCCGCGATCCCAGGGCCGCTGTCACTGACCGTGATCTCGACGAACCGACCCTGTGGCACGAGCCTGATCTCGACCATTCCGCCCGTCGGTGTATGACGCAACGCATTGTCGAACAGGTTGGTCAGCACCCGCTCGATCAACCCCAGGTCAGCCCATACCCCGGACACCCTCGGTGCGAAGCTGGCCTTGAGATGCACTTGCCGGGCTTCGGCGGCCAGTTCGAATTTCTGGAAGATGTCCTGTACCAGATCGGTCAGCGAGAAGCGCTCCAGCACCGGTTGCACGAAACCGTGTTCCAGGCGCACAAGCTCCAGCAGCGATTGCGCCAGGCCGCCCACTTTTCGGCTCTGATCCAGGGCGATGCCCAGGTAGCGACGGCGCTCGTCCGGGGTCAGGCTGGCGTCTTTGAGTGACAGGGTTTCCAGGTAGCCATGCAGCGAGGCCAAGGGGGTGCGCAGGTCGTGGGAGATGTTGGCCACCAGTTCGCGGCGCTCCTGGTCCTGGCGGGTCAAGGAGCGCCATTGTTCGCCCAGGCGCTTTTGCATCTGCCGGAAGGCCGCATCCAGGGTGGCGATTTCGTCCTGGCCGGCGAGGCTGTCCGGCTTGTCCGAGGGGGCGGGCAGTGGCGGTGCGGCGGGGGCGCCGTCGATGTCGAAATGCGCCACCGTATCGGTCAGCTGTCGCAGCGGCCGGGTGATCAGGGTGAAGGCGGTGAGGCCGGCAATCAGGCACAGCAAGGCCACCATGCCGATCGACCACAAGGCGGTGTTCAACGCCGCGCTGGTGGCGCCGCGCTCGGCGAGGCGGTCGTGTTCTTCGCTGAGCAGCACCACGTAGAGATAGCCGGCCTGCTGGCCGTTGACCTTGAGCGGCGCGGCGCTGAACACCTTGCGCCCCTGGAGGCTGCGCGGGTCGTCGCCGAGAATCGGCAGCGGCTCGTCGTTCAACAAGCGCTGCACGGGGGCCAGGTCGACCTGCTCGCGGCGCAGATGACCTTCGGGCGCGGCATTGCCGACCACCCGGCCCTGAGTGTCGAGCAGGTACACCTCGACACTCGGGTTGACCAACATCAGCTGGCTGAACAGCATGCGCAGGGCCTCGGGTTTCAGGCCGTTGGCGTCCATCAACTGGGTGTCCCGGGCGATGTGCCCGGCCAGGTCGCGGGACAAGCCCTGCACCACCTCCAGCTCATGCATGGTGTTGGAACGCACCTGCATCCACACCGAGGTGCCACTGCACACCAGCAGCAACAGGGCGAACACCGCCGACAGGCGCTGGCTGAGGGTCAGTTTCATGCCGACTCCTGCGCCGTGGCGAACTTGTAGCCTCGGCCCCACACGGTGAGGATGCGCACCGGTTGCGCCGGATCGGCTTCGATCTTGGCCCGCAACCGATTGATGTGGGTGTTGACCGTGTGCTCGTAGCCTTCGTGGCTGTAACCCCATACGGCGTTGAGCAGGTCCATGCGCGAGAACACTTTGCCCGGCTGGCGGGCGAAGAAGTACAGCAGGTCGAACTCGCGGGGCGTCAGGTCCAGGCGCTTGCCCTCCAGGGATACTTCACGGGTGATCGGGTCGATGAACAAGCCATCGCAGGTCAAGCTGCCGGCGTCCATCTTCAGGTTGCGGGCCATGGCGTCGACCCGCCGTAGCAAGGCCTTGACCCGTGCCACCAGCTCCAGCATCGAGAACGGCTTGGCCAGGTAATCGTCGGCCCCCAGCTCCAGGCCGAGGATGCGATGCACTTCGCTGGAGCGGGCGCTGGTGATGATGATCGGCGTGTAGCGGGCCATGGCGCGGGCGCGGCGGCAGATTTCCAGGCCGTCCGTGCCGGGCAGCATCAGGTCGAGGATCAGTGCATCCCAGTTGCCCTGCTCCAGCAGGCGCAAGCCTTGGTTGCCATCGGCGCTGTGCACCACCTCGAACTGCTCGTCGCGCAGGTGTAGGCAGATCAGGTCGGCGATGTGGGTGTCGTCCTCGACCACCAGGACGCGTTTGGGCTGGTCCATAGGGGTTGGATCCTGTTACGTGGTGCAGCCATTGTGCGGGTTTTCCCGCGGGGGAGTTATCACGAATTGTTTAACTCCACGTGAGGATTTGGCGATCACCACAAGCCTAGGCTGTGTTCCATGAAACCTACGGCGAAATAAGGGAGAGGGCCATGTATTCACGGCGACAGATTCTGCTGGCAGGCGCTGGCCTGGGTGGTGCGGCGTTGGCGCTCGGTGCCCTGCCAAGGCTACTGGCCCCCACGGCACTGATCAGCGAGGCGAGCGCGGGCGAAACCTTCGAGGTCAACCACACCGAGGCCCAATGGCGCGCCATGCTCAGCGCCGAACAGTACGAAATCCTGCGCGAGGAGGGCACCGAACGTGCCTACAGCAGCGCGCTGAACAACGAGCATCGCGACGGCACCTTTGCCTGCGGAGGTTGTGCGCTGCCACTGTTTTCATCGAGCACCCGGTTTGACAGCCACACCGGCTGGCCGAGTTTCTGGGCGCCCCTGCCCAACGCCGTGACCACGCGCCAGGACCGCTCCTACGGGATGGTGCGCGATGAGGTTCACTGTCGACGCTGCGGCGGGCACCTGGGCCATGTATTCAACGATGGGCCACCGCCGACCGGTCTGCGCTACTGCATGAACGGCCTGGCGCTGACCTTCGAACCACGGAAGGCCTGATCCCATGCTCAGGTTCTTCTCTTACTTGCAGGCAGGTCATCATTATGTGGCTGTTGGTTCTCGCTTATCTCGGTGGTGTGCTGACGATCGTCAGCCCGTGCATTCTGCCGGTACTGCCCTTTGTCTTCGCTCGCACCGGGCAGCCATTTGTCAAGAGTGGCTTGCCACTGTTGCTGGGGATGGCGCTGACCTTCGCGCTCGTCGCCTCACTGGCCGCGGTGGGCGGCGCCTGGGTGGTGCAACTCAATCAGTACGGTCGCTGGCTCGCGTTGCTGTTCGTAGCACTGTTCGGGCTGGCGTTGCTGCTGCCAAGCCTGGCCGAACGCTGGACGCGCCCGCTGGTGGCCGCCGGCAGTCGCCTGTCGCAGGCGGCCGGCGCCGATGCTCGGCCGCGTCCCGGCGCTTCGTTACTGATCGGCGTCGCCACGGGTCTGCTCTGGGCTCCGTGCGCCGGCCCCATCCTCGGACTGGTGTTGACCGGCGCGGCGCTGCAAGGGGCCAACATCGGCAGCACCTTGCTCCTGTTGGCGTACGCCTTGGGCGCCGCCACCTCCCTGGCGGTCGCCCTGCTGCTGGGCGGTAAAGTGTACGCGGCGATGAAGCGCTCGATCGGTGCCGGTGAATGGCTGCGCCGGGGGCTGGGTGCGGCGATGCTCGCCGGAGTGGCTGCCATTGCGCTGGGCCTGGACACCGGGGTCCTGGCGCGGCTGTCGACCGCGTCGACGGGAGGTCTTGAACAGGCGTTGGTCACCCGCCTGGCCAGCCAGTCGCCCGGTGGCAACGGGGCGATGATGGCGCAGCTGCCGACCGCCAGCGATCAACCGGGCGCCAGCATGATGGCCGCCGGTGGCGCGATGAAGAGGACCGCCAATGGCGCGGCCACCCTGCCGATCGAGGGCATGCTGCCGTCGCTCGACGGTGCCGTGCAGTGGCTCAACTCACCGCCACTGTCCACGCAGGCGTTGAAGGGCAAAGTGGTGTTGGTGGATTTCTGGACTTACTCCTGCATCAACTGCCTGCGCACCTTGCCGTACGTCAAAGCCTGGGCTGAGAAGTACCGCGATCAGGGGCTGGTGGTGATCGGTGTGCATGCACCGGAGTTCGCCTTCGAGCGTGACGTCGATAACGTGACCCGGGCCATGAAGAAACTGGGCATCAACTACCCGGTGGCCCTCGATAACGATTACACGATCTGGCGGGCCTTCAACAACCAGTACTGGCCGGCTCATTACTTTGCCGACGCCCAGGGCCGCATTCGTTACCACCATTTTGGTGAGGGCAACTACGCCGAATCGGAGCGGGTGATTCAACAACTGTTGCGCGAAGCCGGTGCCTCCGCAGTGCCCGACGGCTTGATCAGCGCCAGCGCCCCAGGGATGCAACGGGCGGCGCGAATGAGTGAAGTGAAGTCACCGGAAACCTATGTGGGCTATCAGCGCCTGGCGCATTTCGTACCCGTAGAGAGCCTGACGCCCGACGCGGTGGCCGACTACAAGGTGCCGGCGATGTTGGCGCTCAATGACTGGGCACTGGACGGGCAATGGAACGTTGGCGCCGAGCATGCCACCTCGGCGGCTGCGGGCAGCCGTATTGTCTACCGCTTCCATGCCCGCGACCTGCACCTGGTGCTGGGGCCGGGTAGGGAGGGCAAGCCGGTGCGCTTCAAAGTCACGGTCGACGGCCTGGCGCCGGGTGATGCCCACGGCACCGATGTCGCCCCGGATGGCAGTGGCAGCGTGACCGAACAACGGTTGTACCAGTTGGTGCGTCAACCCGGCGATGTCGCGGAGCGCACGTTCAGCATCGAATTCCTCGACCCGGGCGTCTCGGCCTATGCCTTTACCTTCGGTTGAACACGGCTTTTGTATTTTCAGCATTGAGGAGTGGACACCATGAGAGCCCGATTTACCTGGCGTCAAACCCTGTTGGGGCTGACGTTTGCCGGCGTCGTCGGTCAATGCCTGGGGTTTTCCTTCGGTGCGGCTGAAGAGGCGGTCGCCATCGCACCCCCCATCCTCGATGAAGCCCCCAAGGCCGGCAGCGAAACCGTGGTGTTCGCCGGTGGTTGCTTCTGGGGGGTACAAGGGGTGTTTCAGCATGTCAAAGGCGTGAAGAGTGCCGTCTCCGGTTATGCCGGCGGTACGGCCGACAGCGCGAGCTACGAGCGTGTCAGCGAGGGCGACACCGGTCACGCCGAAGCGGTGAAAGTGACCTTCGATCCCACTCAGGTGAGCTACGGCAGCTTGCTGCAGATCTACTTTTCGGTGGCCCACAATCCCACCGAACTGAACCGCCAGGGACCGGACACCGGCCCCCAGTACCGTTCGGCCATTTTTGCGCAAAGCACGGAACAACGCGCCGTCGCCCAGGCCTACATTGCACAACTGGACGCGGCCCATGCGTTCAGCAAGCCGATCGTGACCACACTGGAAACCTACAACGGCTTCTATCCGGCGGAGGATTACCATCAGGACTTCCTGACGGAGCACCCGACGTATCCCTACATCGTGATCAACGACCTGCCGAAAGTGGCGCAACTCAAACAGTTGTACCCCGAGCGTTATTCGCACAAGCCGGTGTTGGTGAAGGAGGGCCTATAGGCCTAATGCCGATCAGTTAAGCCAAAGACCAGCCGAACATAGACCCGTGGCGAGGGAGCTTGCTCCCGCTGGGGCGCAAAGCGGCCCTGTTTTGGGGCTGCTACGCAGCCCAGCGGGAGCAAGCTCCCTCGCCACAGGTTTCGTGTTCGGCTTTATTTCTCTTAACTGACCGGCATTAGCCTATAGGCCGCTCTGTCATTCGTCTGCAACGGGCTGGGCTACGTCATCCTCATCACGAAGTCGCCCAGCGGCGAGAGGCTGGCTAGTGAAGCCTGGCGACTGATCAACCACTTTGCTTGCCCCACATCTGCAAGGCGAACTCGACAAAGCTGCGCAGCTTCGGCAAGCGGTAGCGGTCTGGCGCGTAGACCAGGTTCATCGGCCGCCTTGGCAGTTGGTAATCCTGCAGCAGCGCGACCAGCTTGCCTTCACGCAGGTCCTGATGCACCAGGGCGTCGGGCAGCATGACGATACCCATGCCGGCCCGGGCGGCCTGGAGCAGCCCCGGTGCGCTGTTGATCACCATCGGGCCGCTGATCGGCACCTGCACCTCGCCTTCAGGGCCGGTCAACAGCCATTGTTTTTCCATCGAACTCCATTCATCGCCCGCTGGATAAGCGTAGGCCAGGCAAGCGTGGTGGCTCAAGTCGGCGGGAAGGGCGGGGACGCCCCGTCGTTCCAGGTACGAGGGTGCCGCGCAGATAGTCAGGGTGAAATCCTGCAGCGGCCGGGCGATAAGCCCCGACGGCTCTGGCGTGCCCAGGCGAATGGCGGCGTGGACGCTGTTGTCTATCAGGTCCACCACCTGGTTGCTCAGCACCACATCCACGCGGATTTCCGGGTATTGCTGGGTGAACAGGTGCATGGCGGGTGCCAGGCACTCCGAACCGAAGCTGGGCGGGGCGGTAATGCGCAAGAGGCCCTTGGGTTCGCCCTGGACCTGTTCGGCGAGCCGTTCGCTCTCCTGGACCAGGCCCAGCACCTCCAGGCAGCGCTCGTAATAGGCCGCGCCGAACTCGGTCAGGCGTTGGCGGCGGGTGGTGCGATTGATCAGGCTGACCCCGAGGCGTTGCTCCAGGGCGCGCAAGTGATTGCCCACCATGGTGGTCGACAGGCTGCACTGCCGGGCGGCGGCGGTCATGCTGCCGGACTCGACCACGCTCACGTAAACCGACATCGCCAGGAATAAATCCATTATCAAACTCAGCTTTAAAATGATTGAAGAGTTATAGCGTTTATCCAGCTCGGGTGGCTAACGATACTGCAAAAAAACCAACACCTGATGGAGCTTGATGCCATGACCGCCACCCACCTGATGAGCACTTATCAACCGCTGGCCTTGAGTTTTGCCAAGGGACTGGGCACCCGCCTGTGGGACCAGTCCGGCCGTGAGTATCTGGATGCGGTGGCGGGCGTGGCCGTGACCAATGTCGGCCACTCGCACCCGCGGGTGGTCAGTGCGATCACCGAGCAGGCCGGTTTGTTGCTGCACACGTCGAACCTGTACAGCATCGACTGGCAGCAACGGCTGGCGGAAAAGCTCACCGCGCTGTCCGGCCTGGAACGGGTGTTCTTCAACAACTCGGGTGCCGAAGCCAATGAAACCGCACTGAAGCTGGCGCGCTTGTACGGTTGGCACAAAGGGGTCGAGCAGCCGCTGGTGGTGGTGATGGAAAACGCCTTTCACGGCCGCACCCTTGGCACGCTGTCCGCCAGTGACGGCCCGGCGGTGCGCCTGGGATTTCACCCGTTGCCAGGGGGTTTTCTCAAAGTGCCGTTTGGCGATCTCGCGGCGCTGGATAAAGCCCACCAGGCCTACGGGCAACGTATCGTGGCGGTGCTGATGGAGCCGATTCAGGGCGAAGGCGGCGTGCAACTGGCGCCGACCGGGTATCTCAAAGCCCTGCGTGCTCTGTGTGACCGGCGCAACTGGCTGCTGATGCTCGACGAGATCCAGACGGGTATCGGCCGTACCGGGCAGTGGTTCGCCTTTCAGCACGAAGGCATCGTGCCGGACATCATGACCCTGGCCAAGGGCCTGGGCAACGGTGTGCCGATCGGCGCCTGCCTGGCCCGTGGCAAAGCCGCCGAACTGTTCACCCCCGGCAGCCACGGCAGCACCTTTGGCGGCAACCCGCTGGCATGTCGGGTCGGCTGCACGGTGCTTGAGATCATTGAAGAGCAAGGGCTGCTGGCAAACGCCAAGCGCCAGGGCGAACTGCTGCTGGCTCGGCTGCACGCCGAACTCGATGATTACCCGAACGTGCTGGCGATCCGTGGTCAGGGCTTGATGATCGGCATCGAACTGGCCCAACCCATTCGCGACCTGACCCTCATCGCCGCCCGCGACCACGGGCTGCTGATCAATGTGACGCGGGGTAAAACCATTCGCCTGCTGCCGCCGCTGACGATTGATGAGCGCGAGGTGGAGATGATTGTGCGCGGGATAGGGCGGCTGGTAAGCGTTCAGTAATGGTATCTGCACATCACGATCTGTAACCCGTCGCCCTCAACGCAATAGACGAGGTGATGCTCGGCAGTAATTCGCCGTGACCAGAAGCCACTCAGGTTATGTTTGAGTGGCTCAGGCTTGCCGGGACCGGTAAAGGGATCTCGCTGGGTTGCCTTGATCAACAGGTTGATCCGCTTTAGTCCGGCTTTATCGTTCTGCTGAAACCAGAGGTAATCTTCCCAGCCTTCGGGAGTGAACAGGATGTTCATTCTTCGATGAGCTGTCTTGGCTTGCTTTTCCCGGCCCGCAGGTTACTGATCGACTTGATCAGGCGCTCGGCGTTGGCTGGCGTTCGGAGCAGATAGGCCGTTTCTTCCAGCGCGTTGTACTCGGCGAGGGAAATCATCACCACGGGTTCTCCCTTTTGCCGGGTCACCAGCAGCGGGGTGCGGTCTTCATTGACGCGATCCATGGTTTCCGAAAGGTGCGCGCGCGCATGGGTGTAATTGATGGTCTGCATCGTCTTGTCCTCGCTTGATACGAAGAACGTACAGAAATGAGTACATGTTTGCAAGGTGCACCTCTGAGTGGTCCGGGAAATCGAAACTGCTCCCTGGGCAGTTTCGATTAAGCCCTCTCTACACCTTTGCCGTCCTCAAGACGCTTCTTTAAACCCTGTAGGTCTGATCTGAGCGAAGGTGGCCTGGAATCCCTGTAGTCGGATCACACTGCTGTTGCTCTTCAGGAGTACGGCCGGGCCTGGATGAACCCACGGCACTTACCGGTTGGACAGTTCACACAGCGATGTGGTGTCGATGATCTGGATGCATTTGCCCTGTGCGGCGATCAGCCCTTGCTGTTGCAAGAGGGTGAAGGTGCGGCAGGCGGTCTCGGTGGCGATGCCCAGGTAGTTGGCGATTTCATTGCGGGTCATGCTCAGTCGAAACTGATTGGCCGAGTAACCATTGGCGTGAAAGCGCAGGGACAGATTGACCAGAAAAGCCGCCAGGCGTTCGTTGGCATTTTTCTTGGCCAGTAGCCGCATCATTTTTTGATCGTCACGGATTTCCCGGCTCATGATGTGGATCAACTGGCGTCGCAGTTTCGGAATTCGCTCCGATAACTTCTCCAGTTGATCAAAGGGGATTTCGCACACCGTGGTGGTTTCCTGTGCCTGGGCACTTGAGGTGTAGGCGTTTATATCCATGCCGGAAAAGCCGATCAGTTCGCCGGGCAAATGGAAGCCGATAATGTGCTCTTCTCCGTTACTGTTCAGGCTGGAAGTTTTCAGCGTGCCGGAACGGATGGCGTAAATCGAGGTAAAGGGATCGCCTTGGCGAAACAGGTAATCGCCTTTTCTTAACGGGCGATCGCGCTTGATGATCTCGTTCAATGCGGTGACATCTTCACTGTTGAGCGAGAGAGGAAGGCATAGGGAGGCTAACTTGCAATCTTTGCAGTGCTGCGTTTCGGCGTGCTTCAGGGGGGCAGGGGTTTGCATGTTTTAGCCTTGAGGAAATCGTGGGTGCGTAATGCCTTGGCCGCTATGTCGGGGCGGCATCATGCAGGCGCTAAAAAATGGTTATTTCTGTCACCTTCACAACGTCGGGTGCTGGCGTGTTCAAAGGGCGCGCTCAATCCTTGAGTGCGCCCGTTATCACCGACTGTTGAGCGGGTTGGGTGTGGATTACAGCAAGTGGTAGCGGTTGCGTCTGACGTCGTCCACCCGTAGTTGTACGCGTTCTTTGGGAGTGCCCAGCATGATCAGCGTGTGGGCGGCCAGTGTCAGGGTCGACTCGAGCACTTCCGGTATCACCTCGGTGGCACCGGCCGCTTTCAACTCGGTGGTCTGGCTGTCGTCCTGGGTGCGGACAATGATGTCGATGGTGCTGTTGATGTGCCTGATGGCCTGGATGATGGTCATGGCGGCGTCCGCATCATCGATGGCAATCACCACCAGGCGCGCGCGGTTCAGGCCCAGGGCGGCCAGTAACTCGGGGCGTCGCGAGTCACCGTAGTGGACATTCTTCTGGGCGGAGTCTTTCTGGATTTGCTCAGGGTTATCGTCGACCGCCACAAACCGGTGTTGCTCACCCATCAGGACCCGGCCAATGGCCTGCCCCACGCGACCGTAGCCGCAGATGATCACATGGCCGTGCAGCTCCTGGCTTTGCAGGGCGATTTCATCGATGTTGACCTCATCGTTCGGCGTCTGGTGCAGGCGCTTGGCGATGGCCGGGGCCACTCGCAGCATCAGGGGGGTCACCACCATCGAGCAGAAGGTCGCGGTCAGCAAGAGCCCGCTCAGTTCCTTGGAAACCAGGCTGTTGGCTTGCATTTGCGTCATCAGGGCAAAGCAGAATTCACCGCCCTGAGCCAACGCCAGGCCGCTGCGCCAGGACGTTTCGCTGTTGCTGCCATTGAGCCGGAGAATGACGGCAACGACCACGCCCTTGGTGACCAGCAACGCCAGGGTCAAGCCGATGATCAAGAGCCAGTGGCTCTGGAAGATGCTCAGGTCGATCAGCATGCCGATGCTGACAAAAAACACCCCCAGCAAGATATCCCGGAAAGGGCGTATGTCGGCTTCGATCTGGTGCCGGTAGCTGCTTTCTCCCAGCAGCATGCCGGCGAGAAACGCACCCAGTGCCGGCGAGAGCCCGAGCAAATGGGTCAGCCAGGCCGTCAACATGACAATCACCAGGGCCAGCAGCACGAACAACTCGGCGGAGCGGGAGGCGGCGATCTCATGGAACAGTTTCGGCAGCAGCCAGCGGCTGATCATGAACAAGCCCACGAACAGCACGACCGTCTTGCCCAGGGTGATGGGCAGTGCCCAGTACCAGGCTTGCCCGGAGGTTCCGGAAAACACCGGTACCATTGTCAGCAACAGCACGGCAACCACGTCCTGGAACAGCAATACACCGATCGCGTTCTGGCCGTGGGGGCTGAAGACTTCGCCCAGGCTGGTCAGCTCCTTGCTGACAATGGCGGTGGAGGACAACGCCAGGCCAGCCCCGAGCAGCACTGCGCCACTCGCCTGCAAGCCCGCCATGTACAAGGCCCCGCCCAGAATCACACTGGAGACGATGACTTGCAGGCTGCCCAGGCCGAAGACCACCTTGCGCAAGGCGAGCATTTTCGACAGCGAAAACTCCAGGCCCAGGGAAAACAGAAGAAACACCACACCCAGTTCCGCCAGGTAGGGCAGGCCCTCTGAGTCACTCACCCAGCCGAGCGCCTGCGGCCCTACGATCAACCCGACACACAGGTAGCCGAGGATCGGTGGCAGGTTCAGGCGTCGGAACAGTGCAATGACTACCAACGATGCTGTAAGAATAATTAAAACATCTCTGAGCATTGATCGATCCCTGTGTGGTTGCGCAGCGTATCGGGTGGAGGCTGTAGATTAAATGAATGTTCAATGTGCGCAAGCGTAGCTCAGCTCTTTATCGCCCGCGCTGCTGCTCCGTTTCGCAAGCTCTATTTTTGCATGCCAAGGCGCTTTCCGGGCAGCAGGTTTCAGGCTGCCGGGGTCAGTTAATTAGGAGGGGGGAGGCGTGGGAGGTCAATGTCTACTGATTATAAATAAACATTTTTGATAAATTGATAAGTGCGTAAGGCCGCGCCGGGGCTGATTTTTGTGGCGGCGGGGTGAGTGCCTGACAGCCGGTCAGTCTCATGCTGGCTAGTTATTAAAGTTCTAGATCGAATGTTGTATTTATGTCAGGAGTGCGTCGACAGTGTGTCATATTTAATGAATTAAGTTTAGCGGTTAGTTATTTATATTAGTCTGGGATGTTCGCGGTCCGGGTTGATGATTGTGAAATAATGATCATCTTTTCGATCAAGCGAAAGCGGTGTATCCCACGCACCGCCTCGCAGTCATCATCAGGCCGCCGGTGGCTACCGGGCGGGTCGCTCTCCCAGTTTCTGGACCAGGCGCAACAAGTAGCCGTCCGGGTCTTGTACCAACAGTTCGCACTGACCCACTTCAACCGCGCCGCAGCGATACCAGGCTTCGGCAAACGGGCGAAACAGCGGCCATTGGAGCGCGGCCAGGCGCTGCAGAATCGGTTCGACGGCATCGACGGTCATCTGGAAGTTGATACCGCGACCAAAGGGCACTTCCAGTGCCCCCGTCTGCCATTGGCCTTCCAGTGGGTCGTGCTGTTCGAGCATCACTTGCACCCCGTCGAAATCGAGGTAGGCAAACCCCTCTTCAGGGCGATCGTAGGCGATGTGAAAGCCAATCAGCGTGGTCCAGAAATCCAGGCTTTGCTGGAGATTACTGACCATCAGTTCGGGGACCATCTTGTTTCGCGTGAGCATACGTATCCTTCGTAAGCAGTGAACTTCAGCGGGTGGTCTGTGCCAGGGCGAGGAGTTCCATGAACTCGCTCCTGTCGCGCAGGCATTGTCTGGCATCCATGATGCTGACGGTCAGTCCGGGGACGGCGCCACCATCCGGGTTTTCGGTGAGCCATTGGCATTGTGCTGGTAGATGGCCAGCGGTTGGCCCTGTTCATTGAAGAACACCTGGCCAATGCCCGCCGAATTCCACAGCCGCTCGCCGGCTTGTGCGTGTTCCGGTACATGGGGCTCCACCTGCATGAGTCGACGCCTGGTAAACCAGTTGAGCGGCGAGCGCGGTGAGTAGAGCCAGCGGTTGAGGCGGTCGAACCATTCGAGCAGGCTGGGCGGAAACTCGTTCTTGATGCCGCTGCTGGTGATCTGCCAGATGCGCGGGCCGGCGGTGCGATGACGGATCAGCACTTCGTAGACGAACGAGTAATGCACATCGCCCGACAGAATCACGTAGTTACCCGGCGTGCGCGAGTGGCGGAAAATATTCAGGATCACCTGCGCCGCGCCACGATGGGCCATCCAGTTTTCCGCATCCACCAGCAGTGGATAACCGCACCAACTGAAGACCTTCTGCACGGTCTCGATCAGCTTGACCCCGAACACCGGGGCCGGGGAGACGATGATCGCCGAGGGGTGGTCGAGCAGTTCCTGTTGCAGTTCGCTCAGGGCTTCCCAGTCGAGCAGCCCCGAGGGTTGCTTGAGGTTGAACTCGCTGCGCCAGCGGCGGGTGCGGGTGTCGAGCACCACCAGCGCCGGCGTGGTCGGCAGCACGTAATGCCACTGCTGGAACTTCAGCAGGTCGCTGATCAGCGCGTCTTGCGCGGTGCTGTCCAGGTATCCGTCCCGGGCGTTCAGGGCGTGGGTTTTATCCATGATCGCAGTGAACGCATCGGGGTTGTTGCCCCAGCCCTGGCACAACATGTAGGCGATCAGGGCATTGCCGATGATGCGTTTGGAGAATGGATGACCGTAGGCGGTTTCTTCCCACTGGGCGCTGAGGTTCCAGTCGTCGGTGATGTCGTGGTCATCGAAGATCATCAGGCACGGCAAGTGGGCAAACACCCGGGCCACGCCGTCGAGCCCCTCCCTGAAGGCATCGATTCGCACCTGCTCAAGCTCGTAGAGCTCTTTTCGTGGCGCGGTGAGAGCCGGCGGTTGGGGGGTGATCAGTGTCCAGGGGGTTGGCGACCATACCAGCAGGTACATGGCCATGACTTCGGCGAAGGTCACCAGATGATTGTCGGCGCTGCTGCTGGTGAAAATCGGCTTGCGCGCCCCGCCGAAAAACCGCTCGCGCAGGGTGTCGTTGCTCGACAGCGCCGGCAGCAGATCGGCACGATGGTAGTAGCTGGCCGGGTGCCCGTAGAGCGCGGCGCTGTCGTTCACCACTGCGCCGTCCAGGTGCTCGCCGAACAGACCCAGGCGCTCGATCAAGGCATGAATCGCCCGCAGCATCGGCCCTGCCACATCGTCGGCATAGACCTGGTCACCACTCATCATCAACAGCGCCGGTCGTTGCTCGGCGACAGGGTTGGTCGCCAACAGCTGGTCGACACACAGCAGGCCGTCACGGGCGTGATGGTGAGGTTTGCGGCAGGATCCGTGGAGTATCTGGTCAATGCGGCTGCGCAGGACAAAGTTCGGCTGCTGTGCATCGCCATAAATCAGGTGGGGTGCCCACTCGGCGATACCGCTGGAGGTGCCATCGGCCTGAGCGATCAACAGGTCGTACTCAATCGCCACGTCGCAGGGCAGGGCCGTGTCCAGGTTGACGTCGATCAGGTGGATAAAAGCCTGGCTGCCGACCGGGATCACCTGGCAGCGACTGGCGTCGAGCGCGATGTCGCCGCCTGTCGACAGGCGCAACGTCAGCGTCAGCGCCCGCGACCCCACCAGCCACAGCACCAGGCGCGTCGGCTCCAGGCGCCGCAGCAGCGGGCCGACCAACACGGCGGGCAAAGGTGATTGAGTGTCGAGGGGCAGGGCAGGCATGGACATCCGGGGGCGTGGCTCTTGGCGCAGATTAGCCGACGATGATACCGCAGCCGGTCCGCAGAAATATGTCCCGACTTATACATGTGCACATTGAATAAGGGGCCGGCAACCAGCCCCGCATCAACTGATTACTTGACCGCAACCGACTCGGGAAATGTCCAGGTGCCGTTCAGGATCGGCGCCTGCGGACGGTACAGGCGCACGGTGTAATTCCATCCCGCAACCGTTGGCAGGCAGTTGACGGTCGTCGCCTGGCAATCGCCGAACTGGATGGCAATCGAGCCGTCATCGGCTTTCTTCGCGGTGAGGTTGTTGAGGGTGTAGGCATTGGCCGGGTTGGGCTGGTAGTAGCCTTCGGCGTTGTACAGGCTCACGGACCAGAAGCCATCCACGGGCACGTCTTTGACGGTGAGGCGGTACACCGTCTTGCCGTCGTTTTGCGCCGGGGTGACGTTCAGGTACGTGGCGTCCTTGTCCGGGTTGCCGCCCCAGGCAGATGCCGAGCCGAGCAGGTGGCGGATCGGGTCGACGGTGTCCCGAGTGCCGAAGGCTTTCTTGAAGTCGGGGATAGTCGAGGACAGTACCAGCAGGGCATCGCGCACTTTCTTCTGGCTGGCGGCGTCCCATTGCGGCAACTCAAGCGAACCAGGGGCTTTCTGGCTGACCTTGATCGCGTCCTGCAGCGTATGCACCTGTTTGACGTCGTCCGGGTTGGCCGGGTCGACCAGGGTGCGGATGGCCGTCACCGCATAGCGGGTGCCGACGTTTTCACGGGTCAGGGTGTAGCTGCCGGCGCCGTAGTACACGTTCGGCACGTAGTGGTCCTGGTTGATGACTTGCAGTGCCATGTAGCGCTTGCCCGGCTCCGGCAGGGTGATGGTCACCGGCCCGGCGTCGAGGTCGAACACCCCGGAGGAGTAGAGCGTGTCGCGGTTCAGGCGGATGACGGTCTGGTGTTCGATCGAAGCGGCTTCGCGACGATGCAGCAGTTTGCCCAGGCCGCCTTGCTGGGTCAGCGCGCCCACGTACATGTCCGATTCGGCGCGGATGAAGTTGTCGACGGTCACGGGCACCGCCTTATCGGCGGCAGGCGTGGTGGTGGCCTGAGCCTGGGCGCTGCCGAGCAGGGCCGTGAGGACAGCAGTGGCAATCAGGGTCGTGTTCATCGTTGAGTCCTTTCAAGGCGCAGGGCAGGCGTCGGTGCCGCAGGGGCGACGCTTCGAATGAATCAGCGATAGTAAGGGCTTGGGTCGCTAAAGCAAGAGGGTGCTGGCAGGGGATGATGCCGCCGACGGGGCACTGAAGGGGAGGGGGAGCAAAAGCAGGATTGGCCGGGTAGCGGGTTCAAACAGCCGATCGGTGGGCGGGCATTTCATTGCCTTGCTCCACCGCTTGCTCCTCGCCATGGGCGATTATCCAGCGCATCAGGGCGGCCACCGGCACCCGATGGCTGCGTTCTACCCACTGCATGCCTTCGGGGCTGGAGACCTCGATGTAGCGCCGGAGGGTCAGCTCGCGCTCGTCATCCGACAGGTGCAGGCTGGTTTCGCTGCAGTGCAGGTGGGCATGGGTGCGTTTGACCTGGCGCTGCTCGAGCACCAGTGGCCGGGTGTTACGTGGCATCGGTCGGGGTTTCTTCGCAGCGTTGCTGTTGCGGGTCGGACTCGCCCAGTTTGCCTTCCTGGACAAATTTGGCGCGCTTTTCGGCGGTGATGTCACGCAGGGCCGCGTAGTAATCCGGTTGTTGTGACAGGGTGTCGGTCAACGGCAATGCCGCGGCGCGCTTGTCGATCACGCCACCGACACTGGCAACGGTGGTCAGGGTTTCGGCAGTGTCGCTGTTGTCGCCGAACGGGTTGAAGGCAGCGGCCAGAACCTTGCCGACCGCGTCGCGGCTGTTGGCGGTGCCCAGTACCGGCATTTCAACGATCGGTCCGGCACCGATGCCCCACACACCGAAGGTCTGGCCGAAGTCCGAGGTGTGGCGCGGGATTGCCAGCGAGTCGGACACGTCGATCATCCCCAGCAGGCCGGCCGTGCTGTTGATCGTGAAGCGGCCCAGGGTGTTGAGTGACCGCTTGCCGTTGCCTTGCATCAGGTCGTTGACGAACACCGTGGGTTCGTTGAAGTTGGTGGTGAAGTTATGCATGCCCAGCTGGAAGAAATCCGGCGTGTAGCCATAACCGCGAGCGACCGGCGCGATGGCGTACTCATCGATCACCTGGTTGAACGAGAAAATACCGCGGTTAACCTGCTCGGCCGGGTCGTGCAGCGGGTAGCTGACTTGGGCGCAGGTAGCTGAAGTGTCGGCCGTGTTACGGCTGGTGCAGCCGTACAGGTAGGTCAAGGTCAGCAGCAGTGCGGTATTGCGAAACAGTGCTTGGGAGCGCTTGAACACAGGCATGGCGGACAGTCTTTGGAAAAAGAGGAAGCTTGATGCTGGCAGCTGCACCTTGCTTAAAGATGTCTGCTTTTTTTCGGGGTTGATTCTTTGTGACCTTGATGAAATAAATGACGGGGCGCGCCGAATGGTTTTAGATGTCAGATCTATCAGACGCTGAGTGATGCGCCGGTGAGCAATCTTTTGATCGTGGACGACGACCTTGAGGTCCTTGATCTACTGAGTAAATTTTTTGTGCAGCAAGGTTATGCCGTCGAGGTCGCCACCGACGGTGTCTCACTGTGGGCCGCGATCGAGCGCCAGGTGCCGGACCTGATCATCCTCGACCTGATGATGCCCGGCGAGAACGGCCTGAGCCTGTGCCAGCGCCTGCGCCAGCAATACACCACGCCCGTGATCATGCTGACCGCCATGGGTGAGTTGAGCGACCGGGTGGTGGGGCTGGAAATGGGCGCCGATGATTACCTGAGCAAACCCTTCGACGCCCGCGAACTGCTGGCGCGGGTGCGTGCGGTATTGCGCCGGGTGGGCGAAGTGCGTCCACTGACCGGCCAGGTGCCACACCCACTGATCCGGTTCGCCGAGTGGCAACTGGACCTCACGCGGCGCGAACTGCGCTCACCGGATCAGGTGATGATCCCGTTGTCGGCCGGGGAGTTCGACTTGCTGCTGGTGTTCGTCGAGCACCCGCAGCGCATCCTCACCCGCGAACTGTTGCTGGACCTGGCCCGTGGGCGTGCCCATGAGGCATTCGATCGCAGCATCGACGTCCAGGTCAGCCGCTTGCGGCGCAAACTGGAAATCGACAGCAAGCGCCCGGAGATGATCCGCACCGTGCGCAACGGCGGCTACCTGTTCACCCCTAGCGTGACCCGTCAGTGACAGGGCTGAAGTGGGGCCGGTGCCTGCGCTCGCGGGACACCGTTTCGCGCTGGATCGCCCTGACCACCATCCTGGCGATGCTTACCTCGCTGGGCTTCTACGCCCTGTTTACCCAGGTGGCGGGCGTGTGGGCGTATCCACCGCTGACCGAGACCGGCCTGCTGGAAAAACTGTCGTCCCTGAGCCGGGTGATCGAGGCCTCGGAACCCTCGCAGCGGCAAAAACTGGCCACGGCCGCCAGCGATGGCACCCTCGACATCAAGTGGCGCGCCAGCCATGACGCGCTGAACCTGCCCGATATCCCCGAGGCGAGCACCCGCACGAACAACCCGAAGGCTCATCAGCTATTCGATAGCTCGCGCCTGGAGGTCTACCAACCCCGCGATTGGCCACGACAGGACGGCCAGTACGCCCTGGTGATGCAATTGACGGATGGCTCCTGGCTGATGTTCGGCATGCCCTCGCGCAGTTGGGGGCTGGAGCACTGGGCGCGCAACCTGATCGTCATCCTGCTGGTGCTGTTGTCCACCGGCCTGGTCGCCCTGATCACCACCCGCCGCCTGGCCAGGCCCCTGAAAACCTTCGCCCAGGGCGCACGGCGCTTTGGTGTCGACTTTCGTGCACCGCCTATCGAACCGGTCGGCCCGAACGAAATCCGCCAGGCCATCCTTGCGTTCAACGCCATGCAGGCCCAGTTGCAGCACTTCATCAAGGACCGCACCCAGATGCTTGCGGCGATCTCCCATGACCTGCGCGCGCCCCTGACCCGCATGCGCCTGCGTGGTGAGTTCATCGGTGATCCGGACCTGCAGAAAAAGCTGTTCCGCGACGTCGATGAAATGCACGCCATGATCAATTCCAGCCTGGACTTCTTTCGCGACGATGCGCGCCTTGAACAAGCCACGCCGTTTGACCTGGCCGAACTGCTGCATACCCTGATCGACGACTACCGCGACCAGTCCATCGAGATCCCCTTCAGCGGCCCGCCCCGGCTGGTCTACGTCGGCCGCCCGCTGGGCCTAAAGCGCGTCATCACCAACCTGGTGGAAAACGCCCTCAAGTACGCCAGCGAGCCGGCCATCGAACTGTGCGGCGACGAGAAGCAGGTGATCGTTCGCGTACTGGACCGTGGGCCGGGCATTCCGGATAACCGCTACGAACAGGTGTTCGTGCCGTTCTACCGGCTGGAAGGCTCGCGCAATAAAAACACCGGCGGCGTGGGGTTGGGCCTGTCGGCCGCACGGGCGATCGTGCTGGAGCATGGGGGAGAGCTGACGGTCAGGAACCGCAAGATCGGCGGGCTGGAAGCGAGGGTGGTGTTGCCGGTGCTGGAGGGGTAGGGGCAGGCAGACAGGCCGCAGGCGTGCCGTGAGCCTGCCCCGCGGCCTCAACTCTGCGGCACCACCCGAGCCTCGTTACCGCTGCCTTCGATGTAGACATTGCTGCCCTTGGCCAGCGCAGGATTGATCGGTTGGGTCACCGACACCAGCACACCGCTCTTCACCCGCACGATAACCTGCTGCGCTTGCTGTGGCTGGTCATAGTGCTTTTTCTCTGCATAATTACCGCCCGCCGCGCCGGCCAGTGCCCCAGCGACCATGGCCACGTCCCGGCCGGTGCCGTTGCCGATCAGGCTGCCGATACCGACCCCAGCCAACCCGCCCAGAATCGCCCCGACACCGCTGTCGTGATTGGTCTGCATCTGCGTGAGCGTGATCTGCTCGATCTTGCCGCTGCGAATCTCCATTTCCCCCGCACCGCCACTGCCCGCGCCCACAGCGGCACAACCGCTGAGCAACAAGGCAAAAACCGGTGCAAGCAACCACGAGGCAGATGTATTCATCGGATAACTCCAGTGTGCTGAGGCGGCCTTCATTGGCCATGGGTAATCGGGAAAAAGCCTAGCACACGGGTGGCGCCGGTCTGGGGTGGTGCAAACAAGGCTCGTCCATCACCCATCACCCATACGATTTCCTTTTCCGATTGCGCTTCAATTGCCGCCCACGAAACGCAGGCAGCGAGCACCAGTGCAAACACACCACGTCGTCGACCCAGACATTGCGCCAGGCTCATCGCCCGCCCCACCTGCGGCGATATCCCGAAGCGCCTGTTCGATCTGATAGCGGTTGCCGTCATGCAACAGCTCGTCAAACGGTGCCGTGGCCTTGAGCACAAAAGGCATGCGCTGATGGAGGTCGGACAGATTGGTCATGAGGTTGTTGTCCAAGCCAATGGCGTGTCCATCATCAGGGCTCAGGGTCAAGGTCTCCCCCACGGTGTGGCAAGCTGTAGAGTGATAAGGTAACGCTCCTCAGTGGGGCGCTTATAATCCCTGAAACGATTGACCGCCAGCATCACTTGGTACTGGTCGCCTGCTCGCCAGTAAGCCGTACCGCCCTTGTTCACCTCTCGCAATCGGGCGCGCCATTGGGGCGTATCGGCGAACGATGGAAAGTCCTTGATCCGGATTGGCGTCCAGCCGCCGTTGCGCCATTTCTCCTGCAGTTCCAGCACAACCTTGAGCGTATCGTCGAGTAGCAGCGGCTCGATTTGCGGGGACATGCTGACACTGTTGACTAACTCATCATCAAAAGTAACCGTGAAAAACCGAGCCAGTGGGGTCTCGAACCCGTAGTGAGGGTCAATGAAGCGCAGGCGGGCATCCGATTTCGGCAATCGCCCCCAAAAGCGCCCGGCAATAGCCGGGTCAATCTCCGCACTGGAGCGCTGGCGCATGTCCTCCCAAGGCTCGCCTATCACCAATGCGATTTCCTTTTCTGATTGCGCTGCAATCGCCGCCCATGCAATGCAGGCAGCGACCGCGAGTGCAATCACACCGCGTCGCCAACCGACACGTTGCGTCAGGCTCATCGCACGCCCCGTGATTTGGAAAGCCCCAGTGTAATGAGGTAACGCTCCTCTTCAGGGCGCTTGTAGTCCTCGAAGCGATTGACCACGAGCATTGCCTGGTACTTGTCGCCCGCTAGCCAGTAAGCGGTACCGCCTTTGTTCACGTCCCGCAATTGGGCACGCCATTGCGGTGTGTCGGCGAACGATGGAAAGTCTTTGACCCGGTTCGGCGTCCAGCCGCCTTTGCGCCATTGCTCCTGCAAATCCAGCACGACCTTGAGCGTATCGTCGAGTAGCAGCGGCTCGATTTGCGGGGACATGCTGACACTGTTGACTAACTCATCATCAAAAGTAACCGTGAAAAACCGAGCCAGTGGGGTCTCGAACCCGTAGTGAGGGTCAATGAAGCGCAGGCGGGCATCCGACTTGGGCATATTGAACCAGGCTCGTCCAGGAATGGCTGGACCAATGGTCGCACTGGAGCGCTGGCGCATGTCCTCCCAAGGCTCGCCTATCACCAATGCGATTTCCTTTTCTGATTGCGCTGCAATCGCCGCCCATGCAATGCAGACAGCGACCGCGAGTGCAATCACACCGCGTCGCCAACCCAGACGTTGCATCAGGCTCATCGCACGCCCGCACCTGCGGCGATATCCCGAAGCGCCTGTTCGATCTGATAGCGGTTGCTATCATGCAACAGCTCGTCAAACTGGGCCGCGGCCTTGAGCACAAAAGGCATACGCTGATGGATGTCGGACAGGTCGGCTACGGGGTTATTGCTGAAACCAATGGTGCGTCTGTCATCGACAGGTCGGCATTGGCTGGCCAGCGTCAGCTCAATGGCCTGAGCGACGCCGGATGGGAAGTTCGTGACATAAGAGAAGTGATTGCCGCGTAGCAGAACCACCAACTTCAGGTCGCTGTACATCGACGGTTGCAAAATATTGACCTGTTCGTGCCTAGCAAGATGGTCAACACTTTTGGCGATATTGCCAGCCTCAATGGCCTCAAAGGCTTGCAGGATTTCATCGTGATCGGTCCCGAACTTTAGCTTCTGTTGTGCGACCGGCCATAGCACGGGGTACTGGTCATGCCCATAAATGTTCTTACGCGAAGGCAGGCAGGTTTCGAGCGCCCCCAACCCCCGTTCCTTGTAGAAAACATGCAGCGGATAGACGTCCAGGAACAGCGTGGTATTGCCCATGGCCAGCATCTCATACACATGCTGGTACAGCTGTTGCGCCATCGACAGCGGTTCGCCCTCGCGCCTGAGGTCGATACTCGGCAGCGGGTTGTTGCCGATGGCGTGCTCGTAGTCCCGTTGTGCCTGCTCGTAGTCCCCCAGCTTCGCTTGCCGCTCATCTTCACTGCCGCTGAACAAGCCAAAGAGCCCTGTCCTGGCGCTACGCTTGAGCTGCTGCGCGGCTTCATGTTCGGCCTGGATCTTGTCGATCGAGTCGGCGGCGTGCAGCAGGCCACAGCCCACCTGTTTCGAGGCGAAGGCGGCGAGCCCGGCCCACTGCAAGCGCGGATCGTGTAGCCAGAGTTGGGCGTAGGCGGCATTGATCGCGCGGTTACGTGCCTTGGGGTCGGCGATCAGAATGCCGCCTGGCGCCACGATGGCTTCGGCTCTTTGCTGGTACTCGCGCCAGAGGTTCTCGCAGACCTGTCCGGGCAGCGGCGCGAAGGTCGAGGTTGGACGGTTCGGTGCAGGGGTGAAGCTGGAGGGGCGCGGTTCGGCTACCGGGTGGCGTGCGGTTGGCGCGGCGGGTTGAGCAGTGGCTCGGGGGCGTGGCGCGACGTTGTCGAACAACTGACACCTGAGATTCTGGTTGGCAATCAGTCGCGGCGGCGGGTCGCACTTGCAACGGCAGAGGTCGCCGTCGAGGGCGGCGGGGAGACCATCCAGCAAGTCCACCAGGTGCGGGCCGTCGCAGACAATGACCCCGGTGCTGTCGCATTCCGGGCAGTCGACTTCATCGCCTTCGCGGGCCATGGCCTGGCCATTGATGGTGCTGTATGCGTAGCCGGTGAGCACGGTGCCGTTGACCGTGGTTTTGGCCCCGACGGTGATGTGATAGCGCCTCATGCCAGACAAGTCCTTGTGTGATCGGTAGGGACGAGCACGCTAGGCGAGGCGGTGCAGGGAGATAAATCAGACGTTTCGTTGAGTGGTGTAGGTTTGCTCTGAATTCACTCGATAGATGATCTGTCGATGTGTCGGGAAAGAGGCGTCATATTGATTGTCGCCCTTTGAGGACCGTTTATAAAAACCGATCCTCTTTTGGCGTGGCTCAGAGCAAATGTTTGGAAATGAGCTTCGATATCTCGACAATCGACGTCTTCCCTGTGAATTCGAACTTCACCTTGCCCAGCGACGAAAAGTAAATTTCCAGTTCGCAATCCAGGTCGAACGTGCCGGACGTTTCCACGGAGTAGGCGACGATGTTTTTGTAGGGGAGGGAGGTGAAGTCTTTTTTGCTGCCAGTGATACCTTGCACGTTCACCGCGATGATCCGCTTGGTCGTGAAGACCACGCCGTCGCGCATGGCCTTGTAGGCGTCGACGACTTCCTCGCCTTCCAGCAACAGGGACGAGACACGTTCTGCGTACTCATTGTTTTGCTTGAGCTTGAAGAAGCCTTTGTTGTTGAAGTCGATCATTCGCCAGTCCTTGTAGTTGAATGGATCTGGGGGCTGCACAGCGCCCCATCCGTCACTGAATGTCTTTCAAGTAGTCCTTGAGCGCGATGAGCGGGGCATTCAGTTGCTCCAGCGTCCGCGCCTGGCTGAAGTCAGCTGACAACCGCTGCAGCTCACGCCCCAGGGGCTTGTCGACACCGCCTAACGCGCTGAGCGCCAAGCCCAGGCATTCATTGACTTTAAACTGGATGGCCTCGACATCACCTCGGCGCAGCAGCAGCTCGAATACGTCCCTCTGATAGTCGGCCATGATCAGGTCATCCCGCAGAATCGGGCTTTGGCCTTCTGCCTCGTACGCCAGCTTGAGGGAGAAAAGGGCAACTGTTTCCAGTGGCAATTCCATGGGGTGGATCCTTGTGATGTCTGGCAGGACGGTCGTCGGCACTTTCCTGTAGGCGAAAAAAAAGGCCTTGCTAAGCAAGACCTTTCTTAATTTTGGTGCCCCGAGGGAGACTCGAACTCCCACTCCTTTCGAAAACGGATTTTGAATCCGCCGCGTCTACCAATTCCGCCATCAGGGCTCAATGGCGGCGAAGTATAGAGATGAGTTTACCGTTGGTCAATCAGCTTTCATGGTCTATTTTCACTATTTCCGCTAGACTTCCCGGCCCTGCTAGACGAACCCCATCATGCGCGTTGCTGACTTTACTTTCGAACTCCCTGATTCGCTGATCGCTCGCCACCCTTTGGCTGAGCGGCGCGGCAGTCGCCTGTTGACCCTGGATGGGGTCAGCGGCGCCCTGGCACACCGTCAATTCACTGATTTGCTTGAGCATTTGCTCCCGGGCGATCTGATGGTGTTCAACAATACCCGGGTGATTCCGGCGCGGCTGTTTGGCCAGAAGGCTTCCGGCGGCAAGCTGGAAATCCTGGTGGAACGGGTGCTCGACCGTCATCGCGTGCTGGCTCATGTGCGCTCCAGCAAGTCGCCCAAGCCGGGGTCGAAGATCCTCATCGACGGCGGTGGCGAGGCCGAGATGCTGGCGCGCCACGATACGTTGTTCGAACTGGGGTTCGCCGAAGAAGTGCTGCCGCTGCTCGACCGTGTCGGGCATATGCCGCTGCCTCCTTATATAGACCGCCCGGACGAAGGTTCGGACCGCGAGCGTTATCAGACGGTGTACGCCGAGCGCCTGGGCGCGGTGGCGGCACCGACAGCGGGGCTGCATTTCGATCAGCCGTTGCTGGAGGCGATTGCCGCCAAGGGCATCGAGACCGCGTTCGTGACCCTGCACGTCGGCGCTGGCACGTTCCAGCCGGTGCGCGTCGAGCGCCTTGAAGATCACCACATGCACAGCGAATGGCTGGAAGTCGGCCAGGACGTGGTGGATGCGGTCGCGGCCTGCCGGGCTCGCGGTGGGCGCGTGGTGGCCGTGGGGACCACCAGTGTGCGCTCGCTGGAAAGCGCGGCCCGTGATGGTGTGCTCAAGCCATTCAGCGGCGACACCGATATCTTTATCTACCCGGGCCGGCCGTTCCATGTGGTCGATGCCCTGGTCACCAACTTCCATTTGCCTGAATCCACGCTGTTGATGCTGGTTTCGGCATTCGCCGGTTATCCCGAAACCATGGCGGCCTACAAGGCCGCGGTCGAGCATGGATACCGCTTTTTCAGCTACGGTGATGCGATGTTCATCACCCGTAATCCAGCGCCGACTGCCCCTAGTGAATCGGGCCCTGAGGAAACAGCATGAGTCGCACCTGTCGTATGTCTTTTGAGCTTTTGGCCACCGACGGCAAGGCTCGTCGTGGTCGTTTGACCTTCCCGCGCGGTACCGTCGAGACCCCGGCCTTCATGCCGGTGGGCACCTACGGCACGGTCAAGGGCATGCTGCCACGGGATATCGAGGCGACTGGCGCTGAAATCATTCTGGGCAACACCTTCCACCTGTGGCTGCGCCCTGGCACCGAAGTGATCAAGAAGCACGGCGACCTGCATGACTTCATGCAGTGGAAAGGCCCGATCCTGACCGACTCCGGTGGTTTCCAGGTGTTCAGCCTGGGCGCCATGCGCAAGATCAAGGAGGAGGGCGTGACCTTCGCTTCCCCGGTCGACGGCGCCAAGGTGTTCATGGGCCCGGAAGAGTCGATGCAGGTCCAGCGTGACCTGGGCTCCGACATCGTGATGATTTTCGACGAATGCACGCCGTACCCGGCTGATGAAGACGTCGCCCGTATTTCCATGGAATTGTCCCTGCGTTGGGCCAAGCGTTCGAAAGAAGCCCATGGCGACAACACGGCGGCGCTGTTCGGCATCGTTCAGGGCGGCATGCACCAGGACCTGCGCATGCGCTCCCTGGAAGGCCTCGACAAGATCGGCTTCGACGGCCTGGCCATCGGCGGCCTGTCGGTGGGCGAGCCCAAGCACGAAATGATCAAGGTGCTGGATTATCTGCCGGGCATGATGCCGGCTGACAAACCTCGTTACCTTATGGGTGTTGGCAAGCCGGAAGACTTGGTTGAGGGTGTGCGCCGCGGGGTGGACATGTTCGATTGCGTGATGCCAACCCGTAATGCCCGCAACGGGCATCTGTTCATTGATACCGGCGTGCTGAAGATCCGTAACGCGTTCCATCGCCATGATGATTCGCCACTCGATCCGACCTGCGATTGCTATACCTGCCAGAACTTCTCCCGCGCTTATCTGCATCACTTGGACAAGTGCGGCGAAATGCTGGGGAGCATGCTCAATACCATCCATAACTTGCGTCATTATCAAGTGCTTATGGCTGGTTTGCGCGAGGCTATTCAACAGGGTACATTGGCCGCCTTTGTCGATGCCTTCTATGCCAAGCGCGGGTTGCCTGTTCCGCCTTTGGACTGAGTTTTCTGACCTTAAGATTCAATACTTGCAACTGGAGTGCTAAATGAGCTTTTTTATCTCTAATGCTATGGCGGACGCCGCTGCACCTGCTGCTGGCCCAATGGGCGGCGGCTTTGAGTGGATTTTCCTGGTCGGCTTCCTGGTCATCTTCTACCTGATGATCTGGCGTCCACAGGCCAAGCGCGCCAAAGAGCAGAAGAACCTGCTCGGCAGCCTGCAAAAAGGTGATGAAGTTGTGACTACTGGCGGTATCGCCGGCAAGATCACCAAAGTAGCTGATGACTTCGTTGTTCTTGAAGTTTCTGACTCGGTAGAGCTGAAGTTCCAGAAAGGCGCCATCGCTGCCACGCTGCCAAAAGGCACGCTGAAAGCGATCTAAGTTTCATCTTCTACCAATCGACGGGGCGCGCAAGGCGCCCCGCGTCATAAGCGGGCGGCGTGATGCTGAACAAATACCCTCTGTGGAAATACGTACTGATCCTGGCGGTGCTAGCGGTCGGTCTGATTTATTCCGCTCCCAATCTATACCCTGACGATCCGGCCATTCAGGTCAGTGGTGCAAGTACTGCGTTGCAGGTGACTCAGGCTGATCTGGATCGTGTGAGCAAAGCGCTCAACGAGGCCGGGATCAACGTCAAGGCCGCCACTCTGGCGGAAAAAGGCAAGGGCGGTCTGGTACGCCTGACCAAGCAGGAAGACCAACTTCCAGCCAAGGACGTCGTGCGCAAGGCACTGGGCGATGATTATGTTGTCGCGCTGAACCTGGCACAAACCACCCCGCAATGGCTGCGCAGCCTCGGCGCGCACCCGATGAAGCTGGGCCTGGACTTGTCCGGTGGTGTGCACTTCCTGCTGGAAGTGGACATGGACAAAGCCCTCGATGCCCGCATGAAAGTCTACGAAGGCGACGTCAAGAGCCTGTTGCGTAAAGAGCGTCTGCGCTATCGCAGCCTGCCGCAACTGGGTGGCGCCATTCAGCTGGGCTTCACTGATGAAGCGGCCCGCGAACAGGCCCGCACGCTGATCCGCAAGAGCTTCAACGATTTCGACATTGTTCCCGCCGACCTCAATGGTCAGCCGGTGCTGCGTCTGGCGATGACCCCGGCCAAGCTGGCGGAAATCCGCGAATACTCCATCAAGCAGAACTTGACCACGGTACGTAACCGCGTCAACGAGCTGGGTGTAGCCGAGCCTATCGTTCAGCGCCAGGGTGCCAACCGCATCGTGGTCGAGCTGCCAGGCGTGCAGGACACTGCCGAAGCCAAGCGTATCCTGGGCAAGACGGCCAACCTTGAGTTCCGTCTGGCCGCAGAGCCGGGTGCTTCGAAAGCCACTTCCGAAACCTTCGAGTTCCGTGAGGGCAACCGTCCTCCTGCGCTCATCGAGCGTGGGCTGATCATCACCGGTGACCAGGTGACTGACGCCAAGGCCGGTTTCGGTGAACAGGGCTCGCCGGAAGTGAACATTCGTCTGGACGGTCACGGCGGCGAGCTGATGAACCGTGCGACCCGTTCGAACGTCGGCCGCAGCATGGCGGTGATCTTCATCGAGCAGCGCCCGGTGACCACCTACGTCAAGCAGATGGTCAACGGCGTCGAGAAAGACGTGCCGGTCCAGACCTTCAAGGAAGAGAAGAAGATCATCAGCCTGGCGACCATCCAGTCGCCGCTGGGCGCCCAGTTCCGTATCACTGGCCTGACCGGCCAGGGCGAATCCTCGGAGCTGGCCCTGTTGCTGCGCGCCGGTGGCCTGGCTGCACCGATGTACTTTGCCGAAGAACGGACCATCGGTCCAAGCCTGGGTGCCGACAACATCACCAAGGGTATCGATGCGTCGCTGTGGGGCATGCTGTTCGTGTCGCTGTTCATTATCGCCATCTACCGCTTCTTCGGCATCATTGCCACCGTCGCTCTATCGGTGAACATGGTGTTGCTGCTGGCCCTGATGTCGCTGCTGGGTGCAACCCTGACCCTGCCGGGTATCGCCGGTATCGTGTTGACCATGGGCATGGCGGTCGACGCCAACGTGCTGATCTTCTCGCGGATCCGTGAAGAGATCGCTGCGGGCATGACCGTGCAGCGTGCAATCAACGAAGGCTTCGGCCGGGCATTTACCGCGATTCTCGACGCCAACCTGACCACCTTGCTGGTCGGCGGCATCCTCTTTGCCATGGGCACCGGCCCGGTCAAGGGCTTCGCAGTGACCATGTCCCTCGGGATCTTTACCTCGATGTTCACGGCCATCATGGTGACCCGCGCGATGGTCAACCTGATCTTCGGCGGTCGTGACTTCAAGAAGTTGTGGATTTAAGGGGCTGCCATGTTACGTACAATCAACTTCATGGGCGTTCGCAACGTTGCGTTCGGCGTCACATTGTTCCTTACGGTCCTGGCCTTGTTCAGCTGCGTCACCAAGGGCATGAACTGGGGGCTGGACTTCACCGGCGGTACGCTCATCGAGCTGACCTACGAGCGTCCGGCCGATGTGACCAAGGTGCGCGAGCAACTGGCTTCGTCGGGCTATAACGACGCCGTGGTCCAGAGCTTCGGTGCTACCACCGACTTGCTGGTGCGGATGCCGGGCGATGACCCGCTGCTGGGTCAAAAGGTGGCTGAAGCGCTGCAGAAGGTCGGTGGCGACAACTCGGCCGTGGTCAAGCGCGTCGAGTTCGTCGGCCCGCAGGTGGGTGAGGAACTGCGCGACCAGGGCGGCCTCGGCATGCTGATGGCGCTGGGCGGCATCCTGCTCTACCTGGCGTTCCGCTTTCAGTGGAAGTTTGCGGTCGGTGCGATCGTATCCTTGATCCACGACGTGATCGTGACCATCGGTATCCTGTCGTACTTCCAGATCACCTTCGACCTGACGGTGCTGGCGGCGGTGCTGGCGATCATCGGCTACTCGCTCAACGACACCATCGTGGTGTTCGACCGGGTGCGTGAGAACTTCCGGGTGCTGCGCAAGGCCAGCCTGATCGAGAACATCAACATCTCGACCACGCAAACCCTGCTGCGCACCATGGCAACGTCGATCTCCACCTTGCTGGCGATCGCGGCCCTGTTGTTCTTCGGTGGCGACAACCTGTTCGGCTTCTCCATTGCGCTGTTCATCGGTGTACTGGCGGGTACCTACTCGTCGATCTACATCGCCAACGTGGTGCTGATCTGGCTGAGCCTGAGCAGCGAGGACCTGATTCCTCCTGCCAACACCGAAAAGGAAGTGGACGACCGTCCTTGAGGCGTCATTCCTTCTGGTAATATCTGAAAAGGCGCGAGTATTGAACTCGCGCCTTTTTTTGTGTTCCAAGGCTGGGAGAAGCGCGGGTTTATCCCGCATGTGATGGTCAGGAGGTTCATGTGAACAAGTCGATGCTGGTGGGTGCGGTGCTAGGTGCTGTCGCTGTCACCGCGGGGGGGGCTGTTGCCACCTATAAGCTGGTAAAAAGCGGCCCTGAGTACGCTCAGGTATTGGCGGTCGAGCCGGTCAAACAACAGATCAAGACACCACGTGAAGTCTGCAAGGATGTCGCCGTTACCCGGCAAGCGCCGGTAAAAGATCAACACCAGATCGCCGGTACCGTGCTGGGTGCGGTGGCGGGTGGTCTGCTGGGCAACCAGATCGGCGGCGGTAGCGGTAAGAAGATCGCCACGGTCGCGGGTGCGGTGGGCGGCGGTTACGCCGGCAACAAGGTGCAGGAAGGCATGCAGGAGCGTGATACCTACACCACCACGCAAACCCGTTGCAATACGGTCAATGACATCAGCGAGAAGGTCGTAGGCTACGACGTGCGTTATTCGCTGGCCGGCAAGGAAGGCAAGGTGCGCATGGATCGTGATCCGGGCAACCAGATTCCGGTCGACAAGGAAGGTCAGCTGATCCTGGGGCAGAACGAACCGGCTCAGTGATCCGCTGAACTCAAGTTCAACAAGAAGCACCCTGCGGGGTGCTTTTTTGTGCGCGGATTCAGGTGTTGTGCCGCTTTTGGTGTCTTTTGGATTAAATCTGGGTGTGCTGCCTGTAGGAGCGAGCGTGCTCGCGATGAATTCAAGAGTCGCGTTTAATCAGAAAGCACGCGCTATCGTTGACGACCATCGCGAGCGTGCTCGCTCCTACAGTGGAGGGTAAATCGCAGGCATAAAAAAGCACCCCGAAGGGTAATGCCGATCAGTTAAGCCAAAGACCAGCCGAACATAGTACCCGTGGCGAGGGAGCAAGCTCCCTCGCCACGGGTTTCGTGTTCGGCTTTATTTCTCTTAACTGACTAGCATTACCCCGAAGGGTGCTTTCTGTGCCAATCGCTTAGCGTTTCAGCGAGGCTGGCAGGTGCGGCTGGATGGCCGTCAGGACTGCCTTGAAGCATTTGGTGTTGCCGGCAACGATGTGGCCTTTTTCAAGGAAATCGTGACCGCCGGTGAAATCGCTCACCAGGCCGCCTGCTTCCTGGATCAGCAGGGCGCCTGCTGCCATGTCCCACTCGGACAGGCCCGACTCCCAGAAGGCGTCGAAGCGGCCAGCGGCCACGTAGGCCAGGTCCAGGCTTGCTGCGCCAGCGCGACGGATGCCGGCGGTCTGGCCAACCAGGCTGCGGAACATGCCCAGGTAGTTGTCGAGGTTGTCCATCTGGTCGTCGCGGAACGGGAAGCCCGTGCCCAGCAGGGCGCCGTCAAGGCTGGTGCGGCCGCTGACGCGCATGCGACGGCCGTTGAGTTGGGCGCCACGACCACGGCTGGCAGTGAATTCTTCCTGGCGAACCGGGTCCAGGACCACGGCGTGTTCCAGGCGACCACGGTATTTGCAGGCAATGCTCACGGCGAAGTGCGGAATGCCGCGCAGGAAGTTGGTGGTACCGTCCAGGGGGTCGATGATCCACAGGTATTCTTCGCCTTCGATACCGGTGCCGGCGTGCATGCCGGTCTCTTCGCCCAGGATCGAGTGGTTCGGGTAGGCCTTGCGCAGGGCATCGACGATTTTCTGTTCGGCCGCGCGATCAACTTCGGACACGTAGTCCTTGGCGTCTTTTTCGTCGACCTTGATGGTATCCAGGCGCTCGATGGAGCGGAAAATCAATTCACTGGCGCTGCGGGCGGCGCGCAGCGCGATATTCAGCATGGGCTGCATGGATGTGTCACCTAAGGTTGTTAAAGAAAGCCGAGCATTCTAGCAGAAAGTTTCTACAGATGAACGACGACGTTCGCTTTCGTGACCTAACTTTGCATCCGGCCCTTTAAAGGCGCGGGCTTTTTGACGAGCGGTCAATGGGCCCGGGCGGGGCGTCGTGGCGATTCATGGTGGGCGACGGGCGCGCGTCGGTGCCGCATGGCGACAGTGAGTGGGGTCGGGCCAGGCAGTAATATTTGAGGCAGGATGCCTGGATGAACTGTAAGATTTGCCGCCAAATCCCCTGTCAGAGAGCGCCTCCCTTGCTGCAGAACATTCGTGTCGTCCTGGTCAATACCAGCCATCCGGGCAATATCGGCGGGGCTGCGCGTGCCATGAAGAACATGGGGCTGTCGCGGCTGGTGCTGGTCGAACCGCGGATTTTTCCGCACCACGAAGCCGATGCGCGGGCCTCCGGTGCCGGTGACATTCTGGAAAATGCCCAGGTTGTCGCCACCCTGGAAGATGCCCTGGTGGGCTGCAACCTGGTGCTGGGCACCAGTGCTCGGGATCGTCGCATTCCCTGGCCGTTGCTCGATCCGCGTGAGTGCGGCAGCAAAGTGGTTGAAGAAGCCGGGCAGGGCGCCGAGATCGCTCTGGTGTTCGGTCGTGAAGATTCCGGCCTGACCAATGAAGAGCTGCAGCGATGTCATTTCCATGTGCACATCCCTTCGGATCCTGAGTTCAGCTCGCTGAATCTCGGGGCGGCGGTGCAGGTGCTCAGCTATGAAGTGCGCATGTCCTGGCTGGCGGCACAAGGCCAGCCGAGCAAGGTCGAGAAAGATGAAGTGGCGTCCATCAAAAGCGGTGAGTTGGCGACCATGGATGAGCTGGAGCGATTCTATGAGCACCTGGAGCAGACCCTGGTGGCCATTGAGTTTCTCGATCCGGAAAAACCACGGCACTTGATGGCGCGCCTGCGTCGGTTGTACGGTCGAAGCTCGGTAAGCCGGGCGGAAATGAATATTTTGCGTGGCATCCTCACGGAAACCCAGAAAGCGGCCCGTGGCGAGCTCCTTAAACGGAAGGATTAATGATGTTCGAGCGTTTGCGTGAAGATATCCAGAGCGTTTTCCATCGCGACCCGGCGGCACGTAATGCGTTTGAGGTGCTGACCTGCTACCCGGGCATGCACGCCATCTGGATTCATCGCCTGTCGTCGGCGTTGTGGGGCATGGGCTGGAAATGGCTGGCGCGACTGGTGTCGAACTTCGGTCGCTGGCTGACCGGGATCGAGATTCATCCGGGCGCCAAGGTCGGCCGGCGCTTCTTTATCGACCACGGCATGGGCATCGTCATCGGCGAAACCGCTGAGATCGGCAATGACGTCACCCTGTATCAGGGCGTGACCCTGGGCGGCACCAGCTGGAACAAAGGCAAGCGCCACCCTACGCTGGAAGATGGCGTAGTGGTGGGGGCGGGCGCCAAGGTGTTGGGGCCGTTCACGGTGGGCGCGGGCGCCAAGGTCGGCTCCAATGCCGTCGTGACCAAGGCGGTGCCAGCGGGGGCGACGGTGGTCGGGATTCCCGGGCGGATCATCGTCAAGTCTGACGACGAGCAGGAAGCCAAGCGCAAGGCCATGGCCGAGAAGCTCGGGTTCGACGCCTATGGCGTCAGCGAAGACATGCCGGACCCGGTGGCGCGTGCCATCGGTCAGTTGCTGGATCACCTGCAGGCGGTGGACGGTCGGCTGGAGGATATGTGCGGTGCGTTGAAGGACCTGGGTAGCCCGTACTGTGCCAAGGATTTGCCTGAACTGCGCGAGGAAGACTTCGCCTGCGTGAAGGGCAAGGATGAAAGCCAGGCGAGCTGATGGCGTGGTTTGTGTCGCGGCTCAGTGGTGCGCCTCGCGGGTGTGCCATTAAGCTGCAGACTTTGCTATAGTGCGCGCGCTCTTTTACGGGTAAACCTGACTAAAGTACTAGGTCTTATAGTTGACTTAAATACTCGGGAATTGCATACTCGTCCCCATCCCGAAACTCCGTGGTAATTGTCCATGCGACTGACTACAAAAGGCCGATACGCTGTCACCGCCATGCTTGACCTGGCGTTGCACGCGCAGCATGGGCCGGTGTCCCTGGCTGATATCTCCGAGCGCCAAGGCATTTCCCTGTCCTACCTCGAACAGCTTTTTGCCAAACTGCGCCGCAGCAACCTGGTGTCCAGTGTTCGCGGTCCAGGCGGCGGCTACCAGCTGTCGCGTGAGATGCAGGGGATCCAGGTGGCTCAGGTCATTGATGCGGTGAACGAATCGGTCGATGCAACCAAATGCCAGGGGCTGGGTGATTGCCATGGTGGCGACACCTGTCTGACCCACCACTTGTGGTGTGATCTGAGCCTGCAAATCCACGAATTTCTCAGCGGTATCAGCTTGGCTGATCTTGTCACTCGCCGTGAGGTACAAGAAGTAGCCCAGCGTCAGGACCAGCGTCGTTGCAACAGCAAGACGCCGCGTCTGGACAAGATTGAAGCGTCCGCCGTCGAATGACAGCCCAAGAGCTAGCGGCACGCCAGCCAGCCTGATTTAGGAGATAGTCCATGAAATTGCCGATTTACCTTGATTACTCTGCGACCACCCCGGTTGATCCGCGTGTCGCGCAAAAAATGAGTGAATGCCTGCTGGTCGACGGAAACTTCGGTAACCCGGCGTCCCGTTCCCACGTGTTCGGCTGGAAGGCCGAAGAATCGGTCGAAAACGCTCGCCGCCAGGTCGCTGACCTGGTCAACGCCGACCCGCGTGAAATCGTCTGGACCTCCGGTGCCACCGAGTCCGACAACCTGGCAATCAAGGGTGTCGCGCATTTCTACGGCAGCAAGGGCAAGCACCTGGTCACCACCAAGATCGAGCACAAGGCGGTCCTGGATACCATGCGCCAGTTGGAGCGTGAAGGTTTCGAGGTGACTTACCTTGACCCGCGTGAAGATGGCCTGGTGACGCCCGAGATGATCGAAGCCGCACTGCGCGATGACACTATTCTGGTGTCGGTGATGCACGTGAACAACGAAATCGGCACCGTCAACGACATCGCGGCCATCGGCGAACTGACCCGTTCCAAGGGTATTCTGTTCCACGTCGACGCCGCGCAGTCCACCGGCAAGGTCGACATCGACCTGCAAAAGCTGAAGGTCGACCTGATGTCGTTCTCGGCGCACAAGACCTACGGTCCAAAAGGCATCGGCGCGTTGTACGTGAGTCGCAAGCCACGTGTTCGCCTGGAAGCGACCATGCACGGCGGCGGTCACGAGCGCGGCATGCGCTCCGGCACCCTGGCGACCCACCAGATCGTTGGCATGGGTGAAGCATTCCGTGTAGCCAAGGAAGACATGGCTGCCGAAAACGTTCGCATCAAAGCCTTGAGCGACCGTTTCTTCAAGCAGGTCGAAGACCTCGAAGAGCTGTACGTCAACGGCAGCATGACCGCCCGTGTACCGCACAACCTGAACCTGAGCTTCAACTACGTCGAAGGCGAGTCGCTGATCATGGCGCTCAAGGATCTGGCGGTGTCGTCCGGTTCGGCCTGCACCTCGGCGTCCCTCGAGCCTTCGTACGTACTGCGCGCCCTGGGCCGTAACGACGAACTGGCACACAGCTCGATCCGCTTCACCTTCGGCCGCTTCACCACCGAAGAAGAAATCGATTACGCCGCGCAGAAAGTCTGCGAGGCCGTCACCAAGCTGCGCGCCCTGTCGCCGCTGTGGGACATGTACAAAGACGGCGTCGACATTTCGAAGATCGAGTGGGCGGCACACTGATATATAAGTCGCCGCACATGGGTCCTGTCACGCGCAGTGAAATGCAGGCGTGCAGGGCCCGAAGAGCGACTCTCTGATGAGTGAGGATAAGTACCATGGCTTACAGCGAAAAGGTCATCGACCACTACGAAAACCCGCGCAACGTCGGCAAGATGGACGCGGAAGATCCTGATGTCGGCACCGGCATGGTCGGCGCTCCGGCGTGCGGCGACGTGATGCGCCTGCAGATCAAGGTCAACGAAGCCGGTATCATCGAAGATGCCAAGTTCAAGACCTATGGCTGCGGTTCCGCCATCGCTTCCAGCTCCCTGGCCACCGAGTGGATGAAGGGCAAGACGCTGGACGAGGCAGAAACCATCAAGAACACTCAGCTGGCTGAAGAACTGGCCCTGCCGCCAGTGAAAATCCACTGCTCGGTTCTCGCTGAAGACGCCATCAAGGCTGCTGTTCGCGATTACAAGCAGAAGAAAGGCTTGATCTGACTTTCAAGATTTGGCGACGAGTAAGGAGTCACCGATGGCTATCAGCATGACAGAAGCGGCTGCTCAACACGTGCGACGCTCCCTCGACGGGCGCGGCAAGGGTGATGGGATTCGCCTGGGTGTTCGCACCACGGGCTGTTCCGGCCTTGCCTACGTGCTGGAGTTTGTCGATGAGGTTGGCGAGGACGATCAGGTATTCGAAAGTCACGGCGAGAAAGTGATCATCGATCCGAAAAGCCTGGCGTACCTTGACGGCACCGAGCTCGATTTCGTCAAGGAAGGGTTGAACGAAGGCTTCAAGTTCAACAATCCCAACGTGCGCGGTGAATGTGGCTGCGGCGAAAGCTTCAACATCTGAGGCTGCTCGTGGGTACTCCTTGTCATTTCGCTTTGTTTGAGCTGCAACCGAGCTTCAACCTGGACCTCGACCAGCTGGCTACGCGCTATCGTGAGTTGGCGCGTGGCGTCCATCCAGACCGCTTTGCCGACGCTTCCGAGCGTGAGCAGCGGCTGGCGCTAGAGAAATCCGCGAGCCTCAACGAGGCCTACCAGACGCTCAAGAGTCCGCCCAAGCGCGCGCGTTACTTGCTCGCCTTGAATGGTGGCGAGCTACCGCTGGAGGTCACGGTGCATGATCCAGAGTTTCTTCTGCAACAGATGGAGTTGCGTGAAGAGCTCGAAGACCTGCAGGACAGTGCTGACCTGAATGGCGTTGCCGCGTTCAAGCGCCGCCTGAAAGTCGCCCAGGATGAACTGAACCAAAGCTTCGCAGCTTGCTGGAACGATGCCGTGCAACGTGAACGGGCCGAACGCCTGATGCGGCGCATGCAGTTCCTGGACAAGCTCACTTACGAAGTGCGCCAGTTAGAAGAGCGCCTCGACGATTAACCCAGTGCCGCCAAGGTTGCACGCCTGATATACAGATAAGTCCTGATTACGATGGCCCTACTGCAGATCGCCGAACCCGGCCAAAGTCCTCAACCGCACCAGCGTCGCCTGGCTGTGGGGATTGACTTGGGCACTACCAATTCGCTGGTCGCTGCGTTGCGCAGTGGTCTTTCCGAACCTCTGGCCGACGCTGCCGGGCAGGTCATCCTGCCGTCGGCGGTGCGCTATCACGCCGACCGTGTCGAGGTGGGCGAGTCCGCCAGGCTGGCGGCCGCTGCCGATCCGTTGAACACGGTGTTGTCGGTCAAGCGCTTGATGGGTCGTGGTCTGTCCGACGTCAAGCAGCTGGGCGAGCAACTGCCGTATCGTTTCGTCGACGGCGAGTCGCACATGCCGTTCATCGACACCGTGCAGGGGCCGAAAAGCCCGGTCGAAGTCTCCGCCGACATCCTCAAGGTGCTGCGTCAGCGCGCCGAGGCGACCTTGGGTGGCGAGCTGGTCGGTGCGGTGATCACCGTTCCGGCCTACTTCGATGATGCCCAGCGCCAGGCCACCAAGGACGCGGCCAAGCTGGCCGGTCTGAACGTGCTGCGCTTGCTCAACGAGCCGACCGCGGCAGCGGTGGCCTATGGTCTGGACCAGCAGGCCGAAGGCCTGGTCGCTATTTATGACTTGGGTGGCGGCACCTTCGATATTTCGATTCTGCGCCTGACCGGTGGTGTGTTCGAGGTGTTGGCTACCGGTGGCGACAGCGCCCTGGGTGGCGATGACTTCGATCACGCGATTGCCGGCTGGATCATCGAGCGCGCCGGTCTGTCCGCCGATCTTGATCCGGGCACGCAACGCCACCTGCTGCAAACCGCTTGCGCGGCCAAGGAAGCCCTGACGGACGCCGCGGTGGTCGAAGTCGCTTACGGTGACTGGAAAGCCGAACTGACCCGTGAAGCCTTCGATGCGCTGATCGAGCCCATGGTCGCCCGCAGCCTCAAGGCTTGCCGCCGTGCCGTTCGCGACTCCGGTATCGAGTTGGATGATGTGCATGCGGTGGTGATGGTGGGCGGTTCGACCCGCGTTCCCCGTGTGCGCCAGGCCGTGGCCGAGGCGTTCGGTCGTCAGCCGTTGACCGAAATCGACCCGGATCAAGTGGTGGCCATCGGTGCCGCGATCCAGGCGGATACCCTGGCGGGCAACAAACGCGATGGTGGCGAACTGCTTCTGCTTGACGTGATTCCGTTGTCCCTTGGGCTGGAAACCATGGGCGGCCTGATGGAGAAGGTGATTCCACGCAACACCACCATTCCGGTCGCGCGGGCCCAGGACTTCACGACCTACAAAGATGGCCAGTCGGCCATGATGATTCATGTGCTGCAGGGCGAGCGCGAGCTGATCAGCGATTGCCGCTCGCTGGCGCGCTTCGAGTTGCGCGGTATTCCGGCCATGGTCGCGGGTGGGGCGAAGATTCGCGTGACCTTCCAGGTCGACGCCGATGGCCTGCTCAGCGTTTCGGCTCGTGAGCTGGGTTCGGGTGTCGAGGCGAGCATTCAGGTCAAGCCGTCCTACGGCCTGACCGACGGCGAAATCGCCCGCATGCTCAAGGATTCGTTCCAGCACGCCAATGACGACAAGGTTGCCCGTGTGCTGCGTGAGCAGCAAGTCGATGCCCAGCGCTTGATCGAAGCGGTGCAGGGCGCCCTCGATGCGGACGGTGATCGTCTGCTCGACGCCGAAGAGCGCATGGTCATCGAACTGCAGATGCAAGAACTGGCCGAGTTGATGAAAGGTACCGATGGTTACGCCATCGAGCAGCAGACCAAGCGTCTGTCGCAAGTGACCGATGCTTTTGCTGCCCGCCGCCTGGACTCGACGGTGAAAGCCGCTCTGGCGGGGCGCAACCTGAATGAGATTGAGGAATAACGATGCCGCAGGTCATTTTTCTGCCACACGAAAAGTTTTGCCCGGACGGCATGGTTGTGGAGGCTGAGACCGGCGTGTCCATCCTCGAACTGGCTCATGAGCACCATATCGAGATGGAAAGTGCCTGTGGCGGCGTCTGCGCCTGCACCACCTGCCACTGCCTGATTCGCGAAGGCTTCGACTCGCTGGAAGAGGCTGACGAGCTGGAAGAAGACTATCTTGATAAGGCCTGGGGGCTGGAAGCCGTATCGCGCCTGGCCTGTCAGGCCAAGGTCGGGACGGAAGACCTGACCGTCGAGATTCCGAAGTACTCGCTCAACCACGCCGCCGAAGCGCCGCATTGATTCAAGGAATTGTCATGAGTCTTAAATGGGTTGATGTGCTGGAAATCGCGATCCAGTTGGCTGAATCCAAGCCGGATGTGGATCCGCATTACGTGAACTTCGTCGATCTGCATCAATGGGTGCTGGCATTGCCGGAGTTCAGTGATGACCCCACCCGCGGTGGCGAGAAGGTGCTTGAAGCGATTCAAGCGGCCTGGATCGAAGAAGCCGACTGAACGCACTGTACGCCGTTAGGCAATACCAAAGAACCCGCGTATAATTCGCGGGTTTAATTTTTCGCAAATTACCGTTTCTGGAGTTACACCATGGCTGTTCAACGTACTTTCTCCATCATCAAGCCTGACGCTGTTGCAAAAAACGTTATCGGCGAGATCACCACTCGTTTCGAAAAAGCTGGCCTGCGCGTTGTAGCTTCGAAACTCAAGCAACTGTCCAAGGCTGAAGCTGAAGGCTTCTACGCTGAACACAGCGCTCGTGGTTTCTTCGGCGACCTGGTTGCTTTCATGATCTCCGGCCCGGTTGTTGTCCAGGTTCTGGAAGGCGAAAACGCTATCGCTCTGAACCGTGAGCTGATGGGCGCTACCAACCCTAAAGAAGCAGCTGCCGGCACCATCCGTGCTGACTTCGCTGATTCCATCGACGCCAACGCTGTACACGGTTCGGACTCCGAAGCCGCTGCTGCTCGCGAAATCTCGTACTTCTTCGCAGCTACTGAAGTAACCACTCGCTAAGCATTGGCTTAAGAGTGAAGGTGAATCCATGACTACATCGACTGTTAAAACTAACCTGCTGGGTCTGACTCAGCTGGAAATGGAAAAATTCTTCGACTCAATCGGGGAGAAGCGTTTCCGTGCCGGTCAGGTAATGAAATGGATTCACCACCTTGGCGTCGATGATTTCGACGCCATGACGAACGTCAGCAAGGCCTTGCGCGACAAGCTCAAGGCTATTGCCGAGGTTCGCGGTCCTGAAGTTGTCAGCGAGGACATCTCCACCGACGGCACCCGCAAGTGGGTGGTTCGTGTGGCGTCCGGCAGCTGCGTCGAGACCGTGTACATTCCCCAGGGCAAACGCGGCACCTTGTGCGTTTCGTCCCAGGCAGGCTGTGCCCTGGATTGCAGTTTCTGCTCCACCGGCAAGCAAGGCTTCAACAGCAACCTCACCGCCGCCGAAGTCATCGGCCAGGTGTGGATTGCCAATAAATCGTTCGGCAGCATCCCGGCAACCGCCGACCGTGCCATCACCAACGTGGTGATGATGGGCATGGGTGAGCCGCTGCTGAACTTCGACAACGTCGTGGCCGCCATGCATCTGATGATGGATGACCTGGGCTACGGGATCTCCAAGCGCCGCGTGACCCTGTCTACTTCAGGCGTGGTGCCGATGATCGATGAGCTGTCCAAGCACATCGACGTCTCCCTGGCGTTGTCCCTGCACGCACCCAATGACGCATTGCGTAACCAATTGGTGCCGATCAACAAGAAGTATCCGCTTAAGATGCTCCTCGAGTCGTGCCAGCGCTACATGTCGTCCCTGGGCGAAAAGCGCGTGCTGACCATCGAGTACACCTTGCTCAAGGACATCAACGACAAGGTCGAGCATGCGGTTGAAATGATCGAGTTGCTCAAGAACATCCCGTGCAAGATCAACCTGATCCCGTTCAACCCGTTCCCGCACTCCGGTTACGAGCGCCCGAGCAACAACGCCATCCGGCGTTTCCAGGATCAACTGCATCACGCGGGCTTCAACGTCACCGTGCGTACCACGCGCGGCGAAGACATCGATGCGGCCTGTGGTCAATTGGTAGGGCAGGTGCTGGATCGCACCCGTCGTAGCGAACGTTATATTGCCGTGCGTGAGTTGAGCGCCGACAGCGATATCGCGCAAGACGCTGCGAATCGTACCTAAGAGAGGATCTCCATGTCCCTGCGCGTTGCGCTGCTCTTGCTGTTTGCCAGCCTGTCGGCTGGCTGTGTTTTGTCGGGTGACTTCGACCCGATGAAAACCAGCAAGGGCCGTGACGAGGCGCGCGTTGCCTACGTGCAATTGGGCATGGGGTATCTGCAGCAGGGCATGACCGAGCAGGCCAAGGTACCCCTCAAGAAGGCCCTGGAACTCGATGGCTCGGACGCCGAGGCCAATGCGGCCCTGGGCCTGGTGTTTCAGGCCGAAATGGAACCTGAACTGGCTGACCAGCATTTTCGCAAGGCCCTGGCAGCCCGTCCTGATGATGCGCGTATCCTGAACAACTACGGCAGCTTTCTCTTTGAAGAGAAACGTTACAAGGAAGCTTACGAGCGCTTTGAACAAGCCGCCGCCGATAGCCTTTACCCTGGACGTTCGCGGGTGTTCGAGAACCTGGGCATGACCGCCGCGATGCTGGGGCAGCGCGACCTGGCCCGGCAACAGCTGGAAAAAGCCCTGCGCCTGAATCGTCAACAACCCCGTGCGTTGCTGGAAATGGCTGAGTTGTCCTTCGAAGACAGGCATTATGTGCCGTCGCGTGACTATTACGACCGTTTTAGCCTGCTTGCCGAGCAAAATGCACGTAGTCTATGGCTCGGCGTTCGGCTGGCCGACGTGTTCGACGATCGTGACAAGGCCGCCAGTCTAGGCCTGCAATTAAAACGACTCTATCCCGGTACACCGGAATATCAGCAATACCTGTCGGAGCAATGATGAAAGCGGCGCATCCCGAAGTTGTAGCAGCGACTCGCGTAAACCCTGGCCAGACCCTGCGTCAGGGGCGTGAAGGCAATGGTTGGTCGCTGAGCGAAGTGGCTCTGAAGCTCAATCTCACCGTGATTTCCCTGAGCAATCTGGAAGCCGGCGCGTTCGACAAGCTGCCAGGGCACACCTTTGCCCGCGGCTATATCCGCGCTTACGCCAAACTGCTCGACCTGGACCAGGCGATCCTGGTTCAACAATTCGACCAGCACACCGGCACCGATGCCAAAGGCAGTAACGTACACAGCCTGGGTCGCATCGAAGAGCCAAGCCGCGTTTCCCACACCATTTTGCGCATTGTCAGCCTGTTGTTGCTGATCGCCGTCGTGGGTGGCGGTTTTGTCTGGTGGCAGGATCAAACCTCGCTGCGCACCAAGGACTTGATCGGCTTGAACCCGGAACATGTCGAAGTCGAAGGCGCCGATGGCACCACGCAGATCCATCCGCTCGACGAGCCGGAAGATCAGGCGGTGGCACAAGCCCAGACCGAAAGCACCACGCCGCTGGAGTTGCCTGAGGCCGCAGCGACTGACGAAGTCCAGGCAAACACCCAGGTACCGGCCCAGGTAGCCCCGGTCGTGACGCCGGCTGCTCCGGTTGTCGTGGCGCCTGCGACACCAGTCGCCCGGGTCGCCACCGTTGCGCCGGCGCCTGTCGCGGCAGCCCCGGCAGCCCCGGCAGCTCCGGTAGTTCCTGCTGCCCCGACGGTAGCACCGACTGCCCCGGTGGCCGGTGCCGGCCAGGTGCGGATCCAGTTCGTGGCCGACTGCTGGGCACAAGTCACCGATGGCAACGGCAGAGTGCTGTTGAGCGGTCTCAAGCGTAAAGGCGAGGCCGTCGACCTCAGCGGCAAGCCACCCTTTGCAGTACGCCTGGGCTTCGCCCGTGGCGCGCAGATCAGCTACAACGGGCAAGCGGTCGATGTAGCTCCGTTCACCAGTGGCGAGACTGCTCGCCTGAAGTTGGGTCAATAAGTCATGCACGGCGAATCTCCAATCAAACGTCGCGAATCCCGCAAGATCTGGGTCGGTTCGGTACCGGTGGGCGGTGATGCGCCTATCGCTGTGCAGAGCATGACCAACAGCGATACCAACGATGTGGCCGCCACCGTGGCCCAGATCAATCGCCTGGAAGCGGCTGGCGTCGATATCGTGCGGATTTCCGTTCCGGACATGGATGCCGCCGAAGCCTTCGGTCGCATCAAGCAGCTGGTCAAGGTGCCATTGGTTGCCGATATCCACTTCGACTACCGGATCGCCTTGCGCGTCGCTGAGCTGGGCGTCGATTGCCTGCGGATCAACCCGGGCAACATCGGTCGCGAAGACCGTGTGCGTGCGGTGGTCGATGCGGCCCGCGACCGCGGGATCCCGATCCGTATCGGGGTGAACGCCGGCTCCCTGGAAAAAGACCTGCAAAAGAAATATGGCGAGCCAACCCCTGCCGCGCTGGTGGAGTCGGCCTTGCGTCACGTCGAGCACCTTGAACGCCTGAATTTCCAGGACTTCAAGGTCAGCGTGAAGGCCTCCGACGTGTTCATGGCCGTTGAAGCCTACCGTCTGCTGGCCAAGGAAATCGTGCAGCCACTGCACCTGGGTATCACCGAAGCCGGCGGTTTGCGTTCAGGCACAGTGAAATCCGCCGTGGGCCTCGGTATGCTGCTCGCCGAAGGGATTGGCGATACTATTCGCATCTCGTTGGCAGCCGACCCGGTCGAGGAAGTGAAAGTCGGCTACGACATTCTCAAATCCCTGCACCTGCGTTCCCGTGGTATCAACTTCATCGCCTGCCCGAGCTGCTCGCGGCAGAACTTCGATGTGGTCAAGACCATGAACGAGCTGGAAGGGCGCCTCGAGGATCTGCTGGTGCCGCTGGATGTGGCGGTCATCGGTTGCGTGGTCAACGGTCCTGGCGAAGCCAAAGAGGCCCATATTGGCCTGACCGGCGGCACCCCGAACCTGATTTACATCGACGGCAAGCCGTCGCGGAAACTGACGAATGACAATCTGGTGGATGAGCTGGAACGGCTGATCCGCGAGAAAGCGGCCGAAAAGGTCGAAGCCGACGCAGCGGTCATCGCTCGCGGCTGATCGAACGAATTAAGGAATTTTTGTGAGCAAGTCTCTGCAAGCCATTCGTGGCATGAACGACATCCTGCCCGAACAGACCCCGCTGTGGCGTCATTTCGAAGGCACCGTCTCGCGTCTGCTGGATAACTACGGTTACAAGCAGATCCGCATGCCGATCGTCGAGTTCACCGAACTGTTCAAGCGCTCCATCGGTGAAGTGACCGACATCGTCGAAAAAGAGATGTACACCTTCGAGGACCGCAACGGCGACTCGCTGACCCTGCGCCCCGAAGGCACGGCGGCCTGCGTGCGCGCGGTGCTGGAGCATGGCATCACGGGTGGTGGCCAGGTGCAGAAGCTCTGGTACATCGGCCCGATGTTCCGCCATGAGCGTCCACAGAAAGGCCGTTATCGCCAGTTCCACCAGATCGGCGTTGAAGTCTTCAACCTCGATGGCCCGGACATCGATGCCGAGCTGATCGTGCTGACCTGGCGCCTGTGGGGCGAGCTGGGCATCCGTGACGCGGTCAAGCTCGAGCTCAACAGCCTGGGTACCAGCGAATCCCGTGGTCGTTATCGCGAGGCCCTGGTCGAGTACCTGTCGGCCCGCCTGGACCAACTGGATGAAGACAGCCAGCGCCGCCTGAAAACCAACCCGCTGCGGGTGCTCGACACCAAGAACGCCGATACCCAGGCGGTACTGGTCGATGCGCCGAAGATGGCCGACTACCTCGACGAGGAGTCGCGCGCGCACTTCGAGGGCCTCAAGGCTCGCCTGGACGCCGCCGGCATTCCTTACGTGATCAACCCGAAGCTGGTGCGCGGGCTGGATTACTACAGCAAGACCGTTTTCGAATGGGTCACCGACAAGCTGGGTGCCCAGGGCACCGTGTGCGCGGGCGGCCGTTACGACGGCCTGGTCGAGCAGATGGGCGGCAAGCCGACCACCGGCGTCGGTTTCGCCATGGGTATCGAGCGCCTGGTGCTGCTGCTGGAAACCCTGGAGCAGATCCCGCAGGAAATCTCCCGTCAGGTCGATGTCTACCTGTGCGCTTTCGGCGAAGCGGCCGAGCTGGCCGGCCTGACCTTGAGCGAGCGGGTGCGTGACCAGTTGCCCAACCTGCGCCTGCAAGTGAATGCCGGCGCCGGTAGCTTCAAGAGCCAGTTCAAGAAAGCCGACAAGAGCGGTGCACTGTACGCACTGATCCTGGGTGACGACGAAATGGCCCAGCAAGTGGTAGGTTTCAAACCCCTGCGTGGCCAGGGTGAACAACAAAGCATTGCCTGGGATGCGCTCGCCGCTCACCTGGCCACCTGCGTCGTGCAGGGTTGAAGCTGTCAATCAGCCGATTTAGCGAATAAGGAGTATTGGGGTGTCGAGTACCGAAGATGAACAGCTGGCGGATTTGAAGGACTGGTGGACGCGCAACGGTAAGCCCCTGGTCACTGGCGGCCTGTTGGCGCTGGTCATCGTGTTCGGCTGGCAGGCGTTCCAGAAGTATCAGGGCAACCAGTCGCAAGGCGCCTCGATGCTCTATCAGCAATTGCTGGAAACCACGCTGACCCCGGACGGCAAGCCTGACATGGCCCGTGTGGCGGACCTGTCGAACAAGCTCAACAGCGAGTTCGGCGGCACTGCCTACGCGCAATACGGCAGCCTGTTCGTGGCGAAAGTCGCGGTCGACAGCGGCAAGCTCGATGACGCCGCCCGCGAACTCAAGGCCGTTGCCGACAAACCGGCCAACGCCGCCCTGGGTGAAGTGGCGCGTCAGCGTCTGGCTCAGGTGCTGGCGGGGCAGAACAAGGTCGATGAGGCCCTGAAACTGCTTGAAGGCGATGCGGACAAGGCATTCCTGGCCACTCGTGAAGAACTCAAGGGTGACCTGCTGGTCCAGTTGGGCCGTACCGACGAAGCCCACGCGGCGTATCAGAAAGCCAAGGCGGCGCTGTCGGATGAAGCGGCGGTAGGCGGCCTGCAAATCAAACTGGACGACCTGGCCAAAGGGGATGCGTGACGTGATTCGTTGGAAACATGCAGCATTGCTGGCTCTGGCCGTTCTGGCCGCGGGTTGCAGCAGCAACAGCAAAAAAGAACTGCCACCGGCGGAGCTGGTCGACTTCAAGGAAGAAGTGGTCCTGCAAAAGCAGTGGAGCCGTTCGATCGGTGACGGTCAGGGCGAAACCTACAACATGCTGGTGCCGGCGATCGACGGCGACACCATCTATGCCGGCGATGTCAGCGGCGTGGTCGTGGCGATGGATCGCGGCAACGGTGACGTCAAGTGGAAAAAGGATCTTGAACTGCCTGTTTCCGGCGCCGTTGGCGTGGGTTACGGCCTGGTGATGATCGGCACCCTCAAGGGCGAAGTGGTTGCTTTGGACGCCATCAACGGCGAAGAAAAGTGGCGCGCTCGCGTGACCAGCGAAGTGCTGGCGCCGCCTGCGAACAACGGTGACGTGGTGGTGGTGCAAACCCAGGACGATCGCCTGATCGGCCTGGACGCGGCCACTGGCAACCAGCGCTGGTTGTATGACAGCACCCCGGCCGTACTGACCCTGCGTGGCACCAGTGCGCCGATCGTGACCAATCGCCTGGCGCTGGCCGGTCTGTCGACCGGCAAAGTCGTGGCGCTGAATATCTCCAACGGCGTGCCGGTGTGGGAAACTCGCGTTGCGATCCCGCAAGGCCGTTCGGAACTCGATCGCGTGGTCGATATCGACGGTGGCCTGCTGTTGTCTGGCGGTACCCTGTACGTCGCCAGCTATCAGGGTCGCGTTGCGGCACTGGACCTGGAGAGCGGTCGTCAACTCTGGCAGCGTGATGCTTCCAGCTATGCCGGTGTCGCCCAGGGTTTCGGCAACGTCTATGTGAGCCTGTCTTCGGGCACGGTTGAAGGCGTCGACGAACGTTCCACCACGGCATTGTGGAGCAACGATTCGCTGGCCCGTCGTCAATTGTCGGCTCCGGAAGTGTTCTCCAGCTACGTTGCAGTCGGTGACCTGGAAGGTTACCTGCACCTGCTGAGTCAGGTGGACGGTCGTTTCGTCGGCCGTGAACGCATCGACAGCGATGGCCTTCGTGCCCGTCCGCTGGTGGTGGGTGACACGATTTATGTGTATGGCAACAGCGGCAAACTGGAAGCCCTGACCATCAAGTAAGGACTATGCTGGACCTATAGGTAGGAGCGAGCTTGCTCGCGATGGACGTCAACGATAACGCGTATAGTCCGGATAAACGCGGTGTGGTGACGTTCTTCGCGAGCAAGCTCGCTCCTACACGAGCACCAGCCGCTGCCTCGCAGCGGCTTTTGTATTTTCTGAAATAACGAAGTGGAGAGCCGCATGGTTCCCGTAATCGCCCTGGTGGGCCGACCGAACGTCGGTAAATCCACCATGTTCAACCGCCTGACCAAAAGCCGCGACGCTATTGTTGGCGACCTTTCCGGTCTGACCCGTGATCGCCAATACGGTGAGGCAAAGTGGCAAGGGCGCTCCTACATCCTGGTCGACACCGGTGGTATTTCCGGTGATGAACACGGCATGGACGAAAAGATGGCCGAGCAGTCGCTGCTGGCTATCGAAGAAGCCGATGTCGTTCTGTTCCTGGTAGACGCCAAGGCTGGCTTCACCGCCGCCGACCAGATGATTGCCGAGCACTTGCGCAAGCGCAACAAACGCTCCCTGTTGGTGGCCAACAAGATCGACAACATCGATCCTGAAATGGCCCGCGCTGAATTCGCTCCGTTGGGCATGGGCCACGCCATTGGTGTTGCCGGTGCGCAAGGTCGCGGTGTGAACACACTGCTGGAAGCCGCCCTGAGCGAATTCCCGCGTGACACCGAAGAAGAGGACCTGAACGCCGACGTCGCCGAAGGCGAAGAAGCGGTGCGGATTCCTGGCCCGAGCGAAAAAGATGGCATTAAGATCGCCATCATCGGTCGTCCGAACGTCGGCAAGTCGACCCTGGTCAACCGTATGCTCGGTGAAGACCGGGTGATCGTCTATGACGAGCCCGGCACCACCCGCGACAGCATCTACATCCCGTTCGAGCGTAACGATGAGAAGTACACGCTGATCGACACCGCGGGTGTGCGCAAGCGCGGCAAGATCAACGAGGAAGTTGAAAAGTTCTCGGTGGTCAAGACCCTGCAAGCGATCAAAGACGCCAACGTGGTGATCTTTGTGATGGACGCCCGTGAGGGCGTGGTGGACCACGACCTGAACTTGCTGGGCTTTGCCCTGGAAGCCGGTCGTGCCATCGTCATCGCCCTGAACAAGTGGGATGGCATGACGCCGTCGGAACGTGACTTCGTGAAGATCGAGCTGGAGCGTCGGCTGTTCTTCGTCGACTTCGCCGACATCCACTTCATCTCGGCACTGCACGGCACTGGCGTGGGCAACCTGTACCAGTCGGTACAGAACTCGTTCAAGTCGGCGATCACTCGCTGGCCGACCAACCGCCTGACCCAGATCCTCGAAGACGCCGTTGGCGAGCACGCGCCACCGATGGTCAACAACCGCCGGATCAAGCTGCGTTACGCTCACTTGGGCGGTGCCAACCCGCCGTTGATCGTGATCCACGGTAACCAGGTCGAGAAGGTTCCGAACTCTTACGTCCGTTACCTGGAAAACACCTACCGTCGTGTCTTGAAGCTGGTCGGTACGCCGATCCGCATCGAGTTCAAAGGTGGTGAGAACCCGTACGAAGCGAAAAAGAACACGCTCACCGACCGTCAGGTCAACAAGAAGCGTCGGATGATGACTCACCACAAGAAAGCTGAAAAGAAGCGCCGCGATAAGCGTTGATTGACGGCTTGCCTGGCTTCTGTGGGAGCGGGCTTGCCCGCGATGAACGATAACGCGGTGTACCTGTTACACCGCAGCGTGGCCATCGCGGGCAAGCCTCGCTCCCACTGGATCGGGTTCAAGAAAGGGCGCTTTATGCGCCCTTTTTTTATGGGCGTCGGATGGGCTATCCTCGGGCTCTCCCGCGCCGACGTCAGAGCCGGGTGTTCAGCAGGGAACCACCGATGATCACCAGCAAGCTGCCGAATGTCGGCATCACCATCTTCACCCAAATGTCTCAGCTCGCGGCGCAGACCGGTGCGCTGAACCTGTCCCAGGGATTCCCCGATTTCGATGGTCCGCAGGCCCTGCGCGATGCAGTGGGGCGGCATATTGCCAATGGCCACAACCAGTATTCACCCATGACCGGCCTGCCGGTGCTGCGCGAGCAAGTGGCCGCGAAGATTGCCCGCAGCTACGGTGCCAGGGTCGATGCCGACACCGAGGTGACCATCACGCCCGGTGCCACCCAGGCGATCTTCTGCGCCATTCAGGCGGTTATCCACAGCGGCGACGAAGTGATCGTCTTCGACCCGGCCTACGACAGCTATGAGCCTTCGGTGGAGCTGGCGGGCGGGCGTTGTGTGCATGTGCAGCTGGGGGTGAAGGACTTTGCCATCGACTTCCAGAAGCTGCGTGAAGCGCTGAGCCCGCGTACACGCATGATCATCCTCAATTCGCCGCATAACCCCAGCGGTGCACTGATCTCCCGTGCCGAGCTGGATCAACTGGCCGAGCTGATCCGCGACCGCGACATCTATGTGATCAGCGACGAGGTGTACGAACACCTGGTATTCGATGGCGTGCCCCATGTCAGTGTCCTGGCCCACGAAGAGCTGTATCAACGCGCCTTTGTGGTCAGCTCGTTCGGCAAGACCTATCACGTCACCGGCTGGAAGACCGGTTATGTGGTCGCGCCACCGGCATTGACCGCGGAACTGCGCAAGGTGCACCAGTACGTCAGTTTCTGCGGTGTCACCCCGTTGCAGTACGCCTTGGCCGACTACATGGCCGAGCACCCGGAGCATGTCGAGGAGTTGCCGGCGTTCTATCAGGCCAAGCGCGATCTGTTCTGCGATTTGCTCCTGCCTTCGCGTTTCAGTTTTACCAAGGTCGCCGGTACCTATTTCCAGCTGGTCGACTATTCCGCGATTCGCCCGGACCTGAACGACGTCGACATGGCGATGTGGATGACCCGCGAGCACGGTGTGGCGGCAATCCCGGTGTCGGTGTTCTACCAGAGCCCGCCGCAGGAACAGCGTCTGGTGCGCCTGTGTTTTGCCAAGCGAGAGGAGACCCTGCGTGAGGCAGCGGAAAAACTATGCGTGATCTGAGTACCTTGCCCAATCTCAATGTTGCGTTGATCCAGACCACCCTGGCCTGGCATGACCGCCAGGCCAACCTCGAGCATTTCGAACCGTTGCTGGAGCAGGCACGCGGTGCGGACCTGATCATCCTGCCGGAGATGTTCACCACCGGTTTCTCCATGGCGTCAGAGACCCTCGCCGAAGCGGAAAACGGCCCGACCAGTAAATGGTTGCGGGCTCAGGCGGCGAAGCTGGGCGCGGTGATCACCGGCAGTGTGATTGTCCAGGCCGCCGATGGCAGTCATCGCAACCGGCTATTGTGGGCGCGACCCGATGGCGAGGTCTGGCACTACGACAAGCGCCATCTGTTCCGCATGGCGGGCGAACACCACCATTTCACTCCGGGCGAGCGTCAGGTGCAGTTCGAACTCAAGGGCTGGCGGGTGCGTCCACTGATTTGCTACGACCTGCGCTTCCCGGTCTGGAGCCGTGACCCACACGACACCGACCTGTTGCTGTACACCGCCAACTGGCCAGGAGCCCGGCGTCAGCACTGGAACCGATTGTTGCCGGCGCGGGCGATCGAGAACCTGTGCTACGTGGCAGCGGTGAACCGTGTTGGCACCGATGGCAAGGGTTTTGCCTATACCGGCGACAGCCAGGTACTGGATTACCAGGGCGAGACGCTGCTCAGCGCCGGCGAGGCCGACGGGGTGTTCAAGGTGGTGCTGGATGCCGCCGAGCTAGCCGCTTACCGCACACGGTTCCCGGCTGATCTGGACGCCGATACCTTCGAGTTCCTGTAGTACCCCATGTGGCGAGGGAGCTTGCTCCCGCTGACCTGCGAAGCAGGTCCAAGGCAGCCGATGAGTTCGTTCTGACGGAATGTGCTGATGGTTCTGGGGGGGGGGGCTTCGCGCCCCAGCGGGAGCAAGCTCCCTCGCCACGGCAAGCGCCTTGCCACAACAGCTTCCTTGTCTCAATTGGACACTCCAGCAACGAAAAAGGCCCCGAGGTTCTCACCCCGGGGCCTTTTGCCTATCCGCTACAGGTTACGCCGCCTTGGCCTGTGGCTGGCTCAGGGAGCGGTTCAGGGCACTGAACAGGGCCTTGAAGCTGGCGGTGGTGATGTTTTCATCAATACCCACGCCATGCACCGCGCGTTCGCCATTCACACGCAGTTCGATGTAGGCCGCTGCCTTGGCATTGGTGCCCGCGCCGATGGCGTGTTCGTTGTAGTCCATGATCTCCACCGGGATCGGCAAGCCGGCCACGAGGGCTTCCAGGGCACCGTTGCCCTTGCCACGCCAGTGCAGGTTGGTTTCGCCCTGGCCTTTGCTGGAGACTTCCACTTCGACTGAGCTATGGCCGTTCTCTTCCTGCAGGCGATGGCTGACCAGTGCGTACGGGGTGTTGGCCTGCAAGTACTCGCTGTGCAGCAAGGCGTGGATCTGCTGGGCCGTCATTTCGAGGCCCAGGCGATCGGTTTCGCGCTGGACCACCTGGCTGAACTCGATCTGCATGCGGCGTGGCAAGTTGATGCCGTATTCCTGTTCCAGCAGGTAGGCGATACCGCCTTTGCCGGACTGGCTGTTGACGCGAATCACGGCCTCGTAGCTGCGGCCGATGTCGGCCGGGTCGATCGGCAAGTAAGGCACTTCCCACAGGGCGTCCGGTTGCTGCTGGGCGAAGCCCTTGCGGATAGCGTCCTGGTGCGAGCCAGAGAATGCGGTGTGGACCAGGTCGCCGACGTACGGGTGACGTGGGTGAACCGCAATCTGGTTGCACTCCTCGACGACCTTGCGCACGCCGTCGATGTCGGAGAAGTCCAGCTCAGGGTTGACGCCCTGGGTGTAGAGGTTCAAGGCCACGGTGACCAGGTCGACGTTGCCGGTGCGCTCGCCGTTGCCGAACAGGCAGCCTTCGACGCGGTCGGCGCCAGCCATCAGGCCCAGTTCGGTGGCCGCAACGCCAGTGCCACGGTCGTTGTGGGTGTGCAGGCTGATGATTACGCTGTCACGACGGTTGATGTGACGGCCGAACCACTCGATCTGGTCGGCGTAGATATTCGGTGTGGCGCACTCAACGGTGGCGGGCAGGTTGAGGATCATCTTGTGATCGGGGGTCGGGTTCCAGACCTCGATCACCGCGTCGCAGACTTCCTTGGCGAAGTCGAGCTCGGTGGCGCTGAAGGTCTCCGGCGAGTACTCGAACGTCCATTCGGTTTCCGGCTGCTGGGCGGCATATTTGACGAACAGCTTGGCCGCGCTGACCGCGATTTCCTTGACGCCGTCCTTGTCCTGGTTGAAGACAATCCGGCGGAAGGAAGGGGAGGTCGCGTTATACAGGTGAACGATGGCCTTTTTTGCCCCGCGAAGGGATTCGAAGGTACGCGCAATCAAGTCTTCACGGCCTTGGGTGAGCACCTGGATGGTGGTGTCGTCCGGGATGTGGCCGTCTTCGATCAGGGTTCGCACGAAGTCGAAGTCGGTTTGCGAAGCCGCCGGGAAGGAGGCTTCGATTTCCTTGACGCCCACCGACACCAGGGTTTTCCAGAAGCGCAGCTTCTTCACTGCGTCCATTGGCTCAATCAGCGACTGGTTGCCGTCGCGCAAGTCGGAACTGCACCAGATCGGCGCGGCAGTGATGGTCTTCGACGGCCAGGTGCGATCCGCGATATCGATGGTCGGGAACGCGCGGTATTTGGAAGACGGGTCTTTGAGCATGCTCATCTGGGAAGTCCTTATTCTGTTGGCCGAAAAGTGGCGGCCTGCCGGTGGATCAAAAAATACGTGGGATAAAACCGGGGGCGAGGCACTGCGATTCAGCCCGGCAGTCGTGCGCTGACGAGGCACAGGCTGCGGTGCTGGCGAAGCTGAATGAGGGTGTGAGAGGTTTTCATGCTTTCAACCCTAACCGCGGTGAAGAAGGATGGCAAGTGGTCGAAAAACTTTGAGAGGAATACTCGAAAAGTCGTTTTTGGCGAGATTTTATTCGTGGATTATCTGGAAATGTTGCTGGGTATTGCGCAGACCGTTGGTCATGCGCAATACCTGTGGGCAGGTTATGGCTGGAACACGCCAATGAAAATCGCCGGGTCCACGCGGGCATCGTTCAGGCTGACGTTCCAGTGCATGTGCGGTCCGGTGGCGCGGCCGGTGGCGCCGACCTTACCGACGACACCGCCGCGGGCCAGTTGCTGGCCGACCTTCACGTCGATTTTCGACATGTGGCAGAACATGCTGATAAAGCCCTGGCCGTGGTCGACGAATACCGTGTTGCCGTTGAAGAAGTAGTTGCCGATCAGGATCACCTTGCCGCCAGCAGGGGTCTTGATCGGCGTGCCGGCCGGCACCGCGAAGTCGAGCCCGGCGTGGGGGTTGCGCTCTTCGCCATTGAAGAAACGGCGCACGCCGAACTTGCTCGACAGCGGCCCGTTGACCGGTTTGTCCAGCAGCAGGTTGCTCGGAATGTTCGGGCTGAAGGTGCGGTAGGCGCTGAGCTGCTCGGCCAGTTCACCCTCGATGCGCTTGAGATTGGCCGGGTTCGGGTTGACCTGCTGCGTGTTCTTCAGGGTGATGCGTTGCTCCGGGTATTGCTTGGTACCGACGGTGAAGCTCAGGTTACGACCACCGCTGCTGATTTGCTGGGTGCCGGGTTTGACCGTCAGGGGCACGCCGACAATCGCCAGCCAGTTGTTCTGCTCCTTGACCACCAGCACCGGTTTGCCCTGGTAACTGGCCTTTGGCGCCTGGGCCGAGGAGCCCAGGTCGAGCACCGCAACGCCTCCGGGAACCGGCTTGTTCAGCAGGCGGGTGATGTAGCTGTCGGCGTGAACGTTGAAGGTCAGGCACAGCAGAAAGAGAACACTGAAAAAACGCGGCATGGATCAATCCAGTAGAGAAAGGGTGACAGGCGTCAGGTGGTTATCTTCGACCCGGACCTGCAGTTCGCCTTCGCCCAGCCTGGCTTTCAGGCGTTGGCCGTTCTGGGTTTGCGCAGCGTTGCGGATCGCGTTACCACGCTCATCCAGCAAGATGGCGTAACCACGGCCCAGGGTGGCGAGCGGGCTGACCACGTGCAGGGTTTGCATCTGGGTTTGCAGGTTCATACGCCGCGCCTTGAGGCCTTCGCGCATCGCACGCGGCAGGCGTTCGGCGAGGCTGTCCAGGCGCTGGCGCAGCAGCGCCAGTTGCCGCCCCGGGTGCTGCCCGGCGAGGCGGGTTTCCAGGCGGATCAGGCGTTCGCGGCGAGCCGTGAGGTTGCGCTCGAAGGCGCGGCGCAGGCGCATGTCCAGATCGTCCAGGCGCTGTGCCTGCTGACGCAGGCGTTCGCCGGGATGGCGCAAGCGCCGGGTCATGCCTTCCAGGCGCAAGCGGTCACGCATCAGGCGGTCGCGCATGCGCATCACCAGTCGGCGGTGCAGGCTTTCGACACGGTGCAGCAGGTCGCTGGAGTCCGGTGCCAGCAGTTCGGCGGCGGCCGACGGCGTGGGGGCGCGGACATCGGCGACGAAATCGCAGATCGACACATCGGTTTCATGGCCGACCGCACTGACGATCGGCGTGACGCAGGCGTCCACCGCACGGGCCACGGCTTCTTCGTTGAAGCACCAGAGGTCTTCCAGCGAGCCACCGCCACGGGCCAGGATCAAGGCATCGAAGCCTCGGGCGTCGGCCAGTTTCAGGGCACGGACAATTTGCCCGGTGGCTTCACGGCCCTGCACGGCGGTAGGGATCAGGGTCAATGCCACGTGCGGCGCGCGGCGGCGGAACACGCTGATGATGTCGCGGATCACCGCGCCGGTCGGCGAGCTGATGATACCAATGCGTTGCGGATGCGCCGGCAGCGCGACCTTGCGTTCGGCGCTGAACAGGCCTTCGGCGCTGAGCTTCTCCTTCAGCGCATCGAAGGCCAGGCGCAGCGCACCGTCACCGGCCGGCTCCACGGTGTCGAGAATCAGCTGGTAGTCGCCACGGCCTTCGAACAGCGAGACCTTGCCCCGGACCTTGACCGCCAGGCCATCCTTCAGCGCCTGGCGCACCCGTGCCGCGTTCTGCCGGAACAGCGCGCAACGCACCTGGGCGCCACTGTCCTTGAGGGTGAAATACACATGGCCGGACGCCGGACGGGCGAGGTTGGAGATTTCGCCTTCGACCCAGATGTTGCTGAACACGTCTTCGAGCAACACCCGCGCGCGGCCGTTGAGTTGGCTGACGGTCAGGACTTCACGGTCCAGGCCGAGTCTTGCGAAGGGATCTTTAATCATGGGGCGCAGTTTAAAGGCATTCGGCGATCAATCTCCATGAGTCAGCGCAAATCCCTTGTGGGCGTGGGGTGGGCGCTGCTCCCTCAGAAAGGTGCGCAAGACTGGGTGAAGTGTTGCGTGAACTGCTGGACCAGCGCCGTGGGCTTTTGCGCAAAGGCGAGGGCGACGGTGCTCTGGCAATCCGGATCCGCCAGGGGCAGGAAATGGATGTTGGCTGGCGCGATGTCGCGCATCGATTCCGGCAGCAGGGCAATCCCGAAACCGGCCTGAATCAGCTGCAACTGGGTTGTTTTGCGCGACACCACGCGGGCCGCCCTGGGGAAAAAGCCCTGGCGCATGCACAGCTCGGCGGATAAATAGCTGAGCCCGCCGCGCTGCGGATGGGGGATCGAGATAAAGGCTTCATCCTTCAATTGCGCCAGGTCGATGGCCTGTTCGGGGTGATGGGTCGCCAGTGGATGAGTGGGAGGGACGGCGAGCAGTAACCGTTCGCTGAACAGCGGGACAATACTCACCCCTTCGCGCTGGCGCAGCACTGGCAGGCGTAGCAGTCCGACGTCCAGGCGGCCTTCGGCCAGCGCTTCGAGCTGTGCTTCGGAGGACAGCTTGACGATCTCCATGGAGACGCCGGGGCAATGATCCAGATAACCACTGATTGCATTGAGCAACCGGCCGCTCAAGGGAACGGTGCTGGAGTGGCTCAGGCGCAAGGTGCCCAATTGGCCGGTGCCCACCTGGGTTGCCATGTCGCTGGCTTTGCCCAGTTCGATCAGCAGGTTCCTGGCCCGAGGGTAAAAGGCTTCGCCGGCGGCAGTCAGCCTTGGCTGGCGAGCAGTGCGTTCGAACAGCGGGGTGTTGAGTCGGCTCTCCATCTCCTTGATCTGCCGGCTCAGGGCCGACTGGGCCACGAACAATCGTTCGGCGGCAGCACTGAAGCTGCCGGTTTCTGCAATTTCGACGAAGTAGCGCAGTTGGCGGATGGAGAGCACGAGTCATGCCTTTTCGAGATGGGTGGGCGGCGCTGAAGATATTAGTCGCAAGGCTCGTCGCTGGCTAAAGTCATTTCACCTTGGATTCAGGACGTTTAACCAATGAGTGTTATCGAGTTGTTGCAGCAATGGCCGTTTGGCTCCGTGGATTGGCTGGTGATCGGCGCGGGGATTGTCCTGGCCTATATCGTGTTTGGCATTGCCGGTTTTGGCACGGCACTGGTGGCCGGCCCGGTGCTGATTCTGTTCATGCCGTTGTCGAAGATTGTGCCGCTGCTGGTGCTGCTGGATTTCGTCGCCGCGTTCGGCAATCTGCTGCCCTCGCGCCGGGACGTGGCCAGGCCCGAACTGCTGCGCCTGCTGCCGTGCATGGCGCTGGGTTGCACGCTGGGGGTGATCTTCCTGTTGAACCTCAAGTCCGACCTGTTGCTGTTAATGATGGGGCTGTTCATCAGCGTCTATGCGGTCTATAGCCTGTGGGTGAAGGCTCGGCCTGCCCGGTTGTCCGCCGTCTGGGCAATGCCCATGGGCACGGTCGGCGGGATGTTTGGCGCGCTGTTCGGCAGCGGAGGCTTTTTGTATGCCATCTACCTGAACAGTCGCTTGTCCAAGGACGAAGCCCGGGCCACGCAAAGTGCGCTGATCAGTTGCAGCACGGTGGTGCGCTTGAGCTTGTTCGTGATCGCCGGTGTGTATGCCGAGCTACCCTTGTTGATGTTGGCGCTGTGTTTGTTGCCGGCCATGGTGTTGGGGCTGTGGATAGGTCGACGGCTGACCATGAGATTGTCCCGGGAAGCCTTTGTGCGGCTGGTCACCTGGCTGGTGCTGGCCAGCGGGATTGCGTTGATCGGGCGGTACCTGAGTACTTGACCTGAGCGGGGCAGGGATTATGCTGCCGGCCGTCCTGGCGTCAGGTCGAATACCGCAGCACATCCTTATCAGAAGTCGCAGGCCGCCTCATGAATTCCCAAAGCATCATCGTCCCGAAAATCTCCACCCTGCCAGTGCATGAGGCCCGGGCGCGGGCGATTGTGCGGTGGCTGGTGCGCAAGAACATCATTGAAGAGACGCTCACCACCTGCGGCCGTACCGGCAATCGCATGGCCCATGCCATCGCGCCCGGCGCGCGGGCCGTGGTGCTGCATCCCGAAGCGCTGCCGTTCGGCGATCCCGTCAACGGCCTGGAAATCATCACCAAGCGCTGCATCTATACCCCGGCCAAGGGTTTTCTCGAGGAAGCCGGTTGTGCCGAATGCCGCAAGGAGATCGGCGAAGCACTGTTCGAAAGCCTTGAAGACTGGATGCCGGGCCGCACCGATAACTTCATCTGCCCCGAATGTGGGCATGAAGATGACATCAATGGCTTCCTGTTCCTGCAGGAGTGCGGGTTTTCCAACCTGGGCTTTATCTTCAATAACTGGGCCGAGGCCGGGTTCAAGCAGGGTTTTATCGATGAGTTTGCCGAGTGGCTGGATTTGCCGGTGAGTTGGGTAAAAGTCGAACTTTGAATCCCCGCGGGCGCCGCGTTCGGCCGCGCCGACAATCAACGAAATCCCCGTACATCAGCAATGCGAATAATAGACAGACTTTTACCTTTCACCGACGGGGGTGTCTGAGTATAATGGCGCGCTTCCATTTTCCCGCTCGGGAGCCCCCGCGATGCTGCGTATCAGCCAAGAAGCTCTGACCTTCGACGACATTCTTTTAGTGCCTGGTTATTCCGAGGTGCTTCCTAACGAAGTCAGTCTCAAAACCCGTCTTACCCGTGGCATCGAGCTGAATATTCCACTGGTCTCCGCCGCCATGGACACCGTCACTGAAGCCCGTTTGGCAATCGCCATGGCTCAGGAAGGTGGTATCGGCATCATCCACAAGAACATGACCATCGAGCAGCAAGCTGCCGAAGTGCGCAAGGTCAAGCGTTACGAAGCCGGTGTGGTCAAGGACCCGATCACCATCGACGCCGACGCTACCGTGCGCGAACTGTTCGAACTGACCCGCATGCACAACATCTCCGGCGTTCCGGTACTGCACAATGGCGACCTGGTCGGCATTGTCACCTCCCGTGACGTGCGTTTCGAGAACCGTCTGGAAGCCACTGTCCGTGAAGTGATGACGCCTAAAGAACGTCTGGTCACGGTCAAGGAAGGCGCCGACAAGAACGATGTGCGTGAACTGCTGCACAAGCACCGCATCGAACGCGTGCTGATCGTCGACGACAAGTTCGCCCTCAAGGGCATGATGACCGTCAACGACATCGAAAAAGCCAAGGCCTACCCGCTGGCCAGCAAGGACGATCAAGGTCGTCTGCGCGTTGGCGCCGCGGTCGGTACCGGTAAAGACACCGGCGATCGCGTTGCCGCCCTGGTGGCAGCCGGCGTTGACGTGGTGGTGGTCGACACCGCTCACGGTCACTCCAAAGGCGTGATCGACCGCGTTCGCTGGGTCAAACAGAATTTCCCTGAAGTGCAGGTGATCGGCGGCAACATCGCCACTGGCGCTGCCGCCAAGGCTCTGGCCGAAGCGGGCGCGGATGCGGTCAAGGTCGGTATCGGCCCTGGCTCGATCTGCACCACCCGTATCGTTGCCGGTGTCGGCGTGCCGCAAATCAGTGCCATCGCCAACGTTGCCGCTGCCCTTGAAGGCACTGGCGTTCCGTTGATCGCCGACGGCGGCATCCGTTTCTCCGGTGACCTGTCCAAGGCCATCGTGGCTGGTGCTTCCTGCGTGATGATGGGCTCGATGTTCGCCGGTACCGAAGAAGCGCCGGGCGAGATCGAACTGTTCCAGGGTCGCTCGTACAAGGCTTACCGTGGCATGGGTTCGCTGGGCGCCATGTCCCAGGCTCAAGGTTCCTCCGACCGTTACTTCCAGGACTCCTCGGCCGGCGCCGAGAAGCTGGTTCCGGAAGGCATCGAAGGGCGTGTTCCGTACAAGGGCACCCTGAGCGCGATCATTCACCAGTTGATGGGCGGTCTGCGTTCCTCGATGGGTTACACCGGCAGCGCCGACATCGAAGAAATGCGCACCAAGCCTGAGTTCGTGCGGATCACCGGTGCTGGCATGGCCGAGTCCCACGTTCACGACGTGCAGATCACCAAAGAAGCGCCAAACTACCGCGTAGGTTGAGGCTTCAAGCAAATCGTTAAGCAACCGGGGCTGTTCTATTCAGCCCCGAGTTGTTTCTGAATCACGACTGTTTCTGAATTACTTAGACGAGACTGAATCATGGCCCTCGACATTCACGCTCACCGCATCCTGATCCTCGACTTCGGTTCGCAGTACACCCAACTGATCGCCCGCCGCGTGCGCGAGATCGGTGTGTACTGCGAGCTGCACCCGTTCGACATGGACGAAGATGCGATCCGCGAATTCGCCCCTAAAGGCGTCATCCTCGCCGGTGGCCCCGAGTCCGTGCACGAAGCCAACAGCCCGCGCTGCCCGCAGGCAGTGTTTGACCTGGGCGTACCGGTCTTCGGTATCTGCTACGGCATGCAGACCATGGCCGAGCAACTGGGCGGCAAGGTTGAAGGTTCCGAGCTGCGTGAGTTTGGTTATGCCCGCGTTGACGTGGTCGGCAAGAGCCGCCTGCTCGATGGCATCGAAGACCACATCGACGCTGACGGCCTGTTCGGTCTCGACGTGTGGATGAGCCACGGTGACAAGGTCACCAAGATGCCGGAAGACTTCCACATTCTGGCCAGCACCCCGAGCTGCCCGATTGCCGGCATGTTCAACGATGCTCGCGGTTACTACGGCGTGCAGTTCCACCCGGAAGTGACCCACACCAAGCAGGGCGGTCGCATCCTGTCGCGCTTCATCCTCGACATCTGCGGCTGTGAAGCCCTGTGGACGCCGTCGAAAATCGCTGAAGACGCGATTGCCAACATCCGTGCCCAGGTCGGCACCGACAACGTACTGCTCGGCCTGTCTGGCGGTGTGGATTCCTCGGTGGTTGCCGCGCTGCTGCACAAGGCCATTGGCGACCAGTTGACCTGCGTCTTCGTCGACAACGGCCTGCTGCGCCTGCACGAAGGCGAGCAAGTGATGGCCATGTTCGCCGAGAACATGGGCGTCAAGGTGATCCGCGCCAACGCCGAAGAGCAGTTCCTCGGTAACCTGGCCGGCGAAGCCGACCCGGAGAAGAAGCGCAAGATCATCGGCCGTACCTTCATCGACGTGTTCGATGCCGAATCCTGCAAGCTGGACAACATCAAGTACCTGGCCCAGGGCACCATCTACCCGGACGTGATCGAGTCGGCTGGCGCGAAAAGCGGCAAGGCCCACGTGATCAAGTCGCACCACAACGTGGGCGGCCTGCCGGAAGAAATGAACCTCAAGCTGGTTGAACCCCTGCGCGAGCTGTTCAAGGACGAAGTTCGTCGTCTGGGCCTGGAACTGGGCCTGCCGTACGACATGGTCTACCGTCACCCGTTCCCGGGCCCGGGCCTGGGCGTGCGGATCCTCGGTGAAGTGAAGAAGGAATACGCCGACCTGCTGCGTCGCGCCGACCACATCTTCATCGAAGAGCTGCACAAAGCCGATTGGTACCACAAGGTCAGCCAGGCCTTCGTGGTGTTCCAGCCGGTGAAATCGGTTGGCGTTGTTGGCGATGGCCGTCGTTACGCCTGGGTCGTGGCCCTGCGTGCCGTGGAAACCATCGACTTCATGACCGCGCGTTGGGCACACCTGCCTTACGAACTGCTGGAAACCGTCAGCGGCCGCATCATCAATGAAATCGAAGGCATCTCCCGCGTCACCTACGACGTGTCGAGCAAGCCGCCAGCGACCATTGAATGGGAATGATCCCGCGCAAGCCTTGATGGCTTGATTGCCGGTATCGAAAAAGGCCGTGTGAACCTCGTGTTCATGCGGCCTTTTTGCGTTGTGATGGACAGTCGTCTGGCTTGCCTGCGTCCCGTGGTCACGCCCGCTTTGCTGTTTCTTTCACAATTGCGGGTGTATCGTATTCGCCTTTTGCGGGCCCTGCGCCTGCAGCAGATACGTGAGGTAGTGAGTCCATGTCCTTTACCCGTCGACAAATACTGGGTGGCCTGGCCGGTCTGGCAGTGGTAGGTGTCGGGGTCGGTGGTGCGTCGCGTTACTGGCTGGGGAAGCGGGCGGATGCCAACGCAGGGCATGACTACGAGCTGATCGCCGCGCCCCTGGACGTTGAACTGGTGCCCGGGCACAAGACCGAAGCCTGGGCCTTTGGTCCCTCGGCGCCAGGCACCGAGCTGCGGGTGCGTCAGGGCGAGTGGCTGCGGGTGCGCTTCATCAACCACCTACCGGTGGCCACCACCATTCACTGGCACGGCATCCGCCTGCCGCTGGAAATGGACGGCGTACCCTACGTTTCGCAGCTGCCGGTGTTGCCGGGCGAGTACTTCGATTACAAGTTCCGCGTGCCGGACGCCGGCAGCTACTGGTACCACCCCCATGTCAGCAGCAGTGAAGAACTAGGCCGCGGGCTGGTGGGGCCGTTGATTGTCGAAGAACGTGAGCCCACTGGCTTCACGTACGAGAAAACCCTGAGCCTGAAGAACTGGCATGTGGATGAGGAAGGTGCGTTCGTACCCTTCAGCATTCCGCGCGAGGCCGCGCGGGGGGGCACGGTGGGGCGCCTGTCGACCATCAATGGTGTGCCGCAGGCGGTGATCGAGCTGCCAGCCGGGCAGATCACTCGGGTGCGCTTGCTTAACCTGGACAACACCCTGACCTACCGCATCAACATTCCAGGCGTCGAAGCCCGGATCTATGCATTGGACGGCAACCCGATCGAACCGCGCCCGCTGGGCAAGGAATACTGGTTGGGGCCGGGCATGCGCATTTGCCTGGCGATCAAGGCGCCAGCGGCGGGTGAAGAATTGGCGCTGCGCAACGGTCCGGTACGCCTGGGGACCTTCCGTTCGGTGGCCAACAGCGACGCCCCCACCGAGTGGCCGCCCGCGCTGCCGGCCAATCCGATTGCCGAGCCGGACATGGCCAACGCCGAGAAACTCAACTTCAATTTCGAGTGGGTGGGTTCGGTGTCGGTGGATGTCGACAATGGCAAGCCGCCCAGCCTGTGGCAGATCAACGGCCAAGCCTGGGATATCACCGACAAGACCTGCGCGGACCGGCCGATTGCTACGCTCAAGAAAGGCCAGAGCTACATTTTCGAATTGAAGAACATGACCCAGTACCAACACCCGATCCACTTGCACGGCATGAGTTTCAAGGTCATTGCCTCGAACCGGCACAAGGTCGTCCCGTATTTCACCGACACTTACCTGCTGGGCAAGAACGAGCGCGCGCGCGTTGCACTGGTGGCGGATAACCCGGGGGTATGGATGTTCCACTGCCATGTGATCGACCACATGGAAACCGGCCTGATGGCCGCGATCGAGGTGGCCTGATGCGTCAGATACGCCCCGCGCAGATCATCGACCGTAGCCGTGACCAGCACTTCATGCGTGAAGCCCTGGCCCTCGCGGCCCAAGGTGCGGCCTTGGGAGAAGTGCCGGTCGGCGCGGTCGTGGTGCAGGACGGTGAGATCATCGGTCGTGGCTTCAATTGCCCGATCAGTGGCAGCGACCCCAGCGCCCACGCCGAGATGGTCGCCATCCGTGCCGCGGCCCAGGCCGTCAGCAACTATCGCCTGACGGGCAGCACGCTCTACGTCACGCTGGAACCGTGCAGCATGTGCGCCGGGTTGATCGTGCACTCGCGGATTGCCCGGGTGGTCTATGGGGCGTTGGAGCCCAAGGCCGGGATTGTGCAGAGCCAGGGCCAGTTCTTCACTCAGGGTTTTCTCAACCACCGAGTGTTGTATGAAGGCGGGGTGCTGGCCGAGGAGTGCGGGGCGGTGTTGAGCGAGTTCTTCAAGGCGCGGCGGGCCAGGCCTGCGATCTGAGGTACGACACAAATCAACTGTGGGAGCGAGCTTTTGTGGCGAGGGAGCTTGCTCCCGTCGGCCGGTCTGCGCTCGGGCGAAGCAGTCGTAAACCAGTTTCCGGTCACTGTCCGATAGTTCTCGGTGCTGGTTTTTTGGGCCGCTTCGCGCCCCAGCGGGAGCAAGCTCCCTCGCCACGGGTGTGCTACGTTATTTTTTTGCGACGATGACCGCGCGCATCGGCGCTGGCAGCCCTTCAATCGTCTTGCTGTGATCCTCGGGATCGAGGAAGTCACTGAGCGACTGGTACTTCATCCACTCCGTCCCGCGCTGTTCCTCGACCGTGGTCACGCTCACATCCACGCAACGCACATCGCTGAACCCGGCGCGGCGCAGCCAGAGCATCAGTGCCGGCACCGATGGCAGGAACCACACGTTGCGCATCTGCGCGTAGCGGTCTTCCGGCACCAGCACCTGTTGCTCGTCACCTTCGATCACCAGCGTCTCCAGCACCAACTCACCGCCCTTGACCAGGCAATCCTTCAGTGCCAGCAAGTGCTCGATCGGCGAGCGGCGGTGGTAGAACACCCCCATGGAGAACACAGTGTCGAAACCTTCGAGGTTCGGCGGCAGGTCTTCGAAGGGAAACGGCAGGTGCCAGGCATTCGGCTCGGACAAGTAACGCTGCACGGCCTGGAACTGGCAGAAGAACAGCCAGTTGGGATCAACGCCGATGACACTGTCGGCGCCGGCGCCGAGCATGCGCCACATGTAATACCCGTTACCGCAGCCGACATCGAGGATGCGCTTGCCCGCAAGGTCCAGGTGAGGGGCGACCCGCGACCACTTCCAGTCCGAACGCCATTCGGTATCGACATGCACGCCGAACAGGTCGAACGGACCCTTGCGCCACGGCGACAGCCCCATCAGCGCGGTGCGCATTTGTGCGCGGGTCTGGTCATCGCAGTCGGTGTCCAGGGTCAGACCGTTCAGCAGGTCGACTTCGCTCGGCTGGATCCTGGGCAAGGCGTCCAGAGCGCTCTGCCAGCGCTCCAGGTCGCCATGACCCTTTTCCATTTTGCTATCGAGTTGCGCTTGCAGGGTATTGGCCCAGTCGGCCAACGGGGTACCGGCCAGGCGGCGGGCGAGGGGAGACAGATCAATCATGGCAAGGCAATCAACGAGGCAAAGTTAAGACACTGGAACCACGGCACGACTTTCGAGAACCCGGCCGCCAGCAGGCGTTCGCGGTGTTCTTCGAGGCTGTCGGGCTTCATGACGTTTTCGATGGCGCTGCGCTTCTGGGCGATCTCCAGTTCGCTGTAGCCGTTGGCGCGTTTGAAGGCGATGTGCAGGTCGGTGAGCAGCGCGTGCTCCTGCTCGTCTTCGAAGCGCAGTTTTTCCGAGAGGATCAGGGCACCGCCGGGCAACAGCGACTGACGGATGCGCGACAGCAACGCGGTGCGCTGGTCCGGGGCAATGAATTGCAGGGTGAAGTTCAGCGCCACCACCGAGGCCGGCTGGAATTGCAGGGCGAGGATGTCGCCCTCGATCACTTCCACCGGCAGCAACTCCTGGAACATCGAGTCCTGGCCGTTGAGGTATTCACGGCAGCGTTCGACCATCGCCGCGGAGTTATCCACCGCGATCACCCGGCAGCCGTCGGTACGCACATGCCGGCGCAGGGCCTGGGTCACGGCGCCGAGGGAAGCGCCCAGGTCGTACAGCACGCTGTTGGGCTGGGCGAACTGCGCAGCGAGCACGCCGAGGTTTTCGACGATGGTCGGGTAACCCGGTACCGAGCGCTTGATCATGTCCGGGAACACCCGCACCACATCCTCGTTAAAGGCGAAGTCAGGCACCTGGGTCAAAGGCTGGGCGAAAAGGCGATCGGGTTGTTTGCTCACGGCGGTTCCAGCGGCGGATGTGGAAAAGGCCAGCATTTTAGCCAAGTTGGCGCGTGGATGCGCGGGTTGTCTGATAAACCGCTGGTGTTAAGGCGACTGCATGGCAGGTGAGCAGTTGTGGCGAGCGAGCTTGCTCGCGCTCGGCAGCGCGGCAGTCGCAAACCGGTCGATACATTCTGCCTGTTGAAACGCGACTAGCGGTACTGGGACGGCTTTGCCGTCCAGCGGGAGCAAGCTCCCTCGCCACGGGAGTCAGCGCGGTTTCTGGGGAAAGGCCGACGCCGCGATCCCCCATTGCCCCAGCCAGTAGCTGATGATGATCACGTAGGGCGCGGCGTCGAACGGCATCACGAAGCGGCTGATGCCGATCACGCTGTCGGAGAACACAAAGGCCACGGCGCCCGCGGCGGCGAGCAGTGCCGAACGCTTGGGGACATCGCTGCCCAGGCGGGCCAGGGCGCGCCAGAGCATGGCGCTGATGGCCGTGGCGTAGACAATCACCGGAATCAGCAGCGGTCCCAGGCCATGGGAAATCAGCAGGCTGAGCAGCAACCCACCTACGGCCACCGCCAGGATCAGCGGCAGCAGTGCCAGGCGGCGGCAATCGCTCAGGTAGGCCTTGAGGTACGCCAGGTGAGCCACCAGGAACGCGCCCAGGCCAAACACGAACAGGTCGCCGGGCCATGCCAGCAGCACGTCGCCCAGCAGGGAAAAGATCAGGCCCAGGCTGATCCAGCGTCGATACTCGCTGGGCGGTGCGTCGTGCAACCAGCCCAGCAGCGCCAGCACCGGCAGCGGCTTGACCAGCAGGCACAGCAATTCGGCGTGAACACTCACCCCGTAGAGAAAGGTCGATGCGCCCATCAGCGCCAGAATCAGCCAGCCCATGGTCAGTTCACCGTGATCGTGCAGTCGAAGGTTTGCGCCGGCTCTGCTTCCGGCTCCCACGGCTGCTGGTAGGTCAGGCGCAAGCGGCCGCTGCCACTGGCGAAGGCCTGGAATTGCCAGGTCGATTGCCCACCCGCGCCCACCAGGCCGGTGTTTTCCGGATTGGTGTACACCTCGGGACTGATCGCCCGCAGCACGCCCCCGGCCGAGTCCTGGATGGCCCAGCGATAACCCGTGGTCGGGTTGCTCGGCAGGCTCAGGATCAGGTTCTGCCCGTTGATCAGCTGCACCGGGCATTGGCTCTGTTGCTCCAGCGTCACGTTGTGTTTTGGCTGTGAGGCACAGGCGGTCAGCAAGGCAAGGCTCAAGGGCAGCAACAGGCGGGTTGGGGACATGGGGTCAGGCGCTCCGGATTTGCGACGAACGGCGAGCATAACCGAAGATGAGACAAATTGTGACAGTTAGGCCGGGATGCTGTCGTCAGTACCGCCGCCTTCGCGGGCAAGCCCGCTCCCACTGGGTTATGGTCACCCTTGTGGGTGCGGGCCGGGCGGCGTTCCGCTTGCCAGCGATATAGGCCGGTCCGGCGCTACAGCAACCTCAGAACAACACCTTCGCCACGTCCGCAAAGCGTTTGGCAAAGTGTACGGTGATGCCTTCTTTCAGGTAGTCCGGCAGCTCTTCAAAGCTGCCACGGTTGGCCTCGGGCAGGATCAGTTCGTAAATCTTCTGCCGGCGCGCGGCAATCACCTTTTCCCGCACCCCGCCAATGGGCAGCACGTGCCCGGTCAGGGTCAGCTCGCCGGTCATGGCCACGCCTTTTTTCGGCGGCTGGTTGCGTGCCAGCGAGAGCAGGGCACTGGCCATGGTCACACCGGCACTCGGGCCGTCCTTGGGGGTCGCGCCTTCCGGAACGTGCAGGTGGATGAAGGCTTCGTCGAAGTATTTCGGATCGCCACCGAACGGCTTGAGGTGCGAGGTCACGTAGCTGTAGGCGATCTCGGCCGACTCCTTCATCACGTCACCCAGTTGCCCGGTAAGTTTGAGACCTCGGTTGAGGGTATGGATGCGAGTGGCTTCGATCGGCAAGGTCGCGCCGCCCATGCTGGTCCAGGCCAGGCCCGTGATGACACCCGTGCCGGACAGCACTTGCTCGTTGCGAAACACCGGCATGCCCAGGGAGGCTTCAAGGTCCTTGGGGCCGATCTTGATCACGGATTGCGGGTCATCCATCAGCTTGACCACGGCCTTGCGCACCAGTTTGCCCAGTTGCTTCTCCAGTTGGCGCACCCCGGCTTCGCGGGCGTAGCCGTCGATCAGGGCCTTGAGGGCGTTGTCGCTGATGGACAGGCTGGTTTTCGCCACCCCGGCCTTGTCCAGCTGTTTGGGCCACAGGTGACGCTTGGCGATGGCGACTTTCTCTTCGGTGATGTAGCCCGACAGGCGAATCACTTCCATGCGGTCCAGCAACGGGCCCGGGATCGAGTCCAGGGTGTTGGCGGTGCAGATGAACAGGACTTTCGACAGGTCCAGGCGCAAATCCAGGTAGTGGTCGAGGAATTCGACGTTCTGTTCCGGGTCCAGGGTTTCCAGCAACGCCGAGGCCGGGTCGCCCTGGTAGCTTTGGCCCATCTTGTCGATTTCGTCGAGCATGATCACCGGGTTCATCACTTCGACGTCTTTCAGCGCCTGTACCAGTTTGCCCGGCAGGGCACCGATGTAGGTGCGGCGATGGCCCTTGATCTCGGCTTCGTCGCGCATGCCGCCGACGCTGAAACGATAGAACGGCCGTCCGAGGGACTCGGCAATGGATTTGCCGACACTGGTCTTGCCCACGCCCGGCGGGCCGACCAGCAGGACAATGGAACCGGCAATTTCGCCTTTGTAGGCGCCCACGGCGAGGAACTCGAGGATACGGTCCTTGATGTCGTCCAGCCCGGCATGGTGTTTGTCGAGCACCTTGCGCGCGTGCTTGAGGTCGAGCTTGTCTTCCCCGTAGACGCCCCACGGGACCGCCGTCGCCCACTCCAGGTAGTTGCGGGTCACCGCGTATTCCGGTGAGCCGGTTTCGAGGATCGACAGCTTGGTCATCTCATCGGCGATGCGTTTTTGCGCCTGTGCCGGCAGGACCTTGCCGGTCAAGCGTTGCTCGAACTGCTCGATGTCGGCGCTGCGGTCGTCTTTGGTCAGGCCCAGCTCTTGCTGGATCACCTTGAGTTGTTCCTTGAGGAAGAACTCGCGCTGGTGCTCGCCGATCTTGCGGTTCACTTCCGCGGAGATTTCTTTCTGCAGGCGCGCGACTTCGACTTCCTTGCGCAGCATTGGCAGGACTTTTTCCATGCGCTTGAGCATGGGCACGCAGTCCAGCACTTCCTGCAGTTCGCTACCGGTGGCCGAGGTCAGGGCGGCGGCGAAGTCGGTCAGCGGCGACGGGTCGTTGGGGCTGAAGCGGTTGAGGTAGTTCTTCAGCTCTTCGCTGTACAGCGGATTGAGCGGCAGCAGTTCCTTGATCGCGTTGATCAGGGCCATGCCGTAGGCCTTGATCTCATCGGTCGGTTCGCTCGGCTGGTGCGGGTATTCGACTTCCACCAGGTACGGTGGGCGATGGTGCTTGAGCCAGGTTTTAAGGCGTACGCGGGTCAGGCCCTGGGCGACGAATTGCAGTTTGCCGTTCTCGCGGCTGGCGTGATGGATCCTCACCAGGGTGCCGTAGAGCGGCAGGGCGGAGGTGTCGAAATGCCGGGGGTCGTCCAGCGGGGTGTCGACGTAGAACAGCGCCAGCGAGTGATGCTCGGACTTGGCGACCAGGTCCAGGGTCTCGGCCCAGGGTTCTTCATTGACGATCACCGGCAACACTTGCGCCGGGAAGAATGGCCGGTTGTGGATCGGGATGATGTAGACCTTGTCTGGCAGGTTCTGTCCGGGCAGGGCCAGGCCTTTGCCCGCGCCGTGGTGCTGTTCGGCGTTTTCGGGTGCGGCGTATTCGCTAGGGTCTTTCGGGAATGCTTGCTGGTCGCTCATGGGGCACCTGCGCAATGGGGTATGAAAGTTAGATGGGGCAGGTGGGGGGTGGTTTCAATGTTCAGGGGGCTTTGGGGGGGGATTTGTTTGGTAAGCGGGTTGTTACGTGGGCGTTGGCCGATTCTGTGTGTAGTGTTCAACATTGTGGGAGCGGGCTTGCCCGCGAAGGCGGCCTGACAACCAACCATTTTCTTGCAGGTGCGGTGTACATACCCGTTGCTGCGGTCATGGCGACTTATGGTTTCGCCCGACGGCGACTCACTTTTTTTACAAGCGCCTAAAAAAAGTAAGCAAAAAAACGCTTCGCCCCGAGCGTCCGGCCCCTCGCCGAGGCTCGGGGTTCCCTCGCTCCGGCATTCCTCAGGGGGCATCGCCCTCCGGTCGGCTTCGCTCGACCTCCATGCGATGTCCTCGACTGCGTCGAGGGGCGCTGCGCGCCATTCCCCTGATGAACGCCTGCGCTCGGCCTGCCGATGGGGCGGGTGGATCAAGATCAAGATCAAGAGCGGCAGGCGAGCTAACGCTCGGCCTGTTGAGTGGTGAGTGGTGTGTGGTGGTGGTGGTGGTGGTGGTGGTGGTGGTGGTGGGCTTGCTCACAAAAAAGGCGGCTACCTTGCGGTAGTCGCCTGTTTCGTTGTTGCTGCTGGCGTTTAGTTTGCCAGTTTGTACGCGATCACATAGTCGCCCATCTTGGTTCCCAGGGAACCGTGACCACCGACCACCAGCAGTACGTATTGCTGGCCGTCCTTGCCGGTGTAGGTCATGGGGGTGGCTTGGCCGCCGGCCGGCAGGCGTGATTTCCACAGTTCCTTGCCGGTGTTGACGTCGTAGGCGCGCAGGTATTGGTCCAGGGTGCCGCTGAGGAAGCCCACGCCACCGGCGGTGACGATCGAGCCGCCCATGCTTGGCACGCCGATGGGCAGGCCGATTGGCAGTGGCGAGCTGTCGCGGCTGGTGCCGTTCTTGCGTTTCCACACCACTTTGCCGGTGGTCAGGTCGATGCCGGCCACGTAGCCCCAGGCCGGCGCCTGGCACGGTACGCCGATCGGCGACATGAACGGGTGCATGATCACCGCGTAAGGCGCGCCCGTGTTGGGTTGCACGCCAGCGGTCTCGCTCTCGCGCTTGCTGCCTTCCGCCACTTGGGCACGGGGCACCATTTTCGAGACGAAGGCCATGTAGTTCGGGCTGGTGAACAGCATCTGGCGCACCGGGTCGACGGAGACGCCGCCCCAGTTGAACACACCGACGTTACCCGGATAGATCAGGCTGCCCTGTTCCGACGGCGGGGTGTACTGGCCGTCGTAACGCAGTTCCTTGAACTGGATGCGGCACAGCATCTGGTCGAACGGGCTGGCGCCCCACATGGCTTTTTCAGTCAGGTCCGGAGCCAGCAGGTTCAGGTCCGAACGCGCCTGGGTCGGGGCGGTACGGTCGCCAGGCACCGCGCCTTGTGGCGCGGCGACCTCGCGAATCGGCACGATCGGCGTACCGTCGCGACGGTCGAGCACGTACAGGCTGCCCTGTTTGGTCGGTGCGATCAGCGCCGGCTTGATGCCATCGGCGGTTTTCATGTCCAGCAGCGTCGGCTGGCTGCCGACGTCCATGTCCCACAGGTCATGGTGGGTGAACTGATAGTTCCAGCGCACCTTGCCGCTGGCCAGGTCCAGCGCGACGATGCCAGCGCTGAATTTCTCGGCGCCCGGGGTACGGTCGGCGCCCCATTGGTCAGGGGTCTGGTTGCCCAGAGGCAGGTAGACCATGCCCAGCTTCTCATCGACGCTGGCCAGGGACCACATGTTGGCCGAGTTGCGGCTGTACTGCTCGCCCGCCGGCAAAGGCTCGGTGGCGTCTGGTTTGTCGCTGTCCCAGTTCCACACAAGGTGACCGTCACGCACATCAAAGGCGCGGATCACACCGGAGGGCTCGTTGGTCGACTCGTTATCGGTGACGTGGCCACCCATGATCACCAGGTCGCGAGTGATCGCGGCAGGCGAGGTGGAGTAGTAGCCGCCCGGGGTGAACGGGCCGATGCCCTGGGTCAGGTCAACCACGCCTTGATTGCCGAAGCCTTCGCAGAGTTTGCCGGTGTCGGCGTTCAGGGCGATCAGGCGTGCATCGGCGGTTGGCAGGTACAGGCGACGCGGGCAGGCCTGGGCAACGGCCTTGCCGGCGTCGGAGATGACGGCGGTCGAGGTATCTGCCTTGGCGTAGGCATTCTCGTCATAGTAGGAAACGCCACGGCAGGTCATGTGGGCGAAGCCCTTGAAGCCCACCGGGCTCTTGATCTGCGGGTCGAAGCGCCAGATTTCCTTGCCGGTATCCGGGTCCAGTGCCAGCACCTTGCTGTGGGCGGTGCAGGCATAGAGCATGCCGTTGGCCTTGAGCGGGGTGTTCTCGTTGGTCAGTTCCACCGGGTCACCGGCGGTCGGCAGGTCGCCTGTGCGGATGCGCCAGGCTTCCTGCAGCTGGCCAACGTTGTCCGGGGTGATCTGCTTGAGTGGCGAGTAGCGGTCGCCGAACTCGGTACGGCCATAGGCCTGCCAGTCGCCATCGGGCATTTGCGGCGCGGTACTGCTCATGTCGGCGCTGTCGCGACCCAGTTCACCGAGGATTTCACCCGGGTGGGTGAACTGGCTGGCCAGGGCCGTGGCCCCCGCCAGCACCACGGCCACGCTCAGCGCGCCGGTGCCCAGCGGTGCAGCGCCATTGCGCAGCAGCGGGCGGCGGAACCATGGCAGCAGCATCACCACGCCCAGGGCGAACCACAGTGACAGGCGCGGCACCAGTTGCCACCAGTCCAGGCCCACCTCCCACAGTGACCACGCGGTACTGGCCAGCAGCACCAGTGCGTACAGGCCCAGGGCCGCACGATGGCCGGCGAGCAGCAGAATGCCGGTCAGTACCAGGCCGGTGCCGGCCAGCAGGTAGTACAGCGAGCCGCCGAGCAGGCTCAGCTTGATCCCCCCGGCCAGCAAGGCCAGGCCCATGAGTAGCAGCACAATGCCGAGCAGGCTCGGCATCAGGCGGCTTGGACTTGAAGCACCTTCAGTGCTCATAGTGCGATTCTCCGTGACGTTTCAAGTAGTCCCGCGCCTGTTCACTGTAGATGACGAACAGGCGTGGGCAGGGTTCGGTTACTGCGGGTCTAGAAGGACGACTGCACCTTGATCCCGCCGATCAGTGCGTCGTCGACCTCATTCACGCCACCCGGGTGGCGGATGTATTGCAGGTTTGGGCGCACGGTCAGCCAGTTTGTGACGTGCACGCCGTAATAGAGCTCGGCGCTGTATTCGGTGTCTTGCGGCGGCAGATACGCCGGGTCGTCGTAGTCGAAGGCAGCGTGGGCCTGGTTGCTCGCCTCGGCGTTCTTGCGGTAGGCCGGGTTGACGTGGACCCGGGCGATGGCTGCGCCGATGTCGTCCTTGGCACGGGCATCGAACAGGCCTTTGTAGACGACGCCGGCCTGGACGTAGTTATCGATGGCGTTGGTTTTCTTGTCGTGCATCGTGCCGTTGGCGAACACGCTCAGGCCGCGCGAGTGGTCGCTGGCAACGCTGGTCAATTGTTGCTGGATACCTAGCCACAAGCCGTGCTTGCTCGATGCGCTGCGGTACGCCTCGCCACTCAAGGCCGCCGGCTGGCCGTTGCTGTCCTTGTAGACATCGCTGGCGCTGGCACTGCTGTAGTAGTAACCGGCGCGGTATTCGCCTGGCAGGTCATTGAGTGTCGGCGTCCATACCAGCTCCACCGGCACGACGGTGCCCTGGGTGCCGCTGCCGCTGAGCTTGAAGCCGTTGTCCTTGTCCAGGTTCGAGGGGTTCTGCTCATAGGCCCCGATTTGCGCGTACAGCTCGGGTGTCAGGTGATACTTGACCCGCAGTGCCCATTGGCTGACCGGCCAGTTGTACCAGATGCCTCCGGCCCAGTTGCCGACCTGGGAGCCACAGAACGCCAGGTTCTGGAAGTCACAGGGGAAGCTGTTGAAGTCTTCGCCCTCGCCAAAGCGGCCGGCCTTGATGTCGAGTTTTTCATCGAGGAATTTCTGCTGGTACCACATCTGCGTCAGGCGCGTGGTCTGGCCACGCCCCCAGACTTCCTGGGCCGAGGTGAAGCCACCGACCCGCGGATCGTTGATCCGGTCGTTGCTGATGTTGTTGCCGCTGCGCTTGGTGATGGTCAGTTGAAACTCGGCATCGTTCCAGCCGAGGATCTTTTGCAGGTCCAGGTGGCTGCCGAAGGCGAACTGGTCGCTGTAGCGCGCGGTGCGGTCCTGGTCGTAGCCGCCGTGCAGGTTGCTGCCCATTTCGCCGGTGTAGTCGACTTTGAAGTCGTAACCTTGTTCCGCCAGTTCGCTGCGTGTGCCGTTCCAGTCACCGAGCATCCACGGCGACTCGCTATCGAAGGCCGGGGCGGCATGGGTGCAGGTGGCGAGGCCCAGGGCGGTGAGGCCACTGAGCAGGCTCAGGGCATTTCGGCGGGCAATCGCTGTTGAGACAGCGCTGTCTTGTGAGGTCTGAAGGTCAGGCATAAAGAAGAAATTCGGGTCTTTTTCTATAGGAGAGAGCGGAACGCGCAAGGGGGTGAAACGCTCGGGAGAAACGTTTCAGCTTGAGGGCGCAAGGATAATGATCTGTTACAAATAGAGAAAGGGCTTTTCTCGACATGAATCCTTTCGGATTCGGTAACAGTCAGCCGGGGAGGAAACATCGCCTAGAGTTAAGGCTGTGCCGCACAGAATCCTTCCACCGCCGGGCCCCCTCGGCTAAGGTGCGCGCCTTCCTTACTTTCTTTGTTCAAAGGCCCGGCATGACCGAACACAACACCAACCCGCTGCACGGCGTGACGCTTGAGCAGATTCTCAATGCGCTGGTCCAACACTACGAGTGGTCGGGGTTGGCCGAGCGTATCGATATTCGTTGTTTCAAGAGCGATCCCAGCATCAAGTCGAGCCTGACCTTCCTGCGCAAGACGCCGTGGGCTCGTGAGAAAGTCGAAAAGCTCTACGTGAAACTGATGCGCACCAAACGTCCGCTCTAAGGAAGATCGATGCCTGTCGAGCTGACTCGAGGCTCTCCCACCGGGAGCGGTTTTATCCGTCTGGCTGCCGTGCTTGGCTGGTTGGGCCTGAGCATCCAGATGTACCTGGTGTTGTACGGGCGCTGGAGCGTCGAGGCCAGCTTGCTGGGCGGACTGGTGAGTTACTTCAGTTTCTTCACGGTGTTGACCAACACCCTGGTGGCGGCGGTGCTGACCTGTGCCGTGACCTCGCGGCAGTCCAGGGGCCGGCGCTGGCTGTTGCAACCTTGGGTCAGCAGCGGCATCGCCGTGAGCATTGCCGTGGTCGGCCTGGCCTACAACCTGTTGTTGCGGCACTTGTGGCACCCGCAGGGCTGGCAGTTCGTGGCTGACGAATTACTGCACGACATCATGCCGTTGGTGTTCTTGCTGTACTGGTGGCGCTGCGTGCCCAAGGGCACCCTGCACCTGGGGCACATCGGGTTGTGGGTGATCTACCCGCTGCTGTATTTCGCCTACGTCATGCTGCGCGGGCATTCGCTGGGGTGGTATCCGTACCCGTTCATCGACGTCGACACGCTGGGGTATGCCCAGGTGTTCATCAATGCCGCAGGGGTATTGCTGGGTTTTGTGCTGATGGCGCTGCTGGTGATGGGACTGGATCGCTGGTGCGGGCGGCGGGGTACGGCCCGAGGCCGGTAGTGCCGCCGATGCTGCCCACCCTCAATCAAATGTCAGTGTTGCCCCGTGGCGAGCGAGCTTGCTCGCGCTGGGGAGCGAAGCGCCCCCGACAAGGCGCTTGCAGGTCTTCAGATAGAACCCGGTGAGTGGTTTTGGGGCTGCTGCGCAGCCCAGCGCGAGCAAGCCACAGGGGTGAGTGTTCGCTAGTCCTCTGTGTGGCGAGAGCAAAGACCGTTAGCGGGAGCGGGCTGGCGACGATCAGGCTTCGTCGCTGTCTCCCAGCCGCCAGTAGCCGACGGCCTTGACCCGCTGCTCGTCCAGGCCATGCTCATCGAGCAGTACCCGGCGAACCTGCCGCGAGGCTTTGCTTTCCGTGGCGACCCAAGCATACAGATTGCCCTTGGGCAGCTGCAGTTGTTTGACCGTGGCCAGCAGGTTGTCCTTGCCCGCTTCACGCAGCACCCAAATGACATTGACCTGGGCTGCGCTAGTCAGGGCTTGCTGCTCGGCAGCATTTTCCACTTCGACCACTACCAGCGCGCATCGGTTGGCCGCCAGGCCTTCCAGGCGCCGGGCGATGGCGGGCAGGGCGGTTTCGTCACCGATCAGCACGTAGCTGTCGAAGATGTCCGGGACCACCATCGAGCCGCGCGGCCCTCCGATATGCAGGCACTGACCGGGTTTGGCCTGTGCCGCCCATGTCGCGGCAGGGCCGTCGCCGTGCAGGACGAAGTCGATGTCCAGTTCCAGCGTGTCCAGGTCATAACGGCGGGGCGTGTAGTCGCGCATCGCAGGCATCGCCCCGTGGTCCTTGCCGGCGCCCAGCACCAGGGTTTCCAGTGTTGCGTGCTCCGCGGCGGTTTGCGGGAAAAACAGTTTGACGTGGTCGTCGGTTCCCAGGCTGACAAACCCCGCCAGTTCCGGCCCGCCGAGGGTGATGCGGCGCATGCGCGGCGTCAGGTCGACCACCCGCAGCACGTGCAGGCGGCGACGTATGAGTGCGTGGCTGACGCGGTGAATGGTGCTGGCGATCAGTTCGCTCATTCGGCGTGCTCCTGAGGGCCGTCAACGATGGCCTTGGCGGTGTTATTGAGCAGGTCACGTACCCGCAGGATTTCTGCCGGGCTCCAGCGCCCGTGATGCATCTGCAGGGCATGGCGCAGGTTGTGCACCGCTTCGTGGATCTCGGCGGGGCGGTCGTGGCCGCGCAATGAGCGCTTGCTCACCTCGATGCGCATGCGCACGCCGTCCAGGGCGATGGCCTGTTCGCTCAATGACAGGCGCCCGGCCTCGGTGATGGCGTAGCGTTTTTTTCCGCCAGCGGCATCGCCCAGGATCATTTCGCTTTCTTCAAGGAAGGTCAGGGTCGGGTAGATCACCCCGGGGCTGGGGCTGTAGGCGCCGTCGAACATGCTCTCGATCTGGCGGATCAGGTCGTAGCCGTGACATGGCTGTTCGTTGATCAGCGACAGCAGCAGTAATTTCAGATCGCCAGGGGCGAACACACGGGGGCCGCGTCCTCCACGTTCACGGCCGGGACCTGGGCGCTTTTCGAAGCCGTCGCGGCCGCCAGTGTGCTCGCGGTGGGAATGATGGTCGCTCATTTTCCGTTATCTCGTCGTGTTTAGACATAACTTAAGATATATCTTAACTGGGCGCAAGAAATCAGGACCAACGGTGCAAGACCAGCGCAACCCCTTCACGACAACAAGGAGCGGCGGGATCCGGTCGGGAGTGGTGGTTTTTTGATCGAGGGTCGATCAGAGGAAAACAGTATCGGGTTCACAGTTATCGATTTGGGTTTAGTGCTAACTCTCTAATAGTACGGTTTGGGCCTTTATTTATAGAGGGGGGGCGACTAGTCTCTTTAAAGTTAAATGGCCGTTGGCCATCTGTGTGGTATTTCGAGCCGATCTGTGTGTCATCTGTCTCTGACGGTTGTTGTTATGAGTTGTTGTTTTTCATGATTTTTTCCTTGTCTTCGTGTGTCGGTATAACTACACGAAGGGCGGAACTTGCCTGCTTACTTTAATGGGTGGTTGGTTGATCATGTTTCGGCATTGAAAGTTAAGACAAAACGCCATTGCGGCGCATGACTGCTCTTCAGTCTGTTGTCATTTTCAATGATCAAACCCTTTAAAAAGACAGGTATTGAATGATGTTCAAGAAAATCGCGATTGCTGCTCCATTGGCTGTTCTGGCATTGAGCTCTTCCATGGCGTTTGCTGCAGAAGAAGTACGTAGCTCCATCAACATCAGCGCCACCATTCCAAGCAAGGTATTCCACGCCCAGCCGGTGAATCCAGACTTCGGTAAAGATGAACAAATGGCCTACAACCTGGTCGATGGCACCCTGAGCGCTCTGCGTGCGGCTTACGATATCCGGCACACCAACGGCTCGGTCGGTGCTTACGTGGAGGGTGGCCCGCAACCTTTGTTCAACGGTGCCAACAACATCGAGCTGACCTACACCTTCAATGGCGTAACCTTGACCGGCGCGTCTGAAGAAGTGGTAGGCGATGCCGAGTCCAACGGGGGCATGCGGGCTGATCTGGTGATTGCCGCAGCCAAGCCAACAGCCACTCAGACAGGTCTTTATACGGCCAATCCGGTTGTGATTTTCGATGCCATCCCGCGCGTCTCTCCGGTTACGAATTAAGGTTTTTCTTTGTTCGTTAACGCTTGAGGCTTAACGGTCGACGGGTAATCACTACCTGTCGATCGTGTTTAACGCACTTATCTTCAGAGTATTTCGTTCATGTTCCCGATGACTCCCATCGCGATGGCGCTCGCCCTTTTTTTCAGCGCAGCGGCTTCAGCCGCGCCTGCGGATAAAGGTCATACACCTCGAAGTTTACTGGCGCAGGCCAAGGGGTTGCCGAGCGAGTTCGAAGAGCACTTTTTTGATGTGCCATTGGCGGTGCGCGTGGAACTTGACCAACAATTTCTTGGTGAGGCAATGGTGGTGCTATCACGCGATGATCGCCTCACACTTGTTGACTTCGCCGATGTCAGTGATAGCCAGATCAACGCCAGCGAACGCGACACTTGGTCGAACTATCTTAAACAAGGTGTGGCGCTGGGCGGCTGTCAGAGCAAATGCCCGGAACAGCTACTTGCCGTGCACTACAGCCTTGAAAACTCACTGGTCTCGATCCTCACGGAAAACGCCGAGCGCGATGACCAGGAACAGCGTTACTACGCACTGCCCGAAGGCGGCAGCAGCGGGTTGATCGTGCGCAATCAGCTGAACCTCAATGGTGGTCAGAACCAGGACCTGGGTGGGCGCTATGGGCTTGAGGCCAGCAGCAGCCTGGGTAACTGGACTCAAGCGGTAAACATTCAACTGTCCCGCCTGGGTGGTCTGGATCACCAGCTCTATCACGCGGTGAATGAGCTCTACACCCAGCGCGAACTGGAGGGCAACTTTTTGCGCCTGGGCTTGTTCACGCCCTCGTCCGAAGGGTTGACCCGACAACCGCGCACCTTTGGCGCCAGCCCCGACACCGCATTTGGCGTCATGTACGGCAGCTCTGACAGTCTGGCTATCAACAATCCGAAACCGGCGGTCTATCCGATTTATGTCACTGCCAATCGCCAGGGGTCGGTGGAGATCTACCGCGACGGCTTGCTGATCAATACCCAAGCGGTGCCCGCCGGACTACAGACCCTCGATACCCGACCGCTACCAGGCGGAATCTATGAAGTGGAAGTACGCCTGATCGAAGACGGTCAGATCACCTCCAGCACTCAGGAATTGGTCTATAAACCCAACAATTGGCGTGATCATGACCAACGCTGGCGCTACAACGTGTTCGCCGGTCGTGAGTCCGAGCTGCTTAGCAACTGGGACGAACAGGACGAAGGCGACATGACCGCCGGTGCGGCGTTCAACTTCCTGCTGCACCCCCGTGTCATCCTGGGGCTGAGCGGGCGGCAGGTGCGCGACTCCTTGCAGTACGGCACCTCGGTCGACTGGGCCATCGTCAATAATGCAAGTCTCTATGCCAATGTCTACCAGACCGAGGACTACGGCACCGGCCTTGATGTACAAGGGCTCTACTCCTATGGCAGCGGCAGTATTGTCGCCAGTCACAACCGCAGTTGGCTCGACACAACCCGGCTGTACGACACCCTGCCCGATGGCACGCAGGTGCGGCAGCGCAATGTGTATGTCGGCGAGACGAGTAACTCATCGCTGTCGGTGAATCATCGTCTGACCAGCAAAAGTTCGATTAATGCCCGAGTCTCTCACAGCGAAGGCAACACCGAAGGTGCAGGCCTGGACCTGGGATGGACCCAGCGCACACGGTTGTTTGGCAGCGATGCTAACTGGCGGCTTGCACTGTTCGACCGGCCGGGCAGTTTCAGCTCGGGTGATGATAGGAACCGGGGCATTGACCTGAGCGTCAACATCGCCCTTGGCGGCCCGGGTGAGCAGATATCCGGCAGTATCGGCACCCGTACTGCCCGCGAAGGTGGCCGAGATAACAATGCATCGATTACCTATCGCAAAGACCTTCAGGATCACCTGCTGCAAAGTGTGTCGGCCACGGCCATTACCGATACCTACGGCGTCGGTTTGAATGCCATGGCAACGATGCAATCGGACCTGGTCAACGGCGACGGTTTTATTCAGCGTTCGTCTTACAACAACGATCTCACCGGCGGTCTTAACCTGGACAGCACCGTGGCCGTCGGCGCACGCAAGATGGTTATGACCAGCCAGTACCACCGCGATGGCGCCGGCATGATCATCGATGTCGAGTCGGACATCGACGGTATTGTCCTGCGTGCCGACGACTTTAGCGGTGGCAGTGCGGTGTTGCGTCCGGGGCGTAACTTCGTGCCCATCACCGCTTACAGAAGCAGCTCGGTGAGCTTCGATTTCGAAGGCAATCATGTGCCTGCCGCGACCATTCAGCCGGCCCGTTCCAGCTATCACCTGAACAAGGGCGGCGTGGAGTACCGCAAGATCACCGTCAGCAAAACCGTCACCGTGCTCGGACGCTTGGTCGACCCCCAGGGCAAGCCGCTCAAGGGCCATCACATCATCAACCACGCCAGTCGTGGCGTCAGCGAAATCGACGGCTTCTTCTCCATGGAAATGAACGCCGGGTCACCCACCCTGGAGGTTCGTTCCGGCAACCAGTTGCTCTGCCAGTTCCGTCTCGATCCGGACAACGCTCTTCGGGAAAACGATGTGCTGATGATTGGTGATTTGCGCTGTACGCCGGAGACGTTGGCGGATGCCGCTGGCAATGCCGAGACGGCGGGTTAAGTAGCCGTCGAGGCTTTGGAGGATATTTTGTGTCTATCAATATAAATGCGGTGTGTGCCATAAAAAAAGCGATGAGTTATTGTTTTTTGTTCTTGGGTCTCAGTACGGCTCCATTGTTCGCGGGCGCGGCGTCAATGGATATTCAGGCCAGGTTCAGTCCTGATCCGGCTAATCCGTTGGTCAATAAATTTATCAATACAACGCCGTCTTCAGGGTATTGCGCTGACTTTTATACTACCTGTGACTTCCACAATATTTTCAGTTTAAGAACGCCACTTGAGTTTAGTTCAAGTTATGCCATCCCGGGGCGACATAGCGATCCACGGCAGGGCGCGATGTTCAAGGTGCCCGCTGACTGGAAAACATTCGCTGTCACGAAAGTTTCGGGTGAAGGCTCGACCGCCCGCGAAACTGTAGAAATGAAAGTGCGTATTGCCGGTTTAGGGGCTCGATACAGGCTCAGCGATACGGCCAGTAATTTAGTTGGGCGTGTAGATGGTGAACACAGAATTTTATGGTCAGGGCAGTCTTGGCATGATGCGCCATCTCCATGTAGAGGTAGTGGTACAAGTTCGCACAATGAACGGGAGTACAGTTTTTTTTGGCTCACGCCCGTTGCGGGTACATGTGCAAAAACGGCGGCGTATACCATTCCTGGTTTTGAATATTTGTTCTTTGACATTGGCTATGCCCTTGAAACACCCGAGCCTCTAAAAATGAGTCAGGGGATCTACACCGGCAGTGTCACTTATCAGGTAGGGCCCCATGGTGATTTTGATATGGGCGACAACATGCTGCCCAGTGAAAACAGCCTGACGCTTAACTTTACGCTGGAAGTTCAGCACGCCCTGAAAGTTGACATTCCCCCCGGTGGAAATCACATCGAACTGGAGCCTCAAGGCGGTTGGCAAGCTTGGCTCAATCAAGGGCGCAAACCGGTTCGGCTGTTCCGGGACCAAACCTTTAATGTTTCGGCGTCATCACGATTCAAGATGCAACTCGAATGCCAGTACCAGGCCGGTAATACCTGCGCGTTACGCGACGTTGAATCCACGCGGTTGGTGCCGCTGAAGACCAGTGTCACCCTGCCCAATGGCCTGACCGATGCCGCGGGTCAAGCAGTCCATCGTCGACCATTGCGCCCGGATGGCAATGGCACTGAGTTTTTTCAACCCGGTTTTTATCTCGACCGCAAACCGGGAGCCCTGCATTTTGAAATTACCCGCGAAGACGTCGAGCAAATGCTGAACGAGGGTGTTTCAAAAACCTACTCGGGCGATGTCACGGTGATCTGGGATTCGGACGTTTGAGTCTTGTTCATATGGGTCCGATTAGTTTGATTTTCACAATTGAGGTGGTACGTCATGAAGCGCCTGTTGGCACTGTTTGGTTTTTCTCTGTTATCCCACGTTGTCCTGGCCGGGCCGCAAATCAATGTCGGAGTTGTTTACGACTATCTGGATGGCGATAAAAGTACTTATTTGAAACGTGTATTCAACGGTGGTGACAGCACCGCTTTCGTCAAGATCAATATTCTCGAAATTATCTATGACGCCGATGGCACTGCCCGGGAGGTTCCACTGGAGAGCCAGGCCGATGGCACTTCCCGCAATGGCTTGATGTCCAGCCCGGCACGATTGATCGTGCCTGCCAATGGCATGCAAGGTTCGCGCTTGCTGTTCATGGGCGAACGGGAGAAAGAACGTTACTTCCGTGTACGTTATGTGCCCGTAGTGCCCGAGAAGGAAGATGAGTTTGCCGTGTCTGCCGAAGAACGTGAGGACTACAAAAAGACGCTGTCGGCCGGGGTCAACGTGCTGGCCGGATATGGCACCGTGTTTTTCGTACGACCGAAAGAGACTCGTTTCGACAGTGTGATCGAGAACGACGCCAGCCAATACCGGATCCGCAACAACGGCAACACTGTGGTAGTGGTCGATGAGTTCAAGGACTGTTCGCTGAAGAACGAACAGGAATGCCAGCCGACCACTAAGCATCACATCCTGGCCGGTCGCACTTTCAAGTTCGATAAACAGATCGGTCGGGAATACCGTTTTACCTTGGTTGAAGGTTCCAAGGTCACGAAGCTGGACGTAAAGGGTTAACCCTGGGTATGGCAGGGAGGTTGTGTCTCGGCATTCAATCTTTTAATCGCGTGCACCGCGAAAAATAGGTGATCACCATGTTTAAAACATTAATGAACGTCATTTCGATGATGGCGCTGACGTTGGTCAGCGCATGTGCGTATGCCCTCGTAGAACGAGAAATATTTGAAGTTTCGGTCACCATCCCGACGGCGGAATTTTATGTATTGCCGACTGAGTTGGACTGGATTGGACGGGAACAGAGGTTGAACTGGGATTTGACCGCGCAGGAACTAAGCCCGCTGCGTAAGCACTTCGATGTCAAAAACAGTAACGGCGGGATCACGGCACGATTGAGTGAAGAGCCATATTTGAGCAATGGCAGAGACGTAGACAACATTGCTTTGGACGTTCAGTTCAACCGGATAAAGCTCACGGTAGATGATGCAACAGTTATTTCTGAACCGGATGGCAAAACCGGCAAGCGCGTGGAACTGGTGATTGCGGCAGTCAAACCGGATGACGGTTATAAAGCCGGCGAGTACTACGGCAGCGTGCATATGATCTTTGAGGCGATTGCTCCTTGATCCTGTTTTGGAAACAACGGATGAGCGTTTTTGTCACGTTTAAATTACAGGTTGTATTACAATGAAGTTCTCTTTTTCGCTAAAAATAATGACTGCGCTTTCCTTGGTGGGAGGTGTTTTAACAGGATTGTATGCCCCGTCCGCCAAAGCGGTGGTTCAGGAGATTCGGGCGGAGTTTGTACCTGATCCGACAAATCCGATGCTCAACAAGTTTAAGAACACAACACCGGAAAGTGGGGTGTGCGTCAGTTGGATTACTGCTCGTTGCAGGAGTCTGGGCATCTTCAGTCTGAGGATTCCTAGTCTGCGATTCAATTCGTCACAACCTATTCTTGGCGATCATGCCGACCCCAGAATGGGCGCGACTTTTAGTGTGCCATCCAATTGGAGAAATTTGGAGGTCTTCCACAGTCGTACAGGTGAGAGTGAGACTGTTCAGATGCGAATTGCGGGAGTTGGTGGTAGCTGGAACATGGCGAGACCTCCGGGGGTCAGTGCATGGGCCAGACCCGGTGTCGGTTGGTTTAGTCAATGGAAAAATGCTCCAGCCCCGTGTAGCGGTGTGAACGTGGGGGTTGCCGGTGTCGCATGGTCGCCCTTTTTCTGGCTGATACCTGAAGGCGCGGGGGCTTGTGGCAGAACACCTTCTGTCGACATTCCCTGGTTCAATTACAGTGCGGTCGAGTATGTCTACGAACTGAGGACGCCCAACCCCCTGAGGATGTCATCAGGAGAATATAGAGGCTCCCTGACCTACACCACAGGCCCGGGAATGGACTTCGACATGGGCGATGTGCTGATCCCCAACGACAACGCCATTACCCTCAATTTCACCCTGGATGTCATGCATGCGCTAAAAGTCGACGTCCCGCCGGGAGGTAATCACATTGAGCTGGTGCCTCAGGGCGGTTGGCAAGCCTGGTTGAATCAGGGACGCAAGCCAGTGCGGTTGTTCCGGGACCAGACATTCAATATCTCGGCTTCATCGCGGTTCAAGATGCAACTCGAGTGTCAGTTCATCGCCGGTAACACCTGCGCTTTGCGCGACACAGGCTCTGCCGATCTTGTGCCCTTGAATACCAGCGTGACACTGCCAAACGGTTTGCTGGATGGAGCGGGGCAACCCGTTCATCGTCGCTCCCTTCGACTCGATGGCAGTGGCACTGAGTTGTTTCAACCTGGTTTATACGTCGATCGAAAGCCGGGAATCCTTCACTTTGAAGTGGCTCGGGAGCACGTCGAACAGATGTTGCACAAAGACAGTGCCAAAACCTATACAGGAAATGTCACAATAATCTGGGACTCGGAAGTGATCTGATAGCGCGCCCCTGAAGGCTCATTTACGGGTTCTTCAGGGCCGGTATCAGTTATCGATTGTTTAAATGTTAGCTCTGGTCATGGCCTCTCGAGTCAAACGCCGTGATAGTTCTTTTTCCTCGTCTCCCAAGTCGATGAGCAGCCGATTGTAAATATCCTCACTTATTGGCGTGCCGGAAAACACGGCGTCTTCCTGAATCGAAAAACCGTTCATGAGTTCTATAAGTCTGTTTCGCAAGCCCGTACGTTGAATTTTCGTCAATTGCGTCGAATTGCACCATTCGAGCTGGGTGTTTAGTAAAGTATCGAGCCGCTCTGATTTACTCAGGTAGACCTGTTGGTTTTCTTCGAACTGCGAAGGATATGTTTCACGGAGAAAGCGTTCCCAGAAATCCAGCTCAAGCATTCTGTTAACTAGACTGTCATCCTTTTCCATGGATAGCACCGTGTCGTATGCGTTTTCGATCATGTCATCGGTGACACCGGACACCGGCCGGTAAAGCATGGATTCGGATTGCCAAGGCAGGTCCAAACGTCCAGCCAAGCCCGTCTGATAAGCCAGGTAGACTTCCACTTCGTCAGGGTTACCTTCACGGCTGCTCATATCGGCCCGGGCGATATCGTTTACAAGTTCCAGTCGCGCGGAACCTTTGGCTAGCACGATTAATTTATTTTCAAGCAACGCTGGATCAGTGTCGTAGGCGTGCGCCTCAAAGGCGAGTACCTCAATCCCCATATTGTTGAACAACTGCGCACCCGCATCGGCACACCTCACTGGGTCCTTCGCCATTGTGAAAAGTTTTTCCCTAAGCGGGGTGTCGATGTAGACGGCATCAAGCATGCGCCACAGGCGATCCAGTAGCTGTGTCCGAGCTTCGCCTCCAGCACGATAATCAGCGAAGCCCTCAGCCCCATTAACGATAGACAGAAAAGGTCCGGAGTGGGGTTCGTGTTTCAGTTCCTCCCAATGTTTGATGCGTTCAGGACTCACGTCAGGAACACCGGTCCATATCGATATCGCCGGCGGCAAGTCAATAACAGGCGACGCACCTATCTCGTTGGGAAGACCTAACCATTGACGTATCTGATTAAACCTGAGGCGGTCTGAAGCCGATAGGCTCTCGATATCGATACGTGTTTGACCTATCACCCATGCATTTGGTGATTGATGAATAACTTCAGGTATTAGATTGATTGGATTGCCCCGCATGTCCAAAACAAACTCCTGAGTTCTGCGTCTGCTAAAAGCCCCAATGGGCCAGGTAGTAATACCGGTGTTCCTCAAGCCGACAGTCTTTAGCCGGGGCATGCGCCCAATATCCGGCAGCAGGGTTAGTGGGTTGTGGTCCAGCTCAAGAATTTCCAGATACGTCAGATTCCTCAGTTTCTCGACAGCGGGAGGATCCAAGGTAATAACGTTTGAACTCAATCGCAGACATTCCAAGCGATGCATGGCACCGATGTTATCTGGCAGGCGAGTCAATTCGCAGTGGTTGGCATTGAGTTCCCGCAGATTTGGAAAGTCCTTTAGCACCCCGTATAGCTCGCCGGAGAACCTTGTATTATCGAGTTTGAGCACGGTGATTTTGTCGAGATGTTTTTTTAGTTTTGGACGTTTGGACCACCAGGTTTCCAGATCCAGTGGTAGTAAATCCCGAGAGAGGTCCAGAGAGTAGGAGTATGGATTGGTGCGGCTACCCAGCCCTGTATTTTTCCGCTCGTAACAGTCAATGAGCCGTTCGACGATGTGCCTTCCACCACCGCCAAGGAATCCGCGGTTGTCTGAAACCACGCTGTAAGGTTGCTGGCGCTCCCAATGCTTGAGTATCCCCCGTAACTCTGCGAGATCCTTTTCTTGCTCGTCCATCGCCCTGAGCGGCTCTCCTCTGGCGTTCAAGGCCTGAGCAAATACCTCAACCTCGGCCTCGCTGAAGTGCGGATGAAGATCCTGAATTCGTTCGTGCAGTGTTTTTCCTTCCTTGCTCAGGCCGCCTCCACGAACCAACAGTACGGTCTCGTGCTCGGCCACAGTACGAATCGGTGGCGTGGCCAGAACCGCCCGGCGCTCGCTCGGTGTCTCGGTCTTGGCGATGATCCACTGCTTGAAGAACCCGATATCCCCCGCTCGATATCCCACCGCTCTCTGCCCATCCCTGCCCATCGCCTGGAGCAGGGCAGGAAGGAAATCATCGGCTGCATGGATCTGCTGGTCCATGGTGTCACGCACTTCGTATTTTCCGGATTCGTCGCGAACCATGACCCGCACTTGTGCTGCATCTTCCGGCCCGGCGCGGCATCGCAGTTCTCCGTCGAGCGCGCCCTGGCGGATGTCGATGCGCAGGTTGCCGAAGGTATCGGTTTGCGTCCGTAAGGTGCCCAGCACCAGGCGTTCGGTATCGCCACTGACCAAAGTGTTGTCGTACAGACCGTGGGCGGCGCGGACGGCCTGGGTCTCGAACTGAAGTTCCCGGGCCTGGCTTTTCAGGCGCAAGGGCAGGCGCTTGTGCCGGGTAATCTGCTGGCGTTCCGACTGGGTGGCGCCGGCAAAGATTTTTTCCGCGATGGGTTCAGGCAGTTCGGGAAAGTCGCTGAAAAGTGCAGCGATTTCGGGGGACAGCGCAGGAGGTGGATTCACGGGTGCCCCCAGGCGTTGCAGGGTGTCGGTCAGCAAGGGCGGCGGCGGGGCGTGCTCGGTGTGCATCCTGCGCAGGGCGGCTTCTTCGGTACAGCTGATCTGACGGATCTGATCCAGTTGCGTGTCGCTGAAGGCATCGGTTGTATGGCCCAGTCGACGCATCAGTGTCGTGCCTTCCCACTCGCGCGGGTTTTCCGTTTCACTGACCCAGGCGCCTTGTTCGTTGTGCCGCAAGGTCGGTGCGTACGCATCGGGGCGTTGTGGATGCATGATTCGGTGTTGCCCGGTGGCCGGGTCTTTTTGCACCTCGAAGTGTTTGTTGTCGAGTCGCAGAAGTTGCCGGCCTTGGTGCTGGTAAACGCCTGTTCCATCGGGCTTGGCGTCTATTGGCAATGACAAGCCGGATTTTTCATAGGGAGTAAGGTCAGGATTCCATAGCCGCGTCCGACCCTCTGCCGTTTGCACCGGTTTGAGTCCTTCGAAGAACGGCGAGAGTTTCGCTCGCGCGACATTACCGATTGCGCCGCCCGCCGCAAATGCGCCCAGTTGGACGACACTTTCCAGCACGCTGATGGTTTGTTCTGCAGCTTCGGCAAAATGACCTTCGGCCAGATCGACGATACCCTCGACCACTTCATCGGTCAGTTGATAGGCGGTGTAGGCCAGCATCAGCTCGCCAAGGCCGGGAACAAGCGGCGTTGCCACCTGCAACGCGACATTGAGAATGTCCGAGAGCATTTTCTCCAGGTTGTCCCACCAGGCCCAACGGGCCATGCGGTCGGCGTACTCGGTGGAAATCGCGATTTCCCGGGCATCATTGAGAATCTTGTTGAGTTTCTGTCGATAGAAATAGCCCCACAGGTCGCCGTTGAAGCGGGTCTGACGATCATCCCGCACACTCGACAGACTGAATTGCAGGTTGGGATTATCCACAGGCGTTTCACGCCAGCTCGGCAAGTTGGACCCGGGTGGGGTCGGTTGCCATTTTACTGTGCTCAGGCGGTCATTCAAACGGGCAAAAAAATGCCCTCGCTGTTGATGGCTTACAAACTGACTGAAGAACTTTTGATAGCTCGTGGCGGGCGCTTCGCCGCGTAACTGCCGCGTCAGCTCAGCCATGAAATCGAGCGCTGACGGGTATTGCTTAAGCGGGTGTTCCGGGTCATGGGGAACATACGCAATCACGGGGACGGGAGTCGTGGCGGTCGAGATATCGGCGGCGGCGATCAGGACAATACCCGTCAGGGACACGTCCATCAGGGTCAGGTTGTAATAGCTGACGGCTCGACCGTTCCATTCCACTCGCCCACGGTCGTCGAGCACACCCTTCACCACCTCATAGACCTTGCGGTCAATGTCGTTTTTCATCAGGGCCATTTGCGCCGCGACATTGAGCGCGCTCTTCTGGCTGTAAATGACCTTGTAGCGCAGAAAGTTGCTGGCGACCCTGTTAGTCGAAAGTAAAAACTCACTCAAGTGCTGTTTGTACAGGGCGCCGATGTTTAGTTCGCGGCACAGTGATTTGAACTGATCGATGCTCAGTCTGTATTTGAGCGGTTTGATCCTGAAATGTCCGCGGACGTCGGGGCGGGTGATGAACTCAGAGTCTTGGCTAAATGCCTCGTCGCGCGAAAAGTTGTGCAGGGCGGCATCCAGCAGCGAGACGGTTCGACTGGTCGTGGCACCTGAAAAGTCATGCACCCACCACGAGGTTTTCACCGGTGCATACAGTAGCAGCCAAGTGTCCTCGACGTCGTCCTCGACGCCGAAGCGCTCCTTCAACGCCTTTTGCAGCAAGGGTTTGGCAAAGGTGTAGACATCTTGTAGGTCGCTCAGCGCCTTATCGACGTCATTTTGCGCGGTCCAACTGCGCTGGATGTCATTTTTCAAGCGTTGATGGAGCGCTTGTGCTGCGTTCCTTTGCCAATCAGGAATCGTCAGTCTGTGGTTTTTTAGCGCTGTGACACGAGACATTGATGCATCTGACAACCAGGAGGGGATGGCCTTCTTGACCAACTCAAAGTGGATACTGTTATCGGGCAGGTCGCTTGAGAGATGATCCGACCTTTGACTTGTCATGGGTGGGTTGGGCATTGCGTGATCGTCCGTTGATCAATTGTGGAGCGATCAGGCTAGGTAAACATGTTGCTCAGAAAAAGCTCAAAGTTTGGTTTGAAACGGCGCGGGTTCCGACTCGAATCTCAAAAAATCAAAGAGTTGAAAATACATAATTACCGCCCCGTCGCTCCCTCCGTTGATCCTTGCTTAATGGCTCGCCGTCGCCACGGTTGGCTGGCACATGGTGTGGGTGCCTGGTTGCAAATAGGGTGACAAAATCGGTGCCATGCCCTTGAGCACTTGTACTGGCAATGCCGAGGTGAACTTGAAGTCCTGGGCCGATGCGCCCGGGACAAAGGCAGTCAGGGTGCCGAAGTGGTGGTCGCCGATGTAGAACACAAAGGTCGCCGTGCGGTTGATCGCCTTGGAGCTGAGAATCCGCCCGCCAGAGCCGACGGCTTCAATGCGATTGTCGCCGGTGCCGGTCTTGCCGCCCATGGCCAGCGGCGTGCCGTCAGCCAGCTTGAAACTGCCCGCCACGCGTCTTGCCGTACCGGCGTCGACCACTTGCGAGAGCGCTTCGCGCAATGCCGTTGCCACTTCCGAAGGCATCACCCGTTTGCCCTTGTCAGGGTCGTTGATCAACCTGGTTTCATAGGGGGTATCGGCGGCGAAGTGCAGGGTGTCGATACGCAGCGTCGGCATGCGCACGCCATCGTTGAGAATGGTCCCCACCAACTCTGCCAGGGCTGCGGGACGGTCGCCGGAGCTGCCGATGGCGGTGGCCAGTGACGGCACCAGGTGATCGAAGGGGTAGCCGACGTTTTGCCAGCGCTGGTGGATGTCCAGGAACGCTTCGATCTCCAGCATGGTGCGGATGCGGCTGTCGCGAGCGCTTTTGTGCCGGCTCTTGAACAACCAGCTGTAAACCTCCTGGCGCTCGAACTGGCTGGCTTTGACGATCTGGCTGAACTTGGCGTCGGGGTTGTCGATCAGGTAGCCGATCAGCCACAGGTCCAGTGGGTGAACCTTGGCGATGAAGCCCTGGTCGGGCAGGTCATAGGAGCCGGGGCCATAGCTGTTGTAGAGCCGTTCCAGGCGTTCGTCGGTGAGACTTTCCTTGGTCTTGGCGGTTTTCAGGTGGGAGCGCACGAAGCTGTTGAAACTCTCCTGGGTGGCTTCGGGCAGTAGATAGCGGTGTACGGCGGCCAGGCGAATCGGGGTCGGGTGCATGCTGTCCAGGAAGGTATCGAGGCGGGCCTGGGTGTCCTTTTTCTGGTACTTCTTCCAGAACTTGAGCAGGAACGATGTGCCCTCGCGGTCGGCGAACTGGGCCAGGTATTCCTGGCGCCGCGGGTTCACGTCATCCTTGAGCAACTGGCCGCTGTTGTCGGGCCCCGAATAGGTGGTGTAGCGCACCAGGTCGCGCATCAGTCGGATAAAGGGCAGGTTGATCGACTCACGAAGCGCATCGCGCAGGGTCGGCAGGCGACCGTTGTCCTCTTTGCGGAAGTTATGGAAGGTGTGCAGGCCACCCCCGGTGAAAAAGGCTTCGCCGGGGCTGGCCGAGTATTTGCGGTCCAGCGCGGCGCTGAGCATTGTCGGCAGGCTGCGGTCGGTGTTCTGGATCAGGTAGTCGACGGCCCAACGGCTCAACCGGTCCTGCTCGGCGACTTCGACCGTTTTCAGTTCGGCCGGGGTCTTGGTCGCGTAGCGGTCGTGCAACTCGGCCATGATTTGCAGGTAAGTGGTCAGTACGCGCAACTTGGCGGTGGACCCCAGTTCCAGTTTGCTGCCTTCGTTGATGTCGAAGGGTTGGTCGGTGCTGTCGGTTTGTACCCGCACCCGCGATCCGTCGGGGGTCAGCTCCAGCAAGGTAAAGCTGTAGCGCACTTGCGTAGTGCTGGTGGGGGTCAGCAGGCGCTCGCCAAACAGGCCGATTTCGGCGGCGAAGGTCGGGTCGGCGAGACGCTTGAGGTAGGCGCTGGCCTGGGTTTGCAGATCGCCCTGCAAGGTGCTGGTGGCGGACAGGTCGAGACGGTCCAGGTCATACAGCGGGCGGTTGAGTATCGAGGCCAGGCGACTGCGCGCCACACTGATGCCTTTATTGGTTTCAATCGGCTGGATGGTCGGTTGTTGCAGCCAGTCGCGGTAGCTCACCTTGCTGGTGAGCGCGGCAGAGGTCAGCGCGCTGTCGATCACGCCGTTCTGGGCCAGCAGGCGGATATGGCTATCGGTGAGGTCCGCCAATTCTTCCCGGCCCTTGGCCAGATAGTACGACGGCCGGCGTTGGGCGATCATCAACGACAGCACCTGGCGCAGGGCCAGGCCACGTTGCGCCAGGCTCACAGGGTCAGTGGCATCGCTGGCCAGGGCCTGGTTGACTTGATTGAAGTCGGCGCCGTACCAGACCCGCAATCCTTCGGCCATGCCATGCACTTCGCCATGGCCCGGTACCGCCGACAACGGCACGCTGTTGAGGTAGTCGCGCACGATGTTCTGCCGGGCTATCAGGGTCTGCGGGCCACCTTGATAGGCGCGCACGCTGGCGGAAATCATCTGGCGGATTTTTTCGCCGCCCGACACGGTCAGGCCGTCAGGCGAATGGCGGTATTTTTCCAACTGGGTGGCCAGGGTGCTGCCGCCGGCCGTCTGGCCGGGCAGGTGGAGCATTTTGGCGACCTGCGACCAGGCGGCCTTGGCAAAGCGTGGCCAGTCCACGGCGGGGTTGGCCTTGGGTTGTCCAGGGTCCAGCAGCTCACGGTTTTCGATGAACAGCAGGCTATGGGTCACCAACGGTGGGATCGTCGCGAAACTCGAGTACAACTGTTGCGGGTACTTGAATTGATAGAGCGGTGCAGCGGTGCAGTCGGTGATCGACAAGCCGGCCTGGATTTTCTCGGCATAGGGCACGAAAAAGCCGTTGAGGCTGTACTCGAGCAGCTTCGGTGAAAAGCGGGTTTGCGCGGCAATCACGTAGTCACGCTTGATCAGGCGAGGTAAAAACTCGCCCAGGGCGCTGTAGCCCAGGCGTTTGTCGAAAGGACCGGCACCGGGATAGAAAATCGAGTCGCTGGGGCCCGGCTGCATCGAATAACTCAAAGACGCTGCAAACCGGCTGAACTCGCGTGCCTGGAACCTGGAGGTGCGGACCTCCTTTTCGATGGCAAAGCCGAGCACGATCAGAATGATCACCAGCAATAACCAGAACGACCCCCAGGCATAACGGCGGCGGGGTGATTTTTTCGGTGGTAAAGGCGCTTCGTCCACGCTGTCAGTTGGCACCACAGTTTTACTCGAATCGGTTTGCCACAAAGCGCCCATAGTCGACTGATCCATTCACGCAGATTGATCGGACTTGCCTGAAGCTTAGACGCTGGTTGGCGCAGATGAAAAATTTGTGAAGGGATAAAGTGTGATGACAGGTATTGGCCTGTCTGTGGCGAGCGAGCTTGCTCGCGCTGGACGGCGCAGCCGTCCCGATACAGCCATCGAGGTGTGTCATCAGCTGCCACCTGCCAGATGAAAGCCCAGCGGTGGGTGAAGATCCCCTGTGGCGAGCGAGCTTGCTCGCGCTGGACGGCGCAGCCATCGAGGAGTGTCAGGCAAGACGCATTCAGCTTTATGGCGGCGGCTACGCCACCGAGCGGGAGCAAGCTCCCTCGCCACAATGGGTGGATGCTGCTGGATCGTGTGTTCAGAGCCAGCAGGCATCCCAAAGCGGATAGTCGCCAATTTTTTCGACCAGTCCCGCACGTAAAGGATTGGCGACAATGTAACGAGCAAATGGCAGCAGGTCTTCGTCATCGCGCAGGGCTCGGTCGTGATAACCCGATTGCCAAAGAGCTCCCACTCTATTCGATGCCCTGTTGATAGTGAGGGTGCTGCGCGACTTGGTGGTTTGCATGATTCTCGCCAAGGAATGTTGTTCGAGTTGAATCAACCAATGAAAGTGGTCAGGCATGACCACCCAGGCTAATGAGTTGACCCAACCCTGATCGTGAATTCGCCTGAGTTCGGTAATCAGCAGCCGTCCCAAGCGCCAGTCAGTGAATACAGGGCGTCTTTGGTGCACAACTGCAGTTAGAAGATAACCCCGCCCCGGTTCTGAGTGACGTCCGCGGCGTAGCAGGTGTGAGTTTGGGCGTGGGTGCATTGCTTGTGCCCCTTTGTAGTGGTCTCAACTGACACTAGTTCTCTGCCTGCTGACTCGGAGCTACGTTGTCTGAATGAATTTTCTCAAGTGTTTGAAGGACGTACTTAATTGTGGCGAGCGAGCTTGCTCGCGCTGGACGGCGCAGCCGTCCCAGTACAGTCATCGAGGAGTGTCAGGCAAGCCGCATTCAGGTTTATGGCGGTGGCTGCGCCACCGAGCGGGAGCAAGCTCCCTCGCCACGGGGATAGGTGCTGCCTGAGAGCATTGAGTCAAAGCGGGATAGACGCTTTCTGAGCGTGCTGGTCCCGCGTCATGAGCTGCCACCGGCCAACTGAAAGCGCGGCGGTTGATGAAGATCCCCTGTGGCGAGCGAGCTTGCTCGCGCTGGACGGCGCAGCCGTCCCAGTACAGCCATCGAGGTGTGTCAGGCAAGCCGCATTCAGCTGTATGACGGCGGCTACGCCACCGAGCGGGAGCAAGCTCCCTCGCCACGGGGATAGGTGCTGCCTGAGAGCATTGAGTCAAAGCGGGATAGACGCTTTCTGAGCGTGCTGGCCCCGCGTCATGAGCTGCCACCTGCCAACTGAAAGCGCGGCGGTTGATGGAGATCCCCTGTGGCGAGCGAGCTTGCTCGCGCTGGACGGCGCAGCCGTCCCGATACAGCCATCGAGGTGTGTCAGGCAAGCCGCATTCAGTTGTATGGCGGCGGCTGCGCCGAGCGGGAGCAAGCGCCCTCGCCACAGGGATAGCTCTAGTCTGAAAGTACTGAGATAGAGCCATCGATCTGGTAAATACGGCCTAGGTAGGGGCATGACGTTGCACCATGGCTGTGCAATACTCGCCGCCGCTTTGATGGCGAGTTAACGCAAATTGCCAGGTAATGCACCTCCGTAAATGCCGGTTTTGCCGAGATTTCTTTCTGAATATTGGTGTTTATTGAGTGAAAATTCCTGTTGATGGCTCTTTATACTGCACGTCCCGCTGATCTTGCAGGATTTGTCCTACAAGAAGGGTCTGCTCACGAAGTGGATCCGGTATCACGACACACAGGCTTACCGGTCTGTACGTTGACGCTCGGTGGTCATATCCAATAACAAGACGAGGATGTCCCCCTATGCCTGTTGGCAATCACCAGCCCCACGGCGAGACCGCTCAAGGCGGCCCGCTCAAACGCGAACTCGGCGAACGGCATATTCGCTTGATGGCGCTCGGCGCCTGTATCGGTGTCGGCCTGTTCCTCGGTTCGGCCAAGGCCATTGAAATGGCCGGCCCGGCAATCATGCTGTCTTACATCATCGGCGGTCTGGCGATCCTGGTGATCATGCGCGCCCTGGGCGAGATGGCGGTGCATAACCCGGTGGCGGGTTCGTTCAGTCGTTACGCCCAAGACTACCTTGGCCCGTTGGCGGGCTTTCTCACCGGCTGGAACTACTGGTTCCTGTGGTTGGTGACCTGCGTCGCGGAAATTACCGCCGTGGCGGTGTACATGGGCGTCTGGTTCCCCGATGTGCCGCGCTGGATCTGGGCGCTGGCGGCGTTGGTGAGCATGGGCTCGATCAACCTGATCGCCGTGAAGGCGTTCGGTGAGTTCGAGTTCTGGTTCGCCCTGATCAAGATTGTCACCATCATCGCCATGGTGCTGGGTGGTATCGGCATCATCGCCTTTGGCTTCGGCAACGACGGCGTCGCGCTGGGGATTTCCAACCTGTGGGCCCACGGTGGCTTCATGCCCAATGGCGTGCAGGGCGTGCTGATGTCCCTGCAGATGGTGATGTTCGCCTACCTGGGCGTGGAGATGATCGGCCTGACCGCCGGTGAAGCGAAGAACCCGCAGAAGACCATCCCGAACGCGATCGGCTCGGTGTTCTGGCGCATTCTGCTGTTCTACGTTGGCGCGCTGTTCGTGATCCTGTCGATCTACCCGTGGAACGAAATCGGCACCCAAGGCAGCCCGTTCGTGATGACCTTTGAACGCCTGGGCATCAAGACCGCTGCCGGCATCATCAACTTCGTGGTGATCACGGCCGCGCTGTCGTCCTGCAATGGCGGTATCTTCAGCACCGGACGCATGCTCTACAGCCTGGCGCAGAATGGCCAGGCCCCGGCCGGTTTCGCCAAGACCTCGAGCAACGGCGTACCTCGTCGTGCCTTGCTGCTGTCGATCGGCGCACTGCTGCTGGGTGTATTGCTGAACTACCTGGTGCCGGAAAAAGTCTTCGTCTGGGTCACCGCCATCGCCACCTTCGGTGCGATCTGGACCTGGGTGATGATCCTGCTGGCACAACTCAAGTTCCGCCAGGGCCTGAGCCCGTCCGAGCGTGCCGCGCTCAAGTACCGCATGTGGCTGTACCCGGTCAGTTCCTACCTGGCGCTGGCGTTCCTGGTGCTGGTGGTCGGCCTGATGGCGTACTTCCCGGACACCCGCATCGCGCTGTACGTAGGGCCGGCGTTCCTGGTGCTGCTGACCGTACTGTTCTATGCATTCAAGCTGCAACCCACGAACCAGTCGCAAGGTGCGGTACGCTCGGCTTCCTGAGCCGCTGACACGCTGTCCTGACCTGTTTCGCCCAAACGCCCGGTGCACTGCATCGGGCGTTTTTGTTTGCAACGAAGGGATGTCCGCCGGTCTGTTTGCCGTCGGGAAAGTAGACAAGCCGGGTAGCAGTGCCAAGCTTGATGAACTATCCGGCCCCAGCGGGCAGATTGGAAACAAATGTCATGCACAGAACGCCCGCATTTCGCGGCTTTTCCAGGTTTGTTTCGATTGGCCTGCTCAATACGCTGATTCACTGGACGGTTTTTTTCGTCCTGTACGGGCTGCTGGGTCTGCGCCAGGCCCTCAGTAATCTGGCGGCTTTTTGCCTGGCGGTGACGTTCTCGTTTTACGCCAATGCCCGATACACCTTTCAACGCCGGGCCACCCTCCCGCGTTATCTGCTGTTTGTGACCTTCATGGGGGCGCTGAGCTTTGGCGTGGGCTACGGCGCGGACCACTGGCGGTTGCCCGGGCTGCTGACCCTGGTGGTGTTCTCGGCCATCAGCCTGGTCTGCGGTTTTCTCTTTTCCAGGTTCCTGGTTTTTCGGGAGCCCGAGGCATGAAAATCTCGTTGATCGTCCCTGTGTTCAATGAGGAGCAGGCGATCAACCTGTTCTATCAGGCCGTTCGTCAGCAATTGGTACTGGCCGATGACGTGGTCGAGATCGTGTTTATCAACGACGGCAGTTCGGACCGCACCGCGGAGTACGCCAAAGCGCTCGTGCTGGCGGACGAGCATGTGTTGCTGATCAACTTCTCGCGTAACTTCGGCAAGGAACCGGCGCTGTTTGCCGGGTTGGAATACGCCACTGGCGATGCGGTGATTCCAATGGATGTGGACCTGCAGGACCCCATCAGTGTGATCCCCTTGTTGATAGCCGAATGGAAGAAGGGGGCGGATGTGGTGCTGGCCAAACGGCACGGGCGGGCCACCGACAGTTATCTGAGACGGCACAGTGCGGCGTTGTTCTATCACCTGCTGAACCGGATTGCGTACACCCGGATTGAGGAAAACGTCGGCGATTTTCGCCTGATGGACCGCAAGGTGGTGAACGTGATTCGCACGCTGCCGGAGCACCGATTGTTCATGAAGGGAATCTTGTCGTGGGCGGGGTTCAACACGGTGCTGGTCGAGTATGAACGGGCCGAGCGCGTGGCGGGGACCACCAAGTTCAACTTCTGGAAGTTGTGGAACCTGGCACTGGAAGGCATTACCTCGTTCAGTACCGTCCCGTTGCAGTTGTGGACCTACGTGGGCAGCGCGGTTTCCCTGTTCGCCCTGGTCTATGCGCTGTACATGGTTCTGGACAAGATTTTCTTTGGCAACAGCGTGCCCGGCTACCCGTCGCTGATGACCGCTATTCTGTTTCTGGGCGGTGTCCAGCTGATTGGCATTGGCATATTGGGTGAGTACATCGGCCGGATTTATATCGAATCCAAGCATCGTCCGCGTTATGTGATCAAGGACATTGTCGGCCACCCGGGCAACGTGAGCCCTGCGGAGCGTCAGTGAGGCCGGGGCCAGGACAGGAGCGCGAATGAACGTGGCCAGCATTGCGAACAAGCAACTGCCCAGGCGTGATGTGTTGGCGTTCTTTGTGCTGGCCGCGTTTATGTACATCTTGCCGTTGATCCTGGCGGACTATTACTACATCGACGACAACTGGCGATCCTTGTCCGCCGGTACGGCCTGGGCCGAGCAGGGCCGTTGGGTGGCCGAGCTGTTCTACCGCGGCCTGACGTTTTCCTCGGGTGCTCCCCATGTCTTCCCGTTGCCGCTGCTGATGGCCGTCATCGCCATTGCCCTGGCGATGACTCGCCTGACATTTCACTACTACCCCCGGCCCACGTTGTCGTGCTGCCTGGTGGTACTACCGCTCTGGTACAACCCGTTTTTTCTGCAGAACCTGTCCTATCAATATGATGGGCCGACCATGGCGTTGAGCCTGGTGGCCATGGTCTACGCCGTCACCTTTAGTGCGCAATCGGTGCTGTGGCGGGTGTTGGTGCCTGGCGTCCTGATCACCCTCGGCATGGGGCTTTATCAGCTCAGCATCAACGTATTCCTGGGGCTGTTCTGTATAGAACTGGTCAGGGCGGCCAGTGAAGGCCGTTCATGGCAGGACATTCGTGGGTTGTGTCTGATGAAGGGCGCACAGTTGATCTGTGCGGTGCTTTTTTACTCTGTGACGACGCATCAGACGATCATTGCCGAGCGCTTGCCAATGCAGTCCCTGAGTGCCAACGGGCTCGCTCAGATCGGCGTGAATATCAACACCGTGGCGGACAAGATTGCGTTGTTGTTCGAGGGGGGCAATCGCGGGTGGCTGTGGGTGGTGCTGCTGTGCGCGGCGCTTGGCGCGGTGCAGGTCGCGGTGGTGTTGTGCAAGCGACCAGACCGCCTGTGGCGAAAAGTGTGTCTGGGCCTGCTGTGCCTGCTGACACTGCCGCTGCTGCTATTGCTGGTGTGCGGTGTGACGCTGCTGTTCAGGGACTTCAATGAAGGCGCCAGAACCCTGTTGGGCTTTGGTGTCTTGTGGGTGTTTGTCTACTACTTGAGCCGGCGCGGGCTGGAGGCTGTCGACACACGGCTGGGGTTGTTGCTGGCCATCCCCTTGCTCAGCCTGTTGGTACTGTCCTTTGCCTACGGACGAGTACTGACTGTGCAGAAGGAGTTCGCCACCAGTGCGCTGTTTTCACTGGGCCATGACATCGCTTCCAACCGCCCGTTGCGCGAGGCCAAGCGCATCTACATGGCGATCAACTATTCCGATCGCTGGCTGGCGAAGGCGAGCGGATCATTCAAGGTCATGCCGGTGCTGGCGTACATCCTGAACGTCGACTTCTACATGTTGGCCGAGAACCTGCCCAGGGTCGGGATCAACAATGTGTTCCCCGAAAAGGAACGGCGCAATGCGACCCTTGTGGGATACCAAGGGTTCGCGCCGCTGGTCGATAGCCAGTTCTATAACCTGTATCTGGTGGGCGATTACGGCTTCATTGTCATGAAGGAACCGCCACGTCCGTAAACGCGTCCATCAGCACCACGATGCAGTCCCGGGCCTGATAATGATTGATCTGCGGCACCAGCCGACGGAAGTGCTCCGATTGGCAATGGGCATCCAGGGCGGCCTGGTTCGGCCATTGTTCGATGAAGACGAAATGCCCCGGGTCTTTCTGGTCGACGAACAGATCGTAGGCGATGCAATCCGCTTCCTGGCGGGTTTTCTCCACCAGTTCGGCGTACCACGGGCGGACGGTTTCGAGGTGTTCGGGTTTGATGAAGTCCTGGGCAATCACTTTGAGCATGGATTCTTCCTTGATGTTGCGCCCGTCTCCGGTTTAGACGGGCGATGGGTGAGGTTTCAGGCCGCCACGTCATTGGCCTCGAAGCTGTCGGCCCGGGCCATTTGCCACATCCGCGAATAGAACTCGCCGTTCACTTCGCCGGTGAGCAACTCACCGGGCTTGAGGAACACGTGCAGTTGGGAAAACAGTTTGATCTCGGTGGCGGACATACGTCGTACCAGGTGCTTGGCTGACAACTGCGAAGGGTGTTCGAGGCCGGCGGCGGCGAGCATTTCGGCCAGTGCCTTGAGGGTGCTGCGGTGGAAGTTGAAGACCCGTTCGGCCTTGTCCGGTACCACCAGGGCACGCTGGCGCAGGGTGTCCTGGGTGGCGACACCGGTCGGGCATTTGTTGGTGTGGCAGCTTTGCGACTGAATGCAGCCGATGGCGAACATGAAGCCACGGGCCGAGTTGGCCCAGTCGGCGCCGATGGCCAGGACGCTGGCAATGTCGAAGGCGCTGACGATCTTGCCGCTGGCACCGAGCTTGATCTTGTCCCGCAGGTTCAGGCCCACCAGGGTGTTGTGCACGAACAGCAGGCCTTCGCGCATCGGCACGCCGATGTGGTCGGTGAACTCCACCGGTGCGGCGCCCGTGCCGCCTTCCTTGCCGTCGACGACGATGAAGTCCGGCAGGATGCCGGTTTCCAGCATGGCCTTGGCAATGCCCATGAACTCCCACGGGTGGCCCAGGCAAAACTTGAAGCCCACCGGCTTGCCACCAGACAGCTCACGCAGTTGCTGGATGAAGTGCATCATTTCGATCGGCGTGGAAAACGCGCTGTGACGTGACGGCGATACGCAGTCCTGGCCCATGGGGACGCCACGGGTTTCGGAGATTTCCCGGGTGACCTTGTGCTTGGGCAGGATGCCGCCGTGGCCGGGCTTGGCGCCCTGGCTCATCTTGATTTCGATCATACGCACTTGCGGGTCCTGTGCCTGGGCGGCGAAGCGCTCCGGGTCGAAACGTCCGTCGGCGGTGCGGCAGCCGAAATAGCCGCTGCCCAGCTCCCAGGTCAGGTCGCCGCCGTGTTCGCGGTGATAGGGGCTGATGCTGCCTTCACCCGTGTCATGGGCGAAGTTGCCGAGTTTGGCGCCCTGGTTCAATGCCCGAATGGCGTTGGCGCTCAGCGAGCCGAAACTCATCGCCGAGATGTTGAACAGCGACGCCGAGTACGGCTGGCGGCACTGCGGGCCGCCGACGGTCACCCGGAAACCGTTAGGGTCGCTCAGGGGCGCGGGGCGCATGGAGTGGCCGATGAACTCGAAACCGGACTGGTACACATCGACCAGCGTGCCGAAAGGCTTGTCGGCGCTTTCATTTTTTGCGCGCGAGTAGACCAGTGAGCGCTGGGCCCGGGAGAAGGGCAGGGCGTCGCTGTCGGATTCGAGCAGGTACTGGCGGATCTCCGGGCGAATGCCTTCCACCAGGTAGCGGATGTTGCCCAGGATCGGGTAGTTGCGGCGCACCGCGTGGGGGCTTTGCAGCAGGTCGAAGATGCCCAGCAGGCTCAGCAGGCCGGTGACGATGGAGATCGGCCAGACCCAGTCGTGCTCAAGAAATGGCAGGCTGGCGAGGGTGAAAATCACGCAGAGGGCAAAGAAGGCGTAGCGGCTCAGGAGTGACAGGCTCATACGGGTTCCTTGGGTTCGGAATCATCAGGTTTCGTCAGGCATTTTGTGCCTGGAGAAAGATCGAAAACAGCTCGGACTGGGATTTGATCCCCAGCTTGCTGTAGATGTGTTTCTTATGGACTTTCACGGTTTCAGCGGAGATTTCCAGCTTACGGGCGATTTCCTTGCTGGAGCAACCGCTGAGCATCCAGCGGCCGACATCGAGCTCCCGGGCCGTCAGTTGCGCGCCCTTGATCTGTTTGAGCGAGTCCTCGAGACGGATGCGCCAGTCGCCCTGGCGGGCCGTTGGCTCAGGGGCCGATGCCGCTGCGGATTCGTAGGGCAGGCGCTGGCGCAGCAGGCTCAGGACCCATGGCTGGATCAGCGACAGCAGGGCAATCTGCTCGCTGCCAAAGCGCTGCTTGCTGCCCAGGGAAAGACACAGCGTGCGGTCAGCCTCCAGCTGGCAATTGAACTGGATTTCATCGGCCACCACGTTCAAGCGGAAGTAGCGCTGGTAGTACTCGGTCAGTTCGAAGTGCTCTGGCGCTACTTCGGCCAGGCGATAGAGGCCGGTGCGCGATTGCTCGCGGCAGGCGATGTAGAACGGGTCCAGCAGGAACAACCCCATGAGGTAGTCCTGAAACAGTGGGTCGGGATGGCCGTCCGCGCTTGGGCATTCGGCGAAGACCTGGGGGCGTTGGTCGCCGTCGTACAGCAGCACCACCCAGCTGTCGAAGCTCACGTACTGATCCAGCAGGCGTAGCAGTTGGGTCCAGAAATTGGGCTTGTCCAGGGCGTCGATCAGTTGCCCGATCGAGCGATGCCAGGCGATCTCTTCCAGCGAGTGATTCATTGAGCGTTTCCTATCGGGTTACCCCGGCCAGGCGACATACTGGCCCACCCGGCCTGTCCGGGCAATCTCGGTGCCGGCAGGCGGGGCGTGACGCAGACACGGCGCGCATGTGATCCTTGGCGTTTTTATCCAGGGCCATCGTTGATCCATGACGCTTTCATCTTCTGCTTCGTCTCGCATTATCCGCATCGCCGCTGCCCTGCTGATCGGCCCCGACGGCCGAACCCTGCTGGTACGCAAGCGCGGTACCCAGGCCTTTATGCAGCCGGGCGGCAAAATTGAAGCCCATGAGTTGCCCGTACACGCCCTGGCCCGTGAACTGGAGGAAGAGTTGGGGCTGCTGATCGATCCGGTGCATGCCAGGTTCCTGGGGCAGTTTTCAGCGCCCGCGGCCAACGAGCCGGGGTTCATCGTGCAAGCTGACATCTTTCAACTGGCTGTCGACGTACCGGTGTCCCCGGCGGCGGAGATCGAAGAGGTGATCTGGATCGACCCTGTCGGTGATGGCGATGTGCTCCTGGCGCCATTGACACGGGACCTGATCCTGCCGTTTTATCGCAGTTCTCTGCAGGCTTCGGCCTGATCGCTCACGGACAAGGATTGCGCCATGATTACCACCCATGATCTGTTGATTTTTGCTGCGGCTTCCCTGCTGCTGGTGCTGACGCCCGGGCCGAACATGATCTACCTGATCTCCCGTTCGATCTGCCAGGGGCGCAAGGCCGGCGTGACGTCGTTGCTGGGGGTGGTGGCGGGTTTTTTCGTGCACCTGTTCGCGGCGGCAGCTGGCTTGACGGCGGTGTTCCTGGCGGTGCCGATGGCCTACGAAGCGCTCAAGTGGGCAGGCGCGCTGTACTTGTTGTGGATGGCCTGGCAGGCGGTCAAGCCGGGAGCGCGTTCGCCGTTCGAAGCCCGGCAACTGCCACCGGACTCGTCGCGCAAGCTGATGCTCATGGGCTTTTTGACCAGCGCGCTGAACCCGAAAATCGCGGTGTTCTATCTCTCGGTCTTCCCGCAGTTCATCAACCCTGAAAACGGTTCGATCTTCTTCCAGAGCATCGCCCTGGGCCTGACCCAGATCAGCGTGAGCTTTACCGTGAACCTGTTGATCGCCCTGTTCGCGGCGGGCATCGCCTCCTGGTTCGTCAACAACCCGACCTGGCTGGCGGTGCAGCGTTACTTCATGGGCTTCGTGCTGGCAGGGTTGGCGGTACGGCTGTTGTCCGAGCCGCGACGCATGGCCTGAAACCCAACTCTCAAGGATTGGGTTACCCAGTACACACCTGTGGCGAGGGAGCTTGCTCCCGCTGGGCTGCGCAGCAGCCCCAGGAACGGTCGCCGAGTCCTTTCTGAAAGACCTCGATAACCTGTTTTGGGGCGCTTTGCGCCCAGCGGGAGCAAGCGCCCTCGCCGCAATTTATGGGCGGCGCGTCGGAGCGATCAGTGCCGGTCAGCGTACCGCACTCACCCCATCCAGGGTCGAGAACGAGGTGTCCTTGGCCGTCAGCAAGAAGTCGCGCATGTACGGCGCGTCGAGCATGTCGGCGCGGATGCCGGCGTACAGCGTGGCAAACAGACCTTTCTCACCCAGCCGCTTGGCCTTCACATAGCCCCGTGAGCTGTATTCATGCAGCGCCCAATGGGGCATGCCGCAGACGCCACGGCCGCTGGCCACCAGTTGCATCATCATCACAGTCAGTTCCGAGGTGCGCACTTGCGCCGGCTCGATGTCGGCCGGCTCCAGGAAGCGGGTGAAGATGTCCAGGCGGTCGCGCTCTACCGGGTAGGTGATCAGGGTTTCAGTGAGCAAGTCTTCGGGCACGATGTAAGGCTTGCTCGCCAACCGATGCTGGTTGGCCACTGCGAGCATCGCTTCGTAGGTGAACAGCGGTACGTAGGTGATCCCGGCCAGTTCCAGCGGGTCGGACGTCACCACCAGGTCCAGGTCGCCACGGGCCAGGGCAGGCAGCGGGGCGAAGGAAAAGCCGGAGGCCAGGTCCAGTTCGACTTCCGGCCAGGCATCGCGGAACTGGTCGATGGTCGGCATCAGCCACTGGAAGCAACTGTGGCATTCGATCGCCATGTGCAGCCGTCCCGCGGTGCCCCCCGCCAGGCGCGCGATGTCGCGCTCGGCGCCACGCAGCAGCGGCAGGGTGGCGTCGGCCAGTTGCAGCAAGCGCAGGCCGGCGCTGGTGAAGCGCACCGGCTTGGTTTTGCGCACGAACAACGGCATGCCCATGCGCTCTTCCAGCTCCTTGAACTGGTGGGACAGGGCTGACTGGGTCAGGTGCAGGCGTTCGGCGGCTTCGACCAGGCTATCGGCTTCGCGCAAGGCGTTCAGGGTCTTCAGGTGACGGATTTCGAGCACCGTGGCCTCCATGAGTAAATTTTGTGATCAACACGAAAAGGTTGAGTTTGTCTCATGATGGGTTGGCTGTCGACAATAGCGCCATCATTTACTCAGGAGTTACTCGCCATGGCCTTGGCCCACACCCTCGGTTTTCCTCGCGTTGGCGCCGACCGCGAACTGAAAAAAGCCCTCGAAGCCTATTGGAAGGGCGATCTCGACCAGGCCGCGCTGCAATCCGTTGGCCGTGAACTGCGGGCCAGGCACTGGCAATTGCAGAAGGACGCCGGTATTGACCTGCTGCCGGTGGGCGACTTCGCCTGGTACGACCAGGTACTGACCCATTCCCTGAGCTTCGGTGTGATCCCCGAGCGTTTTGACCGTACCAAGGACGAGCGCGGCCTGCCGACCCTCGACACGCTGTTCGCCATGGCCCGTGGCGCCACCGCCACCTGCTGCGGCGGTGAACACGGCAAAGCGCAGTACGCCCAGGAATTGACCAAGTGGTTCGACACCAACTATCACTACCTGGTCCCGGAATTCAGCGCTGACCAGCAGTTCACGTTGAGCTGGGAACAGTTGTTCGATGAGGTCGACGAAGCCAAGGCCCTGGGGCACGACGTCAAACCGGTGATCATCGGCCCGCTGACCTACCTGTGGTTGGGCAAGGCCAAAGGCAATGACTTCGACAAACTCGACCTGCTGGAGCGCTTGCTGCCCATTTATGGCGAAATCCTTGGCCGGCTCGCTGCCCAGGGCGTGGAGTGGGTGCAGATCGACGAACCGATCCTGACCCTGGACCTGCCGCAAGCCTGGAAAAATGCCTTCGAACGCGCTTACCACATCCTGCAGTATTCACCGCTGAAAAAACTGCTGGCGACCTACTTCAGCGGCCTGCAAGACAACCTCGGCCTGGCTGTCGGCCTGCCGGTGCAGGGTCTGCACATCGACGCGGTGCGCGCGCCGGATCAGCTCGGCCAGGTGCTGGATCGCCTGCCGATCTACAAGATTCTCTCGGTGGGCCTGGTCAACGGTCGCAACGTCTGGCGCTGCGAACTGGAACCGGTGCTTGCACAACTGCAATTTGCCCAGGAACGCTTTGGCGACAACCTGTGGGTCAGCAGTTCCTGTTCGCTGCTGCACAGCCCGGTGGACCTTGAGCGCGAAGACAAACTCGATCCCGAGCTGAAAAGCTGGCTGGCGTTTGCCGTGCAAAAGTGTGGCGAAATCGCTGTGCTGCGCGATGCCTTGAACGATCCGCAAGCGCCCAAGGTACAAGCGGCCCTGGCTGAAAGTCGCGCGATTGCAGCTAGCCGCGCCGAGTCGCCACGCATTCACAAGGCTCAGGTGCAAGCACGCATCAGCGCCATCGGTGCGGCGGACAGCCAACGTCAGTCGCCGTTTGCCAAGCGCATCGAACAGCAGCGTGCGCGACTGAAGTTGCCGGCGTTCCCAACCACCACCATCGGCTCGTTCCCGCAGACCGGGGCGATTCGTCTGGCGCGTCAGGCGTTCAAACAAGGCAAGTTGTCGGCCAATGACTACACCGATGCCATGCACACTGAAATTCGTCACGCGGTGCACATCCAGGAGCGCTTGGGGCTGGATGTGCTGGTGCACGGTGAGGCCGAGCGCAACGACATGGTCGAGTACTTCGCCGAGCAGCTGGATGGTTATGCCTTCACCCGTTTCGGCTGGGTCCAGAGCTACGGCTCGCGCTGCGTCAAGCCGGCGATCATCTACGGCGACCTCAGTCGAGCGAACGCCATGACGGTGGACTGGATCACTTACGCCCAGAGCCTGACTGGCAAGGTTATGAAGGGCATGCTCACCGGCCCGGTGACCATGCTGATGTGGTCGTTCCCCCGCGAGGACGTTTCGCGCAAAGTCCAGGCGCAACAACTGGCGCTGGCCCTGCGTGACGAAGTGCTCGACCTGGAAGCCGCCGGGATCAAGATCGTGCAGATCGACGAGGCCGCATTCCGTGAAGGGTTGCCGCTGCGCCGGTCGCAATGGCAGGAGTATCTGGATTGGGCAGTGGAAGCCTTCCGCTTGAGCGCCAGCGGTGTGCGTGACGAAACCCAGATCCACACCCACATGTGCTACAGCGAGTTCAACGATGTAATCAAGGCGATCGCGGCCATGGACGCGGACGTGATCACCATCGAGACCTCGCGTTCGGACATGGAGCTGCTGGAGGCCTTCAAGGCCTTCGACTACCCGAACGACATCGGCCCGGGTGTGTACGACATTCACTCGCCGCGGGTACCGGACACCGCCGAGATGGTCGCGTTGATGCGCAAGGCCGTTGAGCGTGTTCCGGCCGAGCGGCTGTGGGTCAACCCCGATTGCGGCCTGAAAACCCGCGCTTGGCCGGAGACCGAGGCGGCACTGGTGAACATGGTGGCGGCGGCCCGTCAGTTGCGCAGCCAGTTGGCTTGACGTCCTGCGGTGCCTCAATCAAGACCGAACGCGGCCTCTGTGGCGAGCGAGCTTGCTCGCGCTGGGGTGCGAAGCGCCCCTCGACAAGACGATTGCAGGCTTTCAGATAAAACACGGTGACCGATTTTGGGGCTGTTTGCGCAGCCCAGCGCGAGCAAGCTCGCTCGCCACGGGGAGGTGTTCGGCATGCTCGCGCCTTGACGAGAGCCGTCATCTGATCAGGACAGTTGCTCCCACAACGTAACCGTTTGCACTCATGCCGTTCAATCAAGAGTGAGTACTGCCCCGTGGCGAGCGAGCTTGCTCGCGCTGGGGTGCGAAGCGCCCCTCGACAAGACGATTGCAGGCTTTCAGATAAAACACGGTGACCGATTTTGGGGCTGTTGC
>NZ_FYDL01000008.1:242464-290736 GCF_900187505.1 Pseudomonas sp. Irchel s3h17
ATGCCGTTCAATCAAGAGTGAATACTGCCCCGTGGCGAGCGAGCTTGCTCGCGCTGGGGTGCGAAGCGCCCCTCGACAAGACGATTGCAGGCTTTCAGATAAAACGCGGTGACCGATTTTGGGGCTGTTGCACAGCCCAGCGCGAGCAAGCCACGGGGGAGGTGTTCGGCATGCTCGCGCCTTGACGAGAGCCGTCATCTGATCAGGACAGTTGCTCCCACAACGTAACCGTTTGCACTCATGCCGTTCAATCAAGAGTGAGTACTGCCCCGTGGCGAGCGAGCTTGCTCGCGCTGGGGTGCGAAGCGCCCCTCGACAAGACGATTGCAGGCTTTCAGATAAAACGCGGTGACCGATTTTGGGGCCGCTGCGCAGCCCAGCGCGAGCAAGCCACGGGGTAGGTGTTCGGTATGCTCGCGCCTTGACGAGAGCCGTCATCTGATCAGGACAGTTGCTCCCACAACGTAACCGTTTGCACTCATGCCGTTCAATCAAGAGTGAATACTGCCCCGTGGCGAGCGAGCTTGCTCGCGCTGGGGTGCGAAGCGCCCCTCGACAAGACGATTGCAGGCTTTCAGATAAAACGCGGTGACCGATTTTGGGGCTGTTGCACAGCCCAGCGCGAGCAAGCCACGGGGTAGGTGTTCGGCATGCTCGCGCCTTGACGAGAGCCGTCATCTGATCAGGACAGCTGCTCCCACAACGTAACCGTTTGCACTCATGCCGTTCAATCAAGAGTGAATACTGCCCCGTAGCGAGCGAGCTTGCTCGCGCTGGGGTGCGAAGCGCCCCTCGACAAGACGATTGCAGGCTTTCAGATAAAACACGGTGACCGATTTTGGGGCTGTTGCACAGCCCAGCGCGAGCAAGCCACGGGGTAGGTGTTCGGCGTTCCGCTTACTTGCGGAGAACGAGTGTGCGGTCATTGAAAATGACCGTTCGGCGGCCTTCATCAAATTGTCACGCAACTGTGGCAGCGCGCTTGAACAAACATCATCAGACTCGCGCTCTACTGGAGTTCTGCGTTTCGGTGTTTTTCATGCGTGCTTTGTTCTTGTCCGCGGCCATGTTCCTGGCCGCGCTTCTATTTGGCTCGGCGTCTTTTGCTGCGCCGCGCTGCGATGTCAACGTGGCTACCCAGCGGGCCGATCTGCCACAGGTGAGCCTGGCGTACCAGAGCATCGGTCGCGCGTCCGATCCGGCGTTGCTGCTGGTGATGGGCCTGGGCGGGCAACTGATCCACTGGCCGGACGAGGTGGTGCAGGCGCTCTGTGAGCAGGGTTTCCGGGTGATTCGCTACGACAATCGCGATGTCGGCCTGTCGACCTGGCGCCAGCCGCCCGCCGACGCCAACCTGACCTTCGAAGCGCTGCGCTACAAGCTGGGCTTGCCGGTATCGGCACCGTACACCCTCACCGACATGGCGGAGGACGGCCTTGGCCTGATGGATGTCCTGCAGGTGGAGCAATTCCATGTCCTGGGCGCGAGCATGGGCGGGATGATTGCCCAGCATATGGCGGCGATGGCGCCGCAGCGGGTGGAAAGCCTGACGCTGATCATGAGCAGCTCCGGGGCCGAAGGGTTGCCGGCACCGAACGCGGCGCTGGTGCAACTGCTCTCGCGGCGCAGTGCACCGAACCGTGAGGTGGCCCTGGAGCAGCAGGCCGATCTGCTGGCCGCGCTCGGCAGTCCGAACATCGCCGATGATCGCCAGGCACTGTTGCAACAGGCGGCGCAATCCTATGACCGGGCGTTCAACCCCGAAGGTGTGAAGCGCCAGATCATGGCCATCCTCGCCGAGCCGAGCCGGGTCGCGCTGCTCAATCAGTTGCGGGTGCCCACCCTGGTGGTGCACGGCACGGCCGACCCGTTGCTGCCGGTGATGCACGGCATTCACCTGGCGGCCCATATCCAGGGCAGCCAACTGAAGCTGATCCCGGGGCTGGCCCATCGTTTCCAGGAGGCCTTCAAGGCGCCGTTGCTGGCGGCGGTGTTGCCGTATCTGCAGCAACACCGGGAAGACATCTCGCACTGGGCACAGATTGATCCATTACCGGGTATGAATCTGCTTTAAGACAACGCCACCCGTAGGAGCGAGTGCGCTCGCGATGGACGTTAACGATAACGCGAGCTATCTGGATAAACGCGTTGTCCTCACGTTTTTCGTCGGAACGCTGCCCGGAGCAAGCTCGCTCCGACAGTGTCAGGCATGGACCCGCACCCAGACGCTGACCAGGACGGTGGCGGCCATCAACCAGGCCACGGCGGCCACGGCCAGCGAAGCCTCCAGGCGCATTTTGTCCACCATCACGTACAGGGTCGCCAGGTACACGAAGTACGGAATGATCGACCACATGCCAAACACGATGGTGGTCTTGAGGTCCTCCAGCGAGCGGCCTTTGCCGACGATGTAGTGGGCGATCAGGGCGAAGGTCGGGAACAGCGGCACCAGGCCTGCGATGTAGTAGTTCCTGGTCTTGGCCAGTGCGGCGAGAATGACCACCACCGCGGCGCCCAGCGCAGCTTTTAACAGTAGATCCACACGTATTCTCGATTCGGGGTTAGTGACTCAGGCCGTATTTCTTGACCTTGTCGAACAGGGTGGTCTTGGCCATTCCCAGCTCCAGGCTGGCCTGGGTCAGGTTGCCGCCCGTGCGTTGCAAGGCGTCGTTGAGCAGGTTGCGCTCGAAGGCTTCCACCGCTTCGGAGAAGACCAGGCCCAGGGCTGTGCCGCCGCTGCCGGTTTTCTTGAAGGCCGGCAAGCCGAGGGCAAAGCGTTCGGCGACATTGCGCAGTTCGCGCACGTTGCCTGGCCAGTCGTGGCTCATCAGGTTGGACAGGGTCTGGTTGTCCAGCTCCGGCGGGCTGCGGTCAAAGCGCAGGGACGACTGCTGCAGGAAATGCTCGAACAATTGCAGGATGTCTTCGCGGCGTTCGCGCAGCGGCGGCAGTTCCAGGGTCACCACGTTCAGCCGGTAATACAGGTCGCTGCGAAACTGACCGGCGCGGCCCAGTTCGTCGAGGTCGGACTTGGTGGCGGCAATCACCCGGCAGTCGACGGCCACGCTCTGGTTCGAACCCAGTCGTTCCAGGGTGCGCTCCTGCAACACCCGCAGCAGCTTGATCTGCAGCGCCAGTGGCATGCTTTCCACTTCGTCGAGGAACAGGGTGCCGCCATCGGCGTGTTCGATCTTGCCGATCCGTCGTTTGCCGGCACCGGTAAAGGCATTGGCTTCGTGGCCGAAGATTTCGCTTTCGAACAGGTTCTCCGGCAGGCCACCGCAGTTCAACGCAACAAACTGCTGGGGCTGCCGGCGACTGAAATCGTGCAGGCAGCGGGCAACCAGTTCCTTGCCGGTGCCGGTTTCACCTTCGATCAGCACGTTGGCCGAGGTGTCGGCGACGTTGGCGATCAGCTCACGCAGGTGCTGCATGGCGGGCGAGCGGCCGATGATCCGTCCCTCCAGCGAGTCGCGTTCGGCCAGTTGCCGGCGCAATGACGTCACTTCACGGGCCAGGCTGCGCTGCTCCAGGGCGCGGCGCGCAACGTCCACCAGGCGTTCCGGGGAGAAGGGTTTCTCCATGAAGTCGTAGGCGCCTTTCTGCATGGCGTCGACGGCCATCGAAATGTCGCCATGGCCGGTGATCAGCACCACCGGCAGGCTGCGATCACGGGCCTTGAGTCGGCCCAGCAGCTCCAGGCCATCAATGCCCGGCAGGCGAATGTCGCTGATGACGATACCGGCGAAGTTGTCGCCGACCTGTTCCAGGGCTTCTTCGGCGCTGCCAACGCCTTGGCAGGGAATGTCTTCCAGGGCCAGGGCCTGCTGGCAACCGAGCAGGACATGGGGATCGTCTTCGACGATCAGCACACTAAGATCGTTGTTCATATTCGCTCGGCGGGAAGGGGGCTTACCCACGGTAAACTGAGGACAAAAGCGGTACCACCGCTGGCCGGGTGCTCGACACCCAGGCTGCCGCCCGTGGCGGCCGCCAGGCTTGCCGACAAGGTCAGGCCCAACCCCAGGCCTTGTTCGCCGGGTTTGGTGGTAAAGAAGGGTTCGAACAGATGTTTACGGGTCTCGGCGTCGATGCCGTGACCGTTGTCGCGGACGCGCAGGCGATACTTGCCGTCGACGATGTCGCCTTCGAGCCACAGTTCGGGCGCGGGCTGGGCGTGCATGGCGTCCAGGGCGTTGCCGATCAGGTTGACCAGGATCTGTTCCAGGCGGGTCTGGTCAATCTGCACTTGCTCGTCACTGAACGCGCGGTGCACTTGCAGCGGCGCATTTTCCAGGCGCGGGCCGAGCACTTGCAGGGCGGCATCGATCGCTTTGCCGAGGCTGGCCTGGCCCTTGTCTTCACCCCGACGGGCGAAGGAACGCAGGCTGGCGGTGATCCGGCCCATGCGGTCGATCAATTCGTTGATGGTTTTCAGGTTGGCACTGGCGGTGTCCAGTTGCCCGCGCTCGAGGAACCGCACAGTGTTGCCGGACAAGGTGCGCAGGGCGGCCAGCGGCTGGTTCAACTCATGGGCAATGCTGGTGGACATCTGGCCGATGGCGGCGAGCTTGCCAGCCTGTACCAGTTCATCCTGCGCGTGGCGCAGGGTCTCTTCGGCCAGGCGCCGTTCGCGGATCTGACTCTTGAGCCGATCGTTACTGGCCCGCAGGTCGGTGGTGCGTTCGGTAATCCGACGCTCCAGTTGATTGTTGGCTTCTTCCAGTGCCTCGCGAGCCGCCAGGCGGGTCGCGACCACCTTGCGTCGCTCATTCCAGGCAATCAGCAGGAAGGCACACAAGGCGAACGCCACGGCCACCAGAATCCCCTGGTTAATGGCCTCGCGCCGCAGGTCTTGCAGCGGCGTGAGCAGGGTGAAATTCCACGGTGTGTCACTCAGCGGCCGGGTCTGGGACAGGTAGCTGATGGCTTCTTCGTCGGAGGCCACTTCGGTGTTGGCCGGGAAGGTCAGCTTCTCCACGCCTTCGGCCAGTCGTTCGCGGGCCAGCGGTTCCAGTTCGTTCAGCGGGAACCAGTAGTACTGCAGGCTGCGGGCCAGGCGCTCCTTGGTGTCCTCGCTGAGCGGACGCACCGCCTTGAGTCGCCGCGCCGGGTCGCTGGAGAGAATAATGATGCTGTTCTCGTCGCTGACAAAGGCCTCCAGGCGGGCGCGCTGCCAGCGTTCTTCCATGGCTTCCAGGCGCACCTTGACCACGGCGACGCCGATGATCTTGCCCTGTTCTTCCAGGCCATGGGCCAGGTAGTAGCCGGGTTCGCCGTTGGTGCTGCCGATGCCATAGAAGCGCCCCGGCTGCCCCCGTACGGCATTCTGGAAGTAGGCGCGGAAGGACAGGTCTTCCCCCAGGTAACTGTCGAAATCGCGCCAGTTGCTGGTGGCCAGCACTCGGCCGGTGGTGTCCATCACGTAGATCGCCCGACTGCGGCTGCGCCGGTTCAGGCCTTCGAGGTAAGTGTTGACCGTTTGCCGGTGCTCTGGCGTCGGGTCGGCCAGCAGTTGGGAAACGCTCGATTCGAGCTCCAGCAGGCTGGGCAGGTAGGTGTACTTGCTGATTTCGCTTTCTACGGCACGGGCGTGCAATTCCAGCTGGCGTTGGCCGTTTTCGCTGAGGCTGCGAACACCGTAATGCTCGCTGACCCAAAAGCCGAGGTAGCCCAATGCGGCCATCAACAGGATGACCAGCGGCGGTAGAAACAGATGGCGAATCAGACGGGGTTTCACGGCGAGTGATGGCGGTGCGGCGCGATAATGGCTAGGGTCGCATTTCATCACAGATGCCTTGGGTCAACCAGTGTGGCAGCGGGCTTGTTCTGGTTTCCAATGGTACGTGGAACCTGTGGCGAGGGAGCTTGCTCCCGCTCGGCTGCAAAGCAGTCGTAAAACCGGTCAATGCGGTGTGTCAGTCAACATGCATTTACAGGTTTTGGGGTCACTACACGACCCTGCGGGAGCCAGCTCCCTCGCCACAAGGGCAAGCCTGCCCTCCTAATTGAGGGCAGTGCCGGTTTTAGTGTTGCAGGATCTTGTTGAGGAAGTGCTGTGTACGTTCGGCGCGGGCATTGATGTCGCCGAAGAACTCCTCTTTCTTGCAGTCTTCGATGATCTTGCCGGCGTCCATGAAGATCACCCGGTCCGCCACTTTACGGGCGAAGCCCATTTCGTGGGTCACGCACATCATGGTCATGCCTTCGTGGGCCAGTTGCACCATGACGTCGAGTACTTCGTTGACCATTTCCGGGTCGAGTGCCGAGGTCGGTTCGTCGAACAGCATGACGATCGGATCCATCGCCAGTGCACGGGCAATCGCCACGCGCTGCTGCTGACCACCGGACAGTTGGCCGGGATGCTTGTGGGCATGGGCCGAGAGGCCGACGCGCTCAAGCAGTTGCAGGCCTTTCTTGGTGGCTTCTGCCTTGCTGCGGCCCAGCACCTTGATCTGCGCGATGGTCAGGTTTTCGGTGATGGTCAGGTGCGGGAACAGTTCGAAGTGCTGGAACACCATGCCCACGCGCGAGCGCAGTTTCGGCAGGTTGGTCTTCGGGTCGGCGATGGAAGTACCGTCGACCACGATGTCGCCTTTCTGGAACGGTTCCAGGGCGTTGACGCACTTGATCAGGGTCGATTTGCCGGAGCCGGACGGCCCGCAGACCACGATCACTTCACCTTTTTTGACCTCGGTGCTGCAATCAGTCAGCACCTGGAAGTCCCCATACCACTTGTTGATGTTCTTGATAGAGATCATACGGCGAACCTTTTTTGCAGACGCTTGACCAGCTGCGAGGCGGCAAAGCTGATGATGAAGTACGTGAGGCCTGCGAAGATCAGGAACTCATTGGAGCGGCCAATGATGTCGCCACTGGCGCGCGAAGCATTGAGGAAGTCCACCAGACCGACCGCGTAGACCAGCGAGGTGTCCTGGAACAGGATGATGCTCTGTTGCAGCAGCAGCGGGGTCATCTTGCGGAACGCTTGCGGCAGGATGATCAAGCGCATCATCTGGCCATAGCTCATGCCCAGTGCCTGGGCAGCGCCCATCTGGCCCTTGGGAATCGACTGCACGCCAGCACGGACGATTTCGCAGAAGTACGCCGCTTCGAACATCATGAACGCCACGATGCATGAGCCGAACGCGCCGATCGGCGTGTCTTCGCCAGTGATCCAGCGCAGTACGAATGGCACCGCCAGGTAGAACCAGGTGATCACCAGCAGCAACGGGATCGAGCGGAAGTAGTTGACGTAGGCGCCGGCAATGTTCGACAGCAGTTTGTTGTGGGACAGACGCATCAACGCCAGGATAGTACCAAGGATGATCCCGCCGACGACGCCCAGCACCATCAGTTGCAGGGTCATGACCATACCGTTCCACAAACCCGGCAGGGACGGAATGATGCCCGAGAAGTCGAATTCCATCATTTACCCCCTACGGAAATCAGGCCCGGTACGGCGACTTTCTTCTCGACCAAACGCATCAGCAGCATCAGGCTCATGTTCAGGGTGAAGTAGATCAGCGTTGCCAGGGTGAAGGCTTCGAACAGGTTGGCCGAGAACTCGGCGGTCTGCTTGGTCTGCGCGAGCAGTTCCATCAGGCCGATCAGCGAGGCTACGGAGGTGTTTTTGAATACGTTCAGGAATTCCGAGGTAAGCGGCGGAATGATGATCCGGTAGGCCTGGGGCAACAGCACGTTCCAGTAGATCTGTGGCAGCTTGAAGCCCATGGCGCGGGCCGCGGATTCCTGGCCTGTGGGCAGGGCCTGGATACCGGTACGCACCTGTTCGCAAACGCGGGCCGTGGTGAACAGGCCCAGGCACACGACGACGCTGAGGAAGGCCGAGGTGGTCGGGTTCAGGTCCTGCTTGTACCACTCTTGCAGGTCCGCCGGCAGCAGGTCGGGTACCAGGAAGTACCAGATGAACAGCTGAACCAGCAGCGGCACGTTACGGAAGAGTTCGACGTAGCAGGTGGCGATGCCCGATACGATGCGGTTCGGCACGGTACGCATGACGCCCAGGACCGAGCCCAGTGTCAGGGCGATGATCCAGGCCGCGATGGCGATGCCGATGGTCCAGGCCAGACCGGACACGTACCAGTCGAGATACGTCTCGCTGCCCACGCCGGTGGACTTGAAGAACACGCCCCAGTCCCAGTTGTAATTCATTAGGGTCTCCCCTCGGATTCGATCGATGTACAAATACCCGCTTGGGGGAAGCTCCGTTCCCGCCCGACCCAGGTGGCCTGTGTGGTCAGTTCTGTTAGCTCAACTTCGGCGCCAGAGGTCCATATCCTGCGTTGCTGTTCCTCGCCATAGCGGGCTATGACTCGTCACAGCGCCTTGGCTATGAACTTCTGGCATCCGAATTTGAGCCAACGAACTAACCGTACAGGCCACTCCGATCAGGCACACGCGCTCGGCTCGACAGCCACCGGTTCGAGTGTTTCCAAAAAATGCCAGCAGGGAGTGACAACCTCCTGAAAGGGCCGCGGCCCCCTCAGGAGATAAGGTTAGTCAGAAATCAGGACTTCTTGTCGTCAGCCGCTTTATCAGTCGGTTTGGCGATCAGTGCCTTGAGCTCGTCGCTCATCGGGAAGTTCAGGTTCAGGCCTTTTGGCGGGATCGGTTGCATGAACCATTTTTCGTAGATCTTGTTGATCTCGCCCGATGCGTAGGTGGCCTTGATGGCGTCATCCACAGCCTTTTTGAACGGCTCGTCGCCTTTGCGCACCATGCAGCCGTAGATTTCGTAGGACTGTGGAGTGCCGGTCACGGCCCAGTCGCTTGCCTTCTTGGCCTTGGCCGCTTCACCCGCCAGCAGGGCGTCGTCCATCATGAAGGCCACTGCGCGGCCGGTTTCCAGCATCTGGAACGACTCGCCATGGTCTTTGGCGGAGATGACGTTCATGCCCATCTGCTTGTCGGCGTTCATCGACTTGAGGATGCGCTCGGACGTGGTGCCGGCGGTGGTCACGACGTTCTTGCCGGCCAGGTCAGGGAAATCCTTGTACTTGGAGTCTGCCTTGGACAGCAGGCGAGTACCGATTTCGAAGATGCCGACGGAGAAGTCAACTTGCTGCTGACGCTCGACGTTGTTGGTGGTGGAACCGCACTCCAGGTCCACGGTGCCGTTCTGCACCAGCGGGATACGGGTTTGCGAAGTCACCAGGTTGTATTTGACCTGGAGGTTCGGCAAGTCCAGGTCTTTTTTCAGGGCTTCAACGACTTTCAGCTGAATGTCGTGGGAGTAGCCGACCGGTTTGCCGGAAGCGTCTGCAATGTAGGAAAACGGAATGGAAGCGTCGCGATGGCCCAGGGTGATGGTGCCGGACTCTTTGATCTTCTTCAGGGTGCCGGTGAGTTCGGCGGCGAAAACTGGCGTGCTGATCAGAGCGGCAGCAATGGCTGCGCCCAGGATATGGGGAACGATGCGCATCAAATTTTCCTCGACATTGTTTTTTTTATGGAGCCAGTTCTTCGGCTCTCTAGTGCAGCTGAATGCCTGGAGGGCTCCTGAAGTGTTGGCACCTCAAACATTCGTCCAAGAGTGTAGAGCATGAGTCGTGCCAGGCCAGAGCTTTATATTTAACTTATTGATTTATAAGGATATTAAATATTTGTTGCGGCGGTGTGCAAGAAGGAAGGTCCGGTTAACCGAATCGACCGCAGAGTCGCGTTCGGAAAACCGAATGCATTTCTGTCGGTATTGCCCACTTTGCCCGGGAGCGATCAGGGGCATCAGAATGTACAAAGCCCCTGGGCCTTTCGGTGCCAGGGGCTTTTGATCCATCGAATCGGCAATCAGGCCGCTTCGATCTTCCGGCGGTTCATTTCAACCGTGTTCAAGTATTGCTGAACCTTCGCTTGCTCGTCCTGGGTGGTGAACAAGCCCAGTTTGCTGCGGCGCCACAGGATGTCGTGAGCGGTGGTAGCCCATTCTTCGCTGCACAGGTAATCGACTTCGCGGCTGTAGAGGCCGCCGCCCAGGTGTTCGCCCAGGTCGTTCAGGCTCTGCACGCCTTCGAGCATGCGCCAGGTGCGGCTGCCATAGGTGGTGGCCCAGCGCCGGGCGATTTCCGTTGGCACCCAGTCGAATTTGTCGTGAATCAACGCGCTCAAGGCCTGGGGGGTGGTCATGTCTTCGCCGCCTGGCAGGGTCGCACTGGCGGTCCAGCCTGGCTTGATGTCCTTGAAGTAAGGGGCCAGTTGCGCCATGGCTGATTCGGCCAGCTTGCGGTAGGTGGTCAGCTTGCCGCCGAACACCGACAGCAGCGGGGCTTCTTCGCCGCTGCCGGACAGCGCCAGGGTGTAGTCCCGGGTCACGGCCGACGGGTTGTCGGACTCGTCGTTGCACAGTGGGCGAACACCGGAATAGGTGTGCAGGATGTCCTCGCGGCTGATCTGCTTCTTGAAGTGCGCATTGACGACCTTGATCAGGTAGTCGGTCTCGCCCTCGGTGATCGCGACTTTGGCTGGATCGCCCGTGTATTCACGGTCCGTGGTGCCAATCAGGGTGAAGTGATTGAGGTACGGGATCGTGAACACGATGCGCTGATCTTCGTTTTGCAGGATATGCGCGTGTTCGCCTTCGTACAGCTTCGGCACGATCAGGTGGCTGCCCTGGATCAGGCGGATGCCGTAGGGCGATTCCATCTTCAGGTCGTCGCGAATGAACTTGGCGACCCATGGGCCGGCAGCGTTCACCAGCGCCTTGGCGCAGATCGAGAACAGGCTGCCGTCGGCACGCTCCAGGTGCAGGTGCCACAGGCCTTTGCTACGACGGGCACTGACGCAGCGGGTCTGGGTGTGGACGTGGGCACCTTTTTCGCGGGCAGCCATGGCGTTGAGCACCACGAGGCGGGCGTCGTCGACCCAGCAATCGGAGTACTCGAAGCCCTTGGTGATTTCGCTTTTCAGTGCGCTGTCGGCGCCGAATTTCAGGCTTCTGGAGCCGGCGAGTTTCTCGCGCTTGCCCAGGTGGTCATACAGGAACAGGCCGGCACGGATCATCCACGCCGGACGCAGGTGCGGGCGGTGAGGCAGCACGAAGCGCATCTGCTTGACGATGTGTGGCGCCTTGGCCAGCAGCACTTCCCGTTCTGCCAGGGCCTCGCGCACCAGGCGGAATTCGTAGTGTTCGAGGTAGCGCAGGCCGCCGTGGATCAGCTTGCTGCTGGCGGACGAGGTGTGGCTGGCCAGATCGTCCTTTTCGCAAAGGAACACCGAGAGACCGCGGCCGGCGGCATCCGCTGCAATCCCGACACCGTTGATCCCGCCACCGATTACGGCAATGTCATAGATCTCGGCAAGTGGGGGCGGCAAGGTGGAAGTGGGCATCGGCAGGCCTCGGGCTCTTTATGATTTCTGTATTGGAATTCGAACATGAATGTTCATTTGCGAAAATGGTAGCTCATTAAGGCGGGCGCAGCCAGTCGACTTCGATTGAAAAAACTCATCGAAGGAGGCTTAAAGGAAAATTTTCGAACATTAATGCGAGGCGCGGCTCTTTTGTGGCGAGGGAGCTTGCTCCCGCTGGGCCGGTCCGCGTTCGGGGCAAAGCAGGCCCGAAACCAATCAACCGAGTTCATTCAGATGCACCCGACCCGCCGGGTGTGCGACGGCTTCGCCGCCGAGCGGGAGCAAGCTCCCTCGCCACAGCAAGCTCCCTTGCCACGGGGGAGCTTTGCTGCTGGGGGGATTAAACGACTTCGAGCCGAATCTTGTGCTGGTTCAGCAGTTGCGCCAAGGCAGGTACCGGCTGCTGGTCAGTTACCAGGCAGTCGATCAGGCTGATGGGGCCCAGGCGAATCATGGCGTTGCGCCCGAACTTGCTGGAGTCGGCCGCCAGGATCACTTGCCGGGCGTTGGCGATGATCGCCTGGGAGACCCGTACTTCCTGGTAGTCGAAGTCCAGCAGGCTGCCATCCTCGTCGATGCCGCTGATGCCCACCAGGGCATAGTCGACCTTGAACTGGTTGATGAAGTCGACACTGGCCTGGCCGACAACACCGCCATCGCGGCGTACGTTACCGCCGGTGAGCAGCACATCGAAGTCGTCCTTGGCGCTGAGCATCGAGGCGACGTGCAGGTTGTTGGTGATGATCTTCAGGTGGCTGTGGTTGAGCAGCGCCCGAGCGATGGATTCGGTGGTGGTGCCGATATTGATGAACAGCGAGGCGTGGTCGGGGATTTGCCGGGCAATGGCTTCGCCGATGCGCTGTTTTTCGTCGCGCATCTGGTCGGCGCGCATGGCATACGCGGTGTTTTCCACGCTGGAGTCATAGGCCGCGCCGCCATGGTAGCGACGCAACAGATTGTCTTCGGCCAGTTGATTGATGTCGCGGCGGATGGTCTGCGGTGTAACAACGAACAGTTGAGCCATTTCCTCGATGCTGACGTAACCGCGTTCGCGGACCAATTCGAGGATTTGCTGCTGACGGGGAGGCAGATTCATGGGGCTTCCTTTGGGCTGCCGTGCAAAATTTTCCCATGATGACGCAGGAATCTGCTCCCTACCAGTTTCCAAACAACGTGAAAGCTACTGCGATCGTCAATCCTGCGTTAAAAACAGGCTCGTCTTTCCTTCGCTCACTACGCTTTCACACTGTTTGGACATGCAGATACGAGTGCTCAGCCCGGTTTACTCGGCGCCTTCGTGCGGTTCCCAGTCGCGGGTGCGGCTGACGGCTTTTTTCCAGCCGGCGTAGAGTTTTTCCTTGGTTGCTTCGTCCAGTTGCGGGTTGAACTCGCGTTCGATCACCGCCTTGCCGCGCAGTTCTTCCAGGCTGCCCCAGAAACCACAGGCCAGGCCGGCCAGGTAGGCGGCGCCGAGCGCGGTGGTTTCACGCATTTGCGGGCGCTCGACCTGGGTGCCGAGGATGTCGGCCTGGAACTGCATCAGGAAGTTGTTGGCGACCGCGCCACCGTCCACGCGCAGGGCCTTGAGGCGTTCGCCGGAATCCTGTTGCATGGCGTCGAGTACGTCGCGGGTCTGGAAGGCAATCGACTCCAGGGCGGCACGAATGATGTGGTCCACTCGTACGCCGCGGGTCAGGCCGAACAGTGCGCCACGGGCATAGGGGTCCCAGTACGGAGCGCCCAGGCCGGTAAAGGCGGGCACCAGGTACACGCCGTTGCTGTCCTTGACCTTGTTGGCGAAATACTCGGTGTCGTGGGCGTCGTTGATGATCTTCAGCTCGTCGCGCAACCACTGCACGGTGGAACCGCCGTTGAATACCGCACCTTCCAGCGCGTAAGCGACTTCACCCCGTGGGCCGCAGGCGATGGTGGTGAGCATGCCGTGGTTGGATTTCACCGCGTTGGTGCCGGTGTTCATCAGCAGGAAGCAGCCGGTGCCGTAGGTGTTTTTCGCCTGGCCTGGCTCCACGCACATCTGGCCGAACAGGGCGGCCTGCTGGTCGCCGGCGATACCGCCGATGGCGATGCCGCTCTTGGTGTGCCCGTAGATCTCCGACGAAGACTTCACCTCTGGCAGCATCTCGCGCGGGATATCCAGCACCTCCAGCATCTTCGCGTCCCACTCCAGGGTGTGGATGTTGAAGAGCATGGTGCGCGAGGCGTTGGTGTAGTCCGTGACGTGGGTCTTGCCGCCCGTGAATTTCCAGATCAGCCAGCTGTCGACGGTGCCGAACAGCAACTCGCCCTTGCGCGCCCGCTCGCGGCTGCCCTCGACGTTGTCCAGGATCCACTTGAGCTTGGTGCCGGAGAAGTACGGGTCGGTGACCAGGCCCGTGGTGTCGCTGATGTATTGCTCGTGACCGTCGCGCTTGAGTTGCTCGCAGATCTCGGTGCTGCGGCGGCACTGCCAGACGATCGCGTTATAGATCGGGCGGCCGGTGGCCTTGTCCCAGACCACGGTGGTTTCACGCTGGTTGGTGATGCCGATGGCGGCCACCTGGTCATGGTGCAGGCCGGCTTGTGCCAGGGCCTCGACCATCACCGCGCTTTGGGTAGCGAAGATTTCCATCGGGTCGTGCTCGACCCAGCCGGCTTGCGGGTAGTGCTGGGCGAATTCGCGTTGTGCGGTGCAGACCACGTTGGCGTCACGGTCGAAAATGATCGCGCGCGAGCTGGTCGTACCCTGATCGAGGGCAATGATGTAGTTCTTATTCTGTGTGTCGGTCATGTCGATTGCCTTGGACGAAATAAGGGAGTGGATGGGGGCGCGTGGTCAAGGATGGGCAGGACCGCGCGCCGCCGCTTTCAGGAAACTCGTGGTTTGCCGTCAATGGCAGGTTCTGCATCCTTTGTAGCAGGTTCGGCGCCAGGCAGATGGCGGGCAATGAGCCCGCGATAGGCCGCGGCACCGAGGCAGGCACCGACAATCGGTGCAAAGACAGGAATCAGGAAGTAAGGAATATCGCGGCCGCCAGTGAAGGAAATTTCACCCCAGCCAGCGAAGAAAGTCATCAGTTTCGGACCGAAGTCACGTGCCGGGTTCATCGCGAAGCCGGTCAGCGGGCCCATCGAACTGCCAATCACCGCGATCAGCAGGCCAATCAGTAACGGTGCCAGCGGGCCTTTCGGCAGGCCATTGTTGTCGTCGGTCAGGGACATGATCACGCTCATCAGGATCGCAGTGATGATGACCTCGACCAGGAACGCCTGGCCTGTCGACAGGGCAGGGTTGGGGAAGGTGGAGAACACGGATGCCAGTTCAAGGCTGGCCTGGCTGCCACGGACCATTTGATGGCTTTGTTCGAAATCGAAGAACAGGTTGCTGTAAAGCGTGTAAACCAACAAGGCGGCGCAGAAGGCGCCAGCGACCTGGGAGAAGATGTAGAACGGCAGTTTGCGTTTTTCAAAGTCGGTGAAAATGCTCAGGGCAATACTGACGGCCGGGTTCAGGTGCGCGCCGGAAACGCCCGCGGTCAGGTAGATCGCCATGCTCACGCCAACCCCCCAGATAATGCTGATTTCCCACAGGCCGAAGCTGGCGCCGGCGACTTTGAGCGCCGCAACGCAACCGGTACCAAAGAAGATCAGTAAGGCCGTGCCCAGGAATTCGGCCATGCATTGGCTCGAGAGCGAAGGTTGCTGTAAAGCAGTTGTCATTGAAAACCTCGGTTTTTGTTGTTGTCTGGCGCTGCTTCCGAAAGGGCTGAGCGCGATTTTCACCGAGGCAGGATCCCCATCCTGGTCTCGGCTTGCTGCCGGGTGTTGCGTAGGAATCTTCGCATATATTCAGATTCGAAAAAATATAGACAAGAAACGCTGCTGTCAAAGGTCGAAAGTGAACGGTCGGTCACTTTTAAACTGACGGCTTGATGAATGATTGCGGGTTCGAGGTGTGGAAGCGTCCTGGTCTGGCTCTCCAGGTTGGCGCCTGTCGAGGGATAAAACGCTGGCCATGGAGCCTTTTGCTGTCTGATGTCCTAGAATCCGGCGCAACATTTTTGTTGTTTTGCCTCGCTTGGAGCTGCCATGACCCCCGCATTGGATCTGCTGAAAAAAGTTCGAGCCGAACATCGCGTGCACAGTTATGAACATGATCCGAAGGCCGCCTCGTATGGGCTGGAGGCTGCGGAAAAGCTGGGATTGGACCCCGCGCGAGTATTCAAGACGTTGCTGGCGGCGAGTGAAAAGGGCGAGTTGCTGGTTGCTGTGGTGCCAGTCGTCGGAAGCCTGGACCTCAAGGCGCTGGCCCAGGCCGCGGGGGTAAAGAAAGTCGAGATGGCCGACCCTGCCGCCGCGCAACGGGCGACCGGCTATTTGTTGGGCGGCATCAGCCCGTTGGGACAAAAGAAGCGTCTGCGTACCTTCATCGATAACAGTGCCCAACCGTTGGCAAGTGTTTATGTCAGTGCCGGGCGGCGGGGCCTGGAGGTCGAGTTGGCGGCGTCAGTGCTGGCCGAGCACACCAACGCCACCTTTGCCGATATCGGTCGCGGCTGACGACCGCGCTGTATGGTGAAAATTGGCCGGCTCTGTCTCTGCCCGGTTGGCGACGGTTACTGCATGCTCGCGCCCGACTTATCACAAGGGGGTCCGCGCCATGCAGTTAGCGTTTCATCAGGTCGATGCGTTCAGCGAGCGCCCGTTCAGTGGCAATCCGGCGATGGTCTATCGGCTCGATGCCTGGCTCAGTGATGAGCTGATGCAACAAATCGCCGCCGAACACAACCTCGCCGAAACGGCGTTTGTGGTGCGCGAAGCCGAGGGTTGGCGTATTCGCTGGTTCACGCCTGCTACCGAAGTACCCTTGTGTGGGCATGCGACGCTGGCCAGTGCCTATGTATTGTTCGAGGTCTTTCACGAGCCGGCCGAGCGCCTGGACTTCATCAGCCAGTCCGGCCCCTTGAGCGTGACTCGGGAAGGCGAGCGGCTGTGGCTGGACTTTCCTGCCATCGAGGCGCGTGACGTGCAGGATCACCAGCAAGTGGCGCGGGCACTGGGGGTGCAACCGGTCGAGGTGCTGGGTTCAAACGAGTTGTTGGTGGTGCTGGCGTCAGAGCAGGCAGTCATCGATTGCCAGCCTGACATGGCTGCGCTGGCGAAGCTGCCTTGGCTGGGGGCGATCGTGACGGCCCGTGGAGCGCAGCATGATTTCGTGTCGAGGTATTTTGCCCCGGCCATCGGTATCAACGAGGACCCGGTCACCGGATCGACCCATTGCCTGTTGATCCCCTATTGGGCGCAGCGTCTGGACAAAACCAGGCTGACGGCGTTTCAGCGTTCGGCGCGGGGAGGGGAGTTGTTCTGCCGCCTGGAAGGCAGTCGGGTGAAAATCGGCGGTCATGCGACGCTGGTGGCCAGCGGGACCTTGATGTTGGGGTGATGGTGTCACTGGGGGAGCGAGCACCTCGCTCGCTCCCTGCACTGTTCAGCTGGCAGTACTGTACCGCCGAACCCCTGACTCGATCTGCGTAATCTGCGCGGCCATGCTGCCGGACGCCTGGAACAGCACCAGGTGTTCAGCCGCCACGCGAATCCCGACTTCGGCGCCGACCAGATGGTCGGCGTGGCTTGGAAAGATCGACTCCAGCTGGCTGCCCGTCGGCAGTTGCAGGCGATAGAGGGTCGAGGCACCGAGGAACGACTTGCCCACAATCCGTGCTCTCAGCGGGCTGTCGGGGGCGTAGACAATGTCGTCGGGACGCAGCAACACGTCCACGGCACCGCCGATTGGCCAGGTGTACGCACGATTACCACGCAGTTCGCCGAGCTCGGTTTGCACCGATTCGGGGGTCTGCAACTGGCCGCGAATGAAGTAGCCCTGGCCGATAAAACTGGCAACGAAAGGCGTCAGTGGTTCGTGGTACAGGTTGTAGGGCGTGTCCCACTGTTCCAGCCGGCCTTCCTTGAATACCCCGACCTGGTCGCTGACCGCGAAGGCTTCTTCCTGGTCGTGCGTCACCAGAATCGCACTGGTGCCCCGGCTCTTGAGGATATCCCGGACTTCGTGGCTCAACTTGCGTCGCAATTCGCCATCGAGGTTGGAAAACGGTTCGTCCAGCAACAAGAGTTGTGGCTCTGGCGCCAGGGCCCGGGCCAGTGCGACCCGTTGCTGCTGGCCGCCAGACAGTTCGTGGGGGAAGCGCTTGCCCAGGTGCTTGAGATTGACCAGCTCCAGCATCTCGGCGGTGACCCGTTCTTTGTCCGGGTGTTTGCGAATGCCGAAGGCAATGTTGTCGGCCACGCTCAGGTGCGGAAACAGGGCATAGTCCTGGAACACCATGCCGATCCGGCGTTTCTCCGGGGCGAGGGTAAAGCCGGCGCTGGAGATGGTTTCCCCCGCCAACTGGATTTCCCCTTCGTGAATTGGCTCGAAGCCCGCAATCGCGCGCAGGGTCGTGGTCTTGCCGCAACCGGATGAACCGAGCAGGCAGCCGATGTCGCCGGCATTGAGGTGCAGGTTGAGGTTCTGAACGACCCGCTGGTCTTGATAACCGCAGGCCAGGTTGCGCAGGTTCAGCAGTAATGGATGGCTCATGCGTGATGGTACGCAGGCTCGACGAGAAACTCGAGCAAGGCCTTTTGCGCGTGAAGACGGTTTTCTGCCTGGTCCCAGGCGACTGAGCGCGGGTCATCCAGCAGGTCGAGGCTGATTTCTTCGCCACGGTGGGCGGGCAGGCAGTGCATGAACAGGACATCCTCTGCGGCCAGATCGAGCAGGGCGCGATTGACCTGAAACGGCGCGAACAATGTGAGGCGCTTGGCGGTTTCTTCTTCCTGGCCCATGGAGGTCCAGACGTCGGTGCTGACCAGATGAGCGCCCAGCACGGCATCCTTGGGATCGCGGACGATGGTCACGCGGTCGCCAGCCAAGGCCACGAATTCCGGGTTGGGTTCGTAGCCCTCGGGGCAGGCGATGCGCAACTGGAAGTCGAACTGGATGGCGGCTTCTATATAGCTGTTGCACATGTTGTTGCCGTCGCCGATCCAGGCGACGGTCTTGCCCTGGATCGAACCGCGATGCTCAAGGAAGGTCTGCATGTCGGCCAGCAGCTGGCACGGGTGCAGGTCATCGGACAAGCCGTTGATCACCGGTACGCGCGAGTTGGCGGCAAATTCGGTCAGGGTGCTGTGGGCGAAGGTGCGGATCATCACCGCATCGAGCATGCGCGACATGACGATGGCGCAGTCGCCGATCGGCTCGCCGCGCCCCAGCTGGGTGTCGCGCGGCGAAAGGAAAATCGCCTGGCCGCCCAGCTGGATCATGCCGGCTTCGAACGACAGGCGGGTGCGGGTCGAGGACTTCTCGAAAATCATGCCCAGGACGCGGTTTTTCAACGGCTCGAACAGTACGCCGCGGTTACGCAGGTCTTTGAGCTCAATGCCTCGACGGATCACGCTGACCAGCTCTTCGGGCGTGCAATCCATCAGGGAGAGAAAGTGCCTTGCGCTCATCATTGACTACCTTTTTGCAACGGACCGCAGATACTCAAAGCCTTGTTTCATTGGAAAACGGGCGAGACCTGCGGCGTAAGCCGCACGGGGCGACGAAATAGGGGGAGGCGCGATATTGACACTAAATGTCGCGTCTTACCAATAGGCTACGGTGTTTAGGGGATTTCAGAGGGGCTACGGGACGATCGCGGTAGCGCTTATGAAGCCTGTTTCCTGACAGCAGCCAGTCCTTTGTACACTGCCCTCGCGCGCCTTGGCAATCGAGCGAGGCATTCAAGGTGTCGCCCTGGTCGGTTTCTGACTGATAGGGCCCGGTGCCCGGGGCCGCTATCGGCAGGCCTGATGGCCGGCGATTCACAAGACGAACGTCGCTGGCGCGGCGGCCGGTCACGGCCCATAGTTTTGTTCCCGCAACCGTGCGTTGGTTGCCCCGAACAAAACAGAGACTGGCCATGACCAAGACTCTCAATTACCGTGCGTGCCACCTGTGTGAAGCCATTTGCGGCTTGACCATCGAAACCACGGCAACCGACGATGCCGGCCTGCAGATCACCTCGATCAAGGGCGACGCGCAAGACAGCTTCAGTCGCGGCCATATCTGTCCCAAGGCGGTGGCCTTGCAGGATATCCAGAACGATCCCGATCGCCTGCGCCACCCCATGCAACGCGTGGGCAGCGAGTGGCAAGCAATTGCCTGGGAAGACGCGTTTGCCCTGGTGGCTGAACGCCTTGCCGCGATTCAGGAGCGCCATGGCCAGAACGCCGTCGCGGTGTACCAGGGCAACCCCAGCGTGCACAACTATGGGTTGATGACCCACAGCAACTATTTCCTCGGCCTGCTGAAAACCCGCAACCGCTACTCCGCGACGTCGGTCGACCAATTGCCCCATCACCTGACCAGTCACTTGATGTACGGCCATGGGCTGCTGTTGCCGATTCCCGACATCGATCACACCGATTTCATGCTGATCCTGGGCGGCAACCCGCTGGCCTCCAATGGCAGCATCATGACCGTGCCGGACGTGGAAAAGCGTTTGAGGGCGATTCAGGCACGGGGCGGCAAGGTGGTGGTGGTCGACCCGAGGCGCAGCGAGACAGCGGCGATTGCCGACCAGCATCTGTTTGTCCGCCCGGGAGGCGATGCGGCGCTGTTGTTCGGCTTGCTCAATACCCTGTTCAGCGAAGGCCTGACGCGCGACAGTCATTTGCCGGTCGATGGGCTGGAGGAGGTTCGCCAGGCGGTCAGCGGCTTCAATGCTGAAGCGATGAGCCCGCTGTGCGCGGTACCGGCCGCGCAGATTCGGCAACTGGCCCGGGATTTCGCCGCCGCCAGGACCGCGGTTTGTTATGGCCGCATGGGCATTTCCACGCAGGCGTTCGGTACCTTGTGCCATTGGCTGGTGCAGTTGATCAACCTGATCAGCGGTAACCTGGATCGGGTCGGAGGCGCACTGTGCACCGAGCCGGCTGTCGATCTGGTGGCGTCGACCTCGGGCGGGCATTTCAATCAGTGGCAAAGCCGTGTGTCCGGGCGCCCGGAATACGGCGGTGAGTTGCCGGTGTCGGCGCTGGCCGAAGAGATGCTCACCGAAGGGGAAGGGCAGGTGCGTGCGCTGGTGACCGTGGCCGGTAACCCGGTGCTGTCGACCCCCAATGGTCGACAACTGGAACAGGCGCTGGACGGGCTGGAGTTCATGGTCAGCATCGACTTGTACATCAACGAGACCACACGCTATGCCGATCTGATCCTGCCGTCGACCTCGGCGCTGGAAAACGATCACTACGATACGACGTTCAATATGTTCGCCGTGCGCAATGTCAGCCGTTTCAACCGGGCCATCCTGCCCAAGCCCGAGGGTGCGCTACACGACTGGGAGATTTTCGTCGGGTTGGCCAAGGCGTTTGCGGCCCGGACCGGCAAAGAACTCAAGCCCACGATGGCACCGGCGCAGATGATCGATTTTGGCTTGCGCGCCGGCCGTTATGGCGATGCTTCAGCGTACAAACTGTCGGTGGCGAGCCTGTTCGATCATCCCCATGGCATCGACCTGGGGCCGCTCAAATCCAACCTTGCGCCGCGCCTGAAAACTGCGAATCAGCGCGTGCAGGCCGCGCCGCCAGCGATCCTGGCGGACCTGGCGCGATTTGCCGCGCAACAGGTACCGGTCGCTGATGAGTTGTTATTGATCGGTCGTCGCCATGTGCGCAGCAACAATTCGTGGATGCATAATTATCACCGCCTGGTGAAGGGCAAGCCGCGTCATCAGTTGCTGATGCATCCGGAGGATCTTGCCAGCCGCGGACTCAACGACGGTCAGCGGGTGCGGGTCAGCTCGCGGGTCGGGGCGATCGAGGTCGAGGTGCTGGGCAGTGTCGAGATGATGAAGGGCGTGGTCAGTCTGCCCCATGGCTGGGGACATGCCCGGCCCGGCGTGCAGATGACCATCGCCATGGGGCAACCAGGCTCCAGCGCCAATGACCTGACCGATGAGCAGCAGCTGGATGAGTTGTCCGGCAATGCGGCGCTCAATGGGGTGCCGGTGACGGTGGCCGCCGCGTAGGCATGTCTGTCGGGGAGGCCGAGCATCGCGCTCGGCTTTCCGTTACAATGCGCCACCGTGCCGACAACTGAGTCGGAAAGTTCAGCCGAGGTGCTTCATGGATATCATCGAAACTATTAAAGAGCAGATTGCCAACAACACCATTCTGCTTTACATGAAAGGCTCGCCGAATGCCCCGCAGTGTGGCTTTTCCGCGAAAGCCGCTCAGGCGGTCATGGGCTGTGGTGAGAAGTTCGCTTACGTGGACATCCTGCAGAACCCGGAAATTCGTGCCAACCTGCCAAAATACGCCAACTGGCCAACCTTCCCGCAACTGTGGGTAGGTGGCGAACTGGTCGGCGGTAGCGACATCATGATCGAAATGGCTGCAGACGGTTCGTTGCAGGCACTGATCAAGGACGCTTCGGCCAAAGCCGCAGCGGCCAAGACAGAAGCTTGATCCACCAGTAGGGGCCGCGGCCCCTGCAGGTAATAAAAAGCCCCGCCTCTCGTAAGAGGGCGGGGCTTTTTAGTGTGGCGGGTTTAACGAGTGATAACTTACTCGTCGCCCATCTGCGATTGCAGATAGTTCTCCATGCCCACTTTGTCGATCAGGCCCAGTTGGGTTTCGAGCCAGTCGATATGTTCTTCTTCGGATTCAAGAATGTCTTCGAGCAGTTCACGGCTGCCGAAGTCGCCGACGGTTTCGCAATGGGCAATCGCGACCTTGAGGTCGGCATGGCCGGTACGCTCGATACGCAGGTCGCACTCCAGCATTTCCTTGGTGTGCTCGCCGATCTGCAGCTTGCCCAGGTCCTGGACGTTGGGCAGGCCTTCGAGGAACAGGATGCGCTTGATCAGCTTGTCCGCATGTTTCATCTCGTCGATGGATTCGTGGTACTCGTGCTTGCCAAGCTTGTTCAGGCCCCAATCTTCATACATGCGCGCATGCAGGAAGTACTGATTGATTGCGACCAGCTCATTGGCAAGAATCTTGTTGAGGTGCTGGATGACTGTGACGTCGCCTTTCATGATGGGGTCCTGCCCTTTAATTACCGTATATAAGGCAGAGTTTGAGCTGGCAAGTACTTAGTGTCAAACCTAAGTTATTGAATAATATATGAAAATTAATCGGAATAAGAATGTTTGTGTTCCGCATCCGAACGCTAAGCGATTGAATTAATGGCATAAAAAAACCGGACACTGGGTCCGGTTCTTTGGAATGCTCTCATTCAAGCCGCGGAAAATTCTACCGGGTAGGGGATAGCGGCCTGGCTCAACTGCAGGTCGGCGAGGGTTTCGCGGACCACTTGCTTGGCAAGGCAGGCACATTTGCCGCATTGACTGGCAACGCCGGTGGCTTCGCGCACTTCACGGTAGCTGCAGCAACCTTCGTAGATTGCATCGCGGATTTTACCGTCGGTGACGCCAGTGCAGAGGCAGACATACATAAGGTGAGAACCGTCGCTGGTTAGGGCTCAATTGCGATGGATCTTAATGTTAACGAGAATGATTGTCAAAGTGCTTTCCCGGCGATGTGTGGCGGATCCACATTCGCCTGACGAACGGTACGAAGTGCTCCCTGGGGTTGTCTGCAGGCCCGTTGCCGGGTTTTTGGGGCCATTGGAAAAACCGTTGAGGACAGGTCAAAAACGCAGTGTATGATGGTCGGTCCTCGCGAAGGGCAGTCGATTCATCAACCTGTCGTTTAATCCCGACAGACTGGTTCGATACCGTTCATCACGCCACCACACCAGGAAATTTTCAATGAGCGTACTCGTAGGCAAACAAGCCCCTGACTTCACCGTTCCGGCCGTACTCGGCAATGGCGAAATCGTCGACAGCTTCACCCTGTCGTCGGCCATCAAAGGCAAATACGGCCTGGTGTTCTTCTACCCGCTGGACTTCACCTTCGTCTGCCCGTCCGAGCTGATCGCCCTGGACAACCGCATGGCTGACTTCAAGGCGCGTAACGTTGAAGTGATCGCTGTTTCGATCGACTCGCACTTCACCCACAACGCCTGGCGCAACACCCCGGTCAACGACGGCGGCATCGGCCAGGTTCGTTACACCATGGCTGCCGACATCAAGCAGGAAATCATGAAGGCCTACGACGTTCAGTCCGCTGACGGCGTGGCGTTCCGTGGCGCATTCCTGATCGACGACAAAGGCGTTGTCCGCTCGCAGATCGTCAACGACCTGCCGCTGGGCCGTAACATGGAAGAGCTGATTCGTCTGGTCGACGCCCTGCAATTCCACGAAGAGCACGGTGAAGTTTGCCCGGCCAACTGGAAAAAAGGCGACAAAGGCATGACCGCTTCGCCAGCAGGCGTTGCTGCTTACCTGACCGAGAACGCTGCGGCACTGTAAGCCAAGCGTCAGGTATAAAAAAACCGGCCTCAATGGCCGGTTTTTCATGGGCGCGAGAAACCTGCGACTCGATCAGTCGTTGAAGTCTTCCCAGCCGCCCATTTGCTTCCAGCGGTTGACGATGCCGCAGAACAGATCAGCGGTCTTCTCGGTGTCGTAGCGAGCCGAGTGGGCCTCACGTCCGTCGAAGTCGATGTCGGCTGCCTGACATGCCTTGGCCAGCACGGTCTGGCCATAAGCCAGGCCGGCCAGTGTGGCGGTGTCGAAGCTGGAGAACGGGTGAAACGGGTTGCGCTTCATGTCCAGGCGAGCGGCCGCGGCGTTGAGGAAGCCCAGGTCGAAGCTGCTGTTGTGGCCGACCAGGATGGCCCGTTTGCAGCCGTTGGCTTTCAACGCCTTGCGCACGCCACGGAAGATGTCGGTCAGCGCGCTCTCTTCACTCACCGCCATGCGCAGAGGGTGATCGAGCTTGATCCCGGTGAACTCCAGTGCGGCGGCTTCGATGTTGGCGCCTTCGAACGGCTCGACACGGAAGAAATAGGTGTGATCAGGGTACACAAACCCTTTTTCGTCCATGCTGATGGTCGTCGCGGCGATTTCCAGCAGTGCGTCAGTGGCACAGTTGAAACCACCGGTTTCAACATCGACGACGACCGGCAGGTATCCACGGAACCGGGCTGCCATCGGGTGGCGCGAACCGCCGCCCTGGCCTTCCTGTTCGTCGTCGTAATGGTCTTCACTCACGCGTGTTCCTCCAGCAGGCGCCAGCGCAGTTTTTCACCGGCGCGCAGCGGGATGACAGTCAGCTCGCCGAACGGCAGGCTGGTTGGGGCGGTCCATTCTTCGCGGACCAGGGTGATGCGGTCGGTGTTCGCCGGCAGGCCATAGAAGCGCGGGCCGTTCAGGCTGGCGAAGGCTTCGAGCTTGTCCAGCGCGTTGCGCTGTTCAAAGGCTTCGGCATACATCTCGATCGCTGCATAGGCGGTGTAGCACCCGGCACAGCCACAGGCTGCTTCTTTGGCATGCTGGGCGTGGGGCGCCGAGTCAGTACCCAGGAAGAACTTATCGCTGCCGCTGGTGGCGGCATCCAGCAGGGCGACCTGGTGGGTGTTGCGCTTGAGAATCGGCAGGCAATAGAAGTGCGGGCGAATCCCGCCGACCAGCATGTGGTTGCGGTTGTACAGCAGGTGATGGGCGGTGATGGTCGCGCCCACATTGGCCGAAGCCTCGTTGACGAACTGCACGGCATCGCTGGTGGTGATGTGTTCGAACACCACCTTGAGCGTTGGAAAACGCTCCACGACACGACGCATGTGCTCGTCGATGAAGATTTTTTCGCGGTCGAAGACATCGACGTCGCCACGGGTGATTTCACCGTGGACCAGCAAGGGCATCCCGACTTCGGCCATGGCCTCGATCGCAGGGAAGATCTTGTCGATGCTGGTCACGCCAGAATCCGAGTTGGTGGTCGCACCGGCCGGATACAACTTGGCGGCATGAACGAAACCGCTGGCCTTGGCCGTGCGAATTTCGTCGGCGGACGTGCGGTCGGTCAGGTAGAGCACCATCAGCGGTTCGAAGCGGCTGCCGGCCGGGCGCGCAGCGAGAATGCGCTGGCGATAGGCGTCGGCTTCAGCGGCGTTACGCACCGGCGGTACCAGGTTAGGCATGATGATGGCGCGACCAAAGGTGCGCGCGACATCCGCCACTGTATTGGGCAACACAGCACCATCGCGAAGATGAATATGCCAGTCGTCGGGACGCAGCAGGGTCAGGCGGTCGGACATTGGGGATTCCAGGCGGGTAAAACTCATGGGAATGCTACCGGAAAAGACTCTCGCAGGCACCCGCTATCAAGTTTTGTCGCAGACTTCCGATATTACAAAGGTATGCCGTAAACATGTATATCGGTCTTTTTGTTGCAGAAGTCAGTGGAGCCTCCCGTGCGCCAGCGTTATCTAGCCTTGCTCAGTGTGTTTGCCAGCCTTCCCGCCATGGCGCTCACTTTCCAGACACGCCTGGAGAGCATTGAGTGGAAGGTCGAGGGTGACCCGTTCGAATGCCGCCTGACGCAGCCGGTTACCGATTTCGGCTCGGGTGAGTTCGTGCGGCGAGCGGGCGAGCAGGCGACGTTTCGCTTGAAGGCCTATAATCCGATGCTGGCCGGTGGCTCGGCGACCTTGCTGGCCGCCGCAGCGCCGTGGCAGCCCGGGCGGGGTGATATCAACCTGGGGTCGGTCAGGTTGGGCAGCGGCGACGTATTGTTCAACAGTTCGCAGCTTCAGGCCGGGCGCCTCATCGGCGGCTTGATGGACGGGCGCAGTCCACTGGTTCGGCATTACGCGCGTGATGGCCGGGTGTCGGAAGTACGCCTGCTGCCGGTCAGGTTCAGCAAGGCCTATGCCGATTACCAGGGCTGTGTCGCCAAGTTGCTGCCCATGAATTATGACCAGGTGAAGCAGGCCCAGGTCGGTTTCCCGGGCGGCGGTATCGAACTGGACGCACAGGCCAAGGCCAGGTTGCAGGTGATGCTGGCGTTCATGAAGGCTGATCCGACGGTCAATCACATCGAGGTCGACGGGCATTCCGATAACAGCGGCAACCGTCTGACCAACCGTGACCTGTCCCGGCGCAGGGCGCTGGCGGTGATGGATTACCTCAAGGCCAATGGCATTGCCGAGTCGCAGATTACCCTGCGGTTCCACGGTGAACGGTACCCCCTGGCGCCCAATACCAATACGGCCAATCGGGCGAAAAACCGTCGGGTCAATGTGCAACTTGAGCGGGTCGAGCCCGCGCAGGATCCTGCCCCGCAAGTCAGCTCCAGCGGCAGCACGGGCACGGCATCCTGAACGGCTGAAATCGTCGCCCGCTCGACATAATCTGTCGCTTCGTCGTCATAAGCTGTCGCGCCTCTGTAAATTATCCTCTCGCAGCGTTAGACTTATCGGCTTTCCGTAGAACCCCGTGGAGTGATGGCATGGCGGACGTAAACAAGGTCGTTCTGGCGTATTCCGGCGGCCTGGACACTTCGGTGATCCTCAAGTGGCTGCAGGATACTTATAACTGTGAAGTGGTGACCTTCACCGCCGACCTGGGTCAGGGCGAAGAGGTCGAACCGGCCCGCGCCAAGGCACAGGCCATGGGCGTAAAAGAAATCTACATCGACGATCTGCGCGAAGAATTCGTGCGCGATTTCGTGTTCCCGATGTTCCGCGCCAACACCGTTTACGAAGGCGAGTACCTGCTGGGTACTTCCATCGCTCGTCCGTTGATCGCCAAGCGCTTGATCGAAATCGCCAACGAAACCGGCGCTGACGCCATTTCCCACGGCGCGACCGGCAAGGGCAACGACCAGGTTCGTTTCGAACTGGGCGCCTACGCCTTGAAGCCAGGCGTGAAAGTGATCGCTCCGTGGCGCGAATGGGACCTGCTGTCCCGCGAGAAGCTGATGGACTACGCCGAGAAGCACGCGATCCCGATCGAGCGTCACGGCAAGAAAAAATCCCCGTATTCGATGGATGCCAACCTGCTGCACATCTCCTATGAAGGCGGCGTGCTGGAAGACACCTGGACCGAGCACGAAGAAGACATGTGGAAATGGACCGTCTCCCCGGAGAACGCTCCTGACAAACCACAGTACCTGGAACTGACCTACCGCAACGGCGACATCGTCGCACTGGACGGCGTCGAAATGACCCCGGCCACCGTGCTGGCGACCTTGAACCGTATCGGTGGCGAACACGGTATCGGCCGTCTCGATATCGTCGAGAACCGCTATGTCGGCATGAAGTCCCGTGGCTGCTACGAGACACCTGGTGGCACCATCATGCTGCGTGCTCACCGCGCCATCGAGTCGATCACCCTGGACCGCGAAGTGGCTCACCTCAAAGACGAGTTGATGCCCAAGTACGCCAGCCTGATCTACACCGGCTACTGGTGGAGCCCTGAGCGCCTGATGCTGCAACAGATGATCGACGCCTCCCAGGCGCACGTGAATGGCGTCGTCCGCTTGAAACTGTACAAGGGCAATGTGATCGTCACGGGTCGCAAGTCTGACGAGTCGTTGTTCGACGCCAATATCGCAACCTTCGAAGAAGATGGCGGCGCGTACAACCAGGCTGATGCAGCCGGCTTCATCAAGCTCAATGCGCTGCGTATGCGCATCGCGGCGAACAAAGGCCGCAAGCTGTTCTGATGTTGCCTTGCTAGTCACGAACTGTGGTCCCGCGTGGTGCGGGGCCACAATTCGAGCGAAGAATTTTGTGTGTGTCGATCGTGCGTTGAGTCCCTGTGACTGAAGTTGACGCTTCAGTGCTCTGAAATCTCCCTGTCTTCCTTCTCTCTTGCGTTGTTCTGTCGCGATTTTTCCTCTCTCGGGTAGTCGGGTGAATTGGAGTCCTGATCGATGACGGTGACTGCCTGCGTGCTCAAGTTGTAAATCATGTAAAAGCCGTTTGTGAGGGGGGGTGATTTTATACCCGTCTCCTTGAATGAATTTCCGTTAACGATGTGTGCGGATTCATGGCAACTAAGAAGCAGAATGGCTTTGCGTTGATTGTGTTTGCGTTCATCGACGCTGGCCGCCAAGTGTCTGAGTTGTTTTTTCTTGCGGATCCAGCGGGCATCCATGATGCGAATGGACCGTATCGATTTCGGTAAAGGGATTTGATGTTGAGCGCTCAAGCAGTCACTGGCAGCGATGCCTGGCGGGTCTTGCATGCTGGGAGGCAGATCGTCGGACCTGGCGTTCAGCACTGCCCGGCGCCGTTTGTTTGACTGTTCCACGAGCTGTTTTTTTGCGGGCGCTTGCAGGCTTTGTTTATCCTCCTTGGCAAGGTTGGCGTCGCTGTTCATTTTTGATCGTGCAGTATCGCCAATGACTTTTATAAACTGCTTGCTCTTATTGAAGTCGGACGGTGCGTACAATGACTTGTGGTTAAAGTTTAACGTGTAAAAGAACAGGAAGAGCAGATAGAAGGGGAAACTGATCAGGAACCAGATGTAAATCTCTTGGTTGTCCTCGTCAAGGAACGGCAGCGAGACGGCCGCGGATGTTTCGGAGAGCGTCGCGAATATCGCGATGATGCTCATTGGGGTTGTTATTTTTTTTTGAATTTTTTCCATGCTGGGTTCTCATGAGTGTTGTGTTGTTGGACTTTGTCAGGTGTGTAGAAGTTGTTAGGTTGGCGAGTGTTTTTCTAGGTGGAGTTAGTGTGTTTGGTTGTTGGGTTGTTGGGTTGTTGGGTTGTTGTTGGTTGTTGTTGGTTGTTAGTTTTATGATAGGTCATCGTTGAAAAAAAGTCGCAATAGTATTTTCATTGTCTCGGCTTTTTTTGTGTTGTGTGCTGAGCAGGAATTGTCAGGAAGTCTGGCTTGTGGAGCTTCAAGTAAACTTTAAGAGACATAGTTTTTTGTGAGTTATTGTAGGATCTGTCCTTAATGTTTGTAGGGAATGTCTCTTGGTGTGGGTGGTTGGGCAGGTCACCATCCCAAGGTCGAAACGACTAGGCTATTGTGCGGGTTCTAAACATTCGAACAGCGAAAATTGGACTTGCCCATGAATAAAGTGCTGATCGTGGATGATCACCCCGTCATTCGTCTTGCTGTACGTATGCTAATGGAACGTCATGGCTACGAAGTCATTGCTGAAACGGATAATGGCGTAGATGCGTTGCAACTTGCTCGTGAGCATCTGCCGGATATTGTAATACTGGATATAGGCATCCCGAAACTTGATGGCCTGGAAGTTATCGCGCGATTGTCGTCGACGCCCTCGCCTGCGAAAGTACTGGTCCTGACGTCTCAGGCTCCGGGGCATTTCTCGATGCGTTGCATGCAGGCAGGGTCTGCCGGGTATGTCTGCAAGCAGCAGGACCTCACCGAGTTGTTGAGCGCTATCAAGGCGGTGCTGTCGGGGTACAGCTATTTCCCGAATCAAGCGTTGCACACGGTCCGTTCAAGCTTGGGGAATGCCAGTGAAGCCGATATGGTGGATCGGCTGTCCGGACGGGAAATGATGGTGTTGCAGCAGCTGGCACGAGGCAAGACCAACAAGGAAATTGCCGATGGGATGTTCTTGAGCAATAAGACCGTTAGCACATACAAAACCCGTCTGCTGCTCAAGCTGAACGCGCGTTCGCTAGTCGATTTGATCGAGCTGGCGCAGCGTAACGGCCTGGTTTGAGATTGCCGGGGTTCAAGTGGCTTTTTCCAGACACTCGGGAGGCAGGGGAGTGTTAGACGGCTTCAGCTCACTGGGAGCGTTTATCCAGGAACAACTGTTCAGGAGATAGGTGAGGGCAGTGAGTGACCGCTAGATGAAAAGCCTCCCGTCAAGGAGGCTTTCAGGTGTTAAAGATCAAAGTCGTAGTCGGCCAGTTGCTTTTGCAGGCGGCGCTCCTCCAGGAGGTTATCGATGGTGCGACGCTTGCTCAGGTTGGTCTTTGCCACCTCTGCCACGGGCTCAACATCATCGGCCTCAACAGGGGTGAAGTCGTCTTCTACGTCCAGTTGTTCTTTGCCAGTGCTCATAAGGTTAACTCCAGGCTAAGACTGCCATTGGCGCTTCTTATATCGACAATCTCCTGGCGGGTAAAAAAGATTTTTTCAATCGATAAATCAATAAAAGCAATAGCGCCTCAATCGTCCGAGGTTTTGTGCTTGTATTCGCACAGGTCTTCGATCCGGCAACTGCCGCAGCGAGGCTTGCGGGCCAGGCATACGTAGCGCCCATGCAGGATGAGCCAGTGATGGGAGTCGAGGAGGTACTCCTTGGGCACAAACTTCATCAGTTTGGCTTCCACTTCCAGCACATTTTTCCCAGGCGCCAGGCCTGTCCGGTTACTGACCCGGAAAATATGGGTGTCCACCGCCATGGTCAGTTGTCGAAAGGCGGTGTTGAGCACCACGTTTGCGGTCTTCCTGCCCACACCGGGCAATGCCTCCAATTCTTCGCGGGTTTGCGGGACTTCGCCGCCATGGCGCTCCACCAGCAACCTGCACGTCTCGATGACATTCTTCGCCTTGCTGTTGTACAGGCCGATCGTCTTGATGTAGTGCGACAGGCCCTCTACACCGAGTGCATGGATTGCCGCTGGGGTATTGGCAACCGGAAACAGCCTGGCCGTGGCCTTGTTCACGCCGACGTCCGTGGACTGGGCGGAGAGGATCACCGCAATCAGCAGTTCGAAGGGGGAGGCATAGGCCAGCTCGGTTTTCGGTTCCGGATTGTCTTCGTGAAGCCGGCGAAAAATTTCCAGGCGTTTTGCGGCATTCATGGGCAGAGCAGTTCCTTGAAGACGTTCAGTGTGAAGTTGAGGTGCCAGGCCAGGCTCGTTTGGCTGCCAGGAGCAGTCCCAGCAGAATAAACCCGCCAGGTGTGATGACGGCCAGTCGCAGGCCGCCACCTTCGATCAATACCCAGCCGGATCCATTCGAATCCGTGATGCCGACCAACCATTGCAGGTGACTGGCGAATGAGCCGTGGCCCAAGCCTTCGCGCACAGTACCCAGAATAACCATTGCGGCGCCGAACAGGGCACACAGGCGCAATCGATCAGGCATGAGGGTCCGGGTGAAAAATCCGCTGTACTCCAGCACCACGCATTGCAGGGCGAGCAGCCCGACATAAATGCCCAGTTGCTGGTGCAGCTCAAACGCCCAGCCTTGCAGGGCCAGCGCGGCAAGGCTGGTCAACGCCGCCGCGAGCAGCGTACCGGTGATCAACTGCAGGGGCGGCTGGATGCGGGGGCGCAGCAGGCTCATCTTCATGCCATAGACACTGATGACCAGCAGGGACAGCAGTGCCAGGCTCAGGGCGCTGACCAGCGTGTCACTGGCACCGATCAACAGGGTAAGCATCAGCGAGTTCTGTAGCACCCTGGCGTTGTTCATTGTCCGCTCCCGATCAATTGGGGCTGATGTTCGTCGAAGTAACGTAGCGCATCGTGCACGGCACCGATCACCGCGCGGGAGGTGATGGTGGCGCCGGCCAGTTGATCGAACCGGCCCTGATCCTTCTTCAGCGCCCAGCCACTGTCGCTCGGGTCCTGACGGGATTTTCCGATAAAGCCCCGTAGCCACGGATTGGGCTGAGTGGCGATGGTGCCTCCTAGCCCCGGTGTTTCCGCTTGCTTGAGGACTTTGACGCCCAACAGTTTGCCGCGAGGGTCGATGGCGATCAGCAGGTCGATCGCCGCTTCATGGCCCATTGACCGGCTCAGCAGCATGATTGCGCTGGTTTGGCCCTCGAGGGTCGCCAGGTACCCGCCCAGAAGAGTGCTGTTAGCCAGGGCAACGTCCTTCAGCGCCAGGGAGTGGTCCAACGGCTGATTGTCGTAGCTGCCCGTTGGCAGTAGGTCGAGCAGGCGCCGGTTTTCGATCAAGCGCTGTTGGCTGGAAATATGGGGGGTGAGGGCCCACTGCACAAGGAGCGTTGCACCGGCGCCCAGTCCGGCCACGAGCACCAGGATCAGTACGCTGAGGTATCGGTTCATGGCGTACGAGGCTCTGGTTGTCCGGCGCAGAGACGCTCCAGGGCCGGCACGCACAGGTTCATCAACAGCACGGCAAAGGCCACGCCATCGGGATAACCGCCCCAGGTGCGGATCAGGTAGGTCAGCACGCCGACCCCGACCCCAAACAACAACCGTGCCTTGGGGGCCCTTGCCCCCGACACCGGTTCGGTGACGATGAAGAATGCGCCGAGCATGCTCGCACCGGTCAGCAGGTGGAACAGCGGAGAGCCATGGGAGTCCGAGCCCGAGCCGTTCCAGCACAGCAGGCTGATGATGAAAAGACTGCCCAGCATCCCGACCGGGGCGTGCCAACTGAACACCCGTTGTTGCAACAGAAACGCGCCTCCGGCGAGAAAGGCCAGGTTTACCCATTCGATGCCGGTGCCGCCAACGTGCCCAAACGCCGGATTGCCGGCGAAGAGCTCGTCCATGGTCAGGCTTCTGTTGATGCGCAGGCTGTCCAGCGCGGTGGCCTGCGCCCAGGCATCAGGAAGATGCGCATCGCTGAAACCGAAAATCTGGTGCAGACCTTCAAGCAGACTCACTCCATGAGATGCCGGCCACTGGACCATCTGTTGCGGGAAACACACCAGCACCAGGGCAAAACCGAGCATCGCCGGGTTGAACGGGTTTTTACCCACGCCGCCATACAGGTGCTTGCCGAAGATCATCGCAAAGGCCGCAGCGCTCACCGTCAGCCACCACGGGCAATACGGCGGTAATGCCAGGGCCAGCAGGGTGGCGCTGACCAAGGCGCTGCCATCGCTCAAGGAGGGCTTGAGCGGGTACTTGCGCAGGCGGAGCACGGCGGCTTCCACCGCCAGCGCGCTGCCACAGGCCAGCAGCAGGTTGATCAGAGCTCCCCAGCCAAACCACCAGAACAACACCAGCACGCCGGGCACGGTGGCCAGCAACACCCGTTTCATCGCCTGTTGCAGGCGATTGTCGACCGGTTCAAGGGGCGACATAGTCGTTCACCCGGCGCTCTGCCTCGCCCAGCCTGGCGCGAGCCTGGGTCAGCAACGCTGTCGGCGTATCGGCGCAGCGCTCGAGTTTGCCGAGGTCGGCGCGGGCGTAGGCCAGTTCGGTTTTCAGCTGGCGCAGCTGTGGGTCGATCGGCCGTTTTTCGACGCGTACCAGATCCGGAGCCGGTTTTTCGCTGGCGTTTTCCGCCGCGTGCAGTGCCTGTTCGGCCTGGTTCAGTGCCGCACCGAGCGTCGCCAGATGCTCGGCCGGGGCGTCGCCGGCCTGGGCTTTTTTCAGTTCGGCACGGCGCATGGCCAGCTGGATTTTCGCCCGTTTGAGTTCGGCGTCGTTGGCGGGTGGTGCGACCTTCGCGGGCACCGGCGTTGCGCTGGCCTCCAGGACCGCCAAGGCCTGCTCGGCGGATTCGAACTGCTGCTGGAGAACGATCAACTGCGACTGTTGCTCGAAGGTCGGTGGGTGACCAAAGGCTTTCAGTGATTTGTGCAGTTGCGCCCGGCTCATCGCCACATCGATCTTGGCTTTTTTCAGCGCGGCATCGGCGGCTGCGGCTTTTTGTGCCTGCACCCGGGCGATGGCGTCTTGTACCGGGTTGTTGCCGGTCGTGCCGGGTTGCGCGGCTTTTTGCGCGCGCGCGGCGCGTTCAGCGAGCTTCTGTTCTTCTTCATGACGCAGGCGCGCGTTGCGCTGCTCGAAGCGTTGCCGGGCATGGTCGCGCTTGACGCTTCGCGCGTCGCGTTGTTCCGGGGTGAAGGCCAGGCCGCCGACAATGGGCACCACCTGTGGCGAGGGCAAGGGATGCATCTCGATGCAATCCACTGGGCAGGGCGCTACACATAAATCGCAGCCCGTGCATTCGTCGACGAGCACCGTGTGCATCAGCTTGGCCGCGCCGACAATCGCATCGATCGGGCACGCCTGAATGCACTTGGTGCAACCGATGCACTCGGCTTCACGGATAAACGCAATCTGTGCCGGTGCCGTGCCACGACTGGTGTCGAGTTCCAGTTCCGGGACGTTCAGCAGTCTGGCCAGCGCGGCAAGGGTTTCACGACCACCTGGCGGGCACTTGTTGATGGCTTCACCGTTGGCAATGCCCTCGGCGTAGGGCTTGCACCCTGGGTGACCGCACTTGCCGCATTGAGTCTGTGGCAGAAGGGCGTCGATGCGTTGAATCAGACTCATAGTTTGATCAGTCCGCTGAAACCGAGAAATGCCACGGCGATCAATCCGGCGCTGATCAGGTCGATCGGCAAGCCGCGAAAGGGTAGGGGCACATCGTTATTGAGAGTGCGTTGGCGCAAATCGCTGAACAGGCTCAGTACCAGCCAGAACCCCAGCCCGGCACCGAGGCTCAACGCGGCGTGACCGGCAAAACCGTTGTCATTCTGCAAACCGAGCAGGCTCAGCCCCAGCACGCCCGCGTTACCCAGCAACAACGGCCACAGGCCGTCGAATGGTAGCTCAGGCAGCACGCGCGCCAGCACCTTGAGCAGCGGCGTGATGAGCAACACGCTCAGTGGCAAAAACACCATCAGGTGCAGGGAAGCAAGCCCAAGCGGCTCGAGCAGCCAGTGATACACCCCATAGCCAAACATGCCATTGAGCAGCATCAAGCCTGTGGTCGCAATGCCCAGGGCATGCACTTGACGTCGTTCGGCCGCGGGATCGCGCGTCGACTGCAACAGCGGATCGACGCCCAGCGGCCAGTACAACAGGAAGTTGTTGATCAGGGCGGTGCTGATGAGCGTAAGTAGAATGTCGGTCATGGGTGAGCCGGGTTGAACGAGGGCCTGTGCTTAAAGATTAGGCAGTATCCGGCGGCGCAGATATGAAAATCCCACCGTCGCGCGTCAGCGTGACGGTGGGATCGGTCCAGCCAGGCGAATTACTTGATGCGCTGGCCTGGCTTGGCGCCGCTGTCCGGGCTCAACAGGTAGATCTCTTCGCCGCCAGGGCCAGCAGCCATGACCATGCCTTCGGAAATACCGAAGCGCATTTTGCGTGGCTTGAGGTTGGCGATCATCATCGTCAGGCGACCTTCCAGCTTGGCCGGATCCGGGTAGGCGCTCTTGATGCCGGAGAACACGTTGCGTTGCTCGTCACCGATATCCAGGGTCAGGCGCAACAGTTTGTCGGCACCGTCCACGGCTTCAGCCTTGAGGATCAGGGCCACGCGCAGGTCGACGGCCGCAAAGGTGTCGAACTCGATTTCCGGCGACAGCGGGTCCTTGGCCAGTTCGCCGTTACCTTGTGGGGCAGCAGCGCCGGTGTCGGTCTGGCTGGCGGCCAGGTCTTCTTTCGAGGCGTCGGTCATGGCCTGGACCTTGACCGGATCGATGCGGGTCATCAGCGGTTTGAATTCGTTCAACTGATGGTTGCCGAGCAGGGTGGCGTGATCGTTCCAGGTCAGCGGGGCGACGTTGAGAAACGCCTCGGCGTCGGCGGCCAGCAACGGCAGGACCGGCTTGAGGAAAATCACCAGCTGGCGGAACAGGTTGACGCCCGTGGCGCAGATCGCCTGGACTTCGTCTTGCTTGCCTTCCTGCTTGTTCAGCGACCATGGCGCCTTGTCGGCGATCCAGGCGTTGGCGCGGTCGGCCAGGCCCATGATTTCCCGCATGGCGCGGGCAAAGTCACGGGCTTCATAGGCGTCGCAGATGCTTGGCGTAGCGGCCAGGAACGCGTCAGTCAGCTCCGGCGCGGCATTTTCAGCCACCAGCACGCCGGCGTTGCCCTTGTGGATAAAGCCTGCGCAACGGCTGGCGATGTTGACGACCTTGCCCACCAGGTCGGAGTTGACCTTCTGCACGAAGTCTTCGAGGTTCAGGTCCAGGTCGTCGACGCCACGGCCCAGCTTGGACGCGTAGTAGTAACGCAGGTATTCCGGCGACAGGTGGTCCAGGTAGGTACGGGCCTTGATGAAGGTGCCGCGGGACTTGGACATTTTCTGGCCGTTGACGGTCAGGTAGCCGTGAACGTTGATGCCGGTCGGCTTGCGGTAACCCGCGCCTTCGAGCATGGCCGGCCAGAACAGGGCGTGGAAGTTGACGATGTCCTTGCCGATGAAATGGTACAGCTCGGCGGTGGAGTCCTTGGCCCAGTAGGCGTCGAAGTCCAAATCCTGCCGGCGCGCGCAGAGGTTCTTGAAGCTCGCCATGTAGCCGATTGGTGCGTCCAGCCAGACGTAGAAGTATTTGCCGGGCTCGTCCGGGATTTCGAAACCGAAATACGGCGCATCGCGGGAGATGTCCCATTGTTGCAGGCCGACATCCAGCCATTCGGCGATCTTGTTCGCGACCGCGTCCTGCAGGGTACCGCTGCGGGTCCATGCCTGCAGCATGGCCTGGAAGTCTGGCAGCTTGAAGAAGAAGTGCTGGGAATCCTTGAGCACCGGGGTGGCGCCAGAGATCGCCGACTTCGGATCCTTCAGGTCGGTCGGTGCGTAGGTCGCGCCGCATTTTTCGCAGTTGTCGCCGTACTGGTCTTCAGTGCCGCATTTCGGGCAGGTGCCCTTGATGAAGCGGTCGGCCAGGAACATTTTCTTTTCCGGGTCGAAATACTGGGTGATCGAGCGCGTGGCAATGTGCCCGGCGTCGCGCAACTTCAGGTAGATCTGGCTCGACAGCTCACGGTTTTCTTCGGCGTGAGTGGAGTGGAAGTTGTCGAAGTCCACCAGGAACTCGGCAAAGTCGGCGCTGTGTTCAGCCTGGACGTTGGCGATCAGTTGTTCCGGGGTGATGCCTTCTTTTTCGGCGCGCAACATGATGGCCGAACCATGGGCGTCGTCGGCGCAGACGTAAGTGCATTGATTGCCGCGATGCTTCTGGAAGCGCACCCACATATCGGTCTGGATGTACTCAAGCATATGGCCAAGGTGGATTGAACCATTGGCATAGGGCAGGGCGCTGGTGACGAGGATCTTGCGTGGCTCGGACATGGGGCTCGGCTACTTGATGAAACGGAGGTCGGCCACTATAAAGCGCCGGCGAAGTTTTTTCACCCTAAAGGCCTGTTTCCGGACGTATCGATTGCCAAAGCCTGTGGCGAGGGAGCTTGCTCCCGTTCGGCTGCGCAGCAGTCGTAATCAGACGGATGCGATCTATCTGTCGAACCGGGTAGCCGGAATTGGGGCGGCTTCGCCACCCAGCGGGAGCAAGCTCCCTCGCCACAGGATTTCCTCGGCAACAAATGATCGACAGGCATGCCGCCTCGGTCGCGGAACAGGTACGATACCCGTCATCTTTTTCAAGTCCTGTTATCGGAGTTACCCATGAGCGCCGTCAATCGCGCAGCGGTGGAAGCCGTCCTTCGCCAGTACACCGACCCTTACCTGAACCAGGATCCGATCAGTGCCGGTTGCCTGCGTGGTATCGATATCCAGGGCGATCGCGTCAGCGTTCAGCTGGAGCAGGGTTATGCCGCGGGTCTGTTCAACAGCGGCTGGGCGCAGATGCTGCAGATGGCGATCGAAAGCCTGGACGGCGTGGCCTCGGCCCGCGTCGAGATCACCACCCGGATCGCGGCACACAAGGCGCAGGCGCAGATCCCCGGGCTTGCCAACGTCAAGAACGTGGTCGCCGTGGCATCCGGCAAGGGCGGCGTGGGCAAATCCACCACCGCCGCCAACCTCGCGCTGGCCCTGGCCCGTGAAGGCGCCAGGGTCGGGATTCTTGACGCGGATATCTACGGTCCGAGCCAGGGCATCATGTTTGGTATCCCTGAAGGTACCCGGCCCAAGGTCAAGGACCAGAAGTGGTTCGTGCCCATCGAGTCCCATGGCGTCGAAGTGATGTCCATGGCGTTCCTGACCGATGACAACACCCCGATGGTCTGGCGCGGCCCGATGGTGTCCGGTGCCTTGCTGCAATTGGTGACGCAGACTGCCTGGGGCGACCTGGACTACCTGGTGATCGACATGCCGCCAGGCACCGGTGACATCCAGTTGACCCTGGCACAAAAGGTCCCGGTGGCCGGTGCGGTCATCGTCACCACGCCGCAGGACCTGGCATTGCTGGATGCGCGCAAAGGCGTGGAAATGTTCCGCAAGGTCAACATCCCGGTGCTGGGCGTGGTGGAAAACATGGCCGTGCACATCTGCTCCAACTGCGGTCACGCCGAGCACCTGTTCGGCGAAGGTGGTGGCGAGAAGCTGGCCAGCCAGTATGGCGTCGAGTTGCTGGCCTCGTTGCCGCTGTCGATGGTCATCCGCGAGCAGGCCGATGGCGGCAAGCCAACGGTGATCGCAGAACCCGACAGCCAGATCGCCATGGTCTACCAGGAACTGGCTCGCCACGTCGGGGCACGGATCGTGTTGCAGGAAGCTTTGTCGCCAGCGATGCCGAGTATCAGCATCAGCGACGATTGATGCAGCAACACGAGGGGAGTGTTTTTGTGGCGAGGGAGCTTGCTCCCGCCGACTGATCCTCGCTCGGGCGCGGCAGTCGTAAATCAGCTGACGGTTTTTGACTGTTAGAACTCGTCAGCCGGTTTCAGGGTGGCTTCGCCACCCAGCGGGAGCAAGCTCCCTCGCCACAGAAGCGGCGTGAGCTTTAAATGCGCAACCCGCCATCCATTTCCAGAATCCGGCCGGTGTAGTAGTCGTTCTCGAAAATGTAGGCCGCCGAATGGGCGATCTCTTCCGGTTTGCCCATGCGCTTGAGCGGGATACCGGCGGTCATTTTGTCCAGGGCTTCAGGCTTCATGCCCAGGGTCATTTCGGTCTCGATGAACCCCGGTGCGATGCCTGCCACGCGGATGCCGTAGCGCGCCAGTTCCTTGGCCCAGGTCACGGTGGCCGCAGCGACACCGGCCTTGGCGGCGGAATAGTTGGTCTGGCCGACGTTGCCGGCGCGCGAGATCGAGGAGATGTTGATGATCGCGCCGGACGATTTCAGTTCGATCATCTTCGCCGCCACTTCACGGGTGCACAGGAACACGCCGGTCAGGTTGACGTCGATGACGGCTTGCCATTGGGCCAGGCTCATTTTGCTCATTTCGCCGTCCTTGACCTTGATCAGCAGGCCGTCGCGCAGGATCCCGGCGTTGTTGATCAGGCCGTGGATCGCGCCGAAGTCTTCGGCTACCTGGGCGACCATGTGGGTCACCTGTTCTTCATTGGCAACGTTGCACAGGTAGGCGCGCGCCTCGACGCCGGCGGCTTTGCACGCGGCAACGGCCAGGTCGAGCTTCTCCTGGTTCAGGTCGACCAGTGCCAGCTTCGCGCCCTTGGCGGCGAAATACTCGGCCATCGAGCGGCCTAAACCCTGGCAGCCGCCAGTGATAATGATTACTTTGTCAGTGAGTTGCATTCGCATGCCTTAATTGCAGGTCTGAGTGGATTCCTTTTAGAGAGCCTCTCGATCTGCGCCTGACGTGGCCTGGCTGCACATGAGAACTGCCCCGAAGGCATTGCTGGAACTTTCTCCAGAAGCCTGTCCGTTTTTTCGACTAGTTCTATATAAGGAGTCATAAATTGAGCGTTGAAGCTGCCAAGCATGCACGAGAATTGCTGCTCAAGGAATACCGCGGGGTGCTCTCGACACTCTCCAAGGCGATGCCCGGTTTCCCGTTTGGCTCCGTGGTTCCATACTGCCTGAACGAGCAGGGCCGCCCACTGATATTGATCAGTCGGATCGCCCAGCACACCCACAACCTGCAAAAAGACCCTAAATGCTCACTGCTGGTGGGCGAGCGCGAGGCCGAAGACGTACAGGCCGTGGGGCGACTGACCTATCTGGCCGAGGCGCGGATGATCGAGGACGCCGCTGCGATCGAAGCCGCCGCCGAGCGCTACTACCGCTATTTCCCGGACTCGAGGAACTATCACAACGCCCATGACTTCGACTTCTGGGTGCTGGAGCCTGTCCGTCATCGTTACATCGGCGGTTTTGGCGCCATTCATTGGGTCAACGAACTGACCCTGGCCAACCCGTTTGCCGGCCAGGCAGAGGCGAGCATGATCGAGCACATGAATGCCGACCACGCCAAGGCCATTGCCCATTACGTCGAGCTGGCCGGTCTGCCGAACACCTCACCGGCGGAAATGGTTGGTATCGACCCCGAAGGCATGCACCTGCGGATTGGCCAAGGGGTGTACTGGTTGCCATTCCCGACGCTTTGCAATACGCCGACACAAGTGCGTGAAGCCCTGGTTTTACTGGCTCGCGCCGAGCATTGGCCAACAAATGAGACGAGCAAGGCTTGAAATCACGAAATGGCGACGTCATCTAAGGCTTACTTGCAAGGCATTCTTGCGTTGAGGAACCTGTTGATGCGCCCTTTTCTATTGCTCTTTCTGCTGTTTCCGGTGCTGGAGCTGTTCGTATTCGTGAAAGTCAGTGCGGCCATCGGGTTTTTCCCGGCGCTGCTGCTGATCATCCTCGGCTCGATGTTCGGGGTGTTTGTACTACGTATCGCCGGCCTGGCAACCGCGTTGCGCGCCCGTGAAAGCCTGAGCCGTGGCGAACTGCCCGCCCAGACCATGCTCGAAGGCCTGATGCTGGCCCTGGGTGGCGGCCTGTTGATCATCCCTGGCTTCATCAGCAGTGTGCTGGGCCTGGTCATGATGCTGCCGCTCACCCGGCGCCTGCTGGCCAACAAGATGCGCCAGCGTGCCGAGGAACAAGCCATTCGCCAGCGCGCCTTTGCCGATGACCTGCAACCGCGTGGTGGCCCGGTTCCGCGGCAACCGTTGGGGCGCGAAGCTGACGTGATCGAGGGTGAATTCGAGCACCGTGATTCCAAGTAAACGCATCCACCACACGGCACCTTCGGGTGCCGTGTTCGTTTTGCCGGGCCGTGCGGTAAAAAATTTCGCTGTGCTGCCCTTGTAATGAGCTTGCGCGCCCTTATGTAACGGTCACCGCAAGGTTTCTGGCGATGATCGCCAGACAGACTTCCGCGTCTCGCTCGACGAGCCGCAACCGGCCACGCCGGAAATTAACCCGCCGGGACTACACCGGCCGCTGAAACCACAATTAGGAGAGATCGACAATGAAGCTTCGTCCTCTGCATGACCGCGTCGTCATCCGTCGCAGCGAAGAAGAAAAGAAAACCGCTGGCGGTATCGTTCTGCCAGGTTCGGCTGCTGAAAAAGCCAACAGCGGCGAGATCCTCGCTGTCGGTACCGGCCGCGTGCTGGACAACGGTGAAGTGCGTGCGCTGGCTGTGAAAGTGGGTGACAAGGTCGTGTTTGGCCCGTACTCGGGCAGCAACACCGTCAAAGTCGACGGCGAAGACCTGCTGGTAATGGCTGAGAACGAGATTCTCGCTGTTATCGAAGGCTGATACCCCGCTCATTTTCCCGCGACTACTCAAGTATTTAAGGAATATCGATCATGGCTGCTAAAGAAGTTAAATTCGGCGATTCCGCCCGTAAGAAAATGCTCGCCGGTGTCAACGTCCTGGCTGACGCAGTAAAAGCGACCCTGGGCCCTAAAGGCCGTAACGTGATCATCGAGAAGAGCTTCGGCGCTCCGACCATCACCAAGGACGGCGTTTCGGTTGCCAAAGAAATCGAACTGAAAGATCGCTTCGAAAACATGGGCGCGCAACTGGTCAAGGACGTTGCTTCCCGTGCCAACGATGACGCAGGCGACGGCACCACCACCGCTACCGTTCTGGCTCAATCGATCGTCAACGAAGGCCTGAAAGCCGTCGCTGCCGGCATGAACCCGATGGACCTCAAGCGCGGTATCGACAAAGCGACCATCGCTATCGTCAAAGAGCTCAAGGCCCTGTCCAAGCCATGCGCTGACACCAAGGCAATCGCTCAGGTCGGCACCATCTCGGCCAACTCCGACAACTCCATCGGCGACATCATTGCCGAAGCCATGGAAAAAGTCGGTAAAGAAGGCGTGATCACCGTTGAAGAAGGCTCGGGCCTGGAAAACGAACTGTCGGTTGTTGAAGGCATGCAGTTCGACCGTGGCTACCTGTCCCCGTACTTCGTCAACAAGCCAGAGACCATGACCGCCGAGCTGGACGGTCCGCTGATCCTGCTGGTCGACAAAAAGATCTCCAACATCCGCGAAATGCTGCCAGTGCTGGAAGCCGTTGCCAAAGCCGGCCGCCCACTGCTGATCGTGGCTGAAGACGTTGAAGGCGAAGCCCTGGCGACTCTGGTTGTGAACAACATGCGTGGCATCGTCAAAGTCGCAGCCGTCAAGGCTCCAGGCTTCGGCGACCGTCGCAAGGCCATGCTGCAGGACATCGCCGTTCTGACCGGCGGTACCGTTATCTCCGAAGAGATCGGCCTGAGCCTGGAAAGCACCACCCTGGAACACCTGGGTAGCGCCAAGCGCGTGACCCTGTCCAAGGAAAACACCATCATCGTTGACGGTGCTGGCGTACAAGGCGACATCGAAGCGCGCATCACCCAGATCCGTGCCCAGGTTGCCGAAACTTCCTCGGACTACGACCGTGAAAAACTGCAAGAGCGTCTGGCCAAGCTGTCTGGCGGCGTTGCAGTGATCAAGGTTGGCGCTGGCTCCGAAGTTGAAATGAAAGAGAAGAAAGCCCGCGTTGAAGACGCCCTGCACGCTACCCGTGCAGCCGTTGAAGAAGGCGTGGTACCTGGCGGTGGCGTGGCACTGGTTCGCGCTCTGCAGGCCATCAGCGAGCTGAAAGGCGACAACGATGACCAGAACGTGGGCATCCAGTTGCTGCGTCGCGCTGTTGAAGCGCCACTGCGTCAGATCGTTGCCAACTCCGGTGACGAGCCAAGCGTTGTCGTCGACAAGGTCAAGCAAGGCACGGGTAACTTCGGTTACAACGCAGCGACCGGCGAATACGGCGACATGATCGAAATGGGTATCCTGGACCCGGCCAAAGTGACTCGTTCGGCTCTGCAAGCGGCTTCGTCGATTGCCAGCCTGATGATCACCACGGAAGCCATGATCGCCGAGATCAAGGAAGACGCTTCAGCTGGCGGCATGCCAGACATGGGCGGTATGGGCGGCATGGGCGGCATGATGTAAGCCAGCCTTACCCTGTACGAAAAACCCCGCTGGCGTTAAGCCAGCGGGGTTTTTTATTGCCTTCATTCTGGTCTGTCAGGAGAGCGATGGCGTCCGTTCAGGCGCTGACAGGTTCTGCCCTGGTCGCTCGCTCAGCCTTGGTCGCCGGCCGGTACAGCACGTAGTAGTAAGACCCCAGGCAAATCAGCCAGCAAAACACCGCTGTCCATACGTTGTGCGAGAAGAAGTGCGCGCCCTGCATCATCCGGCTGATGGAAAACACCGTGCCCAGACCGAATGCAAGCAGGAAGGCCGCGCGGGCCAGTTTCGGCCGACGGTCACGCAATACGAAGAACACTGCAAACAAGGCAAAGCCCGTGGCCGCATGACCGCCCGGCCAGCAACGCCCTGGCTTGTCTGTGGCGGGGCGGGGGCTGAGCAGTTCGCTGTAGGTTTCCTTGCCACCGAACTCCTTCAGGCTCCAGGGGCACTGCACGGCAGTCACCGCTTTGACGGGCGTGACGAACGCGGTCGCCAGGCCCAATGACAGCACCAGGCAGCCCAGCTCACGCTTGAACGGCTTGAGCCGTGTCAGCATGAACGAGCCGATGAAGCCAAGAATGGCGAACACCGAGAATCCGATCACCACCTGCTTGGCCCGGTCATGCAGGATATTTTCCAGAAAGTAGCTGTGGCGACCGATAAAGCCGCCGGCCGTCGGGTCGTAGAACAGCTGGGCCAGGCTCATGTCCAGCGACGTCAGTTCCAGCAACAGCAACGTGACAGCCGTCACGGCGGGGATGCCCAGGCAGATCCAGAAGTTCAGGGGGCGTGAGACTGGGCGTAAAACAGCGGATGGCATGTAAGGCGTCCTGAACGAGGAAGAGTGGATCGGCTACGGTTCGTGTACTCAAAGGGCCGTACTCTGCGCCTGACGCCGTAAGCTGTACGTGAACGCAGGGTGAAAATTTCGTGATGCCTTTCGTGGACGGGGTTGACGGGATTTGGCCCATCAGACAGCGCTGGCCCTGAGCCAGACTTGGCCTTAAGCTGCGCGAGCCAAGACGGCCGTAACTGTGTACGGAGCAGATACCCATGCGAATTCTATTGGTTGAAGACAACCGCGATATCCTCGCCAACCTGGCGGATTACCTGGGGCTCAAAGGCTATACCGTCGATTGCGCACAGGATGGCCTGTCCGGGTTGCACCTGGCGGCCACCGAGCATTACGACCTGATCGTGCTCGATATCATGTTGCCCGGCATCGACGGCTACACGCTCTGCAAACGCCTGCGCGAAGACGCCCGGCGCGATACGCCGGTGATCATGCTGACCGCCCGTGACCAGTTGGATGACCGCTTGCAGGGCTTCAAGTCCGGTGCCGACGATTACCTGATCAAACCCTTTGCGCTGTCGGAACTGGCCGCGCGCGTCGAGGCGGTCATGCGTCGTACCCAAGGGGGCGGTCGACGTGCGTTGCAGGTCGGCGATTTGAGCTATGACCTCGATACCCTGGAGGTGACCCGCGAGGGACGCCTGCTCAAGCTCAACCCGGTAGGCCTCAAGTTGCTGGCCGTGTTGATGCAGAAAAGCCCGCATGTGCTGCGTCGTGAAATTCTCGAAGAAGCCCTGTGGGGCGATGATTGCCCGGACAGTGACAGCCTGCGCAGCCATGTCCACCAATTGCGCCAGGTGATCGACAAGCCGTTCGCCAAGCCGTTGCTGCATACGGTGCACGGTGTGGGCTATCGCTTGGCCGAGGGGCGTGATGGAGTTTAAGCAGAGCCTTGCGCAACGAATCATCATCGCCTTTGCGTTGATGAGTGCGTTGGTCGCGGGGGCATTCGCCATGGGTATCGTGGCGACCGTGCACGTGGTTGAAGAGAAGCTGATCTCTGCCGGGCTGGGGGGCGATTTGCAGCGGATGCTGCTGATGGACAACACGTCCGAGTGGAGTCACCGGCCTGAGCCTGACCAGCTGTTCTATTTCAGTGGCGGCCCCGGTGCCTTCGACTTGCCCAAGGACCTGCGCCATCTGGACTCCGGGTTCCATGAGGTGTTTCGCGAGCAGCTGTCGTACCACGCGATGGTCGAGATCGTCGATGGCAGGCGTTACGTGCTGCTGCAGGATCAGAGCGATTTCGAAGAGCGTGAGCGAGTGCTGTTTGCCGTGGTGCTGGTGGGGTTTGTGTTGAGCCTCGCATTAGCGGTATTCCTGGGCTGGGTCCTGGCCCGTAAAGTGATGGCGCCGGTGGTCCGGTTGGCACGCCAAGTGCGCCACCGTGACCAGTTGCTCGGTCTGGCCCCCCCTTTGGCACCAGACTATGCCACCGATGAAGTGGGCGAGTTGGCGGTCGCCTTTGACGCCACCCTCGGTCGCTTGCGCCAGGCATTGAACCGCGAGCGGCTGTTTACCAGCGACGTCAGTCATGAGTTGCGCACCCCCTTGATGGTGCTGGCCAGCTCCTGTGAATTGCTGCTGGAGAACCCGGGCATCGACCAGCGCGGCCGGGCCCAGGTCGAGCGCATTGCGCGGGCCTGTGTCGAAATGCGCGAGCTGGTGCAGACCTTCCTGATGCTGGCCCGTTCGCAGCGTGACGAAACCAGCGGGGCGCCGCAGATGACCCTGGGGCAGGTGGCGCAGGACCTGATCGGCTTGTGGCGCGCACCGGTCGAGGCCAAAGGACTGGAACTGGTCTACAACGCCGGGAACCCGCTGGATACGCGTTACAACGCGACATTGCTGCACGCCGTCATGGGCAACCTGCTGCGCAATGCATTGCATTACACCGACAGCGGTTTTATCCGGCTGACGCTCCTGCCCAGCGGCTTTCTGGTCGAGGACAGTGGCGTGGGGATTCCCGAGGAGAAGCGCGAGGCCATGTTCGAACCCTTTGTGCGTGGCTCAGAAAATCGCGGCGAGGGCCTGGGGCTGGGCCTGTCGCTGGTACAGCGGATCTGTGAGAACCAGGGGTGGAGCGTCAGCCTCAGCACCATGGAGCCGAACGGTTGTCGCTTCCATGTCGAGTTACTCCTCGAGGGAGGGGAGGCGTAGGTGGGCAGGCATTCTTGAGGCGTATCCTGTGTCACAGGCCGGCTAAGCCCACCTTGAATCTGTAAAATTCTGTAATGGTTTCTTATTTTTTTAACGGAATTTTCACAACTGGATGACCTGGAACTCACATTGCGCTCCCTAAGGTAGCCGTCATCAGTTCAGGAGACATTGATGATGGATGACCCGGTCAAACTTGAATTTTCCGAAAAGTACGATGAGGAACATGCCAAGCGCTATCTGCGCAAGCATAAGGACGGTCTCGGCCGCCAACTGTCGCACAAGCGGGACTTGCAATTGGCACGTACCGCGCTCAAACGCGTAGGTGAACCGGGCCTGGTGCTGGACTTGCCCTGCGGTGCCGGACGCTTCTGGCCGATGCTGGCGGAAAAATCCAACCGTGTGATCATCGGGGCAGACAACTCCGCGTCAATGGTAAAGATCGCAACCCAGGCGCAACCTGCCGACGTGGTCAAGCGGGTACGCCCTTTGCAGACCTCTGCATTCGATATCGCCTTGCCTGACAGCTCCGTGGACAGCATCTTCTGCATGCGTTTGCTGCACCACATCGGTGAGGCCGAGCATCGACTGGCCATCTTGAAGGAATTTCAGCGTGTCACCCGCGACAGCGTCATTCTTTCCTTGTGGGTCGACGGCAATTTCAAGGCCTGGAAACGCAAGCGTGCTGAGAAAAGCCGTGCGCAGGAAGGTTACCAAAACCGCTTTGTGTTGCCGGCCGCTACGGTAGAGGCCGAGTTTGAGCAGGCGGGTTTCCGCATTCAGGAACATTTGGATTTCATTCCGCTCTACGCCATGTGGCGCGTTTATATTTTGCGAAAGAGGTAACAGCATGGCAGTTGAACAGGTATCGGAAACGCAACACGCGCCCGACGATCGCTTCGAGTATTTCTGGAGCCAGCGCGGCGAATGGGTGGAAGAGCCCAATGTACGTCGCGGTGGAGAAAGTGGCGTACAGCGTATCCATACACCTAATGGCCAATTGCTGTATGCCAAGCGCCAGACCGGGCATATCTATCGAGACTGGTTGCATCCGTTCGGCCGTCCGACCGTGTTGCGCGAGCTTGATGCCCTGACCGGCCTGCAGGCGTTGAAAGTCCGAGTGCCGGAAATCGTGTTCTGCGGTGCCCAGCCAGACCCGGTACACCAGTGGCGTGCGTTGCTGGTCACCAAGTCTCTGGACGGCTTTGTCGAGATTGAAGACTGGTATGCCAATGGTGGTCGCGAGCGTCATGGCGAGGCCTTGCATGACAGTATGCTCAAGGAACTGGCTGAAAACCTGGCGCGGATGCACAAGGGTCGTTGGCAGCACGGTTGCTTGTACATCAAGCATATCTTTGTGCGGGTCACCGGCGAGGGGGCTGCGGCCAAGGCCGAAGTGGCCTTGCTGGACCTGGAGAAATGCCGTCAGCGTCTGCTGAGCAAGCAGGCGGCCGTGCACGACATGAGGCAGTTACGGCGCCATTCGTCGTGGAAACCGGCAGACTGGGACAAGCTAGTCTATTTTTATAAGACGGCGTTTGGCAGCGCTATCAAAGGTTTATAGTGATGAAACTCGAAATTGCGCGAGGTTTGTTTCTAGTAGGAGCCTTGGCAGTTGCTTCATTGGCGGTGGCCGCATGGGAGCAGCCCCGCACGCAAGTCCTCAGTACCGCTCACGGCGACGAGCATTGTTTATTGCCACGGGTTGAGAAATCATCAGTGGCGACCCAGCCTGATCATGATTTGTTGTTGTTCATGTTCAGTATGAGCCAGGGAATGAGACCGCAGAGCTGAAGACATTGAAGCGCAACGAAAAGGCCTCGCACATGCGGGGCCTTTTGTTTGTGCGCCAGGCATGGCGCGTTGCGCGCAAGCGCAACCAGCTTGGCTGTGGTGGCCTCGCTGGTGACTTGGAGGTGAAAGTCCTCTACACACCCGGCAAGGGGAAGTGTTAGCCAGAGGCAAGGGT
>NZ_FYDL01000020.1 GCF_900187505.1 Pseudomonas sp. Irchel s3h17
ACATAAAGTCCGGATGTATGGCTGCAATCTCAACCCCGTCTGTGTTGTCACGAATTGAAAGCTCGGCAAACTGGGGGCGTCCATGTATGTGAGAGGACGGCGGATGTAAATCCGCCTCCTACTCGATCCTGCGATTTGTGTTTTTGCGCCTCAGGCCTGTACATCCAGTACCGTCGGGCTTGCCAAGCGTCCCTCCGGACTGCTCATCACGTCTTCCAGCAGGTTACGCAGCAGCTCCAGGGTGGCTTGCTGGCGCTGCACATCACGACACACCAAGCCGATTTTCAGCGGCACTCGCGGTTCACTCAAGGGTTTCCACAGCAGCGCCTTGTTGCCGTGTTCCTGTTGCGAGCGACCGGGCAGGACCGTGGCCAGCCGGGTATGGGGCAAACTGTCGAGAATGCCGGCCATGTTGTTCAATTCCGCCTGTACCTGCGGGCGTCGTCCGAGACTGGCCAGTTGTCCCTGCCAGATCTGCCGGATCTGAAACTCCTCGCCCAAGAGCAGCATCGGCAATTCGGCCGCCTGGCTCATGGAGACTTTCTTGAATTCACGCAACGGGTGATCGGCAGGGATGACCAGGGTCAGTTCGTCTTCGTACAGCAACACGCCATGCAGCCCCGGTTGGCGTGGCGGCAAGTAACTGATGCCGATGTCCAGTGAGCCGTTGAGCAATCGACGCTCGATCTCCAGCCCGGTGAGTTCGTAGATCTGCACCACCAGGTGCGGCTGTGCCGTGCGCACCCGTTCGAGCATTTTCGGCACCAGGCTGGTATGAACGGTTTGCAGCACGCCGATGGCCAATGTACGCAGGGCCTGCCCCTTGAAGTTACCCAGCGCCTCGCGTGCCCGTTGCAGGCCGTCGAGCAGGGGCACGGCATGGTTGTACAGCGTATGGGCGGCCAGGGTGGGCAGCAGGCGTTTACTGCTGCGTTCGAACAGGCTCACATCGAGGTGTTGTTCCAGTTGGCGGATCTGTTGTGACAGCGCCGGCTGGGAGATCGACAAGCGTTCCGCGGCCCGCCCGACATGGCCTTCTTCATACACCGCGACGAAATAACGCAGTTGCTTAAAATCCATAAGTATTTCTTATCGAAAAAGCTGGAAAATCGAAATGGCTCAGCGCCTGACAGAAGCCTAGTCTAACCGCATTCACAAGGCTTACAGGGCCAGAGAGCGCGATGAATACCGTTTACGTTGATGGTGTTTACATAGGCAAGGCAAAAAACCTCGGGCAGGGCTTGGTCAGCGATACCGACAAAGAGCGGATTGCCAACCGGCTCTGGTTGTGGCCGCAAGGTTTGGGCAGCGACGAGCACGGCGATCCGCGCTTTCACACCGGTCCCGAACGCGCGCTGCATCACTACCCGGCCGAGCACTACACCTATTGGCGTAAACGTTATCCACAGATCGACTGGTGCGCGCCGGCCTTCGGTGAAAACCTCTCGACCCGAGGGCTCACCGAAGAACACGTGTGCCTGGGCGACCTGTTTCGTTGGGGCGGTGCCTTGCTGCAGGTCAGCCAGCCGCGCTCGCCGTGCTATCGGCTGAGCCATCGCTGGGGGGGGCCGATCCTGCCTCAGCTGGCTCAGGACACAGGCCGCTGTGGTTGGTTCTATCGGGTGCTCAAGCCCGGATTTGTCAGCGGCGACCAACCGTTCGAGCTGATTCAACGCAGCTATCCGGGCCTGACCGTGGCCTGGGCCTTGCGCAGTTTCTATCGCGAACCGCTGGAGCATGCCGGTTTGAAAAAACTGGTCGATTGCCCGGCGCTGTCTTCGCGCTGGCGTGATCTTGCGCTCAAGCGCATGCGCACCGGGCGCGTGGAGAATTGGTCCTCGCGTTTGCTGGGTTTGCCGCTGGAGGGCCTGCGGGCATGAGCTTGTTCAACTTGCGCCGGCCTCAGCCGAGTCTTGATGACCTGGCGGCGGACCCTGTTCAATCGTCGAGAGGTGACACCCCCTCCAGTGAGTGCCTGATGGCGAGTGTCGAGCGGCCCCAACAGGTGTTCGTCCGTGGCCAGGGCTCCTGGTTATGGGACAGCAGCGACCGCGCTTACCTGGATTTCACGCAAGGCGCGGCGGCCAACAGTCTCGGTCACAGCCCAACGGCGCTGGTCAAGGCCATCGCTGCCCAGGCCCAGGCGCTGATCAATCCCGGGTCGGGGTTGCTCAACCGTGGTCAGCTCAGCCTGGCCGAGCGGCTGTGCCTGAGTACGGGCAGTGACCAGGCGTATCTGCTCAACACCGGCAGTGAGGCCTGCGAAGCAGCGATCAGGTTGGCGCGTAAATGGGGTCAACTGCATCGCGGGGGGGCTTCGCGAATCATTACCGCCAGCGGTAGCTGTCATGGTCGCAGCCTGGCGGCAATGTCCGCATCGGACTGTCAGAGCAATCGCTTTGAGCCACAGCTCCCGGGCTTTGCTCAGGTTCCGTTCAATGACTTGCCCGCGCTGCATGCGGCAGTGGATGCGCAGACCGTGGCCATCATGCTGGAGCCGATCCAGGCCAGCGCGGGTGTCGTGCCGGCGACGGAGCATTACCTCAAGGGCGTCGAGCGCCTGTGCCGTGAGTTGGGCATTCTGTTGATTCTCGACGAAGTACACACCGGGATTGGCCGTTGCGGCAGTCTGCTCGCCGAACAGCAGTATGCGGTGCGTGCCGACATCATCGCCTTGGGCAAGGGCCTGGGTGGCGGAGTACCGGTGGCAGCCTTGCTGGCGCGCGGCAAAGCCTGTTGTTTTGAACCGGGCGAGCTGGACGGTACCCATCATGGCAATCCCCTGATGGCATCGGCCGGTCTGGTGGTGCTCGACAGCGTACTCAATCACGGCTTCCTCGAGCATGTTCGCGACAGCGCGCAACACCTGCGCGAAGGCTTGGGTCGCCTGGCCAACCGCTACGGACACGGTGAATTACGAGGGCAAGGGCTGCTCTGGGGGCTGACGCTCAGTGACGACTCGGCTGACGCCGTGGTGAAAGCCGCGCGGTACGAAGGCCTGTTGCTCAGCGCCCCACAGCCCGACTGTCTGTTGTTGACGCCGGCACTCACGGTCAGCAAGGCCAACATCGACGAAATGCTCCTGCGCCTGGCGCGAGCATTTTCCCGGGTACACACCGCTCAACTTCAATGCCGCAGGGGCATCGCGGTCTGAAGCCAGCGGCACTTTCCTGATACCTGAACCGTCTCGCGGTATAACGCGCCGCCCCATGCCTGATCTTTTTGGCATGGGGCGTTTTTTTGTCTCGACGATTTTCAGGGCTCTGTTCGGTGCTACGAGTCTGAACACCAGCGCCTCCACCGTCAAACAGTGGGAGGCGGGCGACAAGCACCCCAGTGGCATGGCCCTCAAACTGTTGAGCATCGTGCAGAAACACGGCCTGGAAATACTGGCCTGAGGCATCCCGCTGCGCTTCAATAGTGGCATCTTGCCGGAGTTCCGTGGAACCCTGCCACGCGCTACGGGTCAATCAGGTGTATGGCTCATTGGAGCCAACTTTTCTCAGGAGCTGCCCCCATGGATTTTATCCGCATCATCATCGCCATTCTGTTGCCGCCACTGGGTGTGTTCCTGCAGGTGGGTTTCGGTGGCGCTTTCTGGCTGAACATCCTGTTGACCTTGTGCGGCTACATCCCGGGCATCGTGCATGCGGTGTACATCATCGCCAAGCGTTGAGCCTTTACCCCCGAAGGCTCGGCAGCGATTGACGATGGCTGCGACCCGCCCGGTTATCGATCCATCACCGCTTGATAAAACTGCCACTCTTGCTCCAATGCATGGGCCTGATTGGTGGCCTTGCGAAAGCCGTGTCGTTCGTCGGGGTAATAGTGGGCCTGGGCAGCGATGCCGTTGTCGTGTAGCGCCTTGATCATGTCGCGGGTCTGTTGCGGCACCACAACGGCATCGAGCTCACCCTGGAAGAAAATCACGGGCACGCGGATGTTGCTGGCGTGCAGCAGGGGTGTGCGGGCCGCGTAGCGTTCGGCGTCCTTGAGCGGGTCGCCGATCAACCAATCCAGATAATCGCCTTCGAACTTGTGGGTCGCACGGCCCAGGGCCACCGGGTCGCTGACCCCGTACAGGCTGGCCCCAGCACTGAATACGTCATGGAACGCCAAGGCGCAGAGGGTGGTATACCCGCCTGCGCTGCCACCCCGGATGAACGCATGATTGCGATCGATCAAGCCTTGTTCCGCGAGGTAACCGACCACGGCACAGGCGTCCTCCACGTCCACGTCACCCCAGCGCAAGTGCAAGGTCTGTCGATAGGCCCGGCCGTAGCCGCTGCTGCCCCGATAATTGAGGTCGGCGACGGCGAAACCCCGTTGTGTCCAGTACTGGATGCGCGGGTCGAGCATCGGATAGCAGGCCGAAGTCGGGCCGCCATGGATGAACACCACCAGCGGCGGCTTGGCGACATCACTCAAGGCCGGATAAAAGAACCCGTGGGCCTCGCCTGTGCCGCTGGGGTAACGCAGAGTCTGTGGCTGGCTGATGTGTTCAGCAGGCAATAGCGCAACGCCACCGGCCAGCACCTTGACCTGATGACTGTCGCGGTCGATGGCAAGCACCGCTGAAGGGGTGGTGGTGGAGGCCGCAATGCAATAGACAAACCGGTCATCCAGCGCCAGGTTGCGAAAGCGGCTGTAGTCGCCGGTGAGGTCTTGAATGCAGGTCCCGGTGCGCACACCCAGGCGTCCAAAGCCGTCCACGGTCCAGCTCGCCAGGTAATGCTCCCGATCCAGTGGTAACCAGGTACAGCCTCCCAGTTGCCAAGGCGCGGGGCCGTGATCGGCGACGGCACTGGGCAGTGGCTGCAAGCCTGATTCGCTTTCGACCCACGGTTGCCAGAAGCCGCCGCGATCGGTCAGGCAGTACAAGCGACCGGCCTGATCGAAGCGCGGCTGTTGCAGGGCCTCTTCATCAGCGTCACCGCCGACGCAACGAGGCTTGGTAAATCCGCCGCTGTGGTCGCGCTCGGCAACCATCAGGCGTGTGGCGGTCCAGGGTTGATGGGGGCGGCTCCATTCGATCCACGCCAGGCGCCGGGCATCGGGGCTCAGGGTCGGCGCGCTGTAGAAGTCGGCACCTTCGGCCAGCACTTGGCGATGACCGTCCGCCAGCTGGATGGCGACCAGGCGATGCTGGTTGGCCTGCTCTTCGACGGCCAGCACTTGCCCGTTGGCGAATTGCAGGTCGCCATATCGGCACTGACCCGATGTCAGGGCCTGCGGCGTTTCACCGGTCAGCGCTTGCCGATAAAGCTGTTGGTCCGCTTCGTTGACGAAGACCACACCCTCATCGCTCAGGCAGAACGAACCACCGCCGTACTCGTAGACCCGGCTGCGGACACTGAACCCGGCCGGGGTCAGGCAGTGCGCCGCGTTGTCACGCCAATGCCAGATCCGGCAGGCGGCGTCGTCGGGGCGGTACTCATTCCAGAACAAACCATGGGCACCGATGCGCAAGTCTGCGAAGTCGATGCCGGCGGCCACGGCTTTGAGGGCGCTCAAGGAGTCAGCCCTTGACGATGAGGCGTGAGTTTCGTTCATTGCGAAAGGCCAGCTGTTCGATGGTCTGGGTGGCGTGTTCGGCCTCTTCGCGGGCCTTGAGGATCACGCCGTGATGGGCCGACTTGCTGCACACCGGGTCCGCGTTGCTGGCGTCACCGGTCAGCATGAAGGCCTGGCAGCGGCAGCCGCCGAAGTCCTTTTCCTTCTCGTCGCAGGAGCGGCACGGCTCGGGCATCCAGTCGTAACCGCGAAAGCGGTTGAAGCCGAACGAGTCGTACCAGATGTGCTGCATGCTGTGATCGCGCACGTTGGGAAATTGCACCGGCAGTTGTCGGGCGCCGTGACACGGCAATGCGGTGCCATCCGGGGTCACGGTCAGGAAGACGCTGCCCCAGCCATTCATACAGGCTTTGGGGCGCTCTTCGTAATAGTCGGGCGTGACGAAGATCAGTTTGCACGGGTGCCCTTGGGCTTGGAGCCTGGCACGGTACTCGTTGGTAATGCGTTCGGCGCGTACCAACTGTTCCTGGGTCGGCAGCAGACCGACGCGGTTGAGCTGGGCCCAGCCATAGAACTGGCAGGTGGCGAGTTCGACGAAGTCGGCCTCCAGGGCAATGCACAGCTCGATGATGCGGTCGATCCTGTCGATGTTGTGCCGATGGGTGACGAAGTTCAGCACCATCGGATAGCCGTGGGCTTTCACGGCTCGGGCCATTTCGAGTTTCTGCGCGAAGGCTTTTTTCGAGCCGGCCAACAAGTTGTTCACCTGCTCGTCGCTGGCCTGGAAGCTGATTTGGATGTGATCGAGCCCGGCCTTTTTGAAATCGCTGATTTTCTGCTCGGTGAGGCCGATCCCCGAGGTGATCAGGTTGGTGTAGAACCCCAGTTTGCGGGCTTCACCGATCAGTTCGGCGAGGTCCTGGCGCACCAGTGGCTCGCCACCGGAAAACCCCAGTTGCGCCGCGCCCATTTCCCGGGCTTCGCGAAACACCTTGAGCCACTGCTCGGTGCTGAGCTCCTTGCCTTGTTCGGCGAAATCCAGCGGATTGGAGCAGTACGGGCATTGCAGCGGGCAGTGGTAGGTCAGTTCGGCCAGCAGCCACAGCGGCAGGCCGGTCTCAGGCTTCGCCGGCATGGCCAGGTGATCAGCCGAGTTCGATCCAGTGCTGTGCACGGGCGACCTCCATGAATTGCTCGATGTCGTCACCGAGCTCGGGCACGCCGGGGAACCGGGTGTCCAGTTCGGCAATGATCGCCGCGACATCCCGCTGCCCATCGATCAGGCCACCAATCAGTGCGGCGCTTTCATTGAGTTTGATCATGCCTTCGGGGTACAGCAGTACGTGGCCTTTCTGGGCCGGCTCGTACTGGAAACGATAGCCGGGACGCCAGCGTGGGGTCTTGCTGCGGTCGAAACTCATAAGGCGATCCCTTTGTGCCAGACCCGCTGCCCGGTCACGCTGTGATAAGGCGGGCGGTTCAGTTCATAGGCCATGCTCATGGCATCGAGCATGCTCCAAAGTATGTCCAGTTTGAACTGGAGAATTTCCAGCATGCGCTGCTGGCTGTCATAGGTGGTGTAGTGCTGCAGGGTGATCGCAAGGCCGTGTTCGACATCGCGCCGCGCCTGGCCCAGGCGTGTACGGAAATACGCGTAGCCGGCCGGATCGATCCAGGGGTAGTGCTGCGGCCAGCTGTCCAGGCGTGATTGATGGATCTGAGGGGCGAACAGCTCAGTCAAGGAGCTGCTCGCGGCTTCCTGCCAACAGGCGCGGCGCGCGAAGTTGACGTAGGCATCCACGGCAAAACGCACCCCAGGCAATACCAGTTCCTGGGAGCGCAGTTGATCAGGGTCCAGGCCGACGGCCTGGCCAAGGCGTAGCCAGGCTTCGATGCCGCCGTCTTCACCGGGCGCGCCGTCGTGGTCAAGCAGGCGCTGAATCCACTCGCGACGGATCTCGCGGTCCGGGCAGTTGGCCAGAATCGCGGCGTCTTTCAGGGGGATGTTCACCTGGTAGTAAAACCGGTTGGCGACCCAGCCCTGGATCTGTTCGCGGCTCGCCCGGCCTTCGTACATCGCCACGTGATAAGGGTGATGGATGTGGTAGTAGGCGCCCTTGGCCCGCAGGGCGGCTTCGAATTCGGCGGGGGACAGTGGTGCGTCAGTCATTGCGGTTCTCCGGGGAACAACCGTAGAGATGGAGTGTTTTTGCCGGCCTCTGCGCGGGCAAGCCCGCTCCCACATCTGCTCCGGTCGTTTCAGACAGTCTGGTTAGACTCGGATCCCTGTGGGAGCGGGCTTACCCGCGATAGACCGCGCCGCGGTCTGGGTCTGCTTTTGTTAAAGCTCGATGCTCATCCCGTCATACGCCACTTCAACATTGCGCCGAGCCAGTTCGGCGCGCTGGGTCGAGTCCTCATCGAGGATCGGGTTGGTGTTGTTGATGTGGATGAGTACCTTGCGCTGGCTGGGCAACTGCTCCAGCACCTCGAGCATGCCCCCCGGGCCGTTTTGTGCCAGATGGCCCATTTCCCGGCCGGTGCGGGTGCCAACGCCACGGCGCTGCATTTCGTCGTCGTCCCACAGGGTGCCGTCCACCAGCAGGCAGTCGCTGCCGGCCATGATCTCCAGCAGCGGCCCATCGACCTTGCCCAGCCCCGGCGCATAGAACAGCTTGCCGCCCGTACGCAGGTCTTCGACGACCAAGCCGATGTTGTCGCCTGGGTGTGGGTCGAAGCGGTGCGGTGAGTAGGGCGGTGCCGCGCTGCGCAAGGGTAGCGGGTTGAACCGCAGGTTCGGGCAGGCCGGGATGGTGAAGCTCTGGTCGAGCTCGATGCGGTTCCAGTTCAGCCCACCGTTCCAGTGGCTGAGCATGGTGAACAGCGGGAAGCCGGTACTCAGGTCTTCGTGGACCATGTCGGTGCACCACACCGAGTGCGGGCAACCTTCGCGCAGGCTGAGCAAGCCGGTGGTGTGGTCGATCTGGCTGTCCATCAGGATGATTGCACTGATCCCGCTATCGCGCAGTGCCCGGCCGGGCTGCATGGGCGCAAAACCCTGGAGTTGTGCGCGGATGTCGGGAGAGGCATTGCACAGCACCCAATTCACACCGTCATCGGAAATGGCGATGGATGACTGGGTCCGTGCCGTGGCCCGCAGGCTGCCATCGCGAAAACCCGCGCAGTTCACGCAGTTGCAGTTCCACTGCGGAAAACCACCGCCAGCGGCGGACCCTAGAATCTGGACAAACATGACCGCTCCACCCCATCAACGCTGAAAATAAAAACGCCCCGGACGGGCCGAGGCGTTGAACCGCATCTTCTCCCCGCAGGCAGAATCAACGGCTGGCGAAGTACATGGTGACTTCAAAGCCGATCCGCAGGTCGGTGTAGGCAGGTTTGGACCAGGTCATAAAAACGCTCCTTCAAATTGGGCTCTATACATATAGTCCACCTCCGGCAGGAGGTGTTCGGATGCTTGTCGGGCCTATGTTACTGAAACGTTTCTGCAAATTGGAGATATCTGTCGAAGAAAGCCTGTTACAGCTTCGGTAATGATCCCGTGGCCAGATACCTACGGCCACCTTCTGCGCGAGTCAACCGGCCTGCCGCGTCGAGCAGTGTTGTGCGGTCCAGTCGCAATATGGCCTGTTGCAACTGCTGAAGATAATCCGACGAATGGCCGCCCAGTTTGCCTTGCCATTGCAGCTCAAAGGCCTGGGCCAGTGGCAGTGTACGGTCGTCGAGTTGCTCAGCCAGGGCCTGTTGCTGATGGGCCAGCGCTTGATCATCGATCGCCTCTATGAGATCGGGCAATTGCTTGAGGAACAACTCCACCTGTTCAGCCAGCACTGTCACCGACGCTTGCGGCGACTGTATCCCGAACTGCAACCCGGTTTGCCCGTTGATCTGTCGGATACCGCTGAATACCGCGTAGCCCAATTGCAACTCGACCCTCAGGCGTTGATAGAAGGGTGTTTGGCACAGGTGAGCCAGCATGCGCCATGCGGCTTCGTCGGCCAGTGCCTGGGTGGGAGCAGGGCAAAACAGCAGCAGCGCGTGCTCGTTGGCGGTACCCGGTAGCTCGCTCCAAAGCCGTTGCCCGGCAATCGACTGCGGCGCGGTCGGCTCGCTGTCGGGAATCCCAGGGGCTCGGCTCAATGCGCGGGTGATTGCGGTTTGAGCCGATGGCGACAGGCCTGTCGCCAGTCCGTCCCAGCGTGCGCTGGCCCAGGTTCGGTGCAGGTCGTCCACCGTGCCGGGCGGCGATGCCGGTTGTGAGCCTTGGCCCAGGCAGTGGGCGGGCAGTGCCTTGAGCATTTGCCGAATCGCGATCATGGGGGCAGCGTCATCAACGCTGTGCCAGGCGAGGGCGGCGGGGCTGGCCAGGCACTGCAGCGCCTGTTCGAGAATCGCAGGCATCGGCTCGTGCCAGCCGTTCAACTTCAGCCGCCATTGATCGCCCATTTCACTGAAGGACAGTTCGACACCGGCTTGCAGCGCGTCGTCGCGCAGGCTTTGCAGGCTGCGGTCGAATACCAGCTGAAAATTGCCTGGCGGCGTTGAGTCGAGGCGCCAGCGCAGGCATATCGCTGCTTCGCCGCCGGTCTCCGTCGGCGCAGGGCTGAACTGCATGGACGAACGTTCACGGCGGCCGCGTGTGCGGTCCTGGGCGAACGTGCGCAAGCCCCGGTGAGCGCTGGTCTGCCCCCGGATCAATCCGGCGGGCGCCGGTTCGTCGACGCTGCGCAGCCATGGATTGGCGGGTGGCAATTGCCAGGCGATCGACGGGTGTGGCGCAGGTGTTGGATTCATGTGACGCAAGATCGCCGTCAAGGCCGCAACGCCCAGGTCCGACAACTGTGGCTCCAGTTGCTCACTGCCCCGTCGGGCCAGCGCCAGGGCCTGGCTGGATTCAGCTTTTCGCCGTTGCAGGAGGGCATATTCTTCGCGCAGTCCAGGCCAGTCGGCCTGTTGACCGAAGTCATGCAGCCAGTCGTTGAACCACTCGCTTACTGCTGCAGGTTGCGTGTCGGGGCTGCTCAGTTTGAACTCGACGTGCAGCAGTGCTTGCCCGGCAAAGTGGTACACCGGCACGGCCTTCATGTGGTCGATCAATTGGCGATGGCGTAACTCGGCAAGCAAGCCGCCGGGCTTGGCAGCATTGAGCCAGGTGCAGAGGAAATCCAGTGCCTCACGGGAGGCAGCGGGTAAGGCTTCGAACGCAAATACCAGGTTGAGTCGACGTTTGTCGATCTGTTGATAGTGGCCCGTTGGGCTGGTCATCAAGGCGGTCGGCAGGCTTTGCGGTTGTACCTCGCCGACGTTGAGGTCGACGCTCAAGCGCTGGGCCATGCTGCGCAATTCATCCACAGGCTGTGGGCCGACAAGGCTCAAGGTCATTTGACCGGTCTGGTAGAAGCGCTGATAGAAGGCACGCAGTGCCTGTTGGAACGCCGGTTGCTCCACCGCCAGGCTGTTGCGGTTGCCAGCATGGAAGTCGCGCAAGGGATGATCGGCTGAAAGCGCGTTGAGCAGCGCCTGTTGCTGCTGCGCCGTCGCATCCTGGGACCAGGCGATGAACTCGGCTTCCAGCACTTCCCGTTCCCGCAATTGATCGTCGGGACTCAGGCGTGGATGGGCGAGCATGTCGCACAAGCGTTCCAGCCCTGCGGCGCAGGCATGCACAGGCAGTTCGAAAAAGAAGTCGGTGGTGCGCTCGCGGGTTTGTGCATTCAGTTGGCCGCCATGCCGTTGTACGTAGGCCATCAGCCCTTCGTCCGCGGGGAAGCGTTCAGTGCCCAAAAACAGCAAATGCTCAAGAAAGTGCGCCAAGCCAGGCCAGGCCCGTGGGGCATCGTGGCTACCGGCGGCGACCCGCAAGACAGCCGCGCAGCGTTTCAAGCCGGGCGCATGACGAAGTGAAACCCGCAGGCCGTTGGCCAGGGTTTCGGTGTGAGGGTGAAGAGGGGTCGGCGCAGGCATGAGCACTTCCGCTACAAAGAAGCGCTCATGCTAGCGAAAACCTTGGGTCAGCGCTTGTTCAGCTCGCCGTAGAGCTCTGGCCGGCGGTCGAGAAAGTAGCGATTGGCGGCGCGTGAATCGACCATCAACTGCCGATCCAGGGTGCCAACGATCAGCGCTTCATCCAGCCCGGCCTGGGCGATACGGCTGCCATCCGGCGCGGCAATACTGCTCTGGCCGCAATAGTGGATCTGATCCTCGCTGCCGCAGTAGTTGGCATAGGCCACGTAACACTGGTTCTCGAAGGCGCGCGAACGTACGGTGACGTCGGCGATGAAGTCGTAGGGAACCATGTTCGCCGTCGGCACCAGTATCAACTCGGCACCGGCCAGTGCCAGGCGTCGGGCGTTTTCCGGGAACTCCAGGTCGTAACAGATCAAGAAGCCCAGCCTCCAGCCATTGAGCTCGACCAACGGAAACTCATCCGGTCCGATGCTGAACATCGAGTGGTCGAGTTCGCCGAACAGGTGGGTCTTGCGGTAGTTGGCCAGTCGCCGGCCCTGGCTGTCGATCAACTGCACCGCGTTGTAGATCTGCCCGTCCTCGGCGCGCTCCGGGTAGCCATAGGCAATGGCCATGCCATTGGCCCTGGCAACGTTGGCGATGTGTTGCGCCGATGCACCGTCTTGCGCCTCGGCCAATGCGCCGACCGCTTCCGCGCCGATGTTGTAGCCGGTCAGGAACATCTCCGGGAACACCAACAGATCGGCATCCCCGGCCTCTGTTGCAAGGCGCTGCAGGCGTTTCAGATTGCCGGCAACGTCCAGCGGCAGCGGTGGGCATTGGTAAAGGGCTACACGCATCTCGGACTCCTCTTACTCGGGCAGGGCAATCGGCCCGATCTCATGGAACACGTCGCCCGGACCCGGGTTTTCGGCGTGAGTCGTACCGCCAAAGTGATTCATGATGCCCCAGACCGCGTTGAGCGAGGTTTGTACCGCGCCTTCGACCCAGGCCGGCGTCCAGGACACATCATCCCCGGCGATAAATATCCCGCGCTGTTCCGCGGGCATGTCCTGCTGCATGAAGTGCGCATACATGCGCTGGTTGTAACGATAGTGGCCGGGCAGGGCGCCTTTGAATGCCCCGAGGAAGTGCGGGTCGGCTTCCCAGGACACGGTAATCGGGTCGCCGATGATGCGGGCCGCGATGTCGACTTTCGGGTAGATCTTCTTCAGGGCATCGAGTGCCAGCTTCACGCGTTTATCGATCGGTTGCGGGAGCATTTTCAGCGCATCGCTCATCCACGAGTATGACAGGCAAATCACCCCGGGTTTGTCGTCGCCGTTGTCGAAGAGGTAGGTGCCACGGGTCAGGCGGTCGGTGAGGGTCATGCTCATCAGGTCCCGGCCGGTTTCCGGGTCTTTGTCTTTCCAGAACGGGCGGTCGACCATGACGAAGGTTTTCGAGGACTGCATGTAGCGGGTGCGGTCCAGGGCCATCCACATTTTTTGCGAGAACAGCGACTCTTCACATTCGATCTGAGTGGTCAGCAGCCAGCTTTGGCAGGTGGTCAGCACCGCCGCGTATTCACGCGTGTCGCCCCAGTTGTCGGTGACGCTGAAGCGGCCATCGGCAGCGCGCGCGATCCGTTTGACCCCGGTGCGTGGCGCACCCTTGTGCAAGGAACTCAGGCTGGTGCCTTGCGGCCAGTGAGCGCAACGCTCAGGGGCATGGCGCCAGATGCCCAGCGGCACTTGTTCCACACCGCCTACTACCAGGTGCTGGTGGTCGTCGCAGTTGGTCATCACCACGCGGAAGATTTCCAGCATCGAGTTCGGGAAGTCCGAATCCCAGCCGCCGGTGCCGAAGCCGACCTGACCGAAGACTTCGCGGTGATGGAACGACAACTTGGCGAAGGCTTTTGAGGTGGCCACGAAGTCGTAGAACGTGCGGTCGTCCCACAACGGCACGAGGGTGTTCCACAGTTCTTTGAGGCGCGGTACGTCGCGGTCGCGGATCGCCTGCTGGATCTCGCCAAAGCGCGAGCCGTCTTCCAATGCATCGGCCCAGGCGTCGGCGACTTCCTGGAACAGGGCAGGAAGATCGGCGAGCTTCTGTGCGTAGTGGGTCTGGCCTTCCAGGTCGATGACCGTACTGCCGGAGGCCGGGGTCAGGGGGTTGGGGAAGGGTTTGGTCTCAAGACCGAGTTTGTCGACATAGTGATAGAACGCGGTGGAGGACACCGGGAAACGCATGCCGCCCAGCTCGGCGATGATGCCTTCGGCCCCTTCGAAGGCTTGGGAGCGCAAGCGGCCGCCCATTTTCGAGGCTTCGTAGACGACCGGTTTCAAGCCCAGCTTCATCAATTCATAAGCGGCCACCAGGCCAGCGATACCGGCACCGACAATGGCCACTTCCGTGCCGTGGTTGTGTGCTGGAATGCTGCCCAGGCCGGCTGGGTGCTCGATCCAGTCGTCAAAGGCGAAAGGGAAGTCGGGACCGAAGATGGTGACTGGTTTTTTACCGTCTGCAGGATGGCGATTGTTCTTGTTCATGGCGGACCTTGCTGGCGACGTGCACACAGGTGCTGAGTATAGAAAAGACTGTCGCCATTCTAGGGGGCGTAGCGCACGTTAATAAGACGCAAAGTGTCGTCGTTTTGCATGTCTTTGAATCAATCTGACGAGGATTGTGGTCAGACTGGCTGTCCACGGTCGATCTTGCTGCTGAGGATGATCGACGTGGTGGTCTTTTCCACACCGTCGACGCTGCCAATCTGGTCAAGCAGTTGATCGAGCTGTTCCGGTGAGTCGGTGCGCAGCCAGGCCACGTAATCGAACTCGCCACTCACCGCACAAAGTTGCTGGACCTGCGCCATGCTACTGAGCCGGCGCAGCACTTCTTTGCCGGAGCGCGGTTGCACGGTGATCCCGACATAAGCCTGCAGGCCACCCTCGACCACGCGCTGGCCCAGGCGTACGCCGTAACCGGTGATCACCCTGGCCTTTTCCAGGCGTGCCAGCCTTGACGTCACGGTAGTGCGGGCGATGCCCAGTTGCCGGGCGAGCATGGCCACGCTTTCACGGGCATTGATCTGCAGGGCTGCAATCAGTTGGCGGTCGATTTCATCGAGGGCGAGAGGGCGGGTGTCAGGCAAGGTGGTCTCCGGCGGCACACTTCAGTGGGGCGCATGTTACAGGCTGATGGGGGAATGCGAGTGCCCGCAGACAGGTTGCGCAACGAGCGTCACGCCAAAGGCTTCACCCGAGAAGCGACCTCAATGCCTGAAGTTCGATCCTGGGAATGACGCTCTCAGGAATCCTGGAGGTTTTAGACAGGTTGTAGACCGAGAAACTATCACCCATGACTTTCTTCGACATCAACTTCAATGACGGCAGAATTCGGGTGTGGTAGTGCTCATCCAGCCTGCACGGTGACAACACGGAATCGTTGTTCTCATAGAACCGCCCCATGGCCGGGGTCAGATCGAACCCGACCAGGATCACCTTGCTGAAACCCAGGTGGTGGGCAAGTTGCAGGGCCAGGTACGCCACGGTGCGGGCATCGAAGACGCCGTCGCTCAGGTTCTTGCTGAAGCCGACGCTTCTGGCGCGATGACTTAGAAGCGAATGCTTGTGCACCAGGTTCTTGTTGCTTCTGAAGAAGTAGTCGAGCCAGGTTTTTTTTGGGGCCCGTTTTAACGCAAAGAGCTTCCCTGCGGGTCGACTCCCCGCTCGCCGTACATGTTCTGTCCATAAGGCGACGCGTTGGCTGATGTTCATCGCCAGGGAAAAGAGTTCGGGTTGCTGCTTGGGGAAACCCATGTCCGTACAAATATAGAAGTACGGCTTGATGTTTGTGCCGATGAACAGCGAAATGGCACCGTTCATGGTGATCATCGGAACGTGGGCGAACTCTTCGACCGGAAAATCTTTGGCCGAACTCCCCGAGGCGATAATGAACACGGTACCGATTTCGCTGTTGCGGCACTCGTCGAGATCACTCGTATGACTCAACCTGGAGTCAACCAATGGGCGTTCCTGAGCTGCTTCCATGTCGGGTGTCCGATTGTTATGCCATTGACAATGCTTATATTTTTATTGATCCATGAAGCATGGCGCGACGGATGCCCGGCGAGGCGTCGCGTCTTGCGCCCGGTCGCTACCGGCGGCAATGGTCGAATCTAGCAAATCGCAATGAATGCAACCAACTCAAATGTTACCGAACGGTAGTGCGGTCGAAAATCGAGGGAAAAGACTGAGGCGCGGGAGGGCAGAAACAATAAGGCCGTGTGGGTGACCGCACGGTCATTCGTCCGGGATCCCCCAGTTAGCCAGTCGGCTCGAGAATCTCCACGGTGCCTGAGTCACTGGCGGCCTGAAGATATCGCATCACCTACGCGGCATGTTCTATTTGTTACGCGACTGTTGTGCGTCGCCTTTCATTCGTTGAGCGGGGCTTTGACTGTCTGGGCGGTGTTACAAACACTATCAAATTAGCTGGGTGGTGTTCGCCTAAGGGGCTGGCGTGCTCGGATCTAACCTCAGATGCTCTCTGCGGCTAATATATCGCTCAACTCCGACACGCTGATTTTAGGGAATACGCTGGTTGGGATTTTAGAAGTTGCAGACAGGTTGTAGACTTTGAAGCTTTCATTGACGACATGCTCCGACATCAGGCGCAGTGAAGGCAGTATTCGGCGCTGTAAAGCAGCGTCCAGGTTGCAGGGCGAGACAGCCTGTTCATTTTTTTCGTAGAAGCGGCCGGCGCTGGGGTTTAAATCAATCCCGACCAAAAAAACTTTGCTAAAGCCTAAGTGGTAAGCAAGTTGCATGGCAATGTATGCAACTGTTCGTGCGTCAAAGTAGCCCGTGCTCAAGTCTTTGCTGAATCCAATTGAACGCTGGCTTCCGAATTGAAATCTACTGTTTCGGACGTGAGACTTTTCCGGGTTTAAAAGAGAGCGGAGCAGCGAAGAGGTCGGCGCTTTGGAAAGCCTGAATACGTTCTTTCTAAGTATATTGGCGCGAGATAATGAGCCCGCCAGTACAATGTTTTCGCTATGCTCCAATGCCTGTGCATATAGTAAAGGTTGCTCTACTGGAAAACTGACGTCAGAACAGATATAGAAAGAGGGCTGCAGCCCTTTTTCTACAAGCAATGAGACTGCACCATTCATGGTGATGGTAGGGTATTCCGAAAAACGTTCAATCGGGAAGTCACGTGCCGAACTTCCGGAGGCTACAATGAAAACGGGTCCTTTTCTTGAGCCCTTCGCTAGGTCAAACGTCATTGGATTTTTCACCTTGTCCGCAGAATTTTGCATGTCTCAATTCATGTGTGATTTTCAATCGCAGGCACTTGTCATTCATGATGAGTGTTTCGGAAACATTTTATCATACTCCATTTGAAAACTGCGTGTGTTACCTGGGTTCGGCCAAGAATACCCTACCGCCGGGGAAAACCTTCCTGCCGTCTAATCTATGGTTGGCACGTCGATGGTGACTGACGAATACGGGCGAGGCGGGTCTTGTGCCTGCGAGGTGTTCGTTAAAGTCAAGCGGCTAGTCTCCATGGGACTTGGGTTTATTACAGTCTTGCGTGGTGCTGGAGCTTGTTGTATTTCTGTTTTGAAATGTTGTAACTGGTCAGAAAATAAATCCAGTTCGTTGGTTTCATGAGGCGGGGTAGAAGTGTGGTATCTATAGCGTCGCCCGAATGAAAGGCTCATTGTGCCACTGTCATTATGTCGATTTCTGGGTATTTTTTAGTCTCGGTGCGGAAACGCTGATGAGGGGATGTTGGAGTCATCAGGCATGAGGCAGGTTGATTGTGTGGGTGAAACGGTAAGGTTAGAGCGTCTGCCTGTCATCGGCGAGTCAGTTGTAAGTGACGTTTCAGTCAGGTTGAACGGTAAGTTTGAAACTTTCCAGCATGGCACAGTGAATGGGGGCTGCAAGAAGGCGCAACTCTGATAATTCATGTGATAGCGGTTTTGCTTTTTTCGGATGCAGCATCGTTTTTAAGGGTTTGGGTGCATGAGAAAGCTTGTGGAGTTTCTGAAGGCTAGTAAGTTGTATCGATTTCTAGTTGATGAGGATGAGTATCAGCCTACTCGCGAGGAGTTGCGTGAGCTTCGTTACGGAACAGCGGATAAACGAAGTAGCGATATGTTGTCACGTGATCTTGAGAAAAACAAAGCCACGGAAGACTGATTGTTGAGCCAGTGGTGGAGCTCATGGGTAACGAAATCGAGAATGTCCATGGTGTGGTTGGTGGGTGCATCACCTGCATTTGGGCCTGCCGATGATGGCAATCATTAGTCGTCGCCTTTGATTTTTGTGCGCTCCGACGGTTTTGCCAGCGGCTCGGTTTTGTTGGCATGGGAGCGTCAATGCGCTGATGCTCAGAAACCCGGGAGCTGAAGTGGGCACCGGCAGCGGGTTACATGACGACCGTCGGCCGTACCCATGCAGCGACGGGCTGGCGCCAGTTCATGCTGGGCCAAGACTTGACGTCGTGTCCGTGATGGGTTGCCTGCTAAAGAATGCTTTGCATAACGAGTGCGCCCCTGGCTGGAGGGGCCATACATGTCAACGCAGAAAGTTTGAGCCGGAAACACGAAAGCCGCGCAATGCGCGGCTTTGAGTATGGTGGGCCCACACGGACTTGAACCGTGGACCAAAGGATTATGAGTCCTCTGCTCTAACCAACTGAGCTATAGGCCCTCAGTAGGTCGCGGATTATAGCGACGGTTTCTCGGCTGTGCTATCCGAAAAATCTGAAACTGCGATACGAAGAAAGGTTGCGGCGAATTCGTCGGCTGGCAGCGGCAGGCTGACGATATAGCCCTGGATCTGTTCGCAACCTTCGGCCGTCAGGAATTGCTGCTGCGCCTGGGTTTCGACGCCCTCGGCAATGATGGTCAGTTGCATGCTGCGGCCAAGGGCGATGATTGCCCGGACGATGGCGACGTCATGGGGGTCGTCCGGAAGGCCTCGGACAAAGGACTGGTCGATTTTCAGGAAGTCCAGAGGCAGGCGTTTGAGGTAGCTCAGAGAGGAATAGCCCGTGCCGAAGTCATCGATCGCCAGTTGCACACCCAGGTGCTTGAGCTGGTGCAGGACTTCCAGGGCTTCTTCGGCCTGGCTCATGATGAAGCTTTCAGTAATTTCCAACTGCAGCAAGCCGGGTTTCAGGTGGTTGTCCTTGAGCAGTTGTTCGATGCGGCCCAGCAGGTTGGGCTGGCGCAATTGAGCTCCGGCGAGATTGACCGACAGCGAGCCGAGGCTTTCATAGCACGCGTTCCATTCCTGCAGTTGCCGGCAGGCGTGCTCGAGTACCCAGTCACCGATCTGCATGATCATGCCGTTTTCTTCGGCCAGCGGGATGAAGTGCTCGGGGGGCACGTCACCAAAGTTGGGGTGATGCCAGCGAATCAGCGCCTCGGCCCCCACCAGGCGTGTTTGGTTGAGGCTGATCTTTGGTTGATAGAACAGGGTCAGCTCATTGCGTTCGATGGCGCGACGCAGTTCATGTTCCAGCGCGACTCGCTCGCTGGCCTGCGCGGTGAGATCGCGTGTGTAGCTTTCGACCCGGTTACGGCCTTTGGCCTTGGAGCGGTACATCGCGGCATCGGCGTTCTTGACCAGGGTGGCCACGTCGCTGCCGTCCCTGGGGTAGAGGCTGGTGCCGATGCTGGCACTGATGAAAAACTCGTGTTCACCCGCCTGGAACGGCGCGGCGAAGCAGTTCAACAGCTTGTTGGCGATATTATCGGCGTCACTGGCTTGCTGCAGGCCGGGCAACAGGATGATGAATTCGTCACCGCCCAGGCGCGCCACGGTATCGATGTCCCGCAGTTGCTCCTTGAGGCGCACGGCGATGCCTTTGAGCAGCAGGTCGCCGACGGGGTGGCCAAGGCTGTCGTTGATGTGTTTGAAACGGTCCAGGTCCAGGAACAGCACGGCGCCCTGGCCACCCCGTTCTTGCTGGCCGTTGAGGGCCGTGAGCAGCCGGCTCTCGAACAGCGTACGGTTTGGCAGGCCGGTGAGCGGGTCGTGGTGGGCCTGGTAGTCGAGTTTCGCCTGGGCGTGCTTGAGGCTCGAGATGTCGGCAAATACCGCCACAAAGTGGGTGATGAAGCGGTCCTTGTTGCGCACGGCGCTGATGGTCAGCCAGCTGGGATACAGCTCGCCATTCTTGCGCCGGTTGGAAATCTCGCCCTGCCAATGCCCTTCGGCGGTCAGTTGGTGCCACATGGCCGCGTAGAAGGCGCTGTCGTGCAGGCCAGAGGCGAGTAGTCGGGGTGTATGGCCGAGGGCCTCGGTCTCGCTGTAGCCGGTGATCTCGGTAAAGGCACGGTTGACGGCGCTGATGTGCTGTTGAGTGTCGGTGATCAGCACACCTTCGGCCGTGCTCTCGAATACCGTAGCGGCCTGTTGCAGCTTTTCCTGCATCAGGTGTCGCTCGGTGATGTCGCGAGCGATGGTCAGCATGCAGTCCTCGTTGCCGATCGGCAGCGGCCGGCTCGACATCTCACAGAGGCGGATCTGCCCATCGTTGCGCCGGATATGGCAGCTGAAGTCGCGGACAAAACCATCGCGCTTGAGCTGGTCGAGCATTTTCCTGCGTTCGTTCAGGTTGACCCAAATCCCGAGGTCGAGGGTCGAGCGATCCAGTGACATCGCGCTGTTGAAGCCGGTAATGCGGCTGAATCCTTCGTTGACCTCAATCAGCAACCCGTCGCTGACCCGCGACAGCAGCAGACCGTCAGGGGAGGCATGGAAGGCTTTGGCGAACTTTTCTTCAGAGGTCTGCAGTTGCTGTTGGGTTTCCTTGAGCTGGCTGATGTCGCGCACCACCACGACCAGCGCCGGCGTGGTATCGAGTTCAAAGGGTTCGGCGGAGATCAGGCCGGTGAACACTTGGCCATTGCTGCGGCGAAAAGGCATTTCCAGGTTGCGAATGCTGCCCGCCTGCAAGCGTTTCAACAGCCCGGGGCCCACACCGGCGATGCCCCATATGTTCAATTCGGTGGCGGTTCGGCCGATGACTTCGTTGGCGCTGAGACCAATCTGCTCCTCGAACGCTTCGTTGACCTCGAGCAGGCAGCCATCCACCAGGCGCGCGATCACCAGGATGTCCGGGCATTGCTGGAATACCGAGGCGAATTTCTGCTCGGAGAGGCGCAAGGCTTCCTCGGTGCGTTTGGCTTCGCTGATGTCGATCATCAGCCCGCGCATCACCGGTTCATGGCCGTGCTCGATCAGGCTGACGATGTCTCGCACCCAGAGGCAGCGGCCGTCTGCGGTGATGACTCGGTAGTCCAGGCTGTGATCGCGTCCGGCGAGGAGTTCGTGGTCGCAAAAATTTTGCGCACGGGTGAGGTCCGCAGGGTGGATGATGTTGCGCCAGAAGCCCGGAATCAGCCAGTGGGAGAGGGGGTAGCCGAGCAGGTCTTCGGCATGTGGCGAGACGTAGCTGTAAGTGAAATCGCTGATGCGTGCTTCCCAGGCAATGGCAGAAAGGCTCTCCACCAGCCCGCGGTAATGATATTCGCTGGAGCGCAGTTCCTGCTCCAGATCGACCCGACGTGCGATTTCCGAACTCAAGCGCCGATTGATGCGAATCACCGCGGCCAGGACGATGACCAGCAGCAGTATGCCGGGCAGGCCGTATTTCAATAGATCGACCCAGAAGGTCCGGTGATCGAGGACGTTGCCTACCCAATGTTCCTGGATGGAGCTGATCTCGCCTGGGGTCATGTCGGCCAGCACTTTATCCAGTATGCCGACCAAGACGGTGTTGTTGCGAGGTACCGCCATCGCCAGTTGGTAGCGATAGGGCGTTTCACCGCTGACGTAGAGGCCTTCAAGCTTGAGTTGGCGAAGGCTCCAGACACTTGATGCCAGGTCGCCCACGACCGCATCCACTCCATCGGTGGCCAGGGCCTGCAAGGCTGAACTGACGTTGGGCATGGGCACCAGATTGAGGTCGGGGTGGTGCGTACGCAGCAGTTCATGGGGGGCGTAGTTTTCCACCACGGCGATCTTCAAGCCGTACAGGTCATCAAGGTTGCGCGGTTGCGCACTGCCCACATGGGCCAGGATGACGATGGGAAAGTCCAGGTAGGGCCGCGTGAACGAGAGATAGGTCTGGCGCTCGGGGGTCGACATGATGCCGGGCAGGAGGTCCAGCTTGCCGTGTTTGACCTGGTCCAGTACTTCGGTCCAACTGACGGGTTCGACGGGGGTGACCTTGATTGCCAGGCGATTGCGTATGACGTTGATGTAATCGGCCGCCAGCCCCTGGTAATGGCCCTGTTCATCGCGGTACTCAAAGGGTGGCCAGGAGGCATCTACCCCCAGGCGCAATTCAGGGTGAGCCGCAAGCCAGCGACGTTCTTCGTCTGTAAGAGACAGCGCGCCAGCCGTTGCGGTCCAGGTTATCAGCGACAGTAAAAGTACGGCCGGGATTCTGGGCATAACGGTCTCGTTATGGCTCGGGGGGGATGTTTCGAGTGTAGACGCGCTGGCGGGGGGAGGTGGGGTGCGGGGAGGATTAAATCTGTAGAAAGCAAAACCCCCGGCAGGGCCGGGGGTCTTGGGGTTACTCGTCGAGGAAGGAGCGCAGATGCTCGCTTCTCGTCGGGTGGCGCAGCTTGCGCAGCGCCTTGGCTTCGATCTGGCGGATCCGTTCACGGGTAACGTCGAACTGCTTACCGACTTCCTCAAGGGTGTGGTCGGTATTCATGTCGATACCGAAGCGCATGCGCAGGACCTTGGCTTCACGGGCAGTGAGGCCGGAGAGTACTTCGCGAGTGGCTTCTTTAAGGCTCTCAACGGTAGCGACATCGATTGGCGACTGCATGGTCGAGTCTTCGATGAAGTCACCCAGATGGGAGTCTTCGTCATCACCGATCGGGGTTTCCATGGAGATCGGCTCTTTAGCGATCTTCAATACCTTGCGGATCTTGTCCTCAGGCATTTCCATGCGTTCGCCCAGCTCTTCCGGGGTCGGTTCGCGACCCATTTCCTGCAACATCTGCCGGGAAATACGGTTGAGCTTGTTGATCGTCTCGATCATGTGCACCGGGATACGGATGGTGCGGGCCTGGTCGGCGATCGAGCGAGTGATCGCCTGACGGATCCACCAGGTGGCATAAGTCGAGAATTTGTAGCCGCGACGGTATTCGAACTTGTCTACCGCTTTCATCAAGCCGATGTTGCCTTCCTGGATCAGGTCGAGGAATTGCAGGCCACGGTTGGTGTACTTCTTGGCGATGGAGATCACCAGACGCAAGTTCGCTTCGACCATCTCTTTTTTCGCGCGGCGGGCCTTGGCCTCACCGATCGACATGCGACGGTTGATGTCCTTGATCTCGGCGATCGTCAAACCGGTTTCGGTTTGCAGCGCGGTCAGCTTCTGCTGGCAACGAATGATGTCCGGTTGCAGGCGACCAATGGCTTCAGCGTATTTGCTTTTGCCTTTGGCCAGTGCATCGGTCCAGCTTTCGTCAACTTCGTTGCCCGGGAACTGGCGCAGGAAATCGGCACGCGGCATGCGGGCATCACGAACGCAAAGTTGCATGATCGCGCGCTCTTGCTGACGCAGACGATCCAGGGCACTGCGAACACGCTCGACCAGGCCTTCGAATTGCTTCGGAACCAGTTTGATCGGCATGAACAGCTCAGCCAGGGCCAACAACTCGGCGATTGCCAGCTTATTGCCACGACCGTGCTTTTTCAGCGCCTTGCGGGTGATTTCCATCTGGTCGGCCACAGCGCCAAAACGCTGGGCTGCGATGACCGGATCCGGACCGCTTTCGGCTTCTTCTTCGTCGTCACTGGCTTCAGCGTCGTCCTCTTCGGCGTCGTCGGCAGCTGGCGCGGCCTTGGCGTCGACAGGCGGCGGCACTTCTGCAGCAGGCGGCGCAATGCCGTCGTCCGGGTCGATATAACCGCTCAGGACGTCGGACAGGCGACCACCTTCGGTGGTGACGCGAGTGTATTCGGAGAGAATGTGGTCAACCGTGCCAGGGAAGTGCGCAATTGCGCCCATCACTTCACGGATGCCCTCTTCAATACGCTTGGCGATTTCGATTTCGCCTTCACGTGTGAGGAGCTCTACCGTACCCATTTCACGCATGTACATGCGCACAGGGTCGGTGGTGCGACCGATGTCGGTCTCGACCGCTGCCAACGCAGCCGCTGCTTCTTCCGCAGCGGCCTCGTCGGTATCGGCGTCGGCCAGCATAAGGGCGTCCGCATCCGGAGCACTCTCGTGTACGGGAATCCCCATGTCATTAATCATGCGGATGATGTCTTCCACCTGTTCCGGATCTGAAATATCCTCCGGCAGGTGGTCGTTGACCTCTGCGTAAGTCAGATACTTCTGCTCACGACCCAGTTTGATCAACTCGATGATACGAGACTGCTGTTGCGCTTTTCCGGACATAACACCCTATCCACTGAAGGTCTTGGCGGGCAAAAAACAAGCCGAGGATTATACCTGAGCTATGACCTCACGCGCCAGTTGAGGTCGGGCTTGATGCGGAAACATTGCGACTTAAAAGGTCGCGCAGTTGATTTTTCTCGTCGCCACTCAATTCGCTTTGACGTGCTTTCCTGAGCAGCTGTTCCAGATTTCGCTCGCGTTGGCGGGCTGACAAGCTAGTTATGGTGTCGAAAAACTGTTGTTCAAGGTTATCTCCCTCAATCAGCCATTCCTTTTCTGCCAATGCCTTGAGCAAGCGACCCTGTTCGGTTCCATGCCAGCGTGCAATCAACTGAAATGAGTTTAGCTTGGGATTCTTCTGTACGGCTTCCAGTAGTGCTACCAGCAATTGAGTGTTGGAGTGATCCTCGGCAGCGAAGTGCCCGGCGTCCTCGACTTTTTCAGCCAGTTGCGGGTGATGCAGCAGCGTGCGCAAGGCTGCCAGTGTAGGTGGCTCTACGGCTGCCGGCACTCGTGGTGCTCGTGGCTGGTCGCGATCGCCGCCACGCTTGCCGTTCTTGTCCCAGGGTTTCTTGTCCCATTTCTTGCCGCCGGCGCCGGTTTTCTTGGGTGTCCACTCTTGCTGCGGCGCATACATGTCTTGCGCTTGCGGCTGGTGGTAGTCGCTGTAGTCCGGCATGGCGTCGTAATTGATGCCCGGATCATAGGCCGGTGGCGCATCCTGCGGGGCGTTGTGTGCCAGTTGGCTCACGGTTTCGCTGGTGAGGCCGGTAATTTCGGTCAGGCGCTGGCGCATCAGGGTGCGCAGGTTGGCACCAGGTACTTTGTCGATCAGCGGTGCGGCGAGGGTGGCCATGTGGGCCTTGCCTTCGAGCGAGCGCGGATCGGCTTCCTCGGTCAGTTGCTGGAAGAAGTAATCGGCCAGGGGCTGGGCGTGCTGATTGATGCGCGCGCGGAAGGCGTCGGTGCCTTCGGAGCGGACCAGGGTATCCGGGTCCTCGCCTTCGGGTAGAAACAGAAAGCGCGCGCGCCGGCCGTCCTGCAGGCTCGACAGTGTTGCCTCGAGTGCGCGCCATGCAGCGTTGCGACCGGCCTGGTCGCCGTCGAAGCAGAACAGCACGCTGGGCACGACGCGGAACAGCCGCTTGAGGTGTTCTTCGCTGGTCGCGGTGCCCAGTGTGGCAACGGCATTGCGCAGGCCTTGCTGGGCCAGGGCGATAACGTCCATGTAGCCCTCGACGACGATGATTTCGTCGAGGTTGCGGTTGGTCTTGCGGGCTTCATACAGGCCATAGAGTTCCTGGCCTTTATGAAATACCGGGGTTTCCGGTGAATTCAGGTATTTCGGTTTGTCATCGCCCAGTACCCGGCCGCCAAACGCGATGATGCGCCCGCGGCTGTCGCGGATCGGAAACATGACGCGATCGCGGAAGCGGTCGTAGCGTTTGCCGGTTTCGGCGTTTTCAATCAGCAGGCCGGCATCGATCATGGCCTTTTGTTGCAGCGTATCGCTGCTCAGGTGCTTGAACAGATTGTCCCAGCCCGGTGGGGCGAAACCGAGGCCGAAATCGCGAGCGATTTCGCCGGTCAGGCCGCGCCCTTTCAGGTAGTCGACAGCCGCTTTGCGCGCTGGGTGGCTTTTCAGGGCCTGGCGGTAAAAGTCAGCGGCGGCGGTCAGTAGCGGATAGAGCGGCGAGTCGGTGGGTTGCCGCGGCTTGTGCGGGCGACCGCTTTCCTCGCGAGGTATTTCCATGCCGGCGGCTTTGGCCAGTTCTTCGACGGCCTGGGGGAAATCCAGGTTGTCGTGGTCCATGATGAAGCCGAGGGCATTGCCGCCAGCGCCGCAGCCAAAGCAGTAATAGAACTGTTTGTCCGGGCTGACGCTGAAGGAGGGGGTTTTTTCCTTGTGGAACGGGCAGCAGGCAGTGTAGTTCTTGCCGGCTTTTTTCATTTGCAGGCGAGAGCTGACCACGTCGACGATGTCGGTGCGGTTCAGAAGGTCGTCAATAAAGCTCTGGGGAATTAGCCCGGCCATGGCGTTCTCGTCATCACTGCGTCTGAATGATTGGCCCGCGCGAGGGGCGAACGGTGCCGGGTCATGGTTTTGAGGCGCGGCAGATGTGCGGCTCGACCAGGTATCGTCTGCGTATTCGCTGTCGGGGAGTGTATCTGCCGAAAATCCACTGAGGTTAGTACCAATCAGTATTCGACTGTTCGAAAGTGTTGCGCTGAATCCGGCAGTGCCCGGTGACAGGCCTCGGATAGCTCAAAAGCGGGCACGCAAGAGGGTGCCTTGGGCTGATCGTCGATAGAATCAGTAAGGTGTGCTCGTCAGTAGCCTTGGAAGGCTCGTCAGAAGAGACGTGCACTGCTGGCAAAAGAGCCAGGTCTGACGTGTAAAACAGATTTGTCTCGGTCGCGTCTGCGGCTTCGACGGTGAAGCATCAAGCGATATCCGCAAATGCCATTAGCCCGGCTGAGAGCCGGGCTTGGCAGAAGCTTGCTACGGTCGTCTGCGTATTAGTACAGACGAACGGCGCGGCGCTGTTCGCGCTGAACTTTCTTGGCGTGACGCTTAACAGCAGCAGCTGCTTTGCGCTTACGCTCAGAAGTTGGCTTCTCGTAAAATTCGCGGCTACGAACTTCAGCCAGTACACCGGCTTTTTCGCAGGAGCGCTTGAAACGACGCAGAGCTACGTCGAAGGGTTCGTTCTCTTTTACTTTGACGGCTGGCATCCAGAGCTACCTTCATTCATTACCGGGGGCAACATCCTCGCGGCAAAAGAGCACTTGAAGACGTCGGTTTTTAAGGGTTGCGGATGTTAACCCCTCATCGCTCGGAATGCAAAGCCTCTGATCGAAAACCGCTGGTCGGGGCATCACGCGGCGACTATTATGCGCGCCTTCGAATTCAGCCTAAACAAGGCGCAAACCCATGCTAGTACTGGGATTAGAAACTTCCTGCGATGAAACCGGCGTCGCACTTTACGACAGTGAAAAAGGCCTGCTGGCCGATGCGCTGTTCAGCCAGATCGATCTGCATCGCGCCTATGGTGGCGTGGTGCCGGAGCTGGCATCACGGGATCACGTCAAGCGTATGCTGCCCTTGATTCGTCAGGTGTTGGCCGAAGCGGACTGCGTGCCGACCGAGATCGATGCCATCGCCTACACCGCGGGTCCTGGCCTGGTCGGCGCCTTGCTGGTGGGGGCTTCCTGCGCCCAGGCACTGGCGTTTGCCTGGGGTATCCCGGCCTTGGGCGTGCACCACATGGAAGGGCATTTGCTGGCGCCGATGCTGGAGCCGCAACCACCCGAGTTCCCGTTCGTCGCTTTGTTGGTGTCGGGTGGGCATACGCAACTGGTTCGGGTCGATGGTATCGGTCAATACGAGTTGCTGGGCGAGACCCTGGATGATGCCGCCGGCGAAGCCTTCGACAAGACGGCGAAGATGATGGGGCTCAATTATCCGGGTGGTCCGGAAATCGCGCGCCTGGCCGTGCAAGGCGTAGTCGGGCGTTTCGTCTTTCCACGCCCGATGTGTGATCGGCCGGGTCTGGATTTCAGTTTCAGCGGCTTGAAAACCTTTGCCTTGAACACCTGGCAGCAGTGCGTCAGCGCCGGGGACGACAGCGAGCAAACCCGCTGCGACATCTCGCTGGCCTTCCAGCAGGCGGTGGTGGAGACTCTGACCATCAAGTGCAAGCGCGCCCTGAAGCAGGCGGGTCTCAAGCGCCTGGTGATTGCTGGTGGCGTGAGTGCCAACAAGGCCTTGCGTGCTTCCCTGGAAAAAATGCTCGGCGACATGAAGGGCGACGTTTACTACGCACGTCCGGAGTTCTGCACCGATAACGGCGCGATGATCGCATTTGCCGGTTGCCAGCGATTGCAGGCTGGCCAGCACGAAAGCCTGGCGATCAGTGTTCAGGCCCGCTGGCCGATGGAGCAGCTGTCACCGTTGTAACGGACCGTCGCACGTGAGCGATATTCACCCGCGGTCGTTAGAAATGCCGTTCGCGCCCGGCAAACAGGTCGCGTAGATTGCCGCGATGGCGCCAGACGATCAGCGCCGTCAATGCGCTCATGGGCAGTAACGCTGCCGGTTCCTGCCAGGCCAGTAGTGGCAGGGTCAGGGGCGTGGCGATGAGGGCGGCCAGCGAGCTGGTGCGGGTGAGGTAGAAGGTCAGGAGCCAGGCGCCAATGGCCAGGAGTGCCGCTGGCGGGTATAGCCCCAGCAGCATGCCGGCGGCCGTTGCAACGCCTTTGCCGCCGCGAAAGCAGAAGTACAGCGGAAACAGGTGGCCGATGACGGCGCAGACGCCAATCCAGGCCTGTTGTTGTATCGAAAGGCCTGCCAGTCCGGCAATCAGTACGGGCAGCAAGCCTTTGCAAAGATCGCCCAGCAAGGTGAGGACGGCGAGTTTTTTGCCCGCCAGGCGTAACATGTTGGTGGCGCCGGCATTACCCGATCCACTCATTCGCGGATCGGGGTTACCGGTCAGGCGGCTGAGCAAAATGGCGAAGGACAGAGAGCCAAGCAGGTAGGCGAGGATCGCCAGTAACCAAAACATGCTAACTATTCCGGGCGAGGACGCCCTGATTCTAACGGCGCATTGCGCCCTTGTCGTGCTGCGGAGAAAAGTGCTTGGACAGAGTGTTTATCGAGGGCCTGGAAGTCGACACGGTGATTGGTGCCTACGACTGGGAGCGCGGCATCCGTCAGTGCCTGCGTCTTGACCTGAGCTTTGCCTGGGACAACCGTCCGGCAGCGGCGGGTGATGACCTGACCCTGGCGCTCGACTATGCCAGTGTCACATCGCGTATCCAGGCGTTCGCCGAGCAGTCCAGCTACCAACTGGTGGAGACCTTTGCCGAGCGTCTGGCGGAAGTCTTGATGGACGAATTCAAGATCACCTGGATGCGTCTCAAGCTGACCAAGCCAGGCGCCATCCCGGCTGCAGCGGGCGTGGGCGTGGAGATCGAGCGCGGATGTCGCTAACTCAGGTATTTCTCGGGCTCGGCAGCAATGTCGAGCGCGAAGCTCATCTGCGGGCTGGGTTGGAAGCGCTGTCGGGCTTCCTGGTGGATATCCGCTGCTCGGCGGTGTTCGAAAGCCAGCCGGTCGGGATCAAGAGCGGACCATTTTTCAATTTCGTGGTGTCTGCGTTTACCGATCTGCCCTTGATGGAGCTGGATCGGCGATTGAAGTTCATTGAGGCCGACAATGGTCGGTACGCCCCGGATCGCAAGGGCTTGCCGCTGGATATCGACGTGCTGCTGTACGGCGATCTGGTGGGTAATTTCGATGGGTTGGTCCTGCCGCGAGCGGAAATCCTGAAAAACGCCTTTGTGTTATGGCCGCTGTCGCTGATTGCGCCGGACAGGGTGCATCCGGGTGTCGGCAAAAACTTCGCGACCTTGTGGGGTGAAGCGCAGATTGACCAGGTGTTGGCGCCGGTGGCGTTTGAGTGGCGCAGTGAGCCGTTGACGCCTTTGAATTTGCTGTGACCTGACGGACGCTATCGCGGGCAAGCCCGCTCCCACAAGGTGTGCGCCGTACCTGTGGGAGCGGGCTTGCCCGCGATGTTTTCAGGCAAGCGCCTCCTTGTAGGCTTTCAACGCCTTGAGCCGCTCGCGCTTGATGGCCTCGCCCAGCTCCGGGCCCTTGAATCCCTGCTCCAGCAAGGGTTGAACCGCCACGCTGCGTGCGGCCGTGGCTGCACCTCGCAAGTAATCGGCTTGTGGATAACTTCTCTGTTCAAGACCTTTGCGGCCTCGTGCGTCCATTTCGCAGGCTGCAATGAACTCCTCGAATCGCTGCGGCCGTCGATACACATCAAAGCTCTGTAGCAACTCCAGCAAGGTCGAGGCTTTCAGCTCCAGGGCGCGATGGCCGTGGGTGTGGTATTCCCCCACCAGCAGCGCCAGTTCCTGGCAGTCGCGCGGAGCCTTGAAGCGTGCGTTGACGGCCTTGATCAGTTTCAGTCCCTTGTGTTCATGGGCGATGTGCCTGGGCCATTCGCTCTCGGGTGTCAGGCCTTTGCCAAGGTCATGCAGCAAACAGGCCCAGCGCACGGTCAGCGGCTGCTTGTGGGCAGCGGCCTGTTCCAGAACGCTCAGGGTATGGAGGCCGCTGTCGATTTCCGGGTGATGGGCTTCAGGCTGCGGCACGCCGAACAGCGCATCAACCTCGGGCATCAGCACCTTCAAAGCGTCGCAGTCCCTGAGTACCTGGATGAAAACCTGAGGCTGGTTTTCCATCAGGGCGCGGGATATTTCTTTCCAGCTGCGTTCGGCAGTCAGTGCCTCAAGTTCGCCTGATTCGCTGAGTTGGCGCATCAGTTCGAGGGTTTCGGGTGCGACCGTGAAACCGAGCTCGGCGTAACGGGCGGCGAAACGGGCAACGCGCAGGACTCGCAAGGGATCTTCGGCGAATGCGGGGGAAACATGGCGAAGTATGCGTGCCTCGAGATCGCGCTGGCCATGATAGGGGTCGGTCAGTTGGCCCCGATCGTCTTCAGCCATGGCATTGATCGTCAGGTCACGGCGAATCAGGTCTTCTTCCAGGGTGACTTCGGGGCTGGCGTGAAAGGTGAAGCCACCGTAACCGCGCCCGGTTTTACGTTCGGTGCGGGCGAGGGCATATTCCTCGCCACTTTCAGGGTGCAGGAAGACCGGGAAATCGGCTCCGACCGGGCGAAAGCCCTTGGCGAGCATCTCTTCGGTGCTGGCACCGACCACAACCCGGTCAATGTCGGTGACAGGCTTGCCGAGCAGGCGATCCCTGACCGCGCCGCCGACTTTATAAATCTGCATAAAAAACCTCCGTTAGCTCGACAGGATAACCCTTGTGTCGAACTTCCGGAGGTTCTGGAAGGTTCAAAGGTGAATGACGGCCAGGTCGAGTCGACCGTAGTCGCCCTCGCTGTGCTCGCCCCTGGGGGGCACGTGGTGGGTTTTCATCACCTGGTCGCCCTGCAGGGTCTCCAGGTGGATATCGAAGCCCCAGAGGCGGTGCAGGTGCTTTAGAACCTCGTCTGTGGAGTCTCCCAGTGGTTTGCGGTCGTGTTGTTGATGGCGCAGGGTCAGCGAGCGATCGCCGCGGCGGTCGATGCTGTAGATCTGTATGTTGGGTTCGCGGTTGCCCAGGTTGTATTGGGCTGCCAGGGTTTCACGAATGGTGCGGTAGCCGTCCTCGTCATGAATGGCGGGTACCAGAAGATCGTCCTTTTGATCGTCATCGAGAATGCTGAACAGTTTGAGGTCGCGGATCACCTTCGGCGACAGGTACTGCAGGATGAAACTCTCATCCTTGAAGCTGCTCATGGCGAACTTGATGGCTGACAGCCAGTCGGTCCCGGCGATTTCCGGAAACCAGCGGTAGTCCTCTTCCGTCGGCTCCTCGCACATGCGGCGGATGTCGCGGTACATGGAGAAGCCCAGGGTGTAGGGGTTGATCCCGCTGTAATACGGGCTATCGAACCCGGGCTGGAAGACCACGCTGGTGTGCGAGGCCAGGAACTCCATCATGAAGCCGTCGGTCACCAGGCCTTCGTCGTACAGGTCGTTCATCAGGGTGTAGTGCCAGAACGTTGCCCAGCCCTCGTTCATGACTTGCGTCTGGCGCTGTGGATAAAAGTACTGCGCGATCTTGCGCACGATCCGCACGATTTCCCGCTGCCATGGCTCCAGCAGCGGGGCGTGTTTTTCGATGAAGTAGAGGATGTTCTCCTGCGGTTCGGCCGGAAAGCGTGCGTTGTCTTTCTCGCTGTACTTGCCAGCGCCTTTGGGAATGGTTCGCCACAGGTCGTTGATCTGCTTTTGCAGGTGCTCTTCGCGGTCCTTTTGCCGGCGTCGCTCTTCTTCGGCGGAGATCGGGTAAGGGCGCTTGTAGCGGTCGACGCCGTAGTTCATCAGGGCGTGGCAGGAGTCCAGCAGGTCCTCCACGGCGTCGATGCCGTGGCGCTCCTCGCATTGCATGATGTACTGCTTGGCGAAGACCAGGTAATCGATGATCGAACTGGCATCGGTCCAGGTGCGGAACAGGTAGTTGCCTTTGAAAAAGCTGTTATGGCCATAGCAGGCATGGGCCACCACCAGCGCTTGCATGCAGATGGTGTTTTCTTCCATCAGGTAGGCAATGCACGGGTCGGAGTTGATCACGATTTCGTAGGCCAGTCCCATCTGGCCACGACTGTAGGACTTTTCCGTGCTGAGGAAGTGTTTGCCATAGGACCAATGGTGATAACCCAGTGGCATGCCGACGGACGCATAGGCATCCATCATCTGTTCGGCGGTAATCACTTCGATCTGGTTGGGGTAGGTGTCCAGCGCATAGCGGGCCGCTATACGGCTGATTTCGCGGTCGTAGGCCTGGATCAGCTCGAACGTCCATTCGGAGCCGGTGGAAATGGGTTGGCGTTTCTGCTCTTTGGCGGTCATGTCACTAACCTGCGCTGGAAGAGTTCACGGAAGACCGGGTAGATATCTCCGGCCGAAACCAGCTGCTGCTGGGCAAAGGTGTCGGTGAAGGCTTCGGCGATACGCTCGTATTCGTACCACAGGGCCTGGTGCTCGCGCGGAGTGATCTCTACATAAGTGTAATACTGCACGAAAGGCATGATCTGGTTGATCAGGATGTCACGGCAGATTGGCGAGTCATCGTTCCAGTTGTCGCCATCGGAGGCCTGTGCGGCATAGATGTTCCAGTCGTTGCTCGGATAGCGCTCGGCCATGATCTCCTGCATCAGTTTAAGGGCGCTGGAGACAATGGTGCCGCCAGTTTCACGAGAGTAGAAGAACTCTTCTTCGTCGACTTCCCGGGCGCTGGTGTGGTGGCGGATGAACACGACGTCGATCTTTTCGTAGTTCCGTTTCAGGAACAGGTACAACAGGATGAAGAACCGTTTGGCGATGTCCTTGGTCGCCTGGGTCATGGAGCCGGAAACGTCCATCAGGCAGAACATGACCGCCTTGGAGCTGGGGTTGGGCTGTTTGATCAGCAGGTTGTACTTGAGGTCGAAGGTGTCGAGAAACGGCACGCGGTGAATGCGCGCGCTCAGGCGTTCGATTTCAGCCTCGATTTTCTGGATATCGCCAAAGTTGTCCGGTTCTTCCTGTTTGAGGCGTGCCAGCTCGTCCTTGGCTTCGCGCAGTTTTGCCCGGCTGCTGCCCGACAGCGCAATACGCCGGGCATGGGCCGAGCGCAGGGTGCGGATGATGTTGATTCGTGACGGGTTGCCTTCGTTGCTGATACCGGCGCGCACAGTCTTGAAGGTGTCGGTGCCGCTGAGGTTGCGTTTGACCAGGTTGGGCAGCTCCAGGTCCTCGAACATGAATTCGAGGAACTCTTCCTGGGTGATCTGGAACACGAACTCGTCCATGCCTTCGCCGGAATTTCCGGCCTTGCCCGGACCACGGCCACCCCCACCTGCCGGTGGGCGGGCAATGTGCTCGCCGGTCGTGAACTCCTTGTTACCGGGGTGCACGATGGTCTGTTTGCCACCACGACCATGGTGAAGCACTGGCTCGTCGATATCGCGCCCGGGAATGCTGATTTGCTCGCCGTGCTCCATGTCCGTAATGGAGCGCCGGCTCACGGCCTCTTCGACGGCCTTTTTGATGTGGTCACGGTAGCGCCGCAGAAACCGCTGGCGGTTTACCGTGCTCTTGTTCTTGCCATTGAGGCGTCGGTCGATCACATAACTCATAGGGGCCCTCCGGGCAGCTTCAAGTTGTGAGCTACAAGCTGCAAGTAGAAGCTGTTACCCGGCTCTCGGGCTTACGCGCCTTTCTCATGCAGCTTGTGGCTTGTAGCTTGCAGCTGTCTCACTGCGATTTCCGGACCCGCAGGTACCACTCGGACAGAAGCCGTACCTGTTTGTCGGTGTAGCCGCGCTCGACCATTCGAGTAACGAAGTCGTTGTGTTTTTGCTGGTCCTCTTTGCTGGCCTTGGCGTTGAAACTGATGACCGGCAGCAGATCCTCGGTGTTCGAGAACATTTTCTTCTCGATGACCACCCGCAGCTTCTCGTAGCTGAGCCAGGTCGGATTCTTGCCATTGTTGTTGGCCCGGGCACGCAGGACGAAGTTGACGATTTCGTTGCGAAAATCCTTCGGATTGCTGATGCCCGCCGGTTTTTCGATTTTCTCCAATTCTTCGTTGAGGGCGACGCGGTTGAGAATTTCGCCGGTTTCCGGGTCGCGATACTCCTGGTCCTGAATCCAGAAGTCGGCGTACAGCACATAGCGGTCGAAGATGTTCTGCCCGTACTCGCTGTAGGACTCCAGGTATGCGGTCTGGATCTCCTTGCCGATGAACTCGATGTAGCGCGGCGCCAGGTATTCCTTCAGGAAGCGCAGGTAGCGTTCGCGGGTTTCCGCCTGGAATTGCTCCTGTTCGATCTGTTGTTCGAGCACGTAGAGCAGGTGCACCGGGTTGGCGGCGATTTCGTGCGGGTCGAAGTTGAAGACCTTGGACAGGATCTTGAAGGCGAAACGGGTCGAAAGACCGTTCATGCCTTCGTCGACGCCGGCCGTGTCGCGGTACTCCTGGATCGACTTGGCCTTCGGATCGGTGTCCTTGAGGTTCTCGCCGTCATACACGCGCATTTTCGAGTAGATGTTCGAGTTCTCGGGCTCCTTGAGGCGCGAGAGCACGGTGAACTGGGCGAGCATCTTCAGGGTATCGGGTGCGCAGTGAGCCTTGGCCAGGGAGCTGTTGAACAGCAGCTTGTCGTAGATCTTCACTTCGTCGGTGACCCGCAGGCAGTACGGGACCTTGACGATGTAGATCCGGTCGATGAAGGCTTCGTTGTTCTTGTTGTTGCGGAAGGTGTGCCATTCCGATTCGTTGGAGTGCGCCAGCAGGATCCCGGTGAACGGAATCGCGCCCAGGCCTTCGGTGCTGTTGTAGTTGCCTTCCTGGGTGGCGGTCAGCAGAGGGTGCAGCACCTTGATCGGCGCCTTGAACATTTCAACGAATTCCATCAGGCCCTGGTTGGACCGGCACAGTGCGCCCGAGTAGCTGTAGGCATCGGCGTCGTTTTGCGGGAACTCTTCGAGTTTGCGGATATCGACCTTGCCCACCAGCGCCGAGATGTCCTGGTTGTTTTCGTCGCCCGGTTCGGTCTTGGCGACGGCGATCTGGTTGAGGATCGAAGGGTAGAGCTTGACCACCCGGAATTGACTGATATCGCCGCCAAACTCGGCAAGCCGCTTGGTCGCCCAAGGCGACATGATGGTGTTCAGGTAGCGCCGAGGAATGCCGAAGTCCTCTTCCAGGATCGCGCCGTCTTCGGTGGCGTTGAACAGCCCCAGTGGCGACTCGAACACGGGAGAGCCCTTGATGGCATAGAAGGGGACTTTCTCGATCAGCTGTTTCAGCTTTTCGGCCAGGGACGACTTGCCGCCACCGACGGGGCCGAGCAGGTAGAGGATCTGTTTCTTCTCTTCCAGGCCTTGGGCCGCATGGCGGAAGTAGGAGACGATCTGGTCAATGCATTCCTCCATTCCGTGGAAGTCTTCAAAGGCCGGATAACGGCGGATCACCTTGTTGGAAAAGATGCGCGACAGCCTCGAGTTGGTCGAGGTGTCCAGCAATTCCGGCTCACCGATGGCCAACAGCAGACGCTCGGCGGAGGAAGCGTAGGCGCTCCGGTCCTGCTTGCACAGCTCCAGGTACTCCTGCAGCGTGAGTTCTTCCTGGCGTGTGGACTCGAAGCGTTGTTGGAAGTGGCTAAAAATACTCATGACGACACCTCGCTCGATACGTGGAGCCGGCGCCGGATCAGTCGATGCTGGTAAGCAACTGAAAGTGCAGCTGCTTTTTACCCCCCCAGAACACCTTCAAAGCTATCAACCTTGAAAGGTTACTCCCGATGACCCGCACGCCGGTGTACCGGCTCTCCCCTGTTTTGGATGGCCTGAGCCTAAGGATAGTTCGGAATCCGGGAGGTAAAGGGGCAATGCGTAATTTGTTGTAAATGACCGTCTGTCAGCCCACGGCAGACGTGGGCTGCAGCACTGAAAAAAATTATTCGGACGTGCCTTGCGCCGTTTCCGAAGGAAAGGTCGTGCGCCACAGTTCGAAGCCGCCGTCCATGCTGTAGACGTCGGAGAAGCCCTGGCTGATCAGGTAGGCGGCGGCGTTCTGGCTCGAGTTGCCGTGGTAGCAGACCACTACCGTGGGTGCGTCGAGGTCGGCACCGCGGATGAAATCCGAGATCGAATGGTTGTCCAGGTGCTTTGAGCCGCTGATGTGCAGTGCGGCATAGGTCTGCGGGTCGCGGATGTCGACCACCACCGCGCCTTGCTCTCGCAGGGCCTGGGCTTGTTCGGGGGGGATGCGTTTGAATTCGCTCATGGTGGACTCCTGTGGCCTGGCTGGGGGCGCAGCCTAGCGCTTGGCGCTGGCCGCCAATGGTTCGGGGGTGGGTGAGGCGACAGGTGGTGCGAGGTGGCCGTGTTCGTCGCATTTGCAACTCAGGCGCTCGCCGGTGTCGATGTTCATCAGTGTCATGGCGCCACCCCAGACGCAACCGGTGTCGAGGGCGAAGATGCCGGGTTCGTTGCACTGGCCTTCGAGTGCCGCCCAGTGACCGAAAATGATCTTCTGGCCGCGGGTCTTGCGCTCCTTGTGCTTGAACCAGGGGGCGTAGCCGGGTGGGGCGGTGTCGATGCCTTCCTTGCTTTTGAGGTCAAGCTTGCCTTCGCGGGTGCAGAAGCGCATGCGGGTGAAATAGTTGGTAATCACCCGCAAACGGGTCACGCCGTTGAGGTCGTTGTCCCATTTCGCCGGTTCGCTGCCGTACATGCCGTCCAGGTACGGGGTGAACAGGTTGTCGTCACGCAGTGCGGTCTCGACTTCGGCGGCGTACTTGATGGCTTTGCGCAGGGACCATTGCGGCGGTATGCCGGCATGCACCAGCACCATGTCGCGTTGTTCGTCGTAGTGCAGGAGTTTTTGCTGGCGCAGCCACTCAAGCAGGTCCTTGCTGTCCGGAGCGTCGAGGATTTCGCGCAGGGTATCGGCTTTTTTCAGGCGCTCGATATTTTTCCCAGCCGCTAGCAGGTGCAGGTCGTGGTTGCCCAGTACGCACACCAGCGATTGGCGGATGCTATAGAGGAAGCGCAGGGTTTCCAGTGATTGCGGCCCCCGGTTCACCAGGTCGCCGACCAGCCACAAGTGGTCCTTTGCCGGGTCGAAGGCGACACGCTTGAGCAGGCATTGCAGCGGCTCGAGGCAACCCTGGAGATCGCCGACGGCGTAGGTCGCCATCAGTGCAAGGCTCCGGGTACGGCCAGGAGGAATGGCGCGATGATGGCGTCGAAGTGGGTGCCGTCGTCGGCGAGCATCTGATAACTGCCTTGCATGTTGCCAACGCGGGTGGTCATCACGGTACCGCTGCTGTAGGTGTGATTCTTGCCGGGTTCGATCAGCGGCTGCTGGCCAACCACGCCGGCACCGCGAACCTCTTCGACATGCCCGTCGCCATCGGTAATCACCCAGTGCCGTGAGAGCAGCCTGGCCGGTAGCAGGCCGTTGTTCTGTACGGTAATGGTGTAGGCAAAGGCAAAGCGGTTGTGCTCGGGTTGCGATTGTTCTGCCAGAAAGCGAGTGACGACGCTGACGTCGACCTGATAACGAGGATCGGACATGCAAAAAGGCCTTAAAAGCAAAGCGGGACGCGGGGCGTGACTGATGTGGATCAGTCTAGGCCAAGTATCGGGTAGTAAACCAGACCGGGCGCCTGGTTCCTACCCGATAACGCTTCAGGCCGGTCAGATGTCGGCTGGATTCTCGGCGACCTGTTCGCTGAGTTTGTCGGCCAGGCGCACGAAGGCTGCCAGGTCGAGCTGTTCCGGGCGCAGGCTGCCATCGACGCCGGCGGCTTCGATTTCGGCGCTGCTCATCAGGGCCTTGAGGGTATTGCGCAGGGTCTTGCGGCGCTGGTTGAACGCCTCGCGAACGACGCGCTCCAGCAGGCGATGATCCTTGGCCGGGTGTGGCAGTACGGCGTGCGGCACCAGGCGAACAATGGCCGAGTCGACTTTCGGTGGCGGATTGAACGCGCCCGGGCCGACGTTGAACAGGTGTTCGACCCGGCAGTGGTACTGAACCATGATCGACAGGCGACCCCAATCACCACCGCCAGGACCTGCTGCCAGGCGCTCGACCACTTCCTTTTGCAGCATGAAGTGCATGTCGCGGATGATGCCTGCGTTGTTCAGCAGGTGGAAGATCAGCGGCGTGGAGATGTTGTAGGGCAGGTTGCCGACTACGCGCAGGCTATTGGGAGCGGCATTCAGGCTGTTGAAGTCGAACTTCAGTGCGTCGCCCTGATGCAGGTTGAAGTTGCTCTTGCCGGCGAATTGCTGGTTGAGGATCGGGATCAGGTCCTTGTCCAACTCCACGACATCAAGCTGGGCACCGCTGTTGAGCAGGCCCTCGGTCAGGGCGCCCTGGCCCGGGCCGATTTCCAGCAGGCGGTCGTCGGCCTTGGCGTGAATGGAGCGCAGGATGCGGTCGATAACACCGGCATCGTGCAGGAAGTTCTGGCCGAAGCGCTTGCGCGCCCGGTGTTGGTAGTGCTCGGTCATAAACGGGTCTCGGCCATCTGGTAGGCGGTTTCCAGGGCGACTTGCAGGCTGCCGGTGTCGATTTTTCCGCTGCCAGCCAGGTCCAGGGCGGTGCCGTGGTCGACTGAGGTGCGGATGATCGGCAGGCCAAGGGTCACGTTGACTGCCGCGCCGAAGCCTTTGTACTTCAGCACGGGCAGGCCCTGGTCATGGTACATCGCCAGCACTGCGTCGCAGTGCTCCAGATATTTTGGGGTAAACAGAGTGTCGGCGGGCAGGGGGCCACGCAGGTCCATGCCTTCACCGCGCAGACGCTCAAGGGTGGGTTCGATGATGTCGATTTCTTCATGGCCCAGGTGTCCGCCTTCGCCGGCATGGGGGTTGAGCCCACAGACGAGGATGCGTGGCCGGGCAATGCCGAATTTTTGCTGCAGGTCGGTATGCAGGATCCGCGTGACCCGCTCCAGGCGCTCAGGGGTGATGGCGTCGGCAATCTCCCGCAATGGCAGGTGCGTGGTCACCAGTGCGACGCGCAAGCCATGGGTGGCAAGCATCATCACCACTTGGGCGGTATGGGTCAGGTCCGCCAGGAACTCGGTATGGCCCGAAAAGGCGATGCCGGATTCATTGATCACGCCCTTGTGCACCGGGGCGGTGATCATCCCGGCGAAGTCTCCGTCCAGGCAGCCTTGGCCGGCGCGGGTCAGGGTTTCCAGAACAAAAGCCGCATTGGCCTTGTCCAGTTGTCCGGCGGTGACCTTGGCGTTGAGCGGGGTGTCCCAGACGTAAAGACTATTGGCTGGCGCAGGCGCGTCCGGCCAGTGGCCAGGCGTGACGTCCAGCAGGTTGACGACCACGCCCAGCTGCGTGGCCCGCTCAAGGAGCAGGTCGCGGCTGGTAATGGCAATCAGGGGGTGCGGCTGGGCTTGCGAGGCGAGCAGCAGGCATAGGTCTGGACCTATGCCGGCTGGTTCACCGGGTGTCAGAGCGAAACGTTGGGGTTTCACTTCGCCGCCTGGTCGACGCCAGGGAGCTTGATTTCAACGTAGGCTTCGTCACGGATCTGACGCAGCCAGGTTTGCAGCTCTTCGTCGTACTTGCGGTTACGCAGTACTGTCATTGCTTGTTGCTCGCGAGCCTGGGAGGTGCTGTCGGTGGCGCGACGGCCAAGGACTTCCAGGACATGCCAGCCGTAAGGACTCTGGAATGGCTGGGACAGTTGACCTTGTGGGGTCTTGTCCATCACGGCGCGGAATTCCGGTACCAGTGCGTTCGGGTCGATCCAGTTCAGGTCGCCGCCATTGAGGGCGGAGCCCGGGTCTTCCGAATAGCTCTTGGCCAGTTCGGCGAAGTCTTCGCCCGCTTCAATGCGGTCGTAGAGCTTCTGCGCCAGACGCTTGGTCTCTGCTTCGCTACGGATTTCGCTTGGTTTGATCAGGATGTGGCGAACGTGGATTTCGTCACGCACCTGATTACCACCGCCACGCTTGGCCAGCAGCTTGAGGATGATGAAACCGCCTGGCGTGCGCGCAGGTTGGGTCACGTCACCGACCGCCATGGCACTCAGCTCGCGGTCGAACGGCGGTGGCAGTTGAGCGGCCTTGCGCCAGCCCATGTCGCCGCCTTCCAGGGCGTTGTCGCTTGCCGAACGGGCAATGGCCAGCTGGGCGAAATCAGCGCCTTGCTTGAGCTGCTGGTAGATCTCCATGGCCTGGCGCGCAGCGCTCTGAATCGCTTCGGAGTTAGCGCTTTCCGGGGTTGGAATCAGGATATTGGCCAGGTGCAGTTCTTCGGATAGCTGCATTTTGCCGAGGTCGGAGGCAAGGAAGTTCTTCACTTCCTGCTCGGACACCTGGATGCGCTCGGCCACACGACGCTGACGCACACGGCTGACGATCATTTCCCGGCGAACCTGGTCGCGAGCGTCTTCATAAGACAGGCCGTCGCGGGACAGGGCGGCGCGGAATTGATCCACGGTCATGTTGTTGCGCTGGGCAATGGTGCCGATTGCCTGGTTCAGTTCTTCATCGGTAATGCGGATACCGGAGCGTTCGCCGATCTGCAATTGCAGGTTCTCGACGATCAGGCGCTCCAGCACCTGTTGCTCCAGGACACCGGCCGGTGGAACGGCCGAGCCTCGCTTGGCGATGGTTTGCTGAACTTCGCGAACCCGCTGGTCCAGTTGGCTTTGCATGACCACGTCGTTGTCGACGATGGCCACCACTTTGTCGATGGACTGCACCGCGGCGCTAGCCGCGGTACTCAGGAACAACGCGCCCAGCATCAGCGGGCGCAGACAATCAGAAAGCTTGGTCTTCACGTTCACGATAACCTTGGATGCCTTTGTCGAGGAAGCTCTCTACCTTGGCGCCAGTCACGCCACCGAGTCCCTTCAGAACAATTTGGAGGAAAATGCCGTGGTCGCCTTTCTCGTTTTCCGGAGCTTCTTGACTGAACTCGTCATACGAAACCCAGTAACGGTTGATCAGGCGCAGTTTCCAGCAGCAGTTGTCGTACTCGAAGCCACCGAAGGCTTCCAGGGTACGGTTGCGGTTGTAGTCGTACTGCCAGCGGCTGATGGCATTCCACTGCGGCACGACTGGCCAGATGACCGAGAAGTCGTGCTGTTCGATCTTGTAGTAGTCCTTCACGTAGCCATCCGTGCCCGGAGTGCCATAGTCACCACCGAACTGCCATTTACCGGTGTTCTGGTTGTAGATCACCTGGTCGTTGCGATAGCGATAGCCGGCGTTGATCACCTTGTTCGGGTTGTCTTCAGGCTGGTAGTGGAACATCGCGCTGCCCGAGCGAGGGCTCTGGCTGTCCGGGTCCCAGTTGTAGTCAGCCGTGGTACGCCAATCGCGGTTCCAGCGGTATTCGTATTCCAAAGCGTACGGCGAAACACTCGACTGGGCATCCGCACGGTCTTTGGCTTCGATACCCGGGAGCTGAACTTCGCGGTCCTTGAAGTACATGGCCTGGCCAACACTGATGCGTTGGCGTTCGAAGCCGTTGTCTTCGATCCAGCGGTTGGTCACGCCCAGCGATAGCTTGTTCTCGTCGCCGACACGGTCGGAGCCGGTGAAACGGTTGTCGCGGAACAACGAGGAATAATTGAACGTGGATTCGCTGGTATCGAATACCGGAATGTCGGCCTGGTCTTTCTCGGGGACATAGAGGTAGTACAGGCGCGGTTCCAGGGTCTGGCGATAGTTCTTGCCGAACCATTGGGTATTTCGGTCGAAGTACAGGCCACTGTCGATGCTGGCGATGGGGACCGCACGGCTCTGATTGCTGTCGAAGGTGCCATTGGCGTCATCTTGGGCCGGTGTCTGATTTGCAACCTGGCCCTTGCCGATGCTGTCCAAATCGAGTTCGTATTGGGTGTACTGGAACTTGAGCGTAGGCTTCACGAAACCATAAGTCGCATCAAGCGGCAGACTCATACTCGGTGCCAGGTTCATGCGATCGCCGGTGGCGCGTGCCAGACCCTGGATGTTGTTATCGATTCGGGGAGCTGAAATGCCATCCTCATCGACGTAGTCACCGTTTTGCAAATCCCGATCAAACCGCACGAGTTCGGTCTGATAGGCAAAATTCAGCCCGCCAGGTGTCTGCGGCAAGAAACCATTGAAGGTGATCTGCGGCAGGCGGTCGTAAGGCGTGAGGTTGGATACCGAGGCCAGCTCAAAGGCTTGTGCGTTGATACGCGCGGTATACGTATCGCCACGATAGCTGACCGCACCTTGCTGGTTCACGAAGTCGGAAACGCTCTTGACGCCCAGCTGATCGGTCTGCAGGTCCTGGAAGTAGTAAGGGTCGCTGATCTTGGTGTAGTCGACCTCGGTCAGGACGCGCGAGTCCAGGCCACCCTTGTGCTGCCAGTTGTACATGTAGCGGGTTTTTTCGTAGTCGGACTGCAGCTTGCGCTCGTCTTCCTGGTCGTCCAGATAGGCCGCGCCGAACTGGCCTTCGCTGGATTCGGTCAGGTAACGGAATTCGCCTTCCATCAACAGGCCGCGCTTGCTCATGTAGCGCGGATACAACGTGGCATCGTAGTTGGGTGCCAGGTTGAAGTAATACGGTGTGACCAGCAGCATGCCGGTATCGCTGCCACTGCCGATGGTCGGCGGCAGGAAGCCGGACTGGCGGCGATCATCGATCGGGAAGTAGATGTACGGGGTGTACATCACCGGGATGTCCTTGACCCGTAGCGTCACGTTGGTCGCGGTGCCGAAGCCGGTTGCCGGGTTCAAGGTGATGTTGTTGCCCTTGAGCTGCCAGGCGTTGCTGCTCGGTTCGCACGAGGTGTAGGTACCATCCTTGAGGCGGATGATCGCGTTCTCGGCCCGCTTGGCGTACAGCGCGCTGCCGCGAATGCGGGACTTGTGCAACACGTATTCGGCGTTGTCGACCTTGGCTTCACCGGTATCCAGCTGAACGTCGGCGTGATCGCCGACGATCAGTGCACCGTTGTCGCGCACGCGCACGTTGCCGCTCAGCTCGCCACGGTTCTCGGCCTGGTACAGGCTGGCCTCGTCGGCCTCGACCTGCATGCTGCCCTGGCGCATGACCACGTCACCGGCAAGGGTCGCAATCTGCTCTTCCTGCTGGTAGCGGGAGGCTTTGGCGCCGATGAAGGTGGGGGCGTCGCTCTTGGCCGTCGTGTCATTCATGCCGGGACGCGTCGGTTCGACATAGCCGCCCGCGCAATAAGGGCCTGTTTCGGCCAGTTGCGCCGCAGTGAGCTGCTCACGCGGAACCCAGTCGAGGTGGCTGTAGTCAGCACTGCGCGACTTCAGGCCACGGCCCTTGGCCTCGGTGACCAATGCCGGTTTGTCGGCGGTTTCGCCTTCAGTTGTGCCGTCTGCTGCCGATTCGTTGTTCGAACTGACCGCGCTGGCATCATGCACAGGGCGCGGGGGCAGTTGAGCCGCGTTGGTTTTCGGCGCGCAATCCCAGGCACCCGAAGCAGAGACTGAGCAGTCATACTGTTCCGCGGCGACCACGAAGGAAGTGGCTAGTGGTTGCATGGCCAGCAGAGTGCCGGTCACAAACAACGGAAATTTTTTACGAAACGCGGGGGATTTCAATGCCATCTTATTAGTCCGGGCTTCCTGCGTGCCATCTGCCCGCGGTGTGGGCCGCACGCCTCTCGATGGTCTGAAAAAGATGCTGGATAATAAAGCATGACCCGCTTGACGGCTAGCGCCGTCGGAGACCCTTGTAATGCCTGATCAAGATGTACGCTTGCAACACCTGAAAGTTTGGCTCGATGAGCAATTGGCAATTGTATTTGCCGCTCAAGGATGGGGGGACGTACCCCAGGCCACGTTGACCGCGGCCAGCAGCGACGCGAGCTTCCGTCGGTATTTCCGCTGGGAAGGCGGCGACAGGAGCTTTGTCGTGATGGACGCTCCACCCCCTCAGGAAAACTGTAAGCCCTTCGTGGATATCGCCTTTTTGCTGGCGAAATCCGGCATCAATGTGCCGAAAATCTATGCAAAGGATCTTGATCGCGGTTTTCTTTTGCTCAACGACCTGGGCAATCAGACCTATCTGGACGTGATCAACGGCGACAATGCCGACGATTTGTTCAAGGATTCGCTGCAGGCATTGCTGGCTTTCCAACAGTTGCCAATGGCTGCACCGCTGCCCAGCTATGACGTGGCACTGCTGCGCCGCGAACTGGAGCTGTTCCCCGAGTGGTATGTGAAGCGGGAGTTGGGTATCGAGTTCGATGCGACTCAGCAGGCACTCTGGCAGCGTGCCAGCGACCTGCTGATCGACAGCGCCCTGGCCCAGCCGAAAGTGCTGGTGCACCGCGACTACATGCCGCGCAACCTGATGATCAGTCAGCCGAACCCGGGCGTGCTGGACTTTCAGGACGCGGTGTACGGGCCGGTGACCTATGACGTGACCTGCCTGTTCAAGGACGCCTTCCTCAGTTGGCCCGAGGCGCGTGTGCGTGATTGGCTGGAAAGCTACTGGCAACAAGCTGGCAGTGTCGGGATCCCGGTTCAACCGGACTTCGAAGACTTCCTGCGTGCCAGCGATCTGATGGGTGTGCAGCGGCATTTGAAAGTGATCGGGATCTTTGCCCGCATCTGCCACCGCGATGGCAAGCCGCGTTATCTCACGGACGTGCCCCGGTTCTTTGCTTATATAGACGCTGTGCTGGCTCGTCGTCCTGAGCTGGCTGACTTGAGTGCATTGCTGACCAGTCTGCGCGCTTCGGTGGGAGTCTCTGCATGAAGGCAATGATTCTGGCGGCCGGCAAGGGCGAGCGTATGCGCCCGCTGACATTGACCACGCCCAAGCCGCTGGTGCGCGTGGGGGGGATGCCGTTGATCGAGTATCACCTGCGGGCGCTGGCGGCAGCCGGGTTCAGCGAGGTGGTGATCAATCACGCCTGGTTGGGGCAGCAGATCGAAGACTATCTGGGCGACGGTTCTCGCTATGGCCTGAAGATTCAGTATTCGCCTGAAGGCGAGCCGCTGGAAACCGGCGGCGGGATTTTTCGTGCATTGCCGCTGCTCGGCGAGGAAGCCTTTGTGGTGGTCAACGGTGATATCTGGACGGATTACGCCTTCGCCGCTTTGCGTGAACCGCTGGCCGGGCTGGCTCACCTGGTGCTGGCCGACAACCCGGCCCACCATCCGCGGGGCGATTTCAGTCTGGTCGAGGGGCGGGTGCATGACGCCGGGGCGGACGCACAAACCCTGACCTACAGTGGCATTGCGGTGCTGCATCCGAAGCTCTTTGCCGGTTGCCGGGAGGGCGCCTTCAAGCTGGCGCCGTTGTTGCGCGAGGCCATGGCCCAAGGGCAGGTGACGGGCGAGCGACTGCGGGGGCATTGGGTCGACGTGGGCACGCACGAGCGCCTGGCCGAAGTTGAACATTTGCTGCAAGCGAGCCGCTGAGATGCTGTGGCCAGGGACTCTGATCGGAGCCGGGGCTGGCTTTGCTATAGCCAGTATCCCGGGGGCCATGCTCGGCGCTTTGTTGGGACAGGCGCTGGACCGGCGCCTGCAACTGCAAAGCCTGGGGCATTTGCGTGAGCAGTTGGGCGGTCGTTCGATGTTGCGTAACGACGAACTGCTGTTTGTGTTGCTCGGGCGCCTGGCCAAGAGTGACGGCCGGGTGGTGGATAGCCACATCTACCAGGCACGTCAGGAAATGCGGGCGCTGGAGATGAACGATTTTGCGCAGCAACGGGCGATCGCCGCGTTCAATCGGGGCAAGTCCGGGCATGATCGCTTGCGTGGCTATTTGCGGCGATTGAGTGCCCAGCCTCATGCGGCGGAGGGGGTCTTGCGTGCGTGTTGGCGGATGGTCTGGGCGGACGGACGGGCCGGAGCTGCCGAGCGCGAGCTGATTGCACTGTGGGGTAAGTGGCTGGGCTGCACGCCTGGACAGGTGCAGGCGCTGGCCAGTGACTACGAACCGCACAAGCGAGCGCGGCCCAACAGTGGCGAGGCATATCAGGAGGCGATGCGCCTGTTGGGGGTGTCCGTCACCAGTGAGCCGTCACAGATCAAACGCGCGTATCGTCGCCTGCTCAGTCGCCACCATCCGGATAAAATCGCTGGCAGTGGCGCGACGCCGTCGCAGGTTCGCGAGGCGACAGAAAAGACCCGGGAGCTGCACAACGCTTACACGTTGATTCGTCAGCGGCGGGGCTTTCGTTAGTCGGGCTGCCTGAAGGCGGACCTGTGGTGAGGCCCGGGCTCGATCAGCTTTGTGCACTCAGTGGACTCAACCAGCCACGCACCCGGCGGAACAATTGCTCCTGCTGGGCCGCACTGTTACCCGGCAGGGTCTTGAGGGGGATCTGCCTGAAGGTCGAGTCTTTCAGGCGCTTGCTTGCTTTCAAGCGCTCCTGGGCCGCGTTCTGGGCGGTCGCTTTGTCCGTGTAGTAGAGGTCCAGCGTTGCCAGTTTCAGCTGGGTCGTCAGTTCGCTTAAACCGGGCTGGGGAGCAGGGGCCTGGGCCGCAATCATCACCAACTTATCAATCTGTGCCGGTTGTCTTTCGCTCAGGTAGCGAGCGGCCCAGTAGGCCCCGGTGCCGTGGCCCAGCAAGACAATGCTGCGCACACTCTGTTGCTCGGCGAAGCCGATCGCGGCATCGATGCGTGCGTAGATCCGCTCGGCATCGGCCTTGAGTCGCTCCTCGCCGGTTTCGGCGAGCGGGCGATCCGCAATATCCACTTCGCCGCCGGCCACTTGTTCGATGGGCGCCGCCGTACTGGCGTCCTTGTTCTGTGTCTCGGTAGTGGCGGCGGGTGGCGGGGCCTCGACGATACGTGACTGTGGGGCATTGCTTTGCAGGTCTGGCAGGGTAAGACTCAGGCTGCCCCAGTCGGCATCGGGCAACTTTTTCCGCAAAGGACCGATTGCTTGAGGCCAGTCAGCCGTTTCACCGGCGCCCGGGAGAATAATCACGGCACCCTTGGGGTCGCTGGTGTTGGCCGGCTTCCAGAGTGCCAGAAAGGTCTCGCTGCCCGCCTGTAACCGTTGTTGCTCCTGGGCGGGGACCGTGCGTTCGAGGGCTGCTGCGTCTTCTTGGCTACGCTCAAGCAGTGGCTGGCGTTCCAGGGGTTTTTCTTCGGCTGTTTTTTCAGGTGTCGCAGGCGCCGGGTCGGCGGCCTGAACTGAAAAGGCACAAGGCAGTATCAGCGACAGGCACAATGCTGGCAGTGCCGAGCGGTAGACAGGGGGCATCGGATATTCCAGGCCAGAAGTAATCCCGGCAGCCTAATGGGTTGGTCAGTATTTGTCAGTGTGTGAGACTTCGGATGATGCGTTTTCGCTGCCTGTTGGTTATCGGCTGTTGTTGGCTTCCCTTGATGGCGTGGGCGGTCGCCGTGCCACCTGCGCGCGTCGTTCCGCTGAGCAGTGAGCAGCGTCAATGGCTGGCGCAGCACAGTGAGTTGCGTGTGGGGGTGGTCCTGCAAGCGCCTTATGCCCAGTACGACCGGCGTTTGCAGCGCTTGTCCGGGGCCAATATCGAATTGATGCAGTGGTTGGCCGGCGCACTGAACGTCGAGCTGACCTGGCGTCATTTTTCCGATCTGACGCAACTGGAGGCCGCAGCGCGCGAAGGTGAGGTCGACGTCGCTCCTGGCCTGACGCAAACCCCGGCAGGCTTGCGGCTGTGGCAATTCACCGACCCCTACATGCGTGTGCCGCAACTGGTGGTGGGCGAGCAGAAAACCGCGGGGGTGGTGGACCTGGAGAAACTCGACAGTCAATCGCGGGTCGCGGTGCGAATGCCAAGTGCAATCGCCGATTATTTACGCAGCAATTACGCCAACCTCAATCTGCAAGGCGTACCGCTGGAGCGTCAGGCCCTGCAATTGCTGCTGACTCAGCAGGCGCGCTACGCCGTCGTCGATGAGGCCCAACTGAGTCGGTTGTCTGCCGAACCTGAGTTTGCCGGGTTGGCCGTGGTTGGCGATATCGGGTTGCCGCAGTTGCTGAGGGTGGCGACGCGCCGCGACTGGCCGGAGTTGGCCGGCATTGTCGAAAGTGCGCTGCATGCGATACCGGCCAAGGATCTGGAACAGCTGCACGCGCGCTGGCTACAACCCAAGTACCCGCAGCTGTCGGAGTCACCGGGGTTCTGGCAAAACCTTTGCCTGCTGCTAGTGGTGATGGTGCTCGGTGCCATGGCCATCGTGATCTGGCAGCGTCGTCAGCAACACGTGCTGGAGCAGCGCTTGCTGGCCGCGAGAGAGAACATTGCACGGCGCGAAGCCAGCGAAGAGGCGTTGCGCCTGACCCAGTTTTCAATCGATCAAAGTACCGTCGGAATCCTTTGGGTCAATTGGGACAGCCATGTGCGCTACGCCAACCGTGCCGCCGAGAACATGCTCGGTTATGCGCCGGGCGGCGTTATCGATCGGCCGCTGATCGATTTTGAGCCCGACCTGCACATGGACCGTTGGTTGAACCTCTGGAAGCGTGCCCGGGCCAGTGAAGAAGGGGTGCAAAGTTTCGAAACCAACTGCGTGCGCGCCGATGGCAGTATTTTGCCGGCCGACGTGTCGTTGAGTTTCCTGCGTTTTCGCGACAGCGAATACCTGGTGGTTTACCTCACCGATGTCACCGAACGGCGTCGGGCCTTGGCCGCCTTGCGAGAAAGCGAGGCACGGTTGCAGGGGATCGCCGCCAACGTTCCCGGACTGGTGTTTCGACTGGAACGGGCGCCAGTGACCGGGCAAATCGACTTTGCCTACATCAGCGAGGGCAGCGAAAGCCTGGTGGGGTATTCGCCCGCGACCTTGAGTCATCGCGACATGGGCCTGCGCAGCCTGGTGCATCCGGATGACAAGGCCAGCTATCACCAGACCCAGGACCACGCGCTGGACACCGACAGCGACTGGTCGTGGCAAGGACGAATCGTCACCCGCCAGGGCCAGCAGCGCTGGGCAGAAATCAAAGCCATCACTCGCCGCCTCGACGACGGCGCCTTTGTCTGGGACGGGATTGTCTGGGACATCAGCGAGAGCAAGCGCATCGAATTGGAGCTGGCCAGTTCGCGGGAGCAATTGCGTGAGCTGTCGGCGCACCTGGAAAATGTGCGCGAAGAGGAAAAAGCACGGATTGCTCGCGAGGTTCACGATGAGCTGGGGCAGATGTTGACCGTGCTCAAGCTGGAAACATCGATGTGTGAACTGGCCTACGCCGACCTGGATCCGGGCCTGGGGGAGCGCCTCAACAGCATGAAGCGCCTGATCGCCCAGCTGTTCCAGTTGGTGCGCGACGTCGCCACGGCATTGCGTCCGCCGATTCTCGACGCCGGGATCGCTTCGGCGATCGAGTGGCAGGCCCGGCGCTTCGAAGCGCGCACGCATATACCGTGCCTGGTGCAGGTGCCGGATAATCTGCCGAGCCTCAGCGATGCCAAGGCTATTGGCCTGTTCCGGATACTTCAGGAAGCACTGACCAATGTCATGCGCCATGCCCAGGCGCATACTGTAGAGCTGACGCTGGTGCTGGAAGGCAACGAGTTATGCCTGACGATCAGCGATGATGGTGTAGGTTTTGTCGCCCCCACAGGCAGGTCAACGTCTTTTGGGTTGGTTGGCATGCGTGAGCGGGTGTTGATCATGGGGGGGCTGTTGATCCTGGACAGCGAGCCGGGTGAAGGCACAACCCTCAAGGTCCGCGTACCGTTGCTTGAAGCCTGACGCTGTTTTTTCTGGAGAAATCTGTGATCCGTGTACTGGTAGCCGAAGACCACACCATCGTCCGCGAGGGCATCAAGCAGTTGATCGGCCTGGCCAAGGATTTGCTGGTGGTAGGGGAGGCGAGCAATGGCGAACAACTGCTGGAAACCTTGCGCCACGTTCCCTGCGAAGTGGTGCTGCTCGATATCTCCATGCCAGGCGTCAATGGGCTGGAAGCCATCCCGCGGATCCGCGCGCTGAACAATCCACCGGCCATTCTGGTGCTGTCGATGCACGACGAGGCGCAAATGGCTGCCCGGGCATTGAAGGTGGGGGCGGCCGGCTATGCCACCAAGGACAGCGACCCGGCGCTGCTGTTGACCGCTATCCGCAAGGTGGCTTCGGGGGGACGTTACATTGACCCGGAACTGGCGGACCGCATGGTCTTCGAAGTCGGCCTGACGGATTCTCGGCCGTTGCATTCGCTGCTGTCGGAGCGTGAGTTCTCGGTGTTCGAGCGCCTGGCGCAGGGCGCCAACGTCAACGATATCGCCCAGCAACTGGCGTTGAGCAGCAAGACCATCAGTACCCACAAGGCGCGGCTGATGCAGAAACTCAACATCACCTCCCTGGCGGAACTGGTGAAGTACGCGATGGAACATAAACTTCTCTGACACAACCATTCCACGGGTTCACGGCTATTTGCTCGCGAAGGGGCCGTGTCAGCCAGCATTGATTTCGACTGGCCCCTTGCTGTCGCGAGCAAGCCCGCTCCCACAAGAGCGGCGTGACATATCCATTTACGACAGCTGGCGATCTCGCGGTTGCCCATTCTTGCGGCTTGTAGCTGACAGCCTGCCTCTGCGTTTGTCAAAACGCGCCATCCTTGTAGGGCAATCCCTACCCCCAGCCTTCCATCCGGCTGAGGCGATTCTCTCCTGCGCCCCGATTTGCGTGGTCTTAAGGCTCCACTAGGCTTAGTCCTCAGCAGTCCTACATATAAAGAATACAAAGGTGCGGGTATGAGCGAGGTTGATTCAAGCGCTGGGGCGAATGATGTACTGGTCAGCTTTCGTGGCGTGCAAAAGAGCTACGACGGCGAGAACCTGATCGTCAAAGACCTCAACCTGGACATTCGCAAAGGCGAATTCCTCACCTTGCTCGGGCCGTCCGGCTCCGGCAAGACCACCAGTCTGATGATGCTCGCCGGCTTTGAAACGCCGACGGCGGGCGAGATCCTGCTGGCCGGCCGTTCGATCAACAACGTGCCGCCGCACAAGCGCGACATCGGCATGGTGTTCCAGAACTACGCATTGTTCCCGCACATGACGGTGGCCGAGAACCTGGCATTCCCGCTGACCGTTCGCGGGTTGAACAAAAGCGACGTCAGTGACCGGGTCAAGCGCGTACTGAGCATGGTTCAACTCGACAAGTTCGCCCAGCGTTACCCGGCGCAGCTTTCCGGTGGCCAGCAACAGCGTGTGGCCCTGGCCCGGGCATTGGTGTTCGAGCCGCAACTGGTGTTGATGGATGAGCCGCTGGGCGCGCTGGACAAGCAACTGCGTGAACACATGCAGATGGAAATCAAACACCTGCACCAGCGACTCGGCGTGACGGTGGTCTACGTGACCCACGACCAGGGCGAAGCCCTGACCATGTCCGATCGCGTAGCCGTGTTCCATCAAGGCGAAATCCAGCAGATCGCTCCCCCGCGCATGCTGTACGAAGAGCCGAAGAACACCTTTGTCGCCAACTTCATCGGTGAGAACAATCGTCTCAACGGCCGCCTGCACAGCCAGAACGGCGACCGCTGCGTGGTCGAGCTGGGGCGTGGTGAGAAGGTGGAAGCGCTGGCGGTGAATGTCGGCAAGACCGGCGAGCCGGTGACCTTGTCCATTCGTCCGGAGCGCGTGAGCCTCAACGGCTCCAGCGAGTCATGCGTCAACCGCTTCTCGGGGCGGGTGGCGGAATTCATCTATCTGGGCGACCACGTCCGGGTACGCCTGGAAGTCTGTGGCAAGACCGACTTCTTCGTGAAACAGCCCATTGCCGAGCTGGATCCGGCGCTGGCCGTTGGAGACGTGGTTCCGCTTGGCTGGCAGGTCGAGCACGTTCGCGCGCTTGACCCACTTCTAGAGGCGAACTGATCGCCCCCCGCTTCACCAACCCTGCACGTGGAGAGAATAATAAATGTCAAAATCCCTGAAATTCACCGCCCTGGTCGTGGGCATGCTGGGTGCGGCGCACGCGATGGCGGCGGGCCCGGACCTGACCGTGGTGTCGTTTGGCGGCGCGAACAAGGCGGCACAGGTCAAGGCCTTCTACGCACCCTGGGAAGCCGCGGGCCATGGCAAGATCATCGCCGGTGAGTACAACGGTGAAATGGCCAAGGTCAAAGCCATGGTCGACACCAAGAGCGTGTCCTGGGACCTGGTAGAAGTCGAGTCGCCTGAGTTGTCCCGTGGTTGTGACGAAGACATGTTCGAGCAGCTGGACCCTGCGTTGTTCGGCAAGAACGAAGACTACGTCAAGGGTGCGATACAGCCCTGTGGCGTGGGCTTCTTCGTGTGGTCGACCGTGCTGGCCTACAACGCCGACAAGCTGAAAACCGCACCGACCAGTTGGGTCGATTTCTGGGACACCAAGAACTTCCCGGGCAAGCGTGGGCTGCGTAAAGGGGCCAAGTACACCCTGGAATTCGCCTTGATGGCCGACGGCGTCGCACCCAAGGACGTCTACAAAGTGCTGGCCGGCAAGGACGGTCAGGACCGCGCCTTCAAGAAGCTCGATGAGCTCAAGCCAAGCATTCAGTGGTGGGAAGCCGGTGCCCAACCGCCGCAGTACCTGGCATCCGGTGACGTGGTCATGAGCTCGGCCTACAACGGTCGAATCGCTGCCGTGCAGAAAGAAAGCAACCTGAAAGTGGTATGGAACGGCGGCATCTACGACTTCGACGCCTGGGCCATTCCAAAAGGCCTGGACAAAACCCGTGCTGAAGCCGCGAAGAAATTCATCGCCTTCTCGGTCCAGCCGCAGCAGCAGAAGACCTACTCGGAAAACATCGCTTACGGCCCGGCCAATACCCAAGCCGTACCGCTGTTGGCTCAGGACGTCCTGAAAGACATGCCGACCACTCCGGAAAACATCGCCAATCAGGTGCAGATCGACGTCAGCTTCTGGGCTGACAACGGTGAGCAACTGGAGCAGCGCTTCAACTCGTGGGCTGCGAAGTAACCACAACCCTTTGCTGGTGGGCTTGCCCACCTGAGGGAGCGAGCTTGTGTGGCGAGGGGACTTGCCCCCGTTCGGCTGCGAAGCAGTCGTAAAACTGTCGCATGTGGTGTGCCTGAAACACCTCGGTTACAGGTTTTTGGGCCGCTTCGCGACCCAGCGGGGGCAAGCCCCTCACCACAAGTCCGCTCCCACATTAACGATTGATCCAAGAATTTCGGAGTTCGCCATGGCCATCGCCGTTCCCTTGAACGAGGGCACCCAAAGCACCTTGAAGCAGCGCCTGGCGCGTGCCGAGCGGGTCAACCGCTGGAAGGCGCAAGCCCTGATCGCGCCCTTGGTGCTGTTTCTGTTGCTGGTGTTCCTGGTGCCGATCGTGGCGCTGCTCTACAAAAGTGTCGGTAACCCGGAAGTGGTTGGTGGCATGCCGCGCACTGTGGCAGCCATTGCGTCCTGGGATGGCCGAGGCCTGCCCGCGGATCCGGTCTACAAGGCCGCCAGCGAAGACCTGGCCGAAGCCCGCAAGCATCAAACCCTGGGCGATCTGTCCAAGCGCCTGAACATGGAATTGGCCGGCTATCGCAGCCTGCTGACCAAAACCGCCCGCGCGCTGCCGTTCAAGACCGAGCCGGCTTCTTATAAGGAAGCGCTCGAAGCCCTGGATGAGCGTTGGGGGGATCCGGCCTACTGGCAGGCCGTCCGTCGCAACACCAGCAGCATCACCCCCTATTATCTGTTGGCGGCAGTCGACCACCGGGTCGACGATCTGGGCGAAATCGCCCCGGCAACCCCCGATCAAGCCATTTACCTCGATATCTTTGCCCGAACCTTCTGGATGGGCCTGGTCATCACCGCGATCTGCCTGGTCCTGGCCTATCCCCTGGCTTACCTGCTGGCCAACCTGCCATCACGGCAAAGCAACCTGCTGATGATTCTGGTCTTGCTGCCGTTCTGGACTTCGATCCTGGTGCGAGTGGCGGCGTGGATTGTCTTGCTGCAGTCCGGTGGCCTGATCAACAGCGCCTTGATGGCCATGGGCATCATCGATAAACCGCTGGAACTGGTATTCAACCGCGTCGGGGTTTACATCTCGATGGTGCACATCCTGTTGCCGTTCATGATTCTGCCGATCTACAGCGTGATGAAGGGGATCTCGCCGACCTACATGCGTGCGGCGATTTCCCTGGGTTGCCATCCGTTCGCCAGCTTCTGGCGGGTGTACTTCCCACAGACCTATGCCGGTGTCGGCGCCGGTTGCCTGTTGGTGTTCATCCTGGCGATTGGTTACTACATCACCCCGGCGCTGCTGGGCAGCCCGAACGATCAGATGGTCAGCTACTTCGTCGCGTTCTACACCAACACCAGCATCAACTGGGGCATGGCGACCGCGCTCGGTGGGCTGCTGTTGCTGGCCACGGTAGTGCTCTATCTGATTTACAGCTGGCTGGTAGGCGCGAGCCGCCTGCGCCTGAGCTAAGGGGAGAATCGAAATGCTGAGTCCGTATATGTCGCCCGTCGAGCGGGTGTGGTTCTACAGCTTGCGCATTCTCTGCGGGCTGATCCTGTTGTTCCTGATTCTGCCGGTGCTGGTCATCATCCCGTTGTCGTTCAACTCGGGGAGTTTCCTGGTGTATCCGCTGCAAGGTTTCTCGTTGCATTGGTATCAGGACTTCTTCGCCTCCGCCGAATGGATGCGGGCGTTGAAGAACAGCATCATCGTTGCTCCGGCGGCCACCGTTCTGGCGATGGTCTTCGGTACGCTGGCGGCGATCGGCCTGACCCGGGGGGACTTCCCCGGCAAGGCGCTGGTGATGGCACTGGTGATTTCGCCCATGGTGGTGCCGGTGGTGATCATCGGTGTGGCGAGCTACCTGTTCTTTGCTCCACTGGGCCTGGGCAACAGTTTCTTCTCGCTGATCGTCGTGCATGCGGTGCTGGGTGTGCCGTTCGTGATCATCACGGTGTCGGCCACCTTGCAGGGGTTCAACCACAACCTGGTGCGTGCAGCGGCCAGCCTGGGAGCTTCGCCACTGACGGCATTCCGTCGGGTAACCTTGCCGCTGATCGCGCCTGGCGTGATTTCCGGCGCACTGTTTGCCTTCGCCACCTCGTTCGATGAAGTGGTGGTGACGCTGTTCCTCGCCGGCCCCGAGCAGGCGACCTTGCCTCGGCAGATGTTCAGCGGCATCCGTGAAAACCTCAGCCCGACCATCGCCGCCGCCGCGACGCTGCTGATCGTTTTCTCGGTGATCCTGTTGCTGACCCTGGAATGGTTGCGTGGGCGTAGCGAGAAGTTGCGCACGGCCCAGGCCTGACGGTTTGCTTTGTGGCGAGGGAGCTTGCTCCCGTTCGACTGCGCAGCAGGCGCTCTTTCAGGGCTGCCTCGCAGCCCAGCGGGAGCAAGCTCCCTTGCCACGGGTAGCAGGACATCCGCCCATTCACTGGCTGAATAACAGACAAACCCGAATCCATAGCTACTATTGTGCCCAGCTCCCCTATCTATAAGAGGCTGCGCACATGAGTATTTCCTCTTTCAAAATCGCTCACAAATTGCTCACCGGCGCGAGCGCCATCGAGCAGTTGGCCGCTGAGCTGACCCGCCTGGATGTCGACCACCCGCTGATCGTCACCGATGCTGCACTGGTCAAGTCCGGTACGGTAGAGCTGGCGCTGGCCCAATTGGGCGGGCGTACTTTCGAGATTTTCGACCGGGTGCTACCCGACCCGGAAATCGCCATCGTCGAAGACTGCATGCGCGTCTACCGCGAAGGCGGGCATGACGGCCTGATCGGCCTGGGCGGCGGCAGTGCCATCGACATCGCCAAAAGCGTGGCGGCCTACGCCGGGTATCACGGGGCGCTTGAGGATCTGTTCGGTGTCGATCAGGTGCCACGCAAGGGCCCACCGCTGATCGCCATCCCGACCACCGCCGGTACCGGATCGGAAGTCACCAATGTGGCGATCCTGTCCGACAAGGTGGCGCAACTCAAAAAAGGCATCGTCAGCGATTACCTGTTACCCGATGTGGCCCTGGTCAGTCCGCAAATGACTTTGACCTGCCCGCGCAGCGTGACCGCCGCCAGCGGCGTTGATGCGCTGGTGCACGCGGTGGAGTCTTATCTGTCGGTCAACGCATCGCCCATTACCGACGCCTTGGCCATTGGTGCGATCAGGTTGATCGCCAATGCGTTGCCCAAGGCCTATGCCAACCCCTCGAACCTGCAGGCCCGTGAGGACATGGCTACCGCCAGCCTGATGGCCGGCATGGCCTTTGGCAACGCGGGTGTCGGCGCGGTGCATGCCCTGGCGTATCCGCTGGGCGGGCGTTTCAACATTGCCCACGGCGTGAGCAATGCCCTGTTGCTGCCCCATGTCATGACCTGGAACAAGATGGCCTGTGTGGAACGTATGCAGGACATCGCCGAGGCATTTGGCGTGAAGACGACGCACTTGAGTGTGCAGGAAGCGGCGGACCAGGCGGTTGAGGCGATGGCGCGACTCTGTGCCGCAGTGGAGATCCCTCAAGGCTTGCGCAGTTTCGGGGTGCCGGAAGACGCGATCCCGGCGATGGCCGTGGAGGCCGCGGGAATCGAGCGGTTGATGCGCAACAATCCACGCCAGTTGAGTGCTGTCGATATCGAGAAGATTTACCGGGCTGCCTACTGATCATTGCACTCACGGTGTGCGCGTCAAAGCATGAGGTATACAATGCGCGCCATCGTGATCCTGCTCAAAAAAGGTGCGTCATGCAGCCCTTCGCAATTGCTCCGTCGATTCTCTCCGCCGACTTCGCCCGCCTGGGTGAAGAAGTGGACAACGTTCTGGCCGCGGGTGCCGACATCGTTCACTTCGATGTCATGGACAATCACTATGTGCCAAACCTGACCATCGGGCCGATGGTCTGCTCGGCTTTGCGCAAGTATGGCGTGACCGCGCCGATCGACGCGCACCTGATGGTCAGCCCGGTAGACCGCATCATCGGCGACTTCATCGAAGCCGGCGCGACCTACATCACCTTCCACCCGGACGCCTCGACCCACGTCGACCGCTCCCTGCAAATGATCCGCGAAGGCGGTTGCAAGGCGGGCCTGGTGTTCAATCCGGCGACCCCGCTGGACGTGCTGAAGTACGTGATGGACAAGGTCGACATGATCCTGCTGATGAGCGTCAACCCAGGCTTCGGCGGGCAGACGTTCATTCCGGCGACCCTCGACAAGCTGCGTGAAGCCCGTGCACTGATCGACGCATCGGGCCGTGATATCCGCCTGGAAATCGACGGTGGCGTGAACGTGAACAACATCCGTGAAATCGCGGCGGCGGGCGCCGACACCTTCGTGGCGGGTTCTGCGATCTTCAACGCGCCGAACTACCAGGAAGTGATTGAGAAGATGCGCTCCGAACTGGCCCTGGCTCGCCCATGAGCGGGTTTGAGCAGCTGTTCCCGGGGCGCCTGCCACGGTTGGTGATGTTCGATCTGGATGGCACTTTGATCGATTCGGTCCCGGACCTGGCAGTGGCTGTGGATAACATGCTGCTCAAACTGGGGCGTGAACCGGCCGGTCTGGTCGCGGTGCGCGAGTGGGTCGGCAACGGTGCGCCGGTGCTGGTGCGGCGCGCGCTGGCGGGCAGTATCGACCACAGCCACGTCGACGATGGCGAGGCCGAGCACGCCCTGGCGATTTTCATGGAGGCCTACGCGGACGGCCATGAGTTGACGGTGGTCTACCCCGGCGTACGCGACACCCTGAAATGGTTGTACAAACAGGGCGTCGAGATGGCGTTGATCACCAACAAGCCGGAGCGCTTTGTCGCGCCCTTGCTGGACCAGATGAAAATCGGTCGCTACTTCAAGTGGATCATTGGCGGTGACACCCTGCCGCAGAAAAAACCCGATCCGGCTGCGCTGTTTTTCGTGATGAAAATGGCCAACGTCCCGGCCTCGCAATCCTTGTTCATCGGTGACTCGCGCAGCGACGTGCAGGCAGCCAAGGCGGCGGGCGTGCAGTGTGTTGCGTTGAGCTACGGCTACAACCATGGCCGGCCGATTGCCGAAGAATCGCCGGCACTGGTGATCGACGATCTGCGCAAGCTAATTCCCGGTTGCCTGGACCCGGCCGCTGAGATAACGTTGCCCGACGCTGTTCAATCCCCTCCTGGAAATTCCATCGTGGTGGTCACTCGCAAACTCTGGATGAAAGTCATCAAGGCCCTGGCCCGCTGGCGTTGGCGCGCCTGACGTGATCCTGGCCGGCTATCCGGCGCGTTTGCACACCTGACTGTTTGACCCTCACGCCACGAGGCACCTCATGATCCGCGAAGAATTCCTGCGTTTGGCCGCTGCCGGCTACAACCGTATCCCGCTGGCCTGCGAAACCCTTGCCGACTTCGATACTCCACTGTCGATCTACCTGAAACTGGCCGACCAGCCCAATTCCTACCTGCTGGAATCGGTACAGGGCGGAGAGAAATGGGGCCGTTACTCGATCATCGGCCTGCCGTGCCGCACGGTGCTGCGGGTGCACGATCACCATGTCAGCGTGACCGTTGATGGCGTTGAGGTGGAAAGCCACGATGTCGAAGACCCGCTGGCGTTCGTCGAAGCGTTCAAGGCCCGTTACAACGTGCCGACCATCGCCGGTCTGCCGCGTTTCAACGGTGGCCTGGTGGGCTACTTCGGTTACGACTGCGTGCGTTATGTGGAGAAGCGCCTGGGCAAGTGCCCGAACCCGGATCCGCTGGGAGTGCCGGACATTCTGCTGATGGTGTCCGACGCTGTGGTGGTGTTCGACAACCTCGCCGGCAAGATGCACGCGATCGTGCTGGCGGATCCTTCGCAGGAAAACGCCTTTGAGCAAGGCCAGGCGCGTCTTGAGGAGTTGCTGGAAAAACTCCGCCAGCCGATTACCCCGCGCCGTGGCCTGGATTTCAGCCAGCAGCAGGCAGCGGACCCGGTGTTCCGCTCCAGCTTCACCCAGGACGATTACGAGCGGGCAGTTGACACCATCAAGGAGTACATCCTCGCCGGTGACTGCATGCAAGTGGTGCCGTCGCAACGGATGTCCATCGACTTCAAGGCCGCGCCGATCGATCTGTACCGTGCGCTGCGTTGTTTCAACCCGACGCCCTACATGTACTTCTTCAACTTCGGCGACTTCCATGTCGTTGGCAGTTCACCGGAAGTGCTGGTGCGGGTCGAAGACAACCTGATCACCGTGCGCCCGATTGCCGGCACTCGCCCGCGGGGCGCCAGTGAGGAAGCGGACCGGGCGCTGGAAGAAGACCTGCTGTCGGATGACAAGGAAATCGCCGAGCACCTGATGCTGATTGACCTGGGCCGTAACGACACCGGCCGTGTCTCGGAAATCGGCTCGGTGAAACTCACCGAGAAAATGGTGATCGAGCGTTATTCCAATGTGATGCACATCGTGTCCAACGTCACCGGCCAATTGAAGGCCGGCTTGACGGCAATGGACGCGCTGCGCGCGATTCTGCCGGCCGGCACGTTGTCGGGTGCACCGAAGATTCGGGCGATGGAAATCATCGACGAACTGGAGCCGGTCAAGCGGGGTGTCTACGGCGGCGCGGTGGGCTACTTCGCCTGGAACGGCAACATGGATACCGCCATTGCCATTCGTACCGCGGTGATCAAGAACGGTGAGCTTCATGTGCAAGCGGGTGGCGGCATCGTTGCCGACTCTGTGCCTGCGCTGGAATGGGAAGAAACCCTGAACAAGCGCCGCGCGATGTTCCGAGCCGTGGCCCTGGCCGAACAAACACCGCAAGGCTGACCTTGCGGTAAGAGCGCTTGTTGTTGCTCGCGCTCGGCTGCGAAGCCGTCGCCATGATGGGCCTGCTTTGCAGGCCAGCGGGAGCAAGCTCCCTCGCCACAAAATCCGAGGCACAAAAAAACGCTGCCCCCGTGAGGAGGCAGCGTTTTTTATTGCCCGTCGCTTCAGAAGTCCAGTGCGAGCCCTACGTTGATGGCTTGCTGGGTGAAGTCATCATCCTTGCGGATGTTGTAGCCGGCACGCAACGCCAGGTCGGCGGTGAGTTTGTGGCTGACGCCCAGGTTCAGGCGGTTGGTATGGGACTGCGGGGTATAGCCTTCCAGGGTGTAATGGTTGTCCGGGAGGCTGTTGAGGTTCATGGTCACGTCCTGGGTGTCGTCTTCATACTCGCGTTCGTTGGCGTACTCGCCGTACACCTGGGTTTTCGGGGTGAACTGATACTTGCCTTGCAGACCGATACCCAGGCGTCTTGAGTTACGTTTCTGGTCGTCGTAGGTCAGGGCCGTGGCGTCGTTACCGTCCTCCGAGTAGCCATCGACTTCGACCTTGGCAAAGTCCGCGCTGACGAACGGCGACAGGTGCCAAGGGCTGCTTGCCTGTTGCGCGATGTCGTAACCGAGCCGGCCGCTGGCAGCCAGCACGGTACCGCTGGTATCGCCTTTTTCGCCTCGCTGGTTGGCGCCCAGGTCGAACTTGCGTTTGAGGCTGTCATAGTCCAGATGCCCGGCGGTCAGGGCGCCATCGGCCCACCAGCGGTTTTGCTGGTACTGGGCGAATGCGGTGCCCATGTAAGTGTTGAGCTTGTAGTCCGAATCGTTGTTGCCGGCCTCCAGGTCCTGGCGATAGAAGCCGGCCGCGACACCTACGCGCCACGCATCGTTGAGGCGGTAGCTGCCACCGATGTTCAGGTTGTAGCCGTTGCCGTCACCACTGGCGGCGCTGTTCTGATCGTCAAAATCCAGGTGCTGGCCACCGCCGGCGACGATGGCTCGCCATTGGCCGACGCCTTGCCAGTTTTCCCAGTCCGCCTGCCATTGGTTACGCAGTTCGTCCTGGTGCGCGCGCAGTGTCCCGTGGGCCATTTCTGGCAGCAGTGTCAGTTCCCAGGGTGCCGCCAGCAGGGAGTAGGCATAGTCGGCAATCAGGCGTTGCCCGGCTTCGGTCGGGTGCACCGCGTCGTTGTAGATCAGCTTGCTGGGATCGGGGGTGGCACTGTTGATGCCGTATGTGGCGCTTTCCGTGCAGCCGATGCCGCTGAAGCAGGTGGCGGTGAGGTTCTGGTCAGTGGCCAGGCCAAACTGCGCCGGATCGGTAAAGGCCTCATTGAGCAGCACTGGAATATTGAGGGGAATGACCTCAGCGTCGACGGTTTGCAGTTGCCGTACCAGTTCGCTGTTGAACTGGGCGCTGAGCTGCGAGGTAAAGGCTTGCAGCGGGCTGCCATTGATGGCCGGCGTCAGGCCGATGTCCGGCAGCAACCAGACCATGATGTACTTGGCGCCTGCACCTTGCAGGGTTTGCACGCTGTCGACCAGTCGATCGGCGGCGGCACTGGCCTGTACTGGATTGAGTACCCGGCCTTGAAGGAAATCGTTACCGCCACCGGAAAGGTAGTAGAGCGCGTTCGGGTCGGCGCGAAAGCCGTTGGTCGGTAGATAGCCTGGCTTGGTGCGCTCGCCGGCGCTTGATGTGCTGGTGATCGAGTCAAGGATCTGGTCGGTACGGTAGCCACCAACGGCCCAGTTGTTGCCGTCTGGCAGGCCCTGGCTGGCACGGGTGGCCGAGGTCGAGGCCGCCGTGTCGTCGGCGGAAAAGCCCAGTTTGCCCCCCAGCAACTGTGTCGAGTTGGCGGAGCGCTCCTCCCCGGTGCCGTCCTTGTAAGTCGGGCCTGTGCGGTTGGTGAAGCGCTGTGTCGCGCCTGCCGGGCCGCCCGAGTCGGCAAATTGCCCCGCGTCGTTGAGGCTGTCGCCAAATACAATGAAGTTCGAGAAAGGGATTGGGGCGGCATTCGCCTGGGCGCTGGCCATTGCAAGAAGACAACCCGCCAACGGTACAAACAGCGTCTGTTTGATCATGATCAAGTCCGTTTATTTATTGTTGTATTGAACGAAACGACAGTACCAAAAACTTTTGCGCTTTTGCTATGGCCAAAGACCGCCTCTGTTGCGTGCGCTGCGCCATATTGCACCCTCTGCTCAGCTAAGTTACTGTGCTGGAACGTATGAATGAGACCTTCCCCGTGTTGATCGTCAGCAAACTCCTGGATCAAGTCGTCAAGGCACACGCCCGTTGGCGTTGGCGCGCCTGAACTTTCTCTGCCGGCCTGGCCGGACCTGTACCGTTTTGCCTTCTTTACCCGTATGAACGACCGCTTTTGCTGAATGCCAGCAACTGACCGTGTGTAGCGTGACTGCGGGTCAATCATTCGAAGGCTGTCTTAAAAGTCAGTGAATTCAAGAGGTTCCAGCCATGTTGCTGATGATTGATAACTACGACTCCTTTACCTACAACGTTGTGCAATACCTTGGAGAGCTAGGCGCCGAGGTCAAGGTCGTGCGCAACGACGAGCTCACCATTGCCCAGATCGAAGCGCTCAAGCCTGAGCGTATCGTGGTGTCCCCCGGCCCATGCACCCCAACCGAAGCCGGTGTGTCGATCGAAGCCATCAAGTATTTCGCCGGCAAGCTGCCAATTCTCGGTGTCTGCCTGGGGCATCAGTCCATCGGCCAGGCGTTTGGTGGGGATGTGGTGCGGGCCCGTCAAGTGATGCACGGTAAGACTAGTCCGGTATTCCACGAGGACAAGGGTGTGTTCGCGGGGCTTAACCGTCCGCTGACCGTTACCCGTTATCATTCGTTGATTGTCAAACGCGAAACCCTTCCCGATTGCCTGGAGCTGACCGCCTGGACCCAGTTCGAAGATGGCTCGGTCGATGAAATCATGGGCCTGCGCCACAAGACCTTGAACATCGAAGGGGTGCAGTTCCACCCTGAGTCGATTCTCACCGAGCAGGGTCATGAACTGTTTGCCAACTTCCTCAAACAAACCGGCGGCACGCGCTAAGGACTTTCCATGGATATCAAGACTGCCCTGAGCCGTATCGTCGGCCATCTGGACCTGAGCACTGAGGAAATGCGCGATGTGATGCGCGAAATCATGACCGGGCAATGCACGGATGCGCAGATTGGCGCGTTCATGATGGCCATGCGTATGAAAAGCGAGAGCATCGACGAGATCGTCGGCGCGGTATCGGTCATGCGCGAACTGGCAGACAAGGTCGAGCTGAAAACCCTCGACGGTGTTGTCGACGTGGTGGGCACTGGCGGCGACGGGGCGAACATCTTCAACGTTTCGACCGCCTCCTCCTTTGTGGTGGCCGCAGCCGGTTGCACCGTCGCCAAGCACGGTAACCGTGCCGTTTCCGGCAAGAGCGGCAGCGCCGACCTGCTGGAGGCAGCCGGGATCTACCTGAACCTGACGCCTGTGCAAGTGGCCCGCTGCATCGACAACGTTGGTATTGGTTTTATGTTTGCCCAATCCCATCACCGTGCGATGAAATACGCTGCAAGTCCACGCCGTGATCTGGGCTTGCGCACACTGTTCAACATGCTCGGCCCGCTTACGAATCCGGCCGGTGTGAAGCATCAGGTCGTGGGTGTGTTCAGTCAGGCGTTGTGCCGGCCGTTGGCCGAGGTCTTGCAACGCCTGGGCAGCAAACATGTGCTGGTGGTGCATTCGAAGGACGGCCTGGACGAGTTCAGCCTGGCAGCCCCGACCTTTGTCGCGGAACTGAAAGACGACCGGATCAGCGAGTACTGGGTCGAACCAGAGGATTTGGGTATGAAGAGCCAGAGCCTGCATGGTCTGGCGGTGGAAAGCCCGGCAGCCTCGCTGGAACTGATCCGCGATGCGCTGGGGCGCCGAAAAACCGAAAATGGACAGAAAGCCGCAGAAATGATCGTGCTCAATGCCGGTGCCGCCCTGTACGCGGCTGATCATGCAAGTAGCCTGAGAGAGGGCGTGGCCCTGGCTCACGACGCTCTGCATACGGGCCTTGCACGAGAAAAGCTTGAAGAATTGGGTGCGTTTACCGCGGTATTCAGAATGGAGAATGAGGCATGAGTATACCGACGGTGCTGGAAAAGATTCTCGCCCGCAAAGTTGAGGAAGTGGCCGAGCGCATCGCGCGCGTGACACTGGCCGAGGTCGAAGTGCTGGCCAAGGCCGCGGATGCGCCTCGTGGTTTTGCCCAGGCATTGCTGGCCCAGGCCAGGCTCAAGCAGCCAGCGGTGATTGCCGAAATCAAGAAGGCTTCACCCAGCAAGGGCGTGATTCGCGAGAATTTCGTACCGGCAGAGATTGCCCGCAGCTACGAGAAGGGCGGCGCGACCTGCTTGTCGGTGCTCACCGATATCGACTACTTCCAGGGTGCGGACATCTACCTGCAACAGGCTCGCGCCGCGTGCAAGCTGCCGGTTATCCGCAAGGACTTCATGATCGATCCGTACCAGATCGTTGAAGCCCGCGCACTGGGCGCCGATTGCGTACTGCTGATCGTTGCCGCGCTGGACGACGTGAAAATGGCCGAACTGGCCTCCGTCGCCAAAGGCGTGGGGCTCGACGTGCTGGTGGAAGTCCACGACGGTGATGAGCTGGAGCGGGCATTGAAAGTGCTCGATACGCCGCTGGTCGGGGTGAACAACCGCAACCTGCACACCTTTGACGTCAGTCTGGAAACCACCCTCGACCTGTTGCCGCGCATCCCGCGTGATCGCCTGGTCATCACCGAAAGTGGCATCCTCAACCGCGCCGATGTCGAGCTGATGGAAATCAGCGAGGTGTATTCGTTCCTGGTGGGCGAAGCCTTCATGCGCGCCGAGAGTCCGGGCGCTGAACTGCAGCGCTTGTTCTTTCCGGAGCGTGGCGTGCCCGTCAGCGGCTCTACACTCGACTGAACCTGACTCAATCAAGAAGCCGGCTATGCCGGCTTTTTTGTAGCCACAAGCAAGGATTCTCACTGCCATGACTCAACCCATTGCCTTGACCGTCGAAGCCGGCCTGCAAGCTGAGCAGGACCTGTTGGCGACGGTGTGTGCCGGCGCCCAGGAGTTCGGCTTGTTGTTTTGGCAGCCGAGTGATCGTGCGCTGGTCATGCCCAGGCGCTTGAGTCGCTTGCCGGGGTTCGACGCGGCATGCCAGGCGTCGGCGGCGAATGGCTGGCCGGTGCTGCTGCGCGAAACCGGTGGTGAACCGGTGCCGCAGTCGGCGGCGACCATCAACATCGCACTGGTCTACGCGCCGCCGCGCAGTGAAGGGGATCATGGGCGTATTGAAACGGCTTATCGACGGTTGTGCGATCCGATTTGCCAGTTGCTGACAGAGCTGGGTGGCCATGCATCGCTGGGTGAAGTCGAAGGTGCTTTCTGTGACGGGCGTTTCAACGTCAATCTCGACGGGCGCAAGATGGTTGGCACGGCTCAGCGCTGGCGCCAGAGCAAGGGCGGGCAACGTCCGGTCGGGTTGGTGCATGGGGCGTTGTTGCTGGACGACGAACGCGAGTCGATGGCGGCGGCGGTCAACCGATTCAACGAAGTCTGCGGCCTGGAGCAGCGGGTGCGGGCGCAGAGTCATATCGCCCTGCACGAACAATTCGCCGCGCCCCATGCGGTCGAGCGCCTGGACAGTCTGTACCGAGAGATGCTGGCCGAAATGCTACCCGCTTAACGAGTGCCGAACACGACCATGGTTTTGCCTTTGACGTCGACCAGGTTGCGCTCTTCCAGGTCCTTGAGCACGCGTCCGACCATTTCCCGCGAGCATCCGACGATGCGCCCGATTTCCTGGCGGGTGACTTTGATCTGCATGCCGTCAGGGTGGGTCATGGCGTCGGGTTGCTTGCACAACTCCAGCAGGCAGCGGGCAACCCGGCCGGTGACGTCGAAGAATGCCAGGTCGCCGACCTTGCGCGTGGTATTGCGCAGGCGTTGGGCAATCTGACCGCTGAGTACATACAGAATGTCCGGATCTTGCTGGGACAGTTCGCGGAATTTGCAGTAGCTGATCTCGGCCACTTCGCACTCGACCTTGGCGCGAACCCAGGCGCTGCGCTCCTGCTCATGGCCTGCTTGCTCGAACAGCCCCAGTTCCCCGAAGAAATCCCCGGCGTTGAGGTAGGCGATGATCATTTCCCGCCCATCATCATCCTCGATCAGGATGGTCACTGAACCTTTGATGATGAAGAACAACGTGTCTGAACGATCACCGGCGCAAATGATGTTGCTCTTGGCCTGGTACCGACGGCGCTGGCAATGCATCAACAGTTTGTCGAGGTTCTTGATTTTGGGTGTTGGGGTAACAGCAACCATGGTTGTATCCCGAAAAGACTTCACGGTGTGATGTGTTTTTTTTATGTGCCGCTGATGACGGTCGCGCAATGGCGGGTCGGGCGTCAGTGAATTGGCGCCAGCTTACCAGACGCATTCCGTCGTTATTCGAGAATTTGTCAATCACGATGGCGTCGTGCAGGCGCTCAAGCCTGCGGCTGTCAATCGAAGGCCCTGTGCTAAGCTGGCAACCCTTTTTTTACAGTGGAGTCTGGGCGATGAAGGCACGCATCCAATGGGCTGGCGAAGCCATGTTCCTCGGTGAATCCGGCAGCGGTCACGTTGTGGTCATGGACGGTCCGCCCGAGGCCGGTGGTCGTAACCTGGGCGTTCGGCCGATGGAAATGCTCCTGCTCGGTGTTGGCGGTTGCAGCAATTTCGACGTGGTCAGCATTCTGAAAAAGTCTCGCCAGGCCGTGGAAAGTTGCGAGGCGTTCCTGGAAGCCGAGCGCGCGACTGAAGATCCGAAAGTCTTCACCAAGATCCACATGCATTTCGTGGTCAAGGGCCGGGCGCTGAAAGAAGCCCAGGTCAGGCGCGCCATCGAGTTGTCGGCCGAGAAGTATTGCTCGGCTTCGATCATGCTCGGTGCGGCCGGCGTTGCCATCACCCACGACTACGAAATCATCGAGTTGGGTTGAATCGACATTCAACTATCATAAAAGCAGTGCAGACTCTGGCGATCACTGGCTCAGGTCTGCATAATGCGCCACTTTTTTCAGGGCAGTGATCGGTCGGTCGACAGGTCACCCACCCGAACAGACAACCAAAATCGCCATCGCGAAGAGGTGTTAACCGTCCTACGCAGGTGCGTTGTTCGCATCTGACGGGCATGCTTGATCACGCGGCCGGGCCGCATACATAGAGAGTTTTTAAACGGTGAAAAGCAAACTCAAGCTCCATGGGTTCAATAACCTGACAAAGACCTTGAGCTTCAACATCTATGACATCTGCTACGCGGAAACCCCGCAAGACCAGCAGGCGTATGTCGAATACATCAACCAGATGTACGACGCCGAACGTCTCACGCAGATCCTCACGGAAGTTGTCGATATCATTGGTGCCAACATCCTGAACATCGCCCGTCAGGATTACGATCCCCAAGGCGCCAGCGTGACCATTCTGATCTCCGAGGAACCGGTGACACCCACCGAGAGCCAGATCGAAGAGTCGCCGGGTCCGATACCCGAAATCATCCTGGCCCACCTCGACAAGAGCCACATCACGGTGCACACCTACCCGGAAATCCATCCGGTGGACGGTATTGCAACCTTCCGTGTGGATATCGACGTGTCGACGTGCGGGGTCATTTCACCGCTTAAGGCGCTCAACTTCCTGATTCACCAGTTCGAGTCGGATATCGTCACCGTGGATTACCGCGTTCGTGGCTTTACCCGTGATGTCGAAGGCAAGAAGCACTTCATCGATCACGAGATCAACTCGATCCAGAACTACCTTTCCGATGATACCCGCGACGGTTACCAGATGACCGACGTGAACGTGTATCAGGAAAACATGTTCCACACCAAGATGCTGCTCAAGGAGTTCGAACTGGATAGCTACCTGTTCGGCGACGCTACCAGCAATCTGTCGACGGAACAGCGTGCCCAGGTGACCGAGCGTGTGAAACACGAAATGCTCGAGATCTTCTACGCACGCAACATGTCGAGCTGATTCTTGAAGTAGAGAAGGCTTGAGCAAAAAGAAAGGGCGCTGAATCAGCGCCCTTTTTTGTGCCCGTCAATTGGCTGAATCAGATGCGGTAGGTGCTCTTGGTCATGACCTTGGCCATCAGGCTCATGCCGAATTTCACCGGTGCGGGGAAGCGAAAGCCTCCGGCATCCAGCGCACTTTCCGCATGCTGTTCTTCGTCGATGCGCATCTGCTCAAGAATGGCCCGGGACTTCTCGTCCTCGGCGGGCAGTTGTTCCAGGTGTTCGTTCAAGTGTTTGCACACCTGGTCTTCCGTCGCGGCGACGAAACCGAGGCTGACTTTATCGCTGATCAACCCGGCGACCGCACCAATGCCGAACGACATGCCATAGAACAGCGGGTTGAGGATGCTGGTGTGGCTGCCGAGCTGATGAATGCGTTGTTCGCACCACACCAGGTGATCGATCTCTTCTTCGGCCGCATGCTCCATGGCTGCACGCACTTGCGGCAGCTTGGCGGTCAGGGCCTGCCCCTGGTACAGCGCCTGGGCGCAGACTTCACCGGTATGGTTGATGCGCATCAGGCCGGCGACGTGACGGGTGTCTTCGTCGCTCATTTTCGCATCGGGCTGCAGGATGGCGGGCGAAGGGCGATAAGGCTGGCCACTGAAAGGCAGCAAAGTGCGCATCGCGGTGTCGGCTTGCAACAGAAGACGGTCAATGGGCGAGTAGTGACGTTGGGTAGTCATGCTGACCTCCGGGAAGAATCTCGGTGGCCAGTTTACCGCAATCGGCCGGTGATGGTTTGCGCTGGGTCATTGCAGAAGACCACCAGGCATTGGCAGATACTGGTTTTGTGGCGAGGGAGCTTGCTCCCGCTCGGCCGCGAAGCGGCCGTAAAGTCAGCCGGTCGGGTGAAGGGGCGGGTGAATGAACTTAGGGCTGCTGTGCAGCCCAGCGGGAGCAAGCTCCCTCGCCACGGAAAATCCGAGCCAGTCCGGCAATCAGCCCGGCGGCCAGTGCATCTGGCGCTGACCCAGTACGTGCATATGGATGTGGTAGACGGTCTGTCCGCCCAGCTGATTGCAGTTCATCACCACGCGAAAGCCTTCTTCGCAGCCCAGTTCCAGCGCCAGGCGTTGGGCGGTGAACAGAATGTGCCCGGCCAGTGCCTTGTCGTCCTCGGTGAGGTCGTTGAGGGTACGAACCGGCTTTTTCGGGACGACCAGGAAATGCACGGGGGCCTGTGGGGCGATGTCGTGGAAGGCCAGAACCTGGTCATCCTCGTAAATGATCTTGGCAGGTATTTCTCTGTTGATGATCTTGGTGAACAGAGTATCCACAGCTGTTTCTCCATGTTGATGGGCCGGGCTGAGTGTACTGAAGGGGATGTACTCGCGCCCAGCCTTTTACGGTGATCGGGTTCAGCGCGGGCAGTAGGCCTTGTTGATCATGCCGACTATGGTTCGCGTCAGCCAGCGTGAACCCAGGCGCGGCAAGAAGGCGAACCAGCGATTGCGACGACCGGGGATGATAATGGCGCGGTTTTTCTCCAGGGCCCGTACCGTGTACAACGCCACTTCCTCGGGGTTCATCAACAGCTTGCTGTTGCCGAGCTTGTTGTCGTCGAGCTGGGCGGTGCGGAAGAACGCCGTACGGGTCGGGCCGGGACACAGCACCGAGACCTTGACCGCGCACTTTTTCAGTTCTACCCGCAAACCTTCCGAGAAGTGCAGCACATAGGCCTTGCTGGCGTAGTAGGTGCTCATCCACGGACCCGGGTTGAAGGCGGCCACGGAGGCCACGTTGAGGATTTGCCCACCCCCCTGCAAGGCCATGCTGTTGCCGATGGCATGGCACAGGCGGGTCAGGGCCAGAATGTTCACTTCGATCAGGTCCTGTTCGGTCATCCAGTCCTGTGCGAGAAACGGGCCGCAGGTACCGATGCCGGCGCAGTTGACCAACAGGTCGATTTGTCGGTCACCTTCTTCGAGCTCCAGCAGAAAGCCAGACAGGCGCAGTGGTTCGCCCAGGTCGCAGGCGCGAAACAGTACCTCGACGCCAAAGCGCTGGGTCAGTTCGATCGCGATGCTTTCAAGCTGATCACGTTGGCGGGCCACCAGTATCAGGCTGCGGCCACGACGCGCCAGTGCTTCGGCCATGGCCAGGCCAATGCCGCTGGAAGCACCAGTGATCAGAGCGTAACGGGTCATGCAGTTCTCCATCGCAACGGCTCGCGGCCTGTGGACAGAGAGGTCACAGGTATCAAGCGCGTTTATTCTTTCTCATAGTCTACAGGGGGCAGAGGGGCTTGCGCCGCGTCGTTTGCTTCAACCTCGTCAGTCAACGGGTTACTTTCGTAGTGGCTGCCCAGGGCGCTTTCATATTCTTCGGACAGACCGGCGAGGCCCCCGGCCAGCGCGCCGACAACGGTCAGCACAATCACAACCAGCCACAGCGCGCTCAGCACTTTGACGGCGGTACTGTTGGGTGGCTGCACAGGGCCGTAGCGGTTAGCTCCGTCATTGCCCGGGATGACCGCCAGCGCCAGCGGGAAAAGGCCGCCGACAAACGGCACCAGGTTCAAGAACCACAGCCAGCCTGACCACCCCAGGTCGTGCAAGCGTTGCACGCTGATGGTGATATTCACATAGAAGTAAGCCAGCAAGGCGACGACACAAACAAGTGCGCCCAGCACTCGTTGATCGTCGGCCAGCAACCCCAATCCGAGGGTGCCGGCAACGGCACCAATGATCATTAGGGCGGCCAGGGACCAGGCGAGATAGCGCAGGCGACCGATTCGTCCCTGGACGCTGAACACCTTGAGTTCGGAAAACGCTGGCAAGGCCTCACCCACCGGAGCACCGGGAGGTGCATAAGGAGACGCATCACGCTCGGGCGCGACTGGCGCCACAGGGCCGGCAGGGGGTGGCTGGACGTCGGTCAGGTTGAGCTCGATGGCCGGTTCGGCTTCGATACGCGCATCAATGCCGGTTTTCGACAGCGCATTGAGATAGGTATGAGCATCCGCCTGGGACAGGTCGTGCTTGAGTGTCACGGGGGTGCCGTTGAAGAACCGATCGATGGCGGCGACGTCGCTCTTGAAGAGGGCGGCGAGGTTGAGTTTGGCCGTGGTGATGTCGACCCCTGGCAGCAGGGTTCCGTCGAAGACAATCTTGAAGCGGTTTTCGCTCATGCCTGGGCTTCCTTGTCACGCGTCTGGGGGGCTGTGCAGGACAGTCTAGGCCAGGTGGAATCGGCTGGCCTGGGGTTTTACGTCAACGCGGCCAGCGATTGGGCAGCTGGGCGGCGAACGCCTGCGCCGTGCGGTACTCGGCATCCAGCCGGGCGACCAGTTCATCAACGCTTGGCAGGTCGTCGATCTCACCGACGCCCTGGCCGGCCGACCAGACGGTTTTCCAGGCTTTGGCCTCATCGCTCATGGGCTTGAGCTTCGAGCCGAAGTTGATTTCGCCCTTGCCTTGCAGCGCATCGATGTCAAAACCGGCGTTGAGCAGGCTTTGACGCATGAAGCTGGCTGGAACGCCGGATACCGCTGGCGTATGGACAATGTCGGCGGCTCTGGAGGACAGCAGCATCGCTTTGTAAGCCTCAGGTGCATGGCTTTCAGTGGTGCCGATAAAGCGAGTACCGAAGTAGGCCAGGTCTGCTCCGAGCACCTGTGCGGCAAGAATCTCGTGCCCATGGTTCAGGCAGCCGGCCAGCAACAGGGTTTTGTCGAAGAACTGGCGAATCTCGGCGATCAGCGAGAACGGGCTCCAGGTACCGGCGTGACCACCTGCGCCCGCGGCAACGGCGATCAGGCCATCGACACCGGCTTCGGCCGCCTTTTCGGCGTGACGACGGGTCGTCACGTCGTGAAACACCAGGCCGCCGTAGCTGTGCACCGCATCAACCAACTCCTTCACCGCGCCCAGGCTGGTGATCACGATGGGCACTTTGTGCTCGATGCAGATCTTCAGGTCCGCTTCCAGTCGTGGATTACTATGGTGAACGATCAGGTTTACGGCGTAGGGCGCCGGGTTCTCCAATAACGCCAGTCCCGCCTCGATCTCCTCCAGCCACGCCTTGAAACCGCTGCTTTCACGCTGGTTAAGCGCAGGAAAACTGCCGACCACGCCATTGCGGCAGCACGCGAGTACCAACTGAGGGTTGGAAATCAGGAACATGGGCGCGGCCACGACCGGCAGGCGCAACTGTTGTTCGAGCAAAGCGGGCAGCGACATTGGAGGTACCCCGTGTGAATGTGACCTGTAGGATTAGAACGGCCGTACGACGACCAGAATTACAATAGCCAGCAACATCAGAACCGGTACTTCGTTGAACCAGCGATAAAAGACATGGCTGCGGGTGTTCTCGCCACGGGCAAAACGCTTCACCTGCGCGCCGCACATGTGGTGGTAACCAATCAGTAGCACCACCAGCGTCAGCTTGGCGTGCATCCAGCCGCCCTGAGCGAAGTAGGCACCGGGATTGAGGCTGATCAGCCAGCCGCCGAAGATCAGCGTGGCAATCATCGCCGGCCCCATGATGCCCCGATACAGCTTGCGCTCCATGACGCTGAAGCGCTCCTTGCTGATGCTGTCCTCGCTTTGGGCGTGGTAAACGAACAGGCGCGGCAAGTAAAACAGGCCGGCAAACCAGCAGACGACACTGATGATGTGAAAAGCTTTGAGCCACAGATAAAGCATTTTTAGTTGTTCCCAGGTTCACGGTAACGAGATAGTAGAGGCTTGAGCCTCCGTACGTCACCTTGACGGTTGTCGCAGGCCCGGGCGCACCCTATCATCGACGGCTTTCCAGTGGGTTCGTTGAGGGCAGGTTTATGGTCAAGGTCGGTATCGTCGGCGGCACGGGTTACACCGGTGTCGAATTGCTGCGTCTGTTGGCACAGCATCCGCAAGCAGAAGTGGTCGTGATCACTTCCCGATCCGAGGCCGGCCTGGCCGTTGCCGACATGTACCCGAACCTGCGCGGCCACTACGACGGCCTGGCGTTCAGCGTTCCGGACGTCAAGACCCTGGGCGCTTGCGACGTGGTGTTCTTCGCCACACCCCATGGCGTGGCTCACGCGCTGGCGGGCGAATTGCTCGCGGCCGGGACCAAGGTCATCGACCTGTCGGCCGACTTCCGCCTGCAGGATGCCGATGAGTGGGCCAAGTGGTACAACCAGCCGCACGGTGCGCCAGAACTGCTGGAGGAGGCTGTTTACGGCCTGCCGGAAGTCAATCGCGAGCAGATCAAGCAGGCTCGCCTGATTGCTGTGCCAGGTTGCTACCCGACCGCCACGCAATTGGGCTTTTTGCCCTTGCTCGAAGCCGGCCTGGCCGATACCACGCGCCTGATCGCTGACTGCAAATCCGGCGTCAGCGGTGCCGGTCGTGGCGCCGCCGTCGGTTCGCTGTACTCCGAGACCTCGGAAAGCATGAAGGCCTACGCGGTAAAAGGTCATCGTCACCTGCCCGAAATTCGCCAGGGCCTGCGCCGCGCGGCGGGTAAAGATGTGGGGCTGACCTTCGTTCCGCACCTGACGCCGATGATTCGCGGTATCCACTCGACGCTCTATGCCACCGTTGTCGACCGTTCGGTGGACTTGCAGGCGCTGTTTGAAAAGCGTTATGCCAACGAGCCATTCGTCGATGTCATGCCGGCCGGCAGCCATCCGGAAACCCGTAGCGTGCGTGGCGCCAACGTTTGCCGAATTGCGGTTCACCGTCCGCAGGATGGCGATCTGGTGGTGGTCCTGTCGGTGATCGACAATCTGGTCAAGGGCGCGTCCGGTCAGGCGGTGCAGAACCTGAACATCCTGTTTGGCCTGGATGAGCGCCTGGGGCTGTCTCACGCCGGGATGTTGCCTTAAACACGATCCCGTTCAGCCAAAAGGCCCGTTAAATGGGCCTTTTTGCTGTCTGAGGGTTCGATTCTGTTGATTGCTATACCATAACAATAGTTGACCGATTTTCTGGGAGAAGCGGATAATGCGCGTCATCACGCATTATGGCGGCGTAACGCCGGGAGATAGTCAGCATGAGCGTCGAATCCTTCACCCCCACGGCTTTGCAATTCACCCACGGTGCCGCGCACAAGGTGAAGAGCCTGGTCGATGAAGAGGGTAATGATCGCTTGAAGCTGCGCGTATTCGTTACGGGCGGTGGTTGTTCAGGGTTTCAGTACGGCTTTACCTTCGATGAAGAAGTGGCCGATGACGACACCATCGTCGAGCGCGAGGGTGTCAGCCTGGTCGTCGATCCGATGAGCTATCAGTACCTGGCCGGCGCTGAGGTGGATTATCAGGAAGGCCTGGAAGGTTCGCGGTTTGTGATCAAGAACCCGAATGCGACCACGACCTGTGGCTGCGGTTCTTCGTTCTCGATCTGATCGATCAGGGCGGTATCAGCGGTACTCAACGCCGCATGGCTTCACGGCCATGCGGCGTTTTGCTGTCTGCTGTTCAGGCGGGGTAGATGGCGCCAAGCACTCGCAGGCCGCGTGCGCCGGTGACGCTAGGGCGATTGGCTGGAATGCTTTCGAGGCAGCAGTGGGCCAGCCAGGCGAAGGCCATGGCTTCGACCCAGTCCGGGTCTACGCCGTAAGCGGTCGTACTGTCGACATGGGCATTGGGCAGCAGGCTGGCAAGGCGGGCCATCAGCGTCATGTTATGGGCGCCGCCGCCGCACACCAGCAGTTCCTGTGTGTTGGCCTGTGCCGCTTGCAGTGATTCGACGATGGTCAGTGCGGTCAATTCCAGCAAGGTGGCTTGCACGTCTTGCGCTGGGAACGCGGGAAGTTGCGCCAGGTGCTGTGTCAGCCAGTGCAGGTTGAACACTTCGCGGCCAGTGCTTTTCGGGCCCTTGGTCAGGAAGAACGGGTCACTGAGCAAGGCTTTGAGCAAGACCGGCTCGACTGTGCCGCTGGCCGCCCATTGGCCATCGCGGTCAAACGTTTCGTTGCGTTGCTGGTGGATCCAGGCGTCCAGCAGGACATTCCCGGGGCCACAGTCAAAGCCCGAGACCGGCTTGGCAGTCTCGATCAGGCTCAGGTTGCTGAAACCGCCCACGTTCAGAACCGCACGGTTGCCGGCGCGTTGCTCAAACAAGGCTTCATGAAAGGCCGGGACGAGGGGGGCGCCTTGCCCGCCAGCCGCCACGTCGCGGCTACGGAAGTCGCTGACCACGGTGATACCGGTCAATTCGGCGAGCAGGGCAGGGTTGCCGATCTGAACGGTAAAACCCCGCGCCGGCTCATGGCGAATGGTCTGGCCGTGGCTGCCGATGGCCCGGATATCAGCGGCGCTGAGCTGTTGATCGGCCAGGAGGGTATTGATGCCCTGGGCGGCCAGTGCGACCCAGTGCTGCTGGGCAATCGCGGAGCGGGCGATCTCGTCGGGCCCGCTGGCACACAAGCCGAGCAGCTCGGTGCGCAGGGGGTCGGGCATCGGGATGTAGTGAGTGGCGATCAGCCTGATCGCCGTTGTTTGCTCGATCAGTGCAATGTCCAGGCCGTCAAGGCTGGTACCGGACATCACACCTATATAGAGCGCCATGGCTTAGCGCTTGCTCGAAGCCAGCATCGTGGCCTTTTCTTGATCCATGCGCGCCATCAGCGGCTGGCTCTGTTGCAGGAAGCGCGTACGCTCGTTCCTGGCGATCGGGTCTGCCATCGGCAGCTTCTGGCCCAGAGGATCGACGTGAACGCCGTTGACCTGGAACTCATAGTGCAAGTGTGGGCCTGTCGAGAGGCCGGTGGTGCCGATGTAGCCGATCACCTGGCCCTGCTTGACGCTACCGCCGGTCTTCACGCCTTTGGCAAAGCCTTGCATGTGGCCGTACAGGGTCTGATAGGAGTTGCCGTGCTGGATGACAACGGTATTGCCGTATCCGCCACGACGGCCAGCCAGCAGTACTTTGCCGTCGCCGGCCGCCTTGATCGGCGTGCCACGAGGGGCGGCGTAATCGACGCCTTTGTGGGCGCGTATTTTGTTCAGAATTGGATGCTTGCGTCCCATGGAGAAGCGCGAGCTAATACGGGCGAAGTCCACCGGCGTGCGGATGAACGCCTTGCGCATGCTGTTGCCGTCGGCGGTGTAGTAGCTGCTGTTGCCTTGCTTGTTGGTGTAGCGCACGGCGGTGTAGGTCTTGCCGCGGTTGGTGAAGCGGGCGGACAGGATCGGGCCGATGCCGACGGCTTTGCCGTTGACGACTTTCTGTTCGTAGATCACATCGAATTCGTCGCCCTGGCGAATGTCCTGGGCGAAGTCGACGTCGTAGCCAAACACGCTGGCCATGTCCATGGTCAGGCTGTGGGACAGGCCTGCGCGTGCGGCGGACTGCGACAGCGAGCTGTTGATTACGCCATGTACATAGGCGGAGCGCACGGTTGGCTTGGCCGTGGTGCGGCTGAAGGCATAGCCCTTGGCGTTTTTGCTCAGGCTGATGCTGTCAAGATCGCTGATCTTGCTGTGCAGCTGGGTGAGCTGGCCGTCGGAGTCGAGTTCGAACTCGAGCTTCTGGCCGCGTTTAAGCCGGGTGAATTGCTTGGCTTGCTTGTCGCTGGCCAGGATTTCGCTTGCCAGCGTGGACGACAGGCCTACTTTTTGAAATAGCGTGGAAAGCGTGTCCCCTTTGGCGACTACGACTTCTTTGTGGCTGGGGTTTTTCTTTTCTTCAACTACCGGTGCAGGGGCTGCTTGAGCCGTCTGCTGGGTGTCGTCGGTGCTGTTTTCAATCTGAGCAAAGGGAGATTGTACGGGTTCGTTTGTGGCTTGAACGGCGTCAGCAGCGTCTTGATCTTGTGTCAATTGTTCAGCAGGGCTTTCCAGCTCAAGGCTCAGGGTTGTCTTTTTGGCTTCGACGTCACTGGATGGAAACACCAGGAGTGCCAGGCTGAGCAGGGCGGCAATGCCACTTGCCGCGAGCAGGTGAGTCTTCGGATAAAGCGGAGGCGCTTTAGACGGTTCTGTGGTCATAGGTAATTTGACTTTGGAAAAGATGATATGGAAGAAATGAACAACATGATGAAGATGAAATAACTGTATAAAATATAACCAAATCGTCTCTTAAGCAAGCCGCGGATGCTCTGTTCGTGGATTGGTGTCCGTGCGCCGGGCAAAACTTGTATTTGGTGCGCGATCTTGTATGGTTGGTTCCCTTTGAATCTGAGCCTTGCAGGTTGGTTATGAAGTCGGTTGAAGAGCAGCTAGCGCTGATCAAACGTGGTGCGGAAGAATTGTTGGTCGAGTCCGAGCTGGTCGAGAAGCTCAAGCGCGGCCAGCCGCTGCGTATTAAGGCTGGCTTCGATCCGACCGCGCCGGATTTGCACCTGGGCCATACGGTGCTTATTAATAAGCTGCGTCAGTTCCAGGACCTGGGGCATCAGGTCATCTTCCTGATTGGTGACTTCACCGGGATGATCGGGGATCCGAGCGGCAAGAGCGTTACGCGTCCGCCGTTGACTCGCGAGCAGGTTCTCGAAAATGCCGAGACCTACAAGACTCAGGTGTTCAAGATCCTTGATCCGGCCAAGACCGAGGTGGCGTTCAACTCCACCTGGATGGACCAAATGGGGCCGGCGGATTTCATTCGCCTGACCTCGCAGTACACCGTGGCTCGCATGCTCGAGCGCGATGACTTCAACAAGCGTTACTCGACCAACCAGCCTATCGCTATTCATGAGTTCCTGTATCCGCTGGTTCAGGGCTATGACTCGGTAGCGTTGCGTGCGGACGTCGAGTTGGGCGGTACGGATCAGAAATTCAACCTGCTGATGGGGCGCGAGCTGCAGCGCAGCTATGGTCAGGAGGCTCAGTGCATTTTGACCATGCCTCTGCTTGAAGGTCTGGATGGCGTGAAGAAGATGTCCAAGTCCTTGGGCAACTACGTCGGTATCCAGGAAGCGCCGGGCGTCATGTACGGCAAGCTGGTGTCGATTCCGGATGCGCTGATGTGGCGCTATTTCGAATTGCTCAGCTTCCGTTCGATGGATGACATCGATGCCTTGCGCGCCGATGTCGAGGCGGGCGCGAATCCGCGGGACATCAAGATCAAGCTGGCTGAAGAGATCGTTGCGCGCTTCCATGGTGAAGAGGCTGCGGCGAACGCTCATCGCGCGGCGGGTAATCGCATGAAGGAGGGCGAGTTGCCGGATGACTTGCCTGAGATCGAGCTGTTCGCTGCCGAGGATATGCCTATTGCGGCTGTCCTTAATAAAGCAGGGTTGGTGAAGAACTCGGCGGTGGCTCGTGATCTGCTGGGTTCGGGTGGTGTGCGTATCGATGGCGAGGTGGTTGATCGCTCCTTTATATACGTACTGGGCGCGACCCACGTTTGCCAGGCTGGCAAGAAGGCATTTGCTCGCATTACGCTCAAATCCGAGTAAAGCTGAAATAAGGGGTTGACGGCGAATTTTATCTGTCTATAATTCGCCCCACTTCCGGCGCAGTCGAAACGGAAAACTCCTTGGCAAACAAAGAGTTACGCAGTTTTAGGCAGCAGGTTGCTTCAGGTCATCGAAGCCAGAAGGAAGTTGAGAAAGAGGTGTTGACAGCAGCGTGTAACGCTGTAGAATTCGCCTCCCGCTGACGAGAGATCGAAAGCGCAAGTGGTTGAAGTTACAAGGGAAACTTTGAAAACTTCTGAAAATAACCGCTTGACAGCAACAGAGGCTGCTGTAGAATGCGCCCCTCGGTTGAGACGAAAGATCTTAACCAACCGCTCTTT
>NZ_FYDL01000006.1:0-216592 GCF_900187505.1 Pseudomonas sp. Irchel s3h17
TGACCATCCAGGCGCAGATCATGGACCTGCTGCTGGCCCTGCAAAAAGAGCAGGACATGGGCCTGGTGCTGATCACCCACGACCTCGCGGTCGTGGCCGAAACCGCCCAGCGCGTGTGCGTGATGTACGCCGGTCAAGCCGTCGAAGTCGGCCAGGTGCCGCAACTGTTCGACATCCCGGCGCACCCGTACAGCGAAGCGCTGCTCAAGGCGATTCCAGAACACAGCCTCGGTGCCGCGCGTTTGTCGACCTTGCCTGGCATCGTGCCCGGTCGCTACGACCGTCCGCAGGGTTGCCTGCTGTCGCCGCGCTGCCCGTACGTGCAGGACAACTGCCGTGCACAGCGTCCGACCCTTGATCCGAAAAGCAACAGCCTCGCCCGCTGCGTCTACCCGCTGAACCAGGAGGTGGCGTAATGGCCGTCGTTCTTACCGCCCGCGACCTGACCCGTCACTACGAAGTGTCCCGTGGCCTGTTCAAGGGGCACGCGACTGTACGCGCCCTCAACGGTGCGTCGTTCGAACTGGAAGCCGGCAAGACCCTGGCCGTCGTGGGCGAATCCGGTTGCGGCAAGTCCACCCTCGCCCGTGCCCTGACCTTGATCGAAGAGCCGTCCTCAGGCTCCTTGAAAATCGCCGGGCAGGAAGTCGCTGGCGCCGACAAGGTCCAGCGCAAGCAATTGCGCAAAGACGTGCAGATGGTGTTCCAAAGCCCGTACGCCTCGTTGAACCCGCGGCAGAAAGTCGGTGATCAACTCGCCGAACCGTTGCTGATCAACACCAGCCTCAGCGCCTCGGAACGTCGCGAGAAAGTGCAGGCGATGATGAAGCAAGTCGGTTTGCGCCCAGAGCATTATCAGCGTTACCCGCACATGTTCTCCGGCGGTCAGCGCCAACGGATCGCCCTCGCCCGCGCGATGATGCTGCAACCGAAAGTGCTGGTGGCGGACGAACCGACCTCGGCGCTGGACGTGTCGATCCAGGCCCAGGTGCTGAACTTGTTCATGGACCTGCAGCAAGAGTTCAACACCGCCTACGTGTTCATCTCCCACAACCTGGCCGTGGTGCGCCACGTCGCCGATCACGTGATGGTGATGTACCTCGGCCGGCCGGTGGAAATGGGCCCGAAGGAAGACATCTACACCCGTCCGCTGCACCCTTACACCCAGGCCCTGCTGTCGGCGACACCGACCATCCACCCGGATCCGAACAAGCCGAAAATCAAGATCGTCGGCGAGCTACCCAACCCGCTGAACCCGCCGTCCGGCTGCGCGTTCCACAAGCGTTGCCCGTACGCCACCGAACGTTGCAGCACCGAAGAGCCGGCCCTGCGCCTGCTCGACAGCCGGCAGGTGGCTTGCCACTACGCGGAAGACATCAACGACTGAGCCACCGGGGTTGACAGGCCGCGTCCTTGTCCACCCCCACGCCAACCGACGGACGCCTATTCATGCCTTGCCAAATCCCTCACATAATGGCTCTTAGCCATTATCCGGGACCGATATTGCTGGCGGAAGAGACGACCAGCGACAGGGAAAGTCTGTAAGAGAAAGACAGGAGCTAATGCTGCGGCGGTGCCCGTCCTTCCCGCTGTCGCAGCCGTGAACGAGGCTAAAGGTTAGCCAAACAGCAGGCTGTAAAATGGCGGTCTTCTACTAGACCGCCCCGCTGTCGGGCATCCAGGACGACCTTGCACCTAGAGCCCGGAATTGGGCCAGCAATGGCTTGGCCCGGATTCGTTAAAATGGGGCTATCGTTCCTTAACTTTTTTCAGCTCATGAATCCCGTGCCCATCCCGATCCCAGAGGTAACCCGCGAGCTTTCCGATCCCCCTTCGCTGGCGACGGGGTTACCAGACTCGTCTACGCCGGCAGCCCCGCCGTGCAACGCCTTTGCTACGACGTGCGTATTGCAAAGTTGTGCATAGGTCCTGTCCGCTTCCCTACGTCCGCTTTCCTCTTGGCATACATTTCCAGCAATCGACGCTCGAACCGTCTGATCATGCAAGACCCGTCCCGGGCAGCTTCGGCTCAGATTTCGTTGACAGGCACCCAGATCAAAGCGCCAGCCGGCTACCGCCGTGGCGACAAATCACCCCTTCGATCCTGCTAACGATCTATATCTACAGCTATCTCAACCGCATCAAGGCCGGCGCAGCGTACTTCGCCTACGGGGCATCGAAGGACTCTATAGATCTCCGAAATCACCTGCATCGTTGCGTCTTCGATCGTTCCTTCATTACGGCATAAAAACCAGCCGTGATCTGCAATCGCTCGCTCGAACGCCTTGGTACAAGCGACATGTTCTTCCAGCTTATGGATCACAGTACTGCTCAGCCCACGCCGTCGTGCCGCTGCCCTCGCCCATGAAATATCAGGGGCGGTGACAACCCCGACATGCAGGTCTGGCACTCGCACGTTTCGATCAATGTTCAACTGTAGAATCTCTGCAAACGGGACTATCCGGCGAAACGCGGCATCAGACGGGTACCAGCGATCGATCAAGATGATGCTGCCAGGTGGCTGTTTAGCCAGCACGTGCTGGGAAATCCAGGTACGGCTGTCAGCAAAGCGTTCACAAACCCCCAACTCCAAATCCCGGGTAGGATTTCTGACGAGTTTGTTAACGAGGGCCATTGTTTCACCCCTATAGGGATCGCTTTTTTTCTCGCAAAGTCGGATCACCATTTTGTTGTCTGCCCTCAGTACTTTCGTAACGGCCTCCAACAGTGTGGTTTTGCCGGTACCCTTGGGCCCATCTAGAGAAACAAACAGCGGACGATTCATTCTTCACATAACGATTGATATACGGTTTTTTTTGCCCGGTTCGTTCGCTGGAACCGCTTGGCGCGACTACGCGAATCGAGTGGAGGGCCCTTATGAACAGACATTGATGAACACTCTAACCTGGTATCTGGCTAACGGGGCTCAAAATCAAGGGTTACAGCCGCTTATGAACATCGGTCATCGCCCATAAGTTAAATCGCGTAGCATGTTAGAAATGAGCGCGTGCTTACGTCACAGCAACTCCCAACATTGCCCGGATTAAAGAGAAAGCACTCGGCAAGAGTCCCGCCTATCAACGCAGCCTCCTGCCCTGCCCGCGCTCTTAGCGAAGCGAAGTACCTGACGCTTCCAGCTGCCGATACGTGCGGGAGCGGATCAGCGCGAAGATGCCGCCAAATCCTCTTCGACGAAGCGCAGCATCGCCTCCGCCAGCGCCTCGCGCGGATAGGCATTTTGTGTCGCCAATAGTGAAGCGATGGTCGAATGCGTTCGGGCGATCGGCACTGCCAGTGCCCAATGATCGGCGTTGATATAGCCCATCAGGGTGCTGCCAGGCACAACCTGATCGTAGAAGATCACTTGGCTGTCGTTGCGGGCATCGATGCGCGCCAGCTTGTTGTAACTCGATTTCAGCACGAACGAGATGTGATCCGGCTGCGGGAAGGTAACGAGCGAATAGTAGTTCAGTTCGGACGGCAGCCGGTTCTGCGCCAGCCAGCTCTTGCGCGTTGCGGGTCGCAGGCTGTTGATCGCGCCACCGTCGCCGGAATCGCAGGTCGCACCGGGAAAGTGCCGCAACAGGTCCGCCTGGTACTGCTCGGCATCGTTGGCCAGTGCCGAGCCGCCGACCGAGCCGGCAGCGCTGATCACTGCCGCCACGCGGCCGCGGATTTGCGGGTAAGCGACCATCGCTTCGAGAATGTCGGGCGCGCCTTTCGAATAGCCGATCAGGACGAGGCGTGGCGGTCCGGCCTCGGCTGGCATCGCCATGATCGCGTCGCGTATTTGCCGAGCGTTGTTTGCGGAACTCGATAAGGCGTCGACCTTGATCTGCACCAGGTCATATCCGAACTGGCGGAGATGAATCGCTACGCTGCCGGGCGCTTGCAGCCATTGTTCGAAGCATTCGTAGCCGACGCCGGCCACCACAGCGCCGATCAGACGGCGCTTCGATTGACCGAGATCGACGGGTTTGCCGGTGCCAGCAGGTTCGCTACCGACGCGCGTCAGTGCCTCCTCGCAAGGGCGGCTATCGGGCAGGTCGCTTCCTCGCGTGTCGAGGATCGAGCAGAAAATCTCGCGAAAGCGCGCCCGCTGGTCCTGCACGCCGGCCTGCGACGCAGGGACCAGCACAAGCGGCGGTGTGTCCGTCGAGTAGGCGATCAGCGGCGCAGATGTGCAGGCGGTGAGCGCATGGCAGCCAGCGATCATCAGCCATGCCATGCCACAGCGGCACAACAATGTGTGGGCGCCGCACAGACGGCCGGCCGAGTCATCCGGCCTGCCGAACAGGTCACTTGCGAGCATCGTCGACCTCCTTGCGTGCAGGCGATTCGCGCCGGTCCAGATACGTTTCCCAATCGAGCATCTCCACCTCCGACAGGCTGAGCGGGCGCGGCGCAAAGAACATGACCGCACGCAGACCGTCGCTGTAGTAATGGGCGCCGCTGAACGTCGTTCGAGATTGTGCCTGGGACGCGGGGCCGACGCCGGTAACGAACCCGAGCTTGTCCAGACCGGCCGAATACATCATGTCCTGAATCAGGAGATTTCTCGCCTCATCGACATCCTCATGCAAGACGAGGTTTTCCGACTCGCGCGGTGCAAAGCGTCCGCCGGTCGGTCTGCCGACCTGCGCGAGATAGACGGAGCGACCTTCGAAGCGCATTGGCGTGAGCCACACACGCACCCAGGTCGCCGGCGCTCCGGCTTGTGATTGCTTGCGAACCACGGCATCGGGCATGCGGCCGAACACACGTTCGGCCGCATCCGCGGGGTACGCGGCACGCCGGTAGCTGCGACGCACAAATGCGGCGGCGATATCGGCGAACTCGCCGACGAGAATCGCATTGAGCGGATCGCCGTGCGCCCTGCCGTTCGCGTCAGCGGCGCAGCAGGGAAGGCGCTCCAACGCGGAACGCAACGCGGCCAGATCGTCATAGTCCTTGATCTCGGAACCGTGATGCTGGAACAAGCCTTCGGCAAACCATTTTTCCCCAGCATCGTCCGGCACCTGCAAGAAGAGGGAGAACGGGATCAGCGTCTTTCTCTGCAGCAGATCGATATTCAGCAGCCGCGTAACGCGCTCCGGGTTGATGAACAGCACGCCCGCTTTCGTTTCGCCTGGCAGGACGGGATTCTTGAACCCCAGTTGGTCGAAGTGTGCATCGATGCGCGCGTTCGCTGCCGGGGCTAATGTCCTGTGCACGGACCAGGCGACTTCGAGTGGCGAGAAATAGTCGGGATCGGTCCCCGGCCGCAGCAACAAGAGCGGATCGTCAGTCTGGTTATGGACTTCGACCCACACGGGCTGCACGCGCGTCTTGTCCAACTCCACACCCAGCATGCGCCGCCTGTCTTCGGCACTGAGCACGGCGGCGCTGACGCGCACCTCGTGCCTGGTGGCCGTCTGCGCACGTTCACGCAACCCGGAAGTACTGAAATCGGCAGGCGCCTGCCAGGTCGCACAAGCAACGGCGAGCGCAAGAATCGCTGCACAACTCATGGTGCACAAGCAGCGCATTGCACACCGCAGAGTGGCGCGTGGCGCCGACGGCAAGCGGCTCATGGCTTGCCCCGCCCCGGTGATTGTCCGCCATTCTCGTAGATTCCCTTCGATAGAAAGAACTCGATTTCCGCCAGGGAGGTGTGCATTTTATCGAATACCAGGACACAGCGCAGTCCATCCGTGTAGTAAGGATCGGTCGTCAGGTTCTCGCGCGGCGCGCTCTTGGGCGCGGCCCCCACACCCTTCACAAATCCGAACTTGGCCAGCGTCACCGAATACGCCATATCCTGTGTCAGCGCACTCCGCGCTTCGTCGACGTCAGGGTCGATCTTGTGCGTCGTCAGCGTCGCAGAATGCACGGTAAGCCGGCTGCCGATATCACGGCTGATCTGTCCGACCCACACTTTCTTGCCGTGATATTGCATCGGGCTCAGCCACAGCCTCAGGTGATTGCGCTGGTGGACATTGTCACGCGCCTTTTGCAAGGCAAGGTCCTGAGCTCGCCCGAACAGATAGAGATCGCTCACCGGCGCATAGGGATAACGCTCGCCGGCAAGCGCCGAATTGACCATTTTCATGATCGACCCCGACCACTTTTCCTCGGTTCCACGCCAGCCGCGACGCGCGAATGCGGGGAAGGCATCATCGAGGCCGCCGACGATCACCAGGTTCAGAGGATCGCCGTTCCTGGAGCCCTCCTCGTTGGTGACGCAGCACGGCAGCGCCTCCAGCGCCGCCTGGAAACTGACGTCATCCGTGTAGTTCACAATTTCTTCGGGCGGATAGATGCCCTGCCTGAACACTTCGCTGATGTGGTAATCGGTGCGCAGGCCCGGCACGATGCTCAGGACAGAGAAATGCCTCGCCCGACCGTCCGCCACCAGATCGAGGTGAACGAACTTGAACCCCTCGTCGAGATTGGTCAACACGAAGCCCGAGGTTGTCGCGCCAGGTGGGACAGGGTTGCGGAAGGCCAGCCGACGAAAGTGCCGGTCGAGCGCCGTCCGCTCGTCCTGCGGGACGCCCGAGAAAAATGCTTCGGCCGCCTCGGATGCAGGGAAGAAATTTGGATCGAGGCCCGGCGAAAGCAGATAGTAGGCGCGATCTTCCCGATTGTTGACTTCGATCCAGACTGGCTGTATCGATGTATTCGCCAGAGGCACGCCGTAGACCGCCTCGCTTTCTGCGGCCGACAGTACGGCGGTCGACACGCGCAAGCCGCCATCGCTGCGCGTCACGGCGCGGCTCTTGTAGTCAAGGCTCGTCGTTGGCGGAGGCTGGGAGGCGCAGCCGGCGAGCGCGGCTGCGATGGCCGTTGCTGTGAGAACGTGTCTCACCATGCGATGCATCGCGTAACCTCATCAACTGAGCTTTACCAATCTTCGCTGCCCTGCCTACGTAATCCGTGGCTACTACGAACAATAGTTTCTACGTCGCAGCTTTTCATTATGAACCGCCCCGGGAATTCCGGAGGCTTTTTGGTATGAGTCACGCCGCCATGGCAGACTAGTCGAACTATCGATAGCAGGCCGCTTCGGCCTCTGCAGGTGATACGTCGCCGATGGGCTCCAGCAGCCGTTGAGAACGCCAGGTTCCTCTATCTATCGTAGTAATTCTCGAGTAAGTCACAGTGATCCGGGGTGAGCGACATCCAGACTATTCGATTTCCGGGTTACCTCTGATCGGGCATTGGATGTCCATCGGTATTTGCGTAATCGCCAGCCGTATACGACTCTGGATGTGATTGCAGCCCAAGAACCGCCTTTTGAATTGGTTCTCTTGAGGTGGCTTGTTTTTCTTGCGCGTGAGTGGGAATGCTTTTTCAACGTAAGGGACAATGAGTTCGAACACATCACCGCGATTCAAAGCCTGGCGATGCAGGTATTGCGAAGCTTTGTAGAGTATCTGCTCGATCTGCTGTTTCCCGAAAGGTGTATGGACAAACTTGCACTGCAGATAACGAGACTTGCCGTCCCGAACTGCGACCAGATCAATACCCTGGTCTGCAAAACCAAGGGCTAGCCCTCGGTAATCGATTTCCCAGCCATCTTTCTCTAGTTCCAGACCAATCCATCGCTCGTAGACTATCCCCCAGTCGGATAACGCCATCATCTGCGGAGTAATCAGGTCGATGGGCTCTCCCTTTTCGTTCAGCACCGTGACACCCATCACGTGATGCACTGCCAAACGCCCAGCCATCAGCCTTCTGGCTAACCCTTTCATCCGTCGCTCCTTTCAACTCTCCTATGGTGCGCCTTCGGCAACGCTGGCTTTGGAACAGCAGCATTCCTATCCCGGTACCACTCAGCGTTTCCGACCGCCTTCAGCAACTGGGCACGGCCACCCTCGTCCTGACCTTCAGTAACATTGCGACCTTATTCAAGGGTTAAGGGAGCGTTCAAGGAAAATTTCGCACACTCATGGCCAAAGGATCCTGATTCCGAGAAGTGGGCTAGATTTCACCGCCAGTAAAACCACTACGCCCTCTCCCGCTTTAAGTTGGCATGATCACCCGATTCAAGGTATTAAAGCCCCCCCCAGCGTCCCGGCCACTGACGATGTCGAACCGTCCGACCTACCCGCGACCTTCCCTTTACCACCTCACGCAAGAGACCCCCATGGCAAACCACGACCTGACCTTTATCCCTGATCCCGACGCGGACTCCATTTCCTCCGACGTTGTCGGTTTCGCGGGCGTGCTGGTCTCCACGCAGATCCCTACCCGTGCCGACGGAAGCCTGGAACTGGGCAACATCACGCTGCAGAGCGAGTGCACGCTGCAGGCGCTCAAGGTTGCGCTGGAGCGTGCCGGCAGTTCCATGGACCGGGTGATGCACCTGACCATCTACCTCACCGACATGGCCGACCGCGCCGCGTTCAACGAGGTTTACCAGCGCTTTTTCGCCAAGCCGTGGCCAGTGCGCGCAGCAGTCGGTGTGGCCGCCCTGGCGGTTGAAGGCATGCGCGTGGAAGTCACGGCGATGGCCGCCAAGGGCTGAATCCGCGGCGTTATTCGGCGGCCACGCTTAGCGAATGGCCGCCACCGGACAGCATGCGGGTGCCGGTCAAGCGTTTCGCCGCTACAATGCGCGTCTCGACCGTGACAAGCCTGACTAAAAAAATATGTCCCTGCCCAAACATCATCTGGAATTGCTCAGCCCTGCCCGCGACGTGGCCATTGCTCGCGAGGCCATCCTGCATGGCGCCGACGCCGTGTACATCGGGGGGCCGAGCTTCGGCGCCCGCCACAACGCCTGCAACGAGGTGAGCGATATTGCCCAGTTGGTGGAGTTCGCCCGTCGCTACCACGCCCGGGTCTTCACCACCATCAACACGATCCTGCACGACAACGAGCTGGAGCCGGCCCGCAAGCTGATCCACCAACTGTACGATGCCGGCGTCGACGCCTTGATCGTCCAGGACCTGGCCGTGATGGAACTGGACATCCCCCCGATCGAGCTGCACGCCAGCACCCAGACCGACATCCGTACCCTGGGGCGGGCGAAGTTCCTCGATCAGGCCGGCTTCTCCCAGTTGGTCCTGGCCCGCGAGCTGAACCTGCAAGAGATCAGTGCCATTGCCGACGAGACCGATGCGGCGATCGAGTTCTTCATTCACGGCGCGCTGTGCGTGGCCTTCTCCGGCCAGTGCAACATCTCCCACGCCCAGACCGGCCGTAGCGCCAACCGGGGCGACTGTTCCCAGGCCTGCCGCCTGCCGTACACCCTCAAGGACGAAAAAGGCGGCGTGATCGCCTATGAAAAGCACCTGCTGTCGATGAAGGACAACAACCAGAGCGCCAACATCCGCGCCCTGGTAGAAGCGGGTGTGCGCTCGTTCAAGATCGAGGGACGCTACAAGGACATGGGCTATGTGAAGAACATCACGGCCTACTACCGCCAGCGCCTGGACGCCGTCCTCGAAGACCGCCCGGACCTGGCCCGCGCGTCCAGCGGCCGCACCGCGCACTTCTTCCTGCCCGATCCGGAGAAGACCTTCCACCGCGGCAGCACCGACTACTTCGTCAGTGATCGCAAGATCGACATCGGCGCCTTCGACTCGCCGACGTTCACCGGCGTGCCGGTGGGCATCGTCGAGAAGGTCGGCAAGCGCGACCTGCAGGTGATTACCCACGAGCCGCTGTCCAACGGCGACGGCCTCAATGTGCTGGTCAAGCGCGAGGTGGTGGGTTTCCGCGCCAACATCGCCGAGGCCAAGGGCGAGTTTGAAGAGGACGGCGAAAAGCGCTACCGCTACCGCGTCGAACCCAACGAGATGCCTGAGGGGCTGCACCGCGTGGGGCCACGCCATCCGTTGAGCCGTAACCTTGACCACAACTGGCAGCAGGCGTTGCTCAAGACGTCCGCCGAGCGCCGGGTCGGCGTTGCCTGGGTCGCTCGCCTGCGCGAGAATCGCCTGGAACTGACCGCCACCAGCGAGGAAGGCATCAGCGCCGACGTGGCCCTGGAGGGTCCGTTCGGCCTCGCCAACAAGCCGGAACAGGCCCTGGAGCAACTGCACGACCTGCTCGGCCAACTGGGCACGACCCAGTACCACGCCACGGACATCAAGCTGGATGCGCCACAGGCGTACTTCATCCCCAATTCGCAGCTCAAGGCATTGCGCCGCGAAGTGATCGAAGCGTTGACCGCGGCCCGTGTCGCGGCTCACCCACGGGGCGGGCGCAAGGCCGAGACCACGCCGCCTCCGGTGTATCCGGAGTCGCACCTGTCGTTCCTGGCCAACGTCTACAACCAGAAGGCCCGCGACTTCTATCACCGTCACGGTGTCGCGCTGATCGATGCGGCCTACGAGGCCCACGAGGAAACCGGCGAGGTGCCGGTGATGATCACCAAGCACTGCCTGCGCTTCTCCTTCAACCTGTGCCCGAAGCAGGCCAAGGGAGTCACAGGCGTGCGCACCAAGGTCGCGCCGATGCAACTGGTGCACGGTGACGAGGTGCTGACGCTGAAGTTCGACTGCAAGCCCTGCGAAATGCATGTGATCGGCAAGATCAAGGGACACATCCTGGGCCTGCCGCAATCAGGCAGCGCGGCGGAACAGGTTGTCGGGCACATCAGTCCCGCCGACCTGCTCAAGACCATCCCGCGCGCACCGCACTGAGTGACTGGCGAGCGCGATGTCAGCTCATCGCGCTCGCCGGCTCGGTCAAGAACGGGCGGCTCACTGTCCCATGCGGCGCTTAGCCGCCCTCGCCCACTGGTTTGAGTGTTGATGAACGGCAGTCGGGTACGTGGTTGCGTTCGCGGCAAGCCAGCTGGATGTTGAAACGTCGGGAGTTATGCAGCAGGCACGAGAAGCACCGGATCGGAGTTGGCGTTCTGTGCAAGGAGAATCGACCAGGCCTCGTGCAATAGCTGCCGAGTGAGCCGTATCTGGATGTATCCAGAAAAATGGCAGGGGCGGCTGGATTCGAACCAACGCATGGCAGGATCAAAACCTGCTGCCTTACCGCTTGGCGACGCCCCTGTATCTGTAGCGACGAGTGACTGGCACTCGCTTCCTCTGGTGACACGCCGCGTAAGGGCCTGTGCAGGAATGCGCGCAAATGTATCAACTTTCGCTTCGCCTGGGAAGAGAAAAGATACACAAAATGGTTTTAAAACAGATGCTTACTGTCAGACGGGGTTGAAACTGGCCCTTTGCGCGGCTTTTTTGCACTCCCGTGGCCGATGAAAAGCCCCGGGATTGCCGAATGGCGCTGCCCGGCGGCCTGGCAAGTTCTGGGTGCTGACTTACACTGCGATACACTCCATACGAACGCAGGACGGGTCAACGGATCGATGGATCACGCTGCCAGCCTGGGCATCACGTAATGATCTGAGTGAAGCCAACATGAAAATGCTCACGGCCATCTGGACAGGTTTTCTCGCAACCGGCCTGTGCGCGGTGACGAGCAACGTTGCCAGTGCGGCAACTCCCGGCCGAGTCTTCCAGACCGGTTTCGACTGCTCCACCGCCACCGCGAGGGTCGAAAAGCTGATCTGCCGCGATCCCCAACTGGCGCGGATGGACGTCGAACTCAGGCGCCTGTACCGACTGGCGCTCACCGATCAGCGCTCGGTACCGCCTCCGGACAAAGTCATGAACGACCAGCAGTTCTGGATCCTGGCCCGCAATCAGTGCGCAACCGACGTGGCGCCGAAGGCCTGCACGATCCGCAGCTATGCCGAGCGTGCATACCAGTTGCGCCAAGGCTCGGCAATCGTCAGGACCAAGGACCCGGACAGATTGACCGAAGGTCCCCTGACCTTTCGGTGTACAGGCCTGAACACGCTGATCGCCGCCACTTTCTTTAATGCCGGACCCGATGTCGTCTTCCTCAAATGGGCCAACGCCTCCGTCACGCTGAGCGAGGTGCCGAGTGATTCGGGGCTGCGCTACAGCGGCAAGGACAGCCTGGGTTACTACAGCTTCTGGCAAACGGATGCCATGGCGGTGTTCCAGAAACCGGGATCATCCGCCATGAGGTGTACCGTCGAGCCCGCTGGCTGACCTGACGCTAACCACCGTCAACTCACGGGGTCTTGATCGCCTCGCTCGCGGCTTCGTCAATCAACGCGGCGACCTCGGCAGCTCGGGATGCCAGCGACGCGTGGCTGGCGGCCAGGGTAATGACCTTCCTGGCATTGAGCCGGGCCGACATCATTTTCTGGTTGTCCGGGTGAATCATTCGATCCTCACTGGAGATCTGATACCAGGACGGTTTGTTTTTCCACGCCGGAGCCGTGATGGTGTCGCCAAAGGTGCTGGCCAGCGGGGCCTTCTGGGTGACCGCCATGACCAGAGCCTCATCGGGCGTCAAATCCTGGCCAAAGCTTTCATGGAACTTCTCGGGCTTGAGCCACAGGAAACCATCGCTGTCAGGCTCAAGGTTGGGTGCCGCAGCGGGCAGGTGTTGCTGGGTCAGCCCGCCTGGGCTTTCGCCGGCATCCGGTGCGAAGGCTGCGATATAGACCAGCCCCACGACATTCGGCAGATTACCCGCTTGCGTGATCACTGCGCCGCCGTAGGAATGCCCCACCAACAGCACGGGACCGTTCTGCTGCGCGACCATCTTGCGTGTACGCTCGGCATCGTCGGCCAGGGAGGTCAGTGGCATTTCCACTGCACGTATGGAGGTATAACCCTTGCGTGCCAGTTCCACGATGACCTTGCCCCAATGCGCTGCGCCGCCCCAGAAACCGTGCACCAACACTACCGTAGGTTTATTGCTCATGCGCTGACTCCGATCCGTCATTAGATGTTCAAACCAGATCCAACAGCATAGTGCCCCTTTGTGACATCGGCAGGCCGATCAACACTCAGGGGCTCACAAGCAAGCGTGCCCGTTCGTTCATTCGGGCCGGCGAACGACCCTCACCTTGCCGCTGCCACCCCCCCCGCAGAAGAATTGGTGGCCACCGTCGGACTCCAGCCCGGAGACCCCGACGCCCGCTGGCATTTCCAGGGACTCCAGCACGGCGCCCGTGTGCGGATCGATGTGGCGCAACTCGCTTTCCTCGCCTTCCCAGGTGCCGTGCCAAAGCTCTCCGTCCACCCAGGTGACGCCGGTGACGAAGCGATTGGACTCAAGGGTGCGCAGGATCGCGCCGGTGAGCGGGTCGATCTGGTGAATCTTGCGATCCTGGTACTGGCCGACCCAGAGCGAGCCCTCGGCCCAGGTCAACCCCGAGTCACTGCCGCCCGGGGCCGGAATCGTGGCCAGCACGCGACCTGTGGCGGGGTCGATCTTGTGGATGAGGTTCTCGGCGATCTGGTACAGGTGCTGGCCGTCGAACGCTGTCCCGGCATCGGCGGCGATCTTGATCGTGCGGGACGTTTTTGCGCTTTCAGGATCCAGGGCATGGAGCCCGCTGTCGCTGGCAAACCAGATGTGCTGGCCGTCCCAGGTCACGCCATGGACGCTCTTGACGTCGGCAAAGGGTCCATATTCACGAAGTATGTTGGCGGCTGACTGTTTCATGCTGGCTTCCTCGTCATGGGGTGTGAGTTCAGCCTACTCATTGGCCAGGGGAACGGGGAGTAACAAAGTCGTCGCGAATCCCGGTACCGACGGGATCACCCAGCGCCCCGCTCGCCCGCTACCGAACGACTGCACCCGGCCCTCGGCTGCCAGCGCCTCGAGCGCACGCTGCACCGTGCGCTGACTGCACCCCAGCGCCAGGGCCAGCGCGGAACTCGACCACGACTCACCGTCGACGAGCAAGGCCAGCACCGCGGTATGGGTCTGCTCCACCGGCCAGGCGAGTATCACGACCTCGCGGGCACGATGGGGCACCAGGGTAAATCCGCCCTGGGTCGCAATGACCCCGGCCATCGGCCGCAACAGGGTGCGCAGCCGGCCGACTTCAACCCGTAGCCGCGCGCGATGGGACTCATCGTCCAGTTTCAAGCGAAAGGCCCGGGCGATCAGCGTTGCCCTCGACACTTCGCCGGGCCAGGCATCGGCCAATGCCCGTGCCAGCGCCAGCAGCACCGGACGCCCGGCCAGGGAGACCTGGGCGAGCGCGTCACGCACCAGGAACCGCCGGGTATCGACAATCAGTGCGTCCGACAGCAGCAGCCGTTCAACTTCATCGAGCAGCAGCAACCGCTCCTCGCCACGGCAGATCAAGCGAGCGGCGGGCGTATCGAGCAGGTGGATCGCGCTCTGCACCTCCGCGTGCAGTGCGGCAATCCCGGCGTGCCGGGCCTGGTACTCGGCCCGAGCCAGCGCGGCGCGTGCGTCCGGTGTCCGCAGGCGCCTGATGGCCACCCCGGCCACGATCAGCTCGTGGATGGTGTTTAACGCCGGGGGCAAGCCCGCCGGGTCGAGGTCGGCCAGGCGCTGTTCGACTTCGTCCAGGCGCCCGATCAGTAGCAGGCGCCGAATCTCCAGATACCGGGCATGCGCCGCGTTGACCCGGTCGCAGTGGTCCTCAAGGACTCGCCGCGCAGCCTCCAGTGCCTTGACCGGCCAGCCCAGGTCCCGGGAAGCGAAGGCGATTTCCGCCTCGGCGACCACGCAGCGCGCACGGGCCAGGACTTCTTCAGGCGCGAATGCCCGCATTGCCCGGCGCACCAGCGCCTTGGCCCGGGCGAACTCGCCCAACTGCGCCATCGCAATGCCCCGCAGGGCAAGCGCCGGGGCATCCTCGCGCAAGGCCACATGATCGAGCGCGCCAAGGGGGTTTCCCGCCGCCAGCGCACGCGCCGCGGCCGTGATCAACGCATCCATGTGAGCCTCGTCACCGCTGCCACTCCTGCCGTCGAGTGTTCGCTGCCCAGTCTATCTCACCCGCACCTGCCACTGGCGTGTCCACCCAACCCCGTTATAGTTGAGGTGTCCCACACCACCGGGAGGTGACCATGCGCACAATCGTCAGTAAAGAACCCTGGTGGGCCGCGCCGCCAAAGCCCGGGCAGGATGAGTCCGAGCTGGAATGGGGCTGGCTGGTGACGTACAGCGAGGGTGAGCCGCGCTTCGAGTTTGTGAAACAGCGGCCGTCCGATAAAGAGATCCGCAACCGCAAGAGTTGCCGGATCACGGTGCAGGAGTGAAGGTGCGCGGGTCTGCGTACGCGGCAGACCCGCTTGCGAGACAGGACACTAGAGGTTCACGATCCGCTGGAATCCGCCAAAGATCATGCGCTGGCCATCAAAGGGCATCGCGTTGCCCTCGGCGCGCACCCGGGGATCGGCCATGAACTTTTCCATGCCTTTGTCGCGGGTCTGGCGATCGGGCCAGACGATCCACGAAAAGACCACGGTTTCATCTTCCTTGAGCTTCACCGCCATGGGAAACGAGGTCACCTTGCCTTCGGGGACATCGTCCCCCCAGCACTCGCTGACGTTGAGGGCACCGTTTTCCTTGAAGATGGCCGCCATGAATTCGGCGTGCTGGCGGAATCTGTCGCGATTGGCGGTGGGTACGGCGGCAATGAAGCCATCGATGTAGGACATGATCTGCTCCTGATACGGTTGCAGGGGGCTTGCCGGGATTGGCTCGTGAGTAGTCGATGGGGCGTTGCCTGGATCGACAGCATGAACGTCGAGGCCGACCAACGGTCATGGCCGCCGGAGTCAGGCTGCCCAGCTTGTTGGACCACCGGGGATGGCGAACGATCCTTTCCCGGGCACTCTGGACGCGCTTCGAGGTCAACCGCTCAGCAGTCCTGAATGAACTGCTGGTCACGATCCGGTCGGCGGCAACCAGGCCGGCCAGGCACGGTGGTCGGAGGAACAGACCCTGCAGGGTGTTTTGTGGGTGACCCCAGAGTGGGAGAGTCGTCATGCATGCCATGGTTCTGCATACCCCCGGCCAGCGGTTGCAACTGGAGGAGCGCCCGATTCCGAAACCAGGCGTGCAGCAACTGCTGATCAAGGTCCAGGCGTGCGGCGTGTGTCGCACCGACCTGCATCTGTTGGACGGCGAGCTGCCGCAAGCGGTACTGCCGCGGGTGCCTGGTCATGAAATCGTCGGCGAGGTGACGGCGGTGGGCCCGGATGTCCCCCCCGGCTGGATCGGCCTGCGGGTAGGCGTTCCGTGGCTCGGCTGGACCTGCGGCCAGTGTACGTTCTGCACGTCGGGCCGGGAGAACCTCTGCGATCAGGCACAGTTCACCGGCTGTCACCTGGACGGCGGTTACGCCGAGTACACCGTTGCCGACTGGCGCTACTGTCTCCCTATTCCCGAAACACTGTCGGCCACCCATGCCGCACCGCTGCTGTGTGCCGGGTTGATTGGCTTTCGCGCGCTGCAAATGACCAAGGGAGCCCGCCACCTGGGCCTCTATGGCTTTGGTGCGGCCGCGCACCTGGCGATCCAGGTGGCACGTGGTCGAGGGCAACAGGTGTATGCCTTCACCCGACCCGATGACAGCGAAGGCCAGGCCTATGCCCGATCTCTGGGAGCCACATGGGCCGGCCCCTCGGATCAGCCCCCGCCGCATTTGCTCGATGCAAGCCTGATCTTTGCCCCGGTCGGCGCGCTGGTGCCCCAGGCCCTGGAAGTCACGGTCAAGGGCGGCTGCGTGATTTGCGCCGGGATCCACATGAGCGACATCCCCGGGTTTCCCTATCGGTTGCTGTGGGGCGAGCGCAGCGTGCGGTCAGTGGCGAACCTGACTCGCGAAGACGGCGTCGCATTCTTTGAAGAACTGCAGCACACCCCCGTGCAGTGCGACGTCACCTGGTTTGCCCTGCAGGACGCCAACAATGCGCTGGCGTGCCTGAGGGCTGGCCACTTCAAGGGCGCGGTCGTGCTCACCCCTGACGCCCGCCGCCCGTGGACTGCTGGGGATCGACTGCGACCTCATGGATTTTCAACGACTTACAAGTCGAACCTGTCCACCGCTCGACGCCGCTCATTGTCGTCCCGCACATCGTAGTTGGCGGTGGTCTGGATGTTGGCGTGGTGCGCGAGTTTCTGGGCAATCGACAGGTCGTGCTCTTCGATCACCCGGGTAATGAATGAGCGACGGAAGTCGTGGGGCATGATTTTCACCCCGACTTGCGCGCCTCGCTGCCGGGCAATGTAGTAGATCGCATGCTTGGTAATGCGCTCGCGGGAGATGTGGCTGCCACGGCGGATTCGGTTGAACAGAAACCCGTCGTCTTCCTGCCCCGCGGGCAACAACGAACGGCGCAATTCAAGCCAGGCCTCGAGTTTGGCAAACACCCAGCCCGGGGCGTACTTGATCAACTGTTTATTGCCCTTGCCCATGACCTGCAGGCTACGCTCGGCAAAGTCGACCTGCGCCAGGTCGAGGTTCACCGACTCTGACTTGCGCATCCCCGAACCGTACAGAATCGCAATGATCGCTGCGTCCCGTAGGCCTTGCGGCCGTGGATCGGCGGCACAGACGGTCATCAGGTCGTGGATCAGCGTGCGCTTGAGGTTGCGCCCTTGAGACAGGCGCGTGCCGGAAATCCCCTTGACCGAGCGTATTTTCAACAACTGTTCCTGACTGATCAGGCTCAGGCGCCAGGCCTCGTTCATCACCCCTCGTAGCGCATTGACGTAGAGCGACGAAGTATTGGGCGCGTAGCCGTCCTGGCGTAATGCCGCCACCAGGGCAATCACGTCTTCGGGCTGCAGTTGGTGCCAGGGAATCTCTTCGATGTTCAGCTCGTCGAACCCCAGGCGATCGGCAGCGTCCTGTAGCACGTAACGCAGGGTCTGCTGGCTCGAGGGGGCGAGACGCTTGAGGTACAGCGTCAGCGGGTTGGGGCGCGGGGCGTTCATATCGGGTAAATCAGACAAACTGGAGGGGCCTTTGGTGTGAGTTGTTCAGCAGATTTTATCCATGTATGAGGGAGATTAATAATCGAAGTCGACAACCGTAGCGGCTATCGTCTTCTTTTGCCCAGTACACATGTACGACATTTCTGATTTGAGCCCTGTCCGTGACCGAACCCTGAACATTTGCTGTAAACCTTCATGTTATACGGCTTGCTCACCGTTTTTTCATGTCGTTTTCACAAAATCACGCTTACTCTCAGCACACCCGAAACTCGCCACACACTAACGACAAGTCGCCGGCAGCACTGAATAACGTCAATTAATGTATTTTTCCATGATTGCAGGCCAAACCATTGATAATGTTCGCGTTCATTGATTAATGAATGCCCAGAATCATGCACCCGATCGCTTCCGGGGCGGATTCGAAGAACATGACCGTTGCTGACCATTACCGACCCGAGGCCCCCCCAATGACCCAGGATTTCCTGCCTTTTTCTCGCCCAAGTATCGGCGCTGAAGAAATGGCTGCCGTGGAGCAGGTATTGCGCTCTGGCTGGATTACCACCGGACCGAAGAACCAGGAACTTGAGCAGCAGTTTGCCCGGTACGTGGGCTGCGAGCACGCCGTCGCACTGTCGTCGGCCACCGGCGGCATGCATGTCACCTTGCTGGCGCTGGGGATCGGCCCCGGCGATGAAGTGATCACACCCTCGCAGACCTGGGTATCCACCGCCAACATCATCTGCTTGCTCGGCGCGACCCCGGTCTTCGTCGACGTCGACCGCGATACCCTGATGGCCGATGTCGAGGCCATCGCAGCGGCCATTACCCCGCGCACCAAGGCCATTGTTCCGGTGCATTACGCCGGGGCGGCCTTCGACCTCGATCCGCTCTATGCCCTGGGGGACCGGCACGGTATCCCGATCATCGAAGACGCCGCCCATGCGGCCGGCACCCGTTATCGCGGGCGTGCCGTGGGGGGGCGGGGCACGGCGATCTTCTCCTTTCACGCCATCAAGAACATGACCTGTGCCGAAGGGGCAATGTTCGTCAGCGACAACAAAGCGCTGGCCGACCGGGTGCGCATGCTCAAGTTTCATGGCCTGGGCGTGGACGCATACGACCGCCTGACCCACGGCCGCAAGCCCCAGGCGCAAGTGGTCGAGCCAGGCTTCAAATACAACCTGGCCGACATCAATGCCGCCATTGCCCTGGTGCAACTGCAACGCCTGGACGAGATCAACGCCAGGCGCACGACCCTGGCACACACCTATCTACAACGCCTGAAGGCGTTGCCGGTGCAGCCGCTGAGTATTCCAGCCTATCCGCAACAGCATGCCTGGCACCTGTTTATCCTGCGCATCGACCCCGAGCGCTGTGGCATGGACCGCGAAACATTCATGCAAGCGTTGCAGGAACAAAACATCGGCACCGGCATCCATTTCATCGCCACGCATTTGCACACCTACTACCGTCAGCGTTTCCCGGGCATCCACCTGCCCAATACCGAATGGAACTCGGCACGCCTGTGTTCGATCCCGCTGTTCCCCGACATGACCTGCGATGATGCCGAGCGCGTCATCGGTGCTATTGAAAACATTCTGGATCCACGCCCTTGAAGCCTTATCCGATTAACTGCGTATCGATCGTTATCCCGGTCTACAACGAACAAGACAGCCTGCCCGAGTTGCTGCGTCGCACCGAAGCCGCCTGCCAGCAACTGACCCACGACTACGAAATCGTCATGGTCGACGACGGCAGCCGCGACGACTCGGCACAACTGCTCGAGGAAGCCGCTGGACGCGAAGGCAGCGCCGTGGTGGCCGTCATCCTCAATCGCAACTACGGGCAACACGCCGCGATCATGGCCGGTTTCGAACAATGCAAAGGCGACCTGGTGATTACCCTGGATGCCGATCTGCAGAATCCGCCGGAAGAAATCCCGCGCCTGGTCGCAGAGGCCGAACTGGGTTACGACGTGGTCGCCACCGTGCGCAACAATCGTCAGGACTCGGCCCTGCGCCGCTATCCGTCGAAGCTGATCAACCTGGCGGTGAAACGCTCGACAGGCGTGGCCATGACCGATTACGGCTGCATGCTGCGGGCGTACCGGCGCACGGTAGTCGACGCCATGCTGGCCTGCCGCGAGCGCAGTACCTTCATTCCGATCCTGGCCAACAGCTTTGCCCGCCACACCACCGAGATACCGGTACAGCACGCCGAGCGCGAGCACGGTGAGTCGAAGTACAGCCCGATGCGCCTGATCAACCTGATGTTCGACCTGATCACCTGCATGACCACCACCCCGCTACGCCTGTTGAGCATCATCGGCTTCGGCATGGCGGCGCTGGGCATGCTGTTCGCCTTGATGCTGATTGTCCTGCGCCTGGCCTTTGGCGCGCAGTGGGCGGGCGGCGGCACCTTCGTGCTGTTTGCCGTGCTGTTCGTGTTCACCGGTGGCCAGTTCATCGGCATGGGGCTTTTGGGCGAGTACCTGGGGCGCATGTATGGCGACGTCCGGGCCCGTCCACGGTTCTTCATCGAAAAAGTCTTGCGCCAGCAACCCGCCAGGCCTGCCCCCGCTGTCACGGTCGACGGTTTGACTTCCACCTCTTGCGATCAGGTTTGACCATGAATTCAAAAGCTGTTGTTTTCGCCTATCACGACATTGGCTGTGCGGGTATCCAGGCCCTCCTCGACTCTGGCCTGGAGATCGCCGCGGTGTTCACTCACGCCGACGACCCGAAGGAAAACACCTTCTACGGCTCGGTCGCGCAGTTGTGTGCCCGCCAAGGCATCACGGTGCATGCACCGGAAGACGTCAACCACCCGCTGTGGGTCGAGCGCATCGCCAAGCTCAACCCCGAGTACCTGTTCTCCTTTTATTACCGCAACCTGCTGAGCGAAGCCCTGCTGGCCACCGCCGGCAAAGGCGCATTCAACCTGCACGGCTCGCTCCTGCCTGCATACCGGGGCCGCGCGCCGGCCAACTGGGTGCTGGTCAATGGCGAAACGCAAACCGGCGTGACCCTGCACCGCATGGTCAAGCGTGCGGATGCCGGCGCCATCGTGGCCCAGCAACCTGTTGCCATCGAGCGCACAGACACCGCGCTGACCCTGCATGGCAAGCTGCGTGAAGCGGCCGCCAGCCTGTTGCGTGACACCCTGCCGCCACTGATCCAGGGCCGCCTCACTGAAACCGCCCAGGATGAGTCCAGGGCCACGGTGTTCGGTCGCCGCACCCCGGCAGATGGCAAGCTGGTCTGGAAAAAACCGGCTGAAGAGCTGTTCAACCTGGTTCGTGCCGTTACCCAGCCGTACCCGGGGGCGTTCTGCGACGTCGGCGAGCACAAGCTGATCGTCTGGAGCGCCGAGGTCGCCAAGGGCAATGAAGGCCAGGCACCGGGCCGGGTGATCAGCGTCGACCCGCTGCGCATTGCCTGCGGCGAAGACTCGCTGGTGATCACGTCCGGCCAGCGCAACGATAACGGCCTGTTCCTCAGCGGCCCGCAACTGGCCGACGAACTGGGCTTGGTGGATGGTTCCGTGCTGCGTGGCGCCGAATCGGGCCGTGCTCCGCGTCGCACCCGGGTGCTGATCCTGGGTGTCAACGGCTTCATCGGCAACCACCTGTCCGAGCGCCTGCTGCGTGACGGCAAGTACGAGGTGTACGGCCTGGACATCGGCTCCGACGCCATCGAGCGCCTGCGCAGCCATCCGAACTTCCACTATGTCGAAGGCGATATCAGCATTCACTCCGAGTGGATCGAGTACCACATCAAGAAGTGCGACGTGGTGCTGCCACTGGTGGCCATTGCCACCCCCATCGAATACACCCGCAACCCGCTGCGCGTGTTCGAACTGGACTTCGAAGAGAACCTCAAACTGGTTCGCTACTGCGTCAAGTACAACAAGCGCGTGATCTTCCCTTCGACTTCCGAAGTCTATGGCATGTGCCAGGACCGAAACTTCGACGAGGACAGCTCCAACCTGGTGGTCGGCCCGATCAACAAGCAGCGCTGGATCTACTCGGTCTCCAAGCAACTGCTGGACCGGGTGATCTGGGCCTATGGCCAGAAAGGCCTGAACTTCACCCTGTTCCGCCCGTTCAACTGGATGGGGCCGCGCCTGGACCGCCTGGATTCGGCACGGATCGGCAGCTCCCGGGCGATCACCCAGCTGATTCTCAACCTGGTGGAAGGCACACCCATCCGCCTGTTCGATGGCGGCGAACAAAAACGCTGCTTCACCGACATCGCCGACGGTGTCGAAGCCCTGGCGCGGATCATCGACAACGAGAACGACGCCTGTAACGGGCAGATCATCAACATCGGCAATCCGGAAAACGAAGCCAGCATTCGTCAATTGGGTGAGGAGTTGCTGCGTCAGTTCGAGGCCCACCCGTTGCGTGCCAACTTCCCGCCGTTCGCCGGTTTCCGCGACGTCGAGAGCAAGGCGTTCTACGGCACCGGTTATCAGGACGTGTCGCACCGCAAGCCGAGCATCCAGAACGCCAAGCGTCTGCTCGACTGGACCCCAACCGTTGAGATGAGCGAAACCATCGGCAACACGCTGGACTTCTTCCTGCGCGAAGCCATGCTCGAAATCGCGGACCAGCGTTGATGCAGGCAGGTCTTCGTATCGATGTCGACACCTACCGAGGCACCCGTGAAGGGGTGCCCCGGCTGCTGGACATGCTCGACGAAGCACAGGTCAAGGCAACGTTTTTCTTCAGTGTTGGCCCGGACAACATGGGGCGCCACCTGTGGCGCCTGATCCGCCCGCAGTTTCTCTGGAAAATGCTGCGCTCCAACGCGGTGGGCCTGTATGGATGGGACATTCTGCTGGCCGGTACCGCCTGGCCGGGCAAGCCCATCGGCCGAGACCTGGGGCACCTGATGCGCCAGACCCTTGCCGCCGGTCACGAGGTGGGGTTGCACGCCTGGGATCATCACGGCTGGCAAGCCAATGCCGGACGCTGGAGCGATGCACAGTTGATTGAGCAGGTTCGCCGGGGCGTAGACACCCTCAGCGATATTCTCGGCCAGACCGTGGACTGTTCCGCCGCGGCCGGATGGCGCGCTGACGAACGGGTCATCGAGGCCAAGCAACGCTTTGGCTTTCGCTACAACAGCGACTGTCGCGGGCAAGGCCTGTTCTTGCCGCAACTGGCCGATGGCAGCCCGGGAACACCGCAAATTCCAGTCGACTTGCCCACCTTCGATGAAGTGGTCGGGCCGGACGTGACCGTTGAAGGGTTCAACGCATTCATTCTTGATCGGTTCAGCCCCTCCAGGCTGAACGTCTACACGATACATGCAGAGGTAGAAGGGATTCTGATGGCCAACCATTTCCGTCAATTGCTGGTGGATGCCCAAACACGCGATATCCGCTTCCAACCCCTGGGTCGGTTGTTGCCGGCCGACCCCACCATCCTGCCCCGGGGCCGCGTGTTGCGCGGTGCGCTGGAAGGTCGTGAAGGCTGGCTGGGAGTGCAGGGACAATGACCAGACGCTGGGCCCTGCCCTTGTTGTTGCTGGCGTTCGGCATGTTTTTCCTGCTGCCGATGGCCACCCATGGCCTGTGGATTCCGGACGAAACCCGGTACGCGCAAATCAGCCAGGAAATGCTGCTGAGCGGCCACTGGGCTTCACCCCATTTCATGGGCATTCGTTATTTCGAGAAGCCGGTCGCCGGCTACTGGATGATAGCCATCGGCCAGGCGGTATTTGGCGACAATCTGTTCGGCGTGCGCGTGGCCTCGGCCTTGAGTACCGGCCTGAGCGTGTTGCTGGCGTATTTGATTGCCCGCCGTTTGTGGAATGACCCGCGCAAGAGCTTCACCTGCGCCCTGCTCTACATGAGCCTGTGCGTGGTGGTTGGCCAGGGCGGGTACGCCAACCTGGACCCGCAGTTCACCTTGTGGGTCAACCTGAGCCTGGTGGCGCTGTGGTTCGCCATCGACAGCCAGACCCGAAGTGCGCAGTTGGGGTTCTGGGCGCTGCTGGGCCTGGCCTGTGGCATGGGCTTCATGACCAAGGGCTTTCTCGCCTGGCTGTTGCCGGTGCTGGTCGCCCTGCCCTACATGGTCTGGCAAAAACGCCTACGCGAACTGCTGGTCTACGGCCCAGTGGCAATCACGGTGGCCGTGCTGGTCAGCCTGCCCTGGGCCTTGACCGTTCACGCCCAGGAGCCGGATTACTGGCGTTTCTTCTTCTGGCACGAGCATATCCGCCGATTTGCCGGCGAAGATGCCCAGCACGCCAAGCCCTGGTGGTACTACCTGCCATTGCTGGTGGCGTTCAGCCTGCCCTGGGCGGCCCTGCTGCCTGCGGCGCTCAAGCAAGCCTGGCAGAGCCGTCGTCAGGCGAGCATTGGCTTCCTGCTGCTCTGGCTGCTGTTGCCGTTGGCGTTTTTCAGCCTGAGCAAGGGCAAGCTGCCGGCCTACATCTTTCCCTGCCTGTTGCCGTTGGCCTTGTTGATGGGCCATGTGCTGGTCGATCGCCTCGCGAACCGGCAGACCCGCGTCATCAGCCTGAACGGTGCGCTGAACCTGGTGCTGGGTGTGCTGGTGCTGATAGCGCTGGTCTACTTTCAATTGAAGAAGCCGCTCTACAGCAACGAGCCCGAGCACCTGGTGCTGGTGTTCATCGCCCTGGCCGGCTGGATCCTTGCCAGCGTTTTGCAAGCCTTGCGCCCGTTGCAGTGTTGGGCTGCGCCGGCCCTGGGCAGCTGGCTGTTCGTGGCGCTAGTCCCAGCGGCCCTGCCCAACTCGGTGGTCTATAACAAGATGCCGGACCAATTCATCATCGATCACGCCCAGGAGCTTGGCCAGGCCAGTCGCTTGCTGAGCAATGACCTGGGCGCCGCCTCGGCCCTGGCCTGGCGACTCAAGCGGCCGGACGTGGCGTTGTACAACACCGTAGGCGAAGTGAAATATGGCCTGGCTTATCCTGACACCTTGCATCGCCGGGTCGACTTTCTCAAGGTTCCCCAATGGATGACCGAAGCCCGCCAGCAGGGTTCGGTGGGTGTGGTGATGCGGATCAACGGCAAGGAGCACTACGAAATCGACATGTTGCCCCAGGACTTCAAGCGTTATAACCAAGGCAATCTGGTGATCCTGATCTTCCCCCAGAGCCAGCCATGAGCCTGTTGCTGATCGTGCTTGCCTGCCTGCTGACCTGCCTGGGCCAGGTCGCCCAGAAATATGCGGTGGAAAGCTGGCGTGGCCAGGCATCGGGAGTGCTAGACAAGCTGCGCTCGCCGTGGCTGTGGCTGGCGTTGCTGAGCCTGGGCTGCGGGCTGGTGGTGTGGCTGCTGGTGTTGCAGCGGCTGGACGTCGGCGTCGCCTATCCGATGCTCAGCCTCAATTTCGTACTGATTACCCTGATCGCCCGCTTCGTTTTCCACGAAGCCATTGATCGCCGGCACTGGATCGGCGTGGCCCTGGTGATTGCCGGTGTCGTGCTGCTGGGGAGGCACGCATGAGCCTGGGTCGCGGCATCGGCTTTGCCATGGGCAGCGTGTTGCTGGTCAGCGCGGCCCAACTGGGCATGCGATGGAGCATGAGCCACCTGCCCTTGCCGGCGCAGTGGCTCGCGGCATTGGGCAGTGGCACGGTCGACCCGCTGGCAGTCGCCGTGGTGCTGGCCTCGATCATGGCTTACGCACTGTCCATGCTCTGCTGGCTCATGGCCTTGCGTGACCTGCCGCTGGGACGGGCCTATTCGCTGCTCAGTATCAGTTATGCCCTGGTGTACCTGCTAGCCGCCAGCCTGCCGCTGTTCAACGAGCCACTCAGTCTCTCCAGAACCCTGGGGGTGGCGCTGGTCATCCTCGGGGTCATCACCATCAACTCTCGTGGTATCCACACCCCAGTCGTCAGGAAGACTCCATGAAAATCAGTGTCATTGGTAGTGGCTACGTCGGCCTTGTACAAGCTGCCGTGCTGGCCGAAGTGGGTCACGATGTGGTCTGCATGGACATCGATCAGCAAAAGATCGCGTTGTTGCAGCAAGGCCATGTGAGCATTTTCGAACCCGGGCTGGCCAGCCTGGTCCGTGAAGGACTGGAAAGCGGGCGGCTGCTGTTCACCACCGACGAGCAACAGGCGGTCCAGCATGGCCAGGTATTGTTCATAGCCGTGGGCACGCCCTCCGGGGAAGATGGCTCGGCCGACTTGCGTTATGTGTTGTCAGTGGGCGACGCCGTGGCCCGACACCGCGAGCAGCCCTTGATCCTGGTGGAAAAGTCCACCGTGCCGGTGGGCACCGGCGATACCCTGCGGGCCCATATTGACAGCCGGTTGCACAGCCACGGTCGCATCTTGCAGTTCGATATCGTGTCCAACCCCGAGTTTCTCAAGGAAGGCTCGGCGGTTGCCGACTGCCGCCGTCCGGACCGCATCGTCATCGGGTGCGACAGCGAGGCGGTACGCGAGGTCATGCGTGACCTCTATGCGCCCTTCAACCGCAACCACGACCGCATCATGTTCATGGACCTGCGCAGCGCCGAACTGACCAAGTACGCCGCCAACTGCATGCTGGCGACCAAGATCAGCTTCATCAACCAGATCGCCGAACTGGCCGAGCACCTGGGCGCGGACATCGAGTCCGTGCGCCTGGGGATCGGCGCTGACCAACGAATTGGCTACCACTTCATCTACCCCGGCTGTGGTTATGGTGGCTCGTGCTTCCCCAAGGACATGCGCGCGCTGATCCACAGTGCCGCGCAAGCCAACTGCTCCAGTGACTTGCTGCAAGCGGTCGAAGCGATCAACGAGCGTCAGAAACACAAATTGTTCGAGCGCATCAGAGCTTTCTACAACGGTGACCTGGCAGGCAAGACCTTTGCCCTGTGGGGACTGGCATTCAAACCCAATACCGACGACATGCGCGATGCACCGAGCCGGGTGCTGATGGAATCGCTGTGGGCAGCAGGCGCGACGGTGCGGGCGTTCGACCCGGAAGCCATGCAGGAGACCCAGAACCTGTACCCGAACGAAGCACGACTGATGCTCATGGGCACTCCGGAATCCGTGCTCAAGGATGCGGACGCATTGATCATCTGCACCGAATGGCAGCAGTTCAAGGCACCGGATTTCGAACTGATCCAGCAGCGTCTCAAGGCATCGGTGATCTTCGACGGACGCAACCTGTATGACGTCGAACGCCTGGCGCGCAAAGGCTTCCAGTACTTTCCGATGGGCCGGGGAGAATCACGCAACCTGCCCGTTTGCGCACAGCCATCGCTTGCGACGCCTGCCGTGGTCGAGAAGACGGCATAGAACCTGGCCACGACCTCCCGGGGCTACGTTGCCGAACAGCCATACCTCATTATTAATGCACTTAATGCTCATTAATATGAATTTGTCAGTGGCCGGCCAGACCGGCAGACTGCGCCGGTTCCTCCCCCAAATGGTGGAACTCTTGAAGGGCTTTCTGGTGACCCAGACAAGCCCTTTTTTTGCCTGCCCTCTGCCACTGGACCGTTCTGCCCATGTTTGCTCGCTGGATCCCCGCTGCCATCAACACCCGTCCTTCAGAATGGAGCCGTGCCGCCATCGGCATGTCCCTGGGCACACTGCTGAGCGTCTGGCTCTGTGGCCAGGTATTCGGCATGGACGTGGCCATGCACCTGATCGGGCCCTTGGGGGCATCGGCGGTGTTGCTGTTTGCCGTCTCGTCCGGCGCGCTGGCCCAGCCCTGGTCGATCCTGGGCGGGTACCTGTGTGCCGGGGTGGTAGCACTGTTGGTGGCCCATGTGCTTGGACGGACCCTGGGCAGTGCGTGCCTGGCGGCCGGCGCAGCGTTGATGCTGATGTGCTGGCTGCGTTGCCTGCATCCCCCGGCCGGTGCGCTGGCCTTGCTGATGGTGGTGGCGGACCCGGCGACCATTGCCCTGGACTGGAAAGCACTCGCGCCGGTGATGCTGAGCGCGGCCACCTTGTTGCTCTGTGCCCTGGCGTACAACAACCTGACCCGTATTCGTTACCCCAAGCGGCCCGCCGAACCGGTGTCCCGGGTGCCGGCGGATCACCCGCCCGTCGACAGCCAGGCCATCACCGCACAAGACCTGAAAGCGGCGCTGGCGGACCTGGAGGCCTTCTTCGATGTGACCCCCGAGGACCTTGAACAACTGATCCACGCCAGCGAACGGCACGCCAAGCGCCGCAGTATCGGTGAGGTATTCGCCAACAAGGCCTGATACGGCCACGGCAAGGCCAGGCGCTGTTCCTCAGGCCGCTGATTGCTGCCGTGCCGGTACCGCCAGGCTCACCGCTCGCACCGAGGCGCCGGTACACAAGCCGAGCGACTGGGCGGTTTGCGCATCGACAATCAATGTCCCGGCGGCGATTCGCGCAGGCGCTGCGGTAATCCGGCACTCGGCCAATTGCCGATTGTGGATCAGGTAGATCTCGGCCTGCTCCCCCGGGGTGCCAATGCTCAGTTGCAATACCTGACTATCGCGTACCGCCCGGATCTGTCCTGTCGCGCATTCGACCAGTGGACCGCCGTCAAAGATATCGATGTAGTCCCGGTGTTCAAAGCCTTCCGCCTTGAGCATGCCCAACGCCGGTTCGGTGTTGGGATGTACCCGACCGATCACCGATCGCGCGCTCTCGGGCAGCAGGCATGTGGGTAACGGGAACTTGGGCATCAGTTCGGCAATGAAGGTTTTGTTGCCAAGGCCGGTGAGGTAGTCGGCGTCGGCGAAATCCATTTTGAAAAAGTGTCGTCCCAGGCCTTCCCAGAAGGGTGAAACACCCTCCTCGTCGGAGTAGCCGCGCATTTCCGCGATGACCTTTTCGCCAAAGTGCTGGCGAAACTCGGCGAGAAACAGAAACCGCGCCTTGGACAACAGGCGACCATTGAGGCCGGCGCGGTGATCGGCATGCAAGAACAACGAACACAACTCCGAATGCCCGGTCATGTCGTTCCCCAGGAACAGCGTCGGCAATTGCTGATTGATCCCCAGGTTGCTGGAGGCGGCGACAAACAGGCCCAGGCGATAGTTGTACCAGGGCTCCCGCAGGCCGACAGCGCCAGCCAGGGCGCAGATGCCGATCGCCTCCCCCTGATCGCTCTCCAGCACAAACAGATAATCGGCGTCAGCGCGTCCGGCCTCGCCGGCAAACGTTCTCGCCGCCCACTCCAGGCGCTGGCGCAAACGTCCGGCATCCGCAGGCAAGGTCGTCAAGCCGGTGCCCGCACTGTGAGCCAGGGCCAGCAATGCCGGCAGATCATCGGGTGTCGCGGGACGAACGATCATCACATGCCCCCCATGGCAGCCGGATACGCCTGCCGGGCCTTGGGCAGGAAAACCTCCGCCAACATGCAGCGGGCACTCCCACCGCCCACCCGTTCGATGGTGTCGATGTTCACGGGCAACGGTGTGGTGTAAGCCTCGATGAGCCGACGCTGAGCCGCATCGAGGGAACGCCAGGCGGTGCGCGACATCACCAACAGGGGCTCACCTGCCGCAGTGTGGACTTGCAGCATGTTGCCCGCGAACGACTCCAACTGCTCCCAACCCAGCGCGATAACCTGCTTGCCGCTGTCTTCCAGGCGTGAACGCAGCGCTCGGGATTGAGCCGGCTCAGCCACGCAATCGAGGCAGGCCACGGCCAGTTCAGTACCGATGCTCATCATGACGTTGGTGTGATAGATCGCGACACCCTGGCGATCGACCGCGTTGAAGGCACACAACTCATACCCCAGATGGCTGACCACTTGATCCAGTGCATGGGCGTGGGTGCGTGTGGAGTAGCCGGCGTAGCAAATCCGCGCCTGACGGTCCAGTACCATACTGCCCGTGCCCTCGAGGAACACGTCCTGCAGTTCGAGGGCCGTGAGGTCCAGCAGGTGCTCGACCCGGTACTCGTTGTGCAACAGATCCAGCACACCCTTGTCCCGTTCCAGCCGCCGGTTATGGCCTTGCATCGGATACAACACCAGTGTGCCGTCGGGGTGACTGCTCCACCAGTTGTTGGGAAAAATCGAGTCCGGGGTATGGGGGGCATCGCGGTCATCGTGGACGATCACCTCCACACCGTGATCGCGTAGCGCAGCGACGTAACCGTCGAACTCCTGCAAGGCTTGGCGCTGGACGTCCTCCGACGCGGCTGCCAGGCGCTGGAAACGGTTGTTCGCCGCCGTATCCTGATTGAAGGAGAAACGTGTCGGGCGAATCATCAAAACGGTATTGGTGGTTTGCATGGGCACAGGTTCAATGAGGGTTGAGAGGTGCTCATTGTCTGTTTCACTGCGCAGAAAACCCGGCTGATAAGCAGCGCGGCAGTGTTGAAAATGGCTGAAAACCCAGGGGCTTTCAGCCGATTTGGCGGGATGAAAACAGGAAGGGATTGGGCGTTGAAGACCGTCACCACACTCAGCCTGGCAACGCCCCCGATAGGCGCTTCAGGCTGAGGAGCAATACCTGTGCTCCCAGGCTTGCGTGGAAACGCGCAGGTGCCTACGACGAAGTTTTGACCATCGCCAGTTCTGGGTGACTGACCAGTTTGTCGATATGCAGGTCCGGATCATCGAACCAGACTTCGGTCAGCACCCGGTAGTGCTCCATGTCACGGCAGCGCATTCGCAGACTGTAATCGAAGGCTCCGCTGATCAATTGGCATTCCAGTACCTGCGGGCAAGCACGCACCTTGGCCTCGAACGCCTTTTGTGCAGCACGCCCACTCTGGTTCGACAGCGCCACCAGCACCAGCAACGACAAACCCGGTGTCAGTTTCTTTTCGTCGAGAATTGCCCCATAACCCCGAATCACCCCGAGCTGCTCGAGCTTTCGCACCCGTTCCAGGCAAGGCCTGGGCGTCAGGTGCACGCGCTCGGAAAGCTTTTGATAGGTGATGCGCCCGTCGTGACGCAGCACCTCGATGATGGCCTGATCGATACGATCAAGCACGATCGTCAGATCACGGATATCCGCCATGTACGTCTTGCCTCACTTCAAACGGCCCGATAGAAATTGCTGTAAACGTTCACTCTTCGGCCGGTCGAGGATTGTCGCATCGCCCTGCTCCTCGACCTTGCCTTGATGCAGGAACAGCACTTGACTGGAAACCTGCCGGGCAAAACCCATTTCGTGGGTCACCATCAACATGGTCCGCCCCTCTTCCGCCAGTGCCTGAATCACCTTCAACACTTCACCCACCAACTCCGGGTCCAGGGCTGACGTCGGCTCATCGAACAACAGGATCTGTGGCTCCACCGCCAATGCTCGCGCAATCGCCACCCGTTGCTGCTGGCCACCCGACAGGAACGCCGGGTATTGCTCGGCCACCCGCTGGGGCAGGCCGACTTTGTCCAGATAGGCCCGGGCGCTGGTTTCGGCGTCCTTGCGAACGACGCCCAGCACGTTGCAGGGCGCCAGCATGATGTTCTCCAACACGGTCAAATGACTCCACAGGTTGAAGTGCTGAAACACCATGGCCAACCGTGTGCGCAAGCGCTGCAACTGTGCCGGATTGGCGACCCGCATGCCACCTGCAGACTGGCGGGTGACAATGCGCTCGCCATCCAGCGCAATGGCCCCCTCATCCGCGCGCTCCAGAAAATTGATGCAACGCAGCATGGTGCTTTTGCCCGAGCCGCTGGCGCCGATCATGCTCACCACATCCCCGGCCCGCGCGTTCAAAGAGACGCCCTTGAGTACTTCGTTGTCACCAAAACGTTTATACAGATTTTCAACCGTGAGTTTGTACATGCTTGCACTCCTGGAGCGGCGTCTGCGTCGACGCCGCTCTGGACAAAAATGAGGTGAGTGATTCAGTGCGCCGGCCCGAGAAAGCCCAGCCAACGTTTCTCCGCCAGGCGAAATCCGCCGACCAGGGCGAATGACAACCCCAGGTACAGCAAGCCGGCGATGCCAAACGCCTGAAACGTCATGAAGGTCGCGGCGTTGGCATCCCGGGCAACTTTCAGAATGTCCGGGATGGTCGCGGTGAAGGCCACGGATGTGGCGTGCAACATCAGAATCACTTCGTTGCTGTAGTACGGCAGTGCGCGGCGCAGGGCCGATGGCAGGATCAACTGCAGGTGCAGCCGCCAGCCGCTCAACCCATAGGCGTGCGCCGCTTCGATTTCGCCGTAGGGAATGCTGCGAATCGCGCCGGCGAATATCTCCACGGTGTAGGCACAGGTGTTGAGGGTGAAAGCCAGCAAGGTGCAGTTCATGGCATCGCGGAAGAAGGCTTCCAGCAGCGGCTGGGCGCGCACCGCCGCAATGCCGTAGATCCCGCTGTAGCAAATCAGCAGTTGGATATACAGCGGCGTACCGCGAAATACATAGGTAAACAACTGGACCGGCCAGCGCAACAAAGCCCAGCGCGAGGTACGCATGATCGCCAGTGGCAACGACAGGCAAAAGCCAAGGACGATACTCGCCACCAGCAACCACAGGGTCATGGCCAGGCCGGTGAACGTCTCACCGTCGCTGAACAGGAAGGGCCTCCAGTACTCGGCAATCAATTCAATCATCGCGCCATCCCCCGTACCCCTTGGTTGTAGCGGCGCTCAAGCACGCGCAACACATAGTTGGAGGCGCTGGTGATCAGCAGGTACAACGCCGCCGCCATCAGCAGGAAGTCGAGCATGTTGAAGGTACTTTTGCCCGCCTCCTGCGCCACTTTGACCAGGTCCGACAAACCAATGATCGACACCAGCGCCGTGGCCTTGAGCAACACCAGCCAGTTGTTGCCCAGGCTCGGCAAGGCAAAACGCATCATTTGCGGGAACACCACGAAACGAAACCGCTGCCAGCGATTGAGGCCGAAACAGGCGGCGGCCTCTTGCTGGCCGCGTGGCACACTCAAAATGGCGCCACGAAAGGTCTCGGTGAAGTACGCGCCGTAGATAAACCCGAGCGTGACGATCCCGGCCAGAAACGGGTCGATCTCCATGTAGGGCCAGCCCAGCGCCTCGGTAAGGCTGCTCAGCCAGCCTTGCAGGCTGTAGAAGATCAACAGCATCAGCACCAGGTCCGGCACACCACGAATCAGTGTGGTATAGAGCGTCGCCGGTAGGTTCAGCCACTTCAGCGGCGATAGCTTGGCCGCGGCGCCCAGCAATCCCAACACCATGCTGACCAGCAGCGATAACGCAGAGAGTTTGAGGGTGACCCACGTGCCATGCAGCAACAACGGGCCGTAACCTTGCAGGGTCGACAGATCGACCCCCAGTAGATTCAGGAGGGAATTCACGCCAGATACCTGTCTTGTGGCGCCCACACGTGCGCTGTACCGATGAGCGCGGCACAGTGCTCGGGGCGCGAGGATCAGTTGTTGTAGAGGTCCAGGGCGCCGAAGTGCTTTTGCTGGATCTGTGCGTAGATGCCCTTGTCGTGCAGGGACTTGATGGCGGCATTGATCATGCCTTTGAGCTCGTCGTTGCCCTTGCGGATACCGATGGCAATCTCCGAGGGCACCAGCGGGTCACTGATGCCTTCGCTGTTCTGGAAGTCCGCGCCCTGCGGCGAAGTCAGAAAACTCATCTGCGCCTGCAACTTATCCTGGATCGACGCATCGAGGCGGCCGAACACCAGGTCTGCGTACACCTGATCCTGATTCTGATAGGCCCGCAGTTTCACACCGCCTGGCGCCAGTCTGGCCCTGGCATAGGTTTCCTGAATCGTGCCCTGCATGAACCCCAGGGTCTTGCCCTTGAGGGATTCGGCGGTGGGCTCCAGGCCGGAATCCTTGCGAGTGACGATGGCGGTCGGTCCGGCATAGAGGCGATCACTGAAATCGATCTGTTTTTTACGGGCATCCGTCACCGTCATCGAGGACTCGATCGCATCGAACTTACCGGCTTTGAGACCCGGGATCAGCCCATCGAAGTCGTTGCTGACCCAGACACAGGTGAGTTTCAACTCGGCGCAGATGGCGTTGCCCAGGTCGACGCCGAAGCCTTGCACGCCTCCGTCGGCGGTCGTCGACTCAAAGGGTGGATAGCTGGGATTGACGCCAAAGCGCAACTCTTTCCATTCTTTGGCGCTGGCGCCGGTGGAGCAGCACAGCAAAGCGAGTGCCGGCAAGGTCAGCCACTTGATATTCATCTTCTTGAGTCCCGGATTATTTGGATTTATAGCGGTCAGGCGCCCGCGCCGAACCACACTTTTTACAGGGGCAGAAAATCGATGCGGTCTTCACCGCAGCCGTATTTATTGTTGTTATCGACTGGAAGGAGCCAGCCGTCGGGGCGCAACCCTTTTCTGGCGCATTGTCAAAAGCACCTGAAACGGAACGCCAGAATGCCAATAGCCAGGACGGCACAGGTGTCGTAAGGCCCGGTCCAGACAGCGTAACTGCGCTGAACGAGCGCATTCGACAGCCGATTCTGTCGTCAGCGGCAAGGCGCGATGACAAGCCTTTTCGACACGGGCGAAAGGCACTTCGACGGTACCTTGTCGCGCACTGTCCCGTGCCGGTCGGCGTGGAGGTTGTCGCTCAATGACCCACTGCATCACGGCCGGATCCCGGCATGCAAAAATGCACAGGCGACCTGCAGTTATCCGGGTTGTACATGGCAAATTTGCACTGTTACGATCCGCCATCGCTCGCGCGCGAGCATCTCTATAAAGAACAATAAAAGCAGGGAGTTAGTGATGACTGCTCAGGTTTCATCCCCGACCGGCCAGCCCATGGATGCCACGCAGAACGACGTGCTGGCCCAGGTGCGCAACCACATTGGCCACCTGACCCTCAATCGCCCCGCCGGCCTCAATGCCATTACCCTGGACATGGTGCGCAGCCTGCATCGCCAGCTGGACGCATGGGCCCGGGATCCGCAGGTGCATGCCGTGGTACTGCGCGGAGCTGGCGAGAAAGCCTTCTGTGCCGGTGGCGATATCCGCTCGCTGTACGACAGCTACACCAGCGGCGACACCCTGCATGAAACGTTCTTCGTCGAAGAATATGCCCTGGACCTGGCGATCCATCATTACCGCAAACCCGTGCTCGCGTTGATGGACGGCTTCGTCCTCGGCGGCGGCATGGGACTGGTGCAGGGCGCCGATCTGCGCGTGGTCACCGAACGCAGCCGCCTGGCGATGCCGGAAGTCGGCATCGGCTATTTCCCGGACGTGGGTGGCAGCTACTTCCTGCCCCGCGTCCCGGGCGAACTGGGGATCTACCTGGGGGTCAGCGGCGTGCAGATTCGCGCTGCCGATGCGTTGTATTGCGGGTTGGCCGACTGGTACCTGGAAAGTGCGCGACTGGCCGAACTGGACCAGCGCCTGGACAGCCTGGTATGGCACGACACCCCGCTCAAGGACCTGCAAGGCCTGCTGGCCGGGTTCGGCGTGCAACACCTGCCTGACGCGCCGCTGCAAGCCTTGCGCCCGGCCATCGATCACTTCTTCGCCCTGGCGGACGTGCCGGGCATCGTCGAGCAATTGCGCACCGTCACGGTTGCCGACAGCCACGCCTGGGCGTTGACCACCGCCGACCTGCTGGAAACCCGTTCACCGCTGGCCATGGGCGTGACCCTGGAAATGCTGCGCCGCGGCCGACAGCTGAGCCTGGAACAGTGTTTTGCCCTGGAGCTGCACCTGGATCGTCAGTGGTTCGAGCGTGGCGACCTGATCGAAGGTGTGCGCGCCCTGCTGATCGACAAAGACAAGAACCCACGCTGGAACCCTCCGACCGTACAGGCGCTGGACGCCGAGCGGGTGGCAAGCTTCTTCAGCGGATTTGATCAGAGCGGGAGCTGAATCATGCACGATATCGAATTGACCGAAGAACAAGTGATGATCCGCGACATGGCCCGGGACTTTGCCCGTGGCGAAATCGCCCCCCATGCCCAGGCCTGGGAAAAGGCCGGCTGGATCGACGATGCGCTGGTGGCGAAGATGGGCGAACTGGGGTTGCTCGGCATGGTGGTACCCGAAGAATGGGGTGGCACCTACGTCGACTACGTGGCCTACGCCCTGGCGGTGGAAGAAATTTCCGCCGGTGACGGCGCCACCGGCGCCTTGATGAGCATCCATAACTCGGTGGGCTGCGGGCCGGTACTCAATTACGGTACCGAGGAGCAAAAACAGACCTGGCTGGCAGACCTGGCCAGCGGCCAGGCCATTGGTTGCTTCTGCCTGACCGAGCCCCAGGCCGGCTCCGAGGCGCATAACCTGCGCACCCGTGCCGAGCTGCGTGACGGTCAATGGGTGATCAATGGCGCCAAGCAGTTCGTCAGCAACGGCAAGCGCGCGAAACTGGCCATTGTCTTCGCCGTCACCGACGCTGACCTGGGCAAGAAAGGCCTGTCAGCCTTCCTGGTGCCCACCGACAACCCAGGTTTCATCGTCGACCGTAGCGAACACAAGATGGGCATTCGCGCCTCCGATACCTGTGCCGTTACCCTCAATAACTGCGTGATTCCCGAGGCGAACCTGCTGGGCGAGCGCGGCAAGGGCCTGGCGATTGCCCTGTCCAACCTCGAAGGCGGTCGCATCGGCATCGCCGCACAAGCGCTGGGCATTGCCCGCGCCGCGTTCGAAGCGGCACTGGCCTATTCCCGTGACCGGGTGCAGTTCGACAAGCCGATCATCGAACACCAGAGCATCGCCAACCTGCTGGCCGACATGCACACCCGCCTGAACGCCGCCCGTTTGCTGATCCTGCACGCCGCACGCCTGCGCAGCGCCGGCAAGCCGTGCCTGTCCGAAGCCTCGCAGGCCAAGCTGTTCGCGTCCGAGATGGCCGAGAAGGTGTGCTCGTCCGCCATTCAGATTCACGGCGGCTACGGCTACCTGGAAGATTATCCGGTCGAACGTTACTACCGCGATGCGCGGATCACGCAGATTTACGAGGGGTCGAGCGAGATACAGCGGATGGTGATTGCGCGGGAATTGAAGAACTATCAGATCTGAAGCATAGGCACCTGTGGCGAGGATGAAATTTGGTCTGCCTGACAGCATGCAAATACAGGTTCAGGGCCGCTATGCGGCCCAACGGGGGCAAGCCCTAATGCCGGTCAGTCAAGAGAAATAAAGCCGAACACGAAACCCGTGGCGAGGGAGCTTGCTCCCGCTGGGGCGCAAAGCGGCCCTTTTTTGGGGCTGCTATGCAGCCCAGCGGGAGCAAGCTCCCTCGCCACAGGTTCTATGTTCGGCTGGTCTTTGGCTTAACTGATCGGCATTAGGGCAAGCCCCTTCGCCACACGATTACTTGCCGACGAACTCAGGCGTACGCTTGGCAATGAACGCGGCCATCCCTTCCTTCTGATCCTGGGTGGCGAACGCTGCATGGAACACCCGGCGTTCGAAGCGCACGCCTTCGGACAGGCTGACTTCAAAGGCGCGGTTGACGCATTCCTTGGTCATCATCGCAATCGGCAGCGATTTGCTGGCAATCACGGCTGCAACCTTCATCGCCTCGTCCAACAGCTCATCGGCCGGCACGATGCGCGCCACGATGCCGCAACGCTCGGCCTCCACCGCATCGATCAAGCGGCCGCTCAGGCACATTTCCATGGCCTTGGCCTTGCCCACCGCGCGGGTCAGGCGCTGGGTGCCGCCCATGCCTGGCAACACCCCCAGGTTGATTTCCGGTTGACCGAACCTGGCGTTGTCACCGGCCAGAATGAAGTCGCACATCAGCGCCAGTTCACAGCCGCCCCCCAGCGCGAAACCGTTGACCGCGGCAATGATCGGCTTGCGGCGGTTAGCCACCCGATCACTGTCGCTGAACAGGTCATCGAGGTAGATCTGCGGGTAGGTCAGCTCCGCCATTTCCTTGATGTCAGCACCGGCGGCAAAGGCTTTTTTCGAGCCGGTCAGTACGATACAGCCGATGTCCGGATTGGCTTCCAGACTGTCCAGCGCGTGGTTCAGTTCGCTGACGATCTGCGCATTCAGTGCGTTCAGTGCCTGGGGACGATTGAGCGTGATCAGGCCGACCCGGCCCTGGACGTCCAACAAAATCGTTTCGTAACTCATGCCAACATTCCTTCTCAAAGATTGCGCGAAATGACCATGCGCTGAATATCACTGGTGCCTTCATAAATCTGGCAGACCCGCACGTCGCGGTAAATGCGCTCCAGCGGGAAATCGTTCAGATAACCGTAGCCACCCAGGGTTTGCAACGCCATCGAGCAGACCTTCTCGGCCATTTCCGACGCAAACAGCTTGGCCATCGAAGCTTCCACCAGGGCCGGCTTGCCACTGTCACGCAGGGCGGCGGCATAGTGCACCATTTGCCGGGCGACGGCGATTTGCGTGGCCATGTCGGCCAGGCGAAAGGCCACGGCCTGATGCTCGATGAGGGCCTTGCCGAAGCTTTCCCGTTCGCGGGCATAGTCGCGGGCCGCTTCGAAGGCCGCGCGGGCCATGCCCACCGACTGCGAGGCAATGCCGACGCGCCCGCCTTCCAGGTTGGCCAGGGCAATCCGGTAGCCTTCGCCCTCCTCGCCCAGGCGGTTGGCCACCGGCACCTTCACGTCCTCGAACAGGATCTGGCAGGTGTCGGAGGCATGCTGGCCGAGTTTGTCCTCGATCCGCGCGACCTTGTAGCCCGGTGAGTCGGTGGGCACGATAAAGGCACTGATCCCGCGCTTGCCGGCAGCCGGGTCGGTCACGGCAAACACAATCACCACCCCGGCGTTCTGCCCCGACGTGATGAACTGTTTGCAGCCGTTGAGCACGTAGTGATCGCCGTCCAGGCGCGCACGGGTCTTCAGGCTGCTGGCGTCGGAACCGGCCTGGGGCTCGGTCAAGGCGAACGCTCCGAGCATGGCCCCACTGGCCAGCGGCTTGAGGAACTGCTCTTTCTGTTGATCGTTGCCGAACTTGAGGATCGGCACACAGCCGACCGAGTTGTGCACGCTCATGATGGTCGAGCAGGCACCATCGCCGGCGGCGATTTCTTCCAGGGCCATGGCGTAGGCCAGGTACCCGGTGTCGCAACCGCCCCATTGTTCCGGCACCAGCATGCCGAAGAAGCCCAGTTGCGCCATCTCGCCAATGGCTTCTTTAGGGAAGCGATGCTCGCGATCCCACTCGGCGGCGAACGGCTTGAGCCGCTCCTGGGCAAACTGCCGTGCCGCTTCGCTGATCTGTAGTTGTTCGTCATTCGGGAGCATGGGGATTCCTTAGTACAGGCATTCAACGGCCATGGCCGTGGCTTCACCGCCGCCGATGCAGATGGCTGCAACGCCGCGTTTCAGGCCTTTCTGGCGCAGGGCCGAGAGCAAGGTCACCAGGATGCGCGCACCCGAGGCGCCAATCGGGTGGCCCAGGGCGCAGGCGCCGCCGTGAATGTTGACCTTGTCGTGGGGGATCTCCAGCGTGGTCATGGTGACCAGGCTGACCACGGCGAAGGCTTCGTTGACTTCGAACAGGTCGACCTCATCCAGCGACCAGCCGGTCTTTTTCATCAGCTTCTTGATCGCGCCCACCGGGGCGACCGGGAACAGGCCCGGGGTATCGGCGAAGGCGGCGTGACCATGAATCACCGCCAGCGGCTTCAAGCCACGTTTCTCGGCTTCGCTGCGACGCATCAACAGCAAGGCCGCCGCGCCATCGGAAATCGAACTGGAGTTGGCCGCCGTGACCGTGCCGCCTTCGCGGAACGCTGGTTTCAGGCTGGCGATCTTCTCCAGCCTGGCTTTGGGCGGCTGTTCGTCATCGCTGATGGTTTTCGGCTCTTTGCCGACCATGACCTGCAGGGGCACGATCTCGGCGTTGAAGCTGCCGTCCTTGATCGCCTGCTGGGCGCGGGTGGTCGAGGCAATGGCAAAGGCGTCCTGCGCCTCACGGGTAAAACCGTTGGTCTCGGCACAGTCCTCGGCGAAGGTGCCCATCAGGCGCCCCTTGTCGTAGGCATCTTCCAGGCCGTCGAGGAACATGTGGTCCAGGACCTTGCCGTGGCCCATGCGCAGGCTGGCCCGGGCCCGGTCCAGCAGGTACGGTGCGTTGGACATGCTCTCCATGCCACCGGCGACCACCACCTCGGCACTGCCAGCCAGGAGCATGTCGTGGGCCAGCATCGTGGCTTCCATGCCCGAACCGCACATCTTGTTCAGGGTGGTGCAGCGGGTCGCCTTGTTCAGGCCCGCACCCAAGGCGGCTTGCCGCGCCGGGGCCTGGCCTAAGCCTGCGGACAACACGCAGCCGAACAGCACTTCTTCCACCGCGTCGCTGGCCACGCCCGCGCGCTCGACCGCCGCGCGAATGGCCGCGGCGCCCAGTTGCGGTGCGCTCAGGCTTTTGAGTTCACCTTGAAAACCGCCCATGGGGGTGCGGACGGCGCTGACAATGACAATCGGATCGTTGTTCGTGGTCATGATCATGACTCCTTATTTGGCCGCCATGCGCAAGGCGCCGTCGAGACGGATCACCTCACCGTTGAGCATGCTGTTCTCTATGATATGCCTGACCAGCGCGGCGTACTCGTCCGGTTTGCCCAGGCGTGGCGGGAATGGCACGCCGGCGGCCAGCGAATCGCGCACTTCCTGGGTCATGCCGGCCATCATCGGGGTTTCGAAGATGCCCGGGGCGATGGTCATCACGCGGATGCCAAAGCGCGCCAGTTCACGGGCCGCAGGCAAGGTCAGGCTGACAATCGCGCCTTTGGAGGCCGCGTAGGCGGCCTGACCGATCTGGCCATCATAGGCGGCGGCCGAAGCGGTGTTGATGATCACGCCGCGCTCGCCGTCGGCATTGGCCTCAGTCTCGGCAATCGCCGCGGCGGCCAGGCGCAACAGGTTGAAACTGCCAATCAGGTTGACGTTGATCACCTGGCTGAAACTGGCCAATGCGTGGGGGCCGTTCTTGCCGAGGATTTTCTCGCCACGGACCACGCCGGCGCAGTTGACCAACCCGTGCAGGCCGCCAAAGGCCGCTACAGTGGCCTTGACCGCCGCCTCCGCCGCCGCTTCCTGGGTGATGTCGGCCACCACGCTCTCGGCACCCAGGCGTTTGGCCTGGGCCGCGAGCGCTTCTGCGTTCATGTCCACCAGCATCACTTTGGCGCCGGCGCCGACCAGCATTTCAGCGGTGGCCGCCCCCAGTCCGGAAGCGCCGCCACTGACGAGAAAAACCTTGTTTGCGATTTGCATCACTGTTTCCTTGAATTCAAGCCGAAGCCTTGTGAGCCGCAGCCTCTTGAGCCTTGGCGATTTCCTGGTTGCGCAAGATAAAGCGCTGTAACTTGCCGCTTGGGGTTTTCGGCAACTCACTGACAAATTCCACTTCACGCGGGTACGAGTGCGCGGCCAGGCGCTTACGCACATGCTGGCGCAGTTCCTCGGCAAGCTCGGGAGAAGCGCGGTATTGCGAACTCAGCACCACGAACGCCTTCACCAGCTCAGTGCGCTCCGGATCGGGTTTGCCGACCACGGCCGCCTCGATCACCGCCGGGTGTTCGATCAACGCGCTTTCCACGTCGAACGGGCCTACCCGGTAACCGGACGTGGTGATCACGTCATCGCTACGGCCGACAAAGCTGATGCTGCCGTCCGGGTTCAGTTCGACGGTATCGCCACTCAGATAATAGTTGCCAACGAAGGCTTTGGTCGGCGCCCCTTCGTAACCGGCGAACCAGCACATCGGTGACTGGCTGCGGTCGATGGCCAGAATCCCTGGCTGGCCGACCGACAGTTCGTTGTAAGCGTCGTCCAGCACCACGATCCGGTGACCGGGCGAGGCGAAACCGGCAGCACCGACGTGTACCGGGTGCTCGAGGCCATGGTGGTTGCACAGCACCATGCCCAGTTCGGTCTGGCCATAGTGGTCATGGATCACCACGTCGAGGTTGTCGGCGAACCAGCGGATCACTTCCGGGTTCAACGGCTCGCCGGCGCTGCTGACGATGCGCAGCCGGCCCTTGATCGAACGGGCGAACTCATCGCCGCCGGCAATCAGCAAGCGGTAAGCGGTCGGCGAACCGGTGAGGTTGGTGATGCCGTACTTGTTGATGACCCGGCAGGTGCTTTCGAGGGTGAATGGACCATCGTAGAAGGTAATCGGGTGCCCCATGGACAACGGTCCGGTCACACCGAAGTAGATGCCATAGGCCCAGCCCGGGTCGGCAACGTTCCAGAACGCATCCTCGGGGCGCAGGTCGACCGCGTCACGGGTGTAGTTCTGGAACGCGACCATGGCCTTGAGGGGCACGTACAGGGCTTTCGACGGGCCAGTGGTGCCCGAGGTAAACATCAGCAGGAACGGGTCTTCGCCGGTCAGCATCACCGGTTCGCACTGATTGGAGTAATTGGCCAGCTCGGCCCAGAAACTGAAGTCGCCACGGACGATGCCCTGGCCTTTCGGGCCAGCGATGGTGACGATGGTCGGACAGTCCGGGACTTCATCGAGCTTCGGACGATTGACCGCGTCGGTCACCACGATCTTCGCGCCGGAGCTGCCGAGCCGGTGTTCGATGGCCTTGGGACCGAAGGCAGTGAACAGCGGCTGATAAACCGCACCGATACGCCAGGTGGCGAGCACCGCAATCAGCAACTCGACGTTGCGCGGCAGCAGGCCGGCGACCTTGTCGCCCTTTTTCACGCCCTGGGCCTGCAGGAAATTGGCAAAGCGCGCGGCCTTGTCCTGCAGATCGCTGAAGGTATAGGTCGCGGCGCTGGCGTCGCGTCCCTCCCAGAACAAGGCAATGCGCCCGGGCAACGCATGCCGGTCGCAGCACTCGACGCAGGCGTTGAGCGCCGTCAGTGAGCCGAGGAGCGCCGCATCGACGGTGTGCTGGTAATTGAATTGTGTGGTTGCAGACAGGTAATCGCGCATTGCCAGAATCCCTCTGTATTTTTATTAGGTTGGGGGGAACCGTTTAAATCCAGGAAATACTCGCTCTGCGGACGATAGGGAACAATGGTCAAAGCTTTCAAGTTGCTTGACTGGTTTGGCCAAGCCGCACGCGGTGCGAGGGCTGCAAGCGCGTGCCGGCGAAAGGCCCGGCTCAGTGCACTTCGTTGAGAATCAGGCTGCGGTAATGCCCGGGGTTTGACCCCGACCATTTGCGAAACGCCTTGTAGAACGAACTGGTATCGGCAAACCCCAGGCGCGTGGCGATTTCGGCGAAGCTGATGCTCGGTTCCGCCAGCCAGACGATCGCCAGCTCCTTGCGCACGCTGTCCTTCAGGCCCTGGTAGGTCTGCCCTTCTTCGGCCAGGCGGCGGCGCAAGGTCGAGGCCGACATGCACAGCCGTTGCGCCAGGCTGTCGGTTTCCGGCCAGTGCTGGGCCGGCAACTGCCGCAGGTCGTGCTTGATACGGCTGGCCAGGCTCTGTGGGTCGCGGTACTTGACCAGGATGTTGGCCGGCGCCTGGGCCAGGAAGCGCTTGAGTTCGTCCGCGCTGCGCTTGATCGGCAACTCGAGGCAGTCGGCGGAAAAGATCATCCGGGTCCGCGGCCGATCGAAGCGCAGGTTTTCGGAAAACATCACCTTGTAGTCATCGCAGAAGTCCGGCTCGGCGCAGCGCAGTTCGATCGCCAGAATCGGAATCCGTCGTCCAGCCAACCAGCAGGCCACGCCGTGAACAATCATCCAGTAAGTGAAATAGGTGAAGGCGCGGCGCGGTGGCAGGTCGTCCTCGAGCAGGACGATCTCCGCCAGGCTCTGCTGGTGGACCAGTTGGGCCGGCAGGTGTTCGAGCATCAACGACAGAAAGCCCAACCCGGACTCCAGGCCGGTCGCCAGGGTTGGCTGGGCCATCGCGCATCGACACAGGAACGCCAGGCTGCCGGACTTCAGCTGCCGCGGGTCCATGCCAAAGAACTCGTCGTCCCCGCGCCGCGCCAGCAACCGCCACAGCCGTGCATAGGCCGTGGCCGGTACTCGCGCATTGGCCACCTCGAGTAACCGCGGCTCGATTCCAACCTTGAGCAGCACCTCGAGGCTGGCGGCACCCGGTGCGCAACTCTGCAACAGTGCCTCGCGCACCAGGTGGATGGAGATGGTGTCTTTTTCCGACATTGAACGTGGTGAACCCTGTTTTTGTTTGGTCGCCATCTTAGCGCAGGCGCGGCGTACCTTAGACCAAAAGATCAGCCGTCGGGCTCCCGTTAGCCTAATGAATACCTCACCGTGCGCCACCTGCTCCTACAAATGCGACCTCAGCTTCTTAACTGATCGGAATCACCCCGTTAGCCTGCTTTCTTCTACGCCAGCTTGAGGACGTTGGTTCATTGATCCGACGTCTGCAGCCCTGCCCTGTCCGGTTTGCCCAGCGCCCGGGTAAAAAAGCGCCCGGCTTCGGCGATCAGGTTGCGGTGAATGTCCTCGCGGTCAACGCCATCGGCGTCGGTGCACAGCGCCGGCATCGCCGCGACCTGCTCCTCGCTGCAGGGCGCCATGAACACGAAGTGCCCGGCCCCCGTCAGTAACCTGAAGTCCGGGGCGACGGGCAGCTTACGTGCCAGCGCGGCGGCGTTGTTGTCCAGCGCCACCAGGGTGTCCCCATCGCCGCTGTAGAGCAGCACCGGGATGTGCACTCCCGCCAGGGTCTGGCGACCGAACTTCAGGCTCAGGGGCGCCATCAGCATCAAGGCGTGAACCCGTGGATCGGCCACCGGTTGCAGGTCGTCTCGGTCGGCGATCAGTTCACCCCGGGTGTTGCAGGCGTCCCGGTCATCGGGGCGCTCCTGGCAGTAGCGACGCAGCCGCTCCAGGTCCGGGCTGGCGCCCGAAAGAATCAGCGCGGTTTCGCCACCGGCGGAGTAACCGATCACCCCGACCTGATCGGCATGGACGAACGGCGCCAGTAGAGGGTCGGCCAGGGTGGCGGTGATGGCTTCGGAAATCTGGATCGGACGGCCGTACAGATTGCTCAAGGTCCCGAGACGGCTGTGGTCCTTGGAATTGTCACCGGGGTGAGTCACGGCCACCACCACGAACCCTTTGCGCGCCAACGAGGTGGCAAGATAGTGCAAGGCCAACGGTGTCCCGGTGTTGCCAGGGGACAGCATCAGCATCGGGAAGCGGCCGATGGCAACCCTGGCATCCTCGCTGGCCTGGATGCGATAGCCCCCGACCTGACTGGAATGCTCGATACCGGTCGACGGATAGAACGCAATGGCGTCCATGGGCTGTAGATCAAGGGGGTCAGGAAAAGTCAGTCGGTGATAGCCGACACTCCAGTGCGGGTGCGGCGCAGGCACCGCCTGCACCGGATTCAGGCTGCAGAGCAGGCAGAACAGTAACACTGCACAAAGACGCGACATGGAATGCCCCACCGTTTGACCTGACTGGATGAGCCGATTGGCGCCGTTTACCTGGATTCAGGGCCTTGGCCGGACTCGCCGGGCTCAAGAGTAACGTGCCATAGAGCCGTTACTTCGGATCTGCATAACCCGCGCCAACACCTCGATGGTGAGGGGTAAGGCGCAAAGCTCAGTAAAGTAAAAGGTCAGACACAAAAAGACCCCGGGCCTTGATCGTTTTACGACGATCAAGGCCCCGGGTCCAGTGGCATTTGCCCAAGGCTGGGCGAGCCGTTGAACCTGCCTTATGCAGCGACGAACAATTGATCGCTGATGTGGGCCTGGGCGCCGTTCATGGCTTTGGCGCGAACTTCGTCACCATAGGACAGGCCGTGGGCGCGGACGAATTCGACGTCGGTGATGCCCATGAAGCCCAGCATCACTTTCAGGTAGTCTTCATGACCTACACCCGTCGCCTGGCCGGCATGCAGGCCGCCAGAGGTGGACACCACCACGACTTTCTTGTTGCCGCACAGGCCTTCAGGGCCGGCTTCGGTGTAGCGGAAGGTCTGGCCGGCCACGGCGATACGGTCGAACCAGGCCTTGAGCTGGGTCGGGATGGTGAAGTTGTACATCGGCGCGGCGATGACCACGGCATCCGCTGCCAGGAACTCGGCCAGGGTCGAAGCGCTCAGGTCGGCTTCATGTTGTTGCGCGGCGTCACGCAGTTCGGCCGAGGTGCCGGCGGCAACCAGGGTCGCGGCGGAAAAGTGGCTGATGGCATCGCCGGCCAGGTCGCGGTAAGTCACCACGGCGTCAGGCTCGGCAGCGGTCCAGGCCTGGACAACGCCCTTGCTCAGCTGGCGGGAAGCCGAGTTGTCACCCAGGATGCTCGAATCGATATGCAGAAGTTTCATGTGGGATCTCCAAGTGAGGATCGCCACCGGGCGATCAATTGAGGACAATCCTACAGGTGAAACCAATAGCTGATTAGTCGGTAATAATGCGATAGTTCGTCCCACTCATAGGACAGTCGAGCTTCGCCATGCAAGACCTAAATGACCTCTACTATTTCGCCAAAGTGGTTGAAGCCGGTGGCTTCGCCGCCGCCGGGCGCTTGCTGGGCATTCCCAAGTCGCGCTTGTCACGACGCATCGCTGAACTGGAGGAGCGCCTGGGTGCCCGGTTACTGCAGCGCACCACCCGCCAGCTCAAGCTGACCTCGGTGGGCGAGCGTTACTTGCGCCATTGCCAGGCAATGCTGCTAGAGGCCGAGATGGCCGATGAAGCCGTGGCCAGCATGTCCAGCGAACCACGGGGGCGCTTGCGTGTGTCCTGCCCGGTGGGACTGGCCCATGAGTTTCTGCCGTCGGTCATCAGCTCGTTCCTGGAACGCTTCCCTCAGGTGCAACTGGACATGCAACTGCTCAACCGGCGCGTGGACCTGGTGACCGAAGGCATCGACGTGGCCTTGCGCGTCCGCGAACAGGGGGATGAAGACCCGTTCCTGGTCACCCGACGCCTGCGCCAGGCACAAACCGTCATGGTCGCCAGTCCACAGTTCCTGCGCGAGCGCCAGATTATCACCCCGGACGACCTGAAAAACGTCCCGGTGCTGGGGGCACTGGAAGCTGATCGCCTGGTGCATTTGCGCATGCTCGATGCGCAGGGACAAAGCTGCGACTTGAGCCTGGAGGCGCGCCTGGGGATCGATGATTTTGTCGTGCGCAAGGCCTGCACGCTCTCCGGCCTTGGCTTCACCATACTGCCGATGCTGTTCTGCGAACAGGAACTGGCAAGCGGCTCACTGGTGCAACTGCTGCCCCAGTGGTCATTGCCTGGCGGCTGGCTGCAGGCCGTCTACCCTCATCGGCGCGGCGTGCTACCGGCGGTGCGCGCCTGGATCGACCATTTGAGCGAATCTTTCAACCGCTGCGGGGACCGCTTGTTATGACGGCCAAGACCATGACGGAAGACGAAGTCGCGGGTTTCTGCCTGGCCCTGCCCGGGGCGCGGGAAGATTACAAATGGGGCGGTGTGCGGGTGTTTTCGGTGGCTGGCAACAAGATGTTCGCGCTGCAGAACCTGCGCGGCGAGTCCCTGGCGTTCAAGGTCGACAAGGACCTGTTCCTGGGCCACGTCGACCGTCCGGGGATCGGACCCGCGCCGTATCTGGCGCGAGCCCAATGGATCATCATGCACACGCCCTACCCGCTGGGAGCCCTTGAACTGCAAGCGTTGCTGCGCAGGTCCCACCAACTGGTGGTGAGCAAGTTGCCCAAGCGCGTCCAGGTCGGACTCTTGATCTAGAACAACCTGAACAACCCGGCGCCGAGAAACAACTGGTCGATCCAGAACACCTGGTGCAACAACACGATGATCCAGAACAGCGCCTGGAACGACACTTTGCGCGTCTTGTGCCGAAACACTTGCTGGGCAAGCAACGCACCTGGCCAGCCGCCCGCCAGTTCGACCGCATGCAGGACGTTCTCCGGGGTGCGCCAGCTATCGGCTCGCGCCTTGCGCTTGTCGCTCCAGTACAGGAAGAACGCCAGCAGGCTGGCGATGCCGTAGACCGCCAGCGGAATCAGCGAGACCCCGCGCAGCCACAGCAGGCTCGACCCCACGACCGGCAGTGCGCACAGCGCGAGGAAGACCAGCGCCTTGAGACGCGGGTACTGGATCGCGCGTCCGATACGTGCCTCGGTCACGGCTTGACCGCTGCCCAGTCGACCACGCCGAACTGCCAGGTGGCCAGGATCACCAGGCCGAACACAATCCGGTACCAGGCAAAGGCGGCGTAGCTGTGGCTGGCGATGAACTTGAGCAGGCCCTTGACCGCAATCATGGCGAAGATGAACGCAGTGACGAAGCCAATCGCGAACACCGGCAAGTCGGCGGCCTGGAACAGATCTCGGTACTTGTAGCCGGAGTACACCGCCGCACCGACCATGGTCGGCATGGCCAGGAAGAACGAAAACTCGGTGGCGGTCTTGCGCGACAGGCCGAACAGCAGGCCGCCGATGATGGTCGAGCCGGAGCGCGAGGTTCCCGGAATCATCGCCAGGCACTGGGCACAGCCAACCTTCAGCGCGTCCTTCCAGGTCATGTCATCGACGGACTCTGCGTGCACGGTATGTTCACGGCGCTCGGCCCACAACATGACGATCCCGCCCACCACCAGTGCGGTGGCGACTGTGATCGGGTTGAACAGGTAATGGTGGATCAGGTCCGCGAAGATCACGCCCAGCACCACGGCGGGCAGGAACGCGATCAGCAGGTTGACGGTGAACCGTTGCGCCGTGCGCTGGGTGGGCAAGCCGGTCACTACTTCGAGGATCTTGCCACGAAACTCCCAGACCACCGCGAGGATCGCACCGAGCTGGATAATGATATTGAACGCCTTCGCACGTTCACCACCGAAGTTGAGCACATCCGCGACAATGATCTGGTGCCCGGTACTGGAAATCGGCAAAAACTCGGTGAGTCCTTCGATAACCCCAAGAATCAAGGCCTGTGCGGCGGTCCAAAGATCCATCAATCCCCCATGAAGCGATGCCTCAAGGCATGCCCCGTCAATAGTTTTCAGGTATTCGCTGTGCTCAGCATTGCGCAAGCGCGAGGCCCATGGGATCGAGCCCGCCCCGTAGAAATCCGCTGAAAAATCAACCTGGATTCAGGTTTCCCCGCGCGAGGCCGAAATCCTATCAGACATGCCCGATTAGCGCTGCGCCGTTATTGGACTTCAGTCGCATTGGCGCCCGTGCCAATGCATGCCTGAATGCGTTCGGTGAGTGATGACAAGAACAACAAGAACCTGGAGTGACACGGTATGAATAGCTTGCGCGGTATGTCGATCAGCCGGCGTTTGTGGCTCATCCTGGTGGTGGCGGTGCTGATGCTGCTGACCCTGGGTGTGCTGATGCTCAAGCAGATTCACGATGACCTGTATCAGGCCAAGGCCCAGAAGACTCAGCACGTGGTCCAGGCCGCCAGCGGGATCCTCGGCTACTACCATGAGCTGGAAAAAGCCGGCACCCTCTCCCGCGACGCGGCACAGAAACAAGCGCTCAGCGTGGTACGTGGCTTGCGCTACGACCAGAACGACTACTTCTGGATCAATGACCTGACTCCGGTCATGGTCATGCACCCGACCAACCCGAAGCTTGATGGCCAGAACCTCTCCGCGGTCAAGGACCCGGACGGTTTCGCGCTGTTCAACGAGATGGTGACCATCGCCAGGGCCAAGGGCGCCGGCATGGTCGACTACCGCTGGCCCAAGCCCGGCGCCAGCACCCCGGTGCAAAAAACTTCCTACGTCAAACTGTTCGAGCCCTGGGGCTGGGTCATTGGCTCCGGCGTGTACATCGACGACATGCAGGTCGAGTTCCGCAGCCAGGTCTGGGAGGCATCGCTGGTGGGCCTGAGCATCGCGGTGCTGATGACCCTGCTAGTGATGCTGATTTCCCGCAGCATCGTTCGCCCACTGCGTGAAACGGTGGATGCCATGGCCAATATTGCCAGCGGCGAAAGCGACCTGACGCGCAGCCTCGATACCCATGGCCGGGATGAAGTCACGGAACTGGCACGGCACTTCAACGCCTTCACCGCCAAGTTGCGCTTGGTGATCAGCCAACTGCAAACCTCTGCCAGCGCCCTGGGCCAGGCCTCCAGCGACCTGGGCGACAATGCCGCGCAAGCCCAGGCTCGCAGCCAGCAACAGTCACAACAAATGGAACTGGTGGCGACAGCGGTCAACCAAGTGACCTACGGTGTGCAGGACGTGGCCAGGAATGCCGAACACGCGGCCAGCGAAATGCGTGACGCCCAAGCCCAGGCCCAACAGGGCCAAGTCAACATCGATGGCAGCCTGCAGCAGATCGATCAGCTGTCGGGCACCATCGATCAAGCGGTCGACGTGATTCGTACCCTGGCCACCGAGAGCACGCAGATCGGCAGCGTGCTGGAGGTAATCCGCTCGATTGCCGAACAGACCAACCTGCTGGCGCTCAATGCCGCCATTGAAGCCGCCCGCGCCGGAGAGCAGGGTCGCGGGTTTGCCGTGGTCGCGGATGAAGTGCGCCTGCTGGCGCAACGTACGCAAAAATCCACGGCGGAAATTCAAGCGATGACCGAGCGCTTGCAGAATCACTCGGACGCTGCGGTCAAGGTGATCGGCGACAGCAGTCGCGCCTCCCGGCTGACCATCGAGCAGGCAGGCCTGGCCGGGCAAAGCCTGAACGCCATTGGCCAGGCGCTGCGCAACCTCAACGGCCTGAACGCCTCGATCGCCAGTGCGACCCTGCAACAGGCCCATGTGGTCGAGGACATCAACCAGAACGTCACCCAGGCGGCCGGGTTGTCCCACAGCACCGCGTTGGCCGCTGAACAGTCGAGTGTCGCGAGCGTGCATTTGAAAGGACTCAGCGAACAGTTGAACGGCCTGCTCAGGCAGTTCCGGGTCTAGGCAACCTCTGTGGCGAGGGGGGAAACTGCTTTGCAGTCCAACGGTGGCAAGCCCCCTCGCCACATTTCCCGGCTGCTGTACAATCAGCGCCCTCTTCGACTTCCCCCAAGGAACCGCCATGTCCGGGCTTGAACTGTTTGCCGCCGCGCTCGGCGTGATTGCCGTCTGGCTGACGGTCAAACAGAACCCCTGGTGCTGGCCGATCGGCCTGGTCATGGTGCTGCTCTACAGCTGGATCTTTTTCGAAGTCAAACTCTACTCGGACATGCTCCTGCAAGTGATCTATGCCGGTTTGCAGCTGTATGGCTGGTGGCAGTGGACCCGGGGCGGCGACACGCACCATGGCCGACAGGTCACCCGCCTGGGCAACGCCACCCTGGCACGCGACCTGGCCATAGGCGCGGCCGGTAGTTTGCTGCTGGGTGCCGCGATGGCCCATTTGACCGACGCCGCCCAGCCCTGGCTGGATGCCGCCTTGACCGGCTTCAGTCTGGTGGCCCAGTTGTGGATGGCGCAAAAACGCCTGCAATGCTGGCCGCTGTGGATTGCCGTGGATGTGATCTTTGTCGGGCTGTTCCTGTACAAGGGGCTGTACCTGACTGCCGCCCTCTACGCCCTGTTCACCCTGCTGGCCATTCAAGGCTGGCGCACATGGCGCAGCGATCCGCTGCTGTGCCCATGAAGGTGTTGGTGCTGGCAGGGCCGGAATCCAGCGGCAAAAGCTGGCTTTCGGGCGAAATTCACGCCCATTTTGGCGGCATCCTGGTCGGTGAGTACGTTCGGCATTTCATCGAATGTGAAGCCCGCGAAACCTGCTACGATGATATTACATCCATAGCACATGGCCAGCTGGCATGGGAAGATGAAGCCCGCGCCGAAAAGCCATCACTGTTGATTCTCGACACGCACCTGTTGAGCAATATCCTTTGGAGTCGCACGTTGTTTGGCGCGTGCCCGACGTGGATCGAGCAAGCATTACTGGCACGGCACTACGACCTGCATTTACTGCTGAGCCCTGAAACCGTGGCCTGGCATGACGACGGGCAGCGTTGCCAACCGCAACTGGCGGAACGCCAGGCGTTTTTCCAGGCCAGCCGCCAATGGCTTGACCTGCACCGCCAGCCTTGCCAGGTACTGCAAGGTGATTGGAAACAGCGCAAGGACGCGGCATTCGAGGCTGCGACGCGTTTGCTCAAGGCCTGACAGGGTTCCCCGCCCTGCCGAAAATGTCCATTCCTGAAACACCCTCCCTGGCGCAAACCCGCGAGCTAAAGCGGCGCGCGCACTCCGGCAAAAAATGTCAAGCCACTGATACAACCTGCCTTTCGCGCCCTTGGCGAGCAATGCCGCCAGCATGGACGGCGCTTTTTTGGCGTGGTTATGTCTCAGTGGCGTTACAAATTTTTTTGACCACCGCGACAATAAAAACCAACCAACTGTTTTTAAACGGAAAACAAAAACCGGCACAGCTTCTGCTCCCTTCCTCGCAACGCTGATAAGGGCCAGCGTTCCACTTACAGAAGGAATTGCCGCCGTGGGGAAATTTGCTAAAAACATCCATCGCCTCCTGCTGATCGGATGCGCACTGGGCTCAAGTGTTGGCCTGCCGGTACACGCTGACAACGGCATCATTGTTATCACCCGTGACGTCCAACCGCGCAACGCAGTGCGTCCGCCGATGATTCCCGACCCCGACCCCACGACCGCCAATGCCAACCCGTCCAAACAGATCCTCAGGCAAACGAACGAGTTGAGCGACGGCGACTTTGCCAGCGTCGCCAGTGGTGCAGGCATCTCCCGCCTGGTCACTCAAGGCAGCAACAACCTGGGCGGTAATATCACCAACCAGCCCCAGCTTTCCAACCTCCCCGCTGGACGTTCGGGAAACTCGGGCAACGGCATTGCCAACATGGTCAATTCAAACGTCCAGCAAGGCCTGGGTGCCCTGAAAATCTTGACGGGAGACCGTTAAGATGAATCGCACGCTGCTGATTATCGCCATGTTTTGCAGTGCATCGACCTTTGCTCAACCTCCCGTCATCAATAACGCCGACATCGACGGTTCGGGCATGCAGTACCAGGGCAATCTCTCGGTCAACCAGGCGGCCGGCGATCAACAGCAACAGGCCAACGCCCGGGCCATCGCCATTGGCCACACAGCCAGTGCTACCACACAGATTCGCCAACGGCTGCGTACGCGGGTCGATCCCAGGATCGATGCTCGATCCAGCATTCAAGGCGACTCCTTCAGCCACGGTAACGGCGTACTGGGCGTCAACCAGAGCGCGGGTGCCAGCAACCAGCAAGCCAATGCCCTGCGGATAAGCATCAGTACACAGCCGCAAAGTATCGACGACAGCGTCCTCATGCAACAGAACGTGGCGCTGATCACCAACTCCGATCCAACTGACTCTGCACCAGGCTATCGCCAGGTCGCTACCAGCGATCAGGCCTTCACCGGTAGCCGTGGGGTGATCCAGTTGAATCAGAGCGCCGGGGTGGGAAACCGAACGGCCAACACTCTGAGCGTACGGGTCAGGGATTGACCCAAACAGGTAGGAACAACACTTAACCTAAAATAAAGTACGGAGAATCACCATGAAACCTTCGATGGCACTCAAGCCTCTGGTTTTCGCAATTGCTGCGGTCATGGCTGTTGCTGTACAAGCTGGGCAAAACGAACCGCGTGGCAATGGTCACCATAATGGCCATCATAACGGCGGCCACCACACTCCTCCTCCAACCAAGATCCCTGTCTACGCGACTGCAGATGCAAACGATCGGCAGCGCAGTACCGGCAACCGCATCCTCAACGAAGGGACTGAGAACGAAGCCGAAATGAGCAGCTCTGCCACAGGCACCAGCGGCAACGTCGGCGTCAACGTGGCTGCAGGCGCCGGCAACCAACAAGACAACGCGGCCGCCATCGCGAACGCTGCCTCCGACTCCAGTCTCGATAACAGCTTCGTGTTCGGCACTGCCACTGCCACCGCTGACGTCAGGCAGTACAGCAACAATAACAGGGTCGACAACTACGGCAGCACAAACTCTGCCGTGATGGGCGGATCGGGCAATAGCGGCAGCGGCAATATGGGTATCAACATTGCTGGCGGCGACCTTAACCAACAGAAAAACACCATGGCAATTGCCAATACCAATGCCCCACTCGGCAACGCAACAGCCACCGCCTCTGCCGATCAGCACGGTCCAGGCCTGACCGTGAACAACAATGCTGACCGGACCTACCGCGTAGATACGCTGACGGTTACCAAAACGGCCAGCGGTAGTTCCTCTTACAGCAAGGAATCCGACTTGAGCGTTGATAAGAGCGCTTCTTCGAACTGGGCTGCGAGCGGCGCCAACAGCTTTAATGTGAGCGGCTCCAAGAGCTCAGAGGCCAGCGGCTCCAAGAGCTTTGATGCCAGCGGGTCCAAGAGCTACGATGCCAGCGGGTCCAAGAGCTTTGATGCCAGCGGGTCCAAGAGCGCTTCTTTGAGCGCTTCTCTGGAAGCGGCTCTGGATGCTTCCAAGACCGTTTCTTGGGATCATGGCCGTCACGAGGGCAGCAGCAGTAAGTCTGTCGAAGCCTCGCTGAGTGCATCGCTCGACGTATCGGTCGATAAATCGTTCGATAAATCGTTTGACTCCTCGTACGATAAATCGTCTGCCTCCTCGTACGATAAGTCGTCTGCCTCCTCGTTCGAAAAATCGTCTGCCTCCGCGTTCGAAAAATCGCTTGATTCCTCGTACGATAAATCAGGCAGTAATTCGTCCGATTCTTCATACGATAAATCGAAAAGTTACAGTGAGAGCAGCGCTTACGATTTGAGCAACACTTATTCCTTCCAAGTGCTGACTCCAACTGGCTGGGCAAACCCTGTGACCAACACTGCAACCCTGAGCGGTTCGGTGAATGGCGGCAGTGGCAACCTGGGCGTCAACGTGGCTGCTGGTGTGGGTAACCAACAAAGCAACTCGCTGGCCATTTCCAACAACTCGTTCTAATGGCTGTCCCTGGAGGCCCCCTTTTGGGGGCCTTCTTCAACACAACCAGAAGGCGTCCCACCATGCGCATTATCGCCTTGGTATTTTTGCTTTGCGTGGCCAGTGTGATCGAGGCTGCACAAATGCCGCTTTCCGTCTTGCCGGGCGGCGCGGTGGTGTATAAGCCGATCCAGAGCATACGTGAGCGTAAATTTTCCGACCTGGTGCAACAGAAAACCGACTTCAGTTGCGGCGCAGCTGCGCTGGCGACCATCTTGCGCCAGGCCTATTGGCTGGACGTGAATGAAGAACAGATCATCGAAGGCATGCTGGCACACTCCGACCAGGATCTGGTCCGCGTCCAGGGCTTCTCCATGCTCGACATGAAGCGTTACGTGGAAAGTATCGGCATGCGGGCCCGTGGCTACCGGGTAGCGCCGGAAACGTTGAGCGAAATCAGAATTCCGGTGGTGGTACTCATGGATATCCGTGGCTACAAACATTTTGTAGTCATGCAAAGAGTCCATAAGGGCTGGGTATATATCGGAGATCCGGTACTCGGTCATAAACGTTACAAAGTCGACGACTTTGTCAAAGGCTGGAACGGCATCATCTTTGCCGTCATCGGCCAAGGTTACGACAAGACCAATGCGTTGCTCGACCCACCCATGCCACTGACCGCCAGGAACCGCATCAACACCTTCACCCCGGTGCAAGAAGCAGAGTTGATGGATTTCGGATTCATTCAAAGCGACTTCTTCTAATGACAAGGAGCACGACGCTCCGGGAGCATCCAATGAAGACTCCAATCTGGCTAGCCGTGGTTTGCCTGGCCGCCAGCCTGCCGACCCAGGCACAGACGTTCAAACCCATTGAACTGAACGATCAGGAATTGGCGACCCTGCGAGGCCGCTATGTCATGCCGGGACGGATCATCAGTTTCGGCATTGTGATGACCAGCACTTGGCAAAATGCCAGCGGTGAAGTGATCGGGGCAACTTCCTCGATGCAAATCCAACAATCGACCCTCACGCCACAGTTCTATGTGTCGATGATCGACGAAAAAGGTAATGGCTCAGCAAGTTCGCAAGGCACCGGTACCGTCATTGGCGGCAGCGGCCTCAACAGCACAGAAGGCGTCACGCAAGTCGTGCGTGCTGCCGGCGACAAGAACACGGCCTACAACAACGTTGATATCAACGTCACAAAAGCTAGCCAAGCGCCAGCAACGCAACAACAGGGCCAGGCACTGGCCCCAGGCTCGACGTTGGTCAACGCCAATGGCGCGGGCTCGCTGAGCGTTTCCTCGACCGGTACGGGTGTGCAACTCAACATCGTGGCCAACAACAACCAGGGCAGTACCCAACAACGCCTGGCCCAGGGTGGGCTGATGCAGAACACGACGTTGCTCGGCAATAGCAACCGGGTCAGCAACCTCACGTCCCTCAATGTCGTGCTGCGTGACAACGTACCGACAGCCGGGTCGCTGAACGGTAACCTGGACCAGCTCAAAGGTCTTCGCACTCTCGGATTCTGATCTACGCTCAGTCTCATCCGAAGTAGTCAGCAGGGACGGATAACCCATGCACCGTTCGTCAACATTCAGAGCTTTCGTGTGTTTGAGTAGCCTGGCCCCGGCCACATTGCTATACGCAGCAACGGACCCCCAGGTCGAAGCACTAAAACAAGAACTCATGGAGTTGAAACAGCGTTACGAAGCACAACAGAACGCGCTGATGGTACTCGAGCAACGCGTTCGCCAAGTGGAAGAAGCACCTGCGACACCGGCTCCCAAACGCCTGACCAAATCCCCCGCCGAAACGACCCAGGGTGGCCAGACGGTGGCCGCTGGCGCGCCGGGAACCACGGGCAGTTCATACGGCCAATCGCTCAAGGATGATTCGGAGCCTGCGCAAAGCGTTTCCAACCTGTACGACGAAGCCAGCGGCTTTTTCGGCGGCGGCAAGTTCAGTGTCGAAACCGGCCTGACCTACACGCACTACGATACCCGTGCACTGGTGCTCAACGGCTTCCTGGCACTGGACTCGATTTTCCTCGGCAACATCAACCTCGACCGCATCAAGGCCGACAACTGGACCCTGGACCTGACCGCCCGCTACAACCTGGCACAACGCTGGCAGTTCGACATTAACGTTCCCGTGGTGTATCGCGAATCAACGTATTCCTCCGGTGGCGCTGGTGGCGCTGGCCCGGTGACGTCGGACGCAACCGTTACCCGCGACCCGACCATCGGCGATGTCAACGTTGGCGTTGCCTACAAGTTTCTGGATGAGTCGGCCAGTCTGCCCGACGCGGTCCTTACCCTGCGCGTCAAGGCGCCGACCGGTGATGACCCTTACGGCATCAAGCTGGTCAACGACCCGAACAACGATAACCTCTCGGTACCCGAGGACTTGCCTACCGGTAATGGTGTCTGGTCGATCACCCCGGGCATCTCGCTGGTCAAGACCTTCGACCCGGCCGTGCTGTTCGGCAGCCTGGCCTACACCTACAACATGGAAGAATCGTTCAGCGACATCAGCCCTCAAATCAACTCCAAGGTGCCTGGGGACGTGAAACTGGGCGATTCCTGGCAGGTCGGCGCCGGCATTGCATTCGCCTTGAACGAGAAGATGAGTATGTCGTTCTCGTTCACCGATCAGTTCGCCAGCAAGAGCAAGATCAAGCCGGATGGTGGCGATTGGCAATCGATTTCCAACAGTGATTACAACTCGGCCAACTTCAACATCGGCATGACCCTGGCCGCAACCGATAACCTGACGATCGTGCCCAACCTGGCCATCGGCCTGACCGAGGACTCGCCCGACTTTTCCTTCAGCCTGAAATTCCCGTACTACTTCTGATCGGCACTAACAAAAAAACCGCTTTTTCGGCGCAATGCTGTTCAGTTAAGAAGCGCTTAAAGCGAGTAAAAGCCCCCGTGGCGAGCGAGCTTGCTCGCGCTGGGGCGTGAAGCGCTCCCAACAAAGCGACTGCGGCCTTTCAGAACGAACTCGGCGATAGTTTTTGGGGCTGCTGTGCAGCCCAGCGCGAGCAAGCTCGCTCGCCACGGGGGATGTATTGAGCCCCCCTATCCTTAACTCAGCGCTTAACTGCAGCCAAGAACTTGCAGCTCAACGTATCTGATGCTTGTGCAACAAACGGTAGAACGTAGGCCTGGATATCCCCAGCACTTTGGCGGCGATGCTCAGGTTATCGCTGTGACGGATAAGTACATCACACAGGGCCTGGCGCTCGGCACGGGTCTTGTAATCCTCCAGGGTGCCCATGGGGGGCGCTACCGCCTGATGGCTGATCAACCCCAGGTCCCGGGCCTCGATCTGCCGACCTTCGGCGAGCACCAGCCCGCGGCGGACCCGGTTGGCCAGTTCGCGCACATTGCCCGGCCAGTCGTGCTTGCCCATGGCCACCAGGGCATCCTCGCTGAAAGTACGGGGGCGGCGTCCGGTTTCCTGGCTGTAGAAATGGGAAAAATGGTTGGCCAGCATCGGCAAGTCGCCGTGGCGTTCGCGCAAGGGAGCGGTGATCACCTGCAGCACGTTGAGCCGGTAGTACAGGTCCTCACGAAAGCGCTTGGCTTCGATGGCCGACTCGAGGTCGACGTGGGTAGCCGCCAATACCCGAACATCCACTGCAATCGGCTGGTTGCCGCCCACGCGCTCGATGTGCTTTTCCTGGAGGAATCGCAACAGATTGGCTTGCAGCTCCAGGGGCAGGTCACCGATCTCGTCGAGGAACAACGTGCCGCCGTTGGCGGCTTCGATACGCCCGACCTTGCGTTGATGGGCACCGGTAAAGGCCCCCTTCTCATGACCAAACAGCTCGGACTGGATCAAGTGTTCGGGAATCGCCCCGCAATTGATCGCCACAAAGGGTTTGCTGTGGCGTTGCGACTGGCGGTGCAAGGTTCTGGCCACCAGTTCCTTACCGGTGCCGCTTTCTCCGCGGATCAACACCGGGGACTCGGTGGGCGCCAGTTTGCTCAGCAGTTTGCGCAACTCCCGGATCGGTTTGCTGATGCCCAGCAGCTCATCCTCCAGCTGATCGATGTGGATCGTGCCCTTGCCACGTAGCCGCGCCATGCCAAACGCGCGGCCGAGTGTCACCTGGACCCGGGAAACGTCAAACGGCAAGGTATGAAAATCGAAAAACCACTCGCAGACAAAGTCACCGACATTCTGCAAGCGCAACATTTCCTGATTGAGGACAGCAATCCACTCCGCGCCACTACGGCTGATGAGCTCCTTGACCGCCTCTGGCCGCTCAAGATGAAAAGGCTGCAGACGCAGCAATCCGACGTCGCAGGTGCAATCGGCGGCGTTTTCGAGGGTGCTGCTGTCGACATCCCAACCGATGTCACGCAAGCCTGGTAACAAGCGGTGGCAATCCTCACAGGGATCTACCACCAACAAACGGCGCACTGCAGGTGTATCGATCATGACTGTTCCTTGACGCCAAAATAATAGAAAAGGTATTAGAAACAGTCGTTTGGCGGTCCTGCGGTTAACGTTAGCAAGATCTTGACGCTTACTTGTATCGATTAACGATAAGGTTAATCGTATTTTCGTTATAACAACCCCCCTGACAAGCCCGCTATCGATTGGAAACCTTTCATTCAGCTTTCAATGCAGCGCTTTATCTCGAGTATTTGAAAGAAAGATGAAATTTCTTTTGATTGTGTGTGACCTGCCCATGGGTTGCGGGCATCAGTACAAGTAACCAGCCGAACGGTAAGCCCAACCGACGGCACTTCACTTGATTGGGCACATAGAGAGAAGACCCCATGAACGCCCCGCTGCGTATCAACGAAGCTCTTTTGATTGCCGACCGCGCATTCACACCTTTCCAATGCGTGGCCTGGGCCCCACAGGACGGTACTGGCGAACTGACGCTGACTGTCATCGACCGCACCAGCAACCCTATTGGCCGCAAGCAGATCCCTTGCAGCGCCTACAGCGATCCGGCACAACTTGAAAACCTGCTCAAACAGGCCCGCGCCGAACTGAGCGAAGAAGGTTATCAACTGCAATCCTGGACGATGCCGCAGTAACTTGAAGAGCCGGTGGATGACTGCCAGGTCATCCACTTCTCTTTATAGGCTCCCTCCCCGCGCCCCCTGCCGACGGATGGGCCTTAGTTGGTCTTTAGTATTTGCCTGATGGCTGCATACTTATAGTTTTCGACGGGACTGGCGATCAACGGTCGTATGCGGCCGTTAAAACTCTAAACGTCTCCAAAAGACACTGTTCTGGCACAAAACGCCGCTCCGCCTGTGATTTCTGCCAGTTGTACATCGTCGCGATCAGCGCTTGAATGATGACATCGTGGAGTCCTCCCCTTGATTCTGGATCGGGTCGACCCACAGGGAGATGCGGCATGTCCACCCGTCACGCTTTTGCCTTCGCTGCGGCCCTCGAGCCGGCGGGTCAACTCGATACCAGCTTTGCATCCGCCGGCAAGGCCTGGGTCGACTTTGCCGGCAGCCAGTGGAGCATGGTCAACGATGTTGTCGTCGACGCCACGGGCCGGCTACTCGTGGCGGCCAAGGTAGGCATGAACGGCACCTGCCACTATGGATTGGCCCGGCTGCAGGCCGATGGCTCAGCGGATCCGGGCTTCGGCACCCGGGGCAGTTTGACCGGGCAGTTCGAAGGCGGCTTTGAAGCCACCGGCAGCAAGGTTCAGGAACTGCCCGATGGGCGGATCCTGTTGTCCGGCCTGCTGTATGAAACTCCCCATCGTACGCTGCCAGCCCTGGCGCGGTTTGATCAAGACGGACGTCCAGACCTGACCTTTGGCAATCAAGGCGTGCAGGTGGTGCGTCTGCCCGGCGATTTGTCCCGGGGGCTGCGAGACGACTGGTTACCTCCGGGAGTGCCCGGCGCCGAAGCCTGCGACACTCAGGTCCAGGCTGACGGCCGCCTCCTGCTGCTGGCCAATCATCACTATGAGCTCGCGGACCACGTGGGCATCCTGATCCGCCTTGAACCGGACGGAACACTGGATACCACCTTCAACGATCGTGGTTTTATCATGGTCCGCCACCTGCTACTCAACACCTGGCTTGCCCGCTTGTTGCTGCAAAAGGACGGCAGGATCGTGGTGGCCGGCTCCATCGATCTACCGCAGGAAGGCTTGCTTGCGCGCTATGACGGCGATGGGCAGTTGGACAGCAGTTTTGCCGAGCAGGGTTTTCTCAGTTTCCGCACCCAGGGCCGCAGTGCACAGGTCAGCCATGTCATCGAACAGCCTGATGGACGCCTGCAGTGTTTTGGCAGCAGTCGCGACCCCATGCACTGCCTAATGCTGAACGTACGCAGTGATGGCCGACCCGACAGTCGTTGCAATAGCGGACGTGCGCAGGTGTGCGAAATCGGTCGCATCCCCAGCCAATGGACTGCGGCCACTGTTTGCCCCGATGGTCGGGTACTGAGCGCAGGCTCGACCATCGGCGGGATTGAAGGGGATTTCCTGCTGGCGCGCTACCTGCCGAACGGACAGCTGGATCGCGGCTTCGGCAGGGGCAGAGGCTGGGTCCGTACCCGCTTGGGGCGCAGCCAGGACACGGCGACCTCGGTGGCGCTGCAGGCGGACCTGCGGATTGTGGTCGGTGGGCACTCCCTGGACGGCCACCATCGTGCCGTACTGGTGCGCTATCTGGGCTAACGCTTGCTATCCACGCGCAGCAATAATAATCAAGAACTTGATCTTCAAGGAGTGTTACGGCAAGTTGCGCGCTTCTTAAACAAAGGAGCAACCGATGTCCGGCTCAATGGCCCAGGCGTTTGCACATAATTTCCTCGGGCATTCACCTCGCTGGTACAAGGCGACCATTCTCGCGTTCCTGATTCTCAACCCCCTGGTGCTGTGGACCGCAGGTCCGGTGGCCGCCGGCTGGTTGCTGGTGGTGGAGTTCATTTTCACCTTGGCCATGGCGCTCAAATGCTACCCGCTGATGCCGGGCGGCCTGTTGATGGTTGAAGCGCTGCTGTTGCGCATGACCACGCCACAAGCCCTGTACGACGAACTGCTGCACAACTTCCCGGTGATCCTGCTGCTGATGTTCATGGTGGCCGGCATTTACTTCATGAAGGACCTGTTGCTGTTCCTGTTTTCCCGACTGCTGCTGGGGGTTCGCTCCAAGGCCGTGCTGAGCCTGATGTTCTGTTTCCTCTCGGCCTTCCTGTCGGCGTTTCTCGATGCCTTGACGGTCACCGCCGTGATTATCAGCGCCGCCGTGGGGTTCTACTCGGTGTACCACCGCGTGGCCTCGGGCAATGACCCACGCCAGGACAGCGAGTTCAGCAACGACGACAACCTGCCGGTGCTGCATCACGAAGACCTGGAACAATTCCGCTCGTTCCTGCGCAGCCTGTTGATGCATGGTGCGGTAGGCACGGCACTGGGCGGCGTCTGCACCCTGGTCGGGGAGCCGCAGAACCTGCTGATCGGCCATGAACTGGGCTGGCACTTCGCGGACTTCTTCCTCAAGGTCGCACCCGTCTCGCTACCGGTGCTGGTGGCCGGCCTGGTGACCTGTGTCTTGCTGGAGAAACTGCGCTGGTTTGGTTACGGCACCCTGTTGCCGGACAACGTCCGCACCGTGCTGGCCAACTATGCCGCGCAAGACAACGCAGAGCGTACCTCGCGCCAGCGTGCCGCCTTGTTGGTGCAAGGTGCGGCGGCGCTGATTCTGATTGCCGGCCTGGCACTGCACATAGCCGAGGTCGGGTTGATCGGCCTGATGGTGATCGTGCTGATTACCGCGTTTACCGGCATCACCGACGAACATCGGGTCGGCAACGCGTTCAAGGACGCCATGCCATTCACCGCCCTGCTGGTGGTGTTCTTCGCCGTGGTGGCGGTGATTCATGACCAGCAACTGTTTACCCCGCTGATTCACTGGGTACTGAGCCTGCCCACCGATCAGCAGCCAGGCATGCTGTTCATCGCCAACGGCGTGTTGTCGGCCATCAGCGACAACGTCTTCGTGGCCACCATCTACATCACCGAGGTCAAGCAGGCGTTCCTCTCCGGCCATATGAGCCGTGAGCACTTCGAAACCCTGGCGATTGCGATCAACACCGGCACCAACCTGCCTAGCGTCGCGACACCCAACGGCCAGGCCGCGTTTCTGTTCTTGCTGACCTCGGCCATCGCCCCGCTGATTCGCTTGTCTTACGGGCGCATGGTGTGGATGGCGCTGCCATACACCATTGTGATGGGGCTTCTGGGTTGGTATGGCGTGAGCTACTGGTTGTAATCGGTGCAGGCCAGTGTCCGGTACACACCTGCACTGGCCTTCGTCGATCCGTACCTGAACGCAGGTGGCGGCTGTCAGGTCGCCATCGCCAATCCCCCGGTGCAGATCGCTCTACAGCCTCATCCCAGGCTGTGCCAGACGCGACCATCGCGTACCAGCAACTCATCGGCGCCATTCGGGCCATCCTCACCGGCGGCGTAAGCCTGGACGCCGGCATCCTCCCTCCAGGCGTCGAGGAAGGGTTGCACCGCACGCCAACCGTTCTCGATATTGTCGGCACGCTGGAACAGGGTCTGGTCGCCGGTCAGGCAGTCGTAGATCAAGGTCTCGTAGCCCGTGGAGGGCTGCATTTCGAAGTAATCCTTGTAGGCAAACCCCAGTTCGATATTGGCCATGTCCAGCGCCGGGCCAGGGCGTTTGGCCAGCAGGTCGAACCACATGCCTTCGTTGGGTTGAATCTGAATCCTGAGGTAAGTCGGTTGCAGCTCATCGACTTCCGTATCGCGAAACTGCGCGTAGGGCGCAGGCTTGAAGCAGATGGCAATTTCAGTGTCACGCACGCTCATGCGTTTGCCGGTGCGCAGGTAAAACGGCACGCCCACCCATCGCCAGTTGTCGATCATGACCTTGAGTGCCACGAAGGTTTCCGTGGTGCTGTCGGGCGCAACGTTGGGCTCTTCACGATACCCGGGCAACGGTTTGCCGGCGATCTGGCCGGCGCTGTACTGGCCACGCACCGAATTGGCGCGCGCTTCTTCAGTGGACCACGGGCGAATCGCCCCGACCACCTTGGCCTTCTCACCGCGTACCGCATCGGCGCCAAAAGCCGCGGGCGGCTCCATGGCGACCATGGCCAGTAACTGGAACAGGTGATTGGGCACCATATCGCGCAATGCGCCCGTGTGTTCATAGAAGCTGCCACGGGTTTCGACCCCCACGGTTTCAGCCGCGGTGATCTGTACGTGATCGATGTAATGGTTGTTCCAGAACGCTTCGAACAGGCTGTTGGAAAACCGGCTGACCAGGATGTTCTGCACGGTTTCCTTGCCCAGGTAGTGGTCGATCCGGTAGATCTGCTTTTCGGTCATGACCTTGAGCAAACACGCGTTCAAGGCTTCGGCCGTTGGCAGGTCGGAGCCAAAGGGCTTTTCCACCACAACCCGGCGGAAGGCCTCCGCGCCCTCCTCCAGCAGCCCGGCCGAAGCGAGCCGGCGCACCACTTCACTGAAGAAACGCGGCGCGGTCGCGAGGTAGAACACCGCGTTGCCCGTGCCGCTTTCGGCGATTTTGGCCGCCAGCGCCTGGTAGGTGCTGTCATCCAGAAAATCGCCCTGGACGTAGCTGATGCCCTGGGCCAGTTTGGCCCAGAGCGCAGGGTCCAGGGTGTCGTGATGGCTACCGACCTTGTTGGCCGCTTCGGCGCGAATGAAGTCTTCGAGTTTTTTCGCGAAGTCCGCATCGCTGATGGCGTTGTGGTCGACTCCGATGATCCGCATTCCGTCCCCCAGCAACCCGTCGCGACGCAGGTTGTACAGCGCCGGCATCAGCAAGCGCTTGACCAGGTCGCCATGGGCACCGAACAGAAACAGCGTGGTCGGTGGTGCCGGTTGTGCCTTGGACTTCCTGCGGATCGAGGTCATTTTTTCGGGGTCTCGACATGGCCGCCAAAGCCGAAGCGCATGGCCGACAGGATCTTGTCGCCATAGGCGCCTTGCTGGCGCGAGCGGTAACGGGAAAACAGCGAGCTGGAGAGCACCGGCACCGGCACCGCTTGCTCCATGGCCGCTTCGATGGTCCAGCGACCTTCGCCACTGTCCGCCACGGAACCGGAGTAACCGTCCAGTTTTGGATCGCTGGCCAGGGCATCGGCGGTCAGGTCCAGCAACCAGGACGAGACGACGCTGCCACGGCGCCAGACTTCGGCGATGTCGGCCACGTTGAGATCAAAACGCTGGTCTTCCGGCAGGATTTCCGACGCCTTGGTCTTGAGGATGTCGAAGCCTTCGGCAAACGCCTGCATCATGCCGTACTCGATGCCATTGTGGATCATCTTCACAAAGTGCCCGGAACCTGCGGGGCCGGCGTGGATGTAGCCACGTTCGGCGCGATCATCCTCGGCCACCCGGTCCTTGGTCCGCGGAATGTCGCCCATGCCTGGGGCCAGTGTGGCAAACAACGGGTCCAGTCGCGTAACTTCGTCAGCGTCGCCGCCGATCATCATGCAGTAGCCCCGCTCCAGGCCCCAGACGCCACCGGACGTGCCCACGTCGATGTACTTCAGGCCTTTTTCCGCCAGCGCCTTGGCGCGGCGTATGTCGTCCTTGTAGAAGGTGTTGCCGCCATCGATGATCACATCGCCGGCCTCCAGCAACGTGCTCAAGGTATCGATGGTGTCTTCGGTCGGCGCGCCAGCAGGCAGCATGACCCAGACCGCCCGGGGTTTATCCAGTGCCGCGACCAGCTTCGGCAAGTCGGCGACGCCAGTAGCGCCCTCTTGCACGAGGGTATCAACGAATGCGGTATTGCGGTCATAGACCACAGTGCTGTGCCCGTTGAGCATCAGGCGCCGCGCAATGTTGCCGCCCATGCGGCCCAGTCCAATAATCCCCAATTGCATGTGCTGATGCTCCTTAACTACAAAAAATGGTGTGCCAATGGTTATAGCGCAGTGAGCCAAGTGAAGCTTAGTCCAGTGCGCTTCCACATAGTTTCCGGGCATTTTGCCCTAACTATAGGGATAACGTCCGCAACGTTGGCGAAGACACAAGGACAACAAAAAATAAAAAAGTTCCATTAGGAAGCGAAAGAAATCAAAATCGGTGCCGTTCGTGGCCCGGACCCGACTGTTGAACGGTTCGACCACTGTTGTGATACGCCATTTGCGAGGTGAGCAATGGGCTCAGTAGTAAACGCACTGCCTCCACAGACCCTTTACGTCACTGTTCGTCGTGACGAACTGCGCCAACTCAAGGCCGAACGCGAGCAGTTGCTCAACGAAGTCGCGCACCTGCGTCAGCAGCTACAGGCGCAGCGCGGCGAAGGGCTGCCTGCTCGTATGCCGATACGCTCGCTGGATTGATCCCCCCCGCCTGAACGGTTGCGCCTGCTTCCCCGGCAAGCGCAACGCACTGATCAAGACACCAGGGCACGCTATGCCGTCGGTGGAACGGCATCGAAAAAGTACTTTTTCGCGAACGCCGCCTTCATTCCCCCCGGGTACACCACTTTTCCAGCGTTGAGCTCGGGGTGTTGCACTTGATCCTTGACCGTGACGAACCGCAAGCGCGCCAGCTTCAGGTGAGCCTCAGCCAGGGTCAGGACCGATTTTGCCGTACAGTGAAAATGTGCGTACCACAGTACCTTTCCAGCACCCGCGCTGGTGCTGTCGACGATGTCGTATTCCAGTAAAAAGCTCGCTTGATCAGCCGTCGACTTGTCCGTCCAGGACGGGCTTTCGATACGAATTTCCCGCGCCTCCAGCAGATACTCGAAACTGCCGGCATTGGGTGGCAGTTGCTTGGTAATCTCGACGCGCAGCTTTTTCCCTTCGCGGGTCAAGCGCTCGCTGGCGCTCCTGAGGTCCTGCAATACCTTGACCGCCGCTCCATGGTCCGCGCCCGTAACACCTCGCATTCCTTGTTGAATTTGCACAGCCAGCTCCGAGAGTTTTTTTGCCTGAGACAAAAACCGGTCTTCCACACTGGCGGGCTCGCGGTACCGGGAGGCATCTTTTTTATAGTTTACGATCAGCTGGGTTATCCCCTCGACCAGTTTCCTGCCCTTGTCCAGCAGCGATTGGAGCGCCGGGGCCGGCTTCGGTGGACCTACAGGGACTTCAGGCTCCTCCTCCCGCTGCCGGTAAAGATCTTGCCCTGCATCCTTGTAGAAAATGATCTGCTTGTCCGTTGCGGCGTCCTGGACCACCACCGTTTCGCCGGTTTCACCTGAACTTTTCTCGCGGACATCGCCCACTCGAAAACCATCCGCCGTCTGGATCAGGCGCTCGTTGGGGCGTTTGATTCGTCTTCTGGACTTTTTCACCCGCTCTTCGGCAGGTTGCGCACCCTCTTGCCCTGCGGGCTCTTCCTGCACGTCTTCACTGATCGATTCGCTGAGCTCTGCTTCCGCGATAGCGCGCACCCGCCTCAGCGCCTCAAGGAACTTCTCGAGAAACTGCTGCGGTACGTAGCTTTGTCGATCGCCAACCTTGCGCAGGTTGGCCGCCATCAGTTCCGCATCGTTGTAAACATTGACCGCGTCCTGCAGCAGCTCGACACGCTGCCTGGGCTCAAACCCCTGCGTCGCGCTCAAGCGCAACACGTTGTCCGTCACCACCCCCAATTTCGCCTTGCCCAACCCTTCCAGCCCCGCGACTTCCGCCAGACTGGGCTCAACAAGCCCAGGGTCACCCGCCAATGCACCACGCAAACACAACAACTCGTGCACGATCAGCCAGTCGGTGGTTTTCACCCGCTTGTCCAGTATGTCCTTGAGATGTTGTGTCTCCGCCGACAGATAGCCGGTTCTTTGCAGATAGCCTTTTCGGACACTGCGATCCAGCACCTCCAGTTCTGTCATCAGGCTCTCGAGCCGGGAGCTGATCCTGATGCGCTCCGCAAACCCATTGATGATGCGTTTCCTGGCTTCCAGCAGCACACTGTACGGCACATCGGTGACCGCGGTGCGCAGCTCAAAGGCCAGTGGAAAAAGGGTCCGCAATGAAAGCCCCGACTCCTCCCATACCGCCGACACCCGAATCAGGTTTTCGTCGACAACACCATGGCTGGCGACGAGCGCCTGCAGATTCTCCACAATGGCGTCACGCTGGTAGTCCTTGTCTTTTGCAAGCAGGATCGCGATCTCCTCATACACCTTGATCAGGTCCAGATGACCGTCAATGAAGGTCCTGGCTTTCTTCTTGTAATCGAGGTCGGCGGCGTGCAATTTCTTTCTCAGCGCCACATGCTCTTCCTGCCGCCGGCTGCGCTCTGCACCGATAGCGGCGTCAATGGCCTTGGTCTTGTCGAGGATCTCATTGGCGATCGCCGTCGCTCTTTCCAGCGCCCCCTGCCCAACCTCCTGGGCCTGGGTGATACTGGCGTCCAGGCCCGGCAGGCGATCCTTGAGTCGTTTGACTTTCAGCGCACAGTCGGCACGTCGCTCCCGCAGTTGTGAATCGGCGAAGACATCCGACAGGTAGCGACTCATGCCTGGCCCACCCCCGCGCACACGAAACTCCGGTGCCACCTCCCAAAGGTCCTGGCCATTGTTCTTCAGTTCCAGCCCTTGTACCTGCCTCCCGAGATGATCGAGGATGATCACGTTGCCACCCTCGACGGGCCCGACATTGGCCCATCCGTACCCACGCAGGCGTGGCGGCACGTGTGCATACCAGCGTCCTTCCACTACCACGATGCCTTGGGGCGCCGGCGTCGTGATGATCGACCCGCGTCCGGCCTGTTCGGTTTGCAGGAAGCGCTCCAGCATTCGACGTGAGTTAGCCGATACCGGGGTAGAGAAATCCAGCACACTGTCGCTGATGGCGCTGGCCGCGCCGGGTCCAATAGCCGGCCTGATCACAGCCTTGACTTCAATGGCGCCCGGCCGGGAGACCACCGAGTGGTGCTCAAAGGGTTTGACCGGCGTACCCGCACCCGGTGAGAGACGCCGGATCAACAACGCCACCGCCAGATTGATCAACAGGTTGTAGGTAAAGTCCCTGGCCGGCTCGCTGTCGCCGCTCGCCAGTGGCTCAAGGGCCTCCAGAACCGCGGTTTCCACCACAAACAACCAGCCAGCGGCGGCTGCAGGTCCGCTAACAAAGGGTAATACCGTGTTAAGCACGCTATTGAAGATGATCAAGCCCATCTCTTTCAGGGTGTCCCAGCGGTACTCGGCATTGGACAGCGTCTGTTCGTCGGCCAACTGGGCCAGGACGTTGGCGTTGGCTTCATACAAATGAGCCAGTACCTTGTCGTCGAGCTGCTGCAGGTCGAATCGGGCGGGAGCCGATGGCCATAGCTCCGTTTCGAATATGATTCCCACCGGGTGGGGTTCCAGAAAACCGCCATTGTCATAGATTTTCCGCACATCAGGTGCCAGCCAGTCGAGGATGCTTTGCTGTAACGATGGATTGGACTTGCTTGGCGGGACCGACACCAGCGCGGGCCGAGGATTGTTGCTGACAATCTCAGCCATCAAGGCATCGAGCGAAGCAAACTCGATCAATGGTTCGGGGTACAGCGGCCGATACAGTACATGAGGTCCGGCTGTCACCTCTGCAGGGCCAAACACAAACATATCGGTCACCACATGCGTGTGGCTCGATACGTCGGTCTCGAAGGCCAGGGTCCTGGCCCGCATCACTTGCCCGCTCACACGCCGGGCTTGCGGGTCCGGCTCCATGATGGCCGCCACGCAGCGATACCCGGCGTCAGTGAACCCCGAGCGCTTCCTGATCCTGTTCTCCAGTGCCAGCATTGGCAATTGAACACGCAATTGGTCGGTAAACAGCTTTTCGCGCTCGGCTCGCTGTATCGGATCATCGAGCAGTAGCCTTTTGATTTCATCGGGGTAGTTCTTGCCGATGTCGGCATCGCGAATCAGGTCCCTGACCGTGTCAAGGGTCATCCAGGCCGGTGCCGCCGAGCCATCCTTGCACGTGAACTCAGAGGCCAGGAATGGCACGCCGGCAAGGTTGTTCAACGCTCGCTGTGTCAGGCTGAGGGTTTCACTGGTAAACCGCCCGGCTCCTGGCCCTGCGATAATCAGCAAACCGTCTTCATTGCGATACTGAGTGATGTCGACCTGGTCTGGATCCACCGCCTCGCCATACGCGGCCATCCCGTCCTGCAGGACTTCCCGGGCGAACTGCCCGGCCGTACGAATCCCGTGACTGTACGCCTGCCCCTTGCTCGCCAACTGGAGGGAGGCCAGGCGGAACATGTAGCGACTGTACTCCTGGGTCTCGGCGGGCGTGGCCAGTTCTAGCCAGTCAGGCAACTGGCTGCCGACTTCGCCATACAGTGCTTGTTCATACACTCCGGGGTTCTGCTTGAGCAAATGGGGAGCCAGATCCGTCAGGCTCGCATAGCGCTCTTCCAGCACTTTCAGGTCCTGGCCTTCGAATGCCCCGAAGAAGTTCAAGCCTTCCAGTTGATTGTTGAGCAGCGCCTGGGCCTGAGTCACAAAGGCATCGCCGAACGACTCATAGGGTTGCAACTCAAGCACGCTGAGCTCCTGTCGGCGCCCCCATTTGTCTGCCTCTGAATCAGCGAAGGCCTGGAACGTGTCGTAGGTCTCGATAACGCCACTGGCGCCGATCCCGATCACGATTTCCCGCCTCGAAACCTTGCGCACAGCCACCAGGTCAAACGCCAGGTGAGCCTTGTAGGTACGTCCGGCCCGGGCGCGATAGTCAATGAGGAAAACCTGTGTGCAGTCCGGCCCGTAGTGAGCCACTCGATCTACCTTGATGGGGCAACGAATGACTTGCAGGACGGTATCGACCTGCCCGGTATCCAGGAACGCGCCGCTGCCCGAAGGCCCCATGCTGACCAGCAATGCGCTTCTGAGCACATCGCTGAGCCATTGCCAGCGGCTTGTACCGTCGACCGCCGGCTCGTTCCAGTAATCCGTCAGCGCCTGCTGCAATGCAGCAACCATGACCTTGGGCAATCGTCGCAAGAGGTCTTCGACTTCGCGCATTTCGACGGCGAGCCGCCTGTTTTGCCCGTCGCTCAGAAAGTGATCATGGGTGAACGTCAATTCGGCCCTTGCAGTAATGGCGTGAATCATCACCTCGAACAGCGGTGTTGTGGTGTAACCGTCGATCCACGGACCCTCGAGCGCGACAAAGTGACTGCTGTCGCCCTCCCCCTCAAGTGCAGCACGGTTTGCGCTGCCCCAGTTGGGTGAGTTGAGCGAGGTCGTCAACACGTCGATATTCAGCCCGGGGTACCGATTATTCAGTGCCGCGCCGAACTGTTTCAGGGCCGCCGTGACCACTATCGGTCGCCCCTTGAACTCTTCATGTACCGCCTGCGCCAAGGTGTCGGAAACGTCCTCGGGTGTTGCGCGAGTGTCTGTCATTTCAGCATCCTGTTGTCATGGAATGAGCAGCAGGCACCCTGGCCTGCCTCAACCGGATGTAATGCGGTTTTACTGAAGATCGTGCGGTAACTAAGTATCTTCACCCATGAACTTCACAAACTTTTCACATCAACTTACCGATACTTGCAAACACTGTTGACGCTCGTTTTTCGAGCGTTTTTTTGTCACTGGCGCTCAACGCTTTTCGCTGTTGAAGTCATGAATCAGCTGGAGCGCTGAATGGCGATGTTTAAACGCAGCAATACGTCTGCGAAAGGTTTCGACTGGGCTGGCCTGGGCTGGCTGTTCCTGTTCTTCTGGTATTTTTCCGGCATTACCCAACTCCTCATCCTGTTGACCGGCACCTCCGGGTTCTCTGGCTTCCGCCAGGCCTTCGTGATGAGCACCATCTGGCTCGCGCCCATGCTGCTGTTCCCGGCGCGCACCCGCCTGCTGGCAGCCGTGATCGGTGTGGTGCTCTGGGCCTGCTCGATGGCAAGCCTGGGCTACTTCTTCATTTACCAGCAGGAATTCTCGCAAAGCGTCATCTTCATCATGTTCGAGTCGAACATCTCTGAAGCGGGCGAATACATGACGCAGTATTTTGCCTGGTGGATGGTCCTGGCCTTCCTGGCCCACACCGCGGTTGCCGTGTTGCTGTGGACCCGTCTGCGCCCGGTCTATCTGCCACGGGGCAAAGCGCTGCTGGCAGCCACCGCGATCCTGGTGGGGGTGATCGGTTACCCGCTGGTCAAGCAGACCGCGCGTACCGGCAGCCTGGCCGCTGGCTACGAAAAATTCGAAACCCGCATCGAGCCGGCCGTGCCCTGGCAGATGCTGGTTGCCTACCGCCGCTACGGTGAAACGCTGGCCAGCATGCAAGGCATGCTCGACAACGCCAGCCAGGTTCCCCCACTGCACAACCTCAAGGATACGATGGCCAACCAGCCGGCGACCCTGGTGCTGGTGATCGGCGAATCCACCAACCGACAGCGCATGAGCCTGTACGGCTATCCGCGTGCCACCACGCCGGAACTGGACAAGCTCAAGGATCAACTGGCGGTCTTCGACAACGTCATTACCCCGCGCCCCTACACCATCGAGGCGCTGCAACAGGTGCTGACCTTCGCCGACGAAGAGAACCCCGACCTGTACCTCAAGACGCCGTCGCTGGTCAGCATGATGAAACAGGCAGGCTACAAGACCTACTGGATCACCAACCAGCAGACCATGACCAAGCGCAACACCATGCTCACGACGTTTTCCGAGCAGGCGGATGAACAGGTGTACCTGAACAACAACCGCAACCAGAACGCTCGTCAGTACGACGGTGATGTGCTGCAGCCCTTTTCCAAGGCCCTGGCCGATGGCGCGCCGCGCAAGTTCATCGTGGTGCATCTGCTGGGCACCCACATGAGCTACCAGTACCGCTACCCGCCGAGCTTCGACACCTTCACCGATCGCCAGGGCGTTCCACCCGGTGTGAGCGATGACCAGTTGCCGACCTACAACAGCTACGACAACGCGGTGCGCTACAACGACTTCGTGGTCTCGAGCCTGATCAAGGACTACGCCAAGACCGATCCGAACGGCTTCCTGTTGTACCTCTCCGACCACGGCGAAGACGTTTTCGACTCCCCGGGCCATGGCACGCTGGGGCGCAACGAGTCGAAACCGACCGCGCCGATGTACACCATTCCGTTCATGGCCTGGGCCTCGCCGAAATGGCGCGACAGCCATGACTGGAACTTCGCGCAAGACCTGCAACGCCCGTACAGCAGTTCGCACCTGATCCATACCTGGGCCGACCTGGCAGGCTTGAGCTTTGATGAACTCGACCACAGCAAGAGCCTGGTCAGCGCCAGCTTCAAGCCTCGTCCGTTGTTGATCGGCAATCCTTATGAACGCGAGCAGCGGGCACTGATCGACTTCAGCCTGATGAAACCCAAAGCCGCTGTCGCGCCTGCGGTGGTCAAACAGTAAGCATGCCAGGGGGGCTGACTCCAGCCCCTCGCCTCCGTCTGCCGCCCATCCGGCAACATTCTGATACATCATCAGAATGGTAATTATTACGATTTATACTAAATCCCCCCGCCCTCCTTCGTCTTTGAGCAAACGGAATTTTCCATCGAAGACAAGGAGTCGGCTGCGATGTTCGCGCCTATCACCCGTTCCATGACCTTGACCCTGGGCCTGTGCAGTCTTGCCCTGTGCTCCACCGCCCACGCCGAGAGCGAACCAGGCACGTCGCAAGAGCTTGCCACCCGGCCGCTTGAACTGGACCCCACCAATGTTTCAGCCCAAGGCCTGGGCACCACCACCGAGAACACCGATTCGTACACTACCGGCGCCATGAGCACGGCGACGCGACTGAACCTTTCCATCAAGGAAACACCGCAGTCCGTATCGGTGGTGACGCGCCAACAGATGGACGACTTCAAACTCAACACCTTGTCCGAGGCCATGGGCCAGACCACCGGCATCGTGGTTCAGCACAATGACTCCGACCGGGTCAGCTATTCCTCCCGCGGCTACTCGATCAACAACTTCCAGATCGATGGCATGCTCAACACCTTCGGCCGCATGAAGTCCGACTCGGACACCATCATCTACGACCGCATCGAAGTCGTGCGCGGTGCCACCGGCCTGACCACCGGCGCTGGCGACCCTTCGGCCACCATCAACATGGTGCGCAAGCGCCCGACACAGCAATGGGAAGCCAGAACCGGGGTCAGCGGTGGCAGCTACGACGATTACTACAGTTACGTGGACGTCGGCGGCCCACTGGCGTTCGACGGTCGCCTGCGGGGGCGTAGCGTGCTGGCTTACCGCGACAGCCAGTCCTTTCGCGATCACTACCAACTGCAGCGCGAAGTCGGCTACGGGATCCTCGAAGCCGACCTGACCGATGACACGGTGCTGGCGGTGGGTTACGACTATCAGGACAAACAGGTCCAGGGGACCTCCTGGGGCACGGTGCCGTACTGGAATTCCAATGGCGACAAGGCCGATCTACCGCGCTCGACCAACATGGCGACGAAATGGAGCTCCTGGCCGCTGAAAGACAAAACCGCCTTTGCCAACCTGGACCAGAACCTGGGTAACGGCTGGCACATGAAAGCCGCCTATACCCATCGCGAAAGCGACACCGATGGCAAGGTCTACTACGGCGGAGGCGGCTTCCCCAATGACGATCGCAGCGGCATGACCGCCTACCGCGGTCACATGAAGGGCGAACAGAAAATGGAAGTCTACGACTTCAACTTCGCCGGTCCCTATCAGTTGCTGGGGCGCGAACATGAGTTGATGGTCGGTTATGGCGAAGCCGAGCGCAGCGCAAGCAACCCCTACCTGGTGGAAGCCCCGACGCCACCGGGCTACGACAACATTGCCGACTGGAAGTACATGGGCAACATCGCCAAGTTCCGGGACACCGACACCGGCATCGAAGGCTCGAACGACAGCACCCGGCAGAAGGCTGGCTACCTGGCCACGCGCCTGAGCCTGAGCGACCAGTGGCACGCCGTGCTGGGCAGCCGTTACGGCAGCTGGAAAACCAGCAGTAATTCATATTCATTCGACGACAACTACCAGCGTACTGGCAACGACCACAGCAGCCAGGAACAAAACGACATATTCACCCCGTATGCCGGGTTGCTGTACGACATCACCCCCGAGTACACCGCGTACGTCAGCTACACCGATATCTTCAAGCCCCAGACCGAACGTGACGCCAGTCATAAGTACCTGGACCCCATCGTCGGCAAAAACTATGAGCTGGGGCTCAAGGGCAGTTTGCTGGAGGAACGCCTGAACCTCGCCACCGCGGTGTTCTGGAGCAAGCAGGACAACGTGGCCGAACTGGATGATTCGGTACCGCCGGATCCGGTCACCGGTGAAGAGTTCTTCCAGTCGGGCGGCAAGGGCAACAAGGTCCAGGGATTCGAAGCCGAGGTGTCCGGCGAAGTGATGCCAGGCTGGAACATGACCGCCGGCTACACCTATACCCACTCGGTGAATGGCGAGGACAAACGCAACAACACCCAACAACCGTTGAACATGCTGCGCATTTCGACGGCGTATCGACTGCCGGGTGAATGGAATGCGCTGACGGTCGGCGGTGCCGTGAACTGGCAGAGCGATATCTACGACTTGGCGAGCCGCCCTGTCGGCCGCGATGCCAATGGCAAAATCGTGACGCAGGAAACCCGAATCCAGCAAGAGGCCTACTCCGTCGTAAAACTCATGTCGCGCTACGAGATCGACAAGCACCTCAGCGCCTCGCTGAACGTCGATAACCTGTTCGACGAGAAGTACTACGACAACGTGGGCTTCTACAACGGCGTGTTCTGGGGCGACCCGCGTACCGTCACCTTGAGCCTGGACTGGAAACTCTGACCGTCAGACACACAAAAAAACAGGCGCCTCGCAGGGGCAATGCCGCTCCTGTGGGAACAACTGTCTTGCTCACCTGGCTTGCTCTCCCCACATACAGGAGCGCCTACCCCGTGGCGAGCGAGCTTGCTCGCGCTGGGGTGCGAAGCAGCCCCAAAACCGGTAACCGAGGTCTTTCTGACAGACCACCATCGCCTTCCCGGGGCCGCTGCGCAGCCCAGCGGGAGCAAGCTCCCTCGCCACGACGACAGCGTTCAGTCAAGGAAGTGGCGTCGTACGCAGGCCCCGTGGCGAGCGGCCTTGCTCGCGCGGGGGTGCGAAGCAGCCCAAAAACCGCTAACCGAGGTCTTTCTGACAAACCACCATCGCCTTCTCAGGGCCGCTGCGCAGCCCCAAGACAGTCATCAAGGTCTTGCTGACAGACCGCCATCGCCTTGTCAGGGCGTGCTGCGCACGCCAGCGCGAGCAAGCTCGCTCGCCACAGGGACAGCGTTCACGCTTTATCGAACGGCGTTACTGCATACGCGAACCTTGTCGGAGCAACGGTCGTCACCCTGCCATTCACCGTCGCCAGTGGCCGCGCGCTAAAGCGCCTTGGTCCAGAACAGCATGCGCCCGTGGGCCGGATCGAACATGCCGGCAGAAAAGCCAAACTTGCCATAGGCCGCTTGCGCCACGTCGTTACCTTCCAGCACTTCCAGGGTGATCTTGCAGCAGCCACGCTGACGGGCAATGTCCTCGACCTTTTGCAACATCTTCTGGCTCAGGCCCAGGCCGCGAAACTTGCCGACTACCGAGACGTCGTGCACGTTGACCAATGGCCGGCAGGCGAACGTCGAGAATCCCTCGAAGCAGTTCACCAGCCCCGCAGGCTCGCCGTTGACGAACGCCAGGACGCTGAACGCATAAGGACGCTTGGCCAGTTCGGCCGGCAGTTGCTGCAGGGCATCGGCCGCCAATGGCGAACCGCCGCCCATGGGGTCTGTCGCGTAGTGATCCAGCACCAGGCAGATCGCCTCGGCGTGTGTCGGATTGCTATAGCTGGCCTGGAGAACCAGGATTTCTGCGGATTCCATTTCCATCCTCGATCTGACGATCAATGTGCATCCCTGCGGGTATCGCTTGGGGCCAATGACATTAACGTGCCGCGCGGACCGGAACAACCATGAACTGGCCCCGCGCCACCGTTTTGTGCGCCCATTGCCGATTCAATTCGAAGCGCCCCAGATCTGCGCCTCGGTCCAGCCCAGCTCGGCAAAATCCCCGGCCCTGAGGTGGGATTCCCCGGCGCAAAAGAACTCATCCAGTTGCGGCGGTGCCACCGGGGTGCCACTGAGCATTGCATGCACCTGCCCACGATGGTGGATCTGGTGTTCGAACAGATGGGAGAGCAGGCGCAGGCGCGTGTCCTGCTGGGGAACTTGTCGGGCGATGGTCACCCGCCGAGTGAGCCCGGCATCCCTGAGCGGCTCGCAATAAGCGATCAGGCGCAGATCAACCTGGTGTTGTTCGCGCATCAGTTCGGCGCTGCAGGCAAAGGGCTCTTCATCCTGGAAAAACACATCGCACTGCGGATGCGGCTCCTCGCCACGCAACTCGCGCTCCAGAGCGTCGACGTAGAACCCGTCGCACGTCAGGATGTGATTGAGGGTGGCCTTGATGCTCGGGAAAAAGCTCACCCTCCGAGCCTCGAATTCGCTCTGGCTCAACTGGCCGCAGGCCTTGCCCAGACGGTGATTGGCCCAGGCGTTCTGGTAGGCCATGGTCAACAAATGATGGGACAGCGGCTGGTTCATGATGTCTCCTCCCGCGTTTCACCGCACCACGAAACGCTGCAATTGCATTTCCTTCAAGCGGCTCAGGGTGCGGCGAAACGCAAATTCCAGGTAGCCCTCGGTATAGAGCTCATCCATCGGCACCTGCGCCTCAAGATACAACGGCACCTTACGGTCGTAACATTCATCGACCAGCGCAATGAATCGCCGCACGCTGTCGTCGTGTACCGACAACTGCGGCAGCTCACGGTCGCCGGCGTCCACGCGTTCGCTGCCGTCCTCGGTGCCGCGGGCAATGCGGCCGGGGCGCTGCCGAGCGCTGAGGTTGGGGACGTCGCTGATCAGCATGGCGCTGAAGCGATCACACAGGGCCATGAAATCCATCGCCGCGAACGGTTGTTCGCAGACATCGGCATAGCGACACCAGAGCACGCTGTCAGTGGCCTTGACCACCGCCAGCGAGCGATAACCCAGCATGACCGGTTCGCTGGACACCGGCTGGTCGTGTACCAACTGCCGAAACACCTCATCCATGACACTCGGGCATTCGGGTGCCCGGACCCAATAGCGTTGCAGGCCGACGCCAGGGTGCAGTCGATGGTCTTCACCACCATCCACCGCCACCACTTCCAGATGGTTCTTGATCGCGGCGACGGCCGGCAAGAAGCGCTCGCGGTTGAATCCGTCCGCGTACAGCTGCTCCGGTGGTTGATTGGAGGTGCAGACCATCACCACGCCTTCATCGAACATCACCTGGAACAACCGCCCCAGGATCAGGGCGTCGCCGATATCGCTGACGAACAACTCGTCGAAACACAGCACCCGCACTTCCTCGCTCAACTCGCGGGCCAGCGCCCGCAGCGGGTCGGCGGTGCCGGTCAGTTGAAACGAGCGCTGGTGCACCCAGCCCATGAAGTGATGAAAGTGCTGGCGCCGGGCAGGCACGCGCAAGGTCTGGTAGAACTGATCCATCAACCAGGTCTTGCCCCGCCCCACTGGCCCCCAGAGATAGACACCGCTGATCGGCGTCAGGCCCTGGTGCAAGTCTTCGTGGCACTGCTGCAGTACCCGGGCCGCATGTTCTTGTGCCGCATCCGGGACAAAGTGGTTTTCCGTGAGCGCGTGCTGGTAGGCACTGAGGGGCGAATCGAAGGTCATGGCGGCCCGTTTAGACAGTCAAAGGCGCCAAGTATGGCACGTCCATCGGCGCAGCCCGGTAATCACTCCCACACCCAGGCGTGGGAGTGATCATCCCGAGGGTTAACGGTCTACCTTGTGCCTGGCTGCGTACAGGCACAGCATCTCCATGGCCAGGGTCGCCGCGGCCAGTGAGGTGATTTCGGCGCTGTCGTAGGCCGGAGCGACTTCCACCACATCCATGCCCACCAGGTTGATCCCGCGCAGCCCGCCGAGAATTTCCAGGGCCTGCACCGTGCTCAAGCCGCCACACACTGGCGTGCCGGTACCCGGGGCGAAGGCCGGGTCCAGGCAGTCGATGTCGAAGGTCAGGTACACCGGGTTATCACCGACCCTAGCGCGAATCGCTTCGATAATCGCCTCACACCCACGCCGATGCACCTGCCGGGCATCCAGCACCTCGAAGCCCTGATGATCGTCATTGGTGGTGCGCAGGCCGATCTGCACGGAGCGGGCGGGATCCACCAGCCCCTCCCTGGCGGCGTGCCAGAACATGGTGCCGTGATCGATCCGCTTGCCCTCTTCGTCCGGCCAGGTGTCGCTGTGGGCATCAAAATGGATCAAGGACAACGCGCCATGTCGCCGGGCATGGGCCTTGAGCAATGGATAACTGATGAAATGGTCGCCGCCGAAGGTCAGCATCGCGCACCCGGCGCCGAGTATTTTCTCGGCGTGGGCCTCGATGCTGTCCGGCACCGACTCCGGAACACCGGAGTCAAAATTGCAATCGCCATAGTCAATCACGGCCAGGTGATCGAAGGGGTCGAACGTCCACGGCCAGTGGCGTTCCCAGGCAATCCCGGTGGATGCCGCGCGAATCCCCCGCGGTCCGAAACGTGCGCCGGGGCGGTTGCTGGTGGCGGTGTCGAACGGCACGCCGCTGACCACCACGTCGACACCGCGCAGGTCACGGCTGTAACGCCGGCGCATGAAGCTGGTGATACCGGCATAGGTGCTTTCAGCGGCGGTCCCGTACAGGCTGTCGCGAGTCATGGCCTGGTCGTTCAGTTGAGAGATATCCATCAAGCATTCCTGGTTATTGGCGGCTACGGAAAGTGGTCCACAGGCGAGTGCGCTGGCGCATGTCCTTGAGGCTCATGCTGCGGTCGGCGTACAGCCGGCCGCGCACATCGGCAGGCGGGTAAATGTCGGGGTCGTTGCGCACGGCGGCATCAACCAGGGGCGTCGCGGCCTGGTTGGCCGAGGCAAAGAACAGGGTGTTGGTCAGCGCGGCCACGGATTCGGGGCGCAGCATGAATTCAATGAACGCCTGCGCGGCCTCGGGGTGCGGTGCATCCGCCGGGATCGCCAGGTTGTCCTGCCACACCAGGGTGCCCTCCCTGGGAATGCGATAGGCCACTTCAAAGGGTTTGTTGGCCTTGCGTGCCTGATCGGCCGCCAGGCTGGCATCGCCGTTGTACGTCAGCGCCAGGCACGCGCTGCCGTTGGCCAGGTCGTTGATCTGGCGACCGCTGGCGACGTACAGCACCGAAGGCTGCAATTGATGCAGCAAGGCTTCGGCGGCGGCCAGATCGTTTTTGTCGGTGCTGTACGGATACTTGCCCAGGTAATGCAACGCGAGGCCGATGACTTCCTGGGGCGAATCGATGATCGCGATGCCGCAGTCCTTCAGCTTGCTGGCGTATTCGGGCTTGAACAGCAGGTCCAGGCTATTCAGCGGCACACCCGGCAAACGTTGGGTCACGGCCTCGACATTCATCCCCAGGCCCAGGGTGCCCCAGGTATAGGGCACGCCATAACGGTTACCCGGGTCGACGGCGGCGAGTTTTTCCAGCAGGTCCGGATCAAGGTTCGCGTAGCCTTTGAGCGTGTCCAGGGGGATCGGCTTCAGCGCCCCGGCCGCCAGCCCGCGGGCCAGCACACTGGAGGATGGCACCACCACGTCGTAGCCGCTGCCGCCGGTAAGCAATTTGGTTTCCAGGACTTCCGGGGTGTCAAAGGTGTCGTACCGCACACGAATCCCGGTTTCCTGCTCGAAGCGTTGCAGGGCTTGCGGCGCGACATAGTCAGCCCAGCTATAGAGATTGAGCACTTTTTCCTGCGCCTGCGCCGGGAAGGCCAGGGCCAGCACCAATGCGGGGAATACGAACCTGATCGCCGTAGCCATGACAAGCACCTGAGTCATTGAGGTGACTGCAGCTTGCCGTGGAAGATACATTGCTGGAATATTAAGTTTATTAACCTGACTTTATGCCGGAGTAATGTTTGATGCTCGGTCAACTCCACGATCTGGACCTGCACCTGCTGCGCCTGTTCGCCAGTGTCGTTGAATGCGGCGGTTTCAGTGCCGCCCAAGGTGAACTGGGGTTGAGCCAGTCAAGCATCAGCCAGCAAATGGCCAAGCTGGAAACCCGCCTCGGCTATCGCGTGTGCAGCCGGGGCAAGGGCGGTTTCAAGCTCACGCCCAAGGGCGAGCAGTTGCTACTGGCGACCCGCGGGCTGTTCCAGTCCATCGAGGCGTTCCGGCATCAGTCCAACGGCGTCGCCGGCCGGCTGATCGGCGAAGTGCGCCTGGGGCTGTCCGAGGCCCTGGATCAATCGGTGCTGCAACAGGTGGCCGAGGCCATCAGGCGTTTTCGTGAGCGCGATGAATCGGTGCGCATCGAGCTGATCAGTGCCATGCCCGGTGAAATGGAACGCTTGCTATTGCAGCAACGCCTGGACCTGGCCATCGGTTACTTTTCCCAAGTGCAAAGCGCCTTCGACTACCGCCCGCTGTTCAGCGAACCCCAGCACCTGTACTGCGCGACCGGGCACCCGCTGTTCCATGACCCGGCCCCGGATGCCGAGGCCATGGGCAACACCGACCTGGTGGACCACCCTTACCGCTTCCTGCGCAATGACGAACCGCTGCACAGCAAGCGCAGTTCGGCGCGCTCGGAACAGGTCGAAGGCACCCTCGCCTTCATCCTGTCGGGCAAACACATCGGCTACCTGCCCGAGCATGTCGCCCGTTCGTGGGAAAACAGCGGCCTGCTCAAGGCCATCGGCCAGCCGGCGCTGAGTTTTGAGGTGACGTTCCACCTGGCCCGACACCGCGCCCAGGTGCCGGGGGATGCGCAGCGGGCGTTCGAAGAAGATTTGCTGGCCGCGTTCAACCGGCCATGCAGTCACCCGTAACAGGGGTTCAGGAGCCACGGTATTCCCGGTATCTCCAATAACTTTCAATGCTTTAGGCGTTTGTCGCTTTAGGCCGCAGTGCCTTTCTGGCATTCTGCGCCTCCATTTTCTGACCTGGCCTAAATGGCACCCTCCCCGTGACCTCATCTGACCACTCGAAAACTGCCCCGCGTTCCGACCTGATTTACGGTCTCTACGATCGCCCGCACCTCACCGCTACGGTGTTTGCCGCCTTGCAGCACGTGCTGGCGAGCTTCGTCGGGATCATCACCCCCACCCTGATCATGGGCAGCGCCCTGGGCCTGCACAGCGAAATTCCGTACCTGATCAGCATGGCGCTGTTCGTTTCCGGCCTGGGCACCTTCGTCCAGGCGCGGCGCTTTGGCCCGGTGGGTTCCGGTCTGTTGTGCCTGCAAGGCACCAGTTTTTCGTTCATCAGCGTGATCCTCAGTGCCGGCTTCATGGTCAAGGCCCGGGGTGGCGGCACCGATGAGATCCTCTCGACGATTTTCGGCGTGTGCTTCTTCGCCGCCTTCATCGAAGTGGTGCTCAGCCAGTTCATCGGCAAGCTGCGGATGCTGATTACCCCGGTGGTGACCGGCACCATCATCACCCTGATGGGGCTGTCGCTGATCAAGGTGGCCATGACCGACATCGCTGGCGGCTTCGGCGCGCCGGACCTGGGCGGTGCCCACCACCTGGCCCTGGCGGCCTTGGTACTGGGGGTGATCGTGGTGCTCAACCGGGTCGATGTGCCCTTCCTGAGGCTGGGGGCCATTGTGATCGGACTGACCCTGGGTTACCTGCTCGCCTGGCTGATGGGCGATGTCGATTTCTCCACCATGACCGACGTCCCGCTGATGAACGTGCCGGTGCCCTTCAAGTACGGGTTCAACTTCGACTGGGTGGCGTTCATTCCGGTGGCGGTGATCTTCCTGGTTTCGCCGCTGGAAGCCGCGGGCGACCTGACGGCCAACTCGATGATTTCCCAGCAACCGGTCAAGGGTCCGGTCTACATTCGCCGGATCAAGTCCGGCCTGCTGGCCGACGGCCTCAACTCGGCGATGGCCGCCGTGTTCAACAGCATGCCCATGGTGACCTTTGCCCAGAACAACGGGGTCATCCAGCTCACGGGCGTGGCCAGCCGTTATGTGGCGTTCTTCATTGCCGGCCTGCTGGTGCTGCTGGGGCTGTTCCCGATGATTGGCGCGGTACTGCAACTGATGCCCAAGCCGGTACTCGGTGGCGCGGAACTGGTGATGTTCGGCACCGTGGCCGTCGCCGGGATCAAGATTCTCGCCGAGGCCGGGCTGCATCGTCGCAACATGCTGATCGTGTCGATCTCCCTGGGCATGGGCCTGGGCGTCGCGGCCGTGCCGGAAGTGCTGCGCGAACTGCCCAAGGCCTTGCACAACATCTTCGAATCGCCGATCACCGTGGGCGCATTGTGCGCTATCGTGCTGAATATCTTTCTGCCCGAAGAATTCATCGAGCTGGAAGAAGACGATTTCGACCCGGAAGCTTCGATCCTCCAGGTCATGGAGAATCCGGACGTCAAGCCGCACGGCGAATCCCTCGAGCCTGGCGCGGCCTTACAGGCACACCGCTGATGCCGCTCAAGGGACGAGCCGCTGGCGGTTCGCCCCTTGTTTTCGAGAGTTCATCGATGCGCAGATTCCTCGCGATTGGCCTTTCCCTGTTGCTGCTCGGCCTGAGTGGCTGTGCCCTGCTCCCCAACCGTGATCCGCTGGACATCAATGTGGTCGGCATAGAGCCCTTGCCCAGCCAGGGCATGGAACTGCGCTTTGTGCTGAAACTGCGCGTACAAAACCCCAACGAAACCCCTGTCGACTACAACGGCGTGGCCCTGAACCTTGAGGTCAATGGCCAACCGCTGGCCTCGGGCGTGAGCGATCAACGGGGCTCGATCCCGCGTTTTTCCGAGGCGCTCATCAGCGTACCGGTGAGCGTTTCGGCATTCTCGGTGCTGCGCCAGACCCTGGGGCTGGACCCGACACAATCCCTCGACAAGCTGCCCTACGTACTGCGCGGCAAACTGGCCAGCGGCGTGTTCGGCACGATGCGTTTTGTCGACAGCGGCCAGTTGAGCATCGCCGGGCCCAATACCGGGATCTGGTAGATTCAACGTTACCGTCCATCGATCAGCATGCTGGTGCCTCAGATAAACCGCACACCGGGCTTCGGCCGCTCGTCCACGTTCAACTCGAACACGTCCGGGCGCGCATAGTGCCCGACCACGTCGTAGTCGTAACGGGCGCGCACCAGTTCATCGGTGTCGATCTGCGCCGTCAGCAACCCTTCACCGCCTCGCAGCGGCCTGGCCCTGCTGCCCTGCCCGCTGGATCTGCCGCGCTACCCGATTGAACTGGGTTGGCGCACCAGCAACCAGCTCGATCCGTTGCTGCTGAAAGTGCGTGACGCGATAGTTGCCAGTTTTACCCGGGGCAACGCCTGACCACCTTCGTCCGCAAACTGGCGGTTACTTGGCGGCCATCAGCCGATTGACTTCGCTGCGCACCATGTTGGCGTATTCCGGCGGGGACATGGCGTCCAGTTCGGAGCGGACCCACTCGGCCCATTTGCCTTTGCGCTTGGAGCGCTCCCCGAACAAGCGGGCGGCCTCGCCCTTGGACTTGCCCAGGTTGGCTTGCCAGAGGTCGAACAGACGGGACTTCTCATCTTCAAGCGCCGCGCGCTCGGCAAGGGGTTTGTCGGCCAGATTGAAACTCATGGGAATTACCTGCGGCATAAAATAGGCGACATCTTACACTGTAGGCGGACTTCTCCAGAGATGGATTTCCCGGAGCATGGCGGGTGTCAGGCAACCAGGCTGCAACTTTTGCCTGACACCTACACTCCATTGCTCACAGCCCCTTTACCTGCAAGGAGTTACCCGATGGCTCGCACAAGCGCCGCGCAAGACGATCAAATCAAGGATCAGACCTTCAGTGAGCTACAAGCGCTGATCGAGGAGTCGGAGAAATTGCTCAACCGCAGTGCGTCGCTGGTGGGTGACGAGGCCGAAAACCTGCGCGGGCAAATTGCACTCAAACTGCAACAGGCCAGGGATGCCATGTCCAGCGCGCGAGCGCGTACCCAGCCGGTGGTCGATGCGACCGAAACCTACATTGGCAGTCACCCTTGGCAATCCGTGGCCATCGCCGCCGGTTTTGGCCTGGTGGTCGGACTGCTGCTGGGACGTCGCTAACTCCCTGAGTAGCCGACTTCAAGCGAGCGCCTGATGATGTGGGAGCATCTGTCTTGATCACATGTCAGCTCTCGTCAAGCATGAGGCTTGCGAACACCTACCCTGTGGCGAGCGAGCTTGCTCGCGCTGGGCTGTGCAGCAGCCCCAAAACCGGTCACCGGGTTTTATCTGAAAGCCTGCAATAGTCTTGTTGGGGCTGCTTCGCCCTGGAGCGCCAGCCCGGCCCAGCGCGAGCAAGCTCGCTCGCCACGGGGCAGCTTCACTGCCCCGCCAACTCCCGCAATTGCGCCAGCGTCTGGGCATCCAGCACGATGCCTTCCGTAGCGGCCCTGGCACGCTCGCGATGGCGGCGGTCACCCGGCAAACGCCGCAGCCCGACCCCGTGCATCTGCCGCACCAGTTCCTCGCTGCGCTCGGCGAATCCCTGCCCGGCAGCCTTGCTCGGGTCGATGACAATCAATAACTGGCCGGTCCACGGGGTTTTCGCCCCGGGATGGTTGGACCAGTCGAATTCGAACGAGAAATTGCCACCGGTCAACGCAGCGGCCAGCAGCTCGACCATCATCGACAGGGCCGAACCTTTATGCCCGCCAAAGGGCAGCAATGCGCCCCCCTCCAGGATCGCCTTGGGGTCGGTGGTCGGCTGGCCGAGGCTGTCCACCCCCATGCCGGGCGGCAGGCGTTCGCCTTTGCGCGCAGCAATCTGCACATCACCGTGGGCAATGGCGCTGGTGGCCAGGTCAAACACAATGGGGTCGGCATTGGCCCTGGGCGCAGCGAAGGCAATCGGGTTGGTACCAAACAAGGGACGATCGGCACCATGGGGCACGACGCAGGTCATGCTGTTGACCACGCTCAGTGCGACCAGGCCTTCATAGGCGAACGGCTCGACATCCGGCCAGAGCGCTGCAAAGTGATGGGAGTTGCGAATCGCCATGACCGCGATCCCTGCACTGCGGGCTTTCTCCACCAGCAATGCGCGGCCGGCGGCCAGCGCCGGTTGGGCAAAGCCGTTGCCGGCATCGACCCGGACAAAACCCGAGGCCACGTCCTCTACCACTGGCACTGCCTGGCCATTGACCCAACCGCTGTTGAGCGTCGATACGTACCCGGGAATCCGGAACACCCCATGACTGTGGGCGCCATCGCGTTCGGCACCGGCGCAGTTGGCGGCCAGCACCGAGGCGACCTCGGGGCTCGTGCCGTGTCGGCGAAAGATCGAATCCAGAAGGTCAACCAACGCTTCGTACGACAAGTGAGGCGAGGCTGCATTGACAGCATGATCGTGTGGCACAGACATCTGAAGCTCCAGAATTTTTATTGGAGGGGGGCAACAGCGTTCGCGGGACCTTACCGGCGGATTAAACACCGTTTTGCGCGCCCACTGTCAACTGCCTTTGCGCCACTGCACCGCCAACAGGACCCGGTTTCCGACTCGGTGATCCAGCCCTCGGCAAGCCATTCCGGACGATCCCGCGAGCATCACAAACGCCCGGTTTCATTGACCTTTTCCTCACCCCGAATCAGGATACTGCCCTGCCATGTCCTGACTCGAGGCTGGAGACAACAGCAGAACCCTTTCATTGATCTGCAATCGCCATGATCGCGGTTCTCGCCAACTCACTGCCAAGGTTAAAATGTGGGAAATCAGGAAGCCTCAATGAGCGAAAAGCCCCTCTCGCAAGCAGAACTCGACGCCGTCACCGACGCCGCAGCGCATTGGTGCATGCGCCTGCACTCCAATGACTGCACGGCCGCCGAGCGTCAGGCGTTCGAGCGATGGCGCGATGCCCACCCGCTGCATGCGGTCGAGTATGAAGCGATGCTGGAAATCTGGGAGGTGTCCGAACACTTGCCGCGAGCGCAGAACCTGCCGCACACCGCGCAACGGGCACCACGCCCTGGCTGGCGGCCGCTGGCCATAGCCGCTGCCGTCAGCCTGCTGGCCCTGCCGCTGGCCGCCTTCAGTGGCTGGCAAATGGGCTGGCTGCCCAATGCCTACGAGCATTTCGAAGCGCAGAACACCTTGCGTACGGTGACCCTGGGGGACGGCAGCCAGGTGGAGTTGAACCTGGGCACCGAACTGACCTACAGCAACTACAAGGACCAACGCCGGGTGACCCTGAATAAGGGCGAAGCCTTCTTTCGCGTGAGCCACGACACGCTGCACCCCTTTGTGGTCAAGGCCGCCGATGGGCAGGTCCGGGTGACCGGCACTCGGTTCAACGTCTGGAAATATCAGGATCAGGTGCGCGTGACGCTGGTGGAAGGCTCGGTACTGGTCACCAGTAATGACGCTCTTGGCGGTGACGGCCTGCGCCTCGATCCGGGCATGCAGGCTCGCTACAAGAGCGGCGACTATCAACCGCAGATCAGCCAGGCCTATGCCGATGACAGCTCCCTGGCATGGCGCAATGGCAAGCTGGTTATCGACAACCTCGCCCTGAACGAAGCGCTACCCCTGATCAATCGCTACCTGGGAACTCCGGTGATGGTCGCGGACCACGCCACAGGCATGATCCGCATTGGCGGTGTCTACAACATCAGCGAGCTGAAAACCCTCGTCCCCTCGCTGCCCAAGGTGCTCCCGGTTTACCTGAGCCGCAACGAAGCAGGCAACCCGGTGCTCAACTCCCTGCCTGCCCCACCTGCCAGGCACTGAAAAGGCCGCACCCTGGTCGGCTTCACAGGCGTCGGGGCAGTTTGACCAGATCCAGTGCGGTAATCGACCTGACCCAGTCCCCCCTGGCACTGTTCGGGCCGACCTTGTGCAGTGGCTACGGCGTATGTCGGCACCGGTCTCGACCCTCTGAGTGAGTGCCTGTGCCGATAAATGACGCTGCAGGGAACCGACCCTCCCCTGGGAAAGACCACTCGGACGAAGAAGCGGAATGTGGCTTGCCATAGGAACGAATCAGCGGACAATCATTTAAAGCGCGCCAGCCTGAAATGACGGCACCTGACGTGTTTTCGACAAATTTTCTACATTCAGGCCTTCATCATTTGTGCCGCTCGTTCGTCTTAATGATAAGGAGCGTTCAACACAATTTCCTGGCCAGGTTCTGAAAAGGAGTTTTTCGCATGTACAACTCGCAACTACCAACGGATGGTAAAGCCGCGCCAAAGGGCGTTTCCCTTAGACTGGATACCGGCGTATTCGCCAAAAGCACCGAGCGCCAGGGCAACGAGCGCATCAGGCTGCTGCTTAAAAGCTACGGCCTGCGTACAAGCCTTATCCGCCTGAAAGTGATCGACGCGCTGCTGTCCGCCGCCCAGGCCGGTCAGCCCGTGGGGGTACGCGGGGTGCACAGCCACCTGCTGGAACTGGATATCCCCCTGTCCTTTCTCAGCGTGCGTGAGGTACTCAAGCGCCTGTGCAGCGAAGGCCTGATCGTCCTGAACGCCGACAAAAGCTACAGCCTGCATCCACAGGCTGCGGCCTTGCTGGAATCGCTCAGGGCTTGACCTTGCGGCGCAACACCCCGTTGAGCACCACCACCAGCACCGCCACGGTGATGGCGACGTACTGGAACAGGGTTTCGCTGATGATCCCGGCATTCTGCAGATAAGACAGGCCAAACATGATCCCCAGAACGGCCAGGGTGATCAGAAACGAGTATTTCAAACGTTGCGACTGGGTCATTGCGGGGGTCCTGAATCTGAAAGTTGGTATCCGGCGTGCATCCTGCTGCCCACCACGTCCATACCCCCGTTCGGGAGTGAGCGGCAGCCAGCGGGCGCTCATGTTACATGCCCGTGGGGCATTTGGGCGCTATGGGTTCGAATCACCCTGTATTCGCCTGCTTCTGGCATGCGCGCCTTGCACCTGACAAATCTGTAATCCACGCCTCAGTTTCCTGACAGCACGGGCTGTTTAAGGTCTCGTCGAACCTGAAGCATCAGGGATGACGGGACTTTGTTATGCCTTCAACACCTTCAAGACGCTCTTTCATCAAAGGCCTCACTGCCGGCAGTGTACTGGCGGGCGCGGGCCTGTGGCGACCACCGGCCTGGGCCGTGACTGCCGACAATCAACCCTCCACGTTGCGCGGTAGCCAGTTCGACCTGTGGATCGGCGAAGCACCGGTCAATTTCACCGGCACCCCGCGCACCGCCATGACCATCAACGGTGGCATTCCCGGCCCGTTGCTGCGCTGGCGCGAGGGCGACACCGTGACCATCCGCGTGCGCAACCGGTTGCAGCAGGACACTTCGATTCATTGGCACGGGATCATCCTGCCGGCCAACATGGATGGCGTGCCAGGCCTGAGTTTCCAGGGCATCGCCCCCGACGGTCTCTACGAATACCGCTTCACGCTGCACCAGAACGGCACCTACTGGTATCACAGCCATTCGGGCCTTCAGGAGCAGGCCGGGGTCTATGGGCCGCTGGTGATCGACGCCCGCGACCCGGAACCCTTCGAGTACGACCGCGACTACGTGGTGATGCTCAGCGACTGGAGCGACCAGGCCCCGGAACACCTGATGCGCACCCTGAAAAAACAGTCCGACTACTACAACCGGCACAAGCGCACCGTGGGCGACTTCATCGAGGACGTCAGCCGCGACGGCTGGGCGACCACGGTGGCTGACCGCACGATGTGGGCCGAAATGAAGATGAGCCCCACGGATCTGGCAGATGTCAGCGGCGTGACCTACCGCTACCTGATGAACGGCCAGACCCCGGAGACCAATTGGACCGGCACGTTCAAACCCGGGGAAAAACTGCGCCTGCGGCTGATCAACGGCTCGGCCATGAGCTACTTCGACGTGCGCCTGCCCGGTTTGAAAATGACCGTCGTCGCCGCCGACGGACAGTACGTGCAACCGGTCAGCGTCGACGAATTGCGGATTGCCGTGGCGGAGACCTATGACGTGATCGTCGAGCCGGGCAACGAGCGGGCCTACACCCTGTTTGCCCAGTCCATGGACCGCAGCGGTTTTGCCCGGGGCACCCTGGCGCTGAGCCAGGGGCTCAGCGCCGCAGTGCCCAGCCCCGACCCGCGACCGCTGATCAGCATGGCCGACATGGGCATGGACCATGGCGCGATGGCGGGCATGGCAGGCATGGCAGGCATGGACCATAGCCAGATGAGCGGCATGGATCACGCCGGCATGACAGGCATGGGCAACGCCATGCAAACCCACCCGGCCTCGGAAACCGACAACCCGCTGGTGGACATGCAAACCATGAGCCCCAGCGCCAAGCTCGCGGACCCGGGCATCGGCCTGCGCAACAACGGCCGCCGTGTGCTGACCTATGCCGACCTGAAAAGCACGTTCCCCGACCCGGACGGGCGCGAACCCTCGCGCACCCTTGAGTTGCACCTGACCGGGCACATGGAGAAGTTCGCCTGGTCGTTCGACGGCATCAAGTTCAGCGATGCCCAACCGCTGCGCCTGACCTACGGCGAGCGCCTGCGCATCACCCTGGTCAACGACACGATGATGACCCACCCGATTCATCTCCACGGCCTGTGGAGCGACCTGGAGGACGAGCAGGGTCGCTTCCAGGTGCGCAAGCACACCATCGACATGCCGCCCGGGACCCGTCGCAGTTATCGGGTGACCGCCGACGCACTGGGCCGCTGGGCCTATCACTGCCACCTGCTGTTTCACATGGAGATGGGCATGTTTCGTGAAGTGCGTGTCGATGAACCGGGGAGCCCGACATGAAGTCCCGCCTGTTGCTAGCCGGCCTGCTCGGCCTTTACATGAACACGACCCAATCGGCCGAGAGCATGGACCATTCCGCCATGGGGCACGGCGCAATGCCGGCCATGGACCACAGTCAGATGGGTGCCATGGATCACAGCCAGATGGCGCCCACGGCCAGCCGCACACCGATACCGGCGCCGAGCGACGCCGATCGCCGCGCGGCGTTCCCGGCGGTCAACGGCCATGGTGTGCATGACAAGGCGATCAATGGCTTCTGGCTGGTTGACCAGCTGGAGTACCAGGATGCCGATGACGGCAGTGCCCTGGCCTGGGACATGAGCGGCTGGATCGGCGGCGACATCGATCGGCTCTGGGTCCGCTCCGAGGGTGAGCGGACCAACGGCCACACCGAGAAAGCCGAGGTCCAGGCCCTGTGGGGACATGCCATCGGCCCGTGGTGGGACGTGGTGACCGGGGTCCGCCAGGATTTCAAACCCGGTTCACCGCAAACCTGGGCGGCATTCGGGTTGCAAGGCCTGGCCCTGTATAATTTTGAAACACAAGCAACCTTCTTCGTTGGCGAAAACGGTCAGAATGCGCTCCGCGTGGAAGGCGAATACGACATCCTGCTGACCAACAAACTGATTCTGCAGCCCACCGCCGAGGTCAATTTCTACACCCGCAACGACCCTGGGCGCAGTATCGGCGCCGGGTTGGCCAACACCGAAGCCGGTGTGCGCCTGCGTTACGAAATCGTCCCCGAGTTTGCACCCTACATCGGCGTGACCTGGAGCAGCACTTACGGCAACACCGCCGACTACACTGGCGAAGAAGGCGAAGACCGCCGTCAAGCGCGATTCGTCGCCGGCTTGAGGCTCTGGTTCTGAACCTATGAATGTAACGATCGATACGAGAATTTATATGCGCAACTCACTTCGTCTGGCCGCCCTTGGCGCCCTGTTCATCAGCACCCAGGCCCTGGCAGCCGAGCTGATTCCGATCGATGTCCACCGCGATGCCAATTGCGGCTGCTGCAAAGCCTGGATCTCGCACCTGCAAGACAACGGCTTCGAGGTCACCGACCACGTCGAGCCCGACATGAGCGAAGTCAAGCAGCGCCTGGGCGTCGCCCCGCGCCTGGCCTCGTGCCATACGGGTGTGATCAACGGCAAGTTCGTCGAAGGCCACGTTCCGGCCGCACAAGTGCGGGCCCTGGCTACGCGCGACGACTTGCTGGGCATGGCGGTACCGGGCATGCCCACCGGCTCGCCAGGCATGGAGATGGGCGACCGGGTCGACGCCTATCAAGTGATCGGCCTGACAAAAAATGGCACCGATGAAGTGATCGCCGACTACCCGGCCCGGTAATGCTGCTGGGTTACCTTGGGTTGTTCGTCGCGGCGTTTGGCGCCGCGACACTGTTGCCCTTGCAGTCCGAGGCCGTACTGGTGGGGTTGTTGCTCAACGGCCAGCACTGGCTGTGGCTACTGCTTGCGGTCGCCACCCTGGGCAATGTGCTGGGCTCCCTGGTGAACTGGTGGCTGGGGCGTGGCATCGAGCGCTTCAAGGACCGTCGTTGGTTCCCGGTCAGCCCGGCCCACCTGGAAAAAGCCCGCCGGCACTATCAACGCTACGGCCATTGGTCCTTGCTGTTGAGCTGGCTGCCGATCATCGGCGATCCGCTGACCCTGGTCGCGGGCGTGATGCGTGAGCCCCTCGGGCGCTTCCTGCTGATCGTCACCCTGGCCAAAGGCGCCCGCTATGCCGTGCTGGCCCTGGCGACGCTGGGCTGGACGGCCTGAGGTAAATCTCCAGACTTCGACGTCCCTCGGCACCGGCGAATCAGCAACGCGGGTATTCCCGCGTTACGCCAGAAGCCCTGCACAAACGCCCGATGATCGTCTGCTTATGCACATCGCTTAGCCGCTGGTAGGCCCATATGTATAAACCGCCGATTTCCAATCGGGTTATCTGATCAAGAAAGGTATTCAGGTTATTGTCCGTCAAACCGATGGCCGTCAATGCCAGAATGACCTTTGCGGGTTGGGCGCCATGGCTGATCGAGCGCTCCAGGGCTTGTCCTACATAACGGGCAATCTCGTCATCGGTCCACATTTTGCTGCCATAGCAGTAATGGACGAGGTGGTCGCACTGCCCGGACTCAATGACTTTCAGCACTTTGGCATTCAGTGCGGAGCCGGAAGTCGTGGTGGGTGCACAATACGAGTAACCGGCAATAAACCCGTAGCTGGTCTGCTTGCCTTGCTGTTTGAGCTGGCCCATCGCATCGATGACCAGGTCGATGTTCATGTTGCATTCATCATCAAAGTCTACCCCGTCCCAGCCACCTGCAGCCGTGGCATCGAGAATGGCCTGAACATCGGCCTGGTTACCCGGCATTGCACGAGGGGAGCAGAAACCACCCCCATACGTCCAGCGTGTCGAACCGCTGTACTGTTCAAATCGTGGTGCCTGGGAGCCGGCAGGGCTCCAGCCGGGGTTGCTTTGCGTACCGGTTGTCAAACCTGACAGGTTGGTGACCATGCCGTACATCATGTCGGTGAATTCTGGCAAGGGTTCGTGACTGAGTTGCTGGCTCCATCCGCCCAGCAGATAACGTCCTTGTGTCATGCGACTATCTCCTGATTTCGCTACCTATTGGCGAGCGTCGACCGACGCTTCAGGGCACAGTCAAGCAGGTTCAGAAAGCAACACAATGGATTTAATATTCCTTTACAAACAATAATTTTTCACACAGTCCTGATGCCCTTTCTCTCATCGTCGTGACAGCAATGTCCTGTACTTTCCACGCCGTAACGCCACTTCCTCCAGCCCCTTTTCTGAAGCCCCGCCCTCTCATTCCCTCCAGGCACATGCGGTTCGTTGCTGCAAAGAGCGCTCGCAACACCCACTGTCGCGACCCGTCATGCCTTCCACGTCGACGCCCCCAATGCGCGAAGCAACAACTCGGGTTCCAGCGCACTGACCTGCCGGCCGTCATCGCTGCACATGGCCTCTCCCGCCAACAAGGCGTTGATGATGGCCTCTTCCACCGCTTCGGCCGCCGCGCTGAACAGCGGTGAAATGTGATCGTTGTTGAGCATGGCCAGGGCGGTGCTCAGGGGCAGGTCCTTGCGCCCATAGTCAGCCGGCGGCAGGTCCTGGTTGCCGGTGGCGAATGCCAGGAAAATATCACCACTGGAGTCCTCGGTCCCGCCGCCGGTACGGGCGATACCAATGGACGCCCGTTGTGCCAGGCGCTGGCACTGGTGCGGCAGCAGCGGTGCGTCGGTGGCCAGGATCACCACGATCGAGCCCATGCCTGGGGTGCCCTGTTGCGCGAAGGGCGAATCGACCTGTGACAACTGCCGGCCAACCGGGTAGCCGTCGACCCGCAACTCACAACGCTTGCCATGATTGGCCTGCACCAGTGCGCCGACGGTATAGCCGCCCTGCCCGGCCGGCAGCCGACGGGACGCGGTGCCGATCCCACCCTTGAATTCGTGGCAGATCATCCCGGTCCCGCCCCCCACGGCGCCTTCGGGCACCGCACCGGTCGCGGCATTGTCAGCCGCTTGCCGTACGTGCTGCGCCCCCACGTGCTGGCCCCAGATGTCATTGAGCACACCGTCGTAGGTTTCCATCACCACCGGCATGCACCAGTAGGTTGCCGGGTCCGCCAGGCTGTCGCGCTCCAGCGCGACCAGGGCATCGCGCACCACGCCAACGCTGTGGGTATTGGTGATAGCCATGGGCGTTGCCAGCAACCCGGCTTCGCGAATCCATTCCAGCCCCGTGGCATCGCCATTGCCGTTGAGCACGTGGCAACCGGCGAAACAGGGTTGCAGCCGCGCATGACCGGCACGGGGTTGAATCACCGTCACGCCGGTCCTGACCTGCTTGCCGTCGACCCGGTCCTTGAGGGTGCTGTGCCCGACCCGTACGCCCGGTACATCGGTAATGGCATTGAACGGCCCCGGTACTCCCAAACCCAGGCGGATGCCCAGTTCACGTGCGCGCATGACGTCTCCTTCACGATTGACTGCACCGGCTGGAGCCGGCGAAAGACCGCTACTCTAGGGACCGCGCCCGCAAGCGCCAATCACCCCGTTGGGGTATGCGGGCGGCGGCACTGCCCACGATCATGGTCAATAATTAGAGCATTGCAGCCGCCCCGGGCGACCGCAGGTCGGGCAGCAAGGCTGCTCGATGAGCCGTTTGATTCAGATCAACCCCTCGCCCGCGGATCACGGCACGATCGGTTCACCACTTCAACGCCCGACGACGGATCGTTGCCCCAAGGACTCGCGTCACGGCGTTCATCACGGGAGAGTTGCCATGTCCGGTCAATCACGTTTCATGCTGGTCGTCTCACCACTGATGGAACACAGCGCGGCGTTCGACAGGGCCGCGGCACTGGCCAGAGCCGAAGGGGCCGCGCTGCATATCGTGGCCTTCGACTACCTGGAAGGCCTGGCCACCGCCAGCCTGGTCAACGAGCAGGCGATGGAGCAGATGCGCCTGGGCTACGTCGAGCGTCACCGCCAATGGCTGGAAGAACAGGCCAGGCCCTTGCGCAAACTGGGGCTGACCGTCACCACCGAGGTCACCTGGGTGGAAAACCCGTTGCAGGAAATCCTGATTCACCTCAAGGAACAGCCCATGGATGCGCTGATCAAGGCCCTGAAGCACGAGTCGCTGATTTCACGACTGATGTTTACCCCGCTGGACGTGCACCTGCTGCGCGAGTCCCAGGTGCCGCTGCACTTCGTCAGCCATGACGCTCGTGCCCTCCCGCGCAGGATCGTCGCCGCCGTAGACCCCTTCCATAGCGGCAACAAGCACCTGGACCTGAACAACCGGATACTCCACGAAGCGGTGAAACTGGCCAGTGCCTGCGACGCTCAGGTCGATGTGGTCTACGCCCATGACCTGTCGAGCCTCGACACCGATGAGTTCGATTTTCGCAGCAGTACGGCGATCTTCACCCCCGGCACGGCCAAGACGCTGTTCGACGTCCAGGCCGAGGCCTTCAACACACTGGCCGAGCAAAACGGCATTGCCACCGAACAACGCCACATGGTCATGGGCAACCCGGTCAAGGTCCTGGTCAATTACGTGCAAGCCCATGAAGTGGACGTGATCGTCATGGGACGGGTCAGTCATCGCGGGTTGGCGCGCCTGGTGGGCAGCACCGTGGAGAGTCTGTTGTACAAAATGCCCTGCAGCATGTGGATCGTCTCGCCCCAGGGGCCTGCCGAGTAAACCGTGAGCCCTGGCGAAATGCTTCGCCCAGGGCTCGATCCAGCGCCTCAACTGCCAGTGCGGACCTTGTTCCACAATCGCGTACGGATCCGGTCGATGTTCAGGGGCATGGCTTCAAGAGCGAACAACTTGCCCATCATTTCCGGGCTTGGGTACACCTTAGTGTCGTTCTTGATGGCCGGATCGATCAGGCGGTCGGCCTGTTCGTTGCCGTTGGCGTAGTGCACATAATTACTGATGCCGGCCATGACATCCGGGCGCAGCAGATAGTTCATGAAGGCGTATCCGGCCTTCTCGTCCGGCGCGTCCACCGGCATGGCGACCATGTCGAACCAGATCGCCGCGCCTTCCCTGGGAATGGCGTAACCGATGTCCACCCCGTTTTTCGCCTCCCTGGCGCGGCTTTCGGCCTGCAGGATGTCGCCGGAGAACCCGACCGCCACGCAAATGTCGCCGTTGGCCAGGTCGCTGGTGTATTTGGAGGAGTGGAAATAGCTGACGTAAGGCCGGACCTTCATCAGCAGGGCCTCGGCTTTCTTGTAGTCGGCCGGGTCCTTGCTGTGGTGCGGCAGGCCCAGGTAATTCAACGCCGCGGGCAGCAACTCCGGACCGTTGTCGAGGATCGCCACCCCGCATTTCTGCAGTTTTTCCATGTATTCGGGCTTGAAGATCAAGTCCCAGGAGTCTACCGGTGCGTTGTCGCCCAGCACCGCCTTGACCTTGGCCACGTTGTAGCCAATCCCGGTACTGCCCCACAAATACGGAAAACCGTGCTCGTTACCCGGGTCGTTGGTTTGCAGGGCCTTGAGCAAAACCGGGTTGAGGTTTTTCCAGTTCGGCAACTGGCTCTTGTCGAGGGTTTTCAATGCCCCGCCCTCGATCTGCCGCGCCATGAAGTGGTTGGAGGGAAACACCACGTCATACCCCGACTTCCCCGTCATCAACTTGCCGTCGAGGGTTTCGTTGCTGTCGTAGACGTCATAGCTGAAGCCGATACCGCTTTGTGCCTGGAAGTTTTTCAGGGTGTCCGGCGCGATGTAGTCCGACCAGTTGTAGATCTTCACGGTGTCGGCCGCCTGGCTCAGTGATGCGGCAAGCATCAGGGGCGCCAGCGCGAAGGAAGCAAGGGATAAGCGGATCATGATTCGATTCCTGTATGACGTTTTTATTGGCAGGTTTTCGCTGGGTCAGAGGATCAGAAAATCAGCACGTAGGTTTTGCGCACGGTCTCCTCGATGTCCCAGATACCGGTGCTGTTGGCCGGCAACATCAGGGCGTCGCCCGCTTCGATGGACAGGGGCTCGCCGTTGTCCGGGGTAAAGGTGCAACGTCCCTGGACGAAGTGACAGAATTCTTGGGCGACGATCTGGCGCCGCCAGCGTCCGGGGGTGCACTCCCAGATACCGGTCTCGACGCCATCGCTGCGCTCCACACTGGTGGTCGAGGTCACGGCCACGGGTACGCCCAATGGCACGGCGACCGGTGACGACGCCTCCAGCGTCATGTGCGGGGTGTTCTTGAACTGGGTAATACTCATGCCGATACCTGTCGATGAGGGGAAACGAAGTTACTGCATGAAGCCTTCCATGAAGCCCGCTATCCGGCAGGCCAGCCGGCGCCGCCACGGCGCGCTGTTCAGGTCGGCCAGGGTCTGGTCTTCATGAATGAAACTGCGAATGATCGCGTTGTAGCCCAGCCAGCGCAGCGGTTCGGGCTCCCAGGCCTTGAGCGCATCCAGCCCGCCCTGGGGGATGACCCAGGGTTGGTGAACCCGTTCGGTGTCGTGCCCGAGGATCAGGTCCGCGAGCGTCCGGCCGCCGAGATTGCTGGCACCGACGCCTTCGCCGCCGTAACCGCCCGACAGTGCGATCCCGCTGCGTTGATCGCAGAGCATGTGGGGTTTGAACCGTCGGGACATGCCCAGGTTGCCGCCCCAGGAGTGCGTGATCTTGACGTCCTTGAGCTGGGGGAAGAGTTCGCCGAACAGGTAACGCCGCAGGTGGACTTCACCCTCGCTCAGGTCGAAGTCGTGCCGCAGCTTGCCGGCAAACCGATAACCGCCACGGGCACCAAACACCAGCCGGTTGTCGGCGCTGCGCTGGCCGTAGGTCACCTGGCGGCTGCTTTCGCTGAACGCCTGCCCATGGTCCAGGCCGATTTCATCCCAGGTCGCGGCCGACAACGGCTCAGTGGCAACCAGCAGGCTCTGCACCGGCAACTGATAGCGCCCCAAGGGTGCCAGTGTCGCGGCATAGCCTTCCACGGCCGGCACGATCCAGCGGCTGCGCACTGTCGCGTTGGCAGTCTTCAGGCTCCCGGGCTGCCAGTCACTGACCGGACTGTTCTCATAGATCTTTACCCCCATGCGTTCCACCGTCCGCGCCAGGCCGCGCACCAGTCTGGCTGGCTGAATCGTCGCGCAGTGCGGCGCATGAATACCGCCGTAGGGCCTGGCTATGCGGATCTGCCGGGCCAGCTCTTCGGGGGTCAACCAACGGTAGTCGTCCGGGGTCAGGCCCTGCCGGTACAAGCTGTCCAGGTAGCCCCGCAGACTGACCTCCTGCTCGGGGTAGCGCGCGGCACAGTAAAGCACGCCACCTTTGCGAAAATCGCAGTCGATACCTTCTCGTTCGGTGACGATCCGCACCTCGTCAGGAATGCCGTGCAGCAAGTCATAGGAGGCGCGGCGCTGTTGGGGGGACAGCCCGGCGAGCAGGCGGTCTTCACCCAACAGATTGCCCATCACCCAACCGCCGTTGCGTCCGGAGGCGCCGAAACCGGCCGTTTGCGCCTCAATGATGGCGACGTTCAACTCCGGCGCCTGGCGCTTGAGGTAGTACGCGGTCCAGAGGCCCGTGTAGCCAGCGCCAATGATCGCCACGTCGACGTCCAGGTCCCGCTCAAGGGAAGGCCGGGCCAACAACGGCTCTTCCAATTGGTCCATCCACAAACTGATCGTGCGCCACGCTGGCATGCAAGACTCCGCCACTCAAGGTTTAGATGGCGGTGATCCTAGTGCCTGGGCTCAGTGGCTGTCTTGTGCGCGTGCACGCAAAGAAATTTCCCGGACATAGGCCTTGGGCGACATCCCGGTGTGCTGGCGAAAACAGGTGTAAAACGCCGACAGGGAATTGAAGCCGGCGGCAAACGCCAGTTCATCGATACGCAGGGGGACGGGGGCGGTCTCCAGGGCAGCCAGCAAGTGCCGCAGCCGCGCCTGATTGACGTAGCGGTAGAAGCTCTGACCCAGCACCTGATTGAGCAAGTAGGAAATCTGGTTGCGGCTGTAGCCACACGCCTTCGCCACCGCTTCCAGGTCCAGCCCAGGCTCAAGATAGGGTTGCTGATGTTCGAAATACTGCTGCAGGTCCTGCGCCATGAAACTCAACTGGCGGGGTGAAAGCCCCAGTCGACTGACCGCCGGGCGCCCACTGCCGGCCGGTTTGCTGAGGGGGTGTTCGTGCACCAGCGATGCGTACTCGTTGACCCGCCAGATCAGGCCGTCGCGCACCGTGATCGCCTCGCTGGAACGGAACGACACCAGCCCCTCACCGCCGCGCAAGGTCATGCGGTATTGAATGAACGCCGTGTCACCGTCCAGGCGAATCCGGTCCGAATGCTCCAACGCTTCCTGGGGATCGCGGGGCATGCTGTTGCGCACGTACTCACGCAGTTCACTGAGCCCCAGGACGCGGTTCTGGAAAAAGTCGTGGTACTGGATGTCCGGGTGGTACAGCGCCATGACGCCGTCCAGGTCCCGATGCTTCCAGCTCAGGTGATAACGCAGCACCGTCTCGCCGGTGGCCTGGGTTTGCAACGGGCCATCATCGTGGGCAGGCATAAGGTGCTCGGCAACCGAAAAACCGAGCTTGCCGAACTTGCGCCAAGGCTTCAATGGTCAATTCGAGGGTCGGTCACCGCCGAGCCTTGTCACTGGTGCGACAGAGCGTGATCGAGCACAGGCTGAATCCCGGTCAATCGACAGCCGGCAGGCAAATTTCACGGCCCGTCGTAAAGTCAGTGCTACCGTTAAAACTCCACAGGGTTGGGCCAATGACGGCTCATCCTCCCCTGACAGAAGCCGAAGGAAGCGCTTGATGACGAAGGCGGGTCACCCATGCACAGGACTGAGTTCAGCAAGGTCACGTTCCCCAACGCCTGCCAGTTGATGCGCTGGCATTTTCACCCGATTGGATTCGAAGCCACCATGGACGCACCGGACAGCATGATCCTCCGGTTGTTTGACCGGGCCAGTGGCAAGACCATGGTCTCCATCGCCGGGATCCCCTGCGCTACCTTGATGAATGCCACCGATGTCGAGCGAATAATCGAAGCGGTGGAGGATGAACTGGAAGCCTTCATCCCACCGCTCACGTTCAAGCACATGGCTTGAGCCTGGAGGTCAAGGAAACTGGCATCGTACACAGGCCCCGTGGCGAGCGAGCTTGCTCGCGCTGGGCTGTGCAACAGCCCCAAAATCGGCCACCGCGGTTTATCTGAAAGCCTGCAGTCGTCTTGTCGGGGGCGCTTCGCGCCCCAGCGCGAGCAAGCTCGCTCGCCACAGAAGCCCCGCGTTCAGTCAGGAAAGTCGCGTCGTACACAGCCCCCGTGGCGAGCGAGCTTGCTCGCGCTGGGCTGTGCAGCAGCCCCAAAATCGGCCACCGCGTTTTATCCGAAAGCCTGCAATCGTCCTGTTGGGGGCGCTTCGCCCTGGAGCGCCAGCCCGGCCCAGCGCGAGCAAGCTCGCTCGCCACAGAAACCCCGCGTTCAGTCAGGAAAGTCGCGTCGTACACAGCCCCCGTGGCGAGCGAGCTTGCTCGCGCTGGGCTGTGCAACAGCCCCAAAATCGGCCACCGCGTTTTATCTGAAAGCCTGCAATCGTCCTGTTGGGGGCGCTTCGCCCTGGAGCGCCAGCCCGGCCCAGCGCGAGCAAGCTCGCTCGCCACAGAAGCCCCGCGTTCAGTCAACGAAAGTCGCGTCGTACACAGACCCCGTGGCGAGCGAGCTTGCTCGCGCTGGGCTGTGCAGCAGCCCCAAAATCGGCCACCGCGGTTTATCTGAAAGCCTGCAATCGTCCTGTTGGGGGCGCTTCGCCCTGGAGCGCCAGCCCGGCCCAGCGCGAGCAAGCTCGCTCGCCACAAAAGCCGTGTTCACGCTGAAACGGTTTTACTGCCTACATTGCTCGCACGCTGGTCGGCGAAGAAAGGCTTGCCGGAGGCGATCCTGTCGGACGCCCTGGGCAGGTTCACCGAGCTGCCTTCCTGAGGATCAACGTACCAATGGCAATGCTTCGCGGCACGGGTAATGCCGACATAGGCCAGGCGCAGGATCTCGTCTTTCTGCGCCGAGTCATAGGGCTCGGCATCACCGTCCTTGCCCAATCCGGCCAGGCGATAGACCTGGTTCTTGTAGGGCGAGCAGGTCAAATGCTGGCAATCACCCAACAGGAACACCGCATCCGCCTGCAGCCCCTTGGCGCTGTGGAACGTCAGTTGCTTGAGCCGCCTGGCCTCGAAAGGCAAGCTCGAATCAGCATTAACTACAGCTGAAATATGCTGCTCAATCAATAACTTATCGCTACTTTTTCGATACAACATCAAGATTGAATCGCCATTGCGATAGTGCTCCGCCAAGCGCTTGGCCAGCGCCCCGTCGTCACGATCGTGGATGCTGACCGGCACCAGTTCCGCCGTTTCACCACAGGCCTTGGCTTTCTTGCCCGGGATCGCCGGTGCCGCCCGCACGATATGCTCGGCGGCATCGATGATGTGTTGATGGCTGCGGTAGTTGTCGCTGAGCATCACCCGCGTGGTGCCGGGGGACGGGAACTCCTTGTTGAACTCCATGAAGTATTTGGGCGAACTGCCGCGCCAGCCATAGATCGATTGCCAGTCATCGCCCACACACAGCAATGAGGAACGCTGGGCACCACGCCCCACGTGCATGGCCGGTCCACGGCGGCGGATCTCCCCCAGCGTGGCGCGAATCCAGGAGACGATCTGCGGGGAAACGTCCTGGAACTCGTCGATCATCAAGTGCGACATCGGTCGTAGTAGCTCGTCGCTGAGCAGCTTGAGGTTCTCCGGCGAGTGCTCGCTGAACAAGGCGAACATGCGGTTGTAGGTCATCACCGGTGGCGACTGATCCAGCAGGTGATCCTCAAAGGTGCGCCAGAACAGGCTCAGCGCCTCGAAGAAAAAGCGGTCCGGGTCGTCCTTGGCGAAACTCATCTGGCCCACGGCCGCCGGAACGTCCAGCCCGAGGTTCTCGATAAAGCTCGCGGCGGCGACAAAGCAATCCAGCAGCGGCGCCCCCGCCAGTTCACCCTTGACCTTGTAGTCGAACCCGGGACCGGCACTGGCATCACCCGCGAGCGTGGCCAGAACACGCTTTGAAGAGTCATAGCTATCAAGCCAAATCAATGGTTTATGACAGAAAGCTCGAAACAGGGTTCGTTTTACCGCCCACTCCGCACGCACGCTCAGCTTGGCGTTTGGCCGGCTGAGCTGAGGATTTTCCCGGGGATCGAAGCCCAGCACCACCCAGGCATCCAGGCTCGGGATGTAGCCATGGCAATGGAACATCGAGCCATTGATCTCAAACGTCTGGCGACTGGGTTCGATGCCCTTGATCGGCCAGGCGCCGGCACGAAACCACAAGTCCTCGAGGGTATCGCACAGCTCTTCATCGCGCTTGGCGGCCAGTTCGGTCACCGCCATGCGCTTTTGCACCTCGGGGTGATCACGCTCCAGCTCCTTGAGCTGCAAGGCGTGGCGCGACAGCGGCGTGATCAGTTCGCGAAACCGCTCGTTGTCGGTGAACAGGCGATGAAAACAGGCGTTGAGTTGCTGGCGCTGCGTGTCGTTGATCCGCAGATCGAAAGGGTTGCTGTCGACCTCAGTCTCATTGAACAGCGAGCGCTCGTTGAGGTTCTCGAAGGCTTGCAGGCGCTCGAACCCCGGCAGGCTGCGGACCATCGGCAAGATGCGCGAGTGGAAGGTGCGCACCAGGTCCCGGGCATCCTTTTGCGACAGTGCGCGGCCCCAGGTGGCGAACAGCGCGATCAGCTTGTTGATGAAGTCCTTGCGCGACTCGCGGGTGAACGTCACCACCGTCAACGAATCCAGCTCGAACCCCAGGTAGTGGGTCAGCAGCAGAATGCGCAACGCCAGGGTGGTCGACTTGCCGGCGCCCGCCCCGGCAACCACCGAGGTCGACGGCGTGTCGCTGAAGATCATCTTCCACTGCGCCGCGCTAGGTTGCGCGTGCGCCGGCAACAGCCGTGCGACGTCGGCCTTCATGCGTTTTTTGATCTCGGCGCCCAGGGGCAGCCGCCAATCGTCGAACAGGTGGTCATCCACGCGTGGCGCCGGGTGCTCGGTGCAGCGACTGTCGCGGATCAACAAGACCTGGCGGCCCTCTTCGATCCCGTCCGCCTTGCCTTCCTTGTAGCCGTAGTCCACACCCGCCGTATGCCCACTGCGAAACCCGTCGGCCTGGCCGTGCAGCCAGGACGCCCGGTGCTGCGCGCGCAAACGTGTCAGGCCGTGGCCAAAAAAGCGCGCGGCCAGCCGTTTGAGCCACGGCATTTCGGCCAGGGGCAAAAGCTCGGGAGGAAGATCGGGGATGTTTCGTGGCACGCTGACTCCAGGGTGTGAGGCTGTTGGCGCTATGGTGTCTTCATTTGCCGACGAGTTCTAGTCAAATGCTTATCCTTCATTGGCTTAAGCGATGAACTGAAGGCTGGTCCGTAGAATTCATTCGACTTCATATATCTAATAAACAGATTGTTTTCAGGCATTTTTTACGCTTTTTATCGATTCGTTGCTAATGGATGATGCACACCATCAACCACCGGTTCTCGTTGTATGACGAACCTTTCAGGAGACGATCATGCTTGAACTCAGACCCTTTGCCTCCCTGGGCGGCGCCCATCACGGCTGGCTGGATGCCCATCACCACTTTTCGTTCGCCGAGTACCATGACCCCAAGCGCATGAACTGGGGCAACCTGCGGGTCTGGAACGACGATGTGATTGCCCCCGGCACCGGTTTCCCCAGGCACCCGCACCGCGACATGGAAATCATCACCTATGTTCGCGAAGGCGCCATCAGCCACGAAGACAACCTGGGCAACAAGGGCCGCACCGAAGCCGGTGATGTCCAGGTCATGAGCGCCGGCACCGGGATCGCCCACAGCGAGTACAACCTGGAGTCGACGGCCACCCGGATCTTCCAGATCTGGATCATCCCCAACCAGACCGGCACAGCGCCGTCCTGGGGTGCCAAACCGTTCCCCAAGGGACAGCGTGAAGGGTTCGTGACCCTGGCCAGCGGCAAGGACGGCGACGACCAGAGCCTGCGCATCCGCGCCGACGCCCGGTTGGTGGCCGCGAACCTGAAAGCCGGGGAAAGCGCCGAATACCGGCTGGACAACGGTCGACGCGCCTACCTGGTGCCCGCCACCGGGGTGATTGAAGTCAATGGCGTGCGCGCCCAGGCGCGAGACGGCGTGGCGATTGCCGACGAGCAAGTGCTGCGCGTAACCGCCCTTGAAGACAGTGAAATCGTGCTGGTGGACCTCGCTTGATGCTCTGAGGCCCAACGAAAAAGGGGTGACCGCAGTGGTCACCCCTTTTTTGTGCTGCCCGGGCGAGCCTCGCGCTTACTGGCTGATTGCGCCATCCACCAGGGTTTGCGCCTCTTGCACCAGTTGCTTGAGGTGGTCGTCGCCGATAAAGCTCTCGGCGTAGATCTTGTAGATGTCTTCGGTGCCCGAAGGACGGGCGGCGAACCAACCGTTCTCGGTCATGACTTTCAGGCCGCCAATGGCCTGGTCGTTGCCCGGCGCCTTGCTCAGGATGCGCTGGATCGCTTCACCGGCCAGTTGGGTCGACGTGACCTGTTCTGGCGACAATTTGCCCAACAATGCCTTTTGCTCTGGATTGGCCTTGGCGTCTACGCGTACCGAGAAGGGTTCACCCAACTCATCGGTCAGCGCACGGTACGCCTGGCTTGGGTCGCGCCCGGTACGGGCGGTCATTTCCGCGGCCAGCAGGGCGGGAATCAGTCCATCCTTGTCGGTGCTCCAGACGCTGCCATCCTTGCGCAGGAACGACGCACCAGCGCTCTCTTCACCACCAAAACCCAGCGAGCCGTCGAACAGGCCGTCAGCGAACCATTTGAAGCCCACCGGCACTTCGTACAGGCGACGGTTCAGGCGCTTGGCCACCCGATCGATCAGACCGCTGCTGACCACGGTTTTACCCACGGCCGCATCGGCGCGCCATTGCGGCCGGTTCTGGAACAGGTAGTCGATGGACACCGCCAGGTAGTTGTTCGGTGCCAGCAAACCACCGGACGGGGTGACGATGCCGTGACGGTCGTGGTCCGGGTCGCAGGCGAAGGCAACGTCGAAGCGCGACTTGAGACCGATCAGGCCTTGCATGGCATGGCTGGAGGATGGGTCCATGCGGATCTGGCCGTCCCAGTCCACCGACATGAAGCGGAATGTCGGATCGACCTGAGTGTTCACCACGTCGAGGTTCAAGCGGTAGTGTTCGGCGATGGCCGACCAGTAGCGCACCCCTGCTCCGCCCAGCGGATCCACGCCCAGGCGCAGGTTGGCCCCGCGAATGGCGTCGAAGTCGATCACATTGACCAGGTCGGCGACGTAGGTGTTGAGGTAGTCATGGCGGTGGGTGGTCTCGGCCTTCAGCGCCTGTTCGTAGCTGATGCGCTTGACCCCGGCCAGCTTGTTGGCCAGCAATTCGTTGGCCTTGGCCTCGATCCACTTGGTGATGTGGGTATCGGCCGGGCCGCCGTTGGTGGGGTTGTACTTGTAACCGCCGCTTTGCGGTGGGTTATGGGACGGCGTGATGACAATGCCATCCGCCAGCCCCGACGTGCGACCACGGTTGTAGCACAGGATGGCGTGGGAAACGGCCGGGGTCGGCGTGTACTCATCGCCTTCGGCGATCATCACCGTCACCCCGTTGGCGGCCAGTACTTCCAGCGCGCTGGCACTTGCCGGCGTCGACAGCGCATGGGTATCGATGCCGACAAACAACGGGCCGTCGATGCCCTGGGCTTCGCGATACAGGCAAATGGCCTGGCTGATGGCCAGGACATGCCATTCATTGAAACTCAGCTCGAACGAGCTGCCACGGTGCCCCGACGTACCGAACGCAACGCGCTGGGTGGCCACCGAGGCATCGGGCTGGCCGGTGTAATAGGCCGTAACCAGTCGCGGGATATCGACCAACAAGGCTGCTGGTGCCGGTTTGCCCGCAAAAGGACTGAGTGTCATGCAAAACCTCTGAAAGAGTGGGGTTCAGGAATAGGAGCGCAGTTTACTGGCAGTTTGACCACAGAGCGATGGGATCGATCCTGAACCCGGCAGGATATTTTCCACCCCGCTCAATCCGTGAGCTCCAGCCGCAACGCATCCGCCAACATTGCCATTGCCGTCTCCAGGTCATGCTGGCCACTGAACCCGTGGCTCAGGCGCACATGCTGTGAATGCAAGCCCTGCAGGCTGAACAGCTCCCCCGGGGCAATCACCACGCTTTGCTTGAGCATGCGCTGAAACACCCGTCGCATATCCACCGGTCGCAACGAACGCGCCCACAGGGTCGCCCCACCCGCCGGGTCGACCCACTCCAGTGAATCTCCCAGGCGTTCACACACCACCTGGATCATCCGCGCCTTGCGTTCGCTGAGCAGCCGCCGCAGCACCTGCAAGTGCTGATCGATGCGCCCGCTGCTGTACAACCGCGCGATGGCTTTCTGGCGGATGGGCGACAGGCGAAAGGAGCGCAGCAGGAAGTTGCGTTGCAGCTCGGCACTCAGTTGGCGCGACAGCAGGTATCCGTAGGGCGCCTCGGGCCCCATGAATTTTTCGAAGGTGGAGAACACGATCAAACGCTCAGGATCGAGCAGGTCACGAAAGCGCTGCCCATTCGGCTCGTGCCCCAGTTCACCGTACACATCGTTCTCCAGCACCCAACAGTCGTGCTGCTGCAACAGCCGCGCGACGCGTTGGCGATTGTCCGCGGACATCAGGCTGCCCCGGGGCATGCTGACACCGGACGACAGCATCGCCAGGCGCACGGTTTCGGTGGTGAGCAAACGCTCCAGCAGTTGAAGGTCGAGGCAGCCGGTGTCGGCGATGGGCAATTCGATCACCTGCACACCCCCCGCCTGGAGCAGACGCAGAATCGCCCAGTCGCAGGGCGACTCCACCAGCACGGTCGCGCCCCTGAGGCCCAGCACCGACATCAGGATTTCCAGCACGCCCCGCAAGTCCGCACCGATGTAAACGTCGTCGGCGTGCCAGTAACGCGTGGGTGAGGTGGTGTAGCGCGCCGCCAACGCGGTACGCAGTTCCAACTCACCGCAGGGTTGTGAGTGAGGTTGCTGCTGGCGGGGATACTGGCGAACCAGCTCTCTTTCCAGCAACAACAACGGACTGTCCAGGGACTGCAACAGCGCAGGCTCGTCGGTACTCATGACCAGCATGCCCGGACGCCGGGCACTGACGTACAGTGTTTCAAGCAAGTCATTGCCACCGCAGAACGAAGCGTTCAACGACACCGGCATCGCGTAGTAACCCGATTTGGCGACCGAATACACCCGCCCCTCTTTCTCCAGCAACGAGTAAGCGTACTGGATAGTGGAAATCGACACGTTCAGGCGCTCGGCCAACTGCCGCAGGGACGGCAGCTTGATGGGGGTCTCGCTCCCTATTTCATTGATCAGGCAGGTCAGGTAGCGGTATACGGCCTGGTAGGCAAAGTCAGTCTCTCGCAGCCCTTTCATGGGAAACGGCCGATCACAAGGTAAACCCGCGATACCACAACGGTCCGCCGCCGTACCCAGTGCCCCGGCGCGTGCCGTGAAATCCGCCAACTCCTGCATTTTGAATCAGTCAAACCAGGCTCCTTAGCGTCTCGCGGACAGATCGCACGGTGTATCTGTCTCACCGGAGCGGGGTTGCCCCTCGGCGCACGCGGCCTGACCGACCACCTCACGCCCGATGCCCGGCACCGACCGCATGCCGTAGAGCGCACGAATCAAATGGAGTGGCAAGCCGCTGACATCCACCATCCATTGCATGACCTGCTCGGCGACCGCGTTACCCTGCAGCGCCTTGTAAACTTCAGGCATCGCCACCAGCATCCCGGGATGACAGCGTCGCAAAAACCGCTCCAGCCCCGCCGCCCCGTCGGCAAAGGGGGTAAAGAGCAAGCACAACTGCTGCGCTTCACTGAGCCCCAGGGTCTGCTGCGCCTCGATGTTGGCCTGGATACGTCGTTCGGCGAGGGTCTGCAGATTGCCGTACAGGTCCAGCGCCTGATCACAGAATCGCTCGGGCACCTGCCTTTTACGCATCATCAGCAGCGCTCGCTGGATGTATCGGGCAAAACCCTGCTCGTAGGTCTGGCCTTTGAGGTAACTGGCTTGCAAACCGCGAAAGTGCGCCGACAACAAGGGGCTGGCGAATGAATTCTCGCGTAACTGGGCATCCACTTCATCAGGCTGTAGCCCAAGGAATTCGGTGAGTAGCGGCCAGCGCTCGTCCATATTGCCGGTCACCAGGTCCTGGATATCGATGTAGCTGGCAGCACGCTGTGCATCAAATCGTTCCTGCGGCCGCCACTCGACCCGTTCATGGCCCGCGTAGAGCTCGCGGTGAAAATCGGGTCGCAGTTGCTCGAGTGTCGAGAATAACCCGTCAAAACTCTGTTCTGGCTCAAGGGGCACCTGCAACCCTGCCCGCACTGCGCCTCGCAAGAGCCCTGCGAGAAACTGCTTTTGCTGACGTAGCGTTTCACCGCCGATCAAGGCATCGACGCCACCGTCCCAACGGGCTATCTGCCCATAGAACTCACCCATGGCCAGATAACCGTCATCACAGGCCTCAAACACACCGCCAACTCCACGAAGGTGGCCGAGCATCAGCGTGTTCGTCCGATTCAACTCACGCCCGGCATCCGAAATCGGCGTTGAATGGCTGAACGGCAGGACCTCGCGATTATCGGCCATCAACACTTCGACCCTGGGGTCATCGTAGACAAACAGGGCGCTGTAGCTGCGGTGAAGCGCCTCCATGATCGCGGGGGTCGTTGTGCCCATCCGCAGGGTGGCAACACGTAGCTGGAAGGTCGACGGCGCCCTGCCCGCAATGCTCAGTTGCGCCGCCCGCAAAAACGCTAGGATGTAGCAACTGTCCGGTGTGCCGGAATGGTTCATGAGCACTTTGTAATGACCGATTCTTTCCGTTCCCCCGGCCGCGACCACCAGGCGTTGAATCAAAAGTTGCAGGGCCGTACGTTCCGCCCTGGAAAAGAAACTCAGCAACCGTTGCAACACTTGCTGGTAGACATAGTTCATCGCTTGATCATGAATAGCGCTCATCGTATTTACCTGGTACTCAATAAATCGGCAGTGCACAAACAACCATCAACCCGCGCAAGCAACGGCCGGAGATAATTCCTTAATGCGGTCTTAAGTTTCTGTTATCGAATGCTAGCACTTTGATTGCTACCACTCTGTGACACGATTGTCCGGCAATAACGCCAGCCACCCCATCAGCCGCCTACAGACCTGTAAGCAACGGGCTTTGACGGCAGCCCCATAGAGCCTAGGAAGTTTCCGACAACGTCCCACAAACAATGAGTACAGAAAATAAAGAACACCAAACAGAGAGAGACCCAGGTAACTAACCGGTCTTTTACTTGTCGACTTTCGACGCAAGGCGCAGAGACTCCATGGTTCGCACACCCGACGCCTGAATCAGCACTTACTAAAAAACAACGCCCTGCCATGACTCTTTCCTTGAGATGAAAGTAATCATTCAATTATCAGGGCTTAGTTAATGATTAGAAGATACAGATCAGAAGTAAAAACCAGTTCAGTTGCTGAACCAGAGGATCACAATCCACGGCAATCAGCGAATCGACCGCCGGGTAAAAAGCAAAGAGCCCGCTATTGCGGGCTCTTGTACAGGGTCATAGCGGTTCGACTTGCAGCGCCACCCGTTCGCGGCACGGACATTCGTCCATGTAGCGGTGTGCCTCGACAAACTCGGCGAACGGGAAGACCCGAGTCTTGAGCGGCGACAGCACGCCATCGGCCGTCAGTTGGTTGATTTCGCGCAGGGCCCTTTGCAATGCGCCCTGGTCCTGGGCGATGCCCAACTCCGGCTTGCCGGTAAAGTTGCCGATGCAGTGCACGAAAAACTGAATGTTCTTCTGGAACGCCGCACAGGCCGGAAACGGTGTCTGGTTGCCGCCTTGCAGGCCATACAGCACCAGGCTGCCACGGGGCGCCAGGACATCGCCGAGCAACGACATCTGCGGGCCGCCAAGGCCATCGAATACCACATCCACACCGCGGTTGCCGGTGAGCTTGTTGATCTGCATGAGCAGGTCCTGCTCTTCGGTGACAATCACCTTCTCGGCACCGAGGGACAACAGGTATTCACGCTCCTGCAAGGTCTTGGTCGCGGCAATCACCCGCACACCCAAGGCCTTGCCCAGTTGCACGAAGGCGGGACCGGCACAGTGGCTGGCATCGGTGACCAGGGCGAACTGACCGGGCTTGACCCGGGCCAGGTCGGCGTAGGCGAAATAAGCGATCAGCAGCGGCGTGTAGTGCACGGCCGCATCGACCGGGCTGAGTACATCGGGGTAACGAGTCAACGCCGTACGAGGCAACACGATCTGCTCGCCGTACACCGGGTAATCATTGGGGCTTTGCGCCGGGAAGCTGGCTACCTTGTCGCCAACGGCCAGATCGTCCACGCCCTCACCCAACGCCGTCACCACGCCAGCCATCTCACTGCCCAGGCCGGACGGCAGCCGTGCGTGAGACGATGCCAGGTTCTGACGCCAGAGCGTGTCATACCAACTGATGCCAATCGCCTCGACGCGCACCTGCACTTCGCCCGGCGCAGGCAGGGCGACCGCATGCTCTTCGCATTGGAGCACTTCGGCCGGACCAAACTTGTGAAAACGGATCGTGCGGGACATCGCAAACCTCGTCAAAGTAACCTCTAATGCCATGAACTTTATCCGGGCTTTCTGGCCAAGACCATCAGTGGCTATTAATAGTCGACATGCCTGTCATTGATTCCGCAGCCCCGGCAATCCGTCAATAGACATAGAAAACCGAACCAGCATTGTGGGAAAAATGAATTACTCGGTGCAGAGTAACAGCCTTTCCCCGTAAGATTCATGCCGGCCATTGTTCTCAAATGGCCGCACTCGTCAAGTTTGCTGACTCTGCCAGGACTCCAGATGAATCGTAATGACCTGCGTCGTGTCGACCTGAACCTGTTGATCGTGTTTGAAACACTGATGCACGAACGCAGCGTGACCCGCGCCGCGGAGAAGCTGTTTCTCGGCCAGCCAGCCATCAGCGCGGCGTTGTCTCGCCTACGCGGCCTGTTCGATGACCCGCTGTTTGTTCGCACCGGCCGTAGCATGGAACCCTCCGCCCGCGCGGTGGAAATCTTCGCCCTGCTCTCGCCGGCCCTGGACTCGATTTCCACCGCGGTCAGCCGAGCGGCCGATTTCGACCCGGCCACCAGCACCGCGGTGTTCCGCATCGGCCTGTCGGATGACGTGGAGTTCGCCCTGCTGCCCATGCTGCTCAAGCGTCTGCGCGCCGAAGCCCCCGGGATTGTCCTGGTGGTGCGTCGGGTCAATTACATATTGATGCCGAGCCTGCTGGCCTCGGGCGAAATTTCCATCGGTGTCAGCTACACCACCGACCTGCCCGCCAATGCCAAGCGCAAAGTGCTGCGTCGCAGCCTGCCCAAACTGCTGCGCGCCGACACCATGCCCGGGGCCTTGAGCCTGGACGACTTCTGCGCCCGCCCCCACGCACTGGTGTCGTTTGCCGGCGACCTCAGCGGCTTTATCGATGAAGAACTGGAAAAGCTCGGACGCAAGCGCCACGTGGTGCTCGCCGTGCCGCAGTTCAATGGCTTGAGTACGTTGCTGGCGGGCACCGACATTGTCGCCACCGTGCCGGACTACACCGCCGAAGCCCTGACCGCCGCCGGTGGCGTGCGCGCCGAAGATCCGCCACTGCCGACCCGCAGCTTCGAACTGCACATGGCCTGGCGCGGCTCCCAGGACAATGATCCGGGCGAGCGGTGGCTGCGTTCGCGCATACAAATGTTCTTTGGCGATCCTGATAGCCTCTGAAGAGCCTCACGCAATACCCCGATGTTGATGTCCAACTTTCCGGGGTCAGATCAAAAGAGGCGGACACCATCGCCCTTTGATGCAGGAGTTCGGAAGGTAACGTGGCCGGATGTTTACCGAACGTTACGCTTGAGGCCGGAGTTTCGGAAAGCCCACGGTTACGCCTCACCCGGCAATTCCCTGCGGCCTGCGGCCAGCCGCAGCATCCTGTCGCCGATGCGTGAGGACGGTGAACAGCTTGGTCGATTCAACGTTCGCAGCTTGATACGCGAGCTTGATTTAGTCAGTAAACAACCCGGATCACATGCCTGCAAACGAGCGACGGTAGAAAGACTCGATATCCCGGTTTGGCGTTAGCGCAGCAGGTCGATGTTCTCGTCGATTCGGCCTTGAATGATATCAAGGGCGTCTTGGGTGATCGCGTGTGGGCAAATGTTCTCGGCGATGGCCCCAAACTGGCTCGCGACGCGGCAAATTCTGTCAATGATGCCGCCAGCAGTCGCCGCTGAGACCTCTGCTTCATCTGCAAGTCTGAGCATCGCTTCTCGATCAATCTCCAAGGCCTCGCCCATCACGTCCATCTGGTGATAACCGCCTGGTCCCTCGCAGAAAGTCACGTCGTAGGCCGGCGCCAGCCGCCATGCACCGGACGGCGACATGACGTAGGCGAAGTTTTTGGGGTGGTCGTCTCGGTTGTTGAACGCGACATTGAAGACGGCACGCTCGAAGGCGATAGCTTTCTCTCGCACATCGTTGGTGCACATCTGTGTCGCACGCAAGAAGTTGACATAGTCCAAGGCCCCCGGTGACTTGTAGTCAGCCCCGGTAAAGGCTGCAAGGCTTTGCATGGGCACGCGCTGACCGCCCATACGATCAAAGCGTTTACTCGCGAAGGCTGCCAGCCCGTTGGGCAGATTGAAGTGCTGCGTGTCCGGGGTCTCGATGCCGCACATGCGCAAGCACTCGGCATAGACCATTTCGATAGCACACACCTCGGGATGTTCTTCTTTTGCCGGGAACTTAATCAGCCAGGCTTCAAAGCCCGGCTTGGCGGCGGTGGTAAAGGCTCCTGTTTGAGGATCGCGATAGACCAACGCCTTTGGCCTTGCGCCTTGAGGCGAGCCCCCCACCAGCAGCAACGTCTGCAGGAATTCCCCACCTTCACCATTGAGAACTTCCTGAATCTCAGCCGCAAGCAGCTCAAGGGGGATATGCGCTTCCGGCTCCCGCCCCTCGGGCGCCACGGGCTCGAACGACATTGCCCCCATGGCATTCTTGCCAATATAGCCCAGCCGCTCCAGAGCGCCGATGCGTGCTGTGTTGAGGCCGCGGCGCCTGAACAACCGGTCCATCAGCAGCATGCCCCAACCGTCAGGTAAAGAGTCGTAGACAGCCCCTGGCAGGCCTAACTGATGGGCCGGAAAGCCTCGACGTAACTGGGGGCCGTCCAATGGAAGTGTGTAGGACGACAGCTCCAAGCCTCTACTCTTCGCTTCATTGCTGTACTCGAACACAATCTGCGGGCGACCGGTGATAGCGGTCGTAGACACAAGCGTGCCCCACAGCCAACGTTCACCCCAACCATCGTAGTAGACGTCAACTTGCTCAAGCATTGTCGGACTTCCTCTTGGCACGATGACGATTGACACTGTTTTCGTATCGGCGAATGTCTTCAAGGCTGTCCAGCTTTGGCAAGAACAGTCCTTCGAGCTCCTTGGTTCGTCCAAGGACCATGGCCACACGGACCACATTCTCGAACCCGACATTGCGCCCAGCTTCGAGGTTGGACACGGTATTGGTCCCAATACCGGCGCGACCGGCCACATCGGCTTGCGTCATCTGTAGCGCCAGCCGCTCCGTGCGCAGGCGATTGCAGAGCCGCTTGACGATCTCACTCGGCTTACTGAAGCTTAAATCCAACATAGCGTGCCTTCCGTCGCTAAACACCACTTAACACCCAAAATTATAGAATTAACCACAGTCCAGTTCAACGCTCGTAATTCCCAGTATTTGTGTTTTTCTGCGAGTTGCCTGCATTATCAACAATTCAAGAAAGACTTCTGTGGTGGGTTTGGGGCTGTTGCACAGCCCAGCGCGAGCAAGCTCGCTCGCCACGGGGCCTGCGTACGACGATCCCTCCCCCATAACTGCGCAACATGACCCTCCTAGACGGCTCGACTGCCGCTCATATCATTCCGAATGATAGTTACCTTTGCCTCATTCGATTCGTGAGATAGAGACTCGCGAAGCATCATCCGCCCATCTCAATACATTGGCGGATGCATCCATGGAACAGTCACTCAAACATTTGCGCTTGCCCTTGGCCGCCTTGGCCTTGCTGGTGATGAGCGCCTGCGGCAAGACGCCGGATTCGGCCGCCGCCATGCCTGCTGCCAAGGTCAGCGTGGCCAAGGTGCTGGAACAACCGGTCAACGAGTGGGACGAGTTCACCGGCCGCCTCGAAGCACCGGAAACCGTCGAGATCCGCCCACGGGTCTCGGGCCAGATCGATGAAGTGGCCTTCACCGAAGGCGCGCTGGTGAAACAGGGCGACCTGCTGTTCCAGATCGACCCGCGTCCGTTCCAGGCCGAGGTCCGCCGCCTCGAAGCCCTGGTCACCCAGGGCCGTGCCAATGCGACCCGCAGCGAAAACGAAGCCCGCCGTGGTGAACGCCTGCGCACCAGCAACGCGATTTCCGCGGAACTGGCCGACTCGCGCACCAGCGCCGCCCAGGAAGCACGGGCAGCGGTCGGTGCCGTCCAGGCGCAACTGGACCTGGCCAAACTGAACCTGAGTTTCACCCGGGTAACCGCGCCGATCAGTGGCCGCGTCAGCCGCGCCGAGATCACCGCCGGCAACCTGGTGACCGCCGATGTCACCCCACTCACCAGCGTGGTCTCCACCGACAAGGTCTACGCCTACTTCGACGCCGATGAGCGCGTGTACCTCAAGTACACCCAGCTCGCCCGCCAGGGCCAGCGCGGTCAAACCACCCCGGTTTACCTGGGCCTGTCCAATGAAGACGGCAACCCGCACCTGGGCCAGATGAACTTCATCGACAACCAGGTCAACCCCAAGACCGGCACCATCCGTGGCCGCGCGGTGTTCGATAACAGCAAGGGCGAATACACCCCTGGCCTTTACGCGCGCCTGAAACTGGTGGGCAGTGGCACCTATTCGGCAGTGTTGATCACGGACGAAGCGGTGGGCACGGACCTGGGCAAGAAGTTCGTGCTGGTGATGGACGCCGACAACACATCGGTCTACCGCGCCGTTGAGCTGGGGCCGAAGATCGAAGGCTTGCGCATTGTGCGCAGCGGCCTGAACAAGGACGACACGATCATCGTCAAGGGCCTGCAACGGGTGCGCCCGGGATCGCCGGTGACCCCTGAAGTGGTCCAGATGGCCAGCCAGGAAACCCTCGCGGCCCTTGCACAACAACGCCAGGCGCTTGAAGCCAGCAACCTGCCCCAAGTCGCGCCCGCCAAGGTTGCGCCGGGCACGGCTGTGAAACTCGCCGCTGCGACTCCACGCGGTTAAGGGATACAGACTCCGATGAATTTTTCCCAGTTCTTCATTTCACGGCCGATCTTCGCTGCGGTGCTATCGCTGCTGATCCTGATCGCCGGCAGCATCTCGCTGTTCCAACTGCCCATCAGCGAATACCCGGAAGTGGTACCACCGACAGTGGTGGTGCGTGCCAACTTCCCGGGGGCCAACCCCAAAGTCATCGGTGAAACCGTCGCCGCGCCCCTGGAGCAGGCCATCACCGGCGTCGAGAACATGCTGTACATGTCCTCGCAGTCCACCGCCGACGGCAAGATCACCCTGACCATCACCTTTGCCCTGGGCACCGACCTGGACAACGCCCAGGTGCAGGTGCAAAACCGCGTCACGCGCACCGAGCCCAAGCTGCCCGAAGAAGTGACCCGGATCGGCATCACCGTGGACAAGGCCTCGCCCGACCTGACCATGGTGGTGCACTTGACCTCGCCCGATAAACGCTACGACATGCTCTACCTGTCCAACTACGCCCTGCTCAACATCAAGGATGAGCTGGCGCGCCTGGGCGGCGTCGGCGATGTGCAACTGTTCGGCATGGGCGACTACTCGCTGCGGGTGTGGCTGGACCCGAACAAGACCGCTTCGCGCAACCTGACCGCCACCGATGTGGTCAATGCCATTCGCGAGCAGAACCGCCAGGTGGCCGCCGGTGCACTGGGTGCGCCACCGGCACCGAATGCCACCGCGTTCCAGCTCTCGGTCAACACCCAGGGGCGCCTGGTGTCCGAGGAAGAGTTCGAGAACATCATCATTCGTTCCGGCGACAACGGTGAGATCACTCGCCTGAAGGACATTGCCCGCGTCGAACTGGGCTCCAGCCAGTACGCCTTGCGCTCCCTGCTGAACAACCAGCCGGCGGTGGCGATCCCGATCTTCCAGCGCCCGGGCTCCAACGCCATCGAGATCTCCAACGAAGTGCGCGGCACGATGGCCGAGCTGAAGAAGAACTTCCCCGAAGGCATGGACTTCAGCATCGTCTATGACCCGACGATCTTCGTGCGCGGCTCCATCGAGGCAGTGGTGCACACCCTGTTCGAAGCGCTGATCCTGGTGGTGCTGGTGGTGATCCTGTTCCTGCAGACCTGGCGCGCCTCAATCATCCCGCTGGTGGCGGTGCCGGTATCGCTGATCGGTACCTTCGCCGTGATGCATATGTTCGGCTTCTCGCTCAACGCGCTGTCGCTGTTCGGCCTGGTGCTGGCCATCGGCATCGTGGTGGACGACGCCATCGTGGTGGTGGAGAACGTCGAGCGCAACATCGGCCTGGGGCTGACCCCGGTGGAAGCGACCAAGCGTGCCATGCGTGAAGTAACCGGCCCGATCATCGCCACGGCGCTGGTGCTGTGTGCGGTATTCATCCCGGCGGCGTTCATCTCCGGGTTGACCGGTCAGTTCTACAAACAGTTTGCCTTGACCATTGCCATCTCGACCGTGATCTCGGCGTTCAACTCGCTGACCCTGTCGCCAGCATTGGCGGCGGTGTTGCTCAAGAGCCATGACGCGCCGAAAGACCGTTTCTCCAAGGTCCTCGACACGCTCTTCGGCGGCTGGTTGTTCCGTCCGTTCAACCGCTTCTTCGACCGCGCCAGCCATGGCTATGTCGGCACTGTGACCCGCGTGATCCGCAGCAGCGGTATCGCCCTGCTGCTGTACGCCGGCCTGATGGTGCTGACGTTCTTCGGTTTCTCCAACACGCCGACCGGTTTCGTGCCGGCCCAGGACAAGCAATACCTGGTGGCGTTCGCCCAACTGCCGGACGCGGCGAGCCTGGACCGTACCGAAGAGGTGATCAAGCGCATGTCCGACATGGCGCTCAAGCAGCCGGGCGTGGAAAGCGCGGTGGCCTTCCCCGGCCTGTCGATCAACGGCTTCACCAACAGCCCCAACGCCGGCATCGTGTTCGTCACCCTCAAGCCCTTTGACGAGCGCAAGGACCCGAGCGAATCCGCCGGGGCCATCGCCGGGGCCTTGAACGGCCAGTACGCCGATATCCAGGAAGCCTACATGGCGATCTTCCCACCGCCGCCGGTACAGGGCCTGGGCACCATTGGCGGGTTCCGCCTGCAGATCGAAGACCGGGGCAACCTGGGCTATGAAGAGCTGTACAAGGAAACCATGAACATCATCAACAAGAGCCACAACGTGCCGGAACTGACCGGTTTGTTCACCAGCTACACGGTGAACGTGCCCCAGGTCGATGCCGCCATCGACCGTGAAAAGGCCAAGACCCACGGCGTGGCCGTCAGCGACATCTTCGACACCCTGCAGATCTACCTGGGGTCGCTGTATGCCAACGACTTCAACCGCTTCGGTCGCACCTATCAGGTCAACGTCCAGGCCGAGCAGCAGTTCCGCCTCGAGCCGGACCAGATCGGCCAGCTGAAAGTACGCAACAACAAGGGCGAGATGATCCCGCTGGCGACCTTCATCAAGGTCAGCGACACCTCGGGTCCCGACCGCGTGATGCACTACAACGGCTTTATCACCGCTGAAATCAACGGAGCCGCCGCCCCTGGCTACAGCTCGGGCCAGGCGGAGAAAGCCATCGAGAAGCTGCTCAAGGAGGAACTGCCCAACGGCATGACCTACGAATGGACCGACCTGACCTACCAGCAGATTCTGTCCGGCAACACCGCGTTGTTCGTGTTCCCGCTCTGCGTGCTGCTGGCGTTCCTGGTGCTGGCGGCCCAGTACGAGAGCTGGAGCCTGCCGCTGGCGGTGATCCTGATCGTGCCGATGACCCTGCTGTCGGCCATTACCGGGGTGATTGTGTCCGGTGGCGACAACAACATCTTCACCCAGATCGGCTTGATCGTACTGGTGGGCCTGGCGTGCAAGAACGCGATCCTGATCGTCGAGTTCGCCAAGGACAAGCAAGAAGAAGGCATGGACTCGCTCAGTGCGGTGCTGGAAGCCTGCCGCCTGCGTCTGCGGCCGATCCTGATGACCTCGTTCGCCTTCATCATGGGGGTGGTGCCCCTGGTGTTCTCCAGCGGCGCCGGTGCCGAAATGCGTCACGCCATGGGTGTGGCGGTGTTCTCCGGGATGCTCGGGGTGACCTTCTTCGGGCTGCTGCTGACGCCGGTGTTCTACGTATTGATCCGCCGTTATGTGGAGCGCAGCGACGCCCGCAAAGCGGCCCGTGCCCTGAAACTGGAGGCGCAACAATGAGCCTGAAAGCCTTCCTGCCAAGCCTGCTGGTGCTGGCCCTGAGTGCCTGCGCCGTCGGCCCGGACTACAAGACCCCGGAGACGGCAGCGGCCAACATCACGTCCGCGACCGTGGGGGCCAACGGCGAGCAGAACTTCGACCGCGCCCGCTTCGAAGGGATCTGGTGGCAGCAGTTCGAAGACCCGATCCTCAACCAGTTGGTGAACACCTCGCTGCAGGGCAACCGTGAGTTGCGGGTAGCCTTTGATCGCCTGCGGGCTGCCCGGGCGTTCCGTGATGATGTCAGCAATGACGCCATGCCGGTGGTCACCAGCCGGGTCAGCAGTGACTTGGCCAAGGGCCAGATTCCCGGCCAGACCACCGACCGGGTCAGCAGCGAACGTTATGACCTGGGCCTGGACATGGCCTGGGAGATCGACCTGTTCGGACGTATCCAGCGCAACCTGGAAGCGGCCGACGCCGACACCCAGGTGGCCGCGGCCGACCTGTACCAGCTGCAAGTCACGATGATTGCCGAACTGGTGGACGCCTACGGTCAACTGCGTGGCGCGCAATTGCGGGAGAAGATCGCCCTGGCCAACCTGCAGAACCAGCAGGAGTCGCGCAAGATCACCATCAGCCTGCGCGACGCCGGGGTCGGCGACCAGCTCGACGTGGTTCGCGCCGACGCACGCCTGGCGTCGGTCGAAGCCAGCGTGCCGCAGTTGCAGGAAGTGCAGATTCGTCAGCGCAACCGCATCGCTACCCTGCTGGGCGAGCGTCCGGACAAGCTCAGCGTCGACTTGAGCCCCGCCAGCTTGCCGGCGATCGCCAAGGCCCTGCCGATCGGTGATCCGGGCGAGTTGCTGCAGCGCCGTCCCGACATCCTCAGCGCCGAGCGCAAACTGGCCGCGGCCACGGCCCGGATCGGCGTGGCCAAGGCCGACCTGTTCCCACGGGTCAGCCTCAGCGGCTTCCTCGGTTTCACCGCAGGACGTGGCTCGCAGATCGGCTCATCCGCTGCCAACGCCTGGGCGCTGGGCCCCAGCATTACCTGGGCCGCCTTTGACCTGGGCAGCGTCCGTGCCCGCTTGCGGGCCGCCGATGCCAACGCCGACGGCGCCCTGGCCACCTACGAACAGCAAGTGTTGCTGGCCCTGGAAGAATCGGAAAACGCCTTCTCCGACTACGGCAAGCGCCAGCAACGCCTGATCTCGCTGATTCGCCAAAGCGAGTCGAGTCGCGCCGCCGCCGACCTGGCGGAAATTCGCTACCGCGAAGGCACCGCGGACTTCCTGGTGCTGCTCGACGCCCAACGCGAACGCCTGGCGGCCGAAGACTCGCAGGCCCAGGCCGAAGTCGACCTCTACCGCGGCATCGTCGCCATCTACAAAGCGTTGGGTGGTGGCTGGCAACCCGAAACCGTCGCCAGCAACTAAGCTTACAAGTGCTCCTTTGGTTGGCCGCAACCAACCAATTCTTTGCCCCGCGCCTCATTCGGTCGCGGGGTTTTTTTTGCTTCTTCACAGGGCTAAACGGCACATCGCGGAGGCCGCGATTGCGCATGGACCCTGCCTTTGTGGCGAGCGAGCTTGCTCGCGCTGGGCACGTAGTGGCCTTGGCGGGTGATTGCGCTCTTTCAGGCAAGGCGCGGCGATCTTTTTGGGGTTGCTGCGCAACCCAGCGCGAGCAAGCTCGCTCGCCACGAACAGTAAGTCGCAGCGGCTGCGATTGCGCATGGACACTGCCTTTGTGGCGAGCGAGCTTGCTCGCGCTGGGCCGGGCTGGCGCTCCAGCACGTAGTGTCCCTGGCCGGGTGATTGCGCTCTTTCAGGCAAGGCCTCGGCGACCTTTTTGGGGTTGCTGCGCAACCCAGCGCGAGCAAGCTCGCTCGCCACGAACAGTAAGTCGCAGCGGCTGCAATTGCGCATGGACACTGCCTTTGTGGGGGTCGATGTTGTTTGCCACATCAGTGTGAAGCTGATCACAGCTGTCTTCGTCATAGAGCCCATCGATCACTCCGTCAGCCAAAGCAATTGGACAGGCCAGGCACAGGCCACTAGCCTTTATCCGCTACGCCAGCACCTGACCGACTGAAGCCCCCCACCATGATCGTCCGCCCCAAACCCAACCTGATTGGCCTGCTGTTTTCCCTCAAGGGTTCGATTGCCAAGCGCATTGCCCTGCGCTGCCTGCTGGTGACGCTGCTGGCGTCGGTCATTGTGCTGGTGGAAACCTGGCACCCGGCCTACTTCTCCAGGGTCAATGTCACACCTTTCACCCTGCTGGGTTTGTCGCTGTCGATTTTCATGAGTTTCCGCAACAACGCCTGTTACGACCGTTGGTGGGAAGGTCGCAAGCAGCTGGGGCAGATGATCGTCGAACTGCGCTCGCTGATTCGGCAAACCCAAATGCTCAAGGACGACAGCCAGCGCGAACCGCTGCTCAGAGCGCTCTGCGGCTTTGCCCATGGCCTGGTCGCCCGCCTGCGACTGGAGGATGAAGCGGCCGCCATCCAGCCCTGGGCGGACACCACCCCGGACCGCCGGCACCCGAACCTCACCGACCGCCTGCTGCAACGCATCGGTGCGCGCTGCTTGCAGCTCGCCGAGGATGGACGAATCAGCGAATGGCGCTACACCCAACTGGAAAACCGGCTGGTCAGCCTGAGTCAGGTCCAGGCCGCCTGCGAACGGATCAAGTTCACACCGCTGCCGTTCCCCTACACCCTGTTACTGCATCGCACCATTTACCTGTTCTGCATCCTGCTGCCGTTCGCCATGGCCGGGCCGCTGGGCTGGCTGACACCGGTGATTACCGCCATCGTCAGCTACACCTTTTTCGGTCTCGACGAAATTGGTGACGACCTGGAGGACCCGTTCGGCTTCGATGAAAACGATCTACCCTGCAATGCCATCCTGCGCACCCTGGAACGCGAAGTGCTGGCCGCCCTGGGCGTTGACGATCTTCCACCGACACTGGCACCGGTCAATTACGTGTTGACCTGACCCCGGGTTTGACTCACGACGCCAGCTGACCGAAGCTTGCACCCTTGCACACGTTGTCAGCGCCCGGATTACTGCATGCCCAAGCCTCGCCGCTATTTGATCATCAGCCTGCTTGCCCTGTTTGCCATCACCGTCGCCTGGTTTTCCCTGCGCAATTCGGCCCCCCAGGTGCCTGAGACCATCAAGCGCGGCTACAGCGAAGCCCTGGAACGGGCGCGCAATGGCAAGCCCGGTGCGGCCCGAGTGCTTTATCAGCAACTGGCCCGCCCGGACATCTCGGACAAGCGGCGCGTCTGGCTGCATGCCGAACTGCCCAATTACCCGAGCCCTCAGGCGTTGAAGCTGGCGGATGCGGACTTGCTCAACCCATCGGTAGCGGTCCGCCAGGCCGCAATCAAGAGCATCGTCGGGCTGGTCCCCAGCGGTCAGCGCAGTCTGTTGCTCGGCCCGTTGCTCGACGACAGCGAGCAAGCCGTGCGTTTTGCTGCCGCCAACGCCTTGCTTGGCCTGTCGCCCGATGACCTGGGGTTATATTTCGGGCCCTTGCAGCAAGTCATCGATGAATATGAGCAGTCGCTGAAAAACCAGCCCGTCACCGCGCAAAGCCAGTACCAGCTGGCACGCCTGCACCTGCACAACGCCGAACTGAAGCAAGCGCAGCAGGCGCTCGATGCCACCTTGCGCCTGGACCCGGGGAATCTGCCGGCACTGGTGCTGCAGATCGACGTGCTGGATAAGCAGGGGCAAAGCGAAGCGGCCCAGCAGTTACTGGCCAGGCAGCTCAAGGCCCAACCCGATTCGGCTTACCTGCAGCACGCCCTGGGGATGTGGCTGCTGCATCACGGGCAGAACGAGTTCGCCCTGCTGGGGCTGTCCAGGGCTGTGGAGCTGGAACCCAATAACAAACAATATCGCTACGACCTGGCGACAACCCTGCATGAGGAGCAGGAGTTGGAGGCGGCGCAAAAACAGCTACAAGAGATCGTTCAGCGCCATCCCGCCGACCGCAAGGCCCGGGTACTGCTGATCAACTACTGGAAGGAAAGCGGCCAGCTGCAGAATGTCCAGGTATTGCTGGCACAGCTTGAGCAGATGAATCCGGACGACCCCGCCTTGCAGCAAGGCCTGTAATCGGCCGAGGTACAACGCAGGCGGCGGCACTCGATCAGGATCAAGTGCCGCCACATGGGGAGTGGTTCAGGACAGCATTTCCTGCATCAATTCCTGCAACTCGTCGAGGTCGAAGGGTTTGGCCAGGATCGGTGCCTTCTGCGCAATGGGACTGCCCGACTCGCGAATTTCCTGCGGATATCCACTGATGAAGATCACCTTCAGCTCCGGTCGCAGCTTCACCGCGGGCTCGGCGATTTGTACCCCCGAGATGCCACCAGGCAACCGGTAGTCGGTGATCATCATGTCCAGGTGGGGTTTGCTGGCCAGAATCGCGAAGGCCTCCTCGCCATCCACGGCCTGCAACACCCGATAACCCTCACCCGACAGATACGCGGCGAGCACCATCAGGATCGAAGGATCATCCTCGACAATCAGTACGACATCTTGTGCATCTTCACTCATGGGAAGCCTTTGTTCGGTCAATAGCTGCTATTACGACCCTGAGGTCATGCATAGGTTGCGTTTTTTTTGCCCGTCTTGCTACAGAGGCAAGCAAACACGGAACAACGCCCCTTGATCAATCTTGCTCTCGACACGGATGGTGCCACCGTGGGCCGTCACGATCTGCTCACAAATGAACAACCCCAAGCCAAGGCCGGCCACCCCATTCCTGGCACTCACCCGCTCGAACTGCTGGAAAATCCGCGCCTGGTTATCCTCGCTGATTCCCATCCCGCCGTCACGCACCTCGACCCGGGCCTGACCATCCCGAAGATAGACATGCACACTGATCGGCGCCTTGCCACCGTATCGCAAGGCATTGGTCAGCAAGTTGGACACCACCTGCTCGATTCGAAACTCATCCCAACGGCCTTCCACCGGCGGCCCGGCAACCAGCGTCACCGAAGCCTCGGCGGCTTCGATCTGGGGGGCGAAACTGTGCACCACCCTGCCCACCAGTTGCGCCAGGTCGAAACGACTCGGACGAATGGACAACTTACCCGTGCGAATCCTCGACACATCGAGCATGTCTTCGATCAAGTGGATCAGGCTGTTGATTTGCCGTTCATCGCGATCGACCATCGCGTGCATCTTGTCCAGGGTGAAGGCGGCAGCGTTGTCCCGGGCCAGGTGCATCTTGCGCAACTGGGTTTCCAGAATCAGCCCATTGAGAGGAGTGCGCACCTCATGGGCCACGATCGACATGAAGTCATCGCGCATGCGCACCGCACGCTCCAGTTCACCTTGTGTGGCTTGCAGTTGCTCGAGCAAGGTTTCCTGCTCGCGGCGGCTTTGCTCCAACGCCTCCAGCTGCAACTTCATCGCCTTGCGCTGACGGTACAGGTCGACAAACACCTTGACCTTGCTTTTCACCGCGCAGGTGTCCAGCGGCTTGTGCAGGAAATCCACGGCACCGCTTTCATAGCCTTTGAACGCGTAGTTCGTTTCCCGACCGGCCGCACTGACGAAGACAATCGGGATGTCCCGGGTCTTTTCGGTACCGCGCATCAACTCGGCCAACTCGAAACCATTCATACCCGGCATCTGCACATCGACAATGGCCAGGGCGAACTCGTGTTGCAGCAACAGCGACAGGGCTTCGTCGGCCGACTGCGCCGGGTAGACAGTATGCTGTTCACCGGCGATCAGTGCCTTGAGTGCCAGCAGGTTTTGCGGCAGGTCATCGACGATCAGCACGTTGGCCTGGATCTGACTCAGCATTTTCGGTAGATCCGTTCTGGTTTGACCAAGGGCTCGAACTGCTGGCCGTAGGCGGAGAACTCAAGGGTCTCCTTGCTACCCAGCGCCAGGAAGCCGCGATGGCACAGCGATTCATGAAACAAGCCAAAAGCCCGATCCTGCAGCTTTTTATTAAAATAAATCAATACATTACGACATGAAATGAACTGGACTTCGGAGAACACGCTGTCCGTTGCCAGGCTGTGATCGGCAAAGGTCACGTGCTCGCACAGGCTCTTGTCGAAAATCCCGTGGTCATAGGCGGCCGTGTAATAGTCGGCGAACGAGCGCCGGCCACCGGCCTGCTGATAATTCCGGGTGTAGGCGCGGATGTTGTCCCCGGAGAAGATCCCCCGCCGGGCCTTTTCCAGCGACCGCGGGTTGATGTCGGTCGCGTAGATGAGGGTGCGTTCCAGCAACCCCTCCTCGCGCAACAGAATCGCCAACGAATAGACCTCTTCCCCGGTGCTGCAACCGGCGATCCAGAGTTTGATCGAAGGGTAGGTCTTGAGCAGCGGCACCACTTCTTGGCGAATGGCCAGAAAGTGCGCCGGGTCACGAAACATCTCGCTGACCGGAATCGTCAGCAGTTGCAGCAACTGCATGAACGCGGCCGGGTCGTGCAGCACCCGCTCCTGCAAGGCCGAGATGGTCCTGCACTCGAACTGAGGCAGTGCGTGGTTGACCCGACGCTGAATCGACGCAGCGCAATAATCACGGAAATCGTAACTGTACTTGAGATAGATCGCTTCGATCAGCAACCGCAGTTCGATCTCGCAAGCGGTGCCTGAGCTGCGCTCCACTAAACTCTTTCCATCTTCGGTAGCCATACGCGAACCAGCGAGAACAGGCGATCCAGGTCAATGGGCTTGGCCAGGTAGTCATTGGCACCCGCTTGCATGCAGCGCGCCTGATCATCCTTCATCGCCTTGGCGGTCACGGCAATGATCGGCAGCTTGCGCCAGCGCGGCTCCTGGCGAATCCGGGCCGTGGCTTCAAGCCCGTCCATCTCCGGCATCATCACGTCCATCAGCACCAGGTCGATGTCCTCGACCGCATTGAGCTTTTCCAGCGCCTCGCGGCCATTGCGGCCAATGACCACGACGGCACCCTTTTGCTCCAGGGCACTGGTGAGGGCAAAGATGTTGCGCACGTCGTCATCCACCAGCAGCACCTTGCGACCCTCGAAGGCCCTGTCATGGCTGCGGGCAGTCTTGAGCATCCTTTGCCGCTCATGGGACAAGCGGGATTCGACTTTGTGCAGGAACAAGGTCACTTCATCCAGCAAGCGCTCGGGAGAACGCGCGCCCTTGATGATGATCGAGCGTGAATAGCGGAGCAGTTCCGCCTCTTCATCACGGGTCAGGTTGCGCCCGGTGTAGACGATGACCGGCGGGAACGAGCAGATGTCTTCGCTGGACATGCGCTTGAGCAGATCGTTGCCGAGCATGTCTGGCAGTTTCAGGTCGATGATCATGCAGTCGTAGAGGTTGTCGCGCAGCAGGTCCAGCGCGTCCTGGGCAAACCCCACGGCAGTGATCTCGATGTCATCGTCGCCGATCAGGCGGGCAATGCTGTCGCGTTGCAGGTCGTCGTCTTCAACCAGCAGCACCCGCTTGACCTTCTGCGTCAGCTTGGCCTCCAGGCGTGCAAACACGCCCTTGAGCTCTTCGCGGGAGGTCGGCTTGACGGCATAGCCGACCGCGCCCATCTGCATGGCGGCCTCGACGCGGTCCTCGACCGAGATCACATGGACCGGAATATGCCGGGTGTCGGCCTGTTCCTTGAGACGCTGCAACACGGTCAGGCCGGAGTGGTCCGGCAAGCGCATGTCCAGCAGGATCGCATCGGGCAGGTACTGTGTGGCCAGTTCATAGCCCTCGTCGGCACCATGGGCCACCAGGCATTGATACCCCAACTCATGCGCCAGGTCGTAGAGGATATGCGCAAAGTTGACCTCGTCCTCCACCACCAGAATGCACCGGCTGGCAAATGGCGCGTTGTCGCGGTCATCGGCGCAGCGTGGCGCCTGCGGTGCGCCATCCCGGGGTTTGGCGAGCGTCGCGGGTGCAGGCACTGCGGTCATCGATTGAGTCTGCCGCGCATCGTCCTCAACGTAACGCTCAGGCAGCACCAGGGTGAAGACACTGCCCTGTCCCGGCTCGCTGCTGACGCTGATCGATCCACCGAGCAAGGCCGCCAGGTCCCGCGAGATCGATAATCCCAACCCCGTGCCGCCGTAACGACGATTGGTGGTGCCGTCGGCCTGGCGGAACGCCTCGAAAACACTTTCAAGTTGATCGCTGGCGATACCGATCCCCGAATCGCGAACCACAAAACCGATCCTGGCGTCCGGCTGGTGGATGACGGTCAGGCTGACCGTGCCGGTTTCGGTGAACTTGATCGCGTTCGACAACAGGTTCTTGAGCACCTGCTCCAGGCGCTGGGGATCGGTGAACAGCATCGGCGCTGCATCCGCCTGCACGTGAGCCGTGAACACCAGTTGCTTGTCGGCGGCCAGGGGCACGAACATCCCGCGCAGGCCATCTACCAGCCGCGCGACACGGGTGTTCTGCGCCCGTATCTCCAGCTTGCCGGCCTCGACTCTGGAAATGTCGAGGATGTCATTGATCAGCTTCAGCAAGTCGTTGCCGGCCGAGTAGATCGACTCGGCGTACTGCACTTGCTCGGCACTGAGGTTCTCATGGGGGTTCTCGGCCAGCAGTTTGGCCAGGATCAATGAACTGTTCAGCGGTGTGCGCAGTTCATGGGACATGTTGGCCAGGAACTCGGACTTGTACTTGCTCGAGCGCTGCAGTTCTTCGGCACGCTCTTCGAGCTGCGCCTGGGCCTGGTGCAACTCGGTGTTTTTCAGGTCCAGGACATCGCGCTGCTCGGCCAGGGTGAGTGCCTGGTCTGCCAGTTGCTCGTTGGTCTGCTCAAGCTCGACCTGCTGGGTTTCCAGGTGGGCCTGGGACTCCTTGAGAATCCGCGACTGCTCCTCCAACTCTTCGTTGGCCGCCTTGAGTTCTTCCTGCTGCACCTGCAACTCTTCGTTGAGCTGCTGGGTCTCGGCCAGCACCTCCTGCAGGCGCTGGCGATAGCGCGCCGCCTCGAGCGAGGTGCCGATGTTGCCGGCAATCATCTCCAGCAGTTCGATATCGCGCTCGTCCAGGGCACGCAAAAAACCCAGCTCGATCACCCCGTTGACCTGGTCGTCGTTCGTGGCAGGCACCACGAGCACGCTGCGGGGCATCCCTTCGCCCAACCCGGAGCTGAATTTGAAATAGTCGCCCGGGACATCGTCCAGGCGGATCAAGCGACCTTGCCGGGCCGCCTGTCCGGCAAGGCCTTCGCCGTTGGCGATCGATTGTCCGCGCGCTTGCTGCTCACTGGAGAAACCATAACTGGCCACCCGGACAAGGCCGCCATGATCGTCCTTCACATACAGGGCCGCGACGACACTGCCCAGGTACTGGGCACAAAACTGCAGGATACTGCGACCCAACAGGTTCAGCGTCATCTGGCCGAGGACCTGCTCGGCCAGTTCGGTCTGCCCCTTGCGCAACCAGGCTTGCTGCTCCAGGCGCCGGGCGCTCTTTTGTTGCGCGGCGAGGTTGGCACTGTAGCTTTTCGAAAGGCTGACCAGGTCCCGGCGCCCGACGTAGGCCAGCAAGCCACTGATGCCGACGATGAACAGCACGTACAGGGAGATGCTCCAGATCGTCGTGCGACGAACCTCTTCGTTGCGTGTGGCGCGCAGCTGTTGCTCCATGCCGGTGACGTCTTCGTACTGTTTGCGGATTTCGTCGGTCAGGCGCTTGCCACGACCGACCTTCACCGCCGCGCGGTAGTCGCCGCTGCTACGTTGCAGGTCGATCATCGTTTGGGCATAGGCATTCCACTCGGTTTGCAATGCCTCGATCCGACGCAACCGGTCAAGCTGTACCGGGTTGTCCGCCGTCAGCTCCTGCAAGGTGTTGAGCGCCACGATGATCCGCGGCTTTGCCGTTTCATAGGGGTCAAGGAAATGCGCGTCACCGGTCAACAGATAGCCGCGCATGCCGGTTTCCAGGTCAACCGTCAGCTTCACTGCTTCGTTGGCGTTATTGATCACCCGGTCGGTCTGCTCGACCTTCTGCATGACCGACATCAGGTAGGTGATCAGGGAGACAAAGAACACGACGCTGAGGACACCCAGTCCCAGCGGCAAACTGACGTTACGACTCAGGAGTTTGCGAAAGCTTTGCTCATCAACCGAAGACGAAGCGTTCATTGAGAGGCCTTGGTGAACTGTCACAAGAGAAGGAGTTTGCCCCAAAAGCGAATGTGGGATCCATGTTTCTGACAGCCTAGCCAGCAATTGCCGGTATTGCCCTCTAATGATCCCGAGACGCGCAAGATCGCCGCCGATTCCTGTACATTAACAGCTTTGCTGTACAGCTTTGCGAACGTGTCGGGTAGCGCTAATCATTGATGAAGATGCCGGACATTGTGATGGCCCCGGTCACCGAACGCCCTTTCGAGAACAGCCCTTATGTCCGTCACCACCACCATCCTAGTCGTCGAAGACGACGCCATCGTACGCATGCTGATCGTCGATGTACTGGAGGAACTGGCGTTCAAGGTGCTTGCGGCCGAAGGCAGCACTGACGCCTTGATCCTGCTGGAAAACCAGGCGAATACGATCGACCTGCTGATGACCGATGTGGGTTTGCCGGAAATGGATGGCAAGGAACTGGCCATGCGCGCCCGCGAACTGCGCCCCAACCTCCCGGTTCTGTTTGCCAGTGGTTATGCCGCAAGCATTGAGGTGCCTGACGGCATGTCGGTGATCGGCAAGCCGTTCTCCATCGATCAACTGCGCGACAAAGTCAAAAGCCTGTTGGGCGACGCCTCCTAGAGGGCACTGTCGCCGCCCGGCCTGCAAATGCCTGGGCTGTGGTTTAATGGCGCCCCCGCACTTCCCTGCCCACCTGCCGCTTCAAGGAAATACCGCTCATGAGTCCGTCTCGCGCAACCAAGGTCCTGGTCATTGGTTACGTCTGGCCCGAACCGCGCTCATCCGCCGCCAGCGGTCACGTCATGCAAATCCTCGAAACCTTTCTCCGGCAGGGTTGGGACATTACCTTCAGCAGCCCCGCAGGCGTCGGCGAGCACAAGGCCGACCTGCTGTCGATGGGTATCAAGGAACAGCCCATCGAGCTCAACAACAGCAGCTTTGATGCCTTCGTCAGTCAATTGGCACCGGATATCGTGCTGTTCGACCAGTTCATGATGGAAGAACAGTTCGGCTGGCGCGTTGAAAAACACTGCCCTGATGCGCTGCGGGTCCTGGAAACCTCGGACCTGCAAAGCCTGCGTCACGCTCGCCACCAGCGTTTGAAAGACCGCCTGAAGGCCAGCGACGACCACAATGATTTTGCCTCGCTGTTTGCCCCTGCACTGGCGCAGGAGTTTGCCCTGATGGCCGACACTGAGCTGGCCAAGCGGGAAATTGCCGCACTGTTGCGCTGCGACCTCAACCTGATGATCTCGGAAGTGGAAATCCAGTTGCTGGTGGAGCATTTCTCGGTGCCACGCAGCAGTGTGCATTGGTGCCCATTGATGCTCGACCCGCCGACGCAAGCTTTCGTGCCATTTGAAGACCGTGCGCATTTCCTCAGCATCGGCAACTTCCGCCACGCACCGAACTGGGACGCCGTGCTCTGGATGAAAACCGCCATCTGGCCGCTGATCCGCCAACAGTTGCCCGGTGCGCAACTGCACATCTACGGTGCCTACACCCCACCCAAGGCCACGGCCTTGCACAACCCGGCACAGGGCTTTCATGTCATGAACTGGGCCGAAGACGCCCTGCAGGTCATGTCGGCCGCGCGCATCTGCCTCGCGCCCCTGCGCTTTGGCGCAGGGATCAAGGGCAAGATCTTCGATGCGATGCTCTGTGGTACACCGAACATCACCACGCCGACCGGCGCTGAAGGCATGTCCGGGGATATGCCGTGGGCCGGTGAGATTGCCGATAGTGCCGAGGCCATCGCCCAGGCGGCGGTGCGCCTGTACCAGGACAAGGCACTGTGGACCCGGGCCCAGGATGCCGGCGTACACCTGCTCGACGCCCGTTACCGGCAGAGCGTCCATGGCCCGGCGCTGATCGACCGGTTGCAGCACTGCCGTGACAACCTGCTGGCGCTGCGTCGGCAGAACTTTATCGGTGGCATGCTGCGTCATCATCAACACAAGAGCACGCAATACATGTCGCAGTGGATTGAAGAGAAAAACCGCAACACACGCTAACCACCTTCTCACCCGACCAGGCCCCGGCCCATGGTGAAATTGACCTCACTGGGCGTTCGCCTTTCTCGGGTTGGAGGGACGACAGAGCAGCACCAGGTCGGCCAGCGATAGCAATCGCTATTCACGCCGCTACCCCACGCTCACAGCAGCGAAAAGTTGTAGCTGACGATCAACCGGGTCTCATCCACATCCCGGGCGAACTGTTCGTAGTTGGTGCGGTAGGTCGCACTGCGCAGGCGCAGGCTCACATTCTTGAACGTCCCGCTTTGCACCACGTACTTGAGCTCGCTGTCGCGCTCCCATTCCTTGCCTTCCTGCTCGCTGCCGGCGACCTTGATGTGATCGCCGGTCACGTAGCGGGTCAGGAAGCTCAAGCCATTGATACCGATGGCCTTGAAGTCGTAGTCGTAACGCAACTGCCAGGAGCGCTCCTGGGCCGCTGCGAAGTCGTTGACCTGCACATAGTTGACCAGGTAGGGGTTGCTGCCATCCAGGTACGGCATCGAGTTATCGCCGATCATGCGCTGCCAGCCGGCACTGAAGGTGTGGCCGCTGATGGCATATCCCAGCATGCCGCTCAGGGCGCGGTTGTCGATGGAGCCGGCACGGGCCGCACCGCTGTCGGCACTGCTGAGCACCCGCAGGTCGCCCTTCAATGAGCCCGCCGCCAAGGGTTGATTGGCCAGGATGCCCAGGTAGTGCTGGCGATAGATGTCTTCCAGTTCGGCATACTGGTACTGGGCGCTCAGGCGGTCATTGAGCCTGTACTCCACGCCGTACAGATCGAAGTGATCGGCCGTCACGTTGCAGGCGTAGCGCTTGTTCTTGCAGTGCAGGCGAATGTCCTGGGCGTCCGTGGAATCCCGGGCGGTGTACCGGTTGAGGCGGGCACCGGTAAAGGTCAGGTTCTTCAGCTCCCTGGAGGTGAGCAGCGCACCGTTGAACATCGTCGGCAACAAACGACCGTCGTTGTACTTGAGCAGTGGCAGGTCCGGCAGCAGTGCGCCGTACTTCAATACGCTGCGGGACGCCCGGACCTTGGCGGTCAAACCCAGCTTGGCATATTGGTCTGCGGAACCGCGCGGGTCATTGCCCGACGACGGCAACAGGCCGCTGTTGCTGCTGTCGGCACTGGAGTCGAGCTTGAAGCCCAGCATCCCTAGCGCATCGACGCCAAACCCTACGGTGCCTTCGGTGTACCCCGACTGCAGATTGAGAATGAAGCCCTGGGCCGACTCTTCGCGCTTCGACGCGCCCTGTGGGTTGGAGGTGTGACCATCACGAAAGTCGCGATTGAAGTACACCGTGCGTGCCTCGACGGAGGCACTGCTGTCTTCAATGAAACCACTGGCCTGGCCCTGAGTGGAAAAACCGGCGCACAACAAAGCGGCGCCGACGCCCAGGACCGGGCACGACGTGATAAGGGGAAACGGGGGACGCATGACAAAAGCTCCAGCAGTGCATCTTTGCGACGGGACAATCGGCCAACACAAATAGCGTTCATCCAGCAAACCACTGCCTGCCGGAATGAAATGAAAAGTTACAAGGTGATCGCCAATGGTGGCATATGGCCCCGCCTCGCTACAGGCGACTTTAGTCTGAAACCACCGCCACCTATCCGGGCAGCCTCATCGCGCGTGCCGGTCATCTATGCTTAACCCTGCTACCCAACAGTGGCTGAACCGCGTTCGTGCCAGACATTCCGACACCCTGCGCGGCAGGGCCGGCATCTGCGGATGTCGTGCCAATCCTGGTCTGCTCCGGAGATGTGTCATGAACATGCGCACCCTGCTGGCTATTGCGGCCCTCACCTGCACCGGATACGCCGGGCTGGTACTGGCCGACACCACACCGTCCCAAGCCGTGTCCTATCACTACGGCATGCCGCTGCACGTGAACAAAGTGCTTTCAATGACCGAACCCACCACACCGGACTGCAAGGTGGTAACCGCCGAAATGACGTTCATCGACAACGCCGGCAAACAGGAGAGCATCCGTTATCAGAAGCTCTCGGAGGCCTGCAGTTACCAGAGCTGAGTGAAGCGGGTCACGACGACTATTGATGATGGGCGAGCGCCGGGCCAAAGGTTATGCTTTGGCCTGCCCTCCACTGCCGCAAGGATTCGCCATGCAGTTGTCATTTCGTACCCTCGCCACCCTTACTACCGCACTGTGTTTTGTCCTGGCGCTGATCTGGGGCTTGATCCCCGAGTTCATGCTGTCGATCTGGGGGGTTGCCTACGACAACACCGCCGGCTTGATGGCCAGGCGCGGGGCCATGTTGTTCGTGACCCTGGGCGTGATGTTCTTCATGGCGCGCCATGCACCGCCCTCCATAGCCCGCACCGCCATGAGCAGTGGTGTGGTCATCGGGCTGCTCGGTCTGGCAGTACTGGGCTTTAGCGAATGGCTCAACGGCCGCGCCGGTCCCGGCATCCTGCTGGCGGTAGTGGTCGAGATCGCGCTGGGCGCGGCCTTTCTCCAGACTCGGCGCGACTGCGTCGAACTCACGCAATCCGTTGATTGAACCGCCTGAACGCCTGACACTCAAGCCCGTCAATGCACCCGGTTTGCATTGGCAGGCCCATGGGGCAGAATGCTCGCGTTTTTTGAATCAACCACAAGCAAGGAGGCGTCATGCGCTCATCTACCCTTACCGCCACGACTGCACTGCTGATCGGCCTGTCCACCCAGGCCGTTGCGGCCAAACTTGAAGACGTTGCGCCCTTTCCCAAGGCTGAAAGTGGCTTTACCCGCCAGGTCATTCATCTTGCCCCGCAAGCCCGTGAGAACAATTACCAGGTCGAGATCCTCGCTGGCAAAACCCTCGACGTGGACTGCAATCAGCAACGTTTGGGCGGCATCCTCGAAGAGAAAAACCTCGAAGGCTGGGGCTATCCCTTCTATCGCATGGATAATGTCATCGGCCCGATGAGCACCCTGATGGCCTGCCCCGATGGCAAGCGCACGCAGGACTTCGTACCGGTGGTCGGCGATGGCTTCATGTTGCGTTACAACAGCAAGCTGCCGATCGTGCTCTACGTGCCCAAGGACATCGAAGTGCGCTACCGGATCTGGTCGGCCGCCGACAAGGTTGAAAAAGCGACTCACGAGTAAAGCGCCCCGTCTCCCCGCGCGCCGCTCAATGCAGCGCGCTCGGCCACGTGACGCAAGCTGTCGAAGTTGATATTGGCGCCTGAATCGATCGCCACCAGCGTCTGCCCCCGCACGCCCTGTTGCGCGACATACTGCTTGATGCCCGCCACGGCCAACGCGCCGGAAGGCTCGGTGATCGAGCGGGTGTCGTCATAGATGTTCCTGATCGCGGCGCACAGCTCATCATCGCTGACGGTCAACACCTGGTCGACGTAATCGCGACAGACCTGGAAGCCATACGCGCCGATCTGCGCGACCGCGACCCCGTCGGCAAAGGTCCCCACACTCGGCAGCACCACCCGCTCTCCCGCTTGCAACGCTGCCTGCAGACACGCGGAATGCTCGGACTCGACACCGATGATGCGGATATCCGGCCGCAGGTATTTGACATACGCGGCGATCCCGGCGATCAGGCCGCCTCCCCCCACCGGAACGAAAATCGCATCCAGCGGCCCCTGGTGTTGGCGCAGGATTTCCATGGCCACGGTGCCCTGGCCGGCGATCACATCCGGGTCGTCGAAGGGCGAAACGAAGGTGCGACCGGTTTGCCGGGCCAGGTTCAAGGCGTACTCCAGGGCGAACGGGAAACTGTCGCCATGCAACAGCGCATCCGCGCCACGGCTACGCACTCCGATGACCTTGAGCGCAGGGGTTGAGGTAGGCATGACGATGGTCGCCTCGATCCCCAGTTCCCGTGCCGCCAGCGCCACACCTTGCGCATGATTGCCGGCCGACGCCGTGATCACGCCACGGGCCTTTTGTTCGTCGCTGAGTTGCGCCAGCTTGTTGCAGGCACCCCGAATCTTGAAGGAAAAGGTCGGTTGCAGGTCTTCGCGCTTGAGCAGAATCTGGTTGCCCAACGCCTCGGACAATGCCGGCGCGACCTGCAACGGCGTGCGCACCGCCAGTTGGTAAACCGGGGCGGCGAGGATTTTTTTCACGTAATACTCAAGCAGGGCCTGAGCGGTCGTCGGGGTGTCCATCAACGTCTCCTGGTGGTGTTCAAGGCCCCCGGAGACAGAAAATGAAAACCCGCCTCAAGGGCGGGTTCGGTGCAGCCGTCAGCTAGCCCGCCAAATCAGGAATGGCGGTAATAATGCTTGGCTGGCAACGCAGTACAGTGAAAGTCATGACTGGAAATTAGCTGCGCGCCGATGGCAAGTCAATGGCCAGTTTTGTGTACGGTGGGTTAGTCTGCAAAAACCACTCATTGACCCAAGGAAGGCCTCCATGAAGTCTGTCGCGCTACCGTTGATTGCCCTGCTCGCCTTTGCCGGCTACACCCTCGCCGTGATGCTCCAGGCCGAACAGTCATTGATTGATTTCGGCATCGGCCTGATGTCCCGCCCGGACACGGCCCAGGTGGTGATCGACCTCTATCTGCTGGCCACGCTGGCGGGTGTATGGATGTACAAGGACGCTCGCGGCCGAGGACAGTCGGGGCGGTCCGTACTGCCGTACCTGCTGCTTACCGCCGTGTTCGTTTCCGCGGGGCCGCTGTTGTACCTGGTGGTGCGCGGCCTTCGCACCAGCAAGACCTGCCCGGCCGCTACGCAACAGGCGTGATGGACCGGCGGGGTTTGCACAATCACCTACAGACCAACCTTGTACAACGCCCCGTCCTCCTCATCCGTGAGCACATAGAGATAACCATCCGGCCCTTGGCGCACGTCGCGGATCCGGGCCTTGAGCTCGCCCAGCAAGCGCTCCTCATGCACCACCTTGTCGCCGTCCAGTTGCAGGCGAATCAACTCCCGGGTCACCAGGGCGCCAACGAACAGGGTGTGCTGCCAGGCCTGGAAGCGGTCCGCGTCGTAGAACGCCATGCCACTGATACCCGGCGACTGCTCCCAGACATGCAGAGGCCCCGCGGTACCCTCGGCGGTTGTGCCCCTGGCTTCGGGGATGGGCAATCCCGAGTAGTCGATACCGTGGGTCGCCGTGGGCCAACCGTAGTTCGCGCCTCGCACAATGAGGTTGATCTCATCGCCGCCCCTGGGGCCGTGCTCGTTTTCCCAGAGCTCGCCACTCCAGGGGTTCAGCGCCGCACCTTGCGGATTGCGCTGGCCATATGACCAGATTTCCGGGCGCACGCCGGCTTGACCGACAAAGGGGTTGTCCTTCGGCACCTGCCCGTCGGGATGGATTCGCACGACCTTGCCTTGCAGCTTGTCGAGGTCCTGGGCGGTCTCCCGGACATTGTTCTCGCCCAGGGTGATGAACAGGTATCCGTCGCGATCGAACACCAACCGCGAGCCGAAATGATTGCGGGTGGAAAGCTTGGGCTCCTGGCGGAAAATCACCCTGAAGTCGTTGAGCGTCGTCAGGTCCGCGGATAACCGGCCGCGCCCCACCGCCGTGCCGGCCTTGCCGTCCTCGCCACCGCCTTCGGCGTAGGACAGATAGACCATGCGATCGACCTTGAACTGCGGCGACAACACCACGTCGAGCAAGCCCCCCTGGCCTTTGGCCCAGACTTGGGGCACGCCACTGAGCGGTGCCGAACGCTTGCCGTCGGCACTGACCACTCGCAGGTCACCGGGCCGTTCGGTCACCAGCATGCCCTGCTGGTCTGGCAGGAACGCCAATGCCCAGGGATGCACCAGGCCCCGAGTGACTTGCGTGACCTTGAGGGTGCCCTGCTCACTCGGCATCTGTTGGGTTTGCGCGGCGAGCAGCGGCATCGAGGTCAGCAGCGCGCTGGCGCACAAGGTTGCCAGAAGCGATTTACGCAACATGTTCAGTTCCTTTTGAAATGGATGTTCGACATGCGGTGAGCCACCCCCTTTCAGCGGTTGCTGGTGTCCGGGTCTCTGCGGGGAGGTGCCGGGGAAACATAGGGCTTCACCGTCGGCGACGTAGCACCGGGCCGTGGATAGCCATTGCCGATGCCGCCGTTATCCAGGGTCGGCGGGCGGGGAACCGGTACGGTGTTGGGGGCGCGAATCGCCGGCATGGCGGGCTGGGTGCCCTGCATGCTGTTGGGGTTAACCCGGCGAATCGGACTGTTGTAGGGATTGTTTTGGGGGCGGCCCGGAAGGTTCTGCGCCAGCAGTACGGGATACCCCGCCACCTCGGCCCCGGTGTCGCCCCCTGCGCCCGCCAACGCCAGTGAACCCAGCAGGCCTGAGGTCAGCGCGGCGATACCCAAGACAAACCTGTTCATGGTGGAGGTCCTCCAATACATGCAGACACGTTGTTCGATACCACGCTACGCCCAGGGTTCGACGCTGTGAAGGAAATACTCCCAAAGAAGATGTAACACCAACGAACCCTGCCCTCGCAAACCGCCGTGTCTGGCGCCAACGATTCGACGCCAGGACACGGGATCGCCTCAGATCAGTACGATAATGGCCAGCACCCCACCGAATATCGCCCACTTTTCCAGGTAGTAGAGCGTGCGATTGCTCTTTTTCAACGCCTTGCCCCGCAGGCGTATCTTGTAGATCTTGCCGAATGCCCGATTCAAGCCACCGGTTCTGTCACCCGCATCGTTGGGGGCACCGGCAGCCGACATCACGGTGCGGCTGAACCAGCCATTGAACGCGGCCGCCCAGCGGTATTTCAGCGGGCGCTCGATGTCGCAGAACAGAATGATGCGGTTCTGCCCGGTGGTGTTCTCGGCATAGTGGATGTAGGTCTCGTCGAACATCACGGCCTCACCGTCGCGCCAGTGATAGCGCTCGCCGTCGACGTCGATGTAGCACCCTTCATCATTCGGCGTTTCCAGGCCCAGGTGGTAACGGTAACAGCCGGCATACGGATCCCGATGGCGAACCAGCCTGGAGCCCGGCGGCAACTCGGCGAACATCGCGGCCTTGATCGAGCCGATGCTTTGCACCAGCTCCGTGGTACGAGGGCACAACTTGGCGGCCGAGGGGTGACTGTCACCATACCACTTCAGATAGAAACGCTTCCAGCCGGTCTTGAAGAACGAGTTGAAGCCCACGTCGTCGTACTGATCCGAACGCTTGATCTCCCCGGCCCGCAGCAGGTTCTGTCCTTCGTCGCGGATTGCCTGCCAGTTGGCCTGCAAAGGGCTCAGGTCCGGAAAGTCAGCGGGGTCCAGATACGGCTTGTTGGGGAGCCTGGAACACAGATAGAGCAAGCAGTTGATCGGCGCCAGGAAGCTTGAGTGATCGCTTAGCTGGCGACCCAGCTTGTGTCGGACACGGCCACGCAGGTGCACATACGCGATGGATAAAACGTAGAGGGAAACAAGGATGAGTTTCACGGGAAATCGTCACACGTCAGAGAAATACCTGCTGCGCACCGCGGGTGCTGATCGGAACGCAACGTCTGAAATTCGATTGCCGGGGCTGAGCAAAAGGCCAGCTCAAGGCTCTCGGCCGGCATTTTAGCCATACTTTTTAACCCAGGGTTAACAGGCCGGTGTGAAAAACCTTACGGTTTTGTGTCGCCGGGGCGTCTGTTCGTCGCGACCGACACCGCGCGCTCCCGCCGCCTGCCCCCGATCATGGAAGATACTCTGCCGGCCTTCGATACGCTGGCCCGGCACCTGCCGACACCGCCTTGAGGCGCTCCGCGCGCCCTTTAAATAATTGTTTTTGATAAAGATTGATTGGGCATCGAGCGCGTTTGTCGCCCTAATGCGCGCCGAGGACGGTCAGCGGGGGAGCCAATGGAAGAGACACGGCTGTTCCGCCCGGGCGCTCTACGAGTACCGGCGGGTGCTGATCCTCCTCACTCCTTCTTTTCTTGAAATTTTTTGCCCTGCGCAAGCGAAAGCACACGCGGGGCATTTTTTTGTCGGTCTCGATGCCCATGGACGTGTTTGATGATTTGTGACGCCCCTCCCTTCCTGACAGTCCCACCATCGCTTCCTGACAAAGAGGTCGCGATCAAGCGACTGATCACTTATTCCGATTCCCGCACATATTCGCCATCCAGTACAAGCTGAGCGTCTATGCTGCATTTACCCACCTCACACCTTTGCTGACCGCCGTCGGAGGCCTTCCCCATGATCCCCTCGCCCATCACCGAGAAGACGTTGTCCCGGAACATGCTTGATGTACTGATTCGAGCAGGACTACTCACCATTCTGGCGATGTTCTGCTTCCGCATTTTCAGTCCGTTCCTGGATTTGATGATGTGGTCGATCATCCTGGCAATCACCCTCTACCCACTGCATATCAAGTTCAAGAACCGACTGGGTATCAGTAACGGACACACCGCCACCCTGCTCGTACTGATCGCCGTTGCCATCCTGATGGTACCGATCTATCTGCTGGGTACGTCCCTGGTGGACTCGGTGGAAAGCGCCATCGCCGTCGTCAAGAGCGATACCGTTCAGGTACCACCACCACCCGAGGCCCTTGCCGGCTGGCCACTGGTAGGCAAACCCCTGAATGCCCTGTGGATGCAGGCCTCCAATGACCTGCCCCTGCTGATTCAAAAGTACATCCCGGAAATCAAGAGCTTCAGCCTCTCGCTGCTGGGCAAGCTTGCCGGAGCCAGCATGGGCTTCCTGATTTTCATCTTCGCCCTGATCATCGCGGGCATCTTCATGGCCTATGGCCAAGCCGGTAGCCGGAGCGCGGTGAGCATTGTTTCGCGCATTTGCGGTCCTGACCGGGGCCCTAGCATCACCGTACTGTGCACCGCCACCATTCGCGCAGTGGCGCTGGGTGTGATCGGTATCGCCTTCATTCAAATGCTGCTGGTGGGTGCCGGCCTGATATTCAAGGGCATTCCCGGTGCAGGCCTGCTGGCCCTGGCGGTACTGCTGCTGGGTATCATGCAGTTGCCCGCGACCCTGATTACCATTCCGGTGATCATCTTCGCCTTCGCCACTGACGGTCCGACTACCGGGACCATTGTGTTCTCCATCTTTGTGTTTGTCGCAGGCCTGGTCGACAACGTGCTCAAGCCACTGCTGCTGGGACGTGGTGTCGATGTACCGATGCCGGTGGTGTTGATCGGCGCATTGGGCGGCATGGTTACCGGCGGCATCATCGGTCTGTTTATCGGCCCGGTCGTGCTGGCGGTTGCCTATCAACTGTTCTGGCAATGGGTCGGTGACCAACCCCAGGAGAAGGGGTCGAGCGACCAGACAAAGGCCTGACGCGACATGGCGCATAGCATGTCCCTATCCGGTCCCGGGCGATTACTGCTGATTGGCACACTTGGCCTCAGCGGTTGCATGCAGGTGGGACCGGACTTCAAGCCGCCGGCCGAGCCGTGGATGGAGCATTGGAACAGCCCGCCGATCGAGCGGGCCAGCCAACGCGCACAGAACCCGGACTTGCGCCAGTGGTGGCAGATATTCACCGACCCGGTGCTCGATCGCTTGATTGCCGAGTCGGACGCCCACAACTCGAACCTGAAGATTGCCGGCTTGCGGGTGATGGAGGCGCGCGCGCAACTGGGTATCACCCAAGCCGGGCGCTACCCGCAGGTGCAACAGGTCGGCGCCGACAGCCTGTATGTTGATCGCGACCAGTCGGCGGGCCGCAACCCGCAGGACAGTCACTACTGGCAATACAGCGCCGGCTACGATATTGGCTGGGAGATGGATTTCTGGGGGCGCTTCAGTCGCGCCATCGAGTCATCCGATGCCAGCTACTTCGCCGCCCAGGCCAACTATGAGGACGTCCTGGTGCTGTTGCGCGCACAAGTGGCCGACACCTACTTCGCCTTGCGCACCACCGAAGCCCGGCTGCGTGTAGCCCGCGAGAACGCGGACCAACAAAAGCGCAGCTTTGAAATCACCGAGAAACTGTTCCAGAGCGGGCAAAGTGCCGAGCTCGACGTGCAACAGGCCAAGACCCAGTACCTGGGTACCCTGAGCAGCATTCCCAGCCTGGAAGACCAGGCGTTGCGCGCCCGCAACGCGCTGGCCGTACTCATTGGCCAGCCGCCCAGCGCCCTGTCCATGCTGGTGACCAACACCGGCCTGATCCCGCTGGTTGACCGGGCGGTGCTGCAGGACGTGCCGGCCGAACTGCTGCTACGCCGACCGGACGTGCGCGCCGCCGAACTGAACGTCGCGGCCCAGTCAGCCCTGATTGGCGTGGCCGAGTCCGACTTCTATCCTTCGTTGTCGTTGCTGGGCAGCATTGCCTGGTCCGCCAACTCGCTGGGTGGCACCTCCAACAGTCTGGACCTGGTGGGCGGCCCCAGCTTGCGCTGGAATGTCTTCGACTTCGGGCAGATCAGCAACAACGTGCGGGTGCAGGATGCCCGCCTTCAACAATTGATCGAGGCCTATCGTGACAAAGTCCGCCAGGCCGCGCGCGAGGCCGACGATGCCGCCACCGGTTTGAACAAGGCACTTGAGCGCGAGCGCATCTTGCGCGAGTCGGCGCTGGCGGCCAAGCGTTCGCTGGTGCTGGCCAATGCCCTGTATCGGGAAGGCTACTCGGACTTCCAGCGGGTGCTGGACGCCCAGCGTGCCCTGCTGCAGCAAGAGGACAACTACCTGCTCAGCCGCGCCGATGCCGTGAGCAACCTGATTGCCCTGTACAAGTCGCTGGGTGGCGGTTGGTACAGCGCCCTGCCGAAAGTCGATCCCGGCACTCGCCAACTGATGGAAAAACGCACCGACTGGGGCGACATGCTGGATGAGTCCACCCCTGCACCACCGTCCCCTCTCGCGCCAAACAAGGTAAACGACCATGACTGAAGCCCCCCAGCCCGCCGCCAAGACACCCGAGCCGGTGGCCGATCCGGTGAACAAGGGCGTCAAATGGGTGTTGCTGCTGATTGTGCTGAGCCTGGCCTGGTACCTGCTGGCCGACCGCTTCACCCCCTATACGCAGCAGGCCCGCGTGGGGGCCTTTGTGATTCCGGTCGCCTCGGAGGTCTCGGGCCGGGTGATCCGGGTCAATGTCCGCAACAACCAGGACGTCAAGGCCGGCGATGTGCTGTTCGAGGTGGATCAGCAGCCGTACCAGATCGCCGTCGACCGCGCGCGCTCGGACCTTGACTCGACTCGTCGCCAGATTGCTGCCAGCACGGCCGGGATTGCCTCGGCACAAGCGTCCTTGCGCGCAGCCCAGGCCAACGAACTCAAGACCAAGCAGGACAACCAGCGCCTCGAGGGCCTGTATCGCCAGGACCCCGGGACAATCTCCGTACGCCTGCTGGAAGTTTCGCGGGCCAATCGTGAACAGGCGGTCAGCCAGGTCGCCGCCGCGCGGGCCGAAGTGCAACGCGCCCGCGAAACGGAAGGTGGCAGTGACGAAGACAACGCGATGCTGCGCAGCGCCACCTCGGCCCTGGAGAAAGCCCAGCTGGATCTGGCCAACACCCAGGTGCGCGCCAGTTCCGCCGGGTTGATCACCGACTTGCGCACCGATGTCGGGCAATTTGCCGCCGCCGGCAACCCGGTCATGACCCTCATCGCCATCCACGACGTATGGATCAGCGCCGACATGACCGAGAACAACCTGGGCCTGGTGGCCCCGGACACCCCGGTCTCGATTGTCCTCGACGCCCTGCCTGGCGAGGTCTTCGAAGGCCGGGTGCGGAGCATCGGCTATGGCGTGAGTGTCGGCCAGAGCACGCCCCCCGGCTCGCTGCCGACGGTGCAGAACAGCCGCGACTGGTTACGTCCGGCACAGCGCTTCCCGGTGATCATCGAGTTCGCCCCCGGCGCACTGGACCAGCTACGCGATCTGCGCGGCATACGTTCCGGCGGGCAGGCCGAAGTGATGGCCTTCCCTAGTCCCGGCAACCCGCTGAACCCGATTGGCCGTGCATTCCTGCGGTTCATGAGCTGGCTGTCCTATGTCTACTAAGCATGATCCTCGTGCCCAACGTACTCTGCGCCTGGCGACAGGCACGGCGTTGTGCCTGGCGATCAGCTTCGCGATGGGACTCTCGATCCCCTTCCTCGCGCCGGTGCTGTGCCTGCTGCTGGGCATGGCAAACCGGCCGCTATCCTTCAAGGCCGGGGTCGGCCTGGCACTGGCCGTGATGTTGACCACCGGCTGCGGTCTGCTGCTGATCCCGGTACTGGTTTACTACCCCGCGACCGGTGTCCTGTTGATCAGCCTGGGGTTGTTCCTGGCGTTCCGCCACGGCTTGCAAGGGGGCAACAACCTGATCGTCACCTTCCTGATGATTGGCTTGACCATGATTTCGGCAGCCGGTGTCGCCGATTTCGGGTCGGCGGTCGCGGTCATCGCCGCGCTGATCACTGGCTTGTCGCTTGCCGTGATGGCCGTAACGTTCAGCCATTGGCTGTTTCCCGAACCGGCCCAGCCCGCGCGACCACCCGCCACAGCCACCATGCCGCCCGAGGAAGTCAACCGAGTGGCGTTGCGCGCCACCTTGATCGTGATCCCTACCTTCCTGCTGGCCCTGATCGACCCGAGCAAATACCTGCCGATCATCCTCAAGGCGGTCAGCCTGGGGCAACAAAGCTCCACCACAAACACCCGCAACGCCGCTCACGAACTCCTGGGGTCTACCCTGCTCGGCGGCGTGCTGGCCATCGCGTTCTGGTGCGCGCTCAGCCTGTTCGTGCACTTATGGATGTTTTTCCTGTGGATGCTGCTGTTCGGCTTACTGGTCGGGCGCAAGCTGTATCGCCTGAGTCCGACGTTGCAGACCCCAGGCTTCTGGCTCAATACCCTGATCACCATGATCATCCTGCTGGGTCAATCGGTGCAGGACAGTGCCGCCGGCAAGGACGTCTACACCGCGTTTGCCATGCGTATGGGGCTGTTCATCGTCGTCACCCTCTATGCCTGCCTGATGGTCTACTGGCTCGAGCAACGCCGACCCGCTCCCAAACGCGCCCACTGAGGAAATTGCAATGCTGCACAATCTGCTGGCCGGTATACCCGTGATGTTGCTCTGCCTGCTGCTGCAAGGCGTTTTCGTGACCGTCTGCCTGCGCCAATACGTGAGAATCCGTGAAGACCATGCCGGACGGATCTCGCAATGGATGAACATGGTCCTGTTGTCGACCGCGATGCTGCTGATGCTGATCGGCAACTTTGTGCAAATCGGCATCTGGGCCGCGCTGTTCATGCTGATCGGCGAATTCGATGATTACACCACTGCCGTGTATCACTCAGGCGTCAACTTCGCGACCCTGGGTTACGGCGACATGGTCATGTCCCCGCCCTGGCGCCTGTTGGGCCCCATGGAAGCGGCCAACGGCATCCTGATGTTTGGCGTCTCGACCGCCGTGATGACCGCGGCGGTCATGGACGTGATCAAGCACACCGTGCAAAGCCTGGAAAAACGCTCCGGGCGCTAACTGATGTGGCAGCACCCGCTGGACGATACAACCTGTCTGTTGCATAGACGGGTTGAATCCACAGCCAGAAACGGGCTGCACCACGTCCCGCCACTACCTGCACTTTCATTGATAAATGTCTGGGTATTGTTCGGCCGGGTCTGAATAATACTTTTTTCAGGCTCTTAAATAGGCTACTGATGACCGCCCAGCTTTTTCCTGTTCATGGTCTCGTGAGCTTCACGCTCGCCATCGTGCTGCTGTTTCTTGGCAAGACCATCGTCCAGCACACCACCTTGCTGCGCCAATACTGTATTCCCGAATCGGTCGTCGGTGGCTTCATCTGCGCAGCGGTAACTACCCTGCTCTACTACGGTCTCAACATCCAGATCGAATTCGAGCTGCAGGTACGCGACACACTGCTGCTGTATTTTTTTGCCGGCATCGGCCTCAAATCGGATGTACGCCAACTGATCAAGGGCGGGCGCCCGCTGCTGATCCTGGTCGTGCTCGCCGGCGTGTTCATCGTCCTGCAAAACCTCCTGGGCATGAGTGTGGCCGAGGCGTTCGGGCTGGATCCCAAGGCGGGCCTGATGGTGGGTTCGATCGCCCTCACGGGAGGCGTTGGCACCACGCTGGCCTGGGCGCCGCTGTTCGTCGAAAAGCTGGGCATCCAGAACGCGCATGAACTGGGAATCGCCAGCAACACCATTGGCCTGATTGCCGCTTGCGTGATCGGTGGCCCTATCGCCAACCGTTTGATCCGCCGTTATCAGCTAACGCCTTCAAAGGATCTCGCACTGGAAGTCGGCATTCTCGAGACACAGCCGAGTAAGCCATTGGATTACTACGATGTGCTCTGGGCCTGGATGTGGCTCAACCTGACCCTGATGCTCGGCTACGGACTCAACCTGCTGCTGGTCAAGGCCGGGGTCACTCTCCCCAACTTCGTCAGCTGCCTGTTCGCGGGCATCGTCATTCACCACCTCGTGTTGGCCCTGATCGGCGAACAGCGCCTGAAAACCTGGAGCGGCGCCAGCCAGGGCTTGTCGCTGATCTCCGATATCTGCCTGGGGATGTTTCTGACCATGGCCCTGATGGGCCTCCAGTTATGGCAACTCAGTGGCGCGCTGATGTTTATCCTGTGCACATTGACCCTGCAGATCACATTGAGCATTGCCTATACGCTACTGGTGGTCTTCCGCTTCATGGGCCGTGATTACGAAGCCAGCGTGATCGCCTCGGGATTCGGAGGCATTACCCTCGGCTCCACGGCGACCGCCATCGTCAACATGACGACCGTGACCCAGAAGTACGGTGCGGCTAACCAGGCCTTCCTCATCGTACCGTTGGTGTGCGGCTTTTTCATTGACCTGCTCAACGCCTTGATCATCGGCCTGTTCAGTGGCCTTTAGCGTCTGTCCAGGCGGTATCGAACGGCTGCGGCCAAACGTGCCTCGGTAGAATCCGGGGGGCTGATGGCCGTGTTTGTCGACCGTGGGTGATGGATTCGCGACGGCCGCCGCCAGGGCTAGGGTACGGCGCCGCGAGTACCGGCGAACGTGCTCGTGCCAAGCCAGCGCCAGAGGTTTTGCGCATCCTGCGCGGCACCGTCTACACGCAGCTCTCGCGATTGAAGCACCTCCTGCGGTGTGCGGTCGCCAGTCCACACCTCGGTCAACGCCCGCACGCTAGAGTCCACGACAAGCGTCAGGTCGCGTCCGGGGTCGTCGCGGCACAGGTCTGCCACGCCCTGCTCGACCACCAGCCACCACGCTTGCTCGCCGGGCCGCGCGTCGCGGAACCTGAAGTGGATGACCACCGGTCGGGACGGGAACGCCTCAATGTGCGCAAATCGGCGCACGTCCCACATGAGCAGGCCCGCGTCGAGTTCGTCGTCGCGAAGGCGACTGCCGATCCAGCGCGCCCCCCAATGGCCGAGCGCCATGATAATGGGGCGCAAATCCTCGCCCGCCTCGGTCAGGCTGTACTCCCAGACTTTGCCGGCGGCCGTGCGGTGCACGACACCGATACCTTCCAGATGGCGCAGCCGCTGTGCCAGCAGGCTGGTGGACATCCGTGGTACGCCTCGGTGCAGTTCATTGAAGCGCTTGCTACCGCACAGCAGCTCGCGCACGACCAAAGGTGTCCAGCGCTCGCACAGTGCTTCAGCACCGCGTGCGACCGTGCAGAACTGACCGTAGCTATCTTCCATCGCCAGGACTCCACCACTCCAACGCTTCAGATTCTGAACTAGCCTCGCGACCTCGTCACGCGCACGCTGAGACCTTCGAAAGCCAACCGCCACAGGAGAACGCCATGACGATGATCGCCATCATCCAGCGCCCGCCAGTGCTGCTCGATCGCAGCGCGACAATCGCCCGGGCCGTGCAATCGGTCGCCGAGGCCGCGGCTGCGGGAGCCTCGCTGATCGTTTTGCCCGAACAGTTCATTCCAGGTTACCCGTCATGGATCTGGCGGCTGGCGGCGGGAAGGGACGGAACTGTAATGGGCCAGTTGCATGCGCGGCTACTGGCCAACGCCGTCGATATCGCGAACGGTGACCTCAGCCAATTGTGCGAAGCCGCCAGGGTTCACGCCGTGACAATCGTATGCGGCATGAATGAATGCGAGCGGTGTCATGGCGGCGGCACGCTCTACAACACTGTAGTCGTTATCGGCGCGAACGGCGAAGTGCTCAACCGACACCGCAAGCTGATGCCAACCAATCCCGAGCGCATGGTGCATGGCTTCGGTGATGCAAGCGGGTTGCGCACGGTCGATACGCCGGTCGGCCGCGTTGGTGCGCTCATCTGCTGGGAAAACTACATGCCGCTGGCACGCTATGCACTGTATGCCCAAGGGGTGGAGATCTACGTCGCACCCACGTACGACAGTGGCGATGGCTGGATCAGCACGATGCGCCACATTGCACTCGAAGGCCGCTGTTGGGTGATCGGCAGCGGCACGTTGCTGCGCGGCAGCGACATCCCCGACGACTTCCCGGCGCGTACGCAGCTGTTTCCCGATCCGGACGAATGGATCAACGACGGCGACTCGGTGGTGGTCGATCCCCAAGGCCGGATCACAGCCGGCCCGTTACACCGGGAGGCAGGCATCCTGTATGCGGACATCGACGTCACACTCGTGGCGCCAGCGCGACGGACACTCGACGTCACCGGGCACTACGCGCGCCCTGATATTTTCGAACTGCAGGTGCGGCGCACACCGGCGACAGCGGTGCACTACATTGACGAGTGAAGGTGGGCAACGTTCAGACGATCCATGCCACGTCCAGTGGCATGGCCTGACAATGGGTCAAGGAGTCATTCCATGAGTATTGAACAGTCTTACAAGGGCAGCTGTTTCTGCGGCGCAGTCGAGTTCACAGTCAGCGGCGAGCCGGCCGCGATGGGCTACTGCCATTGCGAGTCGTGTCGGCATTGGTCGGCAGGGCCGGTCAATGCCTTCACGCTATGGAAACCCGAGGCGGTGCAAGTGACTCGGGGTGCCGACAACATTGGCACCTACAACAAGACGCCGCAGAGTTACCGCAAGTGGTGCAAGACGTGCGGCGGGCACCTCTTCACCGATCACCCGGGGATGGGGCTCATCGACGTGTATGCCGCAGTCATCCCGGATCTCGCGTACTCACCAGGCGTTCACGTCCATTATCAGGAGACTGTGCTGCGCATCAAGGATGGATTGCCCAAGCTGAAGGATGTCCCCAGTGAATTAGGGGGATCGGGCATCAGCGTGGACGAATAGCGCTAGCAAGGTAAGCGTGCGGCGAGCACACCGCCCTGCTCCCAACGCCAAGGACGATGGTGTCCGCGCGATTCAGGTGGACACCCCGTCCGGGCTTGGCGGAGCCGGCTGGATGACTTTGCCCGACGCATACAGTTGCTGGCCTGAAGGGACACTCGTGTTAGCGTTGGCTGTAAAACTCGAATCAGAGGTAGACGATCCCAGTCACATTGTGGACCCTATGCACCCGATCAGGAGGCTTAGCCAGCGTATGAACAAACCGTATCTCTCGATTTCCCTATCCCTGTTGTTGGCTGCGAGCGTGATGCCGACCGCTCACGCCAAACAACCAGCCGCCAACCAGTCGCCGACGCCAGGCGTGCTCTGCGACCGCTATGTATGCGCCGACGACAAAGGGATTTCCCACGAACTGACAGAAAAGTATCTCGGCAAGAAAGCCGCCGCGAACACGCTGTTCGCAATGCCCGACGTCGACCTGACCGAGTTCACGTTTGCCAACGGGATTTTCTGCGACGTGAAGGAGCGGCTATGCCGGGAGGATCGCTACTATGGCGCGAACGGAAAGCGCTCAGGGGCCATCTCCAAGAAATACACCAAACTGCTGTTCGGCGAATAACCGTAGGGGAAAAAACCTGGAGGCGTGCCAGCTGAAGTCGTGGATGACGTGTTAGCCAAGTGGGCCGAGATCCTCGAAGACGGCACCAGCGGGTATCTCGGCGGTTGATCAACATGTGCAACATTGCCAGGCGCGAGAACTAAACGATCTAATCCTTCGGGCCGCTCAGGTGCATACTGAGTGATGGGCTCTTGGCCAATGAGTTTAGGGAGTCCACCACGTATCTACTTTCCAGGAGCTTGCACCTTCCTTTCTGACAAAAGTCACTTGGCTGACTCCCGTCGAGGCAAGTCACCATGTTATCGACTTTAGAACTACGTCACCTGGTAGAGCAAAGCTTCCTCCCGACCCGCTGCGAATGCATGGTTGACCCAACGGCAGCATTGACCGTACGTTTTTTTCAAGGTACCTCGAATCAAGAAATGCTCGTTGTCACCGGAATCTCGATTGCCCCGCTCAACAACGGTTTTGCCATCGCGAGCCTGATCGCGGATCTTCGTAAGGAGCTCGAACGTGCCGGCTCAGCCCCGCTGTACCTGGCACATTATTCTGCCAACACGTAGATCGCAACGCAGCCAGATCCCTCCCTCCTCCTACCCTGCGATGACTTGCAGTACTTCGGCATGAGTTCGACACCCATCGATTAGCGCTTATAGCAGAGCCTGACTATGCTCAAGCCCTGAATGGATTGCGTACCCGATAGGCAGGAAGGGAAACCAGATGAGCCTATACCTTGAATCCCCGCGTTTGGCTGGAGTACGGCGATGATGCCGTCGACGCACCGCACCAACCGGCGAATCCTGATTGTTGACGACACTGCGGCGATCCACGAAGACTTCCGCAAGATTCTTGCGCCCGGTGAGAAAACCGAAGATACCCTCAGCAGTGCCGAAGCCACCCTCTTCGGCGCCCCTGTGAGTTCCGCGCTGGAGCATTTTGTCCTGGACTCGGCATTCCAAGGCCAGGAAGCGCTAGCCAAGGTGCAAGCCGCGCTGGATTGCGAGCAGCCCTATGCCATGGCCTTCATCGACATGCGTATGCCTCCCGGCTGGGACGGTCTGGAAACCATAGAACGGCTGTGGCAGGTCGACCCCAAACTGCAAATCGCGCTGTGCACAGCCCATTCCGACTATTCCTGGGAAGATATCGCTGAGCGCCTGGAGCTGAGCGACAGCTTGCTGATCTTGAAAAAACCCTTCGATGCCATCGAAATTCGGCAGATGGCCAGCGCACTGACCGTCAAATGGCAAATGACCGAAGACGCAGCGCTAAAGCGGGACCAACTGGAAAAGGCGGTCGAGGAGCGTACCCGAGAGTTGGCCGACGCCAACATCATCGTCCAGAACAGCCCCACCATCCTCTATCGCTTGCGGGGCGAGCCTTCGTTCGCGCTGATGTACATTTCCCACAACATCACCAAGTTCGGCCATATGGCGGCGCAGTTGGTGGCCTCGACCGACTGGGCTCAGGCACTGATACACCCGGACGACCAGGCCAAAGTCGAGAATGCCATGCTCCGCGCCCTGGATCGTGATGTCGCAGGAGCGTCGATCGAATTCCGCATGCGCATCGGTGATGGCACCTTTCGCTGGGTGGAAAACCGCTATGTCCCCGTACGCAACGACCAGGGCCAACTGGTCGAAGTGGAAGGGATCATCCTCGATATCACCGAGCGAAGGCTGGCCGAAGAAAAAATCGCCCTGCTGGCACGCACGGACGCACTGACCGGACTGGCCAACCGAGCGACCCTGATCGAACGCCTGCACCAGGCCTTCGCCGCGGCCCGAAGAGGTGCTGCGCCCTTTGCGATGTTTTACCTGGACCTGGACCACTTCAAACGCGTCAACGACACCCTCGGTCATCCTGTCGGCGACTTACTGTTGCAGGGGGTGGCCCGACGTATCAGTTCCTGCACCCGGGAAAACGACGTGGTAGCGCGCCTGGGCGGCGATGAATTCGCGATCCTGCAACTGGAGGTCGGTGAGGCCACGAACTGCGCTGCGCTGGCGGTGAAAATCCTCGACACCCTGATGCTCCCCTTCTCACTAGAAGGCAACGAGATGCGGATCTCAGTGAGCATCGGCATCAGCCTCTACAACCCACAGACTCTGAGCGCCGACAGCCTGCTAGCGCAGTCGGACATGGCGCTGTATCGCTCCAAAGACAAAGGACGTAATCAGTTCCACTTCCACAGCGAGGAGATTAACCAGGAAGTGACGGAGCGAGTGGCCCTGACCAATGACCTGAAACTGGCCTTGGAACGTAATGAACTGCACCTGCATTACCTCCCCGAGGTCGACCTCGGCACCGGCAAGATCCTCGGCATGGCCACCCAGGTGCGTTGGCTCCATCCCCAGCGCGGCTGGCTCGAGGCCAAAGACTTTGTGCCCGCTGCCGAGAAGACCGGAATCGTCGTTGCCCTCGGTCACTGGCAGCTGGACCAAGCCTGCCAGCAGATGCGCGCCTGGCGCGACCAGAACATGGCGCCTCCGCTGATTGCGATCCACTTGTCCCTGGTCCAGCTCAAGACCGGCCCGGAACTCATTTACGACGTTTTGCGCACCACCGCGCGCTGGAACCTGTGCCCGTGGGACCTGAGATTCGATGTGACCGAGGGCACGCTAGCCCAGACCAAGTGGACCCACAACGATATCCTGCCCCGGCTTTGCGAGCTGGGCGTGAAGATCGCCATCGATGATTTCGGCACCGAGTATTCATCGTTCGATTACCTCAAGACCTACAGGGTCAACCATCTGAAGCTAACCCAACGCTTTCTCGACAGCGCCAGCAGCAACTCGGACAACGCCATGACGCTGCGGGCCATTCTCAATTTCGCCAGCGAGGCAGGCATCGGGGTCACTGCAGAAGGAGTGGAAACCCAAGAGCAGCGCGGCACCCTGATGTCCAGCGGCACACAGCTGGGGCATTCCGTCGGTATGGCAGTCGACAGCGACCAGGCTGGCGAACTACTCAAGGTCAAGTCTGCTGCTGTGGACGACAGCACCTGGTCGGCGGATTCAACGTCGGAGAATCTCAGGTGAACCCCCTTTGCGTAGCAACCAATCGACGTATCCTGATCATCGACGATACGCCGGCGATCCATCAGGACTTTCGAAAGATTCTCAGCCCCGAAGATGATGGACTCCTGAGCAGCACAGAAGCCCTGCTGTTCGAGGCTACCCGTATACCCCATCTGAACTTTCAGCTTGACTCCGCCTATCAGGGTGAAGAAGCCGTGGAACTGGTCAGACGGGCCCAGGCGGAAAGCAGGCCGTATGCATTAGCGTTTATCGACATGCGCATGCCACCGGGCTGGGACGGCCTGCAGACTATCGAGCATCTCTGGAAAGCCGACCCTCAACTGCAGATCGCCTTATGCACGGCATTCTCCGATTACTCCTGGGAAGCCATGACCGAACGCATCACATTCGGTGATCAGTTGTTAATCCTGAAAAAGCCATTCGACAGTCTGGAGATCCGCCAGATGGCCAGCGCCCTGACCTGCAAATGGCAGTTGGCGCAGGACGCAGCCAGCAAGATGCGCTACCTGGAGCAAACCATCGAAGAACGGGTTCGGGAGCTGCTGAGCGTGTCACGACTACTGCATTACGATGTGCTCACTGAACTACCCAACAGTACGTTGCTGGGCGATCGCTTGACCCAAAGCCTGTCCCAGTCCCGTCGCCACGACCGAAAGGTAGCGGTGATTTTCATTGGCCTGGACCGTTTCAAACGCATCAACAATGCACTCGGGCACCCGGCGGGAGACACAATGCTCAAGCACGTAGCGCACAGTCTGGCGAGCGCCGTGCGCGAGTCCGACTCGGTGTTTCGCTACGGTTCGGATGAGTTCGTGGTGATTCTGGGCGACATCCTTCATCCACAGCAAACCAGGGTTGTTGCCGAAAAACTGCTGGCGGCCATCAGCACGCCTCATTCCGTGGCGGGTCACGACCTGACGGTTACCGCCAGCCTGGGCATCAGCGTCTACCCCGACGACGGCTTCGATGCGGTAACGCTGATCAAAAACGCCGAGACCGCCATGCGCAGTGTCAAGGATTGCGGCTCCAACGACTTCAGTTTTTTCATCGAAGACATGAACCTGCGTGCCCGGCAGCAGCAGACCCTGGAAACCGCCCTGCGCCTGGCATTGCAACGTGAAGAGTTCGTCCTGCACTACCAACCCAAACTGGATCTGGCCCGGGGCACCGTGGTCGGTGCCGAAGCGCTGGTACGCTGGAACCGGCCCGGCCATGGCAGGGTGTACCCCTCGGACTTCATCACGATGGCCGAAGACTGCGGACTGATCGTCGCGTTGAGCCAATGGGTGTTAAGAAGTGCCTGCCTGCAATCGCAGACCTGGCAGAAACAGGGCCTGCCCCCCATCTGCATGTCGGTGAACGTGTCGGCCATCGACTTTCGTCAACGCGACTTCGTCGAGCGCGTCACCCGCACTTTGACCGAGACCGGACTCGACCCAACGCTACTCGAACTGGAAATTACCGAAAGTGTACTGATGCAGAACGTTGACGCCACCATCTCCACGCTCCAGGCGATCAAGCAGTTGGGGATACGGCTGGCCATCGACGACTTTGGTACCGGCTACTCGAGCTTGAGCTATCTACAGAAGTTTCCGGTCGATGTGCTGAAGATCGATCAGTCGTTTGTGCGCGACCTGAGCACCGACAGCAACGACGCTAAACTGGTCAGCAGCATCATCGACCTCGGAAAGAGCCTGAACCTGAGCATCATCGCCGAAGGTGTGGAGACTGCCGAACAACTCGACTTTCTCAAGCGCCATCACTGCGAGGAAGGTCAAGGCTTCTACTTCAGCAAAGCCGTGGAACCCGAGGCATTCGCCCGCTTCCTAGTTGGATCTCTACAACATGATCCGCCCCGCTCATGAAGTTGTCCTTGGTAAGGATACCGGCCATGTTTTCACTCGCATTGCTCCTTTCAGCCGGCCTGCTGCTCGCTGCGGGTGCCGAAGCTGCACCACTGGAAGGGCCGCTGAAACCTCTACCCGCGGTGCCGACGCTAAACAGTAAACGGGTCGAACTGGGACGCCAGCTGTTCAACGACCCTCGCTTGTCGGTTAACAACAGTCTGTCCTGTTCCAGCTGCCATAACCTGAACCTTGGTGGTAGCGACGACAAACCACTGTCGCTCGGCTTTGACGGCAATCCCCTGGAGGTCAATACGCCGAGCGTATTCAATGCCAGCTTGAACTTCCGTCAGTTCTGGGACGGCCGGGTCGAGACCCTGGAAGAACAGGTACATATCGTAGTGCAGAGCCCCACTGAAATGGGCAGCGACTGGAGCGCTGTGGTGCAGAGCATCGCTAGCGATCCGACCTATCGCACGGCGTTCGCTGATGCCTACCCCGACGCCGTGACCAAGGCCAACATCAAGAACGCCCTGGCCGATTACGAACGCACCCTGCTCAGCGCCAACTCACGCTTCGACCAGTACCTGGCGGGAAACACCGAGGTCCTGACCATAGAGGAAAAGTACGGTTATCAGCGCTTCCAGGACTACGGCTGCATCGCTTGCCACCAGGGGGTGAACATCGGCGGCAACATGTTCCAGAAGTTCGGTGTGTTTGGTGATTACTTCAAGACCCGGGGCAACCCTACCGAGGCCGACCAGGGTCGGTTCAACGTCACGGGAGAGGAAGAGGACCGCAATGTGTTCAAGGTGCCGAGCCTGCGTAACGTCGCCGTCACTGCACCGTACTTCCACGATGGCTCGGAACAGACCCTTGAGGGGGCCGTGGCGGTAATGTTCAAGTACCAGTTGGGGCGCACTCCATCCGAGAAAGACAAGGATCTACTCGTCAAATTCCTCAAGACTCTGACCGGCGAATGGGAAGGCAAGCCGCTATGAACGTATCCCGTCGCACTAGCCTGGTAATGCTGGCAGGCGTCGCTCTCGTGTTGGTGTCGACTCTACTATTTCTGTACCTCAGTTCGAGATCGGGACAGACCGTCACCTACACAAAGTCCCGGGACCTGATCCGCCAGATCATGCAACAGAACGCGCAGTGGGAGAGCGAAATCCTCAAGGCGCGAGTCGCTATCAGCCACAACTACGACCCGCTGGTATCCCCCCTGGTCGAAATAACGCAACTGTGGCGAACCTTCGACTCGCTGGTGTCGCAAAACAGGCTCAACCAATCGCCGATGTGGCGTTCCACGCTGGACGCCTACCTGAACGCCATGAAGGAAAAGACCCGGGTTGTGGAACAGTTCAAATCCCACAATGCCGTGCTACGCAACTCCTTGGCCTTCCTGCCAGCCGCTGAAGACGACATCCAGGCGCAACTGGCCCGGATGACCGACGCTGACAAACTGCAAATACAGAATACCGCCACCGACATTTACCACCTGTTGCTCAGCAGCATGGAATTCGCCCAGGTCACCTCCGCAGACCGGGCCGCAGACATCCTGGTGGGTCTAAACACACTTCAAGTGGACAAGGAACGACTGCCGCCGGAACTTCGCGAGCCTATCGACATTCTCGGCAACCACATTTCGCTGATCCTGCGCGAACAACCCAAAGTCAACAGCTTGCTTGACGAGATAGACGTGATACCGGTCGCCGAGCGCTTGGATGACATCACCAACATGCTCAACCGCGACCAGCAGGAAGCCGAAGCCAGCGACCAGAAATACCATCTTTCTCTGCTGCTGTTTTCAGCGCTGCTGGTGCTACTGCTCATCTGGCTGGCCATTCACCTGATCCGCAGCTTTACCGAAATTAATCGGATGAACCGAGCCCTGGTGGCCGTCAACGACGAACTCGAACAACGAGTCGAAGAACGTACTCGCCAACTCAAAGACACCCAGGGCGAACTGCTCGACACCGCTCGCCGGGCCGGCATGGCGGAAATTGCTACCAACGTCTTGCACAACGTCGGGAACGTCCTCAACAGCGTGAACATCTCCGCCGAGCTGGTCAGCCGCAAGTTGCGAAACAGCAAAGCCCAGGGACTGGGTAAGGCGATGCATCTGATCAACGAACGCCAGCAGGACTTGGGTAGTTTTCTCACCGAGGATGAAAAGGGGAAATTGCTGCCCGGTTACCTGAACCAACTGGTCGAGGCTATCAATCATGAACAGCAAGGCATGGCAGAGGAGCTGACGCAACTGAGCAAAAGCGTCGATCACATCAAGGACATTGTCGCCACCCAACAATCCTACGCAGGCGCCAGCAATTTCTTGGAGTCCCTGTCGATCAGCGAGTTGCTCGAAGACGCGTTGCGCATGAATTTCGGCGCCCTCACCCGCCATAATGTGACGGTGCTCAAGGAGTACGCCGATATCCCACGGATCATGGGCGACAAGCACCGTCTGCTGCTGATCCTCATCAATCTGATCAGCAACGCCAAGTACGCCATGTCCAATGTGTCCAATCACGAGCGGATCATGACCTTGGGTGCGACCATCATCGACGGCGAGACCTTGCAGATTAGCGTACGCGACAAAGGCGAAGGCATCGCCCCGAAGGATATGACCCGCATCTTTGCCCACGGTTTCACCACCCGCAAGGAAGGCCATGGGTTTGGCCTGCACAGCTGTGCGCTGGCGACCATCGAGATGAACGGCCACCTGAACGCCTACAGCGACGGGCCGGGGAAAGGCGCGCTGTTCGTCCTGCAAGTTCCCCTGATAGCCGCCGAAGGTGAAACTCCATGAAACGGCGCATACTGCTGATCGACGGTACCTTCACGATCCACGACGACTTTCGTAAGATCCCGACGCCCACGATCGGCGACAGCACCGATCCGGGCTCGCTCCATCTTGTGCACGTGGCGGGTTGCAGTGAGCCTGGAAAAAAGGACTGCCCACGTCTGCCGCGGGATAGCCTGGGGGGGAATGGTGCAGTGTGCAAACACTGGCGACGATCGTTTTGTTCTGCTCAACGAACGAGCAGAACAACGTCCTGAAGGTCACCAATCAGTACGTAGAACGTCGGAAAAAGGGACAGGAAGGTCCTTGCCCCCCCCTTTTATCTTTCCGCCATCCAGGAACAGCGAGTCCATCATGCAGACGTCAGATCTGCACAAGCAGTGACGACCGGCCCTCCAGGCGCCCGGTATCCCTTGTCGGTCGCCGTACAACTGCGGTCGTACTTATGCGACAATATGCTCAATGTCCAACATGAACCTCGCCTTCATCGCTCAGCAACTTGGCCACAGCGTCCAGATGTTGCTGTCGACGTATGCGCGTTGGCTGAAACCGGAAAGGCTCCAGAGTGGTATCGAGTCGGTATCAGGCAAACACGTGCAGCCCGCAACCCATTGATAGGTAAAGTAATTGATCTCCACAGCTAACATCACGATGCAGTTCGGCGCCAAGCCGTTGTTCGAGAACGTTTCGGTCAAATTTGGCGCAGGTAACCGCTACGGCCTGATCGGCGCCAACGGTTGCGGCAAGTCGACCTTTATGAAAATCCTCGGCGACGACCTCGACCCGTCCGGCGGCCAGGTGATGCTCGAGCCGAACGTGCGTCTGGGTAAATTGCGCCAGGACCAGTTCGCCTACGAAGAATTCACCGTGATCGACACCGTGATCATGGGTCACGAGGAGCTGTGGAAGGTCAAGGCCGAGCGCGACCGCATCTACTCGCTGCCGGAAATGACCGAAGCAGACGGCATGGCCGTCGCCGAGCTGGAAACCGAGTTCGCCGAGATGGACGGCTACACCGCCGAATCCCGCGCCGGCGAACTGCTGCTGGGCCTGGGTATCGGTATCGAGCAGCACAACGGCCCGATGAGCGAAGTTTCGCCAGGCTGGAAACTGCGCGTGCTGCTGGCCCAGGCCCTGTTCTCCGATCCGGAAGTGCTGTTGCTCGACGAACCGACCAACCACCTGGACATCAATACTATCCGCTGGCTGGAAAACATTCTGACCCAGCGCAACAGCCTGATGATCATCATCTCCCACGATAGACACTTCCTGAACAGCGTCTGCACCCACATGGCTGACCTGGACTACGGCGAGTTGCGCCTGTTCCCGGGCAACTATGACGAGTACATGACCGTGGCGACCCAGTCCCGCGAGCAACTGCTGTCGGACAACGCCAAGAAGAAAGCACAGATCAGCGAGTTGCAATCGTTCGTCAGCCGCTTCTCGGCCAACGCCTCGAAAGCCAAGCAGGCTACTTCCCGTGCCAAGCAGATCGACAAGATCCAGCTGGCCGAGGTCAAGCCTTCCAGTCGCGTCAGCCCGTTCATCCGTTTCGATCAGACCAAAAAGCTGCACCGTCAGGCAGTCATCGTCGAGCGCATGGCCAAAGGCTTTGATGGCAAGACCCTGTTCAAGGACTTCAGCTTCACCGTTGAAGCCGGCGAGCGCGTGGCGATCATCGGCCCGAACGGTATCGGTAAAACCACCCTGCTGCGCACCCTGGTCAACGAACTGAGCCCGGATGCCGGCACAGTGAAATGGACCGAAGCCGCGGAGCTGGGCTATTACGCCCAGGATCACGCATCCGACTTCGAAGACGAGTCCAATCTGTTTGACTGGATGGGCCGCTGGACCAAGGAAGGCGAACAAGTGGTTCGCGGTACCCTGGGCCGCATGCTGTTCTCAAACGACGAAATCCTCAAGTCGGTCAAGGTCATCTCCGGTGGTGAGCAAGGCCGCATGCTGTTCGGCAAGCTGATCCTGCAAAAGCCAAACGTGCTGATCATGGACGAACCGACCAACCACCTGGACATGGAATCCATCGAAGCGTTGAACCTGGCGCTGGAGAACTACCCGGGCACGCTGATCTTCGTCAGCCACGACCGTGAGTTCGTATCGTCCCTGGCCACTCGAATCATCGAGTTGAGCCCAAGCGGCGTAACCGACTTCAGCGGCACCTACGACGACTACCTGCGCAGCCAGGGCGTGGCGTTCTAAGAACAGCCACACGCCTCAAGCTGCAAGCTCCAAATAAAAGCCCTGTCTTCGTGACGGGGCTTTTGCGCTTCTGGAGCCGGGATATATTATCAGTCACACGAATAAAACTTTGTCTCGGACCGTTATGCCTATAACGTTTCAGATCGCACACCTTTCATGGAAGATTTCACATGCCTACCCCATCGGCCACCTCCGATGCGCCGCTAACCGACTCAGCCTTCGACCTGCGCCCGCTGATGTTCGCCAACATGGCCTGCACCATGGCGATGATGGCGTTCGTTTCGCTGATCGGCCCCATCTCGCGGATACTCGGGCTGGCCACCTGGCAAGCCGGCGCGGCGGTGACCGTGTCCGGGGTGCTGTGGATGGTCCTGGCCCGGCCGTGGGGCCAGCTCAGCGATCGCCTGGGCCGTCGCCATATCCTGTTGCTCGGCACCGCCGGGTTCACCCTCGCCTACTGGGCGCTGTGCCTGTTCATCGATGTTTCGCTGCGCCTGCTGCCCTCGGCGCTGCTGGGGTTCATCGGCTTGATGCTGGGGCGCGGCATCATCGGGGTGTTCTACGCGGCGATTCCGGTGGGTGGCAATGCACTGATCGCCGACAACGTCGAACCTCAGCACCGAGGTCGCTCCATGGCCGCGCTGGGGGCGGCCAACGCCTGCGGGCTGGTGATGGGACCGGCCATTGCCGCGCTGCTGTCACGCTACAGCCTGAGCTTGCCGTTCTACGCCATGGCGCTGCTGCCACTGCTGGCCTTTCTGGTCCTGCGCTACAAGCTCAAGGGCCAGGAACTGCATCTCAAGCACGCGTCCCGCACCGTTCGCCTGAATGATCCACGCCTGCGCCGGCCCATGGCGGTGGCGTTTGTCGCGATGCTCTGCGTGTCGATCGCCCAGATCACCGTGGGCTTCTACGCCATCGACAAGCTGGGCATGGGGCCGGCCGATGCCGCACAAACCGCCGGCATCGCCCTGACCATGGTCGGCCTGGCGTTGATTTGCTCGCAGTTGATCGTGCGCCGGCTGGACTGGTCGCCCCTGCGCTTGATCCGCGTGGGGTCGGTGATTGCCGGCACTGGATTTGCCGGCAGCATGTTCGCCGACACAGCCTGGGGATTATGGCTGTGCTTCTTCGTTTCGGCCGGCGGCATGGGCTGGATATTTCCGTCCTTCGCCGCCCTGGCCGCCAATGCGGTGGACGCCTCGGAACAAGGCGCCACGGCCGGCAGCATCGGTGCCGCCCAAGGGTTTGGCGTGGTGATCGGTCCCCTGGCGGGCACCTTGATCTATGCCCTGGAGCCACGCCTGCCCTATCTGGTGGCCGCGGGGTTGTTGCTGCTGGTCGCCGTGTGGCCCGCCAGCAAACCCCGCTGATCCTTAAAGGATACGGTAAAGCAGGCGCTCGATGCGTACCCGGCTGACTCGCCGCAGAAACTTGCTCACCGCCGGGGGATACTCCGGCAGCGTCTCCAGGTGCTGATAGTTTTCGATACGGCGGGTGTGGCGGAAAATCTCTGCCAGCTCGCCGCGCCGGGGCTCGCTCAACTCACCCTTGGGATCGTCGATCAGCAACGCGTTTTCCAGGTCCAGGCGGAACGCGCGCGGATTCAGGTTGTTACCCGTCAACAGGGTGTAGCGCTCGTCGACCCACATGCCCTTGAGGTGGTAGGTGTTTTCACCGTCGCGCCACAGATGCAAGTTGAGCGCACCGCTGTCGATTTCGCGCTGATGACGTTTGGCGAAACGCCGCAGGCTGATCTCGTAGAGATACGGCAATGCCGCGATCACCTTGAATGGTTCGCTCGGCGGGATGTAGAAGTCGTTGGCAGTCTTGTCGCCAACGATGATGTCGACCTTCACCCCACGCGCCAGCGCCCGGTTGATTTCCCGGGTCACCGGCAAGGGCAGGTTGAAATACGGCGTGCAGATCGTCAGTTGATACCGGGCACTGGCGATCAACTCGCAGATCACCCGGCTCAATGGGTTGTTCTTGCCGACCCCGAGCAACGGGCTGACGGACAGTTCGTCCTTGTTCAATACACCCTGGGCAGTGTCGTAGGTCGCGTGCTTGAGGCGACTGCGCAAGTCGCCGATATCGTTGCGCAGGCTGCGCGTGGTCGGCAGGTCGGGCACGTCCAACCGATGCACGGCCCTGGAGGCGATCAGGCCATGTTGCACCAGGTGCTGCATGGAGTCGGCCAGCGCCTGGTTGCGCAGCAGGTGATAACGGTCGAAACGGTACTTGTCGAACTTGTGCAGGTAGACGTTATTCAGGCTGGCGCCGCTGTAGATCACGCAGTCGTCGATCACAAAGCCCTTGAGGTGCAACACACCGAACAGCTCGCGGGTCTGCACCGGTACGCCATACACCGGCACTTCACTGCTGTGCTCGCGGGTTTGCTGCTGGTACCAGGCCGAGTTCCCCGGCTGCTTGCCGGCACCGATCAAACCCCGTTGTGCCCGCAACCAGTCGACCACCACCACCACGTCCAATTCCGGGCGGGCAGCTTTGGCCGCGTGCAAGGCATCAAGGATTTCCTGGCCGGCTTCATCGTGTTGCAGGTAAAGCGCAACGATGTAGATACGATGGGTCGCCTGGGCGATCTGCTCCAGCAGGCACCGACGGAACTCGGCCGCGCCGTTGAGAATGGAGACGGCATCGGCGGCCAGCGGAAAACTGCGCAGTCTGGGCAACAGGGAGCGTTTGAAAAGCGACGGCATAGGGCTCGCAAATGGGTCTAATCCGAAGAACCCGTGAGCTTACACCATGTGCGACGAACGGGCTTGCTCCCGTGGCCCGGATAGACGCCGAAATTACGCAAAATGTGATATTCGATTCACAGCACCGCCCGCTCTCAAGCCCCGTCTTGCAGACTCGCGGAGGCCTCCATCCCGCGCCACCATCGACACTTTTAGAATTTATCTTGACCAAGGAGAACGATCATTCTACTTTCGCAACATGAACGAGATAACTAGCCACGACACACGCGACATCATTCTGGACGTCACCGAAAAGTTGATCTACAAAAGTGGCATCGCCGCCACGGGCATGGATCTTCTGGTGAAAACCGCCGGTGTTTCCAGAAAAAGTATCTACCGCTACTTCGCCAACAAGGACGAGCTGGTCGTCGCCGCCCTGCTACGCCGTGATGAGCGCTGGATGCACGGGTTCATCCGGCAAGTGAACCGGGCCCCAACCCCGGGACTGCGCTTGCTCAACCTGTTCAGCGTGCTGAAGGACTGGTTTGCCAGTGACGGTTTTCGTGGCTGCGCCTTCATCAATACCAGCGGTGAAACTGGCGACCCGCAGGATCCGGTACGTCTCGTGGCGAAGGCACACAAACAGAAACTGCTCGCCTACCTGGGCGAGCTGTGCACCGAACATGGCGTACAGGATCCGCAGGCCATGGCCCCGCAGCTGCTGATTCTGATCGATGGTGCCATTACCGTTGCGCTTGTCATGGGGGATCACAGTGCTGCCGATAATGCGCAATGCATGGCGCGAAAGTTATTGGACCTGTGACACTTCAAACAAGAGCAACTTGCCGTTTGAACATCCACCTCCCCCGGAGACTTTAAATGTCATCTGATGCCCAAGTTCGCCCTCCCTTGCCGCCATTCACTCGCCAATCGGCCATTGAAAAGATCCGCCTGGCCGAAGACGGCTGGAACTCTCGGGACCCACAGCGGGTTTCACTGGCCTATACCCTGGACACAAAGTGGCGTAACCGCGCCGAGTTCGCCAACAACCGCGAAGAGGCCAAGGGCTTCCTCACCCGCAAATGGGCGAGGGAACTGGAATACCGATTGATCAAGGAACTCTGGGCCTTCACCGGCAACCGCATCGCAGTGCGTTACGCCTATGAATGGCACGACGACTCCGGCAACTGGTATCGCTCATACGGCAATGAAAACTGGGAGTTCGACGAACATGGACTGATGTCCAACCGTCACGCCTGCATCAACGATCTGCCCATCCAGGAATGCGAGCGCAAGTTCCACTGGCCCCTGGGCCGGCGCCCGGATGACCATCCTGGATTGACCGAACTGGGCCTCTAGGCCCCCCGGGGTGCAGGCCCGCGCCCGATACCTGTACCGGTCCGCCCGGCGCGGGATTGGGTTACGCCCCTGGGCTCGCAGTTTTCGGATAGCGCGGCCCGCCAGGGCCGCGCACCCTATTGCCCCTTCAGTCAAAATCCATGGGTCATTCAGTGATGCGCTTCTCCCGCCTGTTTGCAGCGGTACTTCTTGTCGGCATGGCCGGTTGCACCACCATGCCGGCCCCTGAAACACGGCATTCCGGTTTTCTGAATGACTACAGCCGCCTGACCAAGGATCCGCAATGGCCCCAGAGCGAGTACTGGGTCAAGCCGTCGCTTGAGATCAAGCAGTCCTACCAGAAACGGATTTACCTGGAGTCGCCGCGCCTTTACGTCACCGGCAAAGACCTTGACCAGACCATGAAAAGTCCAGCCGACACGGCTGCGATGCTCAACTACCTGAAGCAGGCGATTCTCTACCAGTTCCTGACCTCGGGCTATGAAGTCACCACCCGGCCCGAGCCCGATACGCTCCTGCTGCGCACAGCCATCACCGGCAGCGAACGGACGCCGCGCGACCCGTCCACTCCCGAGTACCTCCCTATTGGCATGGTGGTGGGTGGTGTGATGCAACTGACCGGCACTCGAGACGAAAGCCTGCGCATCTACTTTGAAAGTGAAATGCGCGACGCAACATCGGGCGAACTGCTGGCGCAATCCGTCAGCGCCACCACGGGCAACGAACTCTCCCCGTCTGCCACGGCCAAGGTAGAAGACAGCTACCCGGCCCTTGATGCCTGGGCCAGACAGTTGCGCGAACGGGCCGACAAGGCCTTCGCCCAGCCGTGAGCGACACAGGTGCGACAGCGGGCACCAGGCCCGCTTCGCCACCTGGAAAACAGCACCACCCACACCCTCGCCCCTGGTGCTCAAGACACCCGCCAATCTGACGCCCAGGTAGATCGGCCATCGAGCTGCATCGACCTGGCGACACCTGGAAACGTCCCGGATGATCCCGCCCGTCAGCCCCGACAAGGATTTGGCGCTATCGTCAGCGCCGCTTGCCTGATAAAATTAGGAGTTACCTTCCCACGTCTGCATGCTGCGCCCCCCGCCTGAGCAAAACGATCCTGGCACAAAGACTGAACATATCCGAATGGAGAATTAACCATGAGCTACTCTTTTAAGTTGAAAAATGGCTCGATCGCCATTTTCGACCCAGAGAACTCACTGCTATCCATCACGACGCCGCTCGGAGAGGTTCAAGACACCACACTGGGCAGAGCAGAATCACGTCTTTTAGCGTTGCTATTGGCAGAACCCGGCGTTACCAAGACCCGCGATGAAATTGTCGAATACACCTGGAATGATCGGGTCGTCGCGTCCGGCAGTTTGAACCAGGCCATCTTTTCCCTGAGAAACAGCCTTAACGACAGTCGCGATCACGAGATTGTGATGACCATCCCCCGGCGTGGTTATCGCTTCAATCAAAATCATGTCATCGACCCACAGGCCGAGCTGGCGACGCCACCTGAGAGCGAACAACTTGTCCCTGCGGATGAAATCGAAGCGGACTCGACCGTAGCGCCTTCAATCGATGACACCCCCGCTACCCCGGCAGCACCTGAGCAACCAAGACCCGGGTTTATTATCAATAAACTCTTTATCGGTTATGCCGCGACCGTTGCCCTGTGCGTGGCCACCCTGATGCACCTGGGCTTTCCATTCAACCGGCCCGAAATCAAAGTCGTCAATACGCAACTCCACAACATCACTTTGAACACTGTCGGCAACAGCCTCGACGAAGCCCGGGCACTCGGTGACGCCGTGGCCAAACAACTCGAGAAGTCACCGGCCAGCTTGAAGGGACAGATCTGGCTCAGCCAGTCCAAGTCAAATTACACACTGGCTTGCATCCGTGCGGATCAAAGCACCCACAACTATCAATTCAACAGCCAACAAAAAGAACTTCCCGCCATGATCCAACAGTGCCTGGAGACAGCGCTATGAGCCTGCTGAAAAAACCGGCCACTCAATGGGTAGTGTTAGGGCTGATCAATGCCGCCTGTATTTTCGCGTTAGTCTCTCCGCCCATCGCTTTCAAGAAAAACGTTGGCTACCACACCAACAGCCATCAATGGCTTGAAGACCAGAACCAACTGAACACTGAAGAGTATCTCACCATAGGCGAGGATCGGCTCACCCTGTCCGCCATCGAAAGCCTGAATGGAAAACTGCGTAATGCAACGGTGTCCGCCGACATCATCCGTTCGAACCAGAGCAACATAGAAATTAAAATAGCCAGCACTAAACTGAGCCAGGACAGCGAACTCTTTGCCATCGACAAAATGCCCGACCTGTTTTTCAGGCGCCAGTACATTGGCCAGGAAGGCTCTACCCTGAACTACAGCTTTCTGCCGACCGCCGACGCAAACACCGTCTGCTTCTATATCCACGAATTCGGTCGCCTGCGCTGCATGAATAACTGACCGCCAACGCCTGGCACCGCCATTTCCAAGGTGACACGTCGCCGAAAAATGGCCTTGCCAGGCGCGTCATCGTCACGCCATCTCCCGCAAAATAACGATTAATAATTTCCCTTCGCCCCACCCCCGCATCACCCTGACTTATCTCTGTCAGCAGGTGAATAAGCATGCGCCTCCTTCTTCAGTTAAACACTCTGCCGCTCAAGCAAAAGATACTGCTGTGTGCCCTCGCCTATATCAGCGGCATCGCGCTGGGATTTGTGATTGATCCCTGATGCGCCGTGCACCGCCGCCCACTTCCTGCACAAGAAACCATTTGCCGAGGGTCGCTTGAAAAGCTCACTTCGAAGATCAACGCTGGTGTTATCCGGATCGATTGCAATGGGATGGCTCGCCTGGCTTGCTGCCGGAACGATTGCGGAGCGGCGTATCGCGCAACAGTTTAATAACGTGCATGAAAAGGTGAGCACTGCGCTCATTGAACCACGCAGGCAACTCGACGATGTATTCGCCAGCCTTGAGTCTTTCGAGCGTTCAATCCCGGATTGCTCCAGCGAACTGTATTCAATGCTTGCCGAGAAGGTCGAAGAGAACCGATATATCTATCAGGCCGCCGTCAAACTTCAGAACCGGAAAGTCTGCTCATCTTACGGTCGAAAACTGCTCTCCCCCTTGCAAGGTGATGAGCGCGGCTATCCAGCCGCCGATGGCCACACCAATTGGTTCCACCCTGATTTCAACAAGTCCGCGGACACTGACTTTATTATCGTCTCGGATTCATCGATTTACGTCTGGCTCAACAAAGCGATTCTCCTGAAAAGCCTGGGCATCCCGCCAGGCGTCCAGTTGGACCTGATAGACGCAAACGACAAGGAATCCGTTGTTTCCTCCCATCGGCGGTCCCTGACCCTTGAGCAACCGCCGGGCATTGGACAACTCACGGTCTCGGCCGACCGGGTCTTTATGGCATATGCCAACAGCCGCAATGCACTGGTACCGGTCATCTCACTCCCCGCCAGCCACTTGAGTAGCTTGAAGATGAATGTATTTATCGCGCTGATCCTCGTCGGCGCCGCACTGCTCGGTGCCGCGCTGTATATCGCCCGACGCACGCATCAGCACTACAGCTCTACCGCGGTAAAACTGCGGCGGGCCTTGCGAGACGGTGAACTGCAGGTCAACTACCAGCCTATCGTTGATATGCGAACCGGTTGCCTGGTCGGCGCAGAAGCGCTGTCACGCTGGAAACTCGACGATGTCAGTATTTCGCCGGAAGTGTTCATTGGCGCCGCCGAGAAGTCCGATCTGATTTGCGAACTCACACGCTACGTCATTCAGCGCATTGCCGAGGATTACAGCACCTACCTTTGGGCCTGCAAGAATTTCTACATCACCATCAATGTTTCCGCCCGCGACATCCTCGACGAAACCTTTCCGGACTTTGTCGCCGAGGTTCTGGCCCTGCACGATATCCCGGCATCCAACATTGCCTTCGAAGTCACCGAAAGCACCCTGTTCGAGCAGACCATAGCCGCCGCACAACTGCAGCGCCTGCGAGCGTGTGGGCATCGGATTGCCATCGATGACTTCGGTACCGGCTACTCCAACCTCTCCCTGATCCATTCACTGCCCATCGACATCCTGAAGATCGATCGCTCATTCATTGAAGGCGAGAAAGTCGCAGCGGTGGATGCACTCTGGCAACACATCGTCAACATCGCCCGGGACCTGAATTTCCAGGTCGTCGCCGAAGGTGTGGAAACCCCGGAGCAAGTGCAGCACCTGACATCCGGCGGCGTCCGGTTTGCCCAAGGCTGGCTGTACTCCAGGGACGTAACACCTGAAGCGCTGGCCAAACTGTATTTTTCGATTTCAAGCGAAGAACAAACCCTGTGCGGGTGAGCCTTGCGCTGGAAATACAGATTAATGACTTTGATCAATTGCAGCCCCTGCCAATGATCAGGCACCGAAACGACGTGCCACGGCACAACTTTTTGACTAACCGGAAATCCCCGCACAAGGAATCCACCGCACATGCAATTCAGAAACCTAGCAATCGCCTCGCTGCTTTCCCTGCTGTCCTTTCAGGCAATGGCCGCTGGCGATGACAAAGGACTGTACCTAGGCGCTGGTGTTACCAGCATTGAAACCGACGAGAGCGATCTGGATGGTGATGACAACAGCTACAAGGTGTTCGCCGGTTATCGTTTCAACGGCAACCTAGCGATCGAAGGGGCCTACGTCGACCTGGGTGAACTCGAGGATAACGACCGCAAGTTCGAGGGTAAATCGATGCAAGCGGCCGCCCATCTCGGCTTTCCGATCGGCGACCGCATCCGCCTGTTCGGCAGTGTCGGTGCTCACGCATGGGATTCCGACGGCAACGTCGAAGACGATGACACCGGTGTTGACCTGACCTACGGTGCCGGCGTCGAGATGGACGTGTTTCGTAACATCGGCATCCGCGCCGAGTACGAAGTGCTGGAAGTGGGCGACCTGGACTTGAACCAGACCACCGCTTCCGCCTACGTGCTGTTCTAAGGCACCTGTATCGAGCGGCCAGCCCGGCCGCTCCTTGCATCGAATGACCCGATGAGCCCCGAACCCCATGAACAGCTTTGCGCCTCCCCGGTTTCTTGAGCTGGAGTCCGCCCCCCTGGACGAGTTGAGCGGACGCAAGGATCATTGGGACATCGACTTGTCTTCTGTCGAGCAGGCAGCCCTCATCCAGCATTTCAGGCACATACGTGGCCCGCAACTGCGGCACAGTCGTTTCGATTTCAATGCCTGCGTCACCGCCGTCGGCGCCATTCCCGACGGATTCGTCACCTTCGCCATTTCCAGTCTGACCGCTGGCCGGCCGACCTGGAACAACCAGCGACTGCAACCCAACGAGATTGTCGTACTGCACGGCGGCGAGTCGGTGCACTACCGCTGCGAACCGAATGAAGCCCTGTTTACCGTGACCACGACGCTCGAACACTATGAGGCGTGTCGGGAACGCCATGGCGCCATTGATCTGCTCAAGGCTCGCAAGGAACACCGTTATCAAGCTGAAAGCCATCAGCCCATACGGTCAGCATTCAAACTGATCGGCGACTCGCTGGCAGCGCTATCGCCCACCACCCTCGCCTCCCGCCACCCAGGCTGGAACAGCCAATGGGAATCGACCGTGCTCGGTGCGCTCCTGCAAGCGCTGACACCTGATCACCCCAGGGTTCGGGACGTCCCCACACGCCGGAAAGTGGCGGCACGTGCCATTGAGTACATTCATGAGCATGCGCATAAGCCGATCACCCTGCTTGACCTGGCCGAACGGCTCAACACCACGGGTCGCAGCTTGCACCAGGGCTTTATCGAGTCCTTCGGCACCACCCCCATGGCCTACCTGCGCAACATTCGGCTCTCAAACGCTCGACAGGACCTGATCAGGCACACCTGGCCGTCGGTGACCGAGACGGCGATGCAATGGAATTTTTTCCATCTGGGGCGTTTTTCCAAGGACTACCAGCACGCATACGGTGAGGCGCCTTCGCACACCTACCGGCGTCACCCCCTCACGCCCTAGACGTTAGTGCGGTCGCCGGAGGCGGCGGTTATGGGTAAGATGGCGCCCTGCCGTTACCCCTCTGCCCCACCGAATAAGTCGACCCCATGCCTTTCGAACTCAGCGTAGACCTCACCACTCTGGCCATACTGGCCATCGTCGCGTTCATTGCCGGTTTCATTGATGCCATTGCCGGTGGCGGCGGCCTGCTGACCACTCCGGCACTGCTCACCGCTGGCCTGCCGCCGCACTTGGTGCTGGGCACCAACAAACTGAGTTCCACCTTCGGCTCGGCCACCGCCAGTTTCACCTTCTACCGACGCAAGCTGTTCCACCCACGGCAATGGACCCACGCGATTGTCGGCACCCTGGTGGGTGCGTTGACCGGCGCGGTCGTCGCGCACTACCTGCCGGCGGAGTGGCTGAACAAGATGCTGCCGGTGATTGTGTTTGCCTGCGGCCTGTACCTGTTGTTCGGCGGCACGCCGAAAGCGCCCCTGGACAGTGACGCACCGATCAAAAAGAAATGGCAGTCGAGCCAGGGCTTCAGCCTGGGTTTCTATGATGGCGTGGCCGGGCCCGGTACGGGCGCGTTCTGGACCGTCAGCAGCCTGCTGCTCTACCCGATCGACCTGGTCAAGGCCAGCGGTGTGGCGCGCAGCATGAACTTCGTCAGCAACATCGCGGCGCTGTCGGTGTTCATCTTTTCCGGGCAAGTGGACTGGATCATCGGCCTGTGCATGGGCCTGTCGGTCATGGTCGGTGCGTTCTTCGGCGCACGCACCGCCATCAGCGGAGGGGCGAAGTTCATTCGCCCGGTGTTCATCGCGGTGGTGCTGGGGTTGACCGTACGCCTAGCCTGGCAGCACTGGTTCAGCGTGGCCTAAGCGCCGCGCGACATAGACGTCGATCAGGTACCGGGCAATCGAGCGCGACGCCGGCAACGGCGGCAGCGCATGAATGTTGAACCATTGGGCGTCTTCGATTTCGTCCGCCTGCGGGACGATCTCGCCACCGGCATACTCGGCATGAAACCCTAGCATCATCGAGTGCGGGAACGGCCAGCACTGGCTGCCCAGGTACTGGATGTTGCGCACCTCGACCTGCACTTCTTCGCGCACTTCCCGGACCAGGCAATCCTCGGCGGACTCCCCCGGCTCGGCGAAGCCCGCCAGGGTGCTGTAGACCCCGGCGACAAAGCGTGGCGAACGGGCCAGCAGGATTTCGTCACCACGGGTGATCAACACAATCATGCTCGGTGAAATCCGCGGGTAGCTGCGCAGGTCACAGGGTTCGCAGTACATCGCCCGCTCGCGCGACACCTGGATCATAGGCTGGCCACAGTTGCCACAGAAACGGTGCTCGCGGGCCCAGGTGCCGATCTGCGCGGCGTACCCCAACACCTTGTACAGCGTGTGGTCGCCGTCGAGCATGAAGGCCCGCAGCCCCTTCCAGTCGCAACCCGACACCTCGCTCGACGCCCTGAGTTCCAGCAGGTACACCGGCTCGCCGTCCAGGTAGCCGATGCCGTGCTCGGCGAGAATCGACAGGCCCTGGCGCTTGAGCCATTCACGCGGGAACAGCGCGCCATTGTCATCGAACAGAAAACCTTCGGGGCTGCGGGCCACGGCCCAGCCGCCTGCTACGTCAGTGTCGAGTACCGCGGTGGTCCAGCGTAAAGTCATGTGTGCTCAGTCCAGGAATTCGGGTTTCCGTTTGCTCATGTGGGCGGCCATGGCCACGCGCAGATCATTGGACTGCAGCATGGCGGCGTTCCAGATGGCGATGTATTCCAGGCCGTCGTCGATGCCGTGATCGCGCATGTAGCTGATCATCTCCTTGGTGCCGGCGATGGCGATCGGCGACTTGCCCGCGATTTCACGGGCGATGCCCATGACCCCGTCCAGCAGGCTGGCGGTGTCCGGGTAGACACGGTTGACCAGGCCGATCGCGCGGGCCTCGTCGGCACCAAAGGTGCGACCTGTGTAAGCCAGTTCACGCAGCATGCCGTCACCGATGATCCGCGGCAAGCGTTGCAAGGTCCCGACGTCGGCGGCCATGCCGATATCGATTTCCTTGATCGAGAATTGCGCGTCCTCGGCGGCATAGCGCATGTCGCAGGCAGAGATCAGGTCGATGGCGCCGCCCAGGCAGTACCCCTGGATAGCGGCCAGTACCGGTTTACGGCAGTTATCCACGGCGTTGAACGACGCTTGCAGCGCGAGAATCTTGCGCCGCAGCAGGCGCGCATTGCGTCCCACGTCCTTGCCCATTTCGTTGGCGACCGAGGCCAGCATCATCAGGTCGATACCCGAAGAGAAGTGCTTGCCGGCACCGCTGATCACCACCGCCCGCACGGCGTCGGTGTCATCGATCCACTGGAAGATCTCGATGATCTCGGTCCAGAACGCCGCGTTCATCGCATTGATCTTCTCCGGACGATTGATCTGCACATGGGCGATGTTGTCGTTCAGTTCGACACGAAAGGCCTTGTACTCGGGGAGAATGTTGTCCTTCAGATCGACGCTGAGGTCCTGGAATTCGGACATGGTGGTGGTCCTTGCTGGCGCTGGAAATGAGACCGGAACTATAACAAGCCCACGCACATCACCCCAGGCAGTGCATCGGCCAAAAGCAGGACGCTCATACAAAACCCGGGGGAACGCGCCTGGATGATCGCTCCCACGCGGGAACGATCACGCCTACGGTTCAGGGTGCCGGTGTGCCGCTGGCAACCGTCTTCGAGGCCGCCAGCATCGCCCGCAACAACACGGCGCAGCCGGCAGCCAGGTCATCCGGCGCGGCGTTTTCGATTTCGTTGTGGCTGATGCCGCCTTCGCACGGTACGAAGATCATCCCGGCCGGCCCCAGTTCGGCGAGGAAGATCGCGTCATGCCCCGCGCCGCTGACGATGTCCATGTGCGACAGCCCCAGCCCTTGCGCGGCGCTGCGCACGGCCTCGACGCAGTCCTTGTCGAAGTACAGCGGCGGGAAGTCGGCGGTCGGGGTCAGTTCGAAGCTCAGGCCGTGCTCGTCGCAGGTGCTGTCGATCACCTGGCGAACGTCGGCAATCATCGAATCCAGCCGTGCCGGCTCCAGATGCCGGAAGTCCAGGGTCATGCGCACCTCGCCGGGGATCACGTTGCGCGACCCCGGATAGGCCTGCAGGCAACCCACGGTGCCACAGGCATGGGGCTGATGGCCGAGGGCCGCGCGGTTCACCGCCGCCACCACCGCGGCTGCGCCTACCAGTGCGTCCTTGCGCAAATGCATCGGGGTCGGCCCGGCATGGGCCTCGACTCCGCGCAGTTTCAGGTCGAACCACTTCTGCCCCAACGCCCCCATCACCACGCCAATGGTCTTGCGCTCATCCTCCAGGATCGGCCCTTGTTCGATGTGCGCCTCAAAGTAGGCCCCCACCGGGTGGCCGCTGACCTTGCGCGGGCCGGCATAGCCAATGGCATTCAATGCCTGGCCGACGGTGACGCCGTCGGCGTCGGTCTTGGCCAGGGTCTCTTCCAGGGTGAACTTCTCGGCAAACACCCCCGAACCCATCATGCACGGGGCGAAACGCGACCCCTCTTCGTTGGTCCAGACCACCACTTCCAGCGGTGCCTCGGTTTCCACACCCAGGTCGTTGAGCGTACGCAGCACTTCAACGCCGGCCAGCACCCCGAAACAGCCGTCGAACTTGCCGCCGGTGGGCTGGGTGTCGATGTGGCTGCCGGTCATCACCGGAGGCAACGCCGGGTTGCGCCCGGCCCGCCGGGCGAAGATGTTGCCGACCCCATCGATGCTGACGGTGCAGCCCGCCTCCTCGCACCAGGTGACGAACAGATCCCGGGCCTGGCGGTCGAGGTCGGTCAGTGCCAGGCGACAGACACCGCCCTTGACCGTGGCACCGAGCCGGGCCAGTTCCATGAGCGACTGCCACAAGCGGTCGCGATTGATGTGCTGGTGGCTGGACTGTAGAACCTCAACGGCAGCGTTCATGATCATCTCCTCTGGTGTTCTTCTGTTCGCTCACACAGGCGTCTTCACGGTCACGGCTTGCGCCCCGCCCATCGAACACAGCCCGTAATAAATCAGGCCGCCCAACGCCGACCCGGTAAACCAGCCGTAGCTGTAGAACCAGCTGAAGGCATCGCTGCCCAGCGACAGCACGGTCAGCGCCACCGGCACGCCGAAGGCGATGAAGCCGTACCAGTTCCACGCCGGGTACACGTCATCGCGGTACAGGCCGGCCAGGTCCAGTTGCTGTTTCTTGATCAGGAAGTAGTCCACCACCATGATCCCGGCGATGGGCCCAAGCAGGCTCGAGTAGCCGAGCAGCCAGTTGGAATAGACCGACTCCAGGCTGATGTCGGAGACGATCCAGCCGAGCTTCTTCAGCAGTTCGTGCCCCATCAAGGCCAGTCCGACAAACCCGGTGAGCATCACGGCGCTGGTGCGGTTGATCAGTTTGGGCGCCAGGTTCTGGAAGTCGTTGGTGGGCGAGACAATGTTGGCGGCGGTGTTGGTGGACAAGGTGGCAATGATGATCAGGGCCATGGCCAAGGCAACCCAGACCGGGCTCTGGATATGCCCGATCAGGGTCACGGGGTCGGACACCGTGACCCCCACCAGTTGTTCCGAGGCGGCGGTCATGACCACGCCCAGGGAGGCGAACAGGAACATGGTCAACGGCAACCCGATGATCTGCCCGACGATCTGGTCCTTCTGGCTCCTGGCGTAGCGACTGAAGTCCGGGATGTTCAGCGACAGGGTGGCCCAGAAGCCGACCATGGCGGTCAGCCCGGCAAAAAAGTAGCCCCACAGGCTGGCGCCTTCCGGACGTTTCGGCGGCTGGGCCAGCAACTCGCCGAGCGACACGTTCGGCATGGCCCAGACCAGCAGGCCCAGCCCCACCAGCACCAACAGCGGCGCCGAGAGGGTTTCCAGCCATTTGATCGACTCGGCGCCGCGCAACACCACCCACAGGTTCAGCGCCCAGAACAGCATGAAGCCGATGACTTCACCGGTGCCCCCCAGGGACTTCCAGCCCTCGAAGATCGAACCGAGGAACAGGTGAATGGCCAGCCCGCCGAACATCGTCTGGATGCCAAACCAGCCGCACGCCACCAGGGCGCGAATCAGGCAGGGGACGTTGGAGCCGATCACCCCGAACGACGAACGCAGCAGCACCGGAAACGGGATGCCGTACTTGGTGCCGGCGAAGGCATTGAGGGTCAGCGGAATCAGGACGATGACGTTGGCCAGCAGAATCGCCAGCAACGCCTCGCCAACGCTCAGTCCAAAGTAGGCGGTGAGCACCCCGCCCAAGGTGTAGGTCGGCACGCAGATCGCCATCCCGACCCACAGGGCAGTGATGTGCCATTTGTTCCAGGTGCGTTCGTGCACCTTGGTCGGCGCGATGTCGTGGTTGTACCTGGGGCTGTCAAGGACGTCGCTGGCGGCGTCCAGTTCGTACAACCCGTCGCGCTCGATGACTTGCGATGTGTTCTGCTGCATGGCCGCTCCACTGTTCTTTTGATTATTGTGCTCATCGGTGACCCGCTACGGGACCGCGGGCCGGACGATGGCCGGAGAACTGACAACTACTATCGACCGGCCAAAGTGTCAGCGGCGCCAATCAATAACCATGCCGGACACGTTGCCGATGCGCTGGGCGCGTCAATAAGATCCATGTAAAGCACTGAAGTTAATCAGTTTTAGTTCAACAACCGATCCACTCACAAACACTTGCCTGGGCACTCAGGCCAAATACCAGGCACGTTATCCGAGCCGTCAGGGTTCAATCGGGTGCGCTACAGTTAACGTGAAATTTCCTGTCGGCCACAGGCGCACCTCAAATAGCTGATTTCACATAGAAAATCTTGACCATATTTCGTTCCTGTCAAGTGCGTCAAAATGGTGAGCGGCTCTACCCTATTGCTGACTTTTGCTTTTTGTTATTTAAAAACAATCAGTTAATACAGTTATAAGCTTATAAAAAATATTCTTGCCCAATCCATTAACTACAGCTAGCGTTTAATCCTGACAGTGCTGACAGGAATACAACTTCCTTAGCCTGCTACATATAACAACACTTAGAACCGGCATCAGCCGGTCATGCCTGCGAGGAAACCGGAATGGCTCTGTTGATCCGTGGCGCCACCGTCATTACCCATGATGATAGTTACCGTTCCGATGTCTTGTGCGCCGACGGGGTGATCAAGGCCATTGGCAATAACCTGGATGCCCCCCCAGGCTGCGAAGTACTCGATGGCATTGGCCAGTACTTGATGCCGGGCGGCATCGACCCGCACACCCATATGCAACTGCCCTTCATGGGCACCGTGGCCAGCGAAGACTTCTTCAGCGGTACGGCGGCGGGACTGGCCGGCGGCACCACCTCGATCATCGACTTCGTGATTCCCAACCCGCAGCAGTCGTTGCTCGAGGCCTTCCATCAGTGGCGCGGCTGGGCGGAGAAATCCGCCTCCGACTACGGCTTTCATGTGGCCATTACCTGGTGGAGCGAACAGGTTCGCGAGGAAATGGCCGAGCTGGTACGCCTGCACGGGGTCAACAGCTTCAAGCACTTCATGGCCTACAAGAACGCGATCATGGCGGCCGACGACACCCTGGTGGCCAGTTTCGAACGCTGCCTGGAACTGGGCGCGGTGCCCACCGTGCACGCGGAGAACGGCGAACTGGTCTACCACCTGCAGCGCAAGCTGATGGCCCAGGGCATCACCGGCCCTGAAGCCCACCCGCTGTCGCGCCCCTCGCAAGTCGAGGGCGAGGCCGCCAGCCGGGCAATTCGCATCGCCGAGACCCTGGGCACGCCGCTGTACCTGGTCCACGTCTCCACCAAGGAAGCGCTGGACGAAATCACCTACGCCCGCAGCAAGGGCCAGCCGGTCTACGGTGAAGTGCTGGCCGGGCACCTGCTGCTGGACGACAGCGTCTACCGCCACCCCGACTGGCAAACCGCCGCCGGTTACGTGATGAGCCCGCCCTTCCGCCCGCGCGGGCATCAGGAAGCACTGTGGCATGGGTTGCAAGCGGGCAACCTGCACACCACCGCCACCGATCACTGCTGCTTCTGCGCCGATCAGAAAGCCGCCGGCCGTGACGATTTCAGCAAGATCCCCAACGGCACCGCTGGCATCGAGGATCGCATGGCCGTGCTGTGGGACGAAGGGGTCAACAGCGGGCGCCTGTCGATGCAGGAATTCGTGGCACTGACCTCCACCAACGCCGCGAAGATCTTCAACCTCTACCCGCGTAAAGGCGCGATCCGCGTCGGCGCCGATGCCGACCTGGTGCTCTGGGACCCGCAAGGCAGCCGCACCATTTCCGCCAAGACCCACCACCAGAACGTCGATTTCAACATCTTCGAAGGCAAGACCGTGCGCGGCGTACCCAGCCACACCATCAGCCAGGGCCGCCTGGTCTGGGCCGACGGCGACCTGCGAGCGGTACGCGGGGCCGGACGCTATATCGATCGCCCGGCCTACCCGGCGGTGTTCGACCTGTTGCGCAAGCGCGCCGAGCTGCACAAGCCGACGGCCGTGAAACGCTGAATTCCAGGCCTTCGCGGATAAGCGAAGCACAGCCCGGCGCGCTCCCACACTCGTAAGGTATTCCTCCCGTGGGAGCGGGCTTGCCCGCGAAGAGGCCCGCACCGGCAACACAACATCAATGCCCGTCAGAGGCACTTCCTCAATTAACCGTGAGGCCAATACCGTGATCCCGACCCTGAGCCACTTGCCCCATCCCCCGGAGGACGGGGCCACCCTCGCCGGCCACTTCACCGACCTGGCGCCCCCCCTCAATGCTCGCCAGGCGCACCTGGAGGCCTCGCGGTGCCTGTACTGCTACGATGCCCCGTGCGTCAACGCCTGCCCGAGCGAGATCGACATTCCCTCGTTCATCCGCAACATTCATCAGGAAAACGTCCAGGGCGCGGCGCAAAAGATCCTCTCGGCGAACATCCTCGGCGGCAGTTGCGCCCGGGTCTGCCCGACGGAAATCCTTTGCCAGAAAGCCTGCGTGCGCAACAACGCCGAGGAATGTGCGCCGGTGTTGATCGGCCTGCTGCAACGCTACGCCATCGATAACGCCCATTTCACCGAGCACCCGTTCACGCGCGCAGCGCTCACCGGCAAACGTATTGCCGTGGTCGGTGCCGGGCCTGCCGGGTTGTCGTGCGCCCACCGCTGTGCCATGCACGGCCATGACGTGGTGATTTTCGAGGCCCGGGCAAAGGCCGGTGGCCTCAACGAATACGGGATCGCCAAGTACAAGCTGGTGGATGACTTCGCCCAGCATGAGCTGGGGTTCCTGCTGGAAATCGGTGGCATCGAAATCCGCCATGGGCAACGGCTCGGCGATAACCTGAGCCTCGGTGAACTGCAGCAGCAATTCGATGCGGTGTTCCTCGGCCTCGGCCTGGCCGCCAGCAAACGGCTGGGCCTGGCCCATGAAGACGCTCCGGGGTTGCTGGCCGCCACCGACTACATTCGTGAACTGCGCCAGGCGGATGACCTGAGCCAACTGCCGCTGGCCGAGCATTGCATCGTCCTGGGCGCCGGCAACACGGCCATCGACATGGCCGTGCAAATGGCTCGCCTGGGGGCTCATGACGTCAACCTGGTGTACCGCCGCGGCCTCGAAGACATGGGCGCCACCGGCCACGAGCAAGACATCGCCAAGGCCAATCAGGTGCGGCTGATGACCTGGGCCCAACCCGAGGAAGTCTTGCTCGACGATAAAGGCCAGGTGCGCGGCATGCGCTTCGCCCGCACGCGCCTGGACAAGGGTCGCTTGATCAGCACCGGGGACACCTTTGAACTGGTCGCCGATGCGATCTTCAAGGCCATCGGCCAGACCTTCGACGACAGTGCGTTGAGCGATCCCCTGGCCCGGGAACTGAAACGCCAGGGTGACCGGATTCTGGTGGACGAACAGATGCGCACCAGCATCCCGGGGGTCTACGCCGGCGGCGATTGCACCAGCCTCGACCAGGACCTCACCGTACAGGCAGTCCAGCACGGCAAACTGGCCGCACAAGCGATCCATGCCCGACTCATGCTCACTGTGGAGGCTGCGTAAATGGCCGATCTCTCGATTGTCTTCGCCGGCATCAAGGCCCCCAACCCCTTCTGGCTGGCCTCCGCGCCGCCCACCGACAAAGCCTACAACGTCGTCCGCGCCTTCGAGGCCGGCTGGGGTGGCGTGGTCTGGAAAACCCTGGGTGAAGACCCGGCGGCGGTCAACGTGTCGTCGCGTTACTCCGCGCACTTTGCCGCCAACCGCGAAGTGCTGGGCATCAACAACATCGAGCTGATCACCGACCGCTCGCTGGAAATCAACCTGCGGGAAATCACCCAGGTCAAGAAAGACTGGCCGGACCGCGCCTTGATCGTCTCGCTGATGGTGCCCTGCATCGAAGAGTCGTGGAAAAACATCCTGCCGCTGGTGGAGGCCACGGGGGCCGACGGCATCGAGCTGAACTTCGGCTGCCCCCACGGCATGCCGGAGCGCGGCATGGGGGCAGCCGTGGGTCAGGTGCCGGAATATGTCGAACAGGTCACCCGCTGGTGCAAGACCTATTGCTCGTTGCCGGTGATCGTCAAGCTCACGCCAAACATCACCGACATCCGCGTCGCCGCCCGGGCCGCCCATCGTGGCGGCGCCGATGCGGTGTCGCTGATCAACACCATCAACTCGATCACCAGCGTCGACCTCGACCGCATGGTGGCCCTGCCCATCGTGGGCACCCAGAGCACCCATGGCGGTTATTGCGGCTCGGCGGTCAAACCCATTGCCTTGAACATGGTCGCCGAGATCGCCCGCGACCCGCAGACCCGAGGCTTGCCGATCTGCGGCATCGGCGGCATCGGCAGCTGGCGCGACGCCGCCGAATTCATGGCCCTGGGCAGCGGCGCGGTGCAGGTATGCACGGCCGCGATGCTGCATGGCTTTCGCATCGTCGAGGACATGAAGGACGGCCTGTCGCGCTGGATGGACAGCCGGGGGTATGCCCACGTGCAGGACTTCGCCGGGCATGCGGTGGGCAACACCACCGACTGGAAGTATCTGGACATCAACTACCAGGTGATCGCCAGGATCGACCAGGAGGCCTGCATCGGCTGCGGCCGTTGCCACATTGCCTGCGAAGACACCTCACACCAGGCCGTGGCCAGCCTGAAACAAGCCGACGGGACCCATCGATATGAAGTGATCGACGACGAATGCGTGGGCTGCAACCTGTGCCAGATCACCTGCCCGGTGCAGGACTGCATCGAGATGGTGCCCGTGGACAACGGCAAGCCGTTCCTGGACTGGAACCATGATCCGCGCAACCCGTACCACATTGACGGGTGAAATCAGCGCGGTCTTGCCGGACGCCATCGCGAGCAAGCCCGCTCCCACACAGGGTCTCTGGTGTTCACAAGATCCCTGTGGGAGCGGGCCGGGCGGCGCTCCGCTTGCTCGCGATGAGGCCGACAGCCACGCCACAGCACAATGGATCGTTCCCACAACCTGGCAGATCTGCTAGCTAGACGGCACTGAAGAAATGTCCGAGGCTCAGACAAACCCAACCAGCCAACGAGCCCCCTGCCCATGCCCCCCTCATCATTGAAGGTACTGTCCCGGTATCAATACGATCCACTGGACCGTCTCATGGGCGTGGGACTTCTGGAGCGCGCAAGCACACGGCGCTTCTATCAGGAGAACTACCTGGCGACCGAACTGGACGACCAGGGGCAACGATCGATCATTCGCCATGCAGCTCAACCGTTGGCGCAGCAACAAAGCATGGCCGGTGTCAGCGAAACAACGCTACTGGCAACCGACCGAGCACATTCGCTGCTGCACACCTTGACCGGCACCGACCTGCGGCAAATGGCCTATACGGCCTACGGCCATCACCCTGCCGAAAGCGGTTTAAGTCGCTTGCTGGGATTCAACGGTGAGTGTCCGGACTCAATAACCGGGCACTATTTGTTGGGACAGGGCAAGCGTGCTTACAACCCTGTATTGATGCGTTTCAATAGCCCGGACAACTTGAGTCCTTTTGGTGAAGGGGGGATTAATTCGTATGCTTATTGCGGAGATGATCCAATTAATTTTGTTGACCCAACAGGCAGCATAAAAATGAGCATACTTATGCGAGGAAGAAGCCTAACAAACGTTCCAGAAATCGTCACAAACCCACAATTCAAGATAAAAAAAACCGCTACCACCATAGCTAAGGCTGATATTTCACAGAACAATCCGATGCGCTCATCACCAACAACGAGTATTTCAACATTGACATCAAATAGTGATTCTTTTTCAGGGCGACCATCTAAAACAGGCAGCCATACAAATACGGCTAAAACAAGAATAAGCAAAGGTGTCCGGCCAGCACGAGCGCAGTTGTATAATGATGCACGAGAGTACGATGCGCTCAGCCCAAAGCACCCAGACATCAACATCCAAAAAAATTCTAACTTAATGAAAAAAATCGAAGAAATAAAAGCAGAAAGAGATGCTGATATAAAAGCAGGAAGACATACCAAAACCCCCGTCCACACTGAAAGAATCAATCTCGTAAATAAACGCATCAAACAAATGCAACTCGAAGAGCTTAGAGAGAAAATTCGCACCACTCAATCTAATTAATATGTAAAACTCATTGAGAACTTAAAAGTAACTGCACATAGAAACATGCCGCACACTACGGCTCCAACCCGATCCCCCGCAAAATCACACTCGTCACCGTCTGCACCGCCCGCTCGAACTGCATGTCCGACAGCGGCTGATGGTCGTTGAGGATGTTCACCTGATGATCGAAGTCGGCGTAGTGCTGGGTCGAGGCCCAGATCATGTACAGCAGGCTGGAAGGCTCCACCGGCAGGATGCGTTTGTCTTCCACCCACTGGCGAATCTTCGCTTCCTTCATCTTGGCCCAGTCATAGAGGCTGGCATCCAGGGCTTCGCCCAGGGTCGGTGCACCGTGGATGATTTCATTGGCCCAGACTTTCGAGCCGTAGGGGCGGCTGCGGGAATGGTTCATCTTGGCGCGGATGTAGCTGCTGAGCACCACCCGGGGGTCATCGAACATTTCGAAGCACAACGCGTCCTGCTTCCACACCTCCAGCAAGTCCAGGAGCACCGCGCTATAGAGCTCGGTCTTGGTGCTGAAGTAGTAATGCAGGTTGGAGCGCGGCAACTGCACTTCCCTGGCAATGTCGCCCATCGCCGTGCCGCCGAAGCCTTTTTCGGCAAAGACCTTTTCGGCGGCCAACAGGATTTTATCGACGTTACTGCGACGGATCTCGATCTTGTGATTGCCCATGAGGGCTCCCTGGCAGCGGCATGGGTCAAGACTAGCATTCGCCACCAACGAAACGAAACGTCCCACGGCACGTACAGCAGAGGTCGATTTTCGCCGCTCTGCCCAGCACCGGCAGCGCCTTACGCCTTGAGCAGCATGTAGCCGGCCAGCAGCAGGCACACGCTGGCAAACCCCACCTGCAGCGCGCGGGCGGGCACGCGGGCACACAGGCGACGGCCGATCACCATGCCGACGATACTGGCGCCAATGAACGCGATACCCTGGCCATCGATCCTGACGCCGGCCTGCAAGGCACCGATCACCCCGATCGCCGAGATCAGGCTGATCACCATCAGGGAGGTGGCGACAATCCCGCGCATCTGGACGTCGGTCAGTTGCTTGAACGCCGGGACGATCAGAAACCCGCCGCCCACGCCCAGAAGCCCCGACACCACACCGGTCACCGCCCCGAGCGCGGCCAGGGTCGCGGTGCATTTGGCGGTCCAGGAAAAGCGCCCGGTCTGTTGATCGAGCATGCAATTCTTCTGGCCCCAGTTGGCGTGGCCATGGTCGCTCGGCCCCGCCTCCCGGCGTTCGCGACGCAACATCCGCCAGGCCACCATGATCATCAACAGGCTGAACAGGATCATCAGGATGTTCTCCGGCATCTGGTGGGCAAAGTAGATGCCCAACGGGGAAAACACCGCGCCCAGCAAGGCAATCAGCAGCGCCGCGCGGTACCGCACCAGGCCGTGGCGCAATCCGTCGATGGCGCCGACCGCCGCGGCACTGCCCACCGCGAACAACGCGACAGGGGCGGCCTGGGTCATGGTCCAGCCCAACCCCAGTACCAACGCCGGCACGGCAAGAATGCCGCCACCGGCACCGGTCAACCCCAGTAACAACCCCATCACCACGCCAAAAAAACTCGCCAGCAACATAAAACACTCGTGATCTGCGAAAAAAGCCGGGAGCGCCCGGTATCGATGCCAGACAGGATAGAGCCCCGCAGGCTTTTTTCCTTCATTGAATTGCATGGGGGCTGGTCAGCACAGGGAAAATGCCACTACGCTCAAGGCTTGTCCTGAATGAATCGCCCACCATGCCCGCCTTGATTGAAGCTTTTTTCGACCCCGCGTCATCGACCTTTACCTACGTCATCTATGACCACGACGGCGGGGCCTGCGCCATCGTCGATCCGGTGCTCGACTACGACCCGGCGGCCGGCCGGACTGCAACGACCCAGGCCGACCGGGTGATCGCCTTCGTGCGCGCGCACCGGCTACAGGTGCAATGGCTGCTGGAAACCCATGCCCATGCCGATCACCTGTCCGCCGCGCCTTACCTGCGCCGCGAACTGGGTGGCAGGATCGCAATCGGCGAATCGATCAGCAAGGTTCAGGGGGTGTTCAAGCGTTTGTTCAACCTTGAGCCGGAGTTCCGTATCGACGGTTCGCAGTTCGATCACCTGTTTGCCGCGGACGAGTCATTCATGATCGGCACGCTCAAGGCCACGGCCCTGCATGTCCCCGGTCATACGCCAGCGGACATGGCCTACCTGGTCGACGGCGACGTGATCCTGGTGGGCGACACGTTGTTCATGCCCGACGTGGGTACCGCCCGTTGCGACTTCCCCGGCGGCAACGCCAACCAGCTATTCGCTTCGATCCACAGGCTGCTGGCCTTCCCTGCCTGCGTGCGGCTTTATGTCTGCCACGACTACCCGCCCGAGGGCCGGGAGGCACAATGCCAAACCACGGTGGGCGAGCAGCGCCAACGCAACATTCATATCCACGACGGCATCGACGAAGCCGCGTTTGTCGCCATGCGCACCCAACGTGACGCCGGGCTGGACATGCCCAAACTCCTGCTGCCGGCGATCCAGATCAATGTGCGGGCGGGCAATCTGCCGCCCGCCGAAGACAATGGCGTGACCTACCTGAAAATCCCGATCAACCAGTTCTGAGCGTTTCTGGAAACTGCCACGAGCACCCACTCAGAGGGCCAGGGTCAACCCGTTGGCCGGCAGCGGTAGCGCGGTTTTGTAGCGCACCTGCTTGAGCGCAAAACTCGAGCGGATGTTCGCCACCCCCGGGACCTTGGTCAAAAAGTCCATCATGAAGCGCTCCAGCGACTGAATGGTCGGCACCAGCACCCGGATCAGGTAGTCCGGGTCGCCGGCCATCAGATAGCACTCCATCACCTCCGGGCGGTTGGCAATCGCCGCTTCGAACTGCGCCAGGGCCTCCTCCACCTGCTTCTCCAGGCTGACGTGAATGAACACGTTGACGTGCAGCCCCAGCAAGTCGGCATCCAGCAGCGTGACCTGCTCGCGAATCAGGCCCAATTCCTCCATCGCCTTGACCCGATTGAAACAAGGAGTCGGCGACAGATTCACCGAACGCGCGAGGTCGGCGTTGGTGATGCGCGCGTTCTCCTGAAGGCTGTTGAGAATGCCGATATCCGTACGATCCAGCTTACGCATGAGATAAAACCACCTGTTTTTTGTGTTTATTCAGATTTTTTATCCTCAAACAGCCTAAAGCGCAATGAAACAGAGAGAAATATTCTTCTTGGGCCGGCCTATGATTGTTGTAGGACAAGATTTCTTTCACCGAAGAATGACCGTCAGCTCACTACAAGAAATTCACAAGATCGAGCGTAGAAGCCATGAACCAAGCGTACGAACCGCTGCGCCTGCACGTTCCCGAACCATCGGGCCGTCCTGGTTGCAAAACCGACTTCTCCTACCTGCACCTGACCGATGCCGGCACGGTGCGCAAACCCCCAATCGACGTTGAGCCCGCCGACACCGCGGACCTTGCCCGTGGCCTGATTCGCGTGCTCGACGACCAGGGCAATGCCCTGGGCCCATGGGCCGAAGGCGTGCCGGTGGAGATTCTGCGCCAAGGCATGCGCGCCATGCTCAAGACGCGGATCTACGACAACCGCATGGTCGTCGCCCAGCGTCAGAAAAAAATGTCGTTCTACATGCAGAGCCTTGGCGAAGAAGCCATCGGCAGCGCCCAGGCCCTGGCCTTGAACATCGACGACATGTGCTTCCCCACCTACCGCCAGCAAAGCATCCTGATGGCCCGCGACGTGCCGCTGGTGGACCTGATTTGCCAGCTGCTGTCCAACGAGCGCGATCCGCTCAAGGGCCGTCAGCTGCCGATCATGTACTCGGTCAAGGAAGCCGGTTTCTTCACCATTTCCGGTAACCTCGCCACCCAGTTCATCCAGGCGGTGGGCTGGGGCATGGCCTCCGCCATCAAGGGCGATACCAAGATTGCCTCGGCCTGGATCGGCGACGGCGCCACCGCCGAGTCGGACTTCCACACCGCCCTGACCTTTGCCCACGTGTACCGTGCGCCGGTGATCCTCAACGTGGTCAACAACCAGTGGGCCATCTCCACCTTCCAGGCCATCGCCGGTGGTGAAGCCACCACCTTTGCCGGTCGTGGCGTGGGCTGCGGCATCGCCTCCCTGCGGGTCGACGGCAACGACTTCATCGCGGTCTACGCTGCCTCTGCCTGGGCCGCCGAACGCGCCCGCCGCAACCTCGGCCCGACCATGATCGAGTGGGTCACCTACCGTGCTGGCCCGCACTCGACGTCGGATGATCCGTCCAAGTACCGTCCCGCCGATGACTGGAGCCATTTCCCGCTGGGCGACCCGATCGCGCGCCTCAAGCAGCACCTGGTGAAAATCGGCCAGTGGTCCGAAGAGGAACATGTCGCCCTGAGCGCCGAACTCGAAGCCCAGGTGATTGCCGCACAGAAAGAGGCCGAGCAGTACGGCACCCTCGCCGGTGGCCAGATCCCGAGCGCCGCGACCATGTTCGAAGACGTCTACAAAGAGATGCCAGAGCACTTGAAGCGCCAGCGCCAAGAGTTGGGGATCTGACATGAACGATCACAACAACACTATTGAGTTGGATACCGCCATGACCACCACCACCATGACCATGATCCAGGCCCTGCGCTCGGCCATGGACGTGATGCTCGAGCGCGACGACGACGTCGTGGTGTTCGGCCAGGACGTCGGTTACTTCGGCGGTGTGTTCCGTTGCACCGAAGGCTTGCAGAACAAGTACGGCACCTCGCGGGTGTTCGACGCGCCGATCTCGGAAAGCGGCATCGTCGGCGTGGCGGTGGGCATGGGTGCCTACGGCCTGCGTCCGGTGGCCGAGATCCAGTTCGCCGACTACGTCTACCCGGCGTCGGACCAGATCATCTCCGAAGCCGCGCGCCTGCGCTATCGTTCGGCGGGCGAGTTCACCGCCCCGATGACCCTGCGCATGCCGTGTGGCGGCGGTATCTACGGTGGCCAGACCCACAGCCAGAGCATCGAAGCGATGTTCACCCAGGTCTGTGGCCTGCGCACGGTCATGCCGTCCAACCCCTACGACGCCAAGGGCCTGTTGATCGCCGCCATCGAAAACGATGACCCGGTGATCTTCCTCGAGCCAAAACGCCTGTACAACGGCCCGTTCGACGGCCACCACGACCGCCCGGTAACGCCGTGGTCGAAACACCCGGCCGCCCAGGTGCCGGACGGTTACTACACCGTCCCGCTGGACGTCGCCGCCATCACTCGCCCGGGCTCGGCCGTCACCGTCCTGACCTACGGCACCACGGTGTATGTGTCACAAGTGGCCGCCGAAGAGACCGGTATCGACGCCGAAGTCATCGACCTGCGCAGCCTGTGGCCGCTGGACCTGGACACCATCGTCAAGTCAGTGAAGAAAACCGGACGCTGCGTGGTCGTCCACGAAGCCACCCGGACCTGCGGTTTTGGCGCCGAACTGGTGTCGCTGGTGCAGGAACACTGCTTCCACTACCTGGAAGCGCCGATCGAACGCGTGACCGGTTGGGACACCCCCTACCCCCACGCGCAAGAGTGGGCGTATTTCCCTGGCCCGTCCCGTGTGGGCGCGGCTTTGAAACGGGTCATGGAGGTCTGAATGGGCACGCACGTTATTAAAATGCCGGACATTGGCGAAGGCATTGCAGAAGTTGAACTGTCGGCGTGGCACGTCAAGGTTGGCGACATGGTGGTCGAAGACCAGCTACTGGCCGATGTGATGACCGACAAGGCGATGGTCGACATCCCGTCGCCGGTACACGGCAAGGTGATCTCCCTGGGCGGTGTGCCCGGCGAAGTCATGGCCGTTGGCAGCATCTTGATCAGCATTGAAGTCGAAGGCGCGGGTAACTACAAAGAGTCCGCGCAGCCGGCCGCCGCTACCGAAGTCCAGGCCGAGGCGCCGAAAGCCGCGCCCGCGCCGGCCCCCAAGGTCGAGACCGTGGCCGCCAGCAAACCGGCACCTGCCTGCCGCCCAGCGCTCCAGGCACCCGTAGCTCGCGAAGCCGACGAACGTCCGCTGGCATCGCCGGCCGTGCGCAAGCACGCACTGGACGCTGGCATTCAATTGCGCCTGGTTCAGGGCACCGGTCCCGCCGGGCGAATTCTGCACGAGGACCTTGAGGCCTACCTGACGCAGGGTCCTTCGGTAACACCCGCTGCGGGCGCGGCCTACAGCGAACGCCATGACGAAGAGCAGATCCCGGTCATCGGCATGCGCCGCAAGATCGCCCAGCGCATGCAGGACGCCACCCAGCGCGCCGCGCATTTCAGTTATGTCGAGGAAATCGACGTCACCGCGGTGGAAGAGCTGCGTGCGCACCTGAATGAAAAACACGGGGCCACCCGCGGCAAGCTGACCTTGCTGCCGTTCCTGGTGCGCGCCATGGTCGTTGCCCTGCGCGACTTCCCGCAGATCAACGCCCGTTACGACGACGAAGCCCAGGTCATCACCCGCCTCGGCGCCGTGCATGTGGGCATCGCCACTCAAGCCGACATCGGTTTGATGGTGCCCGTGGTGCGGCACGCCGAAGCGCGCAACCTGTGGGACAACGCCACGGAAATCGCCCGCCTGGCCACCGCCGCACGCACTGGCAAGGCCGGCCGTGACGAGTTGTCCGGCTCGACCATCACCCTGACCAGCCTGGGTGCCCTGGGCGGCATCGTCAGCACCCCGGTGCTGAACCTGCCGGAAGTGGCCATCGTCGGTGTCAACAAAATCGTTGAACGTCCGATGGTGATCAAGGGCCAGGTGGTGATCCGCAAGATGATGAACCTCTCCAGCTCCTTCGATCACCGGGTGGTCGACGGCATGGACGCGGCGCTCTTCATCCAGGCCATTCGCGCTCTGCTCGAACAACCCGCCACCCTGTTTTTGGAGTAAGACATGCAACACACTCTGAACACCACGTTGCTGATCATCGGCGGCGGTCCTGGCGGTTATGTGACGGCGATCCGCGCCGGCCAGTTGGGTATCTCGACCATTCTGGTCGAAGGCCAATCGTTGGGCGGCACCTGCCTGAATATCGGCTGCATTCCCTCCAAGGCGCTGATCCATGTCGCCGAGCAGTTCCACCAGACCCGGCACCACAGCCAGGATTCGGCCCTGGGGATCAATGTCTCGGCACCGACCCTGGACATCGGCAAGAGCGTCGAGTGGAAGGACGGCATCGTCGATCGCCTGACCACCGGCGTCGCGGCCCTGCTGAAAAAGAACAAGGTCCAGGTGATTCAAGGCTGGGCCAAGGTCATCGACGGCAAAACCGTGGACGTCGGCGACACCCGCATCCAGTGCGAGCACCTGGTGCTCGCCACCGGTTCGACCAGCGTCAACCTGCCGATGCTGCCAATCGGCGGAGCAGTCATCTCCTCCACCGAAGCGCTGGCGCCGAACAGCGTGCCCAAGCGCCTGATCGTGGTCGGCGGCGGCTATATCGGCCTGGAACTGGGGATTGCCTACCGCAAGCTCGGTGCCGAGGTCAGCGTGGTCGAGGCGCAGGAGCGGATTCTGCCGGCCTACGATGGCGAACTGACGCAGCCGGTACACGAAGCGCTCAAGCAACTGGGCGTGAAGCTGTACCTCAAGCACAGCGTTCAAGGCTTCGACGCGGCCACCCACACCTTGCAGGTGCGCGACCCGAATGGCGACACCCTGACCCTGGAAACCGATCGGGTGCTGGTGGCCGTTGGTCGTAAACCCAATACCCTGGGCTGGAACCTGGAAGCGCTGAACCTGGACATGAACGGATCGGCCATCAAGATCGATAACCGCTGCCAGACCAGCATGCGCAACGTCTACGCCATCGGCGACCTGAGCGGCGAACCGATGCTGGCGCACCGTGCCATGGCGCAAGGTGAAATGGTTGCCGAGCTGATCTCGGGCAAACAGCGCGAATTCAACCCTGCCGCCATCGCCGCCGTGTGCTTTACCGACCCGGAACTGGTGGTGGTCGGCAAGACCCCGGACGAAGCCAAGGCCACGGGCCTGGACTGCATCGTGGCGAACTTCCCGTTCGCGGCCAACGGCCGGGCGATGACCCTGGAATCGAAAAGCGGCTTCGTGCGGGTGGTGGCGCGACGTGACAATCATCTGATTGTTGGCTGGCAAGCCGTGGGCGTCGGCGTGTCCGAGCTGTCCACCGCGTTCGGCCAGTCCCTGGAAATGGGCGCACGCCTGGAAGACATCGCCGGCACCATCCACGCGCATCCGACCCTCGGCGAGGCGGTCCAAGAGGCAGCATTGCGTGCCTTGGGGCATGCGCTGCACCTGTGACCGAATAACCCCTGTGGCGAGGGAGCTTGCTCCCGCTGGGCTGCGTAGCGGCCCCAAACCGGTCTCCACAATATGCCTGATGCACCGGGGAGCCAGATTTTACGGGTGCTTCGCACCCGAGCGGGAGCAAGCTCCCTCGCCACAAAGGGGTAAAAAACAGAGGGATCGGCAAGCAAGCTACAACTTTTGCCAATCCCTCCATCGTCCGGGCTGCGAAACCACCCCGGAATGAAGTATTGTTGTGCCCATCCAGTAAAACGCCAGAAGCCTTGAACCGTTCAGGCGATTGTTAAGTGATAGAGGGTGTCATGGGTAACGAGAGCATCAATTGGGACAAGCTGGGCTTTGACTACATCAAGACAGACAAGCGTTATCTGTCGCACTGGCGTAATGGCGAGTGGGACGCAGGCACCCTGACCGAAGATAACGTGCTGCACATCAGCGAAGGCTCGACCGCCCTGCACTACGGTCAGCAATGCTTCGAAGGCCTGAAGGCCTATCGCTGCAAGGACGGCTCGATCAACCTGTTCCGCCCGGACCAGAATGCCCTGCGCATGCAGCGCAGCTGCGCCCGCCTGCTGATGCCACAGGTGGACATCGAGCAGTTCGTCGAGGCCTGCAAGGCCGTGGTCCGCGCCAACGAGCGCTTCATTCCACCGTACGGCACCGGCGGCGCGCTGTACCTGCGTCCGTTCGTGATCGGCGTGGGTGACAACATCGGCGTGCGCACCGCCCCGGAGTTCATCTTCTCGATCTTCTGCATCCCGGTCGGCGCCTACTTCAAGGGTGGCCTGACCCCGCATAACTTCCTGATCTCCAGCTATGACCGTGCTGCCCCACAGGGCACCGGCGCGGCCAAGGTCGGTGGCAACTACGCCGCCAGCCTGATGCCTGGCTCCCAGGCCAAGAAGGCGCATTACGCCGACTGCATCTACCTGGACCCGATGACTCACTCGAAAATCGAAGAAGTCGGCTCGGCCAACTTCTTTGGCATCACCCACGACGACACGTTCGTCACGCCGAAATCCCCTTCGGTACTGCCGGGTATCACCCGTCTGTCGCTGATCGAACTGGCCAAGACCCGCCTGGGCCTGGACGTGGTCGAAGGCGACGTGTTCATCGACAAGCTGTCGGACTTCAAGGAAGCCGGTGCCTGCGGTACCGCTGCCGTGATCACGCCGATCGGTGGGATCAGCTACAACGACCACCTGCACGTGTTCCACAGCGAAACCGAAGTCGGCCCGATCACCCAGAAGCTCTACAAAGAGCTGACCGGCGTGCAAACCGGCGACATCGAAGCGCCAGCGGGCTGGATCGTCAAGGTCTGATCAACGCCCCCGGGTACTGAAAAACCCACCCTTCGCGAAAGCGTCGGGTGGTTTTTTTTATGCAGCTGCGCCTACAGTGCCATGCCGCCCTGGGCGAGCAGCCAGTCCACAAAGACCCGCGTGCGCGCGCTGGCGTGCGGCGCAACCCCGTAGTAGTAACGCGGCAACGGCATGCGCAGCCCGGGCAGCGGGCAGACCAGGCGTCCGCTCGACAGGTGGGTGCCCAGCAGGGAGGTCGGGCACAAGGCAATGCCCTGCCCCGCCACGACGGCGTCAAGCACCAGGTGCATGTGATCGAACTGCCGGGTCAACTGGGTGGCTGCCGGTGGCTGACCACCATGCAGGGCCCAATGGTGCCAGTCTTCGCGGCGCGCCTTGGCGATCAGCAGCGTGTGCCGACCCAAGGCGTCGAGGTCATCCAGCGCCAGGCGCGCCAGCAGCGAGGGCGCGGCAACCAGCACCAACTCATCGGCAAACAGGCTGTGCGCCTCGATACTCGGCGCCCAGTCATCACGACCGCGACGAATGACAATGTCGAACCCGTCGCGCGCAGGATCGGGGGCCTGGGTCTGGGTCATGACCTGCGGCGTGATCTGCGGGTGTTGCGCGGTGAAATCCGCAAGCCGGGGTGCCAGCCACAGCATGGCGAAGGACGGACGGACGTTGATCGTCACCGTCGGCTGCGCGGCTTGCTGTTTCAGCGCGGCGGCGGCCTCGGCGATCTGCGCCAGCCCGGCGCTGACCTGCTCATAGAAGCGCTGGCCGGCCGGGGTCAGCAGCGATTGGCGGATACGCCGCTCGAACAGCAGCACACCCAGGTGCTCTTCAAGCCGCTTGATGTGCCGGCTGACAGCGCTGTGGCTGACGTGCAGTTCCTCGGCCGCCAGGCTGAAACTCTGGTGGCGAGCCGCAACGGCAAAGGCACGGACAGCGTTCAGGGGAGGGAGTGAATTTATCATGGGTCTAATTTTGTCACATATGCGCTGCATTTAAAGCGTTTGTCACGCCCTCGTCACCACGCCAATCTGCCGACACACAGCCAGCGCCCCCTGACGGAGCAAGACATGAACAGCTACGGACTCTTTTTACTTTTCGCCACCCTGACCATTCTGAGCCCCGGCCCTGGTGTGATCCTGACGCTGTCCAACGCCCTGCGCCACGGCTGGGCCGGCGCACTGCCCGGGATCCTGGGGATCGCCTCGGGGGCGTTTGTGGTCGCCGCCATCAGTGCCACCAGCGTCGGCCTGATACTCGCCACCTCGGCGCACGCCTTTACCGCATTGAAGTACGCAGGCGCCGCCTACCTGCTGTACCTGGGCTACAAAAGCTGGCGCTCGGACCGTTTCAGCGCACTGCTGGACACACCCGCCGCCAGCCCTGGCTATCGCTTCGTCGAAGCGGCTTCGATCCAGTTGTTGAACCCCAAGGCGGTGTTCTTCTTCCTGGCGGTGTTCCCGCAGTTCATCGACACCTCGGCGCACTTCTACGCCCAGTTTTTCAAGCTGGTCAGCTCCTACGCTGTGCTGGTGATCCTGGTCCATGGCAGCTATGCGCTGCTCGCCAATGCCGCCAAGGGCTGGTTGTCGAGCCCGAAGGGTTCCTGGCTGGCGGCAAAAGTCTCGGGCGTGACCTTTGCCGGCTTCGGCGTGCTGATGGCCACGGCCAGCCGTTAAGGCACAGGACTGGCGATCGTTTGGCAGCGGGTGTGGCGGGTCGTGTGGGGGGCTGTCGGTAACTGGACCGGCAGCTCGATTGCAAACCGACGGCTGATTTCCTTACGCCCCGTCGCCGTCAACGCCAGCGCCCGGCTGTCCAGGTCCTGAGTGAGCCATTTGCGCTTGATCGCGATCGTCAGCAAGGCCGCCCCCAATGCGCCGCCCAGATGAGGGCGGCGCATGCTCCAGTCCAGGCACGGACAGGCAAAACGCCGGCGCAATGTGCTCAAGTCCTTGACCTCGATCCCCAGCCCTTCGAACAACGCCTCGCCACTGTCGCTCAACCGATACGCCTGCTGATCGGTCACCAACAACCACCCGGCCTCGAGCATCCGGTCGTGCAGCAAGACCGCCAGCGTGCCCGCCATATGGTCGTAGCAGGTCCGGGCGAATTGCAGGCGATCCGGGGTGCGCGGGCTGAAGGTTGGCGCAGCGTCCTGGCCGATTACCATCAGCGCTTCCAGTGCCTGGGCGACGCGCTGGTCCGCAAGACTGTAGTAACGATGACGACCCTGGACGTGCAGGCGCACCAACGCCAGTTCCTTGAGCCTGGCCAGGTGGGCGCTGGCCGTGGACGCGCTGACCTGGGCAATGCTCGCCAGCTCGGTGCTGGTGCGGGCGTGGCCATCCATCAACGAGCACAGGATTTTTGTCCTGGCAGGCTCGGCAATCGCGGCGGCGACCTGCGAGACGCCGACGTCGTGTTGCTCTGTGTTCGATACGCACATATTTCGCTCCCGGACGAATCGTCGCCCTGTCGAACCGCAGAGAATAGCAACACTTTCCACGACGAATAAGGCAGCACTGCATGGACCCGATCACCGCCGCGACCCACGCTGATCCCTACCCTTACTACGCCAGCCTGCGGGCCGCCGGCGGATTATCCTTTGATCCAGGCCTGGGCCTGTGGGTGGCCAGCAGCGCCGGGGCCGTCGCCGCCGTAATGGTCCATCCCGACTGCCGGGTTCGTCCGGCCCATGAACCGGTGCCCAAGGCCATCGCACAAGGCCCGGCCGGCAAGGTGTTCGGCCTGTTGATGCGGATGAACGACGGTGAACGCCAACGTTGCCCTCGATCCGCCATTGCACCGGGACTGGAGATTATCGACAGCGCCCGCGTCCGTGATCTGCTCCGCACCCGTTTGATCACTCCGACCGCTGACGGGCTGCACCATGCCATGTTCACGGGCCCGGTGTGGGTGGTTGCCGCATTGCTCGGTTTCACGGCAAGCGAAGGCCGGATACTCAGCCAACTGACCGCCGATTTCGTCGCCTGCCTCTCGCCCCTGAGCACGCTCGAGCAACTGGAGACGGCCCACCGGGCCACCGAACACTTGAGTCATTACTTCAGCGCACGCCTGAGCGCCGATGACGGCCAACGCCCGTTGCTGGAAGGCATTCGCCAGCGCCTGAGCGAGCGCAACACCTTGCTCGCCAACCTCATCGGCCTGTTCTCTCAAACCTATGAGGCCAGCGCCGGGTTGATCGGCAACGCAGTGCTGGCGCTGATTCGCAACCCGGCGCTTGCGCGTGAAATGCGCTGCGATCCCGGGCGAATCGACGATCTGCTGGCGGAGGTCCAGCGCTTTGACCCGCCCGTACAGAACACTCGACGTTTTGTCGCGGCCCCGTGCCAGATCGAGGGCGTGAGCCTCAACCCCGGCGATACCATTCTGGTGCTGCTGGCCTCGGCCAATCGCGACCCGCAACTCAACGACCAGCCGGACACCTTGATCCTCGAGCGCCCGCAGCGGCGCAGCTTCACCTTTGGTGCCGGCCGCCACCAATGCCCGGGCCAACCACTGGCCATGCACATCGCCAGCAGCACCGTCGGTGAACTCCTGAGACAGGGTATGGCACTGGACTCATTGGCCTGGTCCTACCGCCCTTCCTTGAACGGACGCATCCCGTTGTTCAGCGAGCGACAACCGGCCCAATCATGATTGCCATCAGTCGTCGCGGGTCAACACTTCCAGCAATTCAATCTCGAACACCAGGTTCGAGTTGGGCGGGATGGCCCCCATGGTCCGCTCGCCATAAGCCAGGTGCGCCGGCACCCACAGTTTGCGCTTGCCGCCGACCTGCATGCCGATGATGCCCTGGTCCCAGCCCTTGATCACCCGGCCGGTACCGATCACGCACTGGAACGGCTTGCCGCGAGACCAGGAGGAATCGAATTCGCTGCCGTCCTCCAGGCAGCCACGGTAGTGGGTGGTGATCAGGGCGCCTTTTACCGCGGCTTTGCCGGTACCCACTTGAAGGTCGATGACCTGTAATTCGTCGTTCATTGCCGCTCTCGTCTGTTCGCTGGCCCGATCGGGCGTTGAGGCGCAGGGTTTTCCCAGAAAACCGGCCGGTTGGCAACCTCAGGTGCCCTGTCTATCGGTAACGGGTCGCCGGAACCGTGCCATGCCGGTGCCGTCCAGGTGGTAACGATGCCTTCGACCGCTGTTCCCGCGGGCGGGCTTGCCGACTGCCGCCCCAGCCGGTACTGATTGTTGCCACTGCGCTTGGCCTCATACATGGCGAGGTCGGCCATGTGCAGCAGCGTGTCCATGCTCGGCGCGTGATCGGGGAATACCGCAACCCCGAGGCTGGTGCCGATCTGTCGCTGGTCCTTGCCGACGTTGATCGGCCGGGAAAGCTCGCTGAAGATTTTCTGGCAGATGCTGCGGGCCTCGTCTTCCAGGCTCTTGCCTTGAGGCAAGCCTTCAAGGATGACCACGAATTCATCGCCACCAATCCGTGCGACGGTGTCACAGGCCCGCAGGATATGCTTCAGTCGACTCGCGGTGGCCACCAGCACCTGGTCACCGGCGGCGTGCCCGAAATCGTCGTTGATCGCCTTGAACCCATTGAGGTCGACAAACACCAGCATCACCCGCGTGGCACTCAGGCGCGCCTGCTCCAGCGCACTGGCCAGGCGTTGTTCCAGCACCAGGCGGTTGGGCAGCCCCGTCAACCGGTCGAAGTGCGCCAGGCGTTGCAACTGGTTGGCACTGGCTTTTTCGTCGGTGATGTCGCGCACCACCCCCATCATTTTCACAATGGACTGCTCCGGCGTCTTCACCACATTGCCGGTTTCCCGTAGCCAGTGGACGCTGCCGTCCGGCCAGACCACCCGGTACTCTTCGTCATGATTTTCACCTGTCGCCAGGCACCGTAACTCGCCGGCGCGCACCCGCTCCCGATCATCAGGGTGCACGCAGGAACAGAACAGTTGATAGCTGGGCACTACCTCCCCCACCTTGAAGCCGAACATGCCGTAGATGGCATCGGACCAATAGAGTTTTTCGGTGTCGACATCCCAGTCCCAGGTGCCGATGCGGGCGAAGTACTGGCTGCGCTTGAAGCGTTCGACGTCGTCCGGCTCCCTGGGCGCGGGCGGCTCCTCCATGGCGGGCCGGTCGGGCAACCCGTCAGGCATGGCGCGGTAGTGCGCCGTGAGTTGACGCCAGCGGCGCTCACGAACGATCAGGACGGCGATCAAGACAACGATCACCCCGATGGCGCAGAGACCAAGCCACATCGGGATCATTGATAAGTTGCCGTCATAGCGATTGTGATCCTGACCAGTAGTGGCGGTTGGCTATGTTAATCCAGCCTCTCCATGGCGGTACACTGTCAGATTTACCGCGCACTGCGCCCTATCCACGGATGCAGCCGATGCGCCACCCCCTTACACTGCGCGTCGAACATGGCGGCGTCGGCGCCGTGCATTCAAATGTCGAGAATCCAGGAGTGATCCATGCCACATGAAGGCAACCTGCTGCAGGCCGCAGTGGTTTTTTTGTTCGCGGCCGTGCTCACCGTGCCTCTGGCCAAGCGCCTGCAACTGGGGGCGGTGCTGGGCTACCTGCTGGCCGGGGTACTCATCGGGCCTGCCGTGCTGGGGTTGATCGACAACCCGCAAAGCGTCATGCACATTTCCGAACTCGGCGTCGTGCTGCTGCTGTTCATCATCGGCCTGGAACTGTCGCCACGACGCCTGTGGGTGATGCGCAAATCGGTGTTCGGCGTCGGTCTGGCGCAGGTGCTGCTGACCGGTTCAGTGATCGGAGTGCTGGCGTACTACACCTTTGGCCAGCCACTCAACAGTGCCGTCGTGCTCGGCCTCGGGCTGGCGTTATCGTCCACCGCCTTCGGCCTGCAAAGCCTGGCCGAGCGCAAGGAGTTGACCAGCCCCCACGGGCGGCTGGCGTTTGCCATCCTGCTGTTCCAGGACATCGCGGCGATCCCGCTGATCGCCATGGTCCCGCTGCTGGCCGGCGTCGACCACAGCACCAGCACGGCCGAGAACCTCGATCATGGCCTGCGGGTACTGGGCAGCATCGCCGTGGTGGTGGTCGGTGGCCGTTACCTGTTGCGCCCGGTGTTTCGCATCGTCGCCAAGGCCAACCTGCCGGAAGTCTCCACGGCCACTGCCTTGCTGGTGGTGATGGGCACCGCGTGGCTGATGGACGAAGTTGGCGTGTCGATGGCCCTCGGTGCATTCCTCGCCGGCCTGCTGCTGGCGGACTCCGAATACCGGCATGAACTGGAAGCCCAGATCGAACCCTTCAAGGGCCTGCTGCTGGGGCTGTTTTTCATGAGCGTCGGCATGGGCGCCAACATCAGCCTGCTGTTCAGCGCCCCGGCGACCGTGCTGGGCCTGACCCTGTTGTTGATCGCCCTCAAGTTGCCCCTGCTGTACCTGGTCGGGCGCATGGCCGGTGGCCTCAATCGGCTGAGTGCCGTGCGCCTGGGCATCGTACTGGCCGCCGGTGGCGAGTTCGCGTTCGTGGTGTTCAAGATCGGGCGCGATCACGGTTTGTTCGACACCCGGCTGTACGACATGCAAGTGTTGACCATCACCCTGTCCATGGCGCTGACGCCGCTGTTGCTGCTGATGTGCGCACGCCTGGTGAAAAACCGGGTCGAGCCGGTTGCCGTGCCGCCGCACCTGCGGGAAATCGACTCCGATACCCCGCGCGTGGTGATCGCCGGCATGGGCCGCATGGGGCAGATCGTGGCGCGGATCCTGCGGGCACAAAAGATCAGTTTCGTGGCCCTCGACACCTCGGTGGAAACCATCGAGTTGTCCCGTAGCTTTGGCGGCGTGCCGGTGTTTTACGGCGACCCGATGCGCCCGGAGATCCTCAGCGCGGCCAAGGTCGGCCAGGCGGAATTCTTTGTGATCGCCACCAATGACCCGGAGACCAATATCAAGACCGCCGCCTTGGTGCGCAAACTCTATCCCCACGTCAAGATCATCGCCCGGGCCCGTAACCGCCAGCACGTGCACCGCCTGATGGACCTCGGCACCGAGGCCGTACGGGAAACCTACTACTCCAGCCTGGAAATGAGCCGCCGCACCCTGATGGGCCTGGGGCTTAGCCAAAGCCAGGCCGATGCGCGCATCGAACGCTTCAAGCACCATGACGAACAAGTGCTCGAGACCCAGCATGCGATCTACGATGACGCCGCCAAAGTCATGCAGACCGCACAACAGGCTCGTGCCGACCTGGCGCGCCTGTTCGAGGCCGACCAGATTGAAGAACAATCGGGCAAGGGTTGAACCGATGAGGACCCACGGATGAGTGACGCCGCCCCCGCGCTGAAGGAAATCTTCAACGCCGAACGCTTCGAACATATCGCCACGCAATTGTGCGCGGTGTACCCGCCGTTCGACGCCGGGGCATTCCTGGCAATGGCCAACGACGGCCTGGGCGAGTTGTCGGTGATGCAACGCATGGCGCGGGTGGGTGACTGCCTGCATGCGGTATTGCCGCTGAACTACGAGCAGACCCTGGACATCCTGCATCCGCTGGCACCGCGCCTGAACAGCAGTTTTGTCAGCATGTGCCTGCCACAGTATGTCGCCACCTACGGGATGCACGCCTACGAGCCGTCAATGGCCGCGCTGAAGTACTTCACCCGCTTCGGCTCCTCGGAGTTCGCGGTCCGGCACTTTCTGCGCAGCGATTTCGAACGTTCCATAACGCTGATGCACGACTGGTCGCTGGATGCCAACGAACACGTACGTCGCCTGGCCAGCGAGGGTAGTCGCCCGCGCCTGCCCTGGTCGTTTCGCCTGGAGCGGGTGCAGGCCGACCCGACCTTGGCGGCGGCGATCCTCGACAACCTCAAGGCCGACAACAGCCTCTACGTACGCAAGTCGGTGGCCAACCACCTCAACGACATCACCAAGGACCATCCCGAGTGGGTGCTGGGCCTGATCGAAGGCTGGTCGCTGGAGGATCCGCGCACGGCATGGATCGCCAAACATGCCCTGCGCAGCCTGATCAAACAGGGCAACCGGCGGGCATTGGCGATCATCGGTGCCGGTGGCAAGCCTGAAGTGCGGATCATCGACCTGAAGGTCAACCCGCCGGTGATTGCCCTGGGGCAAACCATCACCCTGTCCTATGCCATCACATCCACGACCGAGAGCAGCCAGCGCCTGGTGATCGACTACGCCATCGATTACGTCAAGGCCAACGGCAGCACCTCGACAAAGGTATTCAAGCTCAAGGTCCTGACGCTTCCCGGCAACGCCTGCGAGACCATCGCCCGTGCCCAGTCCATCAAGGCACTGACCACCCGAAAGCATTACCCGGGCCTGCACGCGGTGCATGTGCTGGTGAATGGCGAACGGCTGGCCAGCAGCGCGTTCGAACTCCTTCCTTGAAACACCCCGCCCTGCAGGCGCGAACGTGCCGCGTCTACAGGGCAACGGGGCCCAGCAACAGCGCCTGCTCGCTGTCGCACAGCTGCACCACGTAATCCCACAACACCCGCAACCGTACCGACTTGTGCAGCTCGCGGCGGGTGCTGATCCAGTAACTGCGCTGCAGACTTTCGGCGGGCAGCAGCGGCACCAGGCCCGGGTCGTTGCTGGCCATGTAGCATGGCAGGACGGCGATCCCCAGCCCCGCTCGCGCCGCCTGTTGCTGGGCAATCACGCTGGTGCTGTGGAACACCACCTGCGGACTGCGGCAGAAACTGTTGAGGAACATCAGCTCCTGGCTGAACAGCAGGTCGTCGACGTAGCCGATCCAGGCATGCCGCGCCAGGTCTTCGCGACTGCGCAACGGTGGCGAGCGGTCCAGGTAGTCCTGGCTGGCATACAGCGCCAGGCGGTAATCGGTCAGCTTGCGGGTCACCAGCATGTCGGCGGCCGGGCGCTCCAGGTGGATGCTGATTTCGGCCTCGCGGTTGAGGATGCTGACAAAGCGCGGCACCGCCACCAGCTCCACCTCTAGCCCCGGATAACGATCGAACAGCCCTTTCATGCGGCTGGCGAGGAACATGATGCCCAGGCCCTCGGTCACACCGACGCGGATCTTGCCCAACGGCGCCGTGGACTGAGTGATCTCCTCCTGCGCCAGCAAGGCGACGTTCTCCATGGCCTCGGCGTGCTTGAGCAGCGCTTCGCCGGCCGGGGTCAGCTCATAACCCTGGGCCTGCTGGACGAACAGCGCCGTCCCCAGGCTCTTCTCAATCGCCTCGATATGCCGGGCCACGGTGGCGTGGGTGGTTTTCAGGCGCCGCGCGGCGGTCAGCAACCGCCCACTGCGTTGCAACTCGAGAAAAAACCGCAAGTCATTCCAGTCGAACATCTGCCTTCCTTGATCCCAAGCCTGAGGATCGCTGTTTAAAAACGCACAGCGGGTGAGCAAAAACTAACATTCTTTTACCGAAAACTAACAACTAGGATGGATCCCAATAAGAACAACAGCTGCGAGGTCATGGATGCAACCTGCCGTTGATGCATACGATTACATCGTGGTCGGCGCCGGGCCGGCCGGTTGCCTGCTGGCCAATCGCCTGAGCGCCAACCCGCAGCACCGGGTGTTGCTGCTCGAAGCCGGCGGGCGCGACAACTATCCGTGGATTCACATACCCGTGGGCTACCTGTTCTGCATCGGCAACCCGCGTACCGACTGGTGCTACAAGACGCAAGCACAAGCCGGCCTGCAGGACCGCAGCCTGAGCTACCCGCGGGGCAAGGTGCTGGGGGGCAGTTCCTCGATCAACGGCATGATCTACATGCGTGGCCAGGCCACCGACTACGATGGCTGGGCCGCCGAGGGGAACCCCGGCTGGAGCTGGAACGACGTACTGCCACTGTTCAAGCGCAGCGAAAACCACTTTGCCGGCGACTCGGACTTTCATGGCGCCGCCGGGGAATGGCGGGTCGAACGCCAGCGCCTGTCATGGCCGATTCTCGATGCCTTCCGCACGGCCGCCGAACAAAGCGGCATCGCCAACATCGATGACTTCAACCAGGGCGACAACGAAGGCTGCGGCTACTTTCAGGTCAACCAGAAAGCCGGGGTCCGCTGGAACGCGGCCAAGGCCTTTCTCAAACCCATAGCCCAGCGTGCCAACCTCACCGTGCTGACCGACGTCGAGGTCGACCGTGTGCTGCTGGAGAACGGCCGGGCCAGCACCGTCATGGCCCGCTGGCAGGGCCAGGCCACCTCATTCAGCGCCCGCCGGGAAATCATCCTCAGCGCCGGCTCCGTCGGCTCGCCGAGCATCCTGCAACGCTCCGGTATCGGCCCTGCCAGCCTGCTAAAGCGCCTGGGGATCGGTGTCGTTCATGAACTCAACGGCGTCGGCGGCAACCTGCAGGATCACTTGCAACTGCGGTTGATCTACACATTGGAAAATGCCCGCACCCTGAACCAGATCGCCGGCAGCGTGTGGGGCAAAATGGGCATGGGCCTGCGCTACCTGTACAACCGCAGCGGTCCACTGTCGATGGCCCCCAGCCAACTGGGCGCCTTTGCCCGCTCCGGGCCGGAGCAGACTTCGGCAAACCTTGAGTACCATGTCCAGCCGCTGTCGCTCGAGCGTTTCGGCGAGCCCTTGCACCCCTTCCCGGCATTCACCGCGTCGGTTTGCGACCTGCGCCCGCACAGCCGTGGCCGGGTGGAGATCGGCTCCGCCGACCCGCAACAAGCGCCGTTGATCCAGCCCAACTACCTGAGCCACCCCGAAGACTTGCGGGTGGCCGCCGATGCCATTCGCCTGACCCGGCGCATTGTCGCCGCACCGGCCCTGCAGCCATTCAAGCCGGTGGAATACCTGCCGGGCGCGGCCTTGCAGACAGAAGAGCAACTGCATGAAGCCGCCGCGCGGATCGGCACCACCATCTTCCACCCGGTCGGCACCTGCCGCATGGGCCACGATGCCGAAGCCGTGGTGGACGCCCAGCTACGGGTGCACGGCATTCCCGGCCTGCGCATCGCCGATGCCTCGATCATGCCGCGCATCACCTCCGGCAACACCTGTTCACCCACGCTGATGATCGCCGAGAAAGCGGCGCAGCTGATTCTCGCCGCATCGACAAGGAGCACCGCCCCGGACAAACACCTGACCGCACTGTCTTGAAACACCTGCTCGCTCGCCAATGGAATAGCGGCGCCCGCCCACAAGGCCGGCGCTGACAGTGGAACAACAATAAATAAACACTGTGAGGGAAACCGATATGTCAGAACAGGCTCAAGCTGTCGCCGGAACGCTCAGCGCCGGCACCAGCAAGGATACGCAGAAAGTCATTTTCGCCTCGTCCCTGGGGACGGTCTTCGAGTGGTATGACTTCTTCCTCTATGGCGCCCTCGCGGCGGTCATCAGCAAACAGTTCTTTGCCGGGGTCAACGACACCACCGCCTTTATCTTCGCCCTGATGGCGTTTGCCGCCGGTTTCATCGTGCGCCCCTTCGGCGCCCTGGTGTTCGGCCGCCTGGGGGACATGATCGGGCGCAAGTACACCTTCCTGGCGACCATCGTCCTGATGGGGGTGGCGACCTTCTGTGTCGGCCTGTTGCCCAACTACGCCAGCATCGGGATTGCCGCGCCGATCATCCTGGTGCTGCTGCGCATGCTCCAGGGCCTCGCATTGGGTGGCGAATACGGCGGGGCCGCGACCTACGTCGCCGAGCACGCGCCCATGGGCAAGCGCGGCTTCCACACCAGCTGGATTCAGTCCACCGCCACCCTCGGCCTGCTGCTGTCGCTGCTGGTAGTGCTCGGCTGCCGTTACTTCACCGGTGACCAGTTCGAAGTCTGGGGCTGGCGCATTCCGTTCCTGCTGTCGATCGTGCTGCTGGGCATTTCCACCTGGATCCGCCTGAGCCTGCATGAGTCGCCGGCGTTCCTGAAGATGAAGGAGGAAGGCAAGTCCTGCAAGGCACCGATCCGCGAATCCTTCGGCAACTGGGAAAACCTCAAGGTCGTCCTGATCGCCCTGTTCAGCATCAACGCCGGGCAAGCGGTGACCTTCTATGCCGCCCAGTTCTACGTGCTGTTCTTCCTCACCCAGTTCCTGAAAATGGACCCTGCCCTGGCCAATACCTTGCTGATCGTCAGCGTGGTGATCGGCGCGCCGTTCTTCGTGTTCTTCGGCTGGCTGTCGGACCGGGTCGGCCGCAAGCCGATCCTGATGCTCGGCCTGCTGCTGGCGACCGTGCTGTACTTCCCGATCTTCAAGACCCTGGCCCACTACGCCAACCCGGCGATCGACCGCGCCAGCCAACAGGCGCCGATCACCGTGCTGGCCGACCCGGCAACCTGCACCTTCCAGTTCGACCCGGTGGGCAAGGCACGCTTTGACAGTCCTTGCGACAAGGTCAAGACCTTCCTGGTCAAACAGGGCCTGCCCTACAACAGCGAAGCCGCGCCGGCCGGCAGCAACGTGCAGGTGAGCATCGGCGAAGTGAAAATCGACGGCTACGACGAAGCCGCCCTGCGCGGTGCCGTGACCCTGGCCGGCTATCCGCAGACCGCCGACACCCAGCTGATCAACAAACCGATGATCGTCGCCCTGATCGTCGCCCTGATCATCATCTCGGCCATGTGCTACGGGCCGCTGGCGGCGCTGATGGTCGAGCTGTTCCCGACCCGCATCCGCTACACCTCGATGTCCCTGCCCTATCACATCGGCAATGGCTGGTTCGGCGGCTTCCTGCCGACCGTCTCGTTCGCCTTGGTGGTGTACACCGGGGATATCTTCTACGGGTTGTGGTACCCGGTGCTGATCACCGGGGTCAGCCTGGTGGTGGGCCTGCTGTGCCTGCGTGAAACCAAGGATGTGGACCTGAACAAGAACTGATTCAGGACACGGGCCCGCCCACTCATGGCAGTGGGCGGGCTTTTTTTGCCGACGCGCACCGATCGCGCCAACCAGCCGGATGGCTGCAATCAGGAAAAACCCGTCTAGGATTGATGCCATTCCTTTGTGCATCCAGGAGCTGCCACCTCATGTCCTTCCAAGCCTATCTGGACAACATCCAGGCCAAGACCGGCAAATCGCCGGCCGACCTCAAACAACTGGCGAACGAAAAGGGCTTCGCCGAAGACGGTAAATTGAAAGCGGGCGTAAAGGCCGGCCAGATCATCGAATGGCTCAAATCCGACTTCGACCTGGGCCATGGGCACTCCATGGCGATTTACGCACTGCTCAAGGGTAAAGAGTCCTGACTACCCAGGCCGACTGACTGAAAAAACCACCCAGGTTAATGCCGATCAGTTAAGCCAAAGACCAGCCGAACATAGAACCCGTGGCGAGGGAGCTTGCTCCCGCTGGGGCGCAAAGCGGCCCTGCTTTGGGGCTGCTACGCAGCCCAGCGGGAGCAAGCTCCCTCGCCACGGGTTTCGTGTTCGGCTTTATTTCTCTTAACTGACCGGCATTAACCACTCAGGCCCATGATAATCAGCGGCACTTTCATGGGCGCCGGGTGGAACAACATCGTTATATATCGACTGTTCTTAACACCCCTACTTGCGTCCATCCAACTCTCACCTGTCTGATACCTGAATAATATGACTTCCAAGGTTGACTTCATTAAGTCGCCTGCGTAAATTGCGCGGGCCGGTTATTCCGGCCTTTTTTCAACTCACAAAAGAATCCAATGGACACAGTATCTAGACGCTGTCTGGCTGATGCGAATGTGCAGAGCCGGGCACTTAACCCAAATATTGACGGGACTCGACACCTCGGTCGGGTAAGCTGCGCTAGAGCTTGACGCTCCGCCGTAACTTGCCTCTCCGGCGCCAGTCCGGTCGCGAGGCATGTTATGCACTTCACATCCACGGTAATGCCCGGTGTCCGCGCCTTCGCCAACGCGATGCGCGCCAAGCGGTGCCACGCGCAAGCAGCCATGGCCCGCGCCACCCTTTCCGCCCCTCCTTCGCGCATGCAGCATCATCTGCGTGCCCATTGGCGCGTCTGTCCCCTGAGCGGGCAACTCCAGCAACGCTGGCGCCTGGACGCAAGCCAGGAACCACCGAACCGCCGCTTCGCGCATCTGTTGCAGCAGGTCGGCCTCGTGCTCGGCCTGAACTTTGGCGCGCACACTTTCAGTTGACCTGAAAGTTCTACGGACTCTTTAACCGGCGTTTTCCTTATTCAGGAATTCGGCAACTTTCTATTGCCTGCTTAAACATAAAAACAGTGGATACCACCATGGACGAAGCCAGTAGACGGTTCGCTGCATACCTGTTGTTGCCCGGCATGCAGCGAACGTTAAAGCATAAGAAACATAACTCCCTGAATCGATCGCTTATGGGCGGCTCGACATACTTTCGCTCGTCTTTAATTAGCTGAGTTGTCGGTGTGTCGTGCCGCAAGCCAGCGGCAGGAGCACACGCTATGACCACCGTAAAAAAACCGAAGAAAACCACCCAGGGCGCCACGGCCGACGACACCCGGCTGTCGATGCGCGCGGCCCGTGAAGCACAGAACGGCCTGGCGGTGACCTTCGCCAACGTCAAGACCACCCCCGCCGGCCTGACCGAACTCGACGCCGAAGGCCGGCTGCAACGCGAAGGCTTCAACGAGGTCGCCCACGACAAGCCACCCCACGCCCTGGTGCAAGTACTCAAGGCCTTCAACAACCCCTTCATCTACGTGCTGATGACGCTGACCCTCATCAGCTTCATCACCGACTTCTGGCTGCCCCTGCAGGCAGGCGAGGAAACCGACCTGACCGGGGTCATCATCGTCCTGGTCATGGTCCTGGCCAGCGGCCTGATGCGCTTCTGGCAGGAGTACCGCTCCGGCAAATCCGCCGAAGCCCTCAAATCCATGGTACGCACCACCGCCACCGTGCTGCGCCGCGAGCAGGTGGGCAGCAAGTCGGTGCTGCGCGAAGTGCCGATGCGTGAACTGGTAGCGGGTGACATCATCCAGTTGTCTGCCGGCGACATGATCCCGGCCGATGTCCGGCTGATCGAATCCCGGGACCTGTTTATCAGTCAGGCGGTCCTGACCGGTGAGGCCTTGCCGGTCGAGAAGTACGACACCCTGGGCAACGTCGCCCAGAAATCTGCCTCCGCCACGGCAGCCGACCAGGCCAACCTGCTGGACTTGCCCAACATCTGCTTCATGGGCACCAACGTGGTCAGCGGCACCGCCCGGGCGGTCGTCGTCGCCACGGGCCCACGCACCTACTTCGGTTCGCTGGCCAAGGCCATCGTCGGCTCGCGGGTGCAAACCGCCTTCGACCGGGGAGTGAACAGCGTCAGCTGGCTGCTGATCCGCTTCATGCTGGTGATGGTGCCGGTGGTGCTGTTGATCAACGGCTTCACCAAGGGCGACTGGAGCGAAGCCTTCATGTTCGCCCTGGCGGTCGCCGTCGGCCTGACCCCGGAAATGCTGCCGATGATCGTCAGCGCCAACCTGGCCAAGGGGGCGGTGGCGATGGCCAAGCGCAAGGTGGTGGTCAAGCGCCTCAATGCGATCCAGAACTTCGGTTCGATGGACGTGCTGTGCACCGACAAGACCGGCACCCTGACCCAGGACAAGATCATCCTCGAGCATCACATCAACGTCGACGGACAGCGTGATGACTCGATCCTCGAACTGGCCTGGCTCAACAGCCATCACCAGAGCGGCATGAAAAACCTGATGGATCAGGCGGTGGTGCAGTTCGCCGAACGCAACCCGAAGTTCCAGCCGCCGTTCGCCTACAGCAAGGTCGATGAACTGCCGTTCGACTTCATTCGCCGGCGCCTGTCGATCATCGTCAAGGACAGCCGCGACGATCACCTGTTGATCTGCAAGGGCGCGGTCGAGGAGATGCTGAACATCGCCAGCCACATCCAGGAGGACGGCGTGGTCGTTCACCTGGACCCACAGCGACGCACCGAGTTGCTGAACAAGGCGTGCGAATACAACGAAGACGGTTTCCGCGTACTGCTGCTGGCCACCCGCAAGATCCCCAAGGCGCAGAGCAAGCACCAGTACACCACCAGCGATGAGCGGGAACTGGTGATCCGTGGTTTCCTGACCTTCCTCGATCCGCCGAAGGAAACCGCCGGGCCGGCGATTGCCGCACTGCGTGACATGGGTGTGACCGTCAAGGTGCTGACCGGCGACAACGCCGTGGTGACCTGCAAGATCTGCCGCGAAGTCGGGCTGGAGCCCGGCACGCCCCTGCTTGGGCAGGACATCGAACGCATGGACGAAGCGACCCTCAAGCGCCGGGTCGAAGAACGCACGGTATTCGCCAAGCTCACCCCGCTGCAGAAATCCCGGGTGCTCAAGGCCTTGCAATCGAACGGCCACACCGTGGGCTTTCTCGGCGACGGGATCAACGACGCCCCGGCCCTGCGGGACGCCGATGTGGGCATCTCGGTCGACAGCGGCACCGACATCGCCAAGGAATCGGCGGACATCATCCTGCTGGAAAAGAGCCTGATGGTGCTCGAAGAAGGCGTCCTCAAAGGCCGCGAGACCTTCGGCAACATCATGAAGTACCTGAACATGACCGCCAGCTCGAACTTCGGCAACGTGTTTTCGGTGCTGGTGGCCAGTGCCTTCATCCCCTTCCTGCCGATGCTGGCGATCCACCTGCTGCTGCAAAACCTGATGTACGACATCTCTCAGCTGGCACTGCCCTGGGACAAGATGGACAAGGAGTACCTGAGCAAACCGCGCAAGTGGGACGCCAAGAACATCGGGCGCTTCATGCTGTGGATCGGGCCGACCTCGTCGATCTTCGACATCACCACCTTTGCCTTGATGTGGTACGTGTTCGCCGCCAACAGCGTGGAAATGCAGACCCTGTTCCAGTCCGGCTGGTTCATCGAAGGGTTGCTCTCGCAAACCCTGGTGGTGCACATGCTGCGCACGCAAAAGATCCCGTTCTTCCAGAGCACCGCCGCGTTGCCGGTGATCCTGATGACCGGGCTGGTGATGGTGCTGGGCATCTACATTCCGTTCTCGCCGCTGGGCACCCTGGTTGGCCTGCAACCGCTGCCGTGGTCGTACTTCCCATGGCTGGTGGGCACCCTGCTCAGCTACTGCGTGGTCGCGCAGTTGATGAAGACCCTGTACATCCGCCGTTTCAAGCAATGGTACTGAGTGCCTGAACCCCACCACCGATGGGTCATGGGCCGCCTCACGGCCCATGACCCAGGGCACTTTCATGGAGCAACCACATGAAACAGGATCAAGCACCATGCGTGTGCTGATGTGCGCCGGGCGCCACTACGCCGATCGCCAAACCTGCCGCCAGGTGCTCAACGCCTACCAGCGCCTGCACAAGATCAGCGTGCTGATTCACGGCGGCCATCCGCTGCTGGGCGGCGAGGTCGAAGACTGGGCCCGGGAACAGGGCGTCGACATCGTGCGCTATCCCCCCAACTGGCAGTTGCACGGCAAGCAGGCCGAACGCCTGCGCAACACCTTCATGCTCAACGACAGCCGACCGGACATCGTCATCGCCTTGCCCGGCGGCGAAGACACCCAGGCCCTGCTGGCCCAGGCCAACGCGGCCAGCATTCAGACCCTGTCGATCAACGAACGGACTTAATCCCCGTTCACTCCCTGAATCAAGGAGGCACCCGCGCGCCCGCGCACTGCCTCCCTCCTCGAATGCATCACGCAGAGGTCAACATGCCAAAGCACCCTTCCCACCGCCGTACTCACTCATTCACCCACGACCTGCCGCCAGCCAAGCGCCGCATGCTGCGGCGCAACCTGATGTTCGTCGGCATGACCCTGACGGCCATTGCCGGCCTGTCACTGACCTCCAGGGCCAACGCCGCCGGCGGTGCCTACGTGGTCGACGACGGTGCCATCAATGCCCCCGGCGAATGCAACGTCGACCTGTGGCATCAGAGCGGCCGACACAATCATTCTGCCAACAACCTGGTGCTGTCCCAGGCCTGTACCTTCAAGGGGCTTCCCGGGATTCAACTCGGCGCCGCCATCGAGCACGGCCGTGACGACGGGGACGGCGAAACCCAAGTCAGCCCGCAACTCAAGGCACAATTGCTCAACCGCGAAGACCTCGGCCTGCAACTGGCCCTGGCCGCCAACGCCCACGTGGCCATTCACCGGGCGCACGCCTTCGACGGTGCCGACTTGAGCCTGCCCCTGACCTACACGCCGATCCAGGCCCTGCGCCTGAACCTCAACGCCGGTTGGGCCCATGCCTATGACGAAGGTGAACAGAACCACCGCTGGACCTGGGGCACGGGTGTGGAATACGACCTGGCCGACGCCCTGACCCTGATCGCCGAGCGCTTCGGCCAGAGGGGCGGCCAACAGGCGTGGCAGGCGGGTCCGCGGTTGCACATTGGCGAACGCCTGGATCTGGATTTAGTGGTCGGACGCGACCTGACCCAGGACCGCGATCAGTGGCTGACGACAGGGCTGACGTTGCGGTTCTAGCGCCGGGCGCCGGCCCTATCGATGGCCGTTGGGAAACACCAACCGAAACACCGTCACACTCCCCGGCAGGCTCTGCACCTGGGCCAGGCCCTGGTGCAGGCTCATGATCGAGCGCACGATCGCCAGCCCCAGGCCAGTGCCGCCTTCAGTGCGCGAGCGGCTGTGTTCGACCCGGTAAAAACGCTCGAACAGGTGCGGCAAATGCTGCGCCGCAATGCCGGCGCCGGGGTTGCCCACCAGCACCGAGACCTGCTCGGTATGGGACTCGATGACGATGGACACCTCGTTGCCCGCCGGGCAGTGGCGGATGGCATTGGACAACAGGTTGGACATCGCGCGCTGGATCATCAGCCGATCACCCAGGGTATACCCGGCGCCCGAGACTCGCAGGCTGATGCGTTTTTCTTCGGCCGTCAGGGAAAACAGGTCCACGACCTTCCGCGCTTCGTCTTCCAGCGTAATCCGTTCAAACGGCACCAGTGCCGCCGGATGGCTGACCTGGGCCAGGAACAGCATGTCGGAGACGATCCGGTTGACCCGCCCCAACTCCTCCGTACACGACTCCAGTACGGTCTTGTACTCGGTGCTCGGCCGCTCGCGCGACAGCGTCACCTGGGCCTTGCCCATCAGGTTGGTGATCGGCGTACGCAGTTCGTGGGCCAGGTCATCGGAGAACTGCGACAACTGCTGCACGCCGCTGTCGAGCCGGTGCAGCATGAAGTTGATGCCATGGGCCAGCTCGCTGAGCTCCTGGGGCATGTTGACCTCGGACAGGCGATGGCTCAGGTCCTGGGCGCAGATCATCGCCGCCACCTTGCGAAACTCGCGCAGGGGCGCAAGACCCCGCTGGACAATCGCCCACGCACTGAGGCCGATCAGGATCAGCAGCAACGGCAAGGCAATCAGGGTCGAACTCAAGTAAGCACTGAGCAGTGCTTCGTCATTGGAGCGATCGATCGACAACAGCACCGGCACCGAGTCGCCATTTTTCAACGCCACCAGTTGGGTCGCGGTGAGGAAGTGCCGGCCCTCACCGTCCGAGCGGCTGAAATACGAGACCCGGTCCAGGCTCGCAGTGGCGGCTTTGCGCCGGGCGAGTGCCGACGCTGGCGGTTCGCTGCCGACACTGAGCAACGGCGTGGTCGGGTTGTTCTTGTCGAGGATCGTCAGGTTCAGGTTGTCATGGCCCATCACCTGGTCCAGCAGCGAGTGCGGCTTGAGCGCGATATCGCCGGCGGTCAAGCCCATCGACAGACTGTGCTCGAGTTGCTGCATCTTTTTCTCGAGGCTGTTTTTCGCCATCGAGTCGAGCTCATGGGTCAGCGCCAGGAACGCCAGCACCGCCAGCAACACTACCAGCACCGCACCCAGGACGCTCACCGTCAGCCCCAACCGCATCGACAGGCTGGCCGGCTTCATTCCCTCGCCTCCAACACATAGCCGACGCCGCGCAAGGTGTGAATCAGCTTGCTGTCGAACGGGTCGTCGATTTTTGCCCGCAAGCGCCGGATCGAGACTTCGACCACGTTGGTGTCGCAATCAAAGTTCATGTCCCACACCAGGGAGATGATCTGGGTGCGCGACAGCACTTCACCGGACTGGCGCATCAACAGGTGCAGCAACGCGAACTCCTTGGTGGTCAGGTCGATGCGTTGTTCGCCGCGATAGGCCCGGTGCCGGCCCTGATCCAGTTCGAGGTCCGCCACCTTCAGCACCTGTGACACCGGCATCTGCTCGCTGCGGCGCAGCAAGGTACGCACCCGGGCCAGCAACTCGGGAAACTCGAATGGCTTGACCAGATAGTCATCCGCCCCCAGGTCCAGCCCCCTGACCTTGTCGGCCAGGCGTCCCCTGGCGGTCAACATCATTACCCGGGTGTTGCCACTCTTGCGGATCAACTCCAGCACGCCCCAGCCATCGATCTCGGGCAGATTCACGTCCAGTATCACCAGGTCATAGGCCTGTTGCCGGGCCAGGTGAAGTCCATCCGGACCGGTCGAGGCACAATCCACGACATAACCACTTTCACTCAGGCCTTGATGCAAGTACTCGGCGGTTTTTAGTTCATCCTCGACCACAAGGATTCGCATAAATATTTACCCTTAAACAAGTAACGATGGGATAACTTCAGAAAACTTAGAACACGTTAATCATTGAACTTTCTGATCGAATAACAACGATTTTCACGACGACATAGCGGGTAGATTTCCTACATAACAGGCCTGCCACGGTAAAGCCTGAAGTGACTTCAGGGTCAACGCAAAGCCCCGTGCTTGATAGCGGCAAATCGCTCTTCGCGACGAAATGCCGCAGCGCACTGTCGAAACGGACCGGTGCCCTCATGAATAAAACAACCTGGCAAGAGCACTTCAGCAGATAAGCCTAGAGCTTTTGTTTCGTCATGTTGCATATCCTACAAACACCCTCGCCTGACACTTCATATCCTAATGTAAAAAATGACCGCCAAACCGCGGATAACGTATTTGTAATTATCCAGTCACCTTGCTGATAAGTGCGGACTACTACAGTCACGCCAATCAATTTCCACTTTGAAGGAAAGACTAAAGTGCATGGGTACAGTGCGGTCATCCACCCCCCCAGGATCAGCAAATTAATAGCCCTTCCCGGTGTCCTGCTCATCACCGCGATGCTCCTTGGTACTTCGTTGCCTGCCGTTGCGCAGGGACCGACGCTGACCCTGGACCAGGCCCTCGACAGCGCCTTCGCCAACAACCCGGAGCTGGCGGCCGCGCAATGGGACGTGGGTATCGCCCAAGGTGAACGCCAACAGGCCGGGATGATCCCCAACCCGGAACTGTCCTGGGAAGCCGAGGACACCCGGCGCGAATCCCGCACCACCACGATGATGCTCAGCCAGCCCCTGGAACTGGGCGGCAAACGCGGCGCCCGAATCGAAGTCGCCAGCCGCGCGCAGGATGCGGTCAATGTCGACCTGGAGCGCAAACGCAACGGGTTGCGAGCCGATGTGATCGCCGCCTTCTATGGCTCGTTCACCGCACAGCAACGCCTGCAACTGACGCAACAATCCCTGCAATTGGCCGAGCGTGGCTTGAGTGTTGCCCAAGGGCAAATCAACGCGGGCAAATCGTCGCCCGTCGAAGCGACTCGCGCGCAGGTGCAATTGTCAGAGGTGCGTCTTGAACTGCGGCGTGCCGAACGGGACCAGGCCAACGCCTTTCAGCAACTGGCGCAAGTCACGGGGGCGCCACAGGCCGGTTTTTCCCGCGTCGAGGCCCCGGCCACCCCGCCGCCCGCCATTCCGCCTTCCCCGCTGTTGCTGGGTCGCCTCGCCGAGACTGCCGAGATGCGTCTGGCGCGGTTGAAAATCACTGAGAAAGAAGCCGCGTTGGACCTGGAAAGAGCCCGGCGCATTCCTAACCTGACGGTGAGCGTGGGTAGCCAGTACAGCGAAACCGACCGCGAGCGGGTCAATGTCGTCGGCCTGTCGATGCCCATTCCCTTGTTCGACCGCAACCAGGGCAACGTCCTGGCCGCCGCCCGCCGGGCCGACCAGGCGCAGGACCTGCGCAACGCCGCCGAGCTGCGCCTGCGCAGCGAAATCCAGTCCAGCCTTGACCAATGGGCCACCGCCAGCACCGAAGTGAAAGCCTTCAACCAGGTGATCCTGCCGGCCGCGCAAAGCGCCGTCGACACCGCCACCCGTGGCTTTGAAATGGGCAAGTTCAACTTCCTCGATGTACTCGACGCCCAGCGCACGCTGATCAGAGCGCGTAGCCAGTACATCCAGGCCATGGCCGATTCCACCGACGCCTGGGTACGCATAGAACGCATTTACGGCGATACCCGCGCCCTCACCCCCTGAATCCTTTTCAACCGACGTTTTTTCTCACCCGCGCAGTCGAGCCATGGCCCGCTTGGCGCCAGGGTGCAAGGAGTTTGCATGGACAAAAAAATATTCCTGGCCATCGCGTTGACCCTGATGGCCGGCGTCGGCCTGGGCTCATTGCTGATGGGCAAGGCTCAGCCCTCCGCCACCAACGAGCAGGCCCAGGCCGACCAGGGCGCTGCAGAGCCCGCCGGCGCCGACACCCACGATGAGGAGGAGCCCGAGGGCGAAGGTCACCTGGCGCTCAGCGATGAACAGATCAAGGCGGCCGGCATCCAGTTGGCCGAAACCCGGGCGCAGGCCATCGGCCTGGCATTGCCCTTTCCCGGCGAAATCCGTTTCGACGAAGACCGCACCGCGCACGTGGTGCCCCGCGCCACCGGCGTGGTCGAGCAAGTGCTGGTCAACCTCGGGCAGTCGGTGAAAAAAGGCCAGCTGCTGGCGGTGATCGCCAGCCAGCAGGTCTCCGAGCAGCGCAGTGAACAGGCCGCGGCCCAGCGGCGCGTGGAACTGGCGCGTACCACCTATGAGCGTGAACGCCAGTTGTGGCAGGACAGGATCTCCGCCGAGCAGGACGTCCTGCTGGCGCGCCAGGCCCTGCAAGAAGCAGAAATCGCCCTGAACAACGCCCGGCAGAAAATCAGCGCCCTGAGCGGCAGCACCACCGCCCAGGGCGGCAACCGTTATGAGCTGCGGGCGCCGTTCGATGGCGTGGTGGTGGAAAAACACCTGACCCTCGGCGAAGTGGTCAACGACACCACCAGCGTGTTGACCCTCTCCGACCTGTCGCGGGTCTGGGTGACCTTTGGCGTGTCGCCCAAGGATTTGAACAGCGTGCTGGTGGGCAAGTCGGTGACGGTCAACGCCCCGGAACTGAAGGCCGAAGTGACCGGCACCGTGTCGTACGTCGGCAGCTTGCTGGGGGAGCAAACCCGCACCGCCACGGTCCGCGTCACCCTGGAAAACCCCCAGGGCGCCTGGCGGCCGGGGCTGTTCGTCAACGTCCGGGTGAGCACCGACACCCGCCAGGCCAGGGTCGCGGTACCGGAAGCCGCGATCCAGACCGTCGAGGAGCAACCCACGGTGTTCGTGCGCACGGATGACGGCTTCAAGGCGCAACCGGTGGTGCTCGGCAGTCGCGCCGCCGGCCAGGTTGAAATCACCCAGGGACTGGAGGCCGGGGTGCTCGTCGCCACGACCGGCAGCTTCGTCCTCAAGTCAGAACTGGGCAAGGCCTCGGCCGAGCACGCTCACTGATCCACCACTGGCACAAGAAGGTCACTATGTTCGAACGCCTGATCCAATTCGCCATCGAGCAGCGCATTATTGTGCTGCTCGCGGTGCTGCTCATGGCTGGCCTGGGTATCGCCAGCTACCAGAAACTGCCGATCGACGCGGTACCGGACATCACCAACGTCCAGGTACAGATCAACACCACGGCCGCTGGCTTTTCACCGCTGGAAACCGAACAGCGCATCACCTTCCCCATCGAGACCGCGATGGCCGGCTTGCCGGCCCTGGAGCAAACGCGCTCGCTGTCGCGCTCCGGGCTTTCGCAAGTCACGGTGATTTTCAAGGAAGGCACGGACCTGTTCTTCGCCCGGCAACTGGTCAACGAACGGCTGCAGGTGGCCAGGGAGCACCTGCCCGACGGCGCGGACCCGATGATGGGACCGATCTCCACCGGCCTGGGGGAGATTTTCCTGTGGACGGTGGAAGCCGAGGACGGCGCGCTCAAGGAGGACGGCACCGCGTACACGCCCACCGACCTGCGGGTGATCCAGGACTGGATCATCAAGCCGCAACTGCGCAACGTTCCCGGGGTCGCCGAGATCAACACCATCGGCGGTTTCGCCAAGGAGTACCAGATCGCGCCGGACCCCAAGCGCCTGGCTGCCTATAAGCTGACCCTCACCGACCTGGTGACCGCGCTGGAACGCAACAACGCCAACGTCGGCGCCGGTTACATCGAGCGCAGTGGCGAGCAACTGCTGATTCGCGCGCCCGGCCAGGTGGCGAGCATCGAGGACATCGCCAATATCGTGATGGCCAACGTCGACGGCACGCCGATCCGGATCCGCAACGTCGCCAACGTCGACATCGGCCGCGAACTGCGCACCGGCGCCGCCACCGAGAACGGCCGTGAAGTGGTGCTGGGCACGGTGTTCATGCTGATCGGCGAAAACAGCCGCAGCGTCTCCCAGGCCGTGGCCGACAAGCTGCAACAGATCAACCGCACGCTGCCCAAGGGCGTGGTCGCGGTCACCGTCTACGACCGCACCACGCTGGTGGACAAGGCCATCGCCACGGTGAAGAAAAACCTCATCGAGGGCGCGATCCTGGTGATCGCCGTGCTGTTCCTGTTCCTGGGCAACATCCGCGCGGCACTGATCACCGCCATGGTGATCCCACTGGCCATGCTCTTCACCTTCACCGGCATGTTCACCAACAAGGTCAGTGCCAACCTGATGAGCCTTGGCGCACTGGACTTCGGCATCATTGTCGACGGCGCCGTGGTGATCGTCGAAAACGCCATCCGCCGCCTGGCCCATGCCCAGCAACACCACGGCCGCCTGCTCAGCCGCTCCGAGCGCATGCATGAAGTGTTCGCCGCGGCCAGGGAAGCCCGTCGGCCGTTGATCTACGGCCAGTTGATCATCATGGTGGTGTACCTGCCGATCTTTGCCCTCACCGGGGTCGAGGGCAAAATGTTCCACCCGATGGCGTTCACCGTGGTGATCGCCCTGCTGGGCGCCATGCTGCTGTCGGTGACCTTCGTGCCGGCCGCTATCGCGATGTTCGTCACTGGCAAGGTCAAGGAAGAGGAAAACCTGGTGATGCGCGGTGCGCGGCGGGCCTATGCGCCGGCACTGGACTGGGTCATGCGCCACCGCGCGCTGGCGTTTGCCCTGGCCCTCGGGGTGATCGCTGTCTGCGGTGTGGTCGCCAGCCGCATGGGCAGCGAGTTTGTGCCCAGCCTCAGCGAAGGCGACTTCGCCCTGCAGGCCATGCGAGTGCCGGGCACCAGCCTGACGCAATCGGTGGACATGCAGCAGCGCCTTGAGCAACGGGTACTGGAAAAAGTCCCCGAGGTTCAACGCATGTTCGCCCGCACCGGCACCGCCGAGATTGCCTCGGACCCGATGCCGCCGAACATCTCCGACAGTTACGTGATGCTCAAGCCGAAAGACCAGTGGCCTGACCCGAGCAAGTCCCGCGAGGCGTTGATTGCCGACATCCAGCAAGTGATCGAGCAACTGCCGGGGAGCAACTATGAACTGTCGCAGCCGATCCAGCTGCGTTTCAACGAGTTGATTTCCGGGGTGCGCAGCGACGTGGCGGTGAAAGTCTTTGGCGACGACATGGCCGTGCTGAACAGCACCGCGGCGAAAATCGCGGCATCGATGCAGAAGGTCGAGGGTGCCTCCGAGGTCAAGGTGGAACAGACCACGGGCCTGCCGGTGCTGACCATCGACATCGACCGCGACAAGGCCGCGCGCTACGGGCTGAACGTCGGCGATGTGCAGGACACCATCGCCGTCGCCGTGGGCGGGCGGTCGGCCGGCACCCTGTATGAAGGTGACCGCCGCTTCGACATGGTGGTGCGTCTTTCCGACGCCATGCGCCAGGACGTCGAGGGCCTGTCGAAGCTGTTGATTCCGGTGCCGGCCTTGCTCAATGGCAGCGCCGACCAGATCGGTTTCATTGCCCTGTCGGAAGTCGCCAGCCTCGACCTGGCGCCGGGGCCGAACCAGGTCAGTCGCGAAAACGGCAAGCGCCTGGTGATCGTCAGCGCCAACGTGCGCGGGCGTGACATCGGCTCCTTTGTCCAGCAGGCCGGCGTGCAGATCGAGCAGGACGTGGCCATCCCCGCCGGCTACTGGATCAGTTGGGGTGGACAGTTCGAACAACTGCAATCGGCGGCCAAGCGCCTGCAGGTCGTGGTACCCGTGGCCTTGCTGCTGGTGTTCGCCCTGTTGTTCATGATGTTCAACAACCTCAAGGACGGCCTGCTGGTGTTCACCGGGATCCCGTTCGCCCTGACCGGCGGCGTGATGGCGCTGTGGCTGCGGGATATCCCGCTGTCGATCTCGGCCGGCGTCGGCTTCATTGCGCTGTCGGGGGTGGCGGTGCTCAACGGGCTGGTGATGATCGCCTTCATCCGCAACCTGCGCGAGGAAGGACGCTCACTCAGCGTGGCAGTCAACGAAGGCGCCCTGACCCGCCTGCGGCCGGTGCTGATGACCGCCCTGGTCGCATCCCTGGGCTTCATCCCCATGGCACTGGCCACCGGCACCGGCGCCGAAGTGCAGCGGCCGCTGGCGACCGTGGTGATCGGCGGCATCCTGTCTTCCACGGCCCTGACGTTGCTGATACTGCCAGCGTTGTATCACTGGGCCCATCGACGGGATGAAGAGGAGCCCGGCATCTCCCTCACGGAGTCCGGCCACTGACCCAGCCGAACCAAACCACCGCCCCCGGTTATCGGTGGCGGTTATCCAACCCCTACCCCGTGGCAAGCGAGCTTGCTCGCGCTGGGGTGCGAAGCAGCCCCAAGACCGGTAACCGAGGTCTTTCTGACAAACCACCATCGCCTTCCCAGGGCCGCTGCGCAGCCCAGCGGGAGCAAGCTCCCTCGCCACGACGACAGCGTTCAGTCAAGGAAGTGGCGTCGTACGCAGGCCCCGTGGCGAGCGAGCTTGCTCGCGCTGGGGTGCGAAGCAGCCCCAAAACCGGTAACCGAGGTCTTTCTGACAGACCACCATCGCCTTCCCAGGGCCGCTGCGCAGCCCAGCGGGAGCAAGCTCCCTCGCCACGA
>NZ_FYDL01000006.1:216598-227061 GCF_900187505.1 Pseudomonas sp. Irchel s3h17
TGGCGAGCGAGCTTGCTCGCGCTGGGGTGCGAAGCAGCCCCAAAACCGGTAACCGAGGTCTTTCTGACAGACCACCATCGCCTTCCCAGGGCCGCTGCGCAGCCCAGCGGGAGCAAGCTCCCTCGCCACAGAGGCCGCGTTCACGCTGGCGTGGAAGGCGTACTTCGAAGCGAGGCTGTCGACGGTCATCGCAAAACCCTGGATGCCAAACCCGTGGCGAGCGAGCTTGCTCGCGCTGGGGTGCGAAGCAGCCCAAAAACCGGTAACCGAGGTCTTTCTGACAGACCACCATCGCCTGGTCAGGGCCGCTGCGCAGCCCAGCGGGAGCAAGCTCCCTCGCCACAGGGACCGCGTTCACGCGGGAGTGCAAGGCGTACTGCGAAGCGAGGCTGTCGACTGCCATCACCAACCCGGGGTGGGCAGCTCCATCATCGGTGCCTATTTGCTTTCGCTGGCCTGCAACTGCCCGTCCCAACCGCCACCCAGCGCGGCGATCAGTTGGACGCTGGCGATCAGGCGACTCTGCTGCAGGCTCAGGACGCTGCGCTCATTGCTCAGGGCCGTGGCCTGCACCACCACCACGTCGAGGTAGGCGATCAGCCCGGCCTTGTACTGGTTCTGGGTCAGGCGCAGCGACTCACGGGCGGCATCCAAAGCTTGCTGACGCACCGCTGCTTCATCTTCGAACACCTTGAGCTGTACCAGGTAGTTTTCCACCTCGCGGAAACCATCGAGCACCGTCTGGCGGTACTTGGCCACGGTCTGGTCGTAGACCGCCTCGGTACGGTCGACTTCAGCCGTTCGCTGACCGCCGTCGAACAGGGTCATGGCCAGTTTCGGCCCCACCGACCAGAAACGGTTCGGCAGGCTGATCAGGTCGGCCGAGGTACTGCTGCTGTAGCCGCCGGACAAACTCAGCGACAGGTCCGGATAGTAGGCGGCCTTCGCCACGCCAATGTTGGCGTTGGCGGCGATCACCGAACGTTCGGCGGAGGCGATGTCCGGACGCCGCTCCAGCAGTTGCGACGGCAGGCTCACCGGCACCTGCGGCAAGGCCGGGATGCTCTGGATTTCCGCCAGGCTGAACTGCGCCGGTGGCAAGCCCATCAGCACGGCAATGGCATTCTCGAATTGCGCGCGCTGCCAGATCAGGTCGACCAGATCGGCCTGGGTCGTCTTGAGCTGGGTTTGCGCCTGGGCCACCGCGTCCTTGCCGGAGACACCGGCGCGGTACTGGTTTTCGGTCATGGTCAGGGAGCGCTGGTAATTGTCCACCGTGGCTTGCAGCAGGCGCTTTTGCTGATCGATCACCCGCAGTTGCAGGTAGTTCTGCACCAGTTCCGACTGCTGGCTCAGGCGCATCGCCGCCAGGTCGGCGAAGCTCGCCTGGGCGCTGGCTTCGTCGGCTTCCAGGCCCCGACGCAGCTTGCCCCAGATATCGGCCTCCCAGCTGACGCCCAGCTCCGTACTGTAGGTGTCGCGGATGCCGCTGCTGGAGTTGCTCAGGCTCGAACTGCTGCTGCCGGAGCCCTGGCTGGAACGGGTTTTGCCGCCGCTCAGGTCGACCGTCGGATAGAACGCACCACGGGCACTGCGCACCAGGGCCTGGGCCTGGCGGTATTGCGCTTCGGCTTGCGCGACGGTCTGGTTGGAACGATTGAGGGTATCGATCAGGCCGTTGAGTTGTTGATCGCCATACAGCTCCCACCAGGCCCCCCGCGCCAACGCATCGCTCGGAGTGGCCTGACGCCAGCCTTCAGCCTGCTCGTAGTGGGCCTGCGAGGCGACGCTCGGACGCTGGTAGTCAGGGCCGATCGCGCAGGCGCTGAGCATCAGGGCACTGAGGGACAGGCTCAACAACCGCGAGCCGCGGGCCGTGACCAGGCGCCGGGTCGACAGGGTGTCGAGGTTGAATGGGCAGCGGTCAGTCATAGCGCGGTTTCCAGGGCAGCATCGGTACGAACCCCACGCCAGCGGTTGACCCGATGGCGCAAACGGTCGAGGTAAAGGTAAACCACCGGGGTGGTGTAAAGCGTCAGCACCTGGCTGAAGATCAGCCCGCCGATGATGGTCAGGCCCAGGGGCTGGCGCATTTCCGCGCCCTCGGCGCTGCTGAGCAACAGCGGCAAGGCGCCGAGAATGGCCGCCAGCGTGGTCATCAGAATCGGGCGCAAGCGCAACAGGCAGGCACTGCGGATCGACTCCAGGGGCGCCATGCCCTGTTGGCGCTCGAGTTGCAGCGCCAGGTCGATCATCAGGATGGCATTCTTTTTCACCACGCCGATCAGCAGGAACAGCCCCAGTAGGGAGATCAGGCTGAACTCGCCCCCCAGCGCATAGATCGACAGCAGCGCGCCGACCCCGGCCGAAGGCAAGGTGGAAAGGATGGTCAGCGGGTGTACATAGCTTTCATAGAGCACTCCCAACACCAGGTACACCGCCAGCAACGAGCCAAGGATCATCCACGGCTGGCTCTTCTGGGTGGCGGCGAAGGCATCGGTGGTACCGGCCATCTTGGCAATCACTTCTTCCGGCAGGCCGAGCCTGGCGATCGCCCGCTCGATCGCCGCGCCGCCCTGCTCCACGGTCACCCCTTCGGCCATGTCGAACGACACGCTTTCGGAGGCGAATTGCCCTTCATGGCTGACGCGGTCGTTTTCCAGGCTGTTTTCGTAGTGGGCAATGGCGGACAGGGGAATCCGCGCGCCGGTCGAGGTGATCACCTGCACCTGCTTGAGGGTGATCGGGTCCTGGGCGTACTTGGGATTGACCTCCATCACCACCTGGTACTGGTTCAGGCTGTCGTAGATGGTGGAAATCTGCCGCTGGCTGTAGGCGTTGTTCAGCACTGAGGTGACCATGTCCATGTCGATGCCCAGGCGCTTGGCCTGGTCGCGGTCGACCACCAGCGTCACCTGCGCCGCCCCGGCCCCTTCCCGGGCGTCGATGGCGGTCAGCTCCGGCAACGCCTTGAGCGCGGTCACCACTTTCGGGTACCACTCGCGCAATGCCGACAGGTCGCCGCTCTGCAGGATGTAGCTGTACTGGGACGACTGTTGCTCGCGGCCGCCACCGAACTGCAGGTCCTGGTCGGCCATCAGCATCAACTGGGCACCGGGTACCTTGGGCATTTCCTTGCGCAGGCGCTCGATGACCTTCTGCGCCGACAGCTTACGCTCCTTGACCGGTTTCAGGCGGACCAGCATGAAGGCGTTGTTGATGCCGTTGCTGCCGCCGATAAACCCGGCGACGCTTTCCACGGCCGGGTCTTTCAACACCGCACGGCGGAAGATCTCCATTTTCGGCTGCATCACGCTGAAGGACAGCCCGTCGTCGCCCCGGACAAAACCGATCAGTTGACCGGTGTCCTGCTGGGGCAGGAAGGTTTTCGGCACTACCACGTACAACGCGACGTTGACGCCAATGGTGATGAACAGGCTGAACAGGGTCAGTCGCGGGTGACGCAGCACCCAGTCCAGGCTGCTGGCGTAGTGCTTGACCATCCAGTCGTTGGCCTTGCGACTGCCCCGCTGCAGGCGGTTGTCCCGACCCGGCGTGTGGGGTTTGAGCCAGCGGGCACAGAGCATCGGGGTCAGGGTCAGGGACACCACCAGCGACACCACGATTGCCGCCGCCAGGGTGATCGAGAACTCGCGAAACAGGCTTTCGATGATCCCGCCCATGAACAGGATCGACAGGAACACCGCCACCAGCGACACGTTCATCGACAACAGGGTGAAACCGACTTCCTTGGCCCCCAGGTAGGCGGCCTTCATCGGCGCGATACCGTCGTCGATGTGCCGGGAGATGTTCTCCAGCACCACGATGGCATCGTCCACCACCAGGCCGGTGGCGAGGATCAGCGCCATCAGCGACAGGTTGTTCAGGGAGAACCCATAGAGGTACATCACCGCAAAGGTGCCGACCAGCGACACCGGCACCGCCAGCGTGGGAATCAACGAGGCGCGGAAGTTGCCAAGGAACAGGAACACCACCAGGATCACCAGCGCCACGGCGATCAGCAGGGTCATTTCCGCTTCATGCAGGGTTGCCTTGATCACCGGCGAGCGGTCCATCGCCAGGTTCAGTTTGACGCTGGCCGGCAACACGGCCTGCAATGCGGGCAACTGGGCCTTGATCTCGTTGACCGTCTCGATGATGTTGGCGCCGGCCTGGCGGTTGATCACCAGCAACACCGCCGAGTCGTCGTTGAAGAAGCCACTGTTGTAGCGGTCCTCGACGCCATCGGAGACCTTGGCCACATCGCTCAGGCGCAACACCGATCCGTTCTGGTAGCGAATGATCAGCGGCTCATAGTCCTTGGCCCGTTCCAACTGGTCGTTGGCCTGCACCTGCCACATGCGCTGGTCGTCTTCGATCGAGCCCTTGGGCCGGCGCACGTTGGCGTTGGCGATGGTGTTGCGCACGTCATCCAGGGCCACGCCGTACTGGTTCAGCAGTTGTGGCTCGAGCTCGATGCGCACCGCCGGCAGGGAGCTGCCGCCGATCTGCACTTCACCCACACCCGGCACCTGGGACAGGCTTTGCGAGAGGATGGTCGAGGCCAGGTCATACAGCTGGCCTTTTTCCAGCACGTCGGAGGTCAACGACAGCACCATGATCGGCGCCTGGGACGGGTTGACCTTCTTGTACGTGGGCATGCTGCGCATGCCGCTGGGCAGCAGGTTGCGCGAGGCGTTGATCGCCGCCTGCACTTCCCGCGCCGCGCCATTGATGTCGCGGTCCAGGTCAAATTGCAGGATCACCCGGGTCGAGCCCTGGCTGGAGCGGCTGCTCATGGTGTTGACCCCGGCGATCGCACCGAAGGATCGTTCCAGCGGCGTGGCCACGGTGGACGCCATGACCTCGGGGCTGGCCCCCGGCAAACTGGCCTGGACCACGATCACCGGGAAGTCCATTTGCGGCAGAGGCGACACCGGCAACAGGCCGAAACTGACGCCACCCAGCAGCATGATTGCCAGGCTCAGCAGCATGGTCGCTACCGGGCGCTTGATGAAGGGGCCGGACAGGTTCATGGCTGCTCTACCGACTCCAGACGCTCAGGCGTACGCCGCCAGCGCCGACCGAGACGGTCGAAATACAGGTAGATCACCGGTGTCGTGAACAGGGTCAATACCTGGCTGACCAGCAAGCCGCCCACCATCACCAACCCCAGGGGCTGACGCAGTTCAGCGCCGGAACCGGTGGCGAGCATCAAGGGCACCGCCCCGAACAGGGCCGCCAGGGTGGTCATCAGGATCGGCCGGAACCGCAGCAACGCCGCCTGATAGATCGCCGTCGCCGGGTCCATGCCTTGATTGCGCTCGGCCTCCAGGGCGAAGTCGATCATCATGATCGCGTTCTTCTTGACGATACCGATCAGCAGGATGATGCCGATGATGGCGATCATCCCCAGGTCGTTGCCGCTGAGCAGCAACGCCAGCAAGGCGCCGACAGCGGCCGAAGGCAAGGTGGAAAGAATGGTGATCGGGTGAATGTAGCTTTCGTACAGCACCCCCAGCACGATGTACATGGTCACCACGGCCGCCAGAATCAGCAGCAGGGTGCTCGACAGCGAAGCCTGGAACGCCTGGGCCGCGCCCTGGAACTCGGTCTGCACCCCGATCGGCATGCCGATTTCCTGCTCGACCTGTTCGATCAACGCCACCGCTTGCCCCAGGGCCACCCCGGGCGCGAGGTTGAACGACACCATCACCGCCGGGAACTGGCCGATATGGGCAATCGCCAACTGGGCCTGGCGCTCTTCGATCCGGGCCAGGCTGGACAGGCGGACCTGGCCGCCGTCGGTGGTCTTGACGTAGATTTGCTCCAGCGCCTGCGGGCCGATCTTCTCGCCATCCCTGGCCTGCAATACCACGCGGTACTGGCTGGCCTGGGTGTAAATGGTCGAGATCTGCCGCTGGCCGAAGGCGTCGTACAGCGCGTCCGTGATGTTGGACACCGACACCCCGATGCGCGAAGCCGCGTCCCGGTCGATCACCAGGTACACCTGCAAGCCCTTGTCCTGCAGATCGCTGGCGACATCGGTCAGCTCGGGCTGACGGGCCAGCGCTTCGACCAGGCGACCACTCCACTGGCTGAGCAGTTCGGCATCCGGAGACGACATGCTGAACTGGTACTGCGTGCGGCTGACCCGGTCCTCGATGGTCAGGTCCTGCACCGGCTGCATGAACAGGCGAATGCCCACCAGGGTGTCCAGTTGCGGCTGCAGGCGGCTGATGACCTCGGTCGCACTCAGGTCGCGCTCCCGGTGGGGCTTGAGATTGATCAGCAAGCGGCCGCTGTTGAGCGTGGCGTTGTCGCCGTCCACGCCGATATAGGAAGACAGGCTCTGCACCGCCGGATCCTTCAGGATGACCCTGGCCAATTCCTGCTGACGCTCACTCATGGCGGCGAAGGAGATCGACTGCGGCGCTTCGGAAATCCCCTGGATCACCCCGGTGTCCTGTACCGGGAAGAAGCCCTTGGGCACCACCAAATACAGGACCACCGTCAGGCCCAGGGTGGCAATGGCGACCAACAGGGTCAGCGGCTGGTGCTTGAGGACCCATTGCAACTGCCGGCCATAGGCGGCGATCAGCCAGTCGATCCACGCACCGCTGGCGCGATAGAAACGGCCCTGCTCTTCAGGCTTGGGTTCACGCTTGAGCAGGCGCGCGCACATCATCGGCGTCAGGGTCAGCGAGACCACCAGGGAAATCAGGATGGCCACCGCCAGGGTGATGGCGAACTCGCGGAACAACCGCCCGACCACGTCCGCCATGAACAGCAGCGGGATCAACACCGCGATCAGCGACAACGTCAGCGAGACCAGGGTAAAGCCGATCTGTTTGGCGCCCTTGAGTGCCGCCTGCAAGGGGCTATCGCCCTCCTCGATGTAGCGCGAGATGTTTTCCAGCATGACGATCGCGTCGTCCACCACGAAACCGGTGGCGATGGTCAGGGCCATCAAGGTCAGGTTGTTGACCGAGAACCCGGCCAGGTACATCACCCCGAACGTGCCGATCAGCGACAAGGGCACGGCAATCGACGGGATGAGGGTGGCGCTGGCGCGACGCAGGAACAGGAATGTCACCATCACCACCAGGGCAATGGCGATCAGCAACTCATGCTGCACGTCGGTGACCGAGGCCCGAATGGTCTGGGTGCGGTCGGTCAGTACCACGACGTCGAGGCCGGCCGGCAGGTTATCGGTGATGCTCGGCAACAGGGCCTTGATCCGGTCGACCACCTCGATCACGTTGGCCCCGGGCTGGCGCTGGATGTTGAGCAACACCGCCTGGTTTTCATTGGCCCAGGCCGCGAGGCGCTCGTTCTCCGCGCCGTCGACGATCTGTGCCACATCCTTGAGCCGCAACGGTGCGCCGTTGTTGTAGGCCAGGATCAGCTCGGCGTAATCCTTGGGCGAGGTCAACTGGTCGTTGGCGTCGAGCATCGACACCCGGGTCGGGCCATCGAAGTTGCCTTTGGGCTGGTTGACGTTGGAGGCGCCGATCAGGTTGCGCACGTCCGACAGGTTCAAGCCGCTGGCCGCCAGGGCCTGCGGATTGACCTTGATCCGCACCGCCTGGCGTTGACCGCCGGCAATGCTGACCATGCCGACGCCACTGATCTGGGCGATCTTTTGCGCCATGCGCGTGTCGACCAGGTCATTGAGCTTGGGCAGCAGCATGGTCTTGGAGGTGATCGCCAGGGTCAGCACCGGGGTGTCCGCCGGGTTGACCTTGTTGTACACGGGAGGTGCCGGCAGGTCTTTGGGCAGCAGGTTGGTCGCGGCATTGATCGCCGCCTGCACCTGCTGCTCGGCCACGTCCATGTTGATCTCGAGGTTGAAGCGCAGGGTGATCACCGAGGCGCCGCCGGAACTGGTCGAGGCCATCTGGGTCAGGCCGGGCATTTGCCCGAACTGACGCTCCAGGGGCGCGGTCACCGCACTGGTCATCACATCCGGGCTGGCGCCCGGGTACAGGGTCATGACCCGGATGGTCGGGTAGTCGACCTGCGGCAACGCCGACACCGGCAACAGGCGATAGGCGATCAAGCCGGCCAGGACAATGGCCAGCATGCTCAGGGTCGTGGCAACCGGCCGCAGGATAAACAGGCGCGAGATGTTCATGCGCCGCCCTTGAGGGCCTTGCCGGTGGCAGCAGGTGCAGAGGCGCCGTCAGTGGCCTGGCTGTGCAGGCTGTCCGCCGGCGATGCCGGTACCGTGTCGCTGTCGTTGACCACTTCGACCTCACTGCCCTCCTTCAAGCGGTCGGTGCCTTCCAGGACCACCCGGTCACCGGGCTTCAGGCCCTCCTGGATCACGGTGTTGTCGCCGTCGCTGGCGCCAATCTTCAAGGTGCGGATGGTGACTTTCTTGTCACCGTCCAGGGCATAGACGAACGTGCCGTTGGTGCCGAACTGAATCGCCGCCGAAGGTGCCAGGATCACCCCCTTGAGGGTGTCGGCGAGCAGGCGGACGTTGACGAACTGATTGGGGAACAGCGCCTGGTCGCGGTTGTCGTAGCGTGCCTTGAACTTCAGGGTGCCGGTGGTGATGTCGATCTGGTTGTCCAGGCTATGCAACAGGCCACTGGCCTGCAGTTTGTTGTCGCCACGGTTCCAGGCCTCGACCGGCAGCCTGGCGCCGGAACGGTAGCGGGCCAGCACCACGTCCAGGCTGTTTTCCGGCAGGGTGAACGCCACACTGATCGGCTGGGTCTGGGTGATGATTGCCAGCGCGGTGGTGTCGTTGGCGGCCACCAGGTTGCCGACATCGAGCTGCCGCAGGCCGACCCGACCGGTGATGGGCGCACGAATCCTGGTGAATTCAAGGTTGAGCTTGGCGTCGTTGACGGCCGCCTGGTTGGTCTTCACCGTACCTTGATACTGCCCCACCAGCGCGGCGGCGGTGTCCAGGGTCTGCTTGGCGATACTGTCTTCGGCATACAGGCCGCGATAACGCTCCAGGTCCACCAGCGCATTTTTCAACTGTGCCTGGTTCTGCAACAGGGTCCCCTCGGCCTGGAGCAAGGCGTTCTGGTAAGGACGCGGGTCGATCTCGGCCAGCAGGTCGCCGGCCTTGACCATCTGCCCTTCTTCAAAGGCGATTTTCACCAGTTCGCCGCCGACCCGGCTGCGCACATTAATGGTGTTCAACGCCGTGACCGTACCCAGCGCCTTGTAGTACAGCGGGAAATCCCCCAGCACCGCCGGGGCCACCCGCACCGGCACCGCCCCCGTCGCGCCGCCAAATCCAGGGCGCATTCCGCCTGCCCTGCCGGCATGGCCGTTGGCGGCTTTTGCCGCGGCGCCGTCCTTTTGCGTCGCCGCGCCTGGCCAGAACATCCAGCACAGGCCGGCAATGACCAACAGGACCAGCAGGCCGAACAGCCAGCGACGAGGATTACGGGAAGCAGAGGGTTGCATGGAGTGATTAACCATTAGGCGCGTGGGCATCTTGATACGGGAGGCTGAACGATAAGCACTAGTGGCTGATAAGCAAAGCGCCTTTACCGGCAATTTACCTTCAGCTGACGATTGCGAGTGTTTGCTAAATTACTGAAGCACAAATGAAAACGGCCTGGACAGTGCCAGGCCGTTAACAATTGTAAACGCGATTATTTCAGAACGGACAACGCCGCCGCGTAGTTCGGCTCGTCAGCGATTTCCTTGACCAGTTCGCTGTGCAGCACGTTGTCGTTTTCGTCCAGCACCACCACCGCGCGCGCGGTCAGGCCTTTGAGCGGGCCGTCGGCAATCGCCACGCCGTACTGCTCGATGAACTCGGCGCCGCGCAGGGTCGACAGGTTCTTGACGTTGTCCAGGCCTTCAGCGCCGCAGAAGCGCGCCTGGGCGAACGGCAGGTCAGCCGAGATGCACAGCACAACGGTGTTGGCCACGTCATTGGCCTGGGCATTGAACGTGCGCACCGAGGTGGCGCAGGTCGGGGTGTCGACGCTTGGGAAGATGTTCAGCACTTTGCGCTTGCCGGCGAAGTTCGCCAGGGTCACGTCGGACAGATCGCCTGCAACCAGGGAAAAGGCTGGCGCCTTGGAACCGGCTTGAGGCAGCTGGCCGTTGACTTGAACCGGGTTGCCTTTGAGGGTGACTTGAGCCATGAACGGAGTCCTTTATATGCAGTGATAGGGAACAGTCGTAAAGCGTTGTGAAGAGCGGGAAGTTAACCACGAATGTGCCGGTGAGCCTACCCCGGCAAGCTGTCAGACGATTCCTTGTACTGACCGCGAAATACGCCCTTGGAATTGGCGCGACCTGCTGTCTCTCCATCGGCAATGACCCTGCGACCCACCCCACACGCAGAGCGTACCCTAGCAGTTCTGCCAGTAGACAACCCTGGCGACGACGCCGAACCTGAAGGCCCGTGATCATGAGCATCGAGGATTTTGCGCCATGCATTCAGACCGTGCCTTCGTACTCTGCCACTACCGTTACGA
>NZ_FYDL01000006.1:227159-340784 GCF_900187505.1 Pseudomonas sp. Irchel s3h17
ACCCTAGCAGTTCTGCCAGTAGACAACCCTGGCGACGACGCCGAACCTGAAGGCCCGTGATCATGAGCATCGAGGATTTTGCGCCATGCATTCAGACCGTGCCTTCGTACTCTGCCACTACCGTTACGACCCGTTGGACCGGATTGTCGGCACCTCACCGTCCGGGCAGTCACCGTTACAACGTTTTTACTGCAAGGCCCGACTGGCCACGGAAATCCAAGGGCTGCTGCGGCACACGATTGTTCAGCACGACGACCAGTTGCTGGCGCAACAGCAGCGCAACGGGGAGCACGTGGAGGCCACATTACTGGCCACCGATCTGCAACGTTCGGTGCTGCATGCATCCAGCCCCGGTGGACGTCATCCCATCGCTTACTCACCCTATGGTCATCACCCCGCCGACAGCGGATTGCTGAGCGTGCTGGGGTTCCATGGTGAACGGCGGGATCCGGTAACCGGGCACTATGTGCTGGGCAATGGTTATCGGGCGTTTAATCCGGTGTTGATGCGATTTAATAGCCCAGACAGTTGGAGTCCGTTCGGGATGGGTGGGCTGAATGCGTATGCATACTGTATGGGAAACCCTCATAGACAGGATCCAACAGGGCACATGGCACTGCCCTTGCCCTTGTTCATGCGCAGGAACCCATCATCCGCAGCGGTACTACAAGTAGCCGGCGCCAGGAGTTCAGGCTCACTTGCAATTTCAAAAAAAATTATTGTCACAAAAAATATACCCGCCCCCTCCACCGAACCTAGAGCAATGACATCTTCCAACTATCAAACGCCAGTCTCGGGCCCCAATGAGTTTATACCACCGAACAGAATCCAACAGGCAGTAGTAGGCCATAGAGCTACAACCCAACAAGCAGTAGTAGGCTATAGAACTATAGCCCTATCGCCAGTAGTAGGCTATGACTCTATAACCCTATCGCCAGTAGTAAGCTATAGAGCTATAGACCTATCGCCAGTAGGCCATAGAGCTACAATAGTGCCTGCTCTTCAACCCCAATATGCGACGACTGCCTATGCATCTAAGTCTACGCCTACAGCGCTGAATGTCTCCGTACGCCATCAGTAATGGTCAGATCGCCTCTGCCTCCCAGCCCGCGCCCTAGCAGTTCTGCCAGTAGACAACCCTGGCGACGACGCCGAACCTGAAGGCCCGTGATCATGAGCATCGAGGATTTTGCGCCATGCATTCAGACCGTGCCTTCGTACTCTGCCACTACCGTTACGACCCGTTGGACCGGCTCGTCGGCACCTCACCGTCCGGGCAGTCTCCGTTACAACGTTTCTACTGCAAGACCCGACTGGCCACGGAAATCCAAGGGCTGCTGCGGCACACGATTGTTCAGCACGACGACCAGTTGCTGGCGCAACAGCAGCGCAACGGGGAGCACATGGAGGCCACATTACTGGCCACCGATCAGCAACGTTCGGTGCTGCATGCACTCAGTGCCGGTGCACGTCACCCCATCGCTTACTCACCCTATGGTCATCACCCCGCCGACAGCGGATTGCTGAGCGTGCTGGGGTTCCATGGTGAACGGCGGGATCCGGTAACCGGACACTATGTGCTGGGCAATGGTTATCGGGCGTTTAATCCGGTGTTGATGCGGTTTAACTGTCCAGACAGTTGGAGTCCGTTTGGCAAGGGAGGCTTGAACGCTTATGCCTACTGTTTTGCAGACCCCGTCAATCTTGATGATCGAGATGGGCACGGTCCCGGTTTTATTGCCAAATGGCTCGCGAAACTTGGTATTGAGCCAAGAGGCAGCCTGATGGCACGCTCTCAAAGTCAGATGCAGCTGCTTAATCGATCGGAAAGCACGCTATCCAGAACTTCGTCTGTGAGCCGTGATTCTATAGTCTCTATAGCAAAAGAAACTGCCGAAACCCGCCCCTCCACACCACCACCGACTTTACCCCCGAAACCGACGTCAAGCATGGGAAACAGCCAAACGACCCATCGTCACGTGACACTCTCGACATATCAAAAGAGCCTCGAACAAAACAAAGCAGCTTTCACCAGAGAAATGCACTTGAGCAATGGTAGAAAGAGCTATGCCGAGAAGAGCAAAACACTCATTGCGTCAGTTGATCGTGCAAAGGAACTCACCGCACGACCGGCACCGACCGGACAACTCAGCCTCTATTCCGATAAAACCATGCACAGCTTTGAGGAAGTGCTTTCAAACGTCGATGAGTTGACCGACGCGTGGCGCATAACAAATGACCATCAGTATTTACCTAGGAAGTTACGACGTGGGTCGTAATCATTCAGAACCTAGCTGTACGTGGTTGCTTATGTGCCATAACATTCCACGACGCAGGTCGAAGCGGCAGCAACCTAACCGCCTAACCATGTTGCAATACGTGACCTTAAAGATCCTGCGTTTTTCACCATCCACTGCCACCTGAATCGCAGCAACGCAGTCGACCAGACTCAAGCCAAACATCTCGTACCACAATCGAGAGCGGTCCCAGCGGTGTTCTTCAGGCTCTGAGGTCGATATCACCCAAAGGGGTGCTTCTCCCGGGCGCCCAAGTCCCCGCCCCAACCATTAAGACATTACCGCAACTTCAACACCTAACCCAATGATTCAAATAAATTTCGTTGGAAAAATTTAGGTGAACCGGTACACATATTGAAATATTCAATGACGACGAGCGGTCGTTACCGTGTTTAATGCTAACGTAACCCGTTGCGTCCTAAGGCTCTCCAGAATAAGTACTACAAAGCAATCGACCATCAAGCACTGAAGCGATGATCGAGCCACCAGGGATACGAGGGAACGATGTCAAAGGGAATGTCACGCAAGGTCCTGCTGCTGGCCACCACACTGCTGCCTGCCGCTGGCGCGTTGGCGGATAACGCCGAGACCGCGAACAAGAGTAACAACCCGTTGAGCCTGGCCCCCGGCCTCAACCTCCAGGATTACTACACTCCCAGCCTGTACGACACCAACGTCCATACCAATGACGCCTTGTTGCGGGGCGCCCTGCCGATGGCCGCCAACGACGTCATCCCTGTCCCCCAGTTGTTGCGCGTCACCCTGCCGATCAGCACCCGACCCGATCCGCACAACGACTACAGCACGGGCATGGGCGACCTGAACCTGTTCGATATCTTCCTGCTCAAGACCGAAGGCGTACAACTGGGTATCGGCCCGCAACTCACCGCGCCCACCGCGGAACAGGACGAGCTGGGGACCGGCAAATGGCAGGCCGGCCTGGCCGCCGTGGCCATCGACGCCTCGCCACGCGGCCTGCTCGGCGCGCTGGTGCAGTACCAGAGCTCGTTCGCCGGCGATCACGACCGGGAGCACGTTGAAACCGCGACCCTGCAGCCATTCTTCATGCATAACCTGCCCAAGGGCTGGTACTTGCGTTCGACCGGCATCTGGACCTTCGACTTGAAGAACGACACCCATTACATCCCCATCGGTTTCGGTGGGGGCAAGGCGTGGAAGTCCGGCAGCAATATCCTCAATGCCTTCCTCGAACCGCAGTGGACGGTCGCGCGCAAGGGCGACGGCCTGCCGCAGTTCACCCTGTTCGCCGGTATCAACGTCACGTTTGGCAAATAACATCCGCAACGTGCTTAGCCATAGGACTGTGCAATGACGCTTGTAAAACCGACCCGCCTTTTACTCGCGGGCCTGGCCCTGCTACTGAGCCCTGGCGCCTGGGCCGACTTCAGCGCCAGCCCGGAGCAAGCACGGGGCATTGCCAAGGAGGCCTATCTGTATGGCTTCCCGGTGGTGGAGATGTACAAAACGTTATACGCACAGGCCGTGGACAAGGGCGGGCCGAACTTCAAGGCACCGTTCAACCGCATCGGCAATACCGCCCGGGTGTTCACCCCCAAGGACACGGCGATCATCACGCCTAACTCGGATACCCCCTACTCGTTCGTGTGGATGGACCTGCGCGCCGAACCGCTGGTCCTGACCCTGCCAGAGATCGCCGAGGAGCGTTACTACTCGGTCCAGCTGATCGACCTCTACACCCAGAACTTCGCCTACCTGGGCACCCGCAGCACCGGCAACCGTGGCGGTCACTTCATGGTCGTCGGCCCGGACTGGAAAGGTCAGCAGCCAGTCGATATCGACCGCGTGGTACGCAGCGAGAGCAACATCGCCTATGCGCTGTACCGCACACAGCTGTTCGATGAAAAGGACCTGGAAAAGGTCAGGAAAATCCAGGGCAGCTACAAGGTCCAGACCCTGAGCCAGTACCTCAAGCAACCGGCACCGGCCACCCCGGCGAAGATCAGCTGGCCGAAACCGACCGCCAGCATGACCGACAGCCCGGAACTGTTCCGCTACCTGAACTTCATGCTCGCCTTTGCCCCGGCACAGGACTCCGAGAAAGACCTGCTGGCGCGTTTCGCCACCATCGGCATCGTTGCCGGCCAGCCGTTCGACCTCAAGGCCCTCACCGCCGAACAACGCAAGGCGCTGGAAGACGGCATCAGCGATGCCAAGGCCGAGTTCGCCGCCTTCAAGAAAGACCAGGTGGATACCCATCAGGTCACCAGTGGCGATTTTTTCGGCACCCGCGATCACCTGAACAACAACTACCTGTACCGCTACGCTGGCGCCAACATGGGGATCTTTGGCAACTCCGCCGATGAAGCCGCCTACATGGGGTACTTCGTCGATAACGCCGGCAAGCCGGTGAATGGCGCGAAGCACAGCTACACCCTGCATTTTGCCAAGGACCAGCTGCCACCGGCCGACGCCTTCTGGTCACTGACCCTGTACGACGCCAAGACCAAGCTGCTGGTGGCCAACCACTCCAAACGCTACCTGATCAACTCGCGCATGCTGCCCACGCTCAAGCGCGATGCCGATGGCGGCGTGACGCTCTATCTGCAGCATTCCGAGCCGCTCAAGGATCAACGCAGCAACTGGCTGCCGGCGCCCCACGGCCCGTTCTTCGCCATCTTGCGCCTGTACCTGCCCAAGCCTGAAGTCGCCAACGGCCAGTGGAAGCTGCCAGCGCTGACCCCTATCAACTGATCATCGCGGCCCAGCCGAACCATATAATGCAAGGAGCAACACCATGGGTTCATCGACAACACTGGGGCGCGTCGCCGCCGCCACACTGACGCTGACGCCACTGCTCGGTTTCGCCGACAACGCCCGGGACTGGCAGAACCTGCCAACCGACCTGAACATGGTATTTGGCTACTACAACCGGATCGATTCCAACACCCCGATCGACACCGCGCTGCCGATCGACGGCCTGTCGGTCAACGCGGACCTGTACATCGCCCGTTTCGCCCGCTCGTTCTCCGTGGACGGGCGCAACAGCGCGATCCAGATCCTGCAGCCCTACGCGGACATTTCGGCCTCCTTCGACAACGCCGAGTTCTTCAAGGGCACCAAGCACAACGGCGGCATGGCCGATACCCAGTTCGTCCTGGTACACAACCTGTTTGGCGGCCCGGCCCTGACCCAGGAAGAGTTCGCCAACTGGACCCCGGAAACCTTCGTCACCGGCGCCCTGTGGGTCACCGCGCCGACCGGCGACTACGACAAGGACCGGGTCATCAACATCGGTTCCAACCGCTGGGCCTTCAAGCCGGAAATCGCCTTCGGCACTCCCCTTGGCCCGACCTGGCTGGAGATCAACGGTTATGTGTCGATGTTCACTGACAACGACGACTACCAAGGCGACGGCACCCTTGAGCAAAAAGCCTTGTACGCCGTCGAAGGTCACTACAGCTACACCTTCAACCGCGCCCTCTGGGCTTCGCTGGACGCCACTTACAGCCGGGGCGGCGAAACCCGGATCAATGGCGACTGGCAGGACAACAAACAGGAAAACGGCCTGCTGGGCGCCAGCATGGGCTTCATGCTCTCGCCGCAGTTCGGTGGCCTGATCGCCTACACCGACACCGTTGCCGAACGCACCGGCTCGCCCGACGTGAACACCTGGACCCTGCGCTTGCAGTACGCCTGGTAATCCGCACATTCACGCGGATGATCTTGTTAGCAGGCGCCGGGACTTGCGCCTATGGTTGATCCCGGTGAATCCGACGTTCGTGTTTTAACCCGACCACGCAAAGGACCGCTCCAATGACCGCGCTCACTGACATCAACGCCCTGCAAGCCAGTATTGCCGAGGCGGTACTTGGCCAGGACCAGGTCATTCGCCAGATCATGATCGGCCTGCTGGCCAACGGGCACCTGCTGCTCGAAAGCCTGCCGGGTCTGGCCAAGACCCGCACCGTGAAAGCGCTGGCCAAGCACCTGGACGCGAAGATGAGCCGGATCCAGTTCACCCCGGACCTGCTGCCGTCGGACATCACCGGCGCCGAAGTGCTGCATCAGGTCGACGGACAGAATCAGATCCAGTTCCAGCCTGGCCCGTTGTTCGGCAACCTGATCCTCGCCGACGAAATCAACCGCGCCCCGGCCAAGGTCCAGGCCGCTTTGCTGGAAGCCATGGAAGAGCGGCAGATCACCGTCGCCGGCAACAGCCATGGGTTGCCGGAGCTGTTCATCGTGGTCGCGACCCAGAACCCCATCGAGCAGGAAGGCACCTACCCGTTGCCGGAAGCCCAGATGGACCGCTTCCTGATGAAGGTACTGCTCGATTACCCGAGCACAGACAACGAAAGCCAGGTGCTGCGCCTGTTGCGCGAAGAAGAACAGGCCCTGGGCGCCAGGACCGCTGCGGTGCAAGGCTTTGCCCTGAGCCAGGAGGTGATCTTTGCCGCACGCCGCGAAGTCAGCGCCGTCAGTGTGTCACCGGCCATCGACCGCTACCTGATCGACCTGATCAACGCCACCCGCCATCCCGCCGACTACGATGCCGACCTCGGCCGCTGGATTGCCATCGGCGCCAGCCCCCGGGGCGGAATCGGCCTGGACCGCTGTGCCCGGGCCGACGCCTGGCTGCAAGGGCAAGACTTCGTCACGCCGGACAACGTCCGGGCCGTGGTGCATCCGGTGTTGCGCCATCGCCTGCAATTGAGCTACGACGCGGTGGCCGACGGCGTCACCGCCGACCAGGTACTCGACCGCCTGCTCGACAACGTCGCAATCCCGGCCTGAGGGTTGAGCGATGGATACTCAGGAAATGGACGGCCTGGTGTATGTGTCGCTGGCGCAATTGATGGCGCTGGCGTTCAAGGCCCATGACCTGAGTTTTCTCGCCCGCCACCCACGGGGCAGCATCCTGGCCGGCAATCACGCTTCGCGGTTGCGCGGGCGCGGCTTGAATTTCGATGAGCTGCGCCGCTACCAGCCGGGCGATGATTTGCGTCACCTGGACTGGCGTGCGTCCCTGCGCACCGGCAAACCGGTGGTCCGCACCTATACCGAGGAACGGGACCGCCCGGCGTTGATTCTGGTGGACCAGCGCATGTCGATGTTCTTTGGCTCCCAGCGCAGCTTCAAGTCAGCACTTGCCGCCGAACTTGGCGCCCTGGCCGCCTGGATGGTGTTCAATGCCGGCGACCGGGTCAGTGGCCTGGTGTTCAACGACCAGCGTATCGACAGCGTCGCCCCGCTGCGCAGCCGCAAGCGCGTCGAGGCGCTGTGCAGCCGCATCGTCCTCACGTGTCGCCAGCAAGTCGTCGGCCATACCCGCCCCTCACGCCAGCGCCCCGGCGCTGCTGATCCCCGCCCTGCTGCTGTGTGTCTCCGGGGCCGCGGCGCTGGTGTATCAAGTGCTGTGGATCAAGCAGCTGTCGTTGGTGGTTGGCGTCGAGGTGTATGCCATCACCACTGGCATCAGCGCGTTTTTCGCCGGGTTGGCCCTGGGGGGCTGGCTGTTCGGGCGCCTGGCCGACCGCGTGCAGCGCCCGGTCCTGCTCTACGCCGGGCTGGAAGTGCTGGTGGCGCTGCTGGGTGTCGGGGCCACGCTGGGCATGAGCCTGGCGGCCAGCCCGTTTGCCTGGCTGGAGCAGCATATCGGTGTGGTGGCCTGGGTGTTGCCGTTTGCCCTGGTCGGCATTCCGGCGGTGTTGATGGGCGGGACCTTGCCGGTGCTGGTGCGCGCCCTGGCGGCCGATCCCCGGCACCTGGGCCAGGCTGGCGGCCATCTGTACGCGGCGAACACCGCAGGCGCCATCGCCGGGACCTTGCTCACCGGCTTCGTACTGATTGCCACCCTTGGCGTGCGTGGCAGTGCCATCGCCGCCGCCATGCTCAACCTGCTGGCCGCCGCCGGGGCCCTGTTGTGGTTCCAGCGCCAGCCACTGACGCCCGTCGAGACACCCGTTGACGTCACGCAACACGCCGCCCCCGCACGCCTGGCCTTGTGGCTGTACGCGATCGCCGGCGGTGTCGCGCTGGGCTATGAGGTGGTCTGGTCGCAATCGATCGTGCAGTTCATGAGTACGCGCACCTACGCGTTCACCGTTGTGCTGGCGACCTACTTGTGTGGCCTGTTTCTGGGCAGCGTATGGATGGCCCGGCGCGTTGACCGGGTCCGCGATCCATGGGGGCTGTTCGGCGGGTTGATTGCCGGTGCCGGCCTGCTGGCCTTTCTCGAAGTGGCGCTGCTCGGTCGCTGGTTGATCTACCTGCAAACCCAGGGTGAAGCCGCCGCGCTGGCCCTCGGCGCCAGTGAACTGGGCGCCATGAGCGTACGCTTTGCCGTCGCGGCCCTGAGCATTGTGTTTGTTCCAACCTTGCTGCTGGGGGCCGCCTTCCCCTTGGCATTGCGCCTGAGCGTGGGCCGTGATCGTGTCGGCCAGGACGTCGGTGCCGTCGTGGCCTTCAACACCCTGGGCGGCATTATCGGTGTGATGCTCTGCGGTTTCCTGTTGATTCCCTTGCTCGGCCTGGTACGCACCCTGGGGCTGTTGGCAATCGTCGCCGCCGCCGTCGGTTACGTCGCCGTCAGCCGGGGCCACGCCGTGAAGAAAGGCACGCGCCAGGGCGTGATCGCCCTGGGCCTGTTGTCCTTGGCCGTAGCGTGGCTGACCCCGGTCGACAAGCTCGCCAGCCTGCTGCCCGGCGCGCGCAATGGCGAGCTGGCGTTTTATCAAGAAGGTCGCGGCGGCACAGTGGCGGTGGTCACCCAGGGACAGCGTGAGCGCACATTCCAGCGCTTGTACATTCAGGGCGTGTCGAACACTGGCGATGCCATGCCCTCGCTGCGTTATATGCGTATCCAGGCCCTGCTGCCGCTGCTGATCCACAACGGCGAACCGCGTTCGGCCCTGGTGATTGGCTTCGGCACCGGCATCACCGCCGGCGCGCTGCTGCGTTATCCGGGGCTGGAGCATCGCGTGGTCGCCGAACTGCTGCCCTCGGTGATCCAGGCCGCGCCCTTGTTCAAAGGCAACTTCAATGCCGCCACCGACCCTGCACTGGAGGTACGCCTGCGCGATGGTCGCCAGGCATTGCTGCGCAGCGAACAACGATACGACCTGATCACCCTTGAACCACCGCCACCCTCGGCCGCTGGCGTGGTCAACCTGTATTCGCGCGACTTCTACGAACTGGCTGCCAGGCGCCTGGAAAAAAACGGCCTGGTCGCCCAATGGCTACCGCTGCCCACCCAGAATATCGACGACTCACGCGCGCTGGTGCGTAGCTTCCTCGACGTGTTTCCCCATGCCAACGTGTGGACCAGCGAGTTCCACGAAATGCTGCTGGTGGGTTCTCTGGAACCGATCGAACTGGACGCCGCGCGCATCAGTGAGCGTTTTGCCCAAGAGAGCGTGCGCAGCACTTTGCAGGATGTCGGCGTGAGTTCGGCGCCAGCGTTGTTGGCCACCTGGGTCACCGACCGTGAGGGCTTGGCGCAGTTTGCCGGCCAGGCCCTGCCTGTCACCGACGACCAGCCGCGTATCGAATACGCCCCGTGGGTCCGCGCCAGGGAAATCACCCGCGTGTTGCCGGCCCTGCTGGCGCTGCATCAGCCGCCGCCGCTGCTTCATGCCGATGCCGCGTTTACCGAGCGAATGAATACCCATCAACAACGCCTGATGCAGTTCTATCGCGCCAGCCTGCACGCCTACGACGGCGACCGCGAGGCCTGGGCCAGGGATATTCGTGAGGTGATGCGAGGGGATGGTGCCAACCCGTACTACCGGTGGTTTGTCGGGGAGTGAAGGGATGCCGGACACCTGCTCCGTGGCGAGCGAGCTTGCTCGCGCTGGGCTGTGCAGCAGCCCAAAAACCGGTCACCAAGGTCTTTCTGACAGACCGCAATCGCCTTCTCAGGGCCGCTGCGCAGCCCAGCGGGAGCAAGCTCCCTCGCCACAGAGGCCGCGTTCACGCTGAAGTGGAATGCGTACTGCGAAGCGAGGATGTCGACGGTCATCGCAAAACCCGGGATACCGGACCCGTGGCAAGCTCGCTCGCCACGAGGGCAGTATTCACCCTTGAATGAGCGGCTTTACTGCAGACGTGGACAATGTGGGAGCGGGCTTGCCCGCGAAGCGTTTACTGGACCTTGAGCTTCACGTAAGACTGGTTCAGGTCATGGGCCCAACCGTCCATGACGTTTTTCACATCGTTGGCCGTCATGACTTGCGAATCATTTTCCAGGGACTTGCCGGTGCCCTTGCGCACGACTTCGGCGATGACCTTGTTGCTGCCGCCATCGAGGAACACGGCTTCGGTGGCCAGGTCGGTTTCCTGATCGCGGATACCGGTCGCGGTGCTGACGGCGGCCGCCACCAGGGCAATCGGAATGATTTCGTAGGGCTTCAGGCCTTCGGTGCTGCTACTGACGCCGGTAATGGCCGCACGCACCACGACCACGCCCGGACCTGGCGCGTCGGCCAACGGCAGGGACTTGGCCAGTTCGCGCTTCAGCGCCTGGTCGTAGTAACCGGTGATACCCGACAGCGTGCTCTGCGGGATTTTTTCCGTCGGCTTCGGCTGCGGGTAGAACTGGGTGGGTTCAATGTAAATGCTGGAGTATTTAGTGATGTCGAGCTTAGGGTCGACCCAGCGCATCACGTCCACACCCGAAGGCGACTTGGCCTCCTTGAGCTGACTGTAGTCCTTGAGAAAGCCGGAATAATCCTCGGGCTTGGTAATGGTGCTCGAACACCCCACCATTCCCAGGGAGGCGATGCACAGTGTGCTCATCATGAGGGCAAGCTTCATACTGTAACTCCTGTTATAGGGACGACAACGGTAAAGCGAAATGGACTAACAGGTACAGGCAAAAGTTAAATCATTTGCAGAACCGGACTCAGAAAATTCACCCAAGGCTGCAAGCGCCATCACAACCGTCATTTGACAGACGAGCGCCGTGGGGCAAAGCTGCACCCAGCTAAAAAAGCGCGCCGGTATGGCCAACGCATCTGGACCACGGAAGTCGTAATGCCCACCCATAAAAATAAAGCGCTAAACCCAGCCCCTGATTCGCCCCCGACCCTGACTTCCCGTTACCTGTTCCCGGTGACCGCCGCCGCGCTGTTGCTGGTCATGGCCGGGCTCGGCTGGTTTCTGCTGGCCGGCCAGTCGACACCGACGCCCTATGTGGCGCCCAGCGTCGCCAGTGCCCCTGCAGTGAAGACGCCTCCCGCCCCTGCTCCGCCGGCCACCCTGGTCGACGAACAGCAATGCCAGGGTTGCCACAGTGAACAGGTCAAGGACTGGCAAGGCTCCCACCACCAACTGGCGATGCAGGTGGCCGATGCCGGGACCGTTCTGGCCAACTTCGACAACAGCACGTTCAAGGGTGAAAAAGAGACCACGCGGTTCTTTCGCAAGGACGACGGTTTCTGGGTCAACACCCCCGGGGCCGACGGCCGCAACGCCGACTTCAAGGTGGCCTACACCTTCGGCGTCGCGCCGCTGCAGCAGTACCTGATCGAGGTCGGCGAAGGTCGCCTGCAAGCCTTGGGCGTGGCCTGGGATACCGAGAAAAACCGCTGGTTTCACCTCTACCCGGGCCAGGGTGTGAACTTCAAGAACCCGCTGCACTGGAGCAAGCCGAACCAGAACGCCAACTTCATGTGCGTGGAATGCCACACCACCGGCTACAAGCGTAACTTCAATGCGGCCAGTAACACCTTCGCCAGCCAGTGGAACAGCCTGGGGGTGGGTTGCCAGGCGTGCCACGGCCCGGCGTCGAATCACCTTGAATGGGCCGGCAAGAAAGGTGACCTGATCCATGCAGGCTTTGCCGTGGACCTCAAGGACAAGAACGCCACCACCGAGATCGAAACCTGCGCCCGTTGCCATGCCCGTCGCGCCCCCTTGGGCGACGGCTACACCGTCGGCAAGCGCTTGATGGATGACTACCTGCCCAGCGTACTGACCCGCGAGCTGTACGCGCTGGACGGCAAGATCAAGGATGAAGTGTTCGAGCACGGCTCATTCCTGCAAAGCAAGATGGCCGACAAGGGCGTGCGTTGCAGCAATTGCCACAACCCCCATAGCACCGAACTCAAGGCCCAGGGCAACGGCGTCTGCCTGCAGTGCCACAACACCGCGGGCAAGACCACGGTCGCCGGGGTCGACGGCAAAGGCCTGCAAGCCAAAAACTACGACTCGCCTGAGCACCATCGGCATGTCGCCGGCCAACCGGGATCCCAGTGCGTGGATTGCCACATGCCTGGCAAGTTCTATATGGGCAATGACTTTCGGCATGACCACAGCTTCAGCCTGCCCAACCCTGTACGCGCCAAGCAGTTGGGCACGCCCGACGCCTGCCTGACGTGCCACCAGGGCAAGGCCGGCGACAAGGTTACCGAGCAGTTCAAGCTATGGAATGCCAACCCCGTGGCCCAGGCCCCACGCTATGACGAAAGCCTGTGGCAGGTGCGTACCGGCCAGCCCGGTGCCGCGCAAGCACTGTACGAGCAGTTGCAGCGCAGTAACCTGCCCGCCATTCAACGGGCAACCTTGCTGGCGGAACTGGCGCTGTATCCGAGCGAGCAGGCGTTGAAGCTGGCAAGCAAGGACCTGGGCAACCACGATCCGCAGGTTCGCGAGAGCGCCATTCACGCGGTCAGCGCCTTCCTTCCCCCCGCCGAACGCGTGACGTTGTTCACGCCGTTGCTGGGCGATCCGGTCAAGGCCATCCGCATTGCCGCCGCCCGGGATTTGCTGAGCGTGGCCAACACACTGGGTGTCGCTCAGGCGCAATGGAAGGCCGCCATCGATGAGTACGAGCAGGTGCAATCGAGCCTGGCCGAACGCGCCGAAGCCAACCTCAACCTGGCGATGCTCTACCAGGCCAGCGGACGCAGTGCCGAGGTCGAACCGCAGCTGCGGGCGGCCCTGCAGCGCGATCCGGACTTTTTCCCGGCCCTGGTGACACTGGTGCAATGGCTGGAATCACGCGGGCGCAAGGAGGAGGCGCAGACGTTGCTGGCCGCGAGCCTGAAGGAGCACCCGGATGCCGCACTGCTCCAGCACACGCAAGGCCTGGCACTGATTCGTGCGGGCAAGACTGCCCAGGCCATGCCGGCCCTGCGCAATGCCGCGCGCCTGGAGCCGCTGAATGCACAGTACGGCTATGTGCTGGCCGTGGCCCTGTACGAGGGTGGCAAGATCGATGAGGCGTGCGCCCTGCTGGAAAAGCTGGTCAAACAGCAACCGGCCAACCGCAATGCACGGTTGTCGCTGATCCAGTACTACCTGGACAACGGCCAGGAACCCAAGGCCCAGGTCTTGCTGCAAGGCTGGAAGCAGTTGAATCCGCAGGATCCGGCGCTCAAGTGAGCGCCAAACCCTGTCCCCGTGGCGAGCGAGCTTGCTCGCGCAGGGCTGTGCAACAGCCCCAAAATCGGCCACCGGGTTTTGTCTGAAAGCCTGCAGTCGTCTGGTTGGGGGCGCTTCGCACCCCAGCGGGAGCAAGCTCCCTCGCCACAGAGGCCGCATTTAATCAAGGACAGTCGCGTCGTACGCAGGCCCCGTGGCGAGCGAGCTTGCTCGCGCTGGGCTGTGCAACAGCCCCAAAATCGCTCACCGCGTTTTACCTGAAAGCCCGCAATCGTCTTGTTGGGGGCGCTTCGCGCACCAGCGGGAGCAAGCTCCCTCGCCACAGAAGCAGTGTTCAGTCAAGGAAAGTCGCGTCGTACGCAGGCCCCGTGGCGAGCACAAGCCATGTGATCAAGATGCTACCTCCCACAGGTGCTTCAGCGTCGGCGAAACAACGGCCGTGGCTCGATCACCGAGCGCCCGTACTGCACGCTCATGCCCGCCAGGCCTTTGAGTGCATCGTCGACACACTTGTCTTCGCGTATGGCGAACGCATCAAACCCGCATTGACGCATATGGCTGAGCTGGTCACGCAGCACATCGCCAACCGCCCGCAACTCCCCCGTCCAGCCCAGACGCGTGCGTAACAGGTACGCCTGGCTGTAGGCCCGGCCATCGCGAAAGCTGGGAAACTCCAGCGCGATCATGGGCAACCGGGTCAACCAGGGCTCGAGGCTTTCCACTTCGTCGTCCGGCCCCAACCACACCGCATCCGAGGCGCGACGGTGTTCATGCCATAGCGCCAGGGGCAGGATCAACGGCCCGACTGGCCGTTGCGCATCAATGTCCTTGATCAGGGTCCAGGGATCATCGTCGACCTTGCGGGCAACGCCATCCAACAAGTGCAGCAAGTTGTTCATGCCGCACCCTCCAGAGTCTTGGGGTAGATACGCTCCTTGAATGGCTCCAGCCCGATACGCTGCACAGTGTCGACAAACCGTTCCTCACTTTCCCGATAGCGAACAAAGGTCGCGATGATCTGCTCGATCACCCCGGGCACTTCAGCCGCGCTGAACGACGGGCCGATCACTTTGCCCAGCGCACTGTTTTTGCCCTGGGCGCCCCCCCAGGGTGATCTGGTACCACTCGCTGCCGTTCTTATCGACCCCGAGAATCCCGATGTTGCCGATGTGGTGGTGACCGCAGGCGTTCATGCAGCCGGAGATATTGAGGCTGATATCCCCCAGGTCATGCAGGTAGTCCAGGTCGTCGAAACGGGCCTGGATGCCTTGGGCGATCGGGATCGACTTGGCGTTGGCCAACGCACAGAAATCACCGCCGGGGCAGGCAATGATGTCGGTCAGCAAACCGATGTTCGCGCACCCCAGCCCGGCCTCGCAGGCCAGGCACCACAAGGCGTACAAGTGTGCCTTGGGCACGTCCGGCAGCACGATGTTCTGCTCGTGGGCAATGCGGATTTCACCGAAGCCGAACTGCTCGGACCAGTCGGCCACCGCGTCCATCTGCCGGTCAGTGACGTCACCCGGAGGCGCAGACACGCCGGGCTTGGTCGACAGCACCACACTGGCGTAACCCGGCACTTTATGTGGCTGCACGTTGCGCGCCACCCAACGCGCGAACGCGGGGTTTTCGGCCAGCCGTGTACCGAAATCCAGGTCGGTGTCCGCCAATCGCTCGTAGCTCGGCGGCACGAAGGCGCTCGCGACCCGCTGGTATTCGAGCTCGGTCAACTGCGCCGGACCGTCCTTGAGGTGTTGCCACTCCTGCTCCACTTCCCTGGCGAAGGCGTCGATCCCCAGGGCCTTCACCAGGATCTTGATCCGTGCCTTGTACTTGTTGTCGCGCCGGCCATGACGGTTGTACACCCGCAACACCGCCTCGACGTAGGACAGCAGGTGCTGCCAGGGCAGGCCTTCACGGATCTGCAGGCCGAGGATCGGCGTGCGCCCCAGGCCACCGCCGACGATGACCCGCAGCAGCATCTGCCCGGCGGCATCCGGGTAAAGGTACAGGCCGATGTCATGCATCATGATCGCCGCACGGTCCTGCTCGGCCGAGCAGATGGCAATCTTGAACTTGCGCGGCAGGTACAGGAACTCGGGGTTGATGGTCGACCACTGCCGCAGGATTTCCGCCAGGGGACGCGGGTCGATCAACTCATCCGCCGCCACCCCGGCAAATGCCTCGGTGGTGATGTTACGCACGCAATTGCCAGAGGTCTGGATCGCATGCATTTCGACTTCGGCCAGGCGCTGGAGAATGTCCGGCACCTGCGCCAGTTCGATCCAGTTGAACTGCAGGTTCTGTCGGGTGGTGAAGTGGCCATAGCCGCGATCGTAATCCCGGGCGATGCTGGCCAGCGTGCGCATCTGCCAGGCATTCAGGGTGCCATAGGGAATGGCCACCCGCAGCATGTACGCGTGCTTTTGCAGGTACAGGCCGTTCTGCAGGCGCAAGGGCAAAAACTCTTCCTCACTCAAGGCGCCGGCCATGAACCGTTCGACCTGATCGCGAAACTGCGCAACCCGCTCAAAGACCAGGGCCCGGTCGTAGTCATCGTACTGATACATGTCGCTACCTCATCAGGGTGGTCGGGCTCTACGGCTCGTTTCAGGGTGCATGACTATGGATCAGCAGTTCAGGACGTTACAGATTCAGCTAACCACTAAAAAACCAGATCAGCCCCCAGCCCATTGCCGTAGACAGGGGTAATTTCTGATCCGTATTAATGTGCTTTTTCTGAGCCTGTTTTGTTTCCCCGGGTGTTTCTACAGTTCACACCCTGCCAGACCGGGTGGCCTGGCATGACTTTGCAACCGTGGAAGCAATGACCATGAGTACAGCAACAATCGGACAGGCCTATAACTACAAGGTCGTCCGCCAATTCGTCGTGGCAACAGTGGTATGGGGTGTTATCGGGATGGCGATGGGCGTGTGGATCGCCTCGCAACTGGTGTGGCCGGAGGCGAACCTCGACCTGCCCTGGACCACCTTCGGCCGCTTGCGGCCGCTACACACCAGCCTGGTGATTTTCGGCTTTGCCGGCAGCGCACAGTTTGCCGCCAGCTACTACGCGGTACAACGGACCTGCCAGGTACGGCTGTATTCGGACAAACTGGCGGCGTTCACCTTCTGGGGCTGGCAATCGGTAATCGTCAGCATGTTGATCACCCTGCCGCTGGGCTACACCACCACCAAGGAATACGCCGAGATCGAGTTCACCGGCGCGGTGTGGATGACCGTGGTCTGGGTGGCCTATGCCATCGTGTTCTTCACCACTGTGGTGCAGCGCAAGACCAAACACATCTATGTCGGCAACTGGTTCTTTGGCGCGTTCATCGTGGTCATCGCCATGCTGCACGTGATCAACCACCTGTCGATCCCGGTGGACTGGTTCAAGTCCTACCCGGTGTATTCCGGGGCCACCGACGCCATGGTCCAGTGGTGGTACGGCCACAACGCGGTGGGCTTCTTCCTGACCACCGGCTTCCTGGGGATGATGTACTACTTCGTGCCGAAGCAAGTCGGCCGCCCGGTGTACTCGTATCGCCTGTCGATCGTGCACTTCTGGGCGCTGATCACCCTGTATATCTGGGCCGGCCCCCACCACCTGCACTACACCGCACTGCCGGACTGGGCCCAGTCGCTGGGCATGGCCATGTCGCTGATCCTGCTGGCGCCGAGTTGGGGCGGGATGATCAACGGCATGATGACCCTCTCGGGGGCCTGGCATAAGTTGCGCACCGATCCGATCCTGCGTTTCCTGGTGCTGTCCCTGGCGTTCTACGGCATGTCGACCTTCGAAGGCCCGATGATGGCGATCAAGACCGTCAACGCGTTGTCCCACTACACCGACTGGACCATCGGCCACGTCCATGCCGGCGCCCTGGGTTGGGTGGCGATGATCACGTTCGGCGCGACCTACCACATGATCCCGAAGATCTTCGGCCGCGAACAGATGCACAGCGTGCCACTGATCAACCTGCACTTCTGGCTGGCGACCATCGGCACCGTGCTCTACATCGCCTCGATGTGGGTCAACGGCATCACCCAGGGCCTGATGTGGCGCGCCATCAACGACGACGGCACCCTCACCTACTCCTTCGTCGAAGCGCTGCAGGCCAGCCACCCGGGCTTCATCGTACGGTTTGCCGGTGGTGTGTTCTTCCTCGGCGGCATGCTGCTGATGGCCTACAACACCTGGCGCACCGTGCGGGTTGCCGACGCCACGATGGCCGAGCGCGAAGCGCAGTTTCGCCTGATTGCCTGATTGCCCCACGACGCAAGCCGCACCGGCTTGCGTCACTCACCCAAGGGAACGTTGATCATGATGGAAGTGATGCTGAATCTGGCGGCGGTGGCGTGCCTGTATCTGTCGGTGGAGTACTGCTTGCGGCATCAATCGCCCGAGAGCCTGGACGATGCCAGCCTGATCCCCTTTGCCGACGACCCCGACGTAGCGCGGCGGGTGGAGCAGGCCACTGGCAAGACCATCACCGCGGTCGCGCCCGAGGTGGCGAAACCGGGTTGGGGCAATGTGCAGGTTTGATCCTGTCTAATGTGGGAAATACCGTCCTGATCACAGGGCAGCCCTCGTCAGGCGCGGGATGCTGAACACAGGCCCCGTGGCTTGCTCGCGCTGGGCTGTGCAACAGCCGCAAAATCGCTCACCGCGTTTTACCTGAAAGCCCGCAATCGTCTGGTTGGGGCGCTTCGCACCCAGCGGGAGCAAGCTCCCTCGCCACAGAGGCAGCGTTCAGCCTAGGAAAGTGGTGTCGTACGCAGGTCCCGTGGCGAGCGAGCTTGCTCGCGCTGGGCTGTGCAGCAGCCCCAAAATCGCTCACCGGGTTTTATCTGAAAGCCTGCAGTCGTCTGGTTGGGGGCGCTTCGCACCCAGCGGGAGCAAGCTCCCTCGCCACAGAGGCCGCGTTCAGTCAAGGACAGTGGCGTCGTACGCAGGTCCCGTGGCGAGCGAGCTTGCTCGCGCTGGGCTGTGCAACAGCCCAAAAATCGGTCACCGCGTTTTACCTGAAAGCCCGCAATCGTCTTTCGCAAGCAGGCTCGCTCCCACAGGGTCATGCGCTCATTACAAAGACAGGCCCGGCATCAACCCCCTCAACCCCGTTCACGCGGAATCAGGCTCTGCAACTGCTGGGCCAGGAAATTGGCATCAAAGGCAAAGGTGTCCGGGTCTTTCAAACCGTTGGTCTTGCGCCACTGCCACTCGGTCGATGGCGGCAGGCACACCAGTGACACACTGCCATAACGCGCGGCGGTCAGGCCCACCACCGCCAGTGTGATCAACCCGCCGGCACCCATCACCTCGGGCACGAACTCCACCGGTTTGCCGGCGATCAGAATGCTCAGTTTCTCGGACTTGAAGGCCGAGGTTTCCACCGGCACACTGGCCCCGAACGCGACATAGACCTCCCGGCTCACCTCAAGCAAATTCGGCGTCCTGACCGGTGCCAGCCATTGTTCGATCTGGTCGAACAATTCGCCGATCCGCATGGCCCACACCGCCGACTGGCTTTCAAACACCTGTTTCTTGTGCGCTTCGCTTTCTGCGTAGTGGCGAAGCATTTCACCCAGTTGCTGTACATCGTCCATTGCGCTGTTCCTCGGACAAAACCGTGTTACGAACACTGAGCATGACAGATGCTCGCGGGCGATGTACGACTAATACCTGCTCGACACTACCGAACTGCACGCCCATGCCCGCCGTGGCCTTTGCCTTGGACGACTGAGTCAGGATGCCTTGGGCGAAGGGCGCAAACGTGCCATGCCCAGGGCGTCTACCAGCTGACCGTCACGCACCGCATACTGGCGGAACAGGCCCTCGGTCTCGAAGCCGAACTTGCGATACAGGCCGATCGCCGCATCGTTGTCCGCATACACCGACAACTCCACCCGTTGCACGTTCATCCAGTTGTCCGCGAGGTCCAGCACCGTGGCCAACAACCGAGTACCCAAGCCTTTGCCCTGCCACGCCACCGCGACTCCCATGCCGATGTTGGCGCAATGACTGCGCCGAATGCGCGAGAACTGCTCCAGGCCGATGTTGCCGATCACCTGCCCCTGATGCAGCGCCACCAGTTGCACCACCCGCTCGTTCCTGGACGCCAGGCGTTCGCGCCAGACCTCGGTGGATTGGTAAGGCGTTTGCAACACCTGGCGAGCAACCGCGGGGTCGTTGTACAGCGCAGTAATGCCTTCGATGTGGGCTTCGCTGAAACGCTCGAGGGTAATGACGGGATCGCAGGTCGACATAGCGGGTTCTTCCTTGAAAGAGGTGCTGCGCGGTATCCGTTGCCCGCTGTGATCCAGTGGTCACATGCAGCCTGACCTTCGAGAGTAATCGCAAAATGCCTGCCCTGGCGAGCGTGGCCTGCTCCCGGGTATTGCGCTACCGGTCCTGGCACGTGGACGTTGATCAGGTGCAGCCCCCCGCCTCTGCGAGTAACCTGTCGTCAGCCGCCTCACCCTCACCACCGCAGGAGCCTCGCGGGTATGGAACTTCACGTTGTGATCAATGGCCGCAAGGACCTCGCAGGCCAGCTGTACCAGCAACTGCGCAGCGCCATCGAATCGGGCCGCCTGGCCGCCGGTACGCAACTGCCACCCAGCCGCTTGCTGGCCGAGCAACTGGGGATCTCGCGCAAGACCATCTCCGACACCTATACGCAATTGACCTACGAAAACTACCTGACGGGGATCGTCGGCAAAGGCACCTACGTCAACACCCGGACCTCGCACCTGGCGCGCAAGCAAAGCCACTCGGAACTGGCCAGCCACGAAATCATCGAGCGCTGGCGCAACCTGCCGACGTTCCTGCGTCACCCCGCCCCGGACGCTTCGTTGCCTTATGACTTCATTGGCGGCGCCACCAGCAAGGGCCTGTTCCCCCGGGACGACTGGCGCCGTTGCACCGCCCACGCACTGCGCCAGATCGCCAGCGCCATGGGCTTTTACAGTCAGGCCGAAGGTCTCCCGGTCCTGCGCAGTGCCATCGCCCGGCATATCGCGTTTTCTCGCGGGGTGATTTGCCAAAGCCAGGACGTGGTGGTGTGCAACGGTGCGCAGCAAGCACTGGACCTGATTGCCCGGGTACTGATCCAGCCCGGCAGCCTGGTGGCCATGGAAGACCCTGGCTATCCGCCGGCCCGCTTGCTGTTCGCCTCCCACGGTGCCGAGGTGGTCGGCGTGCCGGTCGATGGCGAAGGTATTCAGGTGGCGTCGATTCCCGAAGGCACCCGGCTGATCTACGTCACACCCTCGCACCAGTTCCCCCTGGGCATGCCCATGAGCCAGGCTCGGCGTGAGGCCTTGCTGGCCAGGGCCCACGCGTTGGGCGCGATCATCATCGAGGATGACTACGACAGCGAGTTCCGCTACGAGGGCCGGCCCACCGACTCCCTGCAGAGCCTGGATCAACACGGGCTCGTCGCCTATGTCGGGACCTTCTCCAAAACCCTGCTGCCCGAGTTGCGCCTGGGTTATGCGATCCTGCCGCCAGCCATCCTCGAGGCGGTGATCCGCGCCAAGCAGTTGACCGACCTGCACACCTCGACCCTGCCGCAATGGGCGTTGGCCAAATTCATCGACGAAGGCTGCCTGCTCAAGCACATTCGCCGCTGCCACACGGTCTACGCTGGGCGTCGCGAGCGAATCCTGGCGCGGGTCGCCGACGACCTTTCGCCCTGGCTTGAGGCCGTGCCGAGCACCGCCGGGTTTCACATGGTGCTGCTGTGCAAAGTCGAGGTGGAGGTGTCGCGACTCATCGAGCAGGCGAAAGACGTCGGGGTCGGGCTCTATGGCCTGGGCGAATTCTATTATCAGCAAGCCCCTCGCGCCGGGCTGTTCATGGGATTTGGCGCGATCGACACCCTGGACATCGATACCGCCCTTGACCGCCTGCGCGACCTTTTGCAGCAAGTCGCCTGAGGTCTATTGGCGTGGGGCTTTTACTGCCAATTGGTCGTTGGCCGCTGCTGTATACGGGCCTATCCTGCACGAACATCACCCCATCCTGAACACGGCCTGTGCAGCTTGAGAAGGGAGCCTGTGCGATGCCCGAGCAAATGATCAATACGGTCCAGGTACAGGCCGCCCCTGGCTGCTCCGATGAACTGGGCCGGCACTTGCAGCAGATCGTCGACACCTTGCGCCAACTCCCCGGTTGCGACACCTACATGGTCGATCGCTGCCCGGAAGATGACGACCGGTGGACTGTCAGTGCCCACTGGCAATCGGAAACCGCCATGCAAACCCACTTCAACTGCCCCGAAGTACAAGGCTTCATCAACCTGCTCGACAGTCGACTGGCCAGCAGCATCGACTTCAACAGCTTTCCGATTGTCTGAACGACAAACGAGCGTGCCCAGGACACTTGCCCAGCGCTCATTGGTCTGCTCGCCTTCGCGACTATTGGCTGTTTGTTGATCCCGGAGACAGGCTTAACGTGAAGCCTGATTCGCCCACTTGATCAACACACCCATAGGTGATGAGCATGAGACCGCTACCGTTACTCGCAAGCACCCTGACCGTCCTGAGCCTGCTGGCATCCACCATGGTATTGGCCCACGAAGCCGGCGCACCGTCAGAAAAAGTCACGGTACTGCAGGACGAGATGCTGCAAAACGTGCCCGGCAAGAAGGCCCTGATGATCGAAGTCGACTACCTGCCCGGCCAGTCGTCCATCGCCCACAAACATGAGGGCACCGCCATGGCCTACGTGGTCGCGGGGGAGATTGTTTCCCAGGTCAAGGGTGGCAAGGCGATCACCTACAAGACCGGTGAGTACTGGTACGAACAGGCAGGTTCAGAGCACCTGGTGTCAAAAAACGCCAGCAGCACCCAGCCGGCCAGGTTGTTGGTGTTCATGGTCCTCTCGCCTGACGAGAAAATACTGATCCCATTGCAGAACTGATCGCTGAATCAGCCTGCATGCCCCACAGGGAACAGCGTGCCCACAACGAATACGAGGCAACACAAGGAATCATAAATAAACGATTAACTACAGCGCCGCCCAACTAACTGGCTTTATTCTGGGCACCCACACAGGGAGTACAACACTTTAAATAAAGGACTATTTATGAACACAGATGAAGAACGCTCATTTATCGCACGACTTACTTGCGGCGGCAGCGCCATTACTTTTCTTCAGGAATTCAAGCCACACAAGCTTTTCAATAGAGAACCAATGCTGGAACAAATTCTTACAGCTCAAAGCGACTATCGTCCGCCCGTATTAGTTCTTGATCCATCCACTAACAAAATGGTTCGCGTTGGTTATACCATCCGAACCAAAAACACCGTGGTCGTACATTTCGAGTGCTATGACGACTATTACAATATGAAAATACTCAGCGCCCCCTATTATCAACAATATATCAGTAGAAACGACGAGGGTTGTCTGCTTGCTCTTCCGCCCGCCGGAGGGAACACCGCGTCATTCAACTTGCTGGATGCTGATCACAACATCATCACCCTCGATGATTTTAGCTCTGACACATCGACTGTTTACTTGAAAGCTCGCCATGCGGGAATAATCAGGAAACAAATAAATGGAGGTACGGACAACTACACCCACCGCTACTCTACTTTTACTGACCGTGCAGGAGACATTGTAAAATTCCAGTTAAACATCCTCGAGAGGCATACAGTCTCACCCAGACTCTCGACACCTTATCCTTGATGTATCAACTAATATTCAAACCAATCGTTATCGCTTTGAACAAAAAAAGCCCCGCCATCTTTCGATGCGGGGCTTTTTCATTCAACGCCTGATCAGGCAGCCGGTTCCAGCTCGGCGGCGACAGCGGCAGGCACCACCGCTTGACCGCTCAACGCCAGGTCCAGCAGTTCGCGGTTGGCCACCGCGTACATGGCGTAGTCAGTGCCGCTGGCGGCACGGATGTCCACCAGCATGGCGCGCCAGCGCTCGACCATGGCCTGGTTCTGCTCCATCCACAGCGCCAGACGGGTTTCCACGTCCTGTTCACCTTCGCCCATTTGCAGGACCGAAATGGTGATCGCACGCTGCTGCCAGTCGATGTCGTCACGGAACGCTTCGCGGGCCAGGGCTTGCCAGTTGTTTTCCACCGACAAGGCACTGATCTGTTGCAGGTACCAGGTCAGGTCCAGCGCGCTGCCTACGGCGAAGTAGGCCTTGGCCACGTCCGCTGGGTTCTGGCCGGTCACGTCGGCCGCCTCGATGATGGGCAGCAGAGTGTACAGGTGCGTGGTACCTGCAACCATGCGTGCCAGCAACTCAGGCACGCCAGCAGCGACGTAAGCCTGATAGCGGGTCTGCCAGCCTTCACGGGTCGGGCCTTCCAGCAGTTCGTCGAGCTTGAGACCCAGCGCGGCCAGGTGCGGACCGAAGTGGGCGACGTCACGGGCAGCATTCTGCTCGTTACGACGGCTGCGCAGGAACCAGCGCGTGGCACGACGGCCCAGGCGCATCAGTTCATCCATCAGCTCCAGCTGGACATCCGCCGAGACCTGGTAATCCAGGGCCTCGATCTGCCGGAACCAGTGCGGGAGGTGGAAGATGTCACGCACGATCACGTACGCACCCGCCACGTTCGCCGGGCTCATGCCGGTGGACTCTTTGAGACGCTGGACGAAGGTGATGCCCATGTGGTTGACCAGATCGTTGGCGATCTGGGTGCTGACGATCTCGCGCTTGAGGCGGTGACGACGCATGGCTTCGGAGAACTTGTTCACCAGCATCGGTGGGAAAGCGGTTTCCATGTCGCGCGTCAGGTAGTCGTCGTCCGGCACCAGGGAGCCCAGCAACTGCTCCTTGAGGTCGATCTTGCTGTAGGAGATCAGCACCGACAGCTCGGCACGGGTCAGGCCATGGCCAGCCGCGACGCGCTCGGTGATCGCCTCTTCCGACGGCAGGAACTCGATGGCACGATCCAGCTTGCCACGGCCTTCCAGGTCGTTCATCAGGCGCTTGTACTCGGCAATCCGCACAAAGGCACGGCGGGCCGCCAGGGACAGGGCCTGGGTCTGCTTGTAGTTGTTGCCGAGCACCAGGCCGCCGACTTCGTCGGTCATGCTGCCGAGCAACTGGTTACGTTGCTTCTCGGTCATGTCACCGGCCTGAACCACTTCGTTCAGCAGGATCTTGATGTTCACTTCGTGGTCGGAGCAGTCCACGCCACCGGCGTTGTCGATGAAGTCGGTGTTGGAGCCGCCGCCATTGAGGCCGAACTCGACACGGCCCAGTTGGGTCATGCCCAGGTTACCGCCCTCGCCCACGACCTTGCAGCGCAGTTCATTACCGTTGACGCGCAGTGCATCGTTGGCCTTGTCGCCGACATCGGCGTGGCTTTCGCTGCTGGCCTTGACGTACGTCCCGATGCCGCCGTTCCACAACAGGTCTACCGGCGCCTTGAGCAAGGCGTTCAGCAGTTCGGTCGGGGTCAGCTTGTCGGCCTGGATGTCGAAGCGCTCTTTCATCTGCGCGGAGATGGCAATGCTCTTCGCGCTACGGGAGAAGATCCCGCCGCCTTCGGACATGATGCTGGTGTCGTAGTCCGACCAGGCCGAACGCGGCAGGTCGAACAGGCGCTGACGCTCGGCGAAGCTGTTGGCTGGCGTAGGGTTCGGGTCGATGAAGATGTGCAGGTGGTTGAAGGCAGCGACCAGTTGCAGCGTGTCGGACATCAACAAGCCGTTACCGAACACGTCACCGGCCATGTCGCCGACGCCGACCACGGTAATGCTGTCTTCCTGGACGTTGATGCCGCGCTCGCGGAAGTGACGTTGCACGCCGACCCACGCGCCCTTGGCGGTGATGCCCATTTTCTTGTGGTCGTAACCGGCCGAACCGCCCGAGGCGAACGCGTCACCCAGCCAGAAGCCGTAGTCGATGGCGATGCCGTTGGCGATGTCGGAGAAGGTTGCAGTGCCCTTGTCCGCGGCGACGACCAGGTACGGGTCATCGTCGTCATGGCGCACGACGTTGACCGGCGGCACCAGGGCGCCGTCCTTCAGGTTGTCGGTGATGTCCAGCAAGCCCGAAATGAAGATGCGGTAGCAGGCGATGCCCTCGGCCGCGATCTCGTCACGGCTGCCGCCCAGCGGCAGGCGACGGGGCAGGAAGCCGCCCTTGGCGCCCACCGGCACGATGACCGAGTTCTTCACTTGCTGGGCTTTTACCAGGCCCAGGACTTCGGTACGGAAGTCTTCTTCACGGTCGGACCAGCGCAGGCCACCACGGGCCACGTTGCCGAAGCGCAGGTGCACGCCTTCAACACGCGGCGAGTACACGAAGATTTCGAACTTCGGCACCGGCTTTGGCAGCTCTGGAATCGCGTGCGGGTTGAACTTGAAGCTGAAGTAGGACTTGTTCTGGCCGTTGGCGTCGGTCTGGTAGAAGTTGGTCCGCAGGGTGGCCTTGATCAGGTCCAGGTAGCGACGCAGGATGCGGTCTTCGTTGAGCACCTGAACGTCGTCCAGGGCGGTCAGGATCGCGTGTTCCAGGCGCTGTTGCTTGTCGTCCAGGTCGTCGCTGGTCAGCTTGCGGGCCAGGTAGAAGCGGGTCTTGAACAACCGGGTCAACTCGCGAGCGATGTCGGTGTGGTTGTTCAGGGTGCTGGCGATGTAACCCAGGTCGAAGCCCAGGCGAATCTGCTTCAGGTAACGGGCGTAGGCACGCAGCAGTGCCACGTCGCGCCATGGCAGGCCGGCCGTCAGCACCAGGCGGTTGAACGCATCGTTTTCGGCGTCGCCGCGAACGATGTGGACAAAGGCGTCCTGCAGCGTGTCGTTGAGCTGCTGGATGTCCAGGTTCAGGCCTTCGGCGGCGGTGAACGCGAAGTCGTGGATCCAGAACTCGCGGCCGCTGTTGTGACGCAGGCGATACGGGAACTCACCCAGCACGCGCAGGCCGAGGTTTTCCAGGATCGGCAGCACGTCGGACAGCGCCAGCGGGGTATCGGCGTGATACAGCTTGCAGTGCAGCAGTTGCTGGCCGGTGCTCTGGGCCAGTGGCTGGTAGAAGCTCATGACCAGCGGGTTGGTCTCGGAGAGGCTCAACAGATGCTGCATGTCGACCACGGCCGAGTGCGCCGCGAAGCGCTCGCGGTAACCGGCCGGGAAGCCTTTCGGGAAGTCGGCCAGCACGTTGGTGCCATGCGCCTCGCCGAAGCTTTCGACGGTCAAGGCAGCATAGTCGTCCTGCCAGCTGCGGCAGGCTTGCACCACTTCTTTTTCCAGCAGCAGCGGGTCGATGTCCAGGCGGTTCTTCGGGTCGACCCGCAGAATCAGTTGCACACGGGCCAGCACCGACTCGGAGAAGAAGGTCCAGAACTCGCAATCGGTGGCTTTCAGGCGATCCATCAGCACTTGCTGGATCTTCTGGCGCACTTCGGTGGAGTAGATGTCACGCGGCACATAGGCCAGGCAGTAGCAGAAGCGGCCGTACGGGTCCTTGCGCAGGAACACGCGAATCTTGTTGCGCTCCTGGATCTGCACGATCGACATCACGGTGCTGAACAGCTCGTCCACCGGGGTCTGGAACAGGTCGTCACGGGGCAGGACTTCCAGCACCTGCGCCAGTTCCTTGCCCAGGTGAGCCTTGGCCTGGAAGCCGGAACGCTGTTCGATTTCCTCGACCTTGCGACGGATGTACGGGATGACCCGCACGCTCTCGCCGTACACCGAGGAGGTGTACAGGCCCATGAAACGGCATTCCTTGATGACGTTGCCGTCGGCATCGATTTCACGGATCGACACGTAGTCAGGGTAAGCCGGACGGTGGACACGGCTTGGGTGCGCGGCCTTGGCGAACGACAACAGGGTCGGTTCGCGCAGGTAGTTCACGGCGTACTCTTCGATACGACGGTCGTCATGAGTCAGGCCGGTACGCAACAGCTTGGTCAGGCCCAGGAACGAGTCCTGGTCATAGACGATATGGCCGCCATCGGCTTCATCACGAACCACGAATTCTTCATAGCCGAGGAAGGTGAAGTGGTTGCCCACCAGCCACTCCAGGAAGCCCTTGATCTCGCCTTTCTGTTCGGCATCGACCGCGAACTGGCTGTTGTCCAGGCCGGTGAGGATTTCCTGGACCTTGGCTTTCATCGGTTCGAAATCGGCGACCGCAACGCGGACTTCACCGAGAACCTGTTCCAGTTCGCGGCTCAACACATTGAGTTCGGCCACGTTGGCGCAGCGGTCGATTTCCAGGTACATCAGCGATTCTTGAAGAATGCCCTCGCCCTGGGTGCCTTTGGGCAGGATTTCCAGCAATTCGCCCTTGGCGCCACGACGCACGCTCAGCACAGTGGTCTGCAGGGTGTGGATGCTGTAGCCGCGACGGTTCAACTCGGTACGGACCGAGTCCACGAGGAATGGCAAGTCGTGGTGCAGCACTTCGACCGCGGTGTGGGTCGACTGCCAGCCGTGGCGCTCGTAATCGGGGTTGTAGACGCGCACTTGCGGTTGCGCATGGTCAAAGCGCTCAAGCAGGCGCCAGGCGGAAAGCGTGCAGCCGGCGAGGTCGGACAACCGGCGCTGCGTCAGTTCATCAAGAGAAATAATGCCGAAGAATTGTTCAGCGAACAGCGCCACTTGTGGCAGTGCCTGTTCACTGATGTGCTGCGCCAGTGCCGCTTGCAGTTGGTGCTGGAAGTCGGCTTTGCTGGCTGCGGTGAAGAACGCCATCTGTGGTACTCCGCTTGGGCTTGTTATTGATGGAAGCGTCGCGTGCAAAACCCCTTGCGGGGCAACCCGTCACCCTGTTCCTGATTCTCGGGCAGAGGAAACAGGACGACAGGTGGGTGAAGCTGGACGAGACACTCAGGTCACATTCACCTTCCAAGGATGGGCATCTGCAAAAACGACTGCCGGCTAAACAGGCAATGCCTTTACAGGTGTCCATCCGTTGCGCAGCTTAACGAGTGCGGCAAGGCCCGTGCTTGCGATGCTGCGACATATTCGGTCATCGGCACGCAGCTCAGGGGTCGCACCTCGAATAACACTAGCAGTCGCAGGGGAAAATGGCGGTTTCACAGCCTGTTTAGCGGTACTTTCGTACCAAAAACGATCGATAGCCCCGACAATGTTCGCGGTACATGCTGTGACACCCAGCCCAGCAAACAGCAGGTGAGCCAGCCTGACCACGCCGATCCCATCCCCATGAGATGTCGCGTCAATCAATCACCTCGTGAATCGCCTGGAATTGACTCACCGTCCCGCAGTCGTAGCACACCGTCTCCAGGGAAACCTTGTCCATCCTGATATCGATGTTGCTGGAGTCGCACTCGCGGCAGAACACCTCCACCGACGGGGACGTGCCCACACCGAACGCCGGGGCTGAAAAAAACCGCGGCACCAGTTCTTCACGCCAGTACACGCCGGGGGATTTCGAGAAGCCGGCCCCGTTATCCTTGAGCACGACGTCGTACAGCAGTCGATGCAACGCCGACTGCGGGACGCGTGGGTCTCGATAGGCCGACTTTCGCCAATTGTCGGCCAGTGCATTCTGGGCGGTGCTCAGCATATTGCCGGGGATAGTGTTGGACGCGTGGTTTCGCCCCTTGGAGTTGCCGGTGGCATAGAAATGCGCCGCATTTTTTACCGCGACCCGGGCAAAGTAATAAATCTGGCTGACCGAGAAGTCTTGCAGCAGCTGACCGACGACTGATTCGGCTCGGTTTTCAGCGCCAAACACAAAGTTCACTTCACTGGCCTGCACTCGGATGTAGGCCAGGGATTCCTCTCGGGCCAGGTTAAACATCAAGCTGTACAACTCACTCTTCCAGGCGAGTTGGACACTTCCCGACAGGTCCTTGTAAAGCGCTCGATACAGTGCATCACGCGTACTGCACTGACCGGCTTCAAGCGCAACATTGGGTTGCCAGCGCACCGCCAGGTAGTTGCGGATCCTGCAGCCTGCCGCGCGCTCGAAGGCGTGGATGTCCGACTCAGGATCGACCCGCAACACCCCGGTTTCGTGAAACTTTTTCAGCAAGTCTTCACTGATTGCTTCGCTGGGCGCCAAGGACTCACTGCGCGTAAAGGCATCCAGCGGCGCAATACTGTCAGCGCCGGGCTTGCCCCCTTCAAGTACCGCCAGCAGTGTCAGCTTCTGGACGAAACCCAGGCTGGCGTAAGCCACCGGCTCACTGCGCGCGCCGTACTGGCCCATGAGTTCATCACGGTCGCGCTGTACCTGGGCCGCCAGTGCCTGCTGCCTGACCTTGTAGCAGGTCGTGCAATTACAGGCCATGTGTCGGCCGTATGGCCCCTGCGGGTAAATCCGATGTTCACAACGCACACACTGGAAAGGGGAGCGCAGGGACTCAGGTGTTCCCCGCGCATGCCTTTTGACCCACATCGGCAGGTCACAGTAAGGACACTTGAGTTCTTTGCTGAGCAACGGCGGCAACACTTTCAGCAAACTTCGCACCGCCACCGGTATTTTATATTCGGTCATCAGGTCACTGGTTTTTTCACCCGCCAGATAACGCTGGTAAAGGACCTCGATTTCCTGCTCGGACAGATGTTTTACTTCACCCAGCGGCTCAAAATATTCGTTCATCAACCTGACTCCCTCTTCACTCATCGTTCGTTGCATTCCGTTGCATTCGGAACGACAACATAAGTTACAAACAGAGGAAAAAACAATAAACAAGCCGATTTATTCTTATTATTCCTACGCCCAATAAGCGCCCTACAACACCTTAGGAAAGTTCATCGAAAGATTCACACTTTCACTTAAGGAAACATCCTACTCAATTAACAAAGCTGATATCCGGACAACACCCGATTCAAGGGGCACACCAGCGCAATACCGGGTGCCCACGCAACACAACCCTGCAAAAAAACACCGGTGCTGGCAAAATCGTCCTTTGCCTGCCCACACCGCGCACCGCGCCAGGACTGCTCACATGCAACTGACCACCGCCCACCTGATCGCCAACCCATGCGATGACGAAGAAGACAACCTGGCCATGCTGTGCTGCCACAGCAATCAGGGCGACATGTTCCTGATGACCCGCTACCCGGACGAGGACGAACTGGAAATCACCCTCGATGGCGAGCCCTCCACGCTCGACGGCGTCAAGGTCACCCTGAGCCCTACCCGCCTGCTGATCGAAATCGCCGCGGCCGACGTCGATGCGCTCAACGGTGCCGACCACCTGGAAATCCTCCACGGCACGGCGCAGGCCGACCTGGCCGAGGTCGAAGAAACCCTGCGCAACATCCTCAAGGGCACCGGCACCTACATCAGCGAACTGTGAGCCGACAGCTGATTTCTTGACAAGAAATCAGCACCAAGGCATTGTCTGACAACCTGACTTGCGAGCCATCCCCGCCATGCTTCAACTTCAGCGCCCCGACTCCCTGGTTGAACGGGTAGTCAACGCCATCCGCGAAGAAATCGATTCCGGCCGCCTGACCGCCGAATCGCGGTTGCCCACCGAGCAGCAATTGACCGAACAGTTGAACGTCAGCCGTTCGGTGGTGCGCGAGGCCGTGGCGCAACTCAAGGCCGATGGCATCCTGATCAGCCGCCGAGGGCTTGGCTCGTACATTTCCCAGAATCCCAATGGCACGGTGTTTCGCTTTCCCAGCAAGAAGGGACGCACGCCGGATCTGGTACAGATGTTCGAAATGCGCCTGTGGACCGAGACCCAGGCCGCATCCATCGCCGCCCAGCGCCGTGACGAGGCCGACTTGTTGCGCATGCGCACCGCCTTGCAGGAGATGCACGACAAGCGCAGCGACTTTGCCGCCGCCGCCCTGGCCGATGTCGAGTTCCACCGCGCCATCGCCGACGCCAGCAAGAATGACTACTTCGTCGCTTTCCACGATTTTCTGCGCGGGCAATTGGCCGAAGCGCGACGCACCGCCTGGGAAAACTCCGCGGCGCATTCGGTTGGCGGCTCCGCTGATGCCAGTCGCGAACACCAGGCCCTGTACGAAGCGATCGCCGCCGGTGACCGGACCCAAGCCGCGACCTGTGCCGAGGCGCATCTACGCGCTGCGGCCAAGCGCTTGAACATAGACCTTCCCAGCATCGACTGAAACACCCTGAACCCGCTGTACCCGGGGCGCTGCGCGGCAGCGTCTTTCGTTTGAATGACTTTGTCTGACAACCTGATAAGCAGACTCTCTGACAAGAAAGCCAAGGTGACACCTGCATGATCTATGACTATTGCATCATCGGCGGCGGCATCGTCGGCCTCGCCACCGCCATGGCGCTCCTCGAGCGTCAGCCTGGCGCTTCGTTGCTGATCCTGGAAAAAGAAGCCAGCCTGGCCCGGCACCAGACCGGGCACAACAGTGGCGTGATCCACGCCGGCATCTACTACGCCCCGGGCAGCCTCAAGGCCGAACTGTGCAAGCGTGGCGCCCAGGCGACCAAGGCGTTCTGCACCGAACACCAGATCAAGTTCGACGTCTGTGGCAAGTTGCTGGTGGCCTCCACCCCGCTGGAAGTCGAGCGCATGCACGCGCTGTACGAGCGTTCGCAGCAGAACGGGCTGAACGTCGAGCGCCTGGATGCTGCCGAACTGCAGCGCCGTGAGCCGAACATCGTCGGCCTCGGCGGGCTGTTTCTCGATGCTACCGGGATCGTCGACTACAAGGAGGTCTGCCAGGCCATGGCGCGGGTGATCGAGGCCGCGGGCGGCGAGATCTGCCTGCAGACCACCGTCACCGCCATTCGGGAATCCGCCGACAAGGTCACCATCAGCAGCCAGGACAAGGTCTGGCAGGCCCGGCAACTGGTGGCCTGCGCGGGCTTGCAGTCCGATCGCCTGGCGACGCTGGCCGGGGTCAGGATCGATCATCAGATCATTCCGTTTCGCGGCGAGTATTACCGCCTGCCCGCCTCCAGGAACGCCATCGTCAACCACCTGATCTACCCGATTCCCGACCCGGAGTTGCCCTTCCTGGGCGTACACCTGACGCGGATGATCGACGGCAGCGTCACGGTCGGGCCGAACGCCGTGCTGGGACTGGGCCGCGAAAACTACCGCAAGTTCTCGATCAACTGGCGCGACGTGACCGAGTACGCCCGCTTCCCGGGGTTCTGGAAAACCCTCTGGAACAACCTCGGATCCGGCACCACGGAAATGAAGAATTCGCTGTTCAAGCGCGGCTACCTGGAACAGTGCCGCAAGTATTGCCCATCGCTGGAAGTCGAGGACTTGCTGCCCTACGAAGCCGGTATCCGGGCTCAGGCGGTCATGCGCGACGGCACCCTGGTGCACGATTTCCTGTTCGCCGAAACCCCACGCATGGTGCATGTCTGCAATGCCCCTTCCCCGGCCGCGACCTCGGCCATCCCCATCGGCCAGATGATTGCCGAGAAGATTCTCAACGCCCGCTGAACCCTGCTTCAACAATAACTACAAAGACCAAGAAGGAAATCACCGATGTCGGTACATCAAGCGGCCCCGACCGCCCATGAAACCCCGGAACAAAAGCGCAAGCGCCTGCGTAAAGTGGCGGCCGCCACCATCTTCGGCTCGATGCTGGAGTGGTATGACTTCTATCTGTACGCCACCATGGCGGCGATCGTGTTCTCGAAGATCTTCTTCGATCCCGGCAACCCCAAGGTGGCGGCATTGCTGGCCTTCTCCACCTTCGCCATCGGTTTCATTGCCCGTCCTTTCGGCGGCATTCTGTTCGGCTACCTCGGCGACCGCTTCGGGCGCAAACAGGTGCTGGTCATCACGTTCTGCATGATGGGGGTGTGCACCACCCTGATCGGCCTGATTCCCAGTTATGCCTCGATCGGCATCTGGGCACCGATCATCCTGGTGCTGGTGCGGATCATTCAGGGCCTGGGCGCGGGCGCCGAACTGTCCGGGGCCGCTGTCACCTCGTATGAACATGCCAGCGAAGGCAAGCGCGGCAGCCAGGGTGCCTGGCCGGCACTGGGCCTGAACCTGGGGCTGTTGCTGTCGTCGCTGACCGTCTACCTGCTGACCATGAACGGCAATGAGTTCCTGCTTTCCGGTGGCTGGCGCATCCCGTTCATCTGCAGCATCGTGCTGGTGGGCGTGGGGCTTTGGGTACGTCGCAGCATTCCGGAAACCCCGCAGTTCAAGGAACTCGACGAAAGCGCGGCCAAGGCGCAGGTCTCGCCGCTCAAGTTGCTGTTCCGGAATGACCTCAAGGGCCTGGTAGTCGTGCTCTTCGTGGCCATCGGCTACAACGCCCTGAGCTACATTTTCAAGACGTTCTCCCTGGCTTACCTGACCCAGTTCAAGGGCGTCGAAGCCCATGTCACCTCGCTGTCGGTGACCATTGCCAGCCTGGTGGCGATCATCGCCGTGCCTCTTTTCGGCTGGCTCTGCGACAAGTGGAGCAGCAAGAAGGTGCTGATGCTGGGTGGCTTGTGCTCGGTGCTGTTCGCCTATCCTTTCCTGGCCCTGCTCAACACCGGCGAGCCGATGATGATCTACCTGGCGATCGCGGTGGGCACCGGGATCCTCGCACCCATGATGTTCGCACCCCAGGGTTCCTTCCTCAGTCGCCAGTTCCCGACCCAGACCCGCTCCTCGGGCTTTGGCACCGGCCGCGAGATCGGCACCGCCATTGCCGGTGGCCTGGCACCGCTGGGCGGCCTGGCGCTGGTCGCCAATTCGGCGACCCACTCCACCGACGGCGTAGCCGTGATTCTGGTGGTCGCGGGCGTGCTGGTCGTGGTCTTTGCCCTGTTTGACCAAGGACGCAAGCACTCCAGCTTCAAGAACTGACCCACCTGTCCTGCCCTTGTCCGGCCGCCCAGTGCAGCGACAAGGGCAGGCCTGTTTCCTGCCCACGCGCAGGTTTACGCACAAATACCGGTTATTTACAGGTTTTTCCAAGGTGCCGTTAGTCGCCAGGGGGCCGGATAGATTAAAGTATCAGCCCCCGCCCGGGCGCTTTTGACAAGCGTCCCCGGCCTTCTTCCAGGAACATTCAACGATGGAACACCGTGAGGCGCTTCTGGCGCTGCGATCCTTTCTCTCAACGCAGATTCTCGGCCAGGAAAAACTCATCGAGCGCTTGCTCATTGCCCTGCTTGCCGACGGCCACATGCTGGTCGAGGGCGCACCGGGCCTGGCCAAGACCAAGGCCATCAAAGAGCTTGCCGAAGGGATCGAGGCGCAGTTCCATCGTATCCAGTTCACCCCCGACCTGTTGCCCGCCGACATCACCGGCACGGAAATCTATCGCCCTGAAACCGGCAGCTTCGTGTTCCAGCAAGGACCGATCTTCCATAACCTGGTACTGGCCGACGAAATCAACCGCGCGCCGGCCAAGGTCCAGTCGGCCTTGCTCGAAGCCATGGGCGAGCGGCAAGTCAGTGTCGGGCGCAGCACCTATGAGCTGTCGCCGCTGTTCCTGGTGATGGCCACGCAGAACCCCATCGAGCAGGAAGGCACCTATCCGCTGCCCGAAGCCCAGCTTGACCGGTTCCTGATGCACGTGAAAATCGGCTTCCCCGATGCCGCCGTCGAACGCCGGATTCTGCAACAAGCCCGCGGCGAAGCACTGAACGGCGAATCCAAGCCGGAGCGTCGGGTGACCCAGCAAACGATCTTCGCCGCCCGCAAGGAAATCCTCGGGCTGTACATGGCCGATGCCGTGGAGGAGTACCTCGTGCAACTGGTGATGGCCACGCGCACGCCCGGAAAATTCGACCCGGAAATGTCCGAGTGGATCGCCTACGGCGCCAGCCCACGGGGCTCCATTGCCCTGGATCGCTGCGCCCGCGCCCACGCCTGGCTGGCCGGCCGTGACTTCGTCAGCCCGGAAGACATTCAGGCGGTGCTCTTTGACGTGCTGCGCCACCGGATCATCCTGTCGTTCGAAGCCGAGGCCGCCGGTATCGACCAGGACCGCGTGGTCCAGCGCATTCTCGATGTCGTAGCCGTCGCTTGACGCCGATGACCACAGCCTCCGCGCCCGAACCGGGCATCCGCGTCAGCCTGTCGGAGCTGATCGAGATGCGCCATCGCGTGCGCGAAGTGCAGTTGTTTTCCACACCAAGCCAGCGCAGCCCGCTGATTGGCCTGCACCACTCCAAGCTGCGCGGACGTGGGGTGGACTTCGACCAGGTACGGGTCTACCAGGCCGGCGACGATGTGCGCACCATCGACTGGCGCGTCACCGCACGCACCCAGGAACCCCACACCAAGCTGTTCCACGAAGAGCGCGAGCGGCCGATCTTCATCATGGTCGAGCAGAGCCGGCGCTTGTTCTTTGGCTCGGGGCTGATGTTCAAGTCGGTCCTGGCCGCGCAAGCCGCGAGCCTGATCGGCTGGGCGGCCCTGGGACATAACGACCGGGTCGGCGGGCTGGTGTACGGCGACAACCAGCACTACGAAATCAAACCCCGGCGCAGCAAGCAAAGCCTGCTGCAGTTGCTCAACCGCCTGGTGCGCGTCAACCAGTCGCTCGGCACCGACGGTGAGCCCGCCGGCGATGACTTGGGCATGGCCCTGCGGCGCGCCCGTGAAGTGCTGCGCCCCGGCAGCCTGGTCATCGTGATCTGCGACGAGCGTGCCCTGTCGGACGGGGCCGAGCAGCAACTGAGCCTGTTGTCGCGCCACTGCGACCTGCTGTTGCTTCCCTTGTCCGACCCGCTGGACCACGCCCTGCCCGCTGCCGGCCTGCTGCGCTTTGCCGAGCGCGGCGCCCAGCTTGAACTCGATACGCTGAACTTCGAGTTGCGCCAGAGCTATCGCGCCCAGGCCGAAGCCCGCATCGCCCGCTGGGAGCTGCTGGCGCAAAAACTGCGGGTCCTGTTGATGCCCCTGAGCACCCAGAGCGAAATGGTCGAACAACTGCGCGGATACCTGAACCCGCAACGTCCGGGGAAAAGCCAATGAGCGACCTTGCGCAACTGCAACCGTTGATGACGCCACCACCGATCCCCTTCTGGCCTCCGGCGCCAGGCTGGTGGTTGCTGATGATTCTGTTGCCCGCGCTCGGGTTCGGCCTATGGAAACTGCGCCATTGGCTTCCCGTGAAACGCCACGTCGTGCGTGCCGAGATTCCGCTGGACCCCCTGCGTGTCGCGGCGTTGGCCGAGTTGGCGCAAATGCCCAAGCCCTACGACGGCGCACCGGCCGGTGCCTGGCTGCAGCAGCTCAACGGGCTGCTCAAGCGCCTGTGCCGCAATGACTACCCCTACAGCCAGAGCCACACCCTCAACGGGCGCAAATGGCTGGCCTTTCTCGACAACCGTTGCCCGGCCGCCGGCCTGACCCGCTGGATGATTCTGGTGGAGGGCGCCTACAAGCCCGAATGCAAACTGGATGACAAGGCCATCGCCGGCTTGACCCAGGCTGTCGACACCTGGATTCGCAAACATGTTTGAGTTCGCCTGGCCGTGGATCTTCGCCCTGTTGCCGCTGCCGTGGTTGATGCGCGTTGTACTGCCGGCCGCCGACAGCGGCGAACCCTCGCTCAAGGTCAGCTTCCTGAGCGACCTCGAAGGCCTGGCCCGGCGTCGCGCCCGGGCCAATCTGCCCGCCTGGCGTCAACAGGCGCCGTTCATCCTGCTCTGGTTGTTGCTGCTGACCGCCACTGCTCGCCCGCAATGGCTGGGCGAGCCGCTGCCGATCGCCGCCAGCGGGCGCGACCTGCTGGTGGCCGTCGATGTCTCGGGCTCCATGGACTTTCCCGACATGCACTGGCAAGGCGAAGAGGTCAGTCGCCTGTCGCTGGTCCAGCACCTGCTGGGGGATTTTCTGGAGCAACGCGATGGCGACCGGATCGGCCTGATCCTGTTCGGCAGCCAGGCTTATCTGCAGGCGCCCTTGACCTTCGACCGACGTACCGTGCGGGTCTGGCTCGACGAAGCGCGGATCGGCATCGCCGGCAAGAACACCGCCATCGGTGATGCCATCGGCCTGGCGCTCAAACGCCTGCGCCAGCGTCCGGCGCAGAGTCGCGTGTTGATCCTGGTCACGGACGGCGCCAACAACGGCGGCGAAATCGACCCGCTCACGGCGGCGCGCCTGGCCGCCGAGGAAGGCGTGAAGATCTACCCCATCGGCATTGGCGCCGACCCGGAAGAAGCCGGCACCCTGGGTTTCCTGGGTGTCAATCCAAGCCTGGACCTCGACGAACCCACACTCAAGGCGATCGCCGAGGTCACCGGTGGGCGCTACTTCCGCGCCCGTGACGCGCCAGAGCTGGAAGCAATCAAGCACACCCTCGATCAACTGGAACCGGTCAACCAGCAACCGACCCAGGCTCGCCCGGCCCAGGCGCTGTACAACTGGCCGCTGGCCGCGGCCTTGCTGATGAGCCTGTTGCTGGTGGTCCGCGAGCGCTGGCCGGATAACCCGCTGCAACGGTTTTTCACCAAGGAGCATTTTCTGCAACAGCACCCTGACTGGCGCCAGCGGCTCCAGCGCCTGCGCCTGCGGAGGCGTCGATGATCGAGCTCTGGCCGCACTGGTTTCGTCCCTGGTGGCTGCTGTTGTTGCCCGTGCTCGGCTGGTTGCTGTGGCAACTGTGGCACCGACAGAAGCGCGCGGGCCGCTGGCAGATGATCCTGCCTCCAGCCTTCCATGCCACCCTGCTCAGCGGCGGCAACGGCCGCGAAAGCAAGTCGCCGTGGATTGCCCTGGGCCTGGCCTGGGTGCTGGCGGTAGTGGCCTTGCTGGGACCCAGCTGGCAACGGCTTGAGCAGGCCGCACAGAAACCCGCCGACCCGTTGGTGGTGCTGCTGGAGTTGACCCCGCAAATGCTCGCCACCGACGTAGCGCCCACACGCCTTGAACAGGCGCGACGCAAGCTGCTCGACCTGTTGCAGTCCCGCAGCGATGCGCAAACGGCAATCGTGGTGTTTTCAGGCAGCGCCCACATCCTGGTGCCACTGTCGGATGACCTGAGCACCAGCCGCAACCTGCTTGAGGCGCTCAAGCCATCGATCATGCCCGAAACCGGTCATCGCGCCGACCTGGCCGTGGCCAAGGCCCTGACACTATTGGAGCGCGGCGCCCTTGGCCAGGGGCGGATCCTGCTGATCGGCTCATCCCTGGGCGAACAGGAACGCCTGGGCATTCGCCAGGCCTTGCGTGGCCGCGCGCCGCAGTGGCTGATGCTGGGGATCGGCACCGCACAAGGCGCACCAGTCACCGCCGAAGACGGCAGCTTTCTCAAGGACGAACAGGGTGCGATTCTGGTGCCTCGCCTCGACAGCCCGGGCCTGAAAGCCTTTGCCAATGAACTGGACGGACGTTACCGGCAAGCGCGGGTAGACGACAGCGACCTGCGCGGCCTGGGCCTGCTGGATGCGCCCCACAGCCTGCGCGAGGATGGCCAGACCTTGCGCCTGGATACCTGGGCCGACCAGGGCTATTGGTTGCTGCTGCCGCTGTTGCTGCTGGCCGCCTGCGCCGGGCGGCGGGGCTGGTTGCTGTGTCTGCCGCTGCTGTTGCTGCTGCCGCAACCGAGCTACGCCTTTGGTTTCAGTGATCTCTGGTTGCGCCCGGACCAACAGGGCCTGAACCTGCTCAAGCAACAACAGCCCGCCGAAGCCGCCAGGCATTTCCAGGACCCGCAATGGCAAGGTGTGGCGCTCTATGAGGCCGGTGAGTACCCCGCGGCGGCCGAGCGCTTCGCCCAGGGCAACGACGCTCGCGCACACTACAATCGCGGTAACGCACTGGCCAGGAGCGGCGAGCTGGAAGCGGCGCTGGATGCCTACGAGCAAGCCCTGGAGCAGCAACCGGACCTGCGCCCGGCCCTGACCAACAAGGCGCTGGTGCAAGCCCTGATCAAACAAAGCGCACCGGTGCCTCCAGAGGCGCCGGAGAATTCCGCGGACGGGCAACCGGCACAGACCGAATCGACGCCGCCACCTAGTGCTACAAGCGAGCCGGCGCCGGGTGTCGAGCAACAGTCCGCCGCGCCAACCCCGCCCGCCTCCGACATCGCCGAGGGCGAGGCCGCAGCGACCACCGACAAGCCGCCGCAACCGGGCGATAATGAAGTGCCGGGCAGCGAACTGGGGGACGAACAAACCACCACGCCGCCTCTGCGCAGCGCCGACGCCAACTTCGACGGCGAGCACCGCGAGGCCCTTGAACAATGGCTGCGAAAAATCCCGGATGAACCGGGTGAACTGCTCAGGCGCAAGTTCTGGTACGAACAGCAACAACATCAGGATCAGGGAAAAACTCGATGACCCGCTTCACCGCACTAATGCTCGGCCTGTTTCTCTGGCCCCTGGGCGCCCAGGCTGCCGGCTTGGTCGCCAGCGTCGATCGCAGCCACCTGAGCTCCGGAGAGACGGTCGAGCTGACCCTGGAATCCAGCGACGTCACCCAGTTCGGCAAACCCGACCTGAGTGCCCTCGAGCCCCTGTTCGAGGTGCGTGGCACCCGGCAGGTCAACCAGCTCAATACCCTCAATGGCGAAAACCACGCCACCACCCGCTGGATCATCACCCTGCTGCCCAGACAGAATGGCACCGTGGTGATTGCGCCGTTGCAACTGGGCGAGTTCAGCAGCGAACCCATCGAATTGCAGGTGATGCCTAGCCAGACCCAGGACACGCCCGACAAGCTGGCACCGGTGTTCATCGAATCCAGCCTTGATCAGGACGCCGTGTACGTGCAGGCCCAGGCGATCCTGACCCTGCGCATCTACCATTCGGTGTCGCTGTACGATGACAGCAGCGTCACGCCCTTGCAGATTCCCGATGCCCGTATCGAACCCCTGGGCGAATCGCGGACCTATGAAAAGGTCATCAACGACCTGCGTCATGGCGTGATCGAATTGCGCTACGGGATTTACCCGCAACACAGTGGCGAGCTGACGATTCCGGCACAGATTTTCAGCGCCACCCTGGTCGATGCCCAACCCGCCCAGGACGCCACGGGCCAAGGCCCGAAGTCGGGCAAGCTGATGCGCGTGAGCTCCAGCGAAACGACGTTGACGGTCAAGGCCAAACCCATTGAGTACCCGCTGGATACACCCTGGCTCCCGGCCCGCGGCCTGAGCCTTGGCGAAAGCTGGAACCCGGAGCCCGATCACAGCCAGGTCGGCGATTCACTGACGCGCAGCCTGACCCTCAAGGTCGAAGGCCTTGCCAGCTCGCAGCTTCCACCCTTGCCGGCGACTGACGTCAGCGGCTTGCGGCGTTATCCCGACCAGCCTCAACTGAGCAATCAGACCAGCGACCGCGGGCTGATCGGCAGCCGCGAGGACCGCGAAGCGCTGGTGCCGACCCACAGCGGCACAATCGACTTGCCGGCCGTGGAAGTGGTCTGGTGGAACACCCTTGAGGACCGCCTGGAACGCAGCAGCTTGCCGCCACGCACCCTCAACATCGTCAATAATCCCAGCCTGATGGTCGACACGCCGGCAGGCAACGCTCCGGTCTCGACCGCCGTCGACGCCGAGACGCTGTGGTACTGGAAACTCAGTACCCTGATCCTCGCCTGCACCACCTTGCTCGGCTTCGGCCTGTGGTGGCGTGCGCGCTGGCAACCGGCGATTCTGCGCGCAGCCCAGACCGGTCCCAGCCCGCGCACCCTGCTTGACGATATCAAGCGTGCCAGCCAGGCCAACGACCCACAGGCCACCCGCCAGGCGCTGGATGCCTGGGCCCGCCAGCAACCGGAAACCCTGGCCGACATGGCCGCGCGCTTCGTGCCGCTGTCCGATGCCCTGGACGGCCTGAACGGCGCGCTCTACAGCGAAACCGGACAGTACTGGCAAGGTGAAGACCTGTGGCGCGCCATACGTGCCATCCCGGCCTCCGAACGAGTCCAGGCCCCGGTCGGCGACAGCAGCCTGCCGCCGCTGTACCCCAAGTAACCCCGGACACCCCGTGCAGCGGCCGGCAAGCCGACTGCTGCACGGCCGACTTTTCACTTATCGATTGAGCGGAGTTTGCCTTGCGTCTGTTTCACACCTCCGACTGGCACCTTGGGCAAAACCTGCATGGCCAGGAACGCGACTTCGAACACGCATGCTTCCTTGAGTGGCTGCTGCGGCAACTGGCGCAGGCACAGCCCGACGTACTGCTGATTGCCGGCGATATCTTCGACACGGTGAACCCACCGGTCAAAGCCCAGGAACGCCTGTATGACTTCATCGTCAGCGCTCACGAGCAACAACCGACGCTGACCATCGTGATGATTGCCGGTAACCACGACTCCGGCTCGCGCATCGAGTTGCCCGCGCCGCTGATGCGTCGCTTGCGCACCCACGCGTTGGGCCGGGTCTTGTGGCTGGATGACGGGCAACTGGACGCTGAACGCCTGCTGATTCCACTGCCCGACGCCTCAGGCGACATCGCCGGCTGGTGCCTGGCGCTGCCGTTCCTGCGGCCCGCCGAAGTCACCGGGGCCCACCTGGGCGATGACTACCTGCGCGGCATCGGCCAGGTGCATGAATGGCTGATCGAGGCCGCCAATGCCAAGCGCCAGCCGGGCCAGGCACTGATCGCCATCAGCCATGCACACATGGCCGGCGGCTCGGTGTCCGAGGACTCCGAGCGCAGCCTGATCATCGGCAACGCCGAAGCGTTGCCCGCCAGCCTGTTCGGCCCGAGCATCAGCTACGTCGCCCTGGGCCACCTGCACAAGCCGCAGAAGGTCAATGGCGAGGAGCGCATTCGCTACTGCGGCTCACCGATTCCGCTGTCGTTTTCCGAGATCAACTACCCCCACCAGATTCTCGACATCACCCTGGAGGGCGAGACACTGGTCAGCGTCGAGCCGCGCCTGATCCCCCGGGCCGTGGAACTGCAACGTCTCGGCCCGGCGCCGCTGAGTGAAATTCTCGCGCAACTGGCGCAACTAGCGGACATCGACCTGCTGGCCGACATCCAGCGCCAGCCCTGGCTCGAAGTTCGGGTACGCCTGGACGAACCGCAACCGGACCTGCGCCAGCAAATCGAAACCGCGCTGCAAGGCAAGGCCGTGCGCCTGGTACGCATCGCCGCCGAATACGCAGGTGCCGGCGGGCGGGACGCCAGCGACGACAGCGGCCAGTTGATTGAACTGGATCAATTGACCCCACAGGAACTGTTCAGCCGCGCCTGGCTGGACAACTACGGCAGTGCGGTCGACGAACAGACCCTCAACGACTTTGCCCGGTTGCTGCAAGACGTTCAGCAGGAGTGCGAACAGCCATGAAGATCCTCGCGATCCGCCTGAAGAACCTCGCCTCCCTGGCAGGCCCCTTCGAGATCGACTTCACCGCCGAACCGCTGGCCAGTGCCGGCCTGTTCGCCATCACCGGACCCACCGGCGCCGGCAAAAGCACCCTGCTCGATGCCTTGTGCCTGGCGCTGTTTGGCGCGGTACCGCGGCTGAACAACACCGGGCGTGACGCCAAGGTGCCGGATGCCGACGGCGAGATTGCCACGGGCGACCCGCGCACCCTGCTGCGACGCGGCACCGGCGAGGGCTATGCCGAGGTGGATTTCCACGGAATCGACGGCCGCCGCTATCGCGCACGCTGGGAAGCCAATCGCGCCCGGGAAAAGGCCAACGGCAAACTGCAGGCCAGCCGCCAGAGCCTGCGCGACCTGGACACCGACCAACTGCTGGCCAGCCAGAAAGGCGAATACAAGAGCCAGCTCGAAGCCGTGCTGGGCCTGAATTTCGAACAGTTCACCCGTGCGGTGATGCTGGCCCAGAGCGAGTTCAGCGCCTTCCTCAAGGCCGATGACAACGACCGCAGCGAGCTGCTGGAAAAGCTCACCGACACCGCGCTCTATACCCGCCTGGGCAAGCGTGCGTTCGACAAGGCCAAGGAAACCCGCGAAGCCCACAAGCTCCTGCAAGACCAGGCCAGCGGCATCACGCCACTGGAACCCGAAGCGCGCGCCGAACTCGACCAACGCTTCAACGACGCCCGACAACAGCTCAGCACCCAACAAGCCCAACTCAAGCAGCTGGAGCAACAAAACACCTGGCTCAAGGAACTGCAGTCGTTGCAGGACCAGCAACAGGCGGGTGCCGAGCAGCTACAGCGGGCACAACAGTCATGGGCGGCACAGGCCAGCGAGCGCCTGGACCTGACGCGCCTGGAACACCTGGCGCCACAGCGTCACCTGTTCGCCCGACACGCCGAACTCACGGCGCAACTGAGCCCGCTGGCGATGCTGATCCAGCAACACCATCAACAGCACAACGAACGGCAACAGCAGCAGACGCAGCTGGAACAGGGCCTGGAGGCGGCCAGAACCGCACTGACCCAGGCCCAGGACCAACACAGCAACAACGCCCCGCTGCTGCGTCAGGCCTTCGAAGAACAGAGCAACCTGGCGCGCCTGAACCAGGCCATCAGCACGGCGACCGAACTCAAGCACAACGCCGAACAGGCCAGCCTTGAAGGTCAACAGACCATCACCGGGCTGCAGGATCAGCAACAACGGGTGGCCGAACGCCTGGCGAACATGGCCACGCAGCTGGAGCACAGCCTGCACCTGGCACCGGTCAGCGATGCCTGGAGCGTTCATCGCGAACGCTTGCAACAACTGATGCTGGTGGGCAATCGCCTGAAACACGGCCAGGCCGAACTGCTAGGGCTTGAGCAACGGGCAGCGGACAGCGCCAGGCAACTGGACGAGCAGCGCAAACAGCTGGAGTTGCTGTACCGCGAGGCCGGGGCGGAACCCGAGGCGGTGGCCGAGCAGATACAGATCCTCGGCAGCCTGTTGCAAGACAACCGCAAACAGCAACGCGCCATCGAAGAACTGGCACGGTTGTGGGCCAGCCAGCAGGACCTCGACCATCGCGGCCAAGCCCTGCAACAACGCCTGCACAGCGTGCACGGCGAGCGCGAGCATCTGACCCGCGAAGGCGTGCAGGCCAGGGCCGAGCTGACGCTGGCCGAGCAGACCTTGAAGGTCACGCAGGAGTTACTGGAACGTCAGCGCCTGGCGCGCAGTGCCAGCGTCGAAGAATTGCGCGGACAGTTGCAGGACGATCAGCCCTGCCCGGTCTGTGGCAGCGTCGAGCATCCTTATCATCAGCCCGAAGCCTTGCTGCAAAGCCTGGGTCGGCACGATGAAAGCGAACAGGCCAACGCGCAGCAAGCCGTAGACTTGCTCAAGGAAAAACTCGCCGACCTGCGTACCGAAGTGGGCGGGCGGATTGCCCAGCAAAAAGAGCTGCTGCAACAACAGGAACAGCTCGCCACTCAACTGTACAGCCTGACGCCCATCCTTGAAGCCCATCCGCTGGCCGCATCCTTGCTGGCCCAGGACGCAGGCAAGCGCGACGCCTGGCCGACGCAACAAAACGCGCAGCTGACACAGAACATCGCCCAGGATGAACAACGGCAAAACGCCCTGCTCACCCTGCAGCAAGACGCCGCACGCCTGGCGCAACAACTGCAGGTCGCCGAACAGGCCAGCCAGCAGGCGGCCCAGCAGCTGACGATCCAGCAGCGCGAACTCGGCAACGACAGCCAACGCCTGGAAGAAGAACTCAAGGCCTTCAGCGCCCTGCTCCCGGCCCCCACCCTTGAAGGCTTGCGCAATGAGCCCGGCGCGACTTTCATGCAGCTCGACCAGCACGTTGCCCAACGCCTGGAGCACCTGGCGCTGCAACGCGAAGAGCTCGGCGAGCAGCAACAACGTCAACAAACCCTCGAGAAAGAACAGGACCGCCAGCTCACGCGCGGCCAACAACTGGAAGCGGCGCAACAGCAATTCAACGCACTCGCCGAGCAGCAACACAGCGCCGGACAGACGCTGGCGCACCTGCTGGGTGAGCAACCAAGCGCCGAACACTGGCAACAGCAGCTCGACCTTGGCGTTGAACAGGCGCGCCAGGCGCAAGCCTCAGCCAACCAGCAATTGCAGGAAGTGCGCAACCAACTGATCCAACTGGCTACCGAACTGAAAGCCGAGCAACAACGTCAGCAGGCACTGCAAGCGCAAAGCCTGGAGTCGGGAAGCAAGATCGCCGACTGGCGCGCCCTGCATCCGGAACTGGACGACGCGGGCCTGGAACACCTGCTGGCGTTCAGCGACGAACAGGTCAGCCAGTTGCGCCAACAGCTGCAACTGAGCGAGAAAGCCGTCGAGCAAGCCGGGGTGTTGGTGCAGGAGCGTGAAAAACGCCTGCAAGACCATCAGGCCCAGCACAATGGCAACCTTGCGCACGAGCAGTTGGCCCAGGCACTGCTTGAGCTTCAGGCCCAGGCCGGGATCAGCGAACAGCTGTGCGCCGAACTGCGCGCGCAGCAAGCCGAGGATCAACGGCGCCAGGAGGCCAATCAGGCGCTGGCGCAACGCATCAATGAGGCCTACAGCGAGTGGCAACGCTGGGCTCGACTCAATGCCCTGATCGGCTCGGCCACCGGTGATACGTTCCGCAAGATTGCCCAGGCCTACAACCTCGACCTGCTGGTACATCACGCCAACGCCCAGTTGCGCCAGCTGGTGCGACGCTACCGGCTCAAGCGCGGTGGCAGCATGCTCGGCCTGCTGGTGATGGACACCGAGATGGGCGACGAGCTGCGCTCGGTGCACTCACTGTCCGGTGGCGAAACCTTCCTCGTCTCGCTGGCGCTGGCGCTAGGCCTGGCGTCGATGGCCTCGAGCACGCTGAAAATCGAGTCGTTGTTCATCGATGAAGGCTTCGGCAGCCTCGACCCCGAGTCCCTGCAACTGGCGATGGACGCCCTCGACGGCTTGCAGGCGCAAGGCCGCAAAGTCGCGGTGATCTCCCACGTCCAGGAGATGCACGAACGGATTCCGGTGCAGATCCAGGTGCGCCGCCAAGGCAATGGACTCAGTACCCTGGAGGTCAAATGAGCACGCCGACGCTCTACTCCTTCCGCCGCTGCCCCTACGCCATGCGTGCGCGCATGGCCCTGCGTTACAGCGCCGTGGAGGTGCACATCGTCGAGGTCAGCCTCAAGGCCAAGCCGCCGCAGATGCTCGCACTGTCGAGCAAGGGCACGGTGCCGGTGTTGAGCCTGGATGGCCGGGTGATCGACGAGAGCCTGGAGATCATGCGCTGGGCACTGGACCAGCATGATCCCCAGGACTGGTTGCTCAAGGACAACCCGGCCGCGCAACAACTGGCAGCGGCGCTGATCGAAGAAAACGATCAGGTGTTCAAGCTGCATCTCAATCGCTACAAGTATGCCGAGCGTTACCCGGAGCACTCGATGGAGCACTACCGCACCGAGGGCGAGGGGTTCTTGCGCACGCTCGACGGGTTGCTGCAACAGCAGCGGTTTTTGCTGGCCGACCATTTGAGCCTGGCGGACGTCGCGCTGGCGCCGTTCATACGCCAGTTCGCCCATGTCGACCGTGACTGGTTTGCGCAGACGCCGTATCGGTATCTGCAGGCGTGGCTGGAGGGGATCCTGGCGTCAGCCTTGTTCAGCGCCGTGATGGCTAAAAACCCGGGGTAACCCACGCCAACCTTTGTAGGAGGTAGGAGCGAGCGCGCTCGCGAAGGTCGTCAACGATAACGTGTGCAGCCTGACACCCCATGGCGCTCTCAGGTTCATCGCGAGCACGCTCGCTCCTACAACGCGGCATTGAGGGTTAAGCCAGGGCGCTACACATTTTCAACGACTGACAATTCACCTGAAACGGCCCCGGAATCGGCGACCTGGATCTGCAGGGAGGATTCCCCGCCAACAATCCCTGCGCCTTGGCCGTTTCGATGTTGCGGGCGATGTTGTGATTGCACTCGATGGCCCGCGCCAGCGAGCCCGCCGAGGCCTGGCCGACGCCGAGCAGTGCAGCGCCATGGGTCAAGAATGCCAGGAAGGCCACGACCCAGAGCTTGCGGCCTCTCATAGCACCAGCGCTTGCGCAACGTCGGTTGAATCAAGGCTTGCACTGTGGGTGCGATGCTCGAACTGGATAGAGGGGTATGCGACCTCTACCGGCGCCTGAATGTCCCGTTGCGATTGAGTCGACAGGCTGACGACCAGGACCATGGCCACGTACACACCGATGGCAACGTAGGCGCCGTGCTTGGCAGAAGTAAGAAGGGTGCTGGCCATGGGGTTCTCCGTGGGCATGTTTCAGTGCCCACAGAATCAATCAATCAAGCAGCTATGAATAGTGACCTTTATCCATAGTAGCTATCAGTTAAATTGATCGATCAACTCACTTACGTCAGTCGTGCAACAGGCTCATCAAGCGTTGGCGTGACGCTTCAGGCTCGTCTTCGACAGACTGTGCCGCGGAGAGAATCGGGGTCGAGTAGAGAAACAGCAGAACCACAGCCAGACGCATTGCCATGTCGTCGATCCTTGGGAAAGATTGAGTCAATTTATTAGCGTCAAATTTAAACACATAGCCATGTGCCATTACTCGATTTTTTTACATCAGGTGCGCGATTTGTCGCAAATGCGTGATGCAGGCGCGACATCACTTTCGTCCGGGGACGGATCCAGTGACTTCGCGCCTGCATCCCGTTGGCCGGGGTTGGATGTTCAGTGTTGGATCTTGTGATCCAGCGCGGCGTAGAAGTTGGCGCTCTGTTGCAGGTACTTCTGGGTATAGGTGTGGGAGCCGGATTTTTTCGAGCTGATCTCCACGCTGGCACTGGCCGGCAGTGCAACGCTGGCGGAGATGGCGGACGCGGCGATCACGGAGAAGAGATTGAAGTTCATGGCGGTAACCCTCGTATTCAGTTGGCGTGCTTGCCTGTGTAGGCCGTGAAGCAAACGTACGCCCAAGGGTTATCGCGCTTGAAATCTTTTGCAGCAGTAGCGGATATCACTGCGATTAATAGAACCGTAGAGGCCCCGGCAGGCGGGGCCTGCGGTTTATTGTTGGCGGAAGAAGCGGATATCGCTGGGGGCGTCGAACGGCACTTTTTGCACGGTTTTGCCCAACAGCCCAGTGTTCACATCCCGTTCAATGACGACGACCTGGTTGCTCTTCTGGTTGGCTACCAGCACAAATCTGCCGCTCGGATCGAGGCTGAACTCACGAGGGTGATCGCCGTCTGCCGCGCGCCGTTGCAGCGCCTTGAGCTCACCGCTGAGCGGGTCGATGGCAAACACCAGCAATTCATTGGCAGTGCCACGGTTGCTGACATACAGGAACTTACCGTCCGTTGATGCATGCAGCGCCGCGGCGGCTTTCCTGGCAGCCGGTTGCCCCGCCGCCAGATCCACCAGCTGGCGCTGGGTCAACTGGCCGGCCTGATAGTCGAACACCGCCACTTGCGCACTCATTTCCAGGGTCAGGTATGCGTGCTTGCCATCACCGCTGAACAACAGATGACGAGGCCCGCTACCCGCCGGCAACGACACCGAGGCCGGTGTGGCGGCAATCAGCGGTCGCTGCGGATTGGCCTTGGGGTCGTAGCGGTAGACAAACACCTTGTCGGCCCCCAGGTCACTGGAGAACACGTACTGACCGTCAGGCGACGACACCGTCGAGTGAACGTGAGCCGACATCTGCCGCTCGGGATTGACCCGGCTCGCGGGATGGCTGCTCAGTTGCACGACCGGCTCCAACCGGCCTTCGGCGTTGACCGGCAATACCGCCAGGCTGCCGCCCGGGTCTTCGGCCACCGAGTAGTTGCTGACGAACAGATACTGGCCGTCCGCACTCAGGCTTGAATGGGTCGGCTCGTTGCCCAGGCTCTGCACCTGGTTGATCAGGCTCAGTCGACGGGTCTTGGGCTCAATCGAAAAACTACTGACCCGCCCTACCGGATCGGCTTGCCCCGGTCCGTTTTCGTTGACCACGAACAGCTGGCGCTGGTCGCTGGACACTGTCAGCCACGATGGGTTGGCACTCTTGACCACCTGCAGGGGGGTGGCATTGAGCTGGCCGCTCTGGCTGTCGAACTGCAGTCGGTAGATACCCTGGCTCTGGCCCTGGGTGTAGCTGCCGAGCAACAGGTCATGCAACTCGGCGGGCGCCGCCTGCACGCCCATCGCCCCCAGGCTGCCGGCCATCAACAAGGGCCAGACGTTACGCATCCTCACGCTCGTCGTCTTCGTCGTTGGCACCGCTGAACGCGCTCAGGCACACCAGGCGGTGTTCGCCGGAATCACCGGTGATGGTCCAGCTTTGCAAGGTGGCATCGAATACCGCCGCCTGCACCTGGGCCAGGTTGAACACCCAACGCTTGGCCGCGCGGCCGTCCATGCATTCGATGTGCAACTGGTCGTCCTCGTCCAGCGAGAAGTCAAAGGCGTGCAGGCCATCGATTTCCAGCATGTCACAGGTTTCGAGGGCGTTGAGCAAGGTCTCGGTAGCAGCAGTCATCACAATCCATCATCAGTGGCAAAGACGCTGATGATAGGCCAATCCCCCGCGTCTTTCCCCTCTTGCATGCGTCAGCGGTAACGGACTACCGCACTTGCCCCGGACAGCCTTGCGATCCTTTGGGACGAAATCACACCTCCCACACCACAGAACGGAATCTGATATGCCGATCATTCCATCGACACCTGAGCCGGGCACCCGCCAGGCACTCACCCTGTTCCCCAACCGCGGCAACGTCCTTGCCCACGCCGTTGCCCGCCAGTTTGCCAGCCGACCGACCTTGCGCCAGGTGGTCGCGCAGGTCTTGCACGAGCGCATCCTGAAGCAGTACCCGCCCCTGTCCCTGGACCTGAGCGAGGCCAAACTCGCCACGCCCAATCAACACGGTGGCTGGGACCTCAAGCTATTGACGGATGTCGCCCTCGATTACCTGGCCAACGACACACCACTGAACTTTACCGTTAGCGTCGATGAGCGCCGTTGCTTCCTGACCCAGCAGGTGCCCAGGCGCCTGACCTATGAGGCCAATGGCAGCAAAGAGCCGGACATGGCGCTTATCGAGCGCGTGGTGGCGGACCTGGCCGGCACCCTGAGCATCGAGTACCAGGACGCACTCACGGTCTACTGGAATCTGCCAGGCGACACCGGCGTCAGCCGCTGGCAATGGCTGGGCGACCTGCTGGCCAGCAACCTGAGCAACGCTGCGAGTCTACTGGCGCCACAGCACCGGCCATCGCGGAGGGTCCTTGATGCGTTGACTCGCCACCCGGATCGTCGCGACCGCGAGGCGCTGCCTCATCCTGACGGCTTCGTGCATGCCTACTGCCTTGAAACCAGTGTAATCCGTGACGGTGCGACCATCCGCCTGCTGGCTCCCGACCTGCTCGTGGTACAGGCCAACCACATCCTGCTGTGCAAGGTCTCGGGCAGTATCGAGTCTTATCCGTCCATGGAAGCGTTCACCCAGGACTGGGGCGCGCACCTCGCACGCCAGGTACGGGCGGACCGCATCATCGTCAAACGTTACGAACCCGACGGCAATATTTTCGATACCCAGGCCGCGTTACTGCTCAATCACCAACTGGACGAACTCGACGCCATCCGCTTGCCGGCCAGCCAGGGCGAGCCGGCGTTGCAAAGGCTGTTCACGGCCGCCACCAACCCGGCCCCCTACTTTATCGACGCCCCGGTGCCCGATCAGCAACACCGTGCCAAGATCGAATCGACACTGCCGCAATGGCTGCTCCATGCCAGTCCCCGCGACCGCTTTGCCTATCGCCTGGAGACGGTGGAGTTGGCGCGTCTGCAGCGGACAACGGCGGGCGCCTCGTTTCTCGACGGCATCGAGAGCTTGCAGGCCTTCACCACCCGCACCTTGCGCGAGCTCATGCGCCAGGACCACCCCGACGCCACCTGCGAGCCGGACGATCTGGAATTGACCTTCCACGTGCCAGTCGGCGACCTGGGTAGCGGCTATCTCGTCCCGGTGTCCATGAGCCTGACCGAGTTGGCTATCAAGAACCTCGCCAGCGCGCCCCACGGTCGCCTGAGCGTTCGCGACAAGACTGGAAAACCCTTGCCCGGGTGGCTGACCGCTGACTACCTTCTGGGTGAAAAGGGCCTGTTCAGCAGCACCGTAGGCCTGATTGGCCGAGCCAACATCGGCGAACGCTATCCGCAGAAAATCAACGAGCTGTTGCTCGCCAATAACGCCGAGTCGCAACGACGCGAAGCCTTGTTCGGCGAGGAGCTGAAGGTACGCCTGCCCCTGCAGGCCCTGGAACACAGTATCCGTGCGCAACAGGGCTTTACGTTCCAGGGTTACCGCCACCTCAAGGCCTTGATGCACACCCGTGCCGCCGACCGCGTGGTTGACGATCAGGACATCGTGATTCGTCCTCTGGCGTTCACCCGCCAGCCCGGCGCGCCGGCAGATACCGTCAACAACATGTTCATCGTCGAACCGCGCGATACCGGGATCGGCCCGCATATTCTCTATCGACCGCTGTATCAGGATGGCTTGCGCCAGTTCCCGACACGTGCCGCGCTGCTACAGGCGATCACCCTACCTGGAGCGCTACAGGACAGCGTCCTCAGCTGGTTGCCAGACAAAGCCCGGCCGGTCTACAGCCACAATGGCTTTGCCAGCCCGCATATCCTGCGCTTCGGCCAGGGCGACGACACCGTTGTGTGGACGGCTCCCGCCCCCGCACAATTGGCGGGGGACAACAACGGCAGCGAGGTTCCGGACTCTCTGACGCAGTGGCTGGCCAGCGGCCGGTTGACCCAGTACCTGTACGGCAGCAATGCCCGGACCCTGGTGGATCTGGCCGACCGGGAGTCGGTGTCCAATGCCGAAAGCCGCTGGGCGATCCTGATGGAGGGTGGCTGGCTGTTGTTCAATGCCGTGCTCATGCCCCTGCTGCGCGGGCCCGCCATGGTGGTCGGCTGGATGCTGCAGTTGACCCTGAGCCTCAAACAGGACATTGCCGGGCTGGACAGTGATGACTCAACCACTCGAGAGCTGGCCTGGGTCGATCTGCTGCTCAACATCGGGCTGATGGTGTTGCACAGCGCGTCACGGGAACATCCGGCCATTGAACCCGCAACACTTGAGCCCGTTGCTGAACTGCCGCTGGTCCTGGCCTCGTTGCGTCGACCGGCAACCGATACCGAGGCTCGGCCAACGGCAACCATCGAACAGGGATCGGTCGGCCTACCTTCAGAGCCTCCCGCCGGCGACCACACCCTGGTCGACTTTATCCAGTCAAACGCCCGAGACGCGTCCAGCCGTCGACTGCTCGACGCCCTGCAAGCGCTCAGTGTCGCTTGGCCGGTGCCACCCCCCACCCCCGTGGAAATCGGTCTCTTCAAAGGCCTGTATCGCATTGACAACCGCTGGCACGCCGCGGTGGCCGGGTTACTGTTCCGTGTCAGCATCGTTCCCGGGTTTGCCGAGGTGTTCATCATCCATCCGGAAAAACCCTTGCACCCGGGATTCAAGCTCAGGACCGATGGGCAGGGCCATTGGACCCTGGACCAGGGACTGAAACTGCAAGGAGGTGGACGGGACCAGCGCAAATCAGCCAAAGAGCTGGCGATAGCGAACAAACGTACGCTGGCATTGGCTGAACTCAACCGGATCGAAGACGCGCTGAACGCCCAAGTCGATCAGGCCAACCCGTTGCTCAGGGAGGTGGCGGTCGCCAGTCTGGTGAGCACACGCGTACGCAATCAGCTGAAAGACCTGCTAAGCAACCTGGGCAATGCACCTGACGACGAGGCCCTGATCGCCGAGCACGCGGCCAAAATGGTCCAGGGCGCCAGGGCCAGGCTGAATCTCCAGGTGGTCCTGGAAAAATCCCGGGCCGTTGTCGATCGGGTGATCGAAATACGTCGCGACCTGATAAAAGCCTACCCGCAGATGAAGGAAGCCGATGGCAAGTTTGATGCCGAGACCAAATCCATCGCGCAATACCTGCAGATCCTGGCCGCCTACGAGGTTCGAGCCCTTGAGCAGGCAAGCGTCTACGTGGCGTCCTTTACTTCCGAACGGGGTCAACCGCTGGCAGACATGTATGAAGCGATCCACGACGAAGCGTCGGCCAGGGTTGTCCATGAACTCGTGGAGACCAACTTCGCCGCCGCCGAACACTATGCGCAGGCCGTCATGGCCTTCGAAGCCGCGCTGGAAGAAATGACCCAGCACTGCAAGACCGGCCCGGCACAGCGCGTCAAATTCCTCGATGCAAACCCCAAGCGTAAAAACTACACACGACTCAGTACGACCCTGGAGACACTCGATGCTCTCGTCGAACTGAGCCTCGAACCCATCCCCCAGGCGACCACACCGCAGGAGGAGTACTTCCTGACACTCCACGTAAACCGCAAGACCTCGTTGTATGCCATGAAGGACTCCCACCTGGAGTTGCTCAGCAGCGAAGGGTTCAGCGTCTCGGAGCGCAAGGAGGTGCTGGCTAACCTGATCGAGCATTACAACCAGTACATTCAGACCAGCCGCGCACTGGTGGAGCTGGATTCCAACAGAGTCCACCCACGCTACATGCCTTTGTTGATCGAACGCCTGGATTGGGTGCGCAGCAGCGCCGAGGCCGAATTGGCGGCGGTCTTGCGCGAAGACGAGCACCTGACCCCGCCCGCAACTGTCGTCACTTCCCCGCCCACCGCACCCCGCTCCAGACGCGTCTTCAAATCCCGGGACAAGGGCGCCCTGGTGGGCGACCTGCTGCCTCCGGAGGCTGGGAGCACGTTCCCGACCATCGTCACCCGAAACCCCATCACCGAGGAGATCAGCGCGCGCTTCATGGAGCATCCCGACGAAGGCTGGGTGGAAATCGTCGAGGCAAAACCAACGCCACCGGCACCAAAGCCTCAAGCACGAGCCCTGGCGACCCTGCGCGCGGAAGGCAACCGGCTGATCGATGAAGTCCCCGCCATCGAGAAATCCATCGAGTTCCAGAAAAGGAAACTCGTCGATCCACAACGACGCGATGAACTCAATCCCCGTGACTGGAACGACATGCTCAGCCAACAGGCACAGCGGATCGAAGCGGTGGCCAGCGAAATCGAAAGCAACCACGGGGACAAACATGGCGCGATGCAGAGCGTTCAGCGCTTGCGCCAGGAAGCCCTCGACATCAGGAGCAAAGCCCAACGACATTGCAGCGACGGCTACAAGGCCCAACGCCCCCGCGCAGAAAATATCGACTACCTGCGAGCCCACGGCGCGGTGGATATCGGCCTGGTCCACGGCCCGCAACCCACTGCCGCACAGGACTACGTCACGGAGTTCGCCATACGCGAGAAGAACTCGCTCACGGTGTTGTGGTACGCCCACTTCCACTACAGCAGCACCACCAGCGCACCCGAAGCCTACACAGCCGCACACCTCAAACGTCCAGAGCATCGGTTTATAACGTTCAAGGACCTGCTGGCCCAGGCTGGAACGGACAACCGGAAAATCGTCAGGGACCTCTACAGCCCGATCTCCCCACCCCTGGATCGGCGACTGTTCCTGGACCTGCTGCCGGTCTGAGACCCAACAACCTTGATCAACGCGTGATCGGCAACCACCTGGAGGAGCGCGGACCCGCACGGTGGGTACCCTGGACCACAAAGCAGAAGACCGCAGCCTTGGCTGCGGTCTTCTGTGTCCTTGGAGCGCTGGATCAGTGAGCGAACAGCGAGTTGCCCTTCTGCCCGGCCAGTTTCTCCGGCTTGATCAGGAAACGCGCCAGCGCTGGCAGCAGCCACAGTGCGCCGAACATGTTCCACAGCAGCATGAAGGTCAGCATCAGGCCCATGTCGGCCTGGAACTTGATCGCCGAGAAGATCCAGGTGCACACGCCGATGGCCAGGCACAGGCCGGTGAACAGCACCGCTTTACCCGTGGACTTGAGGGTCTGGTAGTAGGCCTCTTGCAGCGGCAGGCCAGCACGCAGGAAGCTTTCCAGGCGGCTGTAGATGTAGATGCCGTAGTCCACGCCAATCCCCACCCCGAGCGCCACCACCGGCAAGGTCGCGACTTTCACGCCGATGCCCATGAAGGCCATCAGGGCGTTGCCCAGCACCGAGGTCAGGACCAGCGGCAACACAATGCACAAGGTCGCGGCCCAGGAGCGGAAGGTGATCATGCACATGGTGGCCACGCAGATGTACACCAGGATCAGGATGGTCAGTTCCGATTCCTTGATCACTTCGTTGGTGGCCGCTTCGATCCCGGCGTTACCCGCCGCGAGGATGAACTCCAGGCCGTCCTTGTTGTTTTCCTGGGCGAACTCCTGCACCGCATGCACCGCACGGTCGAGGGTCTCGGCCTTGTGATCGTTGAGGAACACCAGCACCGGCGCCAGCGAGCAACTGTTGTTGTACAGGCCATCGGCCCGGGCAATGGAGTTGTTCAGCACATCAGGGTTGCGCGACAGGGTTTCCCATTTCAGGTTGCCCTCGTTCATGCCCTTGATCATCTGCTTGGACACCGTGACCAGCGAGATCGCCGACTGCACGCCCTCGGTGTTCTGCATCTTCCACATCAGCTCGTCGATCGGCGCCATGGCTTCGTAGCGCGAGCAGCCTTCGGACTTGGTCTTGACCATCACCACCAGCACATCGGAGCTGGTGGAGTAGTTGCTGATGATGAAGTTGTTGTCCTGGTTGTAGCGCGAGTCCGGACGCAGCTCCGGCGCCCCCTGGTCGAGGTCACCGATCTTCAGGTTCTTGCTGTACCAGAGGCCGCCACCAAAGGCGACCAGCGCGATGAGGATCGAGACCGGCGCGACTTTCGAGCTGGCAAAATTCGACAGCAGGCGCCAGAACGGGTGTTCACGGGTCGCGTCTTTTTTGCTGCGCTCGATCGCGCGCTTGCTGATGCCGACATAGGAAATCGCCACGGGCAGCAGGATCAGGTTGGTGAACACGATCACGGCCACGCCGATGGACGCGCCAATGGCCAGTTCGCGGATCACCCCGATGTCGATGATCAGCAACGTGATGAAACCCACCGCGTCCGCCAGGATCGCGATCATGCCCGGCAGGAACAACTGACGGAATGTGCGTCGGGCAGCCGTCAGGGCGTTGTCCGCCTCGCTGGACTGCAGGGCGATACCGTTGATCTTCTGCACGCCGTGGGAAATGCCGATGGCGAAAATCAGGAACGGCACCAGCATCGAATACGGGTCCAGGCCGAAGCCGAATGCGTGCATCAGGCCCAGTTGCCAGATCACCGCCACCAGGGTCGTACTCAACACCGCCACCGTACTGCGCAGGCAGTTGGTGAACCACAGCAGCAGGATCAGGGTGATGACGAAGGCCACACCGAAGAACATCACCACCATGATCAGGCCATCGATCAGGTCACCGACTTTCTTGGCGAATCCGACGATGTGGATCTGGACGTTGGGGTTCTGTTGTTCGAACTTGTTGCGGATCTTGTCTTCAAGCTCGTGGGAGAATTTCTGGTAGTCCAGGGCCAGCAGCTTGCCCTGGTCTTCCGGGTCCGGGTAGGACTCCAGCAACGGAATGTCGATGATGCTCGACTTGAAGTCGTTGGACACCAGGCGCCCGACCTGGCCGGACTTGAGCACGTTGTTGCGCAACAGGTCGAGGCTGTCGGCCGAGCCGTTGTAGCTCTGGGGGATCACTTCGCCGCCGGCAAAGCCTTCCTCGGTCACTTCGGTCCAGCGTACGCTCGGGCTCCACAGCGACTTGAGGCCCGAACGGTCGACCCCGGAAATGTAGAACACCTCGTCGTGGATCTGACGCAGGGTCTCCATGTATTCCTTGGAGAAGATGTCACCGTTGGTGGCCTCCACGGAAATACGCACCGTGTTGCCCAGGTTCGCCAGGTCGTTGCGGTGTTCCATCATCTTTTCAATGAAGGGGTGCTGCAGCGGGATCATTTTCTCGAAGCTGGTGGACGGTCGGATCAGCGTCGCCTGCCAGAACAGGAAGATACTCACCGCCAGGCAGATGAAGATCACGGCCGGGCGATTGTTGAAAATCAGGCGCTCGAGAAACGTCGCCTTGTCTTGATGATGACTGCTCATGGAAATCCTCGCCTTCTTGTTATTTGCCCGGCTTACTGGCTCAGCTCGGCGCCATTTGGCGAAGTGACGCGAACGCCGCCCTGTCCTGCCAGAATCAGATTGCCGTTGCCCGCCGCGGTGACGGCCGAAACGGAAATGCGATCCGGTCGGTTGAACACGCTGAAGGTCTGTCCGTCGTCGCTGCTGCGCACCACGCTGCCGCCGTTCCCGACGATCACGATGGAGCCGTCATCGAGCAGGGTGGCGCCCGACAGCCCGAACTCCAGCGCACCGCGAGCAGCCTTGAGTTCAACCGGCTCCCAGGTCGTGCCGAAATCGGTGGACCGGAACAGGTTGCCGCGCAGGCCGTAAGCCAGCAGCGTCGACGGTTGGCGGGTGCCGATCACACCAAAGAGCGAACCCTCGTATGGCCCTTCGACGCGCTCCCAGGTCTGCCCCCAGTCGGCGGAGCGGAACATGCTGCCCTGCTCGCCGACAATGAACAGCCCGGAATCCTTGACCGCGGTGATGGCGTTGAGGTGGTACTGGTCTTCGTTATCGAGGCGGTCACTGGCGTCTTCCCAGTGCTTGCCGCCGTCGCTGGTTTCCAGCACTGCACCGTAGGCACCCACGGCAAAGCCGTTGTTGACGTCCTTGAACCAGACGTCGAGCAACGGCGCTTCGCGTTTCAAATCTTCGAATTGCTTGGTCCAGGTGGTGCCGCCGTCTTCACTGGCGAGGATCTGCGCATCGTGCCCCACGGCCCAGCCGTGCTGGTCATCGACGAAGAACACCGAGGTCAACAGCTGGCGCGTCGGCACCTTGGCCTGGGTCCAGGTGACACCCTGGTCATCGGAATAAAGAATGTGTCCGCGATCACCGACCGCGATCAGGCGTTTGCCGGCGTGCACGACATCCAGCATCAAGCCCTTGGCGGACTTGCCGGACTCGATCGAATAGACCGTGTCGACCGCTGGCGTGGCAACCGCCAGCACAGGCGCCGACAACACGGCCGTACCCAACAGCGAGAGCGCTGTAGCCAGCAACGCGAATCTGCGTAATACCGGCGGGCGGCCAATACCCACACCCATGACAGGCTCACTCATAGACCTTTCCCCCATTATTATTGTTAGGTCATTCAACCTTGCAGGGCGCCGTTCAGGGCGTGCGTCCGATGGCAGATTCGTCGCATAGTGCGCAAACCTGCAATCTAGAGCCCCTTCGGAAGCTGGCCTATCCTATCCAGCTTTCGAAACGTCTGACAATCGACGCCACGTTATCTTTTGTTAACCTGAGGGCCAAGGGTAGGCGCTGAATGACAAGACATCCCATGGCGTGATCAAAAACACACCCAGCAATTGCAGCACCACCACCACCACCACTCAACAGGCCGAGCGTTAGCTCGCCTGCCGCTCTTGATCTTGCTTTGGCTCTGGCTTTTGATCTTGATCCACCCGCCCCATCGGCAGGCCGAGCGCAGGCGTTCATCAGGGGAATGGCGCGCAGCGCCCCTCGACGCCGTCGAGGACATCGCATGGAGGTCGGCGCAGCCGACCGGAGGGCGATGCCCCCTGAGGAATGCCGGAGCCGAGGGAACCCCGAGCCTTGGCGAGGGGCCGGACGCTCGGGGCAAAGCGTTTTTTTGCTTACTTTTTTTAGGCGCTTGTAAAAAAAGTGAGTCGCCGTCGGGCGAAACCATAAGTCGCCGTAACCGCAGCAACGGATATGTACACCGCACCTGCAAGAAAATGGTTGGCTGTCAGGCCGCCTTCGCGGGCAAGCCCGCTCCCACAGGCGTACCTAGGCAAGAGAATGGCCGGCTACCAGACCGCCGTCACGGGCAATCCCGCTCCAACGGGGTACAGGTCCAGCCGTCAATCCGTGCCAAGAACACGGGGCTAGCTGCCGTAGACTTTAGCCGTCGGCACCGCCTCACTCACCAGTTGCCGCACCGCACTCCCCACCTCCCCGACAGCCCAACACCGAACACCTTCGTGGCGAGGGAGCTTGCTCCCGCTGGGCCGCAAAGCGGCCCCGACAAGCCTGTTGCGGTCTGACAGAAAGAACGCGGTGGACGGCTTTGGGGCTGCTGCGCACCCCAGCGGGAGCAAGCTCCCTCGCCACGGGGTTGTGTTCAACCTAACCTGTATGAAAGTTTTTTTAGAAACCTGCCAGGCATTTCTTGGCACACTGGCGCCCATGTTTCATTTTCTTTCAGGCAAACCCCATGACCCGCATCCTGACCATTGAAGACGACGCCGTGACCGCCCGGGAGATCGTGACCGAACTGAGTAGCCATGGCCTGGACGTGGACTGGGTGGCCAATGGTCGCGAGGGCCTGGCGCGCGCGGTCAGCGGCGACTATGACCTGATCACCCTGGACCGCATGCTGCCGGAGCTCGACGGGTTGGCCATTGTCACCACCTTGCGCACCATGGGGGTGTCGACGCCGATTCTGATGATCAGCGCCCTGTCCGATGTCGACGAGCGCGTGCGCGGCTTGCGGGCCGGTGGCGACGACTACCTGACCAAACCCTTTGCCACCGATGAAATGGCCGCCCGGGTCGAAGTCCTGCTGCGGCGCCAGAACACCGTCAAGGACGTGCAAACCCTGCTGCGGGTGGCGGACCTGGAACTGAACCTGATCAGCCGCGAAGCCTCCCGTGCCGGACAGCTGCTGACCCTGCTGCCCACCGAATACAAGTTGCTGGAATTTCTCCTGCGCAACACCGGGCAGATACTCTCGCGGATGATGATCTTCGAGGAAGTCTGGGGCTATCACTTCGACCCCGGCACCAACCTGATCGATGTACACATCGGACGCCTGCGCAAGAAGATCGACCCGCCGGGCCTGCTGCCGCTGATCCGCACCGTGCGAGGCTCGGGCTATGTCATTGCTGAACCCGTCTAACGGCTGGCGCTCGTCCAGCAGCCGCCTGCTGACGCTCTACAGCGCGCTGTTCGTGGTCTGGAGCGGCCTGCTCATGGGGGTGATGTACTACGAGGTGTCGCACTACCTGGACAACCTGGCCCGGCACTCGATGATGCAGCGCCAGCATCTGTTCTCACGCTTTCACGGCATCCAACTGGATGAAGCGCTGATCGCCAGCACCACCTTCGACCAGCGCGGCGTCGATGCCTACGGCTTGTTCGACGAACAGCAACGGCCCTTGCACGGGCTGATCCGACAGATTCCGGCGGGCCTGCCGCTGGACGGCAAGGTGCACGAACTCGACCGTTGCAGCGAACCGGATGACGCCAGCCTGCCGCCGGACAGCTGCGATGCCGTGGCGACCCGCACCCTGGATGGGCGCTGGCTGGTGCTGGCACGCGACAACGGCTCGTTGTTTGCCGTGAACCGGATCATCCTGCATGCACTGCTGTGGGGAGTGTCGCTGACCATCATTCCCGGCATCGCCGGCTGGTACCTGTTGCGCCGTCGCCCGCTGCAACGGATTCGTGCCCTGCAGGCCAGCGCCGAAGCCATTGTCGCCGGTAACCTGAACCACCGCTTGCCGCTGTCGAGCCGCCGTGACGAACTGGACATGCTGGCCGCCATCGTCAACGCCATGCTCGAACGCATCGAGCGCCTGGTCAACGAAGTCAAAGGTGTCTGCGACAACATCGCCCACGACCTGCGTACCCCGCTGACCCGCTTGCGCGCCCAGCTCTACCGCATTCAACAACACGCTGCCGAAGGCTCGAGCGAGGCCGCGCAACTGGACCAGGTGATCGCCGAAACCGACACCTTGATGGCGCGCTTTCGCGGCTTGCTGCGCATTTCCGAACTGGAGGACCAGCAACGCCGCTCGGGTTTTGTGCTGTTCGACCCACTGCCGCTGCTGCAGGAACTGCACGATTTTTACCTGCCGCTGGCCGAGGAAGGCCACTTGAGCTTGAGCCTGCAAGCGCCGCAGGACCTGCCGGCGGTGACCGGCGACCGGGCGCTGATGTTCGAAGCCCTGTCGAACCTGCTGAGCAACTCGATCAAGTTCACCCCGGCGGGCGGCCAGGTGCGGGTACGGGCGAGCAACAACGCCGGCAGCACGCGCATCGAAGTGCTCGACTCCGGCCCCGGTATTGCGGCGGACAAGCGCGCCGCCGTGTTCCAGCGCTTCTACCGTGTCGACGACACTGACAAGCACGGTGGTTTCGGCCTGGGCTTGTCGATTGTCGCGGCCATCGTCAACCTGCACGGTTTCAGCCTGGACGTGGGCAGCAGCGAACTGGGCGGCGCCCGCCTGACGCTCGATTGCTGCCAGCGACTACTGCCCGCTACTGCGTGACACACACCGTTTTGCTGGTGACCCGGGTAACCTCGCCTTCGGCCCTGGCATCGCCCAGCACCTGGGTGTTTTCGGTGCTGCTGCACTCTTTGGTGGGCGGGGCGTGGACCACTACGGGCGGCGGCGGGCTGGCACAACTGCTCAGGGTAGCAGCGCAGAGTCCGAACAACAGGGGCGTGAACGCAGATCTGAACACAGTGTTCATGAGGTAACCTGCCATTACGTTGATTGAACCATCAGAGGCCCGCTCCCGAGGAGCCGACCTGATCAGTAGAGCCACGTGGGTTTCTGATAGTTCAGTCATTGGGCAGACTGACCGCGTTAATTGATCGTGACCCTGCTTGATCGTGACCCTGCTTGATCGGGTCCATGCGACCGGGTCAACAGACCGTCACCTCAAGTGAGGCTCGGTAGCCAGAGCCGGAACCGCGCCCCACCCAGCGGCGATGCCTGGACGGTGAGCGTGCCGCCCTGGGCCTCCAGGGCGCGGCGGCTGATGGCCAGGCCCAGGCCGAAGCCGCCGGTGGCGCGGTCGCGGCTGCGGTCCAGGCGGTAGAAGGGTTCGAAGATCCGTTCGCGTTCATCTTCGGGGATGCCGATGCCGTCGTCGTCGACCCAGATTTCGCAGCCGAGGGCCAATACCCGCACGCTGACCTGAATGCGCTTCTCACAGTAGCGCATGGCATTGCGCAGCAGGTTCTGGAGGGCCCGTGCCGTCAGGCGCGGGTCAAGGCTGAAGCGTTCAAGCTGACCGTGCAGCAACACATCGATAACGATCTGCGGCGACTCCAGTTCATCATCGACGCTGCCCAGGATGCTGTCGATGAATTCGTCCAGCGACACCTCTACCCGCTCCGGTTGCCGCGCCGGGTTTTGCAGGCGACTGTAGGACAGCAACTCCAGCACCAACTCGTCCAGCTCGCGAATGTGCGCCACCAACCCCTGCAAGCGCTCGCGGCTGGCGGCCGGCAAGTCGTCGGACAGGGCCAGGGCCAAACCAAAATCCAGACGGGTCAGGGGCGTGCGCAGTTCATGGGACACCGCGTTGAGCAAGTCGCGCTGCTGGTTGAGCAGGTCTTCGATGTCGCCGGCCATGGTGTCGAACACATGGGCCAGATGGCCGATGTTGGAACTGGCGGCAATCTGGGTGCGCTCGCTCAGATGGCCCTTGCCGAAACGTTCGGCGGTATGTTTCAGGCGTTCCAGGTCCCGCCAGTGCGGACGCAACCAGATCAGCAGGCACGCCAGCAATGCCGCACCGATCAGCACATTGATGCTCCAGTACAGCAAACTGACGTCCACCGGGTCGGGCGGGACGATCAGTTTCACCGCCAGCTCAGCGTTCAACGGCGCCACCGCCAAGGTGCGCCAGCCCCAGTCCCCCATGCGCACGACCATCTCGCCGCGTTGCAAGCGCTCGCGTTCATGGGCAGTGAAACCACCGTCGTCGATCCGCGCCACCGCGATCTGCAACGGCTGGAACTGTTGATCCATCTCGGTGGCGAGCGCCGGCCACTGCTCGGGCGGTACACGGTGAAACTGTTGGACGATGAGGTTCTGTATCCCTCGGGAATGGTCGAGGTTGTAACTGGCAAAACGCTCGTGAAAAACCTTGATGACCAGGTCCGGGACCAGATAGATCGCCGCACTGAAGGTGACGATGGTGATCAGGTACAGGCGAATCAGGATGCGCAGCATGGCTTCAGCATTCCCACTCGGAACGGCTGAACAGATAGCCCTTGCCCCACACGGTCTTGATCTTGCGCGCCTCACCGGCGTGGTCGTCGAACTTGCGCCGCAGCTTGGAAATGGCCACGTCCACCGAGCGGTCGGTGCCGTTGAATTCGATCCCGCGCAAGCGTTGCAGGATCTGGTCGCGGCTGAGCACCTCGCCGGCGTGCCGGGCCAGCACCACTAGCAGGTTGTACTCGCCGCTGGACAGCTCCACCGGCTGCTCGCGCCAACTGACGGTGCGCTCCGACAAGTCGATGCACAGGTTACCCATGAGGATCCGGTCGCTGGCGGTCTGCGGCTCGTTCAGGCTGCTGCGCCGCAACAGGGTGCGCACCCGCGCCAGCAGCACCCGTGGCTCGCAGGGTTTGGTGACGTAGTCGTCGGCCCCCATCTCCAGGCCCAGCACCTGGTCGTGGCTGTCGTCACGGGCGGTGAGCATGAGGATCGGTAGCGTTGCCGAGTCGGCGCGCAACAAGCGGCACACCTGCAGGCCATCCAGGCCTGGCAGCATCAGGTCGAGGATCACCAGGTCCGGTGTCGTGGACCGCGCGCGCTCGCGCACCTGGTCGCCACGGCTGATCACGCTGACTTGATAGCCGTTGCGTTCGAGGTAGCTGGCAATCAGCTCGGAGAGCGCGGAGTCGTCTTCGACCAGGAGGATGTTGGGCATGGGTGTTTCCAGAAAGTGCTGTGGTGACTGTCGGGGCTGGCCCTAATGCCGATCAGTTAAGAGAAATAAAGTCGAGCACGAAACCCGTGGCGAGGGAGCTTGCTCCCGCTGGGGCGCGAAGCGGCCCTGTTTTGGGGCTGCTACGCAGCCCAGCGGGAGCAAGCTCCCTCGCCACGGGTTCTATGTTCGGCTGGTATTTGGCTTAACTGAGCGGCATTAGGGCTGGCCCGCGAGAGCAATCGATCAGTCGCATTAGAAATCAAGGCGTCAAGGATATACGCCCTCACGCGCACGCGAGCAAAACCTTCACACAATTTCACAGAGCCACTACAAACGTTCACCGCTACCCTGCCCGACTGCCCGTAGCATGCCGGGGTCATTATTGGGGTATTCACATGTCAAAGAACCTGTTGGCGAAGCTCGGCCTGATTGCACTGGGCCTGACGCTGGGCGCCTGTGACAAGACCTCCACCAGCGATGAGGCCGCGCCGCTGGCCACCGTCCGGATCGAAACCCTCTCAGCCCGCCCGCTGTCGATCAGCAGTGAGTTAAGCGGGCGGATCGCCGCGCCGCGCATCGCCGAAGTGCGTGCGCGGGTCGCCGGTGTGGTCCTGCAACGCACCTTCCGCGAAGGCAGCGATGTGAAAAAAGGCGAGGTGCTGTTTCGCATCGACCCGGCACCGTTCAAGGCCGACCTGGACAGCGCCGAGGCCGCACTGCGCAAGGCCGAGGCCAATGCTTTCCAGGCCCGACTTCAAGAGCAGCGCTATGCCAGCCTGATCGCGGACAAGGCCGTCAGCGCCCAGGACTACGACAACGCACGGGCCAATGCCCTGCAAACCGCCGCCGACGTTGCCGCCAGCAAGGCCGCTGTCGCGCTTGCCAGGTTGAACCTCGGTTACGCCACCGTCACCGCGCCGATCTCCGGGCGCATTGGCCGGGCGCTGGTGACCGAGGGCGCACTGGTGGGGCAGAACGAAAGCACGCCCCTGGCGGTGATCCAGCAACTGGACCCGATCCACGCCGACCTGACCCAATCGACCCGCGAGCTCAACGACCTGCGCCGAGCCCTGCGGGCTGGCCAGTTGCAACAGGTTGGCCAGGATCAAGCCAAGGCCACGCTGATTCAGGACGACGGCAGCCTCTATCCGTTGCCCGGCAAGCTGTTGTTCTCCGACATCAGTGTCGACCCGGGCACCGGGCAGATCATTGTGCGCAGCGAGTTCCCCAACCCGGACCTCGACCTGCTGCCGGGTAGCTTCATCCGCGTGCGCCTGGAGCAAGCGGTACAGCTGCAAGGCATCAGCGTGCCGCAACGGGCGATCCTGCGTGACAGCGCCGGTATCGCCCAGGTGCTGTTGCTCGACAGCGAGGCCCGGGTCAGCCAGCAACCGGTGCAACTGGGCCAGGCACAGCAGGACCGCTGGATCGTCACCGGTGGCCTCAAGCCCGGCGACCGCATTGTCATCGAAGGCCTGCAGCACGCCCGTCCCGGCGAGCAAGTAGCGATCGACGACACCCCTCTTCCCCTTGCCCAGGTCACCGGGCAGTAGGCAGGACGCAGACTTTATGCCGCAATTCTTTATCGACCGCCCGGTGTTCGCCTGGGTGGTCGCGCTGTTTATCCTGTTGGCCGGCGCCTTGGCCATCCCACAACTGCCGGTGGCGCAGTACCCCAACGTCGCACCGCCGAAGGTCGAGATTTACGCGGTATACCCCGGCGCCTCGGCGCAGACGGTCGATGAAAGCGTGGTCAGCCTGATCGAGGAAGAACTCAACGGCGCCGATCACCTGCTGTATTTCGAGTCCCAGAGCAGCCTCGGCAGCGCCACCATCACCGCCACCTTCCAGCCCGGCACCGACCCGGAAATGGCCCAGGTCGATGTGCAGAACCGCCTCAAGGCGGTGGAGTCACGCCTGCCACAAGCGGTGATCCAGCAGGGGTTGTCGATCGAAAAGGTCTCGGCCGGCTTCCTGCTGCTGATCACCCTCAGCTCCAGCGATGGCAAGCTCGATGACGTGGCGCTCAGTGATTACCTGGCGCGTAACGTGATGAACGAGATCAAGCGCCTGGACGGCGTCGGCAAAGCCACGCTGTATGGCTCAGAACGGGCCATGCGGATCTGGATCGACCCACGGAAGCTGGTCGGCTTCAACCTGACCCCGGCCGACGTCAATGCCGCGATTGTCGCGCAGAACGCCCAGGTCTCGGCCGGCAGCATTGGCGACTTGCCGACCCGCACCACCCAGGAAATCACGGCCACCGTCCTGGTCAAGGGTCAGTTGTCGACACCCGAAGAGTTCGCCGACATTGTCCTGCGGGCCAACCCCGACGGCTCCACCGTGCGTGTGAGCGACGTGGCGCGGGTCGAGGTCGGCAGCCAGGAATACCAGTTCTCCACCCGCCTTAATGGCAAACCTTCGACCGCGGTCGGCGTACAACTGGCACCCGGTGCCAACGCGCTGCACACCGCAACCCTGGTGCGCGAGAAAATGGACGAGCTGGCGCGCTACTTCCCGGCCGGCGTGGAATACAAGATCCCGTACGACACCTCGCCGTTCGTCAAAGTGTCGATCACCAAGGTGGTGGTCACCCTCGGCGAAGCCATGGTGCTGGTGTTCGCGGTGATGTTCCTGTTCCTGCAGAACATCCGCTATACGCTGATCCCCACACTGGTGGTGCCGGTGGCGTTGATGGGCACCTTCGCCACCATGCTCGCGCTGGGTTTCTCGATCAACGTGCTGACCATGTTCGGCATGGTGCTGGCCATTGGCATCCTGGTGGACGACGCCATCGTCGTGGTGGAGAACGTCGAGCGGATCATGGCCACCGAGGGGCTATCCCCCAAGGAAGCAACGCGCAAGGCCATGAGCCAGATCACCGGGGCAATCATCGGCATCACCCTGGTGCTGGTGGCGGTGTTTATCCCGATGGCGTTCATGCAGGGCTCGGTGGGCGTGATCTACCAGCAGTTCTCGCTGTCGATGGCCACCTCGATCCTGTTCTCGGCGCTGCTCGCCCTGACCTTGACCCCGGCCCTCTGCGCCACCTTGCTCAAGCCGATTGCCAAGGGCGAACATCACGCCAAGGGTGGTTTCTTCGGCGCCTTCAACCGACGCTTTGACCAACTGACCACCCGCTATGAAAGCTGGGTGGTGTATGCGCTGAAACGCAGCGGGCGTTACCTGTTGATCTATGTCGTGTTGCTGATTGGCCTCGGCGTACTCTTCAGCCGCCTGCCCTCCTCGTTCCTGCCAGTGGAAGACCAAGGCTACACCATCACCGACATTCAGCTGCCGCCGGGCGCCAGCAAGAATCGCACGGTGCAGGTGGTGGAACAGATCGAAGCGCACAATGCCACGGAGCCGGGGATCGGGGACAGCACCATCATTCTCGGCTTCAGCTTCTCCGGCAGCGGCCAGAACGCGGCGCTGGCGTTCAGCACGTTGAAGGACTGGTCGATGCGCGACAGCCAGGACTCGGCGGCCTCCATCGCCGACCGCGCCAACATCGCCTTCAGCCAGATCAAGGACGCCGTGGCCTATTCCATACTGCCACCGCCGGTGGACGGCCTCGGCACCTCCAGCGGTTTCGAGTTCCGCCTGCAAGACCGTGGCGGCCTCGGCCACGCCGCATTGATGCAAGCACGCACCGCGCTGCTGGACGCCGCCGAGCAAAGCCCGGTGCTGATGAACGTGCGCGAAAGCGCCCTGGCCGAAGCGCCGCAGGTGCAACTGATCGTCGACCGCAAACAGGCCAACGCCCTGGGGGTTTCATTCGCCGATATCGGCGGCGTGCTGTCCACGGCGGTGGGCTCGGCCTACATCAATGACTTCCCCAACCAGGGGCGGATGCAACGGGTGGTGGTGCAGGCTGAAGGCGACCAACGCAGCCAGGTCGAGGATTTGTTGAAGATTCACGTGCGCAACAACGCCGGGAAGATGGTGCCGCTGTCGACCTTCGTCCGCGCCGAATGGACCCAGGGGCCGACCCAGTTGACCCGCTACAACGGCTACCCGGCCATCAGCATTTCCGGCGAACCGAGCCCGGGCCACAGCTCCGGTGAGGCCATGGCGGAAATCGAGCGCCTGGTGGCCCTGGGGCCGACCGGCCTGGGTCAGGAATGGACCGGGCTGTCGTTGCAGGAACGCTTGTCCGGCAGTCAGGCGCCGATCTTGCTGGGCCTGTCGTTGCTGGTGGTGTTCCTGTGCCTGGCGGCGCTGTACGAGAGCTGGTCGATCCCGACCTCGGTGCTGCTGGTGGTGCCGTTGGGGGTACTGGGGGCGGTATTGGCCGTGACCCTGCGGGGCATGCCCAACGATGTGTTCTTCAAGGTCGGCCTGATCACCATCATTGGCCTGTCGGCGAAAAACGCGATCCTGATCATCGAGTTCGCCAAGAGCCTGTATGACGAAGGCCACGACCTGGTCGACGCCACGGTGCAAGCCGCCCGCCTGCGCCTGCGGCCGATCGTCATGACTTCGCTGGCGTTCATCCTCGGTGTGGTACCGCTGGCGATCGCCACCGGCGCCAGCTCGGCGAGCCAGCAGGCGATCGGCACCGGGGTGATTGGCGGGATGATCACCGCGACCCTGGCGGTGGTGTTTGTGCCGGTGTTCTTTGTGGTGGTGATGAAGCTGGTCCGTAAACGCCATAAGGACAGCTGACAGGCAGTAACGGTGGGCTTGCGGGACCGCTTCGCGGTCCAACGGGAGCAAGCCCCCTCGCCACAATGGACCGCACTGGGCTAAGGTGATGCAATGCCCCGGCCCATCGAGCTCACATGCCCCACCTCCTGCGCACCCACCCTCGCCTGACCGCCGCGACCCTGTTGGGCGTGGCGATCGGCATTCTGGTTCCCGCCCACTCCCTGATCAGCAAAGTCCTCGTCGGCTGGAATGCCGGCGTCTGGATTTATCTGGCGCTGATGCTATGGCTCACCGTCCGCGCCAAGGCCGATGACGTCAAACGCATCGCCGAGGTCGAAGACGAAAATGCCGGGCTGGTGCTGCTCATCGTCTGCATCGCCGCCATCGCCAGCCTCGCCGCCATTACCTTTGAGCTGGCGGGCAACAGGGACCTGGAAACCTCGCGCAAGCTCCTGCACTACGGCTTTACCGGCATGACCGTGATCGGTTCATGGCTGCTGACCGGGGTGATCTTCAGCGTGCACTATGCCCGCCTGTTCTACACCTGGAATGGCAAGGAGCCGGCGTTGCGCTTTGCCGAAGGCTTGAAGAATCCCGATTACTGGGACTTCCTGTACTTCTCCTTCACCGTCGGCGTCGCGGTGCAAACCGCCGATGTCGGGGTGGCGACGCGGGGACTGCGCAAGATCGTCCTGGCGCAGTCGTTGATCGGGTTTGTGTTCAATACCGCGATTTTAGGGTTTTCGATCAATATCGCGGCGGGATTGTTCGGTTAAGCATCGTTCCAGCTTGATTAGAACCCCTGTCAGATTGCAGATTGATCAGGGCATCACCTCCAGGCGTTGTCACCGAAACAGTCGTCAGGCAGCTACCCGAAGCAGACCAACTGTATTTGATAGGTGACCAACGGTATCAATGGAAAACCAGTCGTACGCCATGAGTGCGATTGCGTTAAGTCGCTCAAAACCAGAGATAATCCCTACACAGGCCCGAGATTCAAGAGACAGAAATCGCACAGCCTTCTGGATTAAGGTGCCCTACCTGTTAGTTCTTACAGGTTTCAAGGTGTTGGATCCACGCTATAACAGCGCTGAACCTACAGCGCCCTGAGCGGCGCCTGTCAGTCGGACGCAGGAACCATGCCCGCTTCAGGAAGGATCCGTCGCGCCCACCTCATTGATTGATAAATGGGAGTGCCTGTCATGAACCATTCAGCCCCGATCGCCACTCGCGCTCGCAACGTCCAGCCCGGGTTACAGCTGCAATCAACCGGACAGCTGCAGGGCATCACACTGACCAACCGCGAAAAAGAAGTGCTGCTATGGAGTGCCAGAGGCAAGTCGTCCTGGGAAATCGGCCAGATCGTCAATTGCAGCGAATCCGGCGTGAATTATCACTTTTGCAATATCCGCCGAAAATTCGGCGTGAGTTCGCGCTGGACCGCCGTATTCAAGGCACTGGAGCAAGGCTTGATTCAGCTGTCTTGATCCTGACTGACTGCGGTGTACGGCGCGCCATTGGCCCCTGTCGAGACACCGCATGAACCCAGCGCAATCGCTGCACCCTGTTGCTCACACCTCCAGCGGCGACGCACCTGAAACCCGTGTTCGCCGCACGCTGAAGGCACCGCGCATCATTCTTGCCGACGACCACCCCGTGGTACTGATGGGCGCCGAAATGGCCCTGTGCCCACCCTCCAGCCCCGAGTTCGCGATTGTCGCCCACGCCCACAGCGCCGATGAGCTGATTGACCGCCTGGAACACACGCCCTGTGACATCCTGATCAGCGATTACTCGATGCCTTACGGCGGCTTTCCCGACGGCCTGGCATTGATGGGGTATGTGAAACGCCATTTCGACCATGTCCGGTTGATCGTGATGACCATGCTGCGCAATCCGTCCCTGCTGCAGGCGTTACTCAACCAGGGGGCTTGCGGGCTGTTCGACAAACGCAGCCCCTTGAGCGAACTCAGGCGCGCAGTCCAGAGCGTGGCCAAGGGCCGGCGCCACCTCTGCCCGACCTTTGCCAGGATTCTCGACGCCCAGACCTTGCCGACTTGCAGTACCGAAGCGCCGTTGGTGAACCTGTCCGAACGGGAACTGGAGGTGGTGCGCCTGTTCGTTCAAGGCCTGTCCGGCCGGCAGATCGCCGCACAGTTGAACCGCAGCGAAAAAACCATCAGCCGGCAAAAACGCACCGCCATGGACAAGTTGGGACTTGAGCATGACGGTGGGTTGATGGAGTTTGCGCGGGTGAGTGGGTTACGTCCGTGAAGTGACCACGGACGTGTTTTTTCCAGCGGTTGACTCATCGCTCAGAGCGAGACTTTCACAGTCAATGTCAATATTATTTTTTACTGTTTTTCTTTGAATCTAAAATATTATTTCTGACTTTCCCGACTTTCAGATTGACGACTCGAACCTCATAGCGCTCCTGAAGTTTCTGTATGCCCATACCACCAAGTTTTCTTGACCACTCGTCGGTTATTTCTATGACGGGTTTTACCTTTTCCGGCTCCCGCCTCGTCGTATTTTTTTTCAGTGCTCCTGCACTATCTTCCCGACGGGCCATAACTTCCGACGGACGATCGGGGGCATGCTGTCGACTCTGTAATGACATATTATTATCCCCCCTTTGTTCCGCTTCCCTCCCGGAGACACCGCTTCGCGAACTGCTACTTGGCGCGTCTGCGTACGGTACCTTATCCTCGGATCTCGCTGCAGCGGTTGCTTTGTGTTGCTTCCACGCGCTGTTTTGTGCAGCAATCTTGGCTCGGAATGGATTCAGCCCTTGTGTCCCAGGTGTCGACGGAGGAGGAGCCGGCCTGGCGGAAGACGGAGCACGTGGGGGTAGCGCAGGTCGATACATATGCCCACTATCGTCAGTATTCATAATCGGCTCCCCGCCACAATACGCATACGGATTCAGCCCCCCCAGGCCAAACGGACTCCAGCTATCCGGGCAGTGAAAGCGCATCAGGATCGGGCTATAAGCGCGATAGCCATTGCCCAACAGATACACCCCGCTGTGCGCTTCTCGTAATGCGCCGTTGTAACCCAACGGCGTTTCCACTCGCGGTTCGGCACTGCGGTGGCCATAGGCCGAATATGCGAGGGCATTGGTTGCGTCGCCGCTGATTTCACTGAGTACCGTGTTCTTGAAATCACTGGCCAGCAGCAAGGACTTTGGGCCAGCACCTGCCTGGTGCTCTGCGAGCACGACTCCATCCGCTCGCACGAAGGTACTACTGTCAGCACCCTGAATCCGGTTCGCCAGTTCGCCGTCGCGGTAGAAGCGTTGCTCTTGTCCCTCACCGCCCGCAAGAGTGGCCAGGGTGTCCAGTGGATCGTAGCCAAGTCTACTTGGCGTTTCGCCGGAAATACCACTGATACGGATCAAACGGCCCAGGGCGTCGTACTCCAGCACACGCTGTTCTTCGTCGAGGGTCAAGTGACCATCGTCGTCATACTCAAGCGAGATCTGGGCAGGGTAAGGTGCACCCGCGTTATTCTCGACTTTGGTCAACTGCGTGGGATCGTTCACATTGCCGTAAGTGTAGGTTGCGCGGTTTGTCGTACCCTCCACCGAGGTGGTGGTTACCAGGGTCAGATTGTCCAGGGCGTCGAATCTGAATACCTGTCGCGCGATCGCTTTGCCATAAGGATCGACAGGTGGTTGGCTACCCTTGCACGTGTAGAGTGTGAGACGACCACGAGGGTCATAACCATACGTCTCGTCGCGCAACAGCACATCGCCCTCGTATAACGTCCTCTGGACCAATGCATCGACTTCGTTGTAAACCTGAGTCAACTGTTGCTCGGTACCATTGAGATCAAAGGTCCGCTTGGTCTCACGACCGAACTCATCGTACTCCAGGCTGATCGTTACCTGTTGCCCGCTGGCACTGTCCTGAGTGCTGATTGTCGCCGTCTGCCCCAATCCGTCATACGTAAAGCTCGAACGGGTGGTGCCCAGTTCGGTGGACTCCAGTCGGCCTGCGTGATCGTAGAAAGAGCGCTGGGTCTGACCGAGCACATCGGTGTAGCTCAACAGCAGGCCCTGCCGGCTGTAGTCATAGTGCATGCCATAGGTTTCACCGTCCTGGTCGCGCTGCTCGCTCTTGAGTTCGCCGGTGGAGAAGTACTGGCGCTCGAGCCCCTGTCCCGGTTCCTGGCAACTGACAAGGCGAGCATTTTGCCTGTCGTACACATAATCCGCGGTGATCTCACCCGGCAACTGTCGCCAAGTCGGCTCCTCACCCAATTGAGTGTTGTACCCGTACTCGATCAGCTGTTTGCTGGCGGTAATGACGGATTTGGGTTGAGTCTGCCCGGGGCGATAACTGAAACTTTGCGTGCGCCCACCCGTAGTCGCCTGCTTCATGCGTCCCAGGCCATCGAACACCTGCTCGCCAAGTACTTTAGCGTCGACACTGATTTCAATCGGCAAGTCTTCGGAGCTGTGCTCGGCATAGCGGCGTCGAACCACGGCTCCCCCTGGAAGGGTGTTGCTTGTCATCCGGCCAAAGGCATCGTAGGCATACTCAGTCCTGGCTTCACGAGCATCGATTTCCAGAACGGTTTGTCCAAGCCCGTCATAGCTATTTTGATGCAGACTGATGGCGGCGTTATCAGCATCGAAGCGTTCGATACGGGTCGGTTTTTCAAACAGATTCAAGTAGGTAGCCGTCACGCCCGTTTTCACCGGATCCGCGCCTGACCCTTGCCGCCAGCTGCGCTGGATAGGTCCTTTCCAGCCAACGGTACCAATCGGGTCAGTTTGCTCATGGACCTGCACGCCGTCCGGGCCGGTCACGCAACACTGCATGCCCCAAGCATCATAGGTAAACGCACTGGTCAAGGGCACTTGCTCTTCGCCCCACCAATCGTATTGGGTTTCCTCGACCAGATTCTCCAGCGCGTCATAGCGCGCCGACCAGGTCGGGCGATACTCATCGGCGCGAGTACTGCTGTCGGCATTCTGGCGATCTTCTCTGATCGCCCGATTGAGCCCATCGAAGAACGTGCGAGTCGTCACGTTCTTGACATCCATGACCTCTTGATGCGCTTGCTGCCCATCAAGCGACGTCAGGTAGTACTTATAGGTCCGCGTGGCCTTGAACGCCTCATCATCCGGCGAGACGGTTTCACTGATCACCCGCTGCAACTCATCGTACACATTGCGGATTTTTACACCGGTGTCGTCGTGGGTCAGCAGCGGCTGACCATGGACCAATGAATCCTCGCGGGTGATCACCTTCTGGACATGCTCGGTACCATGATCGAAGCCCGTAAAGGTTTCGACGGTTTCCAGCACCAACTCTGCCGCCAGCACGCTGGTGAGCGTGCGGTATGCATACTCGGTGGTACTGGCTTTGCCATTGAGGGTCGTGTGCTGACGTGACGGGCGACCGTGCAGGAATTCATTGCCCGGCTCATCGTTATAGGTGTAGCGCGTCAGTTTCAACTCGACTTCGGTACTGCCATCGACCTGCTGCAGCGTCTCGCTTTCGCTCGTCAGCCATGGCTTTTGACCGCTGCCGGCTAATGGGTCAAGTGCACGGTAGCGTAAGCGCGTACGCAGTGTCGGTGCGCCGCCAAGGCCTTGTGGGGAAGGGAGGACGGTGGTGTCCTTCAGGCTGCGCACAAAACCTTCCGGGTCGGCGGGGCAGCCGTCGCTGGCCTCTTTCGGATAGTAGGTGTGGACGGTCCTGATGCCGCTGGGCTCGACCTGTTCGGTCTGATTGCCGTGTGTATCAAACGCGCTGTACGCGAGCTCTTCACGGTAGCGGGTCACGTCGTTGTCCATTTCCCAACTGGTCTTGACCTGCCTGGGCAACTGAAATTGCGGCACCTGCTGCTCGAAGGGTTTGTCTTCGGCGTAGTAGGTGGTCGCTTCCCGTTTGACGCAGTGGTCCTGGGTGGTTTTTTCTTCGGTCAACAAATGAAAACGGTTAAAGGTCCGGTCGACCTGTCGCACGGCCTTGCCATCGGCCATCAAGGTGGCGGTAGTGCCGTACTCATAGGTGTGAGCCACGTTGTACAGCGGGTCCATTCCCTCTTCCCAACTGACAGTGGCACCCGCCCCGAGGAAGTTTTTCGCCGTATAGCGGTAGTTGACCTCCATCATTGGCTGGCCGAAGCCCGGGTAGCTGCGATGGCGGGTCACCCGTGGCAGGTTGGGGCGAGTCACCCCCCCTGGATACGGATGGCCGGCGTCCTGATAGTCGATGGTGTCGAGGCCGCCGACCGGGGTATAGACCTTGTGCAGGCAAAGAATTCCACGGATGGGGCCATCATTGCCATAGTCAAAGCGCCAGGAGGCTTTGTCGGCGGTGGGCAAGACCACGGCGGTGACCCAGCCGCTGCCGTTCAGTTGCATTTCATAACGCGCCAGCGGTACACCGCCGGGGCCGCCATAGGGGCGGATCAGCAGTTCGACCCGTGAGTCGTTGGGGCGATTGATCCGCAGCAGTTCGCCCTCGGCATCACTGACCGTTTGCAGGCGCTGACCGCCACGGAAGGACGCGTAAGTCAAGCTGATGCCATGGCCGGAGGGCGCGTAGATCCGGGTGGGCAATGCCACCCGATCATCGCTGCTGCCGCCGACGGTGGCCTACAAAACTTGTGTGGCAGTTCGACTCATGACGCCAACACTGCAAAAAAACGCCCTGTCGCTCTGCCGGATCGCAATGACCGGGGTGAATTAGGCGCCGGTTTTTTTGGCCGCGATACTGTCAGAGTTGACAGGTGGTTGTTTGTACAGGCGGCAAGGATTCAAGCCTTGAGTGCCATTCGCCAGACCCGTGCGACACCCCCTGCCCGCTCGCGCAGCAGTCGCGGTGCCTCGGTACAGGCCTGCGCCAGGCTCATCGGCCCCGAAGGCAAGGCAAACGCGGCATCGACACCGTGCTCATACATCTGCTCGTAGCCGTCGCCCAAGGTGCCAGCAATGACGATTACCGGTACCGCCTGTTGTCGGGCAATGCGCGCCACACCGAAGGGCGTTTTTCCCCGTAGTGTCTGCGCGTCGAAACGCCCCTCGCCGGTGATCACCAGATCGGCTCCCCGAACGGCGTCCGCCAACCCGACAAGTTCAGCCACGACTTCCACGCCCGGACGAAATTGCGCGTTCAAAAACGCCTTGGCCGCAAACCCCAAGCCTCCCGCTGCGCCGCTGCCAGGTTCGTCGCGCAGATCCTTGCCCAGCACGTGCGCGCAGTGATCGGCAAAGTGCCCGAGGGCACGATCGAGTTGTTGTACCTGTTCAGGCGAAGCACCTTTTTGCGGACCGAAAATGGCCGAGGCGCCATGGGGGCCGCAGAGTGGATTGTCGACGTCGGCGGCGATTTCGAAACGGACCTGGGCCAGGCGCGAGTCCATTCCCTTGAGTTCAATTCGGGCCAGGTCTTCGAGCGCCAGGCCACCGTGACTGATCGCTTGCCCCTGGGCATCGATCAAGCTCACGCCCAAGGCGTGCATCGCCCCAGCGCCACCGTCGTTGGTGGCGCTGCCGCCGATGGCCAGGATGATGCGCCGGGCACCGGCATCCAGCGCGGCACGAATCAACTCGCCGGTGCCAAAGGTACTGCTGATGCAGGCATCGCGCTGGCCCAACGGCACCAACTGCAGCCCACTGGCTTCAGCCATTTCGATGATCGCGGTGTGGCTTTCGGGCAGCCAGCCCCAATGGGCCTCCACCGTTTCGCCGAGAGGCCCTTGCACACGCGTGCTGCGCCGTTCGCCGGCACAGGCGGCGAGAATGGCCTCGACCGTGCCCTCACCACCGTCGGCCATCGGGCACTTGACCAACTGCGCATCCGGCCACACATCGGCCAGCCCCAAGGCAATGGCATCGGCCACGCCCATGGCACTCAGGCTGTCCTTGAACGAATCGGGGGCGATGACGATTTTCATGTGATTTCTCCAGTTCCAATGCCCCCATGCTGCCAGCCGGCACGGACAATAACGCCGGTCCGCTGCACAATCGGTTGTAGGGATTATTGTTCATTTCCACAAAACCCTGCGGGAGACACATTCCCCCGTGGGAGCGGGCTTGCCCGCTCCCACGGGGGGAATGGTGTCGTTCACGGGTTGGTGTCTCGGGTAACACCCGTGGCGAGCGAGCTTGCTCGCGCTGGGGTGCGAAGCGCCCCCAACACGACTATTGCGGGGGTTCAGATAAACCGGGTGACCAGTTTTGGGGCTGCTGCGCAGCCCAGCGCGAGCAAGCTCGCTCGCCACAAGGGCAGCGCACACATCCGCAGGGCAATCCACGCTATTCTCTGCCCTCTTGATTTCCCCCCCGTGTTTGGCGAGGACTGCGTGTCTAAAGGTATCGCTCTATCGGTGTCAGCCTCGGTGCTGTTCGCCGTCATGTATTACTACACTTCCTTGCTGTCGCCACTGGACGGCGTGGAAATCTTTGGCTGGCGCATGCTGCTGACCGTGCCGTGCATGACCGTGTTCATGCTGGTGTCGGGCGAATGGAAACGGGTCGTCGAGATCCTGCGGCGGGTCGCCGGCAAACCGGCGCTGCTGGGTGGCTTGCTGCTGTCGTCGGCCTTGCTCGGCGTGCAGCTCTGGCTGTTCATGTGGGCACCACTGAACGGTCACAGCCTCGATGTTTCGCTGGGCTACTTCCTGCTGCCCCTGACCATGGTACTGACCGGGCGCATGGTGTATGGCGAACGGCTGTCGCATCTGCAGAAGATTGCGGCGTTCCTGGCCACCCTTGGCGTGCTCAACGAGTTGTATCAGGTGGGCAGTTTTTCCTGGGCGACCTTGCTGGTGGCCATCGGTTACCCCACCTATTTCGTGCTGCGCCGACGCCTGGCAGCGGACAACCTCGGCGGTTTGTGGCTGGACATGGCGCTGTTGCTGCCCGTGGCCTACTGGGTCGTGCACCATGGCGAACAAGGCTTTGGGGTGTTCGATCAGCACCCGTGGCTGTCGTTGCTGATTCCCGTACTCGGGATCATCAGTGCATCGGCGCTGGTGGTGTACATCATCGCCAGCCGCCTGCTGCCATTCAGCCTGTTCGGGCTGCTCAGCTACGTCGAGCCGGTGCTGCTGCTGGGGGTTGCGCTGCTGCTGGGAGAGAGCATCAAGGCGGGGGAATGGCTGACCTACATTCCGATCTGGCTGGCGGTGCTGGTGCTGGTGTTCGAGGGCTTCAAGCACCTGGTCCGGCAGCAACGAAAATCGATGTCATAAACCAGAACGCCCGGTCAGGTTTGAAACCTGACCGGGCGTTTTTTTACAGCGTCAGAACCTTACTCGGTGGCCAGCACGCCACGGCGTACCTGATCGCGCTCGATCGATTCGAACAGCGCCTTGAAGTTGCCTTCGCCGAAACCATCGTCGCCTTTGCGCTGGATGAATTCGAAGAACACCGGCCCCATCAGGGTTTCCGAGAAGATCTGCAGCAGCAGGCGCTTGTCGCCTGCTTGCGAAGAGCCATCCAGCAAAATCCCGCGCGCCTGCAGCTCGCCCACCGGCTCGCCGTGGTTCGGCAAGCGGCCTTCGAGCATTTCGTAGTAGGTCTCGGGCGGCGCGGTCATGAAGCGCATGCCGATGCTTTTCAGGTGATCCCAGGTCTTGATCAGGTCATCGGACAGGAAGGCAACGTGCTGGATGCCCTCGCCGTTGAACTGCATCAGGAACTCTTCGATCTGCCCCGCGCCCTTGGACGACTCTTCGTTCAGCGGGATGCGGATCATGCCGTCCGGCGCGGTCATGGCCTTGGAGGTCAGGCCGGTGTATTCGCCCTTGATGTCGAAGTAGCGGATCTCACGGAAGTTGAACAGCTTCTCGTAGAAGTTCGCCCAGTAGGCCATGCGACCGCGGTACACGTTGTGGGTCAGGTGGTCGATGATCTTCAGGCCCGCGCCGACCGGGTTGCGGTCAACACCCTCGATGAACACGAAATCGATGTCATAGATCGAGCTGCCTTCGCCAAAACGGTCGATCAGGTACAACGGCGCGCCGCCGATGCCTTTGATCGCCGGCAGGTTCAGCTCCATCGGGCCGGTCTCGATGTGAATCGGCTGGGCGCCTAGCTCCAGTGCCCGCTTGTAGGCCTGTTGCGAGTCCTTGACGCGAAACGCCATGCCGCACACCGAAGGACCGTGTTCGGCCGCGAAGTACGAGGCCACGCTGTGGGGTTCGTTGTTGAGAATCAGGTTGATCGCGCCCTGGCGATACAGGTGCACGTCTTTGGAGCGGTGGGTCGCGACCTTGGTGAACCCCATGATCTCGAAGATCGGTTCAAGGGTGTTCGGGGTTGGCGATGCCAGTTCGATGAACTCGAAGCCCATCAGGCCCATTGGGTTTTCGTATAAATCTGCCATGGTTGGCGCCTCATCATGCTTTTTCTGGAATTAACGGATCGTTAGTTTCGAGCAATGCTGAGTGCGACAGGTGGCGCGCAGGAGATTCCTCGCACACTGCGGGCGAGAAAATCACCGTAGATCAATTGGAACCCAAATATCTTCATTGTCGACCCAAGGCTTTTACGGGCGAGGCTTCTGCTGCCAGAAGACGTTATTCTTATATGCGTAACCCGATTCTACACAGCGTAAAACGGTTTGTCCGCCTTCTCTATAAAATCCCCCTTTTTCGCGCCAGTGCAAAGGGTTTGTTGCACAGGTAGATGCCCAGCAGAATCACCCCGCCGCCCAGGTACATCGCGCCGCTCATCTGCTCGTCCAGCAGCAGCGCGCCCAGGATCACCGCGGTCAGCGGGTTCAACGCGATGAACACCCCGGAACGGGTGGCGCCGATCTGGCGGATCCCGTCGTAGTACCCGATATAGGCCAAAGCCGAGCCCAGCACGCCCAGATACAACAGGCTCGACCACTGCCCTGCCTGCAGGTCGATGAGTGCCTCAAGACTCACCTCACCCCACACGGCACTGGTCGCCCAGAGCATCAGGGTACCCAGCACAATCGAGTAAGTAACGGTGTGCAGCGGCCCCAGCGCCTGATTCAGCCCTCTGGAACACAACGAGTAGATGCCCCACCCCAGCACGCAACCGAGTATCAGCACATCCCCCAGCCAGGTGTCTGCCGCCGCCCCGTCGAGCGCCGAGGGGTTGCGCCCGAGAATGACCACGCCGGCACCGACCAGGCACAGTGCGATACCCACGACTTTGATCCCGCTCAGCCGTTCCTTGAACAGCAGCCACGAAGCCAGGCCAATCACGGCCGGGTTGAGCGCCACGATCAGCGACGCCCGCGACGCGTTGATCAACTGCAAACCGTAAAAGAAACACAGGTTATAGAAGAAGATCCCGAAGAACCCCAGCAGCGCCAACTGCCGCCACTGCCTGAATGTCGGGCGTACCAGCGGGATGCGCGCCGCGGCCATGAACAGCAGCAGCGCCAGGCTCGCCAGCAGGAACCGCAGGCTGGCGGCCAACAACGGCGTCAGTCCGTCCGCCAGAAACCGGCCGGCCACAAAGGTGCCGCCCCAAATCATGGTGACGGCGGCAAGTTTCAGGTAGACGGGCACATCCGACTCACGGGAACGGCTCTGGACAAGGCTTTTCATGAGACTCCCGAGAAAAATGTCACGCTGATGGCGCAATGCTGTTCAGTTAAGGAACACAGGTCGCATTTGTAGGAGCGAGCATGCTCGCGATGGACGTTAACGATTACGCGTGCTTTCTGAGTAACTGCGTTGCCCTTGGGTTCATCGCGAGCACTCGAGCGTCGACCGGCTGCTCCTACAAAAGTCGGCGTTCACTTAACTCACTGGCATTGCGCTGATGGCGTATTCTTCACCTCATGATCGATCATCGTAAAATGAGTAAAGACTCATGACACTGACCCAGCTCGAGATATTTTCCCGGGTGGCCGAACTGCAAAGCTTCACCAGCGCGGCCAACCGCCTGGGCATCAGCCAGTCGGCGGTGTCCCACGCCATCAAGTCGCTGGAGCAGGAATTGGGCGTCGAGTTACTCAGAAGGCATCCGTCCCGGGTTGAACTGAGCGACATCGGCCAGCCGTTGCTGCTGCGTGCCCGCGCCATGCTCGGCCTGGCCAGTACCTTGCGCCAGGAGGCGGCGGATGCCCGCGGCATGAAGCGCGGCACGCTGCGCATTGGCTCATTCGGTCCGACCTCTTCGATCAAGCTGCTGCCAATGATATTGCAGCAGTACCGCGCCACCTGGCCCGGGATCGAGGTACACATTGATGAGGGGCCTGACCGACAGGTCGTGCAGTGGCTGGAGGAACGGCGCATTGATGTGGGCTTTGTGGTGCTGCCCGAGGAACGCTTCGACACCTTTGCCCTGGTCGAAGACCAGATGGTGGCATTGATCCCGCAACAACACCCCCTCGCCCAACGTGACAGCCTGAGTTTGAGCGACCTGTGCCATGACCCGTTCATCCTCACCGAAGCCGGCTCGGCGGAACTGGTATCGCGCTTGTTCAGTGCGGCCCGGCTGACGCCGGATATCCGCTATCGCAGTTCGCAACTGCTCAGCACCCTGGAAACCGTCAGTCGCGGCGACGCCCTGACGATCGTTGCCGAAGGCTCGCTGCCCGATACCCGGCAGCCGCGCTATGTAAAGCGACCGCTGTCGCCCAAGGTCAAGCGCCAGGTCGGGCTGGCGGTATTGGACGAGCGCCAGGCATCACCGGCCACGCTGGCGTTCATCAAGCTGGCACGTCAACTGGACTACCGTTGAAAAGCACAAACGCCAAGCGCCATCTATCATCCCCGGTACCAACGTTCTTCGGGGGAGGCATGCCCTTGCCACGCCTGCATTTGACTGCCCTATTCCATCGTCACAGGTTTCACCCATGCCACTGACCCTCAAGCCCCGCCGAAAACCCGCCGTTCGCAATGCCATCACCGTGCTGGCCGGCCTGGTTCCCGTGCTGTTGGGCGTGATCATTCTGCACATGCAAGCCGAATTCCGACTCACGCAAAACACCCATCAGACCGCCGTCGAGGCTGTGCGCCAGTTCGACCTGATGCTCGACAACACCGCCCACGCGGCCCAGGTGCTGCTGCCCCTGGCCGGACAGCCCTGCGCCGATGTCACGCTGGCCTTGCGTGAACAAGTCACCCGCCGGCCTTTTGTGCGCTCGACCAATCTGGTGTGGGACAACAACCTGTATTGCAGTTCATTGTTTGGCGACTTCAAGCAATACGTCGACCCCGGCGAGTACACCCAGGGCAAGTTGTGGCTGATGAGCGGCAACCCGGTCACCCCCGACACCGCACTGCTGGTGTATCGCCTCAGTGAAGGCCGGCAAGGCGCCCTGACCACGCTGGATGGCTATCACCTGAGCAATGTCCTGCGCCTGATCGGTCGCCAGACCTTGTTGCGACTGCAAGTCGGTGACAGCTGGTTGACGGTCGATGGCAAGGTCCACGAGACCCCGCCTCCCGAGTTGCCGGTCGCCCGCAGCAGTCTGCAGTCCTCACGGTATGCCTATGGCGTGGAAGCCGGCTTTCCCGAGGGTGAAGTCTGGCGTTACATGGCCAGTGAATACCCGCCGCTGTTCAGCCTGTTGATTTTCTTTGGCGTGATCGCGGGCACCATCGCCCACTGGCTGCAAAAACGCTCGTCGTCGCCCAGCCTGGAATTGCAGCGCGCACTGGAGGCCGGCGAGTTCGTCCCCTACTTTCAGCCCGTGGTGCATGGCGACAACAAACAATGGGCCGGGGTCGAAGTCCTGATGCGCTGGAAGCACCCGAAAGAAGGCGTGGTGCCTCCCGACCTATTCATTCCATTCGCCGAGCATTCGGGCCTGATTGTACCGATGACGCGTTCGCTGATGCGCCAGACCGCCGCCTTGCTTGCGCCCCATACCCAACACTTGAACGAGTTGTTCCATATCGGCATCAACATCACCGCCAATCACTGCCAGGACCTGGCACTGGTCGACGACTGCCGGGAATTCCTCGCGGCCTTCTCGCCGGGCTCGGTGGCGCTGATTCTGGAACTGACGGAACGCGAGCTCATTGTGCCCTCCCCCGTGACCCTTCAACTGTTCGAGCAACTGCATGAGCTAGGGGTGAAGATTGCAATCGACGACTTCGGTACCGGGCACTCCAGCCTGGGCTACTTGCGCCAGTTCAATGTGGACTTCCTGAAAATCGACCAGAGTTTCGTGGCGATGATTGGGGCCGATGCCTTGTCCGGGCATATATTGGAAAGCATCATTGAACTCTCCGGAAAACTCGATCTGGGTATCGTCGCCGAAGGCGTGGAAACGCTGCAGCAGAGTGATTATCTCGCCCAGCATGGGGTCAACTTCCTGCAAGGCTACCTGTATGGTCGCCCCATGCCCGGTGCAGACTTTATTATCGAGCTCAAGAATCACTAAGCCCTCGGTAAAATTGCCCTGGGAAGTAGCCGCCCCATGATTAGGCGCACACCCTTGCATCAAACCGTCAAGCGATCTTACATCTTGAAAAAGACATGATTTACTCCAAGGCAATTAACTACTACAATTTTTCCTGCCTGAGCAAGATTGACAGGTGAGCCACTATCCCCCCGAGTCGCTACAAGGCTCTTGGCTTATAGCTTTGTTGGCGGTATGTATCAGCCAAACACACTATTGGAGTAAAGATATTGTCCAGACTCGCTGAATTTCGTGCAGCTGAAAAGGCCCTTCAAGAGCAGCTCGCGCAGCTGGAATCGCTGAAGAACGACGCCGGGCTGAAGAAAGAAATCGAATTCGAAGAAAAGCTCCAGGGGCTGATGAAAACCTACGGCAAGAGCCTGCGCGACATTATCGCCATCCTCGACCCGAACCCCAAGTCCGGCCTGCAGCTGGCCGCCGCCCCCAAGACCCGCCGCGCGCGCGTGGTCAAGGTTTATCAGAACCCGCACACCGGTGAGCTGATCGAAACCAAGGGCGGTAATCACCGCGGCCTGAAAGCCTGGAAGGAACAATACGGCGCCAGCACCGTTGATTCCTGGCTTCGCGCTTAAGTCTTCGACGCCACGCCAAAAGCCCTGCACATGCAGGGCTTTTTCATGCCTGGCATGATCGTCGATCTAGTTACAAAAGCCGATAAATCCCGAGGCGCCACAAGATAACTTTTTATATAGTCCATTGGGATAATCAGCCTGCGTCACCGCGCCGAAATCACAGACCCCGGCGCCCCCATCAAAGTTTCAAACTATTTCGGAAGTCCTGTATTTCACCCTGGCTTTTTGCATAAGCCTCGGCCTGGCCGGCATAGGAGAAAACATAGACCTTATCGCCATCCAGCGCAGCGACCACGGTTTGCGACAACAGGGCCTGGCCATTACGGGTAACCGTGCAGGTGGTTTCCAGGGCCGATAACCGGCTCAATGTAGCGGGATGGATCTTGTTGCACACACTCTGATAGCCGCCTCGAAAAAAGTCCTTCTGTATCGACTTGCGCATTTCCAGCAGGACACCCTGCACATTGACTTCATGCCCGACTTCAACCTGGCTCATGGTCAACTCCATGACCAATACCGGATCACCATTTTCATCGTTTTTTATCGCACGTTGCCTAACGACCTGCGGCGAACTGGGTGCGGGTTCCGCCTCTTGCGTCAGTGCTTGCACCTGCCAGCCACTGGGCCAGGCGATCTCGGGAAGTGCCGGCTGCGCACTCGCGACAGCCGAAAACAGACAGGTGAATACGAACAGGGATTTATACAGTCGGATCATCACGCAGAACACTGGCGGGGCGAGCGTCAAAGTCTGAGCCCAGCCGCTCGCCCAGGCAATAGCCCAAGGTTTTACTTTGGCGCAACCCGGTCCGTTGCGTATCATTGGCACACCGCAAGCCCAAGGACAGCTACTGTCCGGAGCGTCGTTTGCCCCACTTGTTTTCCGGAGGGCCCATGAGCCTGCACGAACTGAATACCTTCCCCGGCGTCACCGCCCAACCTGACACCGCCACCCAGCAATTCGTCTTCAACCACACCATGCTGCGAGTCAAGGACATCACCAAGTCCCTGGACTTCTACACGCGCATCCTGGGCTTCACCCTGGTGGAAAAGCGTGACTTCCCGGAAGCCGAATTCAGCCTGTATTTCCTCGCGCTGGTCGACAAGAACCAGATCCCCGCCGACCCGGCGGCCCGCACCCAGTGGATGAAGTCGATCCCGGGCATCCTGGAACTGACCCACAACCACGGCACCGAGAACGACAGCGATTTCGCCTACCACAACGGCAACACCGACCCACGCGGTTTCGGCCATATCTGCATTGCCGTCCCCGACATTCGCGCCGCATGCGAGCGCTTCGAAGCCCTGGGCTGTGACTTCCAGAAACGCTTGAATGACGGCCGCATGAAGAGCCTGGCCTTCATCAAGGACCCGGATGCGTACTGGGTTGAAATCATTCAGCCGGCGCCGCTGTAACCCCCGCCACATTCGCTCTGCAGGAGCGAGCGTGCTCGCGATAAGCCTCAGACCGCCGCGGGGGGCCAGCCTTCCCGCGTTATCGTTGGCGACCATTGCGAGCACGCTCGCTCCTACAAGGTTTTGTGTTTTCAGCCCAAGGCTTTATGCAGGGGCCGAGGTGCGGATCAGGTGATCGAAGGCACTCAGCGATGCCTTGGCACCCTCGCCCACGGCAATCACGATCTGCTTGTACGGCACGGTCGTCACGTCGCCAGCGGCGAACACGCCCGGGATCGACGTCTCACCCCGGTTATCGACGATAATCTCGCCCCGCGGCGACAGTTCGACGGTGCCCTTGAGCCAGTCGGTGTTGGGCAGCAAGCCGATCTGGACAAAGATCCCTTCCAACTCCACATTCAAGGTCTCGCCTGACTGACGATCCTTGTAATGCAAACCGTTGACCTTCTGACCGTCACCGGTGACTTCCGTGGTTTGTGCATTCGTGATCACGGTGACGTTCGGCAGGCTGTGCAGCTTGCGCTGCAGGACGGCGTCGGCACGCAACTGCACATCGAACTCCAGCAGGGTCACATGGGCGACGATACCGGCGAGGTCGATGGCCGCCTCGACGCCGGAGTTACCACCGCCAATCACGGCCACGCGCTTGCCTTTGAACAGCGGACCATCGCAGTGCGGGCAGTACGCCACGCCCTTGTTGCGGTATTGCTGCTCACCCGGCACGTTCATTTCGCGCCAGCGCGCACCGGTGGCCAGAATCACGGTCCTGGCCTTGAGGCTGGCACCGCTGGCGAACCTGACCTCATGCAGTTCCCCATGCTTGCCCGGCACCAGGGTATCGGCGCGTTGCAGGTTCATGATGTCGACGTCGTACTGCTTGACGTGTTCTTCCAGCGCCACCGCCAGCTTCGGCCCTTCGGTCTCCTGCACGGAAATGAAGTTCTCGATGGCCATGGTATCCAGCACCTGGCCGCCAAACCGCTCGGCGGCAACACCGGTGCGAATCCCCTTGCGGGCGGCGTAGATCGCCGCCGACGCACCGGCCGGGCCACCGCCGACCACCAGCACGTCAAAGGCGTCCTTGGCGCTGATTTTCTCGGCCTGGCGCTCAATGGCACTGGTGTCGAGCCTGGCGATGATTTCTTCCAGGCCCATTCGCCCCTGGCCGAAGTTCACACCGTTCAGGTAGACGCTGGGCACGGCCATGATCTGGCGCTCAGTGACTTCGTCCTGGAACAACGCGCCATCGATGGCGACGTGACGGATATTCGGGTTGAGCACCGCCATCAGGTTCAGCGCCTGGACCACGTCCGGGCAGTTCTGGCAGGACAGCGAGAAGTAGGTTTCGAAGTTGAACTCGCCTTTGAGCGAGCGGATCTGTTCGATCACCTCACTGCTGGCCTTCGAGGGGTGACCGCCGACTTGCAGCAAGGCCAGCACCAACGAAGTGAATTCGTGGCCCATGGGGATGCCGGCGAAACGCAGGCTGATATCGGCGCCCGGGCGATTGATCGAGAACGACGGTCTGCGCGCATCGTTACCGTCGTCGCGCAAGGTAATCAGGCTGCAAAGACTGGCAACGTCTTTGAGCAGCGCGAGCATTTCCTGGGATTTCGCACCGTCGTCGAGGGAAGCAACGATCTCGATCGGCAGGGTGACCCGTTCCAGGTATGACTTCAACTGGGCTTTAAGATTGGCGTCCAACATACGGGCGATCTCCATTTTTGCATTCGTAGAAAAAACAACGCCCGAGCGAATCTCGCCCGGGCGTTTTCGAGGGCGGTGCGGCTAACGTGTTTAAGAGCTCATCGCCCTCGGTCGACTCACCGACTCAGATCTTGCCGACCAGGTCCAGGGACGGCGCCAGCGTGGCTTCGCCTTCCTTCCACTTGGCTGGGCAAACCTGGCCCGGGTGAGCCGCAACGTACTGGGCAGCCTTGATCTTGCGCAGCAGTTCGGAGGCGTCGCGACCCACACCGCCATCGTTCAGTTCGACGATCTTGATCTGGCCTTCAGGGTTGATCACGAAAGTGCCGCGGTCCGCCAGGCCAGCTTCTTCGATCAGCACGTCGAAGTTGCGGGAGATGACGTGGGTCGGGTCGCCGATCATGGTGTACTGGATTTTGCCGATGGCCGGCGAGGTGTTGTGCCAGGCCGCGTGGGCAAAGTGAGTGTCGGTGGACACGCTGTAGATCTCGACACCGAGCTTCTGGAACTCGGCGTAGTTGTCGGCCAGGTCTTCCAGCTCGGTCGGGCAAACGAAGGTGAAGTCGGCCGGGTAGAAGAACACGACAGACCACTTGCCTTTCAGGTCAGCGTCCGACACTTGCACGAAGTCGCCATTTTTGTAGGCGGTCGCTTTGAACGGTTTAACTTGGCTGTTGATGATAGGCATCGTTGACTCTCCGTCAGTGGTTAAGAACTTGATGGGAGAATCCTAACCAATGAGTCCGCTGATGGCTCATTGGATAACCTGATGCTGCTGATTGGTTTTGGCTATTAGCCGGTAGTATTAATAGAAGAAAAAAGTATCTGCATAAAAAAACGCTGGCTCTGGCAGGCACACTTCATGCACCGCCAGACACAGCGTCAGGTACCGCGAAGGCGCTTAACCCGCTACCGGGGTGCGCATCGTGACAAACTCTTCAGCGGCCGTAGGATGCACGCCGACGGTCTCGTCGAAGTCACGTTTGGTCGCGCCCGCCTTGAGGGCAATGGCCAGCCCCTGGACGATCTCGCCGGCTTCCGGCCCGACCATGTGGCAACCCAGCACCTTGTCGGTCCGGGCATCCACCACCAGTTTCATCAGGGTGCGCTCCTGGCACTCGGTCAGGGTCAGTTTCATCGGCCGAAAACGGCTTTCGAACAGTTGCACCTCATGCCCCGCTTCCCGGGCCTGCTCTTCAGTCAGGCCAACGGTGCCGATGTTCGGCAAGCTGAACACCGCCGTCGGGATCAGGTTGTAATCAACCGGACGATACTGTTCCGGCTTGAACAGGCGGCGCGCAACGGCCATGCCTTCGGCCAGGGCGACCGGCGTCAGTTGCACGCGACCGATCACATCGCCAATGGCCAGGATCGACGGTTCCGCGGTCTGGTACAGCTCATCGACTTCGACAAAGCCTTTGTTGTCGAACGTGACCCGGGTGTTTTCCAGGCCCAGGTTGTCCAGCATCGGACGTCGTCCGGTGGCGTAGAACACGCAGTCGGCCTGTAGCTGGCGGCCGTCCTTGAGGGTCACGTTCAAGCTGCCATCGGCCTGCTTGTCGATACGCTCGATGTCGGCGTTGAATTGCAGGTCCATCCCGCGCCGGGTCAGTTCTTCCTGCAGATGCTTGCGCACCGAGCCGTCAAAACCGCGCAGGAACAGCTCACCGCGATACAACAAGGTGGTCTCGGCACCCAGCCCGTGGAAGATCCCGGCGAACTCGACGGCGATGTAGCCACCGCCCACCACCAGCACGCGCTTGGGCAACGCCTTGAGGAAAAACGCCTCGTTGGAACTGATGGCGTGCTCGCGCCCCGGAATCTCCGGGATCTGCGGCCAGCCGCCAGTGGCGACCAGAATGGTTTTGGCGGTAAACCGTTGGCCGTTGACCTCGACCGTATGCGGGTCCAGCAACTTGGCGTGGCCTTCGTGCAGGGTCACGCCGCTGTTGACCAGCAGGTTGCGGTAGATGCCATTCAGGCGATTGATCTCGTGGTCTTTGTTGGCGATCAGCGTCGCCCAGTCGAAGTCGGCCTCGTCCAATGACCAGCCAAAGCCCCGGGACTGTTCGAAGTCCTCGGCAAAGTGCGCGCCGTACACCAGCAGCTTCTTGGGAACGCAGCCCACGTTGACGCAGGTCCCCCCCAGATAACGGCTCTCGGCCACGGCCACTTTCGCACCGAAGCCCGCAGCAAAGCGCGCCGCGCGTACACCACCGGAACCGGCGCCAATCACATATAGGTCAAAATCGTAAGCCATTTCACTCTCCTCGGCAGGCCACCAGCATACCTGCTGCCGCTTTGATGGTCAGCGCCGCGAACCGCAGGGTCCGAAAAATGAAAAAGCCACCCGAAGGTCAATGCCAGTCAGTTAGGAGATGAAGCCGCATTTGTAGGAGCGAGCGTGCTCGCGATGACCTCAAGAACAACGCGTTTATTCAGAAAACACGCGTTATCGTTAACGTTCATCGCGAGCGCGCTCGCTCCTACATAGGTTGGCGTTCGCTTAACTGACGGTATTAACCCGAAGGTGGCTTTTCAGTACAGGACGGTGACTCAGCTATCAGTAAGCCTTGCCCGTCTTGTAGAAGTGTTCGAAGCAGAAGTTGGTCGCCTCGATGTAGCCTTCAGCGCCACCGCAGTCGAAACGCGTGCCCTTGAACTTGTAGGCAATCACGCAACCGTCTTGCGCTTGCTTCATCAGGGCGTCGGTGATCTGGATCTCGCCGCCTTTGCCTGGCTCGGTTTCTTCGATCAGTTTGAAGATGTCCGGCGTCAGGATGTAGCGACCAATGATGGCCAGGTTGGACGGGGCATCTTCAGGCTTTGGCTTCTCGACCATGTTGCGCACGCGGTACAGGTCATCACCGATCAGGTCGCCGGCGATCACACCGTACTTCTGGGTTTCCTGAGGGTCTACTTCCTGGATCGCCACGATGGTGCAGCGGTACTGCTTGTACAGCTTGACCATCTGGGTCAGTACGCCGTCGCCTTCCAGGTTGACGCACAAGTCGTCCGCCAGTACCACGGCGAAGGGTTCGTCACCGATCAGTGGGCGACCGGTCAGGATCGCGTGGCCCAGGCCCTTCATTTCGGTTTGACGGGTGTAGGAGAACGAGCACTCGTCCAGCAGCTTGCGGATGCCGACCAGGTACTTCTCTTTGTCAGTACCCTTGATCTGGTTTTCCAGCTCATAGCTGATGTCGAAGTGGTCTTCCAGGGCGCGTTTGCCACGGCCGGTGACAATGGAGATTTCGGTCAAACCGGCATCCAGTGCTTCTTCGACGCCGTACTGGATCAGTGGCTTGTTCACCACCGGCAGCATTTCCTTGGGCATGGCTTTAGTCGCTGGCAGGAAGCGAGTACCGTAACCGGCTGCTGGGAACAAGCATTTCTTGATCATAAAAGTCCTTGAAAAGGCTGTGTATACGAGTTTTGGCGCAGTCTAATCAGACGGCGGGCACCTTACAATGCCCCGCACTGGCTAACCGGTGCCATCATAGAGAAAAATTCCGCGAGATAGTTCCGCAAGCGCATTGCACATGTCGTTTGCAAACGCACCCCAGGGATACGCCATGCACCCTCACAACCCCGCGAGGGCTTCACTTTAGACCAGAGAACTGGCCCGGACACGTTTGCTGCTATCGGCTATCATTGCGCGATTGAACCAGCCAACGAGGCAGATAGATGTCGGCAGTAAAGAGTGTGAACGGTTACCTGATCAACCAGGCCAAAGATGGCCAGTGGTGGGTCGACAGCGCCAGCGGCGAAAACATCGCCGGGCCTTTCCCCTCGCAAGCCATGGCGATTGAAGTGGCCTCGGTGCTGCAGGACACCCCGCCTGCGCCCAAGCGCCGTGGCGCCAAGCCTGAGTAACAGCTTACCTGTGCGAAAAAACCTGCCTGCCCGCAGGTTTTTTTGTGCGCGTTTGTAGCCTAATCGCCACGGGCTGTAGCATTCTTGCCCAAGGCAACTGCGCCCCTGCTGACTAATGGCTGCCACCCATGAAAAAATACCTGACGCTGATGGCGGTACTGCTGCTGGGCGGATGCGCCAGCGCCTCCAAAATCTACCTGGACGATGGCCAGCAAGGCCTGGCGATTGACTGTTCGGGCAGAGCCAACTCCTGGGCCAAATGCTACGAGAAAGCCGATGCATCCTGTGCCGGCACCGGTTACCGGATAGTGGGCACGGAGGGTACGCCGGCCCTCGACGAGAGCGAAAAGACCCTCGGCGCCGACGTCGGCAACTTCAAGAGCCGCAGTGTCGTAGTGGTGTGCAAGTAGCCTGCAAAGCGCGTTGACTCATCACATGTGTATTTCGGCGAACTTGATCCCGAGGCCGCGCACGGTCTCGATCAGGTCATCCAGCTGGCTGAAGGACTCGACCTCGTCATTGTCATCCACCAGGAAAAAGCTGCGCCCTGCGCTTTTCTTGAAAAAGACAATCCATTCCCCCGGGTTCGCCGGATTCTGAATCACATGGGTGGCAGAGATGTGACCCTCTGCATGCCGCTCTCTGACTTGCTCGCGTTTCATTGACTGCTCCAGAAATGACAATGCCGCCCAAGAGCGCAATGCTGTTCAGCTAAGGATAGGGTTGCTCAATACATCACCCGTGGCGAGCGAGCTTGCTCGCGCTGGGCTGCACAGCAGCCCCAAAAACGATCGCCGAGTTCGTTCTGAAAGACCGCAGTCGCTTTGTTGGGGGGGCGCTTCGCGCCCCAGCGCGAGCAAGCTCGCTCACCACGGGTCTCTCACTCGTTTCAAACGTTTCTTAACTGAACAGCATTACACTCAAGAGCGGCATTGTGTCGATAGACGACAGTTTATCGGATCCCTTGCCCGATCAGCACCCCATCCACTGTTTGCCCGTAGAGATTGACCCCATCGTTGGCATGGAACTTCACTCGGGTTTTCTCGATGGAGCCGTCGATCAGGCGTGGATCCTGCGGCCGTTCATGGCTGTTGATGAACGCCGCCACATCCCAGGCCTGCTGATCGCTCAGGCTTCTGGCCTTACCCAGCGGCATGTTGTATTGAATGAACGACGCCGCCGTGTTGATGCGGTGCATGCCGGCCCCCCAGTTGTAGGAATCCTTGCCCCACAGTGGCGGCATGACATAGTCCTGGCCGACTTTTTGACCTTGCCCCGCATCGCCATGGCAAATCGCACACTGCGTCTTGTAGACCTGTGCCCCTTGGGCGAGGTCATAGCCCTTGGCCGGCTGGGCCACATCAGGGTAGCCGCGCCCCGGTGACTCGACACCGAGCGGTGCCTTGGTCGACAGCCAATAGGCATAGGCCGACAACGCGGTAATCTCCGGCCCGTCGGCCGGTGGCGGCTTGCCGTTCATGCTGAACTGGAAACACCCCTGCAGGCGCTCGGCAAACGTGTTGACCTTGTCGTTCTTCTTGCGATACGCCGGGTACATCGGATAAGCCCCCCACAGTGGCGCGGAGTTGGGCAAGCGCCCTTGGTCAAGGTGGCAGTTGCTGCAATTGAGGCCATTGCCAACATACGCCGGTGCCTGGCGCCGGGTGTCGACAAACAGGCTGTGGCCCTGTCGCACCAGTTTGCCAAAGGCGTTGTCCGGCAATTCGTGTTCGGCCGGCGGTTGGAAGTAGGAAATATGACCGCCAGCCACTGCCGGGGTTTTCAACTCGGACTGGTCGTCCATGACCGTCTGCGCAGCGTACAGGTCGGCGCTCATCAACAGCAGGGACAATGGCGCGAAAGAATTGAATATCATGGCTTGGCCTCCTGGCTACCCAAGGTCGCGAAATAATCGGCGACTGCGGTGATCTCGTCCGGTGTCAGGGCTTTGGCGATGTGCCCCATCAAGTCATTCGGGTCGTTGTGCCGGGTGCCATCGCGCCAGGCGTTCAATTGCGCCACCAGATAGCTCGCCGATTGCCCGGCCAACGGCGGGAAGGCGCTGCCGACGCCCACGCCACCAGGACCATGGCACAGCACGCATTCGGGGATCTGCCGGTCCCAGGCACCGCGCAGCGCCAGGGTTTGCCCGACGTTTTTCGGCACGGCATCGCGCGTGATCCGGGGTGTTTCAGGCGCCGGCATGGCCGCCAACGCGTTGGAAACGGCCTGGATCTCATCGGCGGCCAGCGCGTTGGCCAAGGGCTGCATCACCGCGCTGACCCGCGAGCCACTGCGAAAATCGTTCAGTTGCTTGCGCAGGTACTCCGCGGACAACCCTGCCAATCGAGGAAAGCCGGCCGCCGGCATTCCCATACCATCCGCGCCATGGCAGGCAAAACAGGCGGTTGCCCCCGGCTGTACGCCGCCCTGGGTGAATATTTTCTGGCCATCCGCAGCCATCGCACTGCTGGCCGCCATGAGCATCAGGCCGCTCAACACCATCGGGTTGAATTCCATCTCGAACTCCATTCTTCTAGTTATATGCTTAGGCCTACTTTGCATAAGCTTATAAAGAGTAGGTGATGGGTCCGCCCATCACAACGCGAACTTGGGTTCGAGACGGTACGGGCTAGCCGGAAATGCACTCGTTGGCCGCCTTGCCGATATCGCCAGGGCGCATCGGCACGTTGGACAGGCTCTCATGCAGCTTGATGCTGCTGCCGCTGGAGCGTTCTTCGATATCAAACACCGCTGCCGGATCGGCGGAGAGTTTTCCAGGCACGATGACCTGCACGCCATCCTTGTGCGGTTCAATCTGTACCGCGCCACGGCTGGTGGCCAGTTTGTCGGCAACACAGGCGGCATATTCTTGTGGTTTCTTTCCTGAAATCACATTCATGGTGGGCAGCGTCTGATTGATGTCCGAGACTGTCGCACAACCACTCATCGCCAATGCCAGCAACAAAACGCCCCGCTTCATACAAATCCTCCAGTAAAGACCCTCCGACAGCACAAATACCGATTTTCTCCGGAGTGCAGCACTTTATTGCGTAATTAATCACGGATAACCGTTTTTAATTGTCAAACCCGGACCCAAGAGCCCGCTTTTCGGGTGTCGAGGCTGATAAACTGCGTCATCGCCCATGCTATCGTTTTGATTTTGTAGAAAAAGCCCTTCTGGAGGCGCCCCATGAAATTTATCCACCAGCGCGAGCACCTCAACGAAGATGACATCGTCGTCATCCAATGCTCCCAAACCTGCAACATCCGCCTGATGAACGACGCCAACTTTCGCAGCTTCAAAAATGGCGGACGCCACACCTACCACGGTGGCGCATTCGACACTTTCCCGGCGAAAATCACCGCGCCGAGCACCGGTTTCTGGAACATCACCATCGACACGGTCAACCGCCGACCGATCAGTGTGACCCGCAAGCCGACGCTGACGCACTCGATCAAGATCATTCGTCGGTCCAGCTCGAAACTCAGCTGATCCTCTATATACACTGTGACACACAGGTACGCTCGTGACTCAAACCACCAAGTACGTCATCAAGTACAAACTCAACGGCGAGCGCCGGTTCGAGTTCGCCCAACTGGTCAAGGGCACTGAAGACGAGGCCAGGGCCGCCCTTGCCGCCATCCATGGCGACAGCGCGGATGTCATCACTGACATCAGTGTGAGCAAGGCGCTGTAAGGTCGCCGACCGTCCTGGCAAGCACTCCGGAGTTCGACCGCAAGCACCGGAGTGTCACCCGCGCTTGAGCCTCCCAGACTGGTCATCCTCGACTCGGGTTCAGGAGCCAGCCATGTCCACCTCCCCGCACCACCACGACCGCCACGCCGCCCCTGCGACAGCCGGGCCGTCGCTGCTCGAGCGTATCGACACCCTCCCTTGGCCCGCGCTCGAGCACACCCTCGACCAGGACGGCTGCGCCAGCCTCAAGGGTCTGCTCACGGCCCGGCAATGCCGCGACCTTACGGCGCTGTACGCCGAGCCGACGCGTTTCCGCGCTCACGTGGTGATGGCCAGGCACGGCTTCGGGCGGGGCGAGTACCGTTACTTCAGCTACCCCCTGCCCTCGCTCGTCGAGCAATTACGCGGGGCGCTGTACACCCGGTTGGTGCCATTGGCCAATCGCTGGCATGAACGCATGGGCCTGCCCGGCCGCTTTCCCGCGGCGCACAGCGCGTTCTTGCAATGCTGTCATGCTGCGGGCCAGCAGCGTCCTACGCCTTTATTGCTGCACTACGGTCCGGGGGACTACAACTGCCTGCATCAGGATCTGTACGGTGAGCAGGTGTTTCCCCTGCAGGTGGCGATTCTGTTGTCAGCACCCGGTGTAGACTTCACCGGTGGCGAGTTCGTGCTCACCGAGCAGCGCCCCAGGATGCAATCGCGGCCCCTGGTGATGAGCCTTGAACAGGGCGATGCACTGATATTTGCGGTGAGCCAGCGCCCGGTGCAGGGCGTTCGTGGCGACTACCGGGTGAACATGCGCCATGGCGTCAGTCGTCTGCACAGCGGTGAGCGGCATACCCTTGGAGTGATTTTCCACGATGCGCAGTAATCACAGCCTCCCTTCGACCCTCGACCTGTTTGCCGGCGAAGACCGCCAACCGGCGCGGACCGAGCAGATTGGCGAACAGTCATTCGTACTGCGTGGCTTTGCCCAGCCCTGGGTGGCGCGCGTGCTTGCTGCACTGGAGCCTGTCTTGCAGCGAGCACCGTTGCGGAACATGGTCACGCCGGGTGGTTTCACCATGTCGGCTGCCTTGAGCAGTTGTGGCACGCTGGGCTGGACCACCGATCGCAGTGGCTACCGCTATACCCGCCTCGACCCGCTCAGCGACCAGCCTTGGCCAGAAATGCCTGCGGTCTTCCGGGAGCTGGCGCAGGCCGCAGCGATGGCAGCCGGCTTCTGCGACTTTATGCCGGACGCCTGCCTGATCAACCGGTACCTGCCCGGTGCGAAAATGTCCCTACACCAGGACAAAGACGAACGGTCCTATGCTGCGCCTATCGTGTCAGTCTCCCTGGGCTTGCCGGCGATCTTTCTGTTCGGTGGCTTGAAACGCAGCGACAAAAGCCGGCGAGTGTCGTTGTTTCACGGTGACATCGTGGTCTGGGGCGGCGTGGACCGTTTGCGCTATCACGGTGTGTTGCCTCTCAACGAGGGGCATCATCCACAACTGGGCGCACAGCGGATCAACCTCACCTTCCGCCGCGCGGGGTGACACCTGGAATTCGACCGCAAGCCGCGGAGTGCCTTCGACCTTCATACCGGGCAAGCTGGACTGAATCTTCAAAAGGTAACGCACCATGACCACCGCCAGGCACGCCACCGAACAAGACCCCCGCTGGGCCGCCGTACTGGCTCGCGACCCGCGCGCCGACGGTCAGTTTGTCTATGGAGTGAAAACCACCGGGGTCTATTGCCGCCCCAGTAGCCTGGCGCGCTTGCCGAAACCGCAGAACGTGGTGTTCTTCGACACCGAGGAACAAGCCCTGGCCGCGGGCTTCCGCCCCAGCAAGCGGGCCGCGGCGGATCAAACCCTGGTTGCCAGCCAGCACGCCACCCTGGTCGCCGCGGCCTGCCGACAGATCGAATCCGCCGACACCGTGCCCAGTCTCGGCGAACTGGCACACAGCGCGCGCATGAGTCCCTTTCATTTCCACCGCGTGTTCAAGGCCGTGACCGGCCTGACCCCCAAGGGCTACGCCACGGCCCAGCGTTCACGCCGGGTCCGCGAACGGCTCGAAGTGGCGGGTTCGGTGACCGATGCGCTGTATGACGCCGGGTTCAACTCCAACAGTCGCTTCTACGAATCCGCCGATCAGGTGCTCGGCATGACCCCTGGCGATTACCGCGCCGCGGGCCAGAACACCGATATTCACTTTGCCGTAGGCCAATGCTCGCTCGGGGCGATCGTGGTGGCACAGAGCGAGCGCGGGGTGTGCGCGATTCTCCTCGGTGACGATCCCGATACCCTGGTCCGCGACCTGCAAGATAAGTTCCGGCAGGCCAACCTGATCGGCGCGGACCCGGATTTCGAGCAACTGATCGCCAAGGTGGTGGGTTTCATCGAAGCCCCCGCCTTGGGCCTGGACCTGCCGCTGGATGTGCGCGGCACCGCGTTTCAGGAGCGGGTCTGGAGAGCGTTACGGGAGATTCCGCTGGGCAGCACCGCCAGTTACGCCGAGATTGCCCGGCGTATCGGTGCGCCCAAGGCGTTCCGCGCCGTGGCCCAGGCGTGCGGGGCCAACAACCTGGCAGTGGCGATACCGTGCCACCGGGTAGTGCGCAGCGATGGCGACCTGTCGGGCTATCGCTGGGGGGTGGAACGCAAGCGTCAGTTACTGGCGCGCGAAAGCCGGCCTTAGAAAATGCCGATGTGCACGGCCACGCTGTCGGGGCCGGTGTAGGCCTCGAAGTCGGTGGCAAACCGGCGCTGAGTCTGCGGATGCTCATCGAAATACGCCCACACCCGCCCCCAGGCCTCGATCACACTGCCCGGCATCGGCCCCTTGGCATCGAACACCAGGTACTGGCCGCCCTGCACTTCAAGGCTGTGGTAATCGGTCGGGGCCTCACTGACGGCCACCCCCGCCAACACGTCAAACGCCCCACTCGCGTCGGATTCATATTGGCTGTACACGCCATACACCCACGAATCCGCCATCTTGCCGGCGATCTTGTCGTACAGGCCTTCGCTGAAAAAGCATTGCCACATCGGGCCGATCCTGGCGGTCGACGCCTGTTGCTCTGCCGCATTGAGCGTACGCACGCGCAATCCGGCGACACGAAACGGCTGTACTTCCAGTTGTTTGACGCCCATGAACACCTCCTCCTTGATTAACGATTCACATCCACCACCACGCGCCCACGCACCTCGCCGGCCAGCAGCCGTGGCGCAAGCTCGATGGCATCGCTGAGGCCGATCTCGTGACTGATCAGTGACAGCAACCCCAGGTCCAGGTCCCTGGCCAGTCGGTCCCAGGCTTCAATGCGTCGAGCCTTGGGCTGAGTCACGCTGTTGATTCCGGCCAGGGTGATGCCGCGCAGGATAAAGGGCGCGACGGAGCCCGGAAAGTCCATGCCCTGGGCCAGCCCGCACGCCGCCACCGTACCATTGGCCCGGGTGCTGGCGCAGGCATTGGCCAGGGTATGGCTGCCGACCGAGTCGACCACCGCCGCCCACCGTTCCTTGGCCAACGGTTTGCCGGGGCCGGACAGGCTGGCGCGATCGATGATCTCGCGGGCGCCCAACTGCTTGAGGTAGGCATGCTCCGAGGGGCGACCGGTGCAAGCGACCACCTGGTAGCCCAGCGCGGACAACAGGGCGATGGCGAAACTGCCGACACCACCGTTGGCCCCGGTCACCAACACCTCGCCCTGGTCCGGCGTCACGCCGTTGCGCTCCAGCGCCAGGATGCACAACATCGCGGTGTAGCCGGCCGTACCAATGGCCATGGCCTGGGCTTCGGTAAATGCACGCGGCAAGGCAATCAGCCAGTCACCCGCAAGCCGCGCCTTTTGCGCCAGCCCACCCCAGTGCCCTTCCCCCACGCCCCAGCCGTTGAGCAGCACTTTGTCGCCAACCTTGAAGTCCGGATGCTCGCTGACCTCCACCGTGCCGGCCAGGTCGATCCCGGGAACCATCGGAAATCTGCGCACCACAGGGCTTGAGCCGGTGATCGCCAACCCATCCTTGAAGTTCAGGGTGCTGTACGCCACACGCACCGTGACATTGCCCTCGGGCAACTGATCGTCGTCGATCTCTCGCAAACTGGCCTGGTACGCGCCGTTATCGTTCTCAATCAAAATGCCTTTGAACATCGCTGTCTCCTGATTGGATGGGTCGCCGTGAGCTGAGTCCAGGCCAGTACCTTCGCAGTCATAGCGCAAAAAATCCATGACCGATGGCACATGCCAGGGCTATGATTTTTACCCTCTGGGCCAGAATCGCCGATGCCAGCACCGTAATCCCTGATAGTGGCTGAGCCAACGCTATCGCGGACAAGCGGCGCGTCACCCGGCCCGTTTTAACGACACTGATGCCCTGTTCAAAGGGTGACGTCTTTCATCGCCGATGAACCCATTGAACCGCAACAGCCGCCCCCCTTCACCCACTTCATGCAGGAGAGCACTGCTGATGAGCCAATGGCCTGACACCCGTATTCTTGATCTGCTCGGCATCGAGTTGCCGATCATCCAGGCGCCCATGGCCGGCGCGACCGGCCCGGACATGGTGATCGCTGCCAGTAACGCCGGCGCCCTGGGCTCGATGCCCGCGGCCATGCTGAGCACCGGGCAGTTACGCGAGGCGCTTACCACGATACGCCGACACAGCCCGCGGCCATTGAATGTGAACTTCTTCTGCCATCAGCCACCCGTGGCCGACGAGTCGCGCACCCGCCAATGGAAGCAGCTACTGGAGCCCTACTACCGTGAACTGGGCGCTGACTTCGAAGCGCCGACACCGGTGTCCAACCGGGCGCCGTTCGATGAGGCCGCCTGCGAGGTGGTCGAGGCGTTTCGACCCGAAGTGGTGAGCTTCCACTTCGGCCTGCCGGAAAAATCCCTGCTCGACCGGGTCAAGGCCAGCGGCGCCAAGGTGCTGTCATCCGCGACAACGGTGGCCGAGGCCGTCTGGCTTGAGCAACATGGCTGCGACGCGATCATCGCCATGGGCTACGAGGCCGGTGGCCATCGCGGGATGTTTCTCAGCGATGACTTGAGCACTCAGGTCGGCACCTTTGCCCTGGTGCCGCAAGTCGTCGATGCCGTCCGCGTGCCCGTTATCGCCGCCGGCGGCATTGGCGATGCACGGGGGATCGCCGCCGCGTTCACCCTGGGCGCCTCGGCGGTGCAACTGGGCACCGCCTACCTGTTCACGCCGCAAGCCCAGGTCAGCGCCTCGCACCACCGGGCCCTGCGCAGCGCCAGGGACAGCGAAACCGCAGTCACCAATATCTTCACCGGGCGCCCGGCGCGGGGGATTGTCAATCGGGTCATGCGCGAGCTCGGCCCGATCTGCCCGCAGGCTCCGGCGTTCCCGCTGGCTGGCGGTGCCTTGCTGCCGCTGCGCGCCAAGGACGAGGCAGACTTCAGCACCCTGTGGGCCGGGCAGGCGCTACGCCTGGGTGTGGAGCTGTCCACTGGCGAACTGACCCGACGCCTGGCGGATGAAACACTGGCCTTGCTGGGGCGTCGCTGAATTCAGCGCCTCGATGATCGTTCCCGGATGGGAACGATCACCCCTTCTGCGAATGCAGCTGAAAAACCCACGGCAGAAACTGTATACAATTTTTCACTCATGAGCCCTTGACGAGTTCCGCTCACAGCTTTTTCGCTATATATTATTTTATATAGCGTTAGACCTCAGCCCCAGCGCAGTCGAATCGCTACAAAACACTGCCCACCTCACTCGTCCTTCGGAGCCGCTTCATGACTATGCGTGTCTCAGGTTTTGCCCCGGTTTGCCTGGCCTCCTTGCTCGCCGTATTCGCCTTGGGCTCGGCCCAGGCCAACGAAGTCCAGGTCGCCGTCGCCGCGAACTTCACCGCGCCGATCCAGGCCATTGCCGCCGACTTCGAAAAAGACACCGGGCACAAACTGGTCGCCGCCTATGGCGCCACGGGGCAGTTCTACACCCAGATCAAGAATGGCGCGCCGTTCGAAGTGTTCCTCTCGGCAGACGACAGCACCCCGAAAAAACTCGAGCAGGAAGGCGATAGCGTCAAAGGCTCGCGCTTCACCTACGCCATCGGCACCCTGGCGTTGTGGTCGGCCAAGGACGGTTATGTCGACGCCAAGGGCAACGTGCTGGCCAGCAACCAGTACCAACACCTGTCCATCGCCAACCCGAAAGCCGCCCCTTACGGTCTCGCCGCTACGCAAGTGCTGGCCAGGCTGGGCCTGACCGACAAGGTCAAGGACAAGATTGTCGAAGGCCAGAGCATCACCCAGGCCTTTCAGTTCGTCTCCACTGGTAACGCCGAAGTGGGTTTCGTCGCCTTGTCGCAGATCTATAAAGACGGCAAAGTCACCAGTGGCTCGGCATGGATCGTGCCCGCCGACATGCACGACCCGATCAAGCAGGACGCGGTGATCCTCGACAAAGGCAAGGACAACCCGGCCGCCAAGGCGCTGGTTGACTACCTCAAGGGTCCGAAAGCCGCTGCCATTATCAAATCCTACGGTTATCAACTTTAAATGACGCTATCGAGTGCCGACCTTGCCGCGATCTGGCTGACCTTCAAGCTCGCGTCCCTGACCACGGTGATTTTACTGATCATCGGCACTCCGATTGCGTTGTGGCTGTCGCGCACCCGGTCCTGGCTGCGCGGCCCCATCGGGGCGATCGTCGCCCTGCCCCTGGTGCTGCCGCCGACGGTGATCGGCTTCTACCTGCTGCTGACCCTCGGCCCCAACGGGTTCATTGGCCAGCTCACCCAGTCGCTGGGGCTGGGCACCTTGACCTTCAGCTTTACCGGGTTGGTGATCGGCTCGGTGATCTACTCGATGCCCTTTGTCGTCCAACCGCTACAGAACGCCTTCTCGGCCATCGGCACCCGCCCCCTGGAAGTCGCCGCCACCCTGCGCGCCAATCCCTGGGACACCTTTTTCAGCGTGATCCTGCCCTTGGCCCGGCCTGGCTTTGTCACCGCAGCCATTCTCGGCTTCGCCCACACCGTCGGTGAATTTGGCGTGGTGCTGATGATCGGCGGCAACATCCCCGACAAGACCCGCGTGGTCTCGGTGCAGATCTACGATCACGTCGAAGCCATGGAATATGCCCAGGCCCACTGGCTGGCCGGGGCGATGCTGGGGTTTTCATTCCTGGTGCTGCTGGCACTGTATTCAAGCCGCAAGACCAAGGCTGGCTGGAGCTGATCGATGACTGCCGGGATTCACGCGCGCCTGCACCTTCGCTACCCGGACTTTGCCCTGGACGTCGACCTGGACCTGCCCGGTCGTGGCGTCACGGCGCTGTACGGTCATTCCGGCTCGGGCAAGACCACTTGCCTGCGCTGCATCGCCGGCCTGGAGCGGGCCGAGCATGGCTTTATCCAGATCAACGATGAGGTCTGGCAGGACAGTCGCAAGAAACACTTTGTGCCCCCCCACAAACGGGCGCTGGGCTATGTGTTCCAGGAAGCCAGCCTGTTTCCCCACCTGTCGGTGCGGGCCAACCTGGAATTCGGCCTGCGGCGTATTGCCCCTGAGCAACGCCGGGTTGACCTGCAGCATGCCACCGAGTTGCTGGGCATCGGCCACCTGCTGGATCGTCATCCGCAGCACCTCTCCGGCGGCGAACGGCAACGCGTCGGTATCGCCCGCGCGTTGCTCACCAGCCCCCGGTTACTGTTGATGGATGAGCCCTTGGCCGCGCTGGACTCACAGCGCAAAAGCGAGATCCTGCCGTACCTCGAACGGCTGCACGACGAACTGGAAATACCGGTGTTGTACGTCAGCCATTCCCAGGACGAAGTCGCGCGCCTGGCCGATCACATTGTGCTGCTGAGCGCCGGCAAGGCCCTGGCCAGCGGACCGGTCGGCGAAACCCTGGCGCGGCTCGACCTGCCGCTGGCACAGGGCGACGACGCGGGCGTGGTGATCGACGGTCTGGTGACTGACTACAACGTCGACTACCAACTGTTGACCCTGCAACTGCCCCGCAGCCTGTTGAATGTACGCGTGGCCCACCTGCCCCTGGCCGTGGGTAAACAGCTGCGCTTCAAGGTGCAGGCCCGGGATGTCAGCCTGAGCCTTGCGGGTGGCGAACAGAGCAGTATCCTCAATCGGCTGCCGGTCACGGTCATCAGTGAAATTGCCGCCGACAACACCGCCCATGTCCTGGTGCGGCTCGACGCGGGCGGCACGCCGTTGCTGGCGCGCATCACCCGTTATTCGCGCGATCACTTGCAGGTGCATCCCGGGCAGCAGCTCTGGGCGCAGATCAAGGCCGTGGCGGTGCTGGCCTGATCCTGTATCGGACGATAGACCTGTAGCTTGTAAGGGTATCCGTGCCTGGGCTAGGCTATGCACCTTTCCTCTCTCCCGGGACGATCGTTCGACGTGAACAACTAAGCCTTTCAAAAATGTATTCGCAGCACGCGGCCCTATGCGGCCCAGGTCCCGTGCTGGTCTTTCCGACATTTTCTGGAGGTGCCATGACTCACGTCACGCATCCACCTGCGCTGGTCATCCTGAACCGGCTCACCTATCAATTTGCCAACGGCCAGACCCTGTTCGACGCCCTCACCCTGCGCCTGGATCAGCGCCCCACCGGCATCGTCGGCCGCAATGGCAGTGGCAAATCAGTGCTGGCCCGATTGATTGCCGGCGAGCTGCAACCCACCTCGGGAAACCTCATTCGTCACGCCAGCGTTGCCTATGTGGCACAAGAGCCACGTGTCATGACTGAACAAAACGTCGCTCAGGCAACGGGCGTCGCGCAGGTACTCGATGCGCTTGAGCGGTTGGCCGACGGCACGGCCGACGCACAGGATCTTGAACAGGTGGCCGAGCGCTGGGACCTGCACGAACGTCTACGTGCAATGCTCGCTGAAGCCGGTCTGTGCGCACTGTGCCCGCACCACCCCGTGAACACCTTGAGCGGTGGTCAACGCGCGCGCATTGCGCTGATCGGCGCGTTCCTCAGCCAGGCCGAGATGCTGGTGCTGGATGAGCCGACCAACCACTTGGACGCGGACGGCCGCCGCTGGCTGATGGGCCGCTTGGCCGCCTGGCGCGGTGGCTTGATTGTGGTCAGCCATGACCGGACCCTACTCAACAGCCTTGAGCGCATCGTCGAACTCAGTGAACGGGGCGTGCAGGTGTTCGGTGGTAACCACGAGGCGTACCTCACACAGCGGGAAATCGAGCAAGACGCGGCGCGATCAGCCGTTGAACATGCCCGCACACTGCGCGACCGTGAGCAAAAACGCTTGCAGCGCGAGCACGACACCCTTCAACGGCGCGCTGCCGGATCACGCCGAAACGCCGACACCGCCAATGTCTCACGCTTTGAGCGTGCCGCGATGAAAGGCTCGGCCACCGAGCTCATGGGCCATCTGCGCAAAACGCATCAGGCCTGTAAAAGCGTGATGGATGCTCAGGTACGCGAAGCCCGCACACGGGTTGCGCCGACCGATCCCGTGCTGATTCCTCTGCCCGCAAGCGCCATACCGGCCGGCCGGCAAGTGCTCACGCTGGTCAATGCGCAATTGCCATGGCTGCCAGCCGGGGCGCCGGACACCGGGCTCACACTTTCACTCGCCGGCCCTGTGCGCGTTGCCGTCAGCGGGCCGAACGGCTGTGGAAAATCCACCCTGCTGAAAATGCTCGCGGCACACTGCAACCCTGTCAGCGGGCAGTGCCTGACCCACGTGCCGAGTGCCTATCTGGATCAACACCTTGAACAACTGGACCCACAACGCTCCGTGATCGAGCAGCTAAACCTGCTGGACACGCCATTGTCAGAGGGCGCTGTGCGCAGCCGCCTGGCCCACCTGCAACTGGACGCCGTGCGCGTGACCATGCCGACCCGCCTGCTCAGCGGTGGCGAGCGACTCAAGGCCGCCCTTGCCGTTGCGGCATGGCGCGAGAACCCGGCGCAGTTGCTGTTGCTCGATGAGCCGAGCAATCATCTGGACCTGGCTTCGGTACAGGCCCTTGAGCAGGCCCTGCGCGGGTTTGCCGGTGCGATCATTGCCGTTTCCCATGACGCCGGGTTCATCAACGCACTCCAGCCCACCCACACCCTGGCCTGGACGCCTGACGGGTGGTGCCTGCACAACGTCGGCCAGCCATGATTCATGCGACGAACGACACGCGTTGTTTTTGCACCTTTGCAACCGCGATCTATAGTTGATGGGAATACAAATCACCCCGGTGGCGCCATGGAAGACATTTTCGTTGTGAAGCGCTGCAACAAGATCATCGTCCAGGGGCGCCGAGCCGGGGAAGTGGCCCATCTGCCTCCGGTTGCGGAGGTCTGGTACAGGATTGCCGATACCCGTACTCGCGGCGGGTTCATCGGCGACGGTTATGATCGCCAGGAAGACGCCCTGAGCGAGTGCCAGCGCCTCAACCGGGTCAGCTCACGGGTTGCGCGCCAAGGCTGAAACGTAGGCCCCAGGCAACGTGACCGACGTTCAATGGCAGGGGCTATAATGAACTGAGCTGAAGGATCGGCGCCTTGACCGGCGGCAGGTTCGCAGGCAAGGGCCTGTCGTCGAACCCTTGCAACCTTCTCGACTATGGAGGTGTTTGTCATGTCCGAAAAAGAGTCCATCACCACCTTGCTGACCCTGCTCGACTCACGCCAGACGCGCCTGACCGCTGCCTGCAAGGAAATTGCCGACTGGGTAGACAACCATGACGGCCACCCGACCGCCGTGAGAATCCGCGACCGTCTGCTGGATATCGAGAAAGACACGCCGCTGATCCAGAGCGCCTTGACCTCGCTCAAACCCGTTGAGCGCCCACTGCCAAGGTTCCGCTAAGCGTTCCGACCTGAAGCTTCAGGCCGGAACCCATCAGGGGTCGATCACTGCCGCGTCAACACCTGGCGTCAGAGCCGGTCCCGGGCAATACCGCTGCGAATCCGCACAATATCGGCGAGCACCGCCAAGGCGATCTCCGCCGGCGTCTTGCTGCCCAGGTTAAGCCCGATAGGCGCGTGAATGCGCGCCAGTTCAGCGTCCCCCAGCCCCCCGATGCGGCGCAACCGCTCGAAGCGTTTCTGCGAGGTTTGCAGGGAACCCATCACACCGATGTAGAACGCGTCGGTGCGCACGGCCTCCATCATGGCCAGGTCGTCGATACGCGGATCGTGGGTCAGCGCCACCACCGCGGTGTCGCTGTGGCAGCCGCCGTCGGCAATGAACACCGATGGCAGTTGACGGCGAATCTCGACGTTTTCCAGGACCACCCCTTCGAGCACCTCGTCGCGTGGGTCGCACAGAATCACTTCGAAACCCAGGCCCACCCCGAACTCGGCGCAGGCCTGCGCCACGCTGGAATAACCGGCGAGCAGCAGCCGTTGCGCCGCACCGACGCGCAACCGTACACGGTCGATTTCACGTTCGATGCGCGGCCCATGCTCGCGGTCAACCAGCAGGCTGCGAGCGCCGCTGTGCAGGTCGACCTCACGAATCAGGCGACGTTGCCCCAGCAACGCCGACTCCAGTTCGCGCAGATGGGCCTGCACCTCACAGTCCGGCTCAAGCTTCTCCACCAGCACATCGAGCAGCCCGCCACAGGGCAGTCTGACCTGGGAGCGCGGGTCATCCGTCTCGCCGTAGCGCACCACCGCAACGGCGTCGTTGAACAGCCCTTCGGCCATGCGCTCCAGAAAGTCGTCCTCGACACAGCCACCCGACAGCGAGCCAATCCAATGGCCGCTGTCGTTGACCGCCAGCATCGAGCCCGGCGCACGGGGCGCCGAGCCGTAGGTACCGAGGACGCTGCACAGCCACACGCACTGGCCCGCGCTGGACCAGGCCAGCGCGCGCCGTATCACTTGCAGGTCAAGATGCTGCATGTCAGCGCGCCTTGTGCTCTGGCGGAGCCTCAGCCTTGAGTTGCTCGATCTGGCTGATCACCAGGTCTGCCGGTTGACCGCCCCAGGCCTGACGCAGGTAGTTGATCAGGTCGGTGGTCTGTTGCGCGCTCAACTTGTCGGCAAAACCCGGCATCGGTTGCATGCGCTCGAAACCCGAGAACTGCTGTTCGCCAATCCCGTCGTCGATGACGCGCAACAGGTTGCGCGGATCTTCCAGGCGCAGGGTGGTGTTGCCCTGCATGGCCACGGCGATGTGCGGCTTGCCTTCGCCCTCGATACCGTGGCAACCGGCGCACACGTTCAGGTAGCTTTGACGGCCGCGCTGGGCGCTTTCGGTCATCTTGTCCAGCGCCACCGTGGTCAGCACCTTGGCTTGGGGAGGCTGGTCGCCCAGCAGGAACGTGGCCATGGCCGCCAGGTCCGGATCACTGAGGTTCTGGGTGCTGTTGTGGAACACCGGGAACATCTCGTTGAACATCGTGCCCTGGGCGCTCATGCCATGCTTGAGGAACGAACTCAGGTCCTGATGGGTCCAGCCACGAGCCGCCAGGTCATTGGCCAGCAGGCTGGGCGCCAGGTAGCCATTGAGCAGGCCGCCGGTCATGCGCTTGTCCTGCTGCATGGCGCCAGGCAGGCCGCGCGGCGTGTGGCATTCACCACAGTGACCGAGCACATCGACCATGTACTGGCCACGCTTGAACGCCTCGCTTTTGCCTTCAGTCGACTCAAGCTTCACGTCCTTGCCGTAGAGCATGTTCCAGCCGGTCAGGCCCAGACGCACGTTGAACGGGAAGCTCAGGCGGGTGACCGGCGCGGCACGGTTGATCGGCTCGACAGTCTTCAGATAAGCATGAATGGCATCGGAGTCGGCACGCGGCATCAAGTGATACGAGGTGTACGGCATCGCCGGGTACAGGTTGGCGCCGTCACGGCGCTTGCCTTCGGTCAGCGCGGCGAAGAACTCGTCATCGCTGTACAGGCCGATGCCGTGCTCCTTGTCCGGGGTGATGTTGGTGCCGTAGATGGTGCCGAACGGCGACACGATGGGCAGGCCACCGGCATAGGGGGCGCCACCGGGCGCGGTGTGGCAGGCCATGCAATCGGCTGCCCGCGCCAGGTATTCACCCTGTTTGATCTGCTGCTGATCGGCCGCCTGGGCCTGCTGGATCGCCATCAGCGAAACCGCAAGACCCACGGCGGCAGCCAGGCCGGAAAGTAGTCGCTTCATGCTTAACCCTCCTTGACCAGGCCGAGATCGGTCAGCACGTTGCGCGTGGCGCTGTAGTAGCGCACGTACCCGGTGCAGCGGCAGATATGGTGACCGAGGCTGTCCTCGATCACCGCTTCCAGCTGGCTCTTCTTGATCGGCTGGCGCTGCAGTTTTTCCAACAGCACGGTCGCCGCGTTGACGAAACCTGGCGCGCAGTAGCTGCACTGGAAGGCGAACTCATCGACGAAGCGTTGCTGAATCGGGTTCAGCTCGGTGACCTTGCCCGCTTCATCACGGCTCGCGTGGCCCTCGATGGTGCGGATTTTCTTGCCCTCGAAGTAGTGGGCGCCGGTGATGCAGGTGCGCACTTCCTCGCTGGTGCCGTCGGGGTTGTCGACGATCACCACGCAAGCGTGACAAATGCCCTGGCCGCAGCCCAGGCGTGAGCCGGTGAGGTTACGGTACTCGTGCAGGTAGTCGATCATCGGCAGATCTTCAGGGACCTCGACGGGACCGACGGTTTGACCATTGAGGGTCATTTGAAGCGGACGGTTAGCCATTGAGGGCCTCCTTGATGCGCGCTGGAGTGATAGGCAGGTCACGGACACGTTTGCCGATAGCGTGAGCCACGGCGTTGGCGATAGCGCCCACCACCGGAATCATCACCACCTCGGCAATGCCCTTGGACGGGTCGCTTGGCGACAGGGGCGGGAGAATCTCCGACGTCTGCGTCCAGACCGCGACATCCTTGGCCATGGGCAAGCGATAGCGGTTGAAATTCCAGTCACCCTCCCCCGGCCCGCCTTCGTACAGCGGCATCTCTTCCAGCAACGCGTGGCCGATGCCCATGGCGACCCCGCCTTCGATCTGGCCCTTGACCAGCTCCGGCACCAGCACCCGGCCACATTCGAGCCAGGAATGGTGGTTGAGGACGCGCACCTCGCCCGACCCCTTGTTCACTTTCAGTTCCACCAAAGTGGCAACGGGGCTGTAGTAGGTCACGGCCGCGTTGTTCAACTGCGTCGCCGGATACGCGACGTTCTGCCGGTCCAGCAGGTGGAAGCCGGCGCTGGTCATCTGCGCCAGCTTGGCCTTCGGCGCACCGGTACCGTATTTCACGGCCAGGGCATCCAACGGCAGGCGCTCGCGCACGCCGTTGATGCTGAACTCGGCCTCGGCCCAACTCCAGCGGTTGAAGCCGTGTACGGTGGCACCGGTCACCAGGCCACGCTCGTGGGCATGTTTGGCCAGCACGACGAACGGCAGCGGTTCCATGCCGTTGGCGGTCAGCTTGCCATCGACCCAGTGGGCGTCTTCACGACGGACCACATACGGGTTGGCCTGGCCGCCGAACGGACCCTGGCGCCAGATTTCCATGGCCGCCGGCCACAGGCCGTGGTTGAACAGCACGCGCGCCGCTTCACGGGTGGCGTGGCTGAAGTAATAGGCCGAGTTGGTGGCCGAGGACGCCGAGGCGATCTTGCCGACCCAGCGCGGGTTGCGCAGCACAGTGTCCTGCTCGGCCTGGCTCATGATGTAGGGGTTGCCGCTGCTGGCCAGCTGCAGCTCTTTCCACTCGGTCTCACCGGTCTTCACTTCGCTGGCCGGGTTGCCGAGGAAGTCGGCGACCACCAGGGCCTGGGACGTGGACATGCCGGTGCCGATCTCAATACCGATGTGGCGCAGGGTGACATGACCTTCAGCGGTGAACTCGACGCTGGCCATTGGCGCTTCGGAGCCTGTGCCGAAGTCTTTCTGGCAGATGGCGAAACCCACCCCGTACCAGTTGTCCGGGTCCTTGGCGTCTTCCTGCTTTTTCAGCGCGTGACGGTTTTTCCAGAGCTCATTACCCGCCGCCTTTTCGAGAATCTCGTTCAGGCGCAAGGCACCGGCCGGTACCGCGCCCTGGGTGTTTTTCATCCCCGACAGCAGCACGTTTTTCTTGCGCAGGTCGATGGCATCGATCCCCAGGCGATCGGCAATTTCATCCACCATCATCTCGGTGGCGGCCATGCTTTGCAGGGTGCCGTAACCGCGCATGGAGCCGGCCTCGACAGCACGGGAGTGGTACGCGGTTACCTGCAGGTCGTTCTGCGGCATGTAGTAGATCGACTGCGCGGCAGTGGCGCCCACGGCGGCCACCGACGGGCTGTAGTTGATCCGGCCACCGCCGTCGACGGTCATGTCGGCACGGAAGATCTTGAAGCTGTGATCCTTTTTGTCCACCGCCAACTGGTAGCGGATGTCGAACGGGTGACGCTTGATGCCGCTCTGGAACTGCTCGTAGCGGTCGTTGGCCAGGCGCACCGGCACACCGGCGCCGTACAACGCCGCCAGGGCTGCGTAGTAGACGAAAATGTTGTGGTCCTTGGAGCCGTAGCCGACGGTGTAGCCCGGGTGCATGTTCAGCGTGCTCAGGCCGAAACGCGACGGTGCGATCATCTTCGCGGTTTCGCTCGCTGTCTCCAGTGGGCACTGGGTGGCCACCACGAAATGCAGGGTCTTGGTCGCCGGGTCGTACCAGCCGTTGCCGTTGTCCGGCTCCAGCGCGGCCGGCTCGATGGACGGCGTCTTGTAGCGCTCGTCAAACACCATCCAGCCTTCCGGCGGGGTTTCCAGTTGCTGCTTCATGCGGTCGGCATAAAACAGGCCGCGCTCGGTCAGGTTGCCATGCAGGTTGGGCTGGGCGTTCCAGACCGGACGCCGCTCGCGAATCATCGGGAACAGGATCGAATCTTTCAGGCTGGCGAATTCGTCCTCATCGGCCGAGGTCGCCCCGCCCACGCGCACGTAGCGGAAACTGCCGTAGGGGTCACGGGTGTACAGCGGCGCCTGGGCACCGTAGCGGATGGCCTTGTCGTTGAACTTGAGCGTGTTCTTGGCCTGGCGGTAACGTTCGAAATCGTTCCAGATCAGGATCGCCACCGGGTGGCCGATGAACATCGGTACCTGGCCGGGCGGCAGCAGCGGATCGGGGGCGTGCTCTTCCGGGAAGACGATGCCGTCCTTGTCCAGGTCCTGCGCAGTGACGATGCGGTCAGGCTGCAATTCGGCGCCCAGCAACGACAGGTCGAAACCCTCGTAGATGCGGTCGGCACGAATGGTCTTGAGCAGCATCGCGTGGCCTTGCTGTTGCGGCCAGCCCGGCATGTCCTTGGCGCGGATGTCGCGGGCAAATACCTTGCTGCCGCACACCTTGGACAGTGAGTCGTTGCGCATGCGTGCCTTGCCGTTGTTGCCAAGCCATTGCTCGGACGGCACGGTCACGCTGTTTTCCATCAGGGCGGCCAGTGCCTGGGAGCTGAGTGGTGTCAGCGTCACGCTGACGCCAGCGATCAACCCGCCCTGCAAGAAGGAGCGCCGGGATATATCACGGTTGGACATGGATCATCCTCTGGACGGTTATGAAATCCGTCCATGTCGTTATGGTGTTCTGGGGAATCTCAGGCCATACAGAAACCCTTCCTGACGATGCGAAGGGCTGACAAGCTGAAAAAGTTGACCTAATGGTTAACTTTATCGAATTTGTCCGGCCTCGGCAAAAGTAATAGTAGTTCGAAGGTGATTTTCTGCGGGCGCGGGCTGGCCCGCGATGGCGTCGAGGATGACTACTGCCGACCGCCCGGACCTACTTGAGGCTGATTTTGTGCGCCTTGACCTCACCGGCGAAACTGCCCAATCGCGCATCGGTGCGCTCGAACAACTCGCACATCCGCAACAACGTCTGGGCGTCAACCGAATTGCCGGACTCGTTGAGTCGCGCGGCAATGGCCTTCATCTCCACGGCGGACCAGCGCAGCTCGGACGCAATGTCCTGCAGATCCTGCCGCAGTTCCTGCTCAGGCTTATTGAGTGACATGGCTATTGCCTCCCATTCAGAATACCGAAAGCGTCACTCCCTTGATAACGCCGCCACTCGCCGGATGCAACCGTCGGCATCAGGTGCCTGACAAACGCCCCATGGGCCGACCGCAACCGGGACAGCAGGCTGGCCTGAAACCCAGGTTCAAGGGCACCGATTCAACCGGCAAAGGCTCTACGCCCCGCTCTCAACTCGGTTCGCAACTCACCCACGAAGTTGGAGACATCGCGAATACTGGTCAGGCGTGCCGTCGACACCCCGGTGAGCAGCAGCTCGATACGTCCGGATCGGGGTTCAAAGACGGTGATCTTCAACGCGCCGTCGGGGTTGGCGGTGCAGGTGCAAGAGAGCGGGCGAAAGCCTGACTCCAGGATGTGACGAAGCTCGCTGAGAGAAAGCATGAGATGGCTCCACAGGTCCGTTTATGGGGGTCTGCCTCACTCAGACAGCGTAGACGACGCTGGCACAGGCGAAAGCATTAAACGCAAAGCGATAGCGGTATCGCATTCTTTCGCGGGTCCTGCCTCACGCCATTGCCGTTGATCGCCCCATCGCCGGGGCGCAACGCCAACCCGGCAAACCCTCTAGACTTGCACATGGCGGTACTCGGGGCTCAGGGCAGTACTCGCCCCCAATGCCAGTCACTCTTGCCCATGAACCGAGTCCATATGCCATGTGCCCATCCCGTGAATCAACGCCTGGCCCCGACACCCACGATCGCCGCCGGTTCCTGAGGCTTGCAGGCCTGGGCGCAGGTGCCCTGCTGCTGGCCGGCGCCCTTCCCGCCAGGCTGGCCAAGGCCGCGGAAGAACACGCCCCGCCACCCAAGCCACAAAATGCCCTCAGTCCCGACCAGGCCCTGCATCGCCTGGTGGAAGGTAACGAGCGATACATTCGCGGCGCCTCCACCACCCACGACTTCAAGGCGGAACGTGAAGCCCTGGTGTCCGGCCAGAACCCGTTCGTCGCGGTCCTGAGTTGCGCGGATTCGCGCATCGCTCCCGAATACGCGTTCGATACGGCCCGCGGCGATCTGTTTGCCGTTCGGGTCGCCGGCAACTTTGTCACTGACGAAGGGCTGGCCAGCCTTGAGTACTCGGTACTGGCGCTGGGCGCGCCGTTGATTCTGGTGTTGGGCCATGAGAGTTGCGGGGCCATGATCGCCGGGATCAAAACCGCCAAAGACCACACGGTATACCCTGGCAAGATTCAGACACTGACACTCGCCCTCCAGCCCACGATCAACAAAGTACTGAAAGAGCCGGGCGACCTGCTGCACAACGCAACCGTGCAAAACGTCAAGGACTCGGTTGCGCAACTGAAAACCACATCACCCGTACTCAGTGACGCCATCGCCAGTGGCAAGTTGAAAATCGTGGGCGGGATCTACCGCCTGGCGAGCGGCAAGGTTGACCTGATCGCCTGAGCAAAAAATCGCAACCCGCACGCTTGAGCAATCAAGCGTGCGGCTGGATCCGGTAATCCTTGAACAGCTCCTCCTTGATGATCATCACGGCATCATCGTAGTAACGCTCGCCACGGGCCTCGCTGAGGGGCACCGACCTGACACTCACTGCCCCCTCGCGCGGGGTGTGCTCACAAGTGAGAAAAAACTCCGCCGAGTGTGGGTTGAACTCCAGGTAATAGAACAACTCCCGACCGTCCCGATTCCAGTAACCAATTTCTCTGCGCATCTGCCGCCACCGCCTCATTGTCCAGAGGGGCCATTCTAACGGGCACAATTCATCCCGCCCCATGCAATACACGGTGGAGCGTCGGATTTCGGAGACTGCGGGAGAAAAAGTGATCAATGAGCCCTATGCACGGTTGCGCGAGCAGTTGGCCAGAGGCGCAGCAATTGACCCAGAGGGTGGCATCAGACTCATTGATCGTTACCCAGCGCAATGTTGGGCGGTTTCCATTTAAGCAAATGGAGATGCAGTGCACGTTGTGACTCAGTCCGCTTCATGCGGATTGAATGCCGTGCACTTTCTTTTTTAGCATTGCCCTGCCGGGGGGTCTAATAACGTTTTGTGTCGCCCTTATGGCCTCGGGAAATAACCCGGCGGCGATCGACACTGAACGCCGACAGCAGAAAACCTGCCGACCAAGGGGCCAAATTCCAGGCAAAAAAAAGGTTCTTCACGGATTACCGGGAAAGACGCTCTTGATCTTCATGAAAAAGAATTCGCTATCCCGGTAACCGTACGCCATCCGTTTGATGACCTTTATTCGATTGTTTATGCCTTCCAACTG
>NZ_FYDL01000018.1 GCF_900187505.1 Pseudomonas sp. Irchel s3h17
GAATTTCTTGACGACCATAGAGCATTGGAACCACCTGATCCCATCCCGAACTCAGCAGTGAAACGATGCATCGCCGATGGTAGTGTGGGGTTTCCCCATGTGAGAGTAGGTCATCGTCAAGATTAAATTCCGAAACCCCTATCTGCATCTGCAGGTAGGGGTTTTGTTTTTGTGCGCGAAAAAGTTGGCACCCATAAAACACCCCAAAGGTTGTATCCAGTCTTTGGAGGGGCAGTTCAGAGCATGGGAACGATCAATCCGTCTGCAGGCAGGTGGTGCGTTTGCAGGAAGGTCGCGCGCGGCCTTCACCGGCCCCCGGTATCAAGCCCCGGGCACCGGGCAGCCGAGGTCGCCTTCCTGGCACTCGAGGTAGGTCTTGAACGCCGCCACCCTTGCCTTGGTCTGCTCGGCCAGGCAGCGGCTGTGGATCAGCGGGTAGACACTGCCACCGGCCACCCCGGAGGCAGAGAACCCACACTCGGCATCACGAAATGCCACCCAGGCGCGTTGCGCACCCACCAGCAGCTTTTTGCCCTCGGGGTTGTCCTTCAGGCGCTCATTGATCTGCTTGTAGAGGCTGTTGAGCTGCTTGTCGGCGCTCTGGTAGTCCTTGGCGGCGCACGCGTTCATCGTGCGCTGGTCGACGGCGTTGGCGCAGTTGTCAGCCTGGGCGCCGGAGGCCAGCAGCAGGGGGGCAAGGGCCAGTAAACACGGTAAGCGCATGGGAGGGCTCGCTTGAGGTCGGGACATTGAGTGGGGGGGTGATTGAAGAACACTCGCCAGGTCTGCGCAAGCTTCAGGTCGGCTGCCACTGCGCGCACTCAGGGATCCCTTGATACGCCAGCCACGGCACATCGTGAGCGGTCCAGATGTGCGCCTGTGGCGTCACGCCCGGGTCATCATCCAGGGTGGCCACCCGCACAATCACATGGGGTTGGGCCGGGCGTTCGGCCATCAGCTGTGAGCCGCAGCGCGAGCAAAAATGCCGCAGCTTGCCGGGGGATGACTCGAACGATGTCAGCAGCTCCTGCCCCCTGGTCCAGCGAAAATGTTCACGCATGACCCCGGCCGTCGAGGCGAACGCAGCCCCATGCGCCTTGCGGCAGGTGTGGCAATGGCAGTGACTGACGGGCATGTCGAGGCGGTCGAGTTCATAGGCGATGGCCTTGCACAGGCAACTGCCGTGGAGTGTGCTCATGGTGTCTTCCTTTACGCGGCTGACGAACGGTCGAAAGCCCACGTTAGCACCGATAACCGGGCGTTGCCCCACGCTGAACGATGATCGCCGGGGCGAGTCGTAAGTGTTGGATGCATCGGCAAGATTGCCCGTTCGGGCGTCCGCGCCTAGTGTTCATCAAAGGAGGTGCCCTATGCACACATCAGATCGTATCGAAAGAAAGATCCTGCTCAGGGTTCCACGCTCGAAAGTCTGGCAGGCCCTGGCCAATGCCGAGTCCTTTGGCCAGTGGTTTGGCGTCGCACTGGGCGGCAAGCGTTTCGTGGCGGGCGAGCGTACCCAGGGGCAAATCACTTACCCGGGCTATGAGCATCTGGTCTGGGACGTGGAGGTGATGAGGGTCGAGCCGGAGCGGGTGCTTGCGTTTCGCTGGCATCCTTATGCCGTGGAGCCCGCAGTGGATTATTCCTCGGAACCCACCACCCTGGTGTTGTTCGAACTCGAAGACATGGACGGCGGCACGTTGCTGCGGGTCATTGAGTCAGGTTTCGACAACATCCCGGCAGAGCGTCGCCTCAAGGCGTTCCGCATGGACAGCCGTGGCTGGGATGAGCAAATGAACAACATCGAGACGTACCTTGCCACCCACTGATGCCCCGCATGCCCCATCGTCCGTTATCAATGGGGTCGCGTTTTCGCGACCCCGGTATCCGCTTTCGGCGTGAGCCCATCCTCTGCAATCGATCCGGTGTGTTTCCAGCGGCCAGCGGCGCTGGAGGGCAGCTGGCGGCAAGGTTTCTCGCAATGTTTCTATAGCGAATGTCTTACATGCAATGATAACTATGTCGTCTATTGCGCTTTGGATCCCAAGGGTATTCTTGCTCCATCAACTGAGCACAGGATGTACTCAGGGTCATGGATGATCGGCCATATGCAAGGAACGCATCGACAGGATGTCGTCATGGTCTTGAAAACCCGCTTCGGCGGGTTTTTTTATGGGCGCGATAAAGCCGCTTCACACCTCGACCACTCCCCGCAGTATCTCCAGTGCCTGCTCGAGTGGTGCCATGCCGATCGAACCCATCGCGACGCGCAATGCGTGGGGGACATGTTCGGTGGTGGCAAAGGGTTCCGCACTGGTCACCATCACGCCGCTCATCTACAAACCCGGGCCACGGGACGAAGCCTCGATCCGCGCCACCTGGAGGCCAAGCGCCAATACCGCAAGTGGTACGCGGGCTATCAGGTGGTGATCTCCAGGGTGGAGCGGGCCTATGGCGATGGCACAGTCAGCTCATTCGTGGCCAATGACCGACACGCCCGTCACGCTTAGGCCAGGGCTTTGTCGAGCCTGGTCGCGGCGCGCTCGGTGATCTGCCGGCGTTGATACAACGCATCGGCCACGCGCTGTTGAGCGTGTTCCAGTACGCGCTTGGGCGCCGTGAGCGGGTCGCCCGAGTTGTATGGGGGGGCTGGTGCGTATTCGAGTTGCAATTGCAGCAACTGCGCGACGTCGTCGCCATACAACTCGGCCGCCAGCGTCAGGGCAAAGTCGATGCCGGCCGTGATCCCGCCACCGGTCAGCAGATTGCCGTCGCGAACCACCCGGTCCTTCACTGCAATCGCCCCCAGCAGGCTCAACAAGTCGTGATACGCCCAGTGAGTGGTCGCTCGCTTGCCCTTGAGCAACCCGGCGGCGCCGAGTACCAGGGCCCCGGTACATACCGAGGTGACATAGCGCGCCTTGGCGGCCTTGGCCTGGATGAACGCCAGGGTCTGCGGGTCCTCCATCAACGGGCCGACGCCGCTGCCGCCGGGGATGCAAATCACATCCAGGTCCGGGCAGTCATCGAAGGTGGTGGTCGGCTTGAGGACCAGGCCAGTACTGGCCGTCACGGGGATCAGGTCTTTCCAGATCAGATGCACCTTCACGTCCGGCAGCGATGCCAGTACATCGTAGGGACCGGTCAGGTCCAGTTGCTGCACCTGGGGGAACAACAGAAAACCAATCTGCAACGTCATGACGCTCTCTCCTGGGTCTGCACGCACTCACCCGGCATGGGTGGACGGTTTGACTGTAAGCTCGTAGGATTTGGCGTATACGCCAATAAGCCCTCGAATCACGCCAATCATGCCGACCTCGCCGAAAACCATTCATGTGCTGGCCTTCGCCAATGTCCAATTGCTGGATGTCACCGGGCCGTTGCAGGTGTTTGCCAGCGCCAATGACATTGCCGTCCAGCGAGGGTTGCCACCCCCCTATGCGCCGACGGTGATTGCCGCCGGGGGCGGGGCGGTGCTGTCTTCAGCGGGGTTGGCCATGCTTGCCGAACCCTTGCCGGAGCAACCCTCTGACACCCTGATCATCGCCGGTGGCTGGGGGATATACGCGGCGTCGCAAGACAGCGGCCTGGTGCATTGGGTGCGCCAGCAGGCAGCGGTGTCGCGGCGCGTGGCGTCGGTGTGCACGGGGGCGTTTTTGCTGGCTGCCAGCGGTTGGCTCGACGGCCGTCGGGTGGTCACGCACTGGACGCGTTGCGAGCAACTGGCGCAGCAGTATCCGCGCCTGCGGGTCGAGCCCAATCCGATTTTCATCAACGACGGCCCGGTCTGGACCTCGGCCGGGGTCACGGCCGGCATCGACCTGTCGCTGGCGCTGGTGGAAGCGGACCTGGGGCGGGCCATGGCGCTGGACGTGGCGCGGCAACTGGTAGTGTTCCTCAAGCGGCCGGGCGGTCAATCGCAGTTCAGCGTCACCCTGGACCTGCAACGGCAAGGCAATCGTTTTGACGAACTGCACGCCTGGATCGCCGAGCACCTCACCCTGGACCTCGGCCTATCGGCGCTGGCGCTGCAAGCCGGCATGAGCGAACGCAGTTTCATCCGCCACTACCGCGCCGACACCGGGCAGACCCCGGCGCGGGCCATCGAGCAGATCCGCGTCGAAACCGCCCGCCGCCTGCTGTGCGACACGGTTGTGCCGATCAAGCGGATCGCAACGCAATGTGGCTTCGGCAGCGAAGAAACCCTGCGCCGCAGTTTCCTGCGGGCCATGGGGGTGACACCGAAGGCGTATCGGGAGCGGTTTTCAAGAGAGTGCGTGGGGGAGTCAGGCGAATAACATTTTCTGCCAGTGCTCTTCGCTGATGATCGCAATCGACGTGCCACTTTCCCGCAGCTCCACGGCCCTTTTGATCTTGGTGCCGTAGCTGCTATGCAACCATTGATCATTGCCGATGCTACCGACGATCAGATAGTGGACCTTCTTGCTGACAGAGCCACCAATCAATCCGCCGCGTTCGAGAATCAGGGACTCACAGTCTTTGCGCGGGCCGTAGGCCATCACCCCGGTAAAGAGAAATACCCGGTCAACCCAGCTGAGAATGGGAGGCGGATTGTTCAAGGGAAGAGTGGTGGGGCTGGTGAAGGTTACAGTCGAACCGATGGGAAGGCCGGCGAACTGATGCAGCATCTCCAGGAGTTCGGCTGACTCTTCAGCATCCAGCACCCCATCGCTGAGCATGCTGGCGAGGCGTTTGTAGAGGAGGTTGACGACCGGATCGCTCAAGTGGACCAGATGGGTTTCGATCCAGTTCTTGAGAAACTCGGCTTCCTGTTGGTCGATTTTTTCATCGGCAGCAAGTCCCGCGGTAATACCGACCAACGCATCCGCTGAGCGGCGATCTATCCGCGCTTCGTGAAAGAAAGCGCTGTTCTGAAACTCCTCATGCAAATCCACCATGGGTCTTACTCCTGGGCTTCGATTTCCGTCTGCTCATTGATGTACTTCGAACGGTCGGGGGTAAACGTCACGACCATCCGGGTTCTGGCGCAGGTCAATGGGTGTTCCTGGGTCAGGTCGATGTCCAGGGACTCACCGCGCAGGCCCTGCCATTGGGCGAGGTATTTGAGGGAACCGTACTTTTCGCGTTTCTTCAGGCTGCGGCTGACGCCACCTTTCCAGCCCAATACCGGGAGTTCACCGGTCAGGCAGCGCTGGGCCAGCAGGGGAAACCTTGCGGCGCGTTCGCGGCCGATTTCCCAGCATTTGATCAGGCCTTTGTCTTCGGCTTCCCAGAGTTGGTCCCGGGTCAGGCCGGTGCGCGGTGGTGTGTCGATGCTGCGATGGATGCGTTGGGTCATTCGGATTCCTTGAATTCGGGTTTTTGTTGCACAGCTCCGCTGTACCCGTTGAGGGCCGATCTTATGAGGGTAGGTGAGTGCTGGCAACAGGGCATTTACGCGGGTCCCGCGCGGTCGATCCGCGATGGTTGTTCAAGGTCTGTAGGGCGCAGGAGCGATTTTTTCAGCCAGCCCTGAGGGCCGTGCATGGCCTGGGAGCCGTCAAGGCTCGGCGTTGCTCATCACATGCTTGAAGTGATGCCGCCAAAAAAACGGTGCCCAGTTTGCCGGAGCGATCCAGGGGTGAGCCCTACTTGCCCACGGGCGCATGGTTGCGCAACCCCCGCAACAACACCTCCAGCCCCTGTAGCGCTTCGTGCAATCGTTCTGCCGGGGCTTCGTCGCGCGCGATCCACAGCGCCGCCTGTACCAGGCTGCCATTGATCAGGCGTGCCAGGGCCTCGGGTGGGGCGGGGGTGATGAAGTGATGTTCCATCAAGTGTTCGAGCAAGCGCCTCAGGGTAGCCACGCAGTCGTGTTGCAGGTTCAGCGTCAGGTCACCCAGCACGGCGGGGGCGTCCAGCAACAGGATGCGCTGGATTTCGTGTTCCTGGGCCATGTACAGATAGGCCGTGCAACGCTGGCAGAACCCGCTCCAGGGATCGCCGGCACTGGCAGAGATGGCATCGAGGCGGGCGTCCATTTCACTGTCGATCTGCGCGACCACCGCCGCCAGCAAGCCCTTTTTGTCGCCGAAATGGTGATACAGCGCACCGCGCGTCAGGCCGACCTGGGCGGTGAAATCGTCCATTGAGGTATTGCCATAGCCTTGGGTACCGAAGGCGTGGCGGGCGCTGGTGATCAGTTTGGCTCGGGTCTGCTCAATCATTTTGGCGCGTGGTTGCTGGCCCATGGTGTCCCTCGAAACGATCCTGCGGTTTGACATACGCTGCGTATGTTTGCATGATTCAAGACATACGTGTCGTATGTGATTTTAATGCACGGACGCTTTATGGCAAGTTGCATCCCCCAAGGAGAGGCAAGCCCCCCCAATGGCAAACCCTTATTCGGTGTTATTCAAGGCCCCGGGCAGCCGGGCCTTTGTGCTGGCCGGGATGCTCGCGCGCATGCCGATCTCCATGACCGGCATCGGCCTGATCACCATGCTCGCGCAGTTGCAGGGCGGCTACACGCTGGCCGGCTCGGTGGCGGCGACCTTCGCCCTGGCCACGGCGTTTTGCGCGCCACAGGTGTCACGGATGGTCGACCGCTTTGGTCAGGGCCGGGTGCTGCCCGTCGCGGCATTGGTCGGCGGCGGTGCGCTGTTGTTACTGTTGCTGTGTACCCGTTTGCAGGCCCCCCAGTGGACGCTGTTTGTATTTGCCGCGCTGGCCGGGTGCATGCCGAGCATGTCGGCGATGGTGCGGGCACGCTGGACCGAGATCTATCGCGGTCAACCCGAACTGCAAACCGCCTATGCGCTGGAGTCGGTGCTCGACGAGGTGTGCTTTATCGTCGGCCCGCCGCTGTCGGTGGGCTTGTGCGTGGTGGTCTTTCCCGAGGCCGGGCCGTTGGCGGCGTTGCTGGCGTTGGCCATCGGCGTGACGGCGTTTGTGTTGCAACGCAGCACCGAGCCGGCCATTCACCCCCATGATCGGGAGCTGCCAGGCTCGGCCATTGCTTCGCTGGAAGTGCGCTTGCTGATCCTGCTGATGATCGCCCTGGGCACCATCGTGGGGGTGATCGACGTGGTCAGCGTGGCCTTCGCTCAGCAGCAGGGGCAGCCGGCGGCGGCGAGTATTGTGCTTTCGGTGTACGCCATCGGTTCGTGCCTGGCCGGCCTGGCGTTCGGGGCGTTGAAATTCGACGTACCGCTGCCGCGCCTGTTTCTGTATGGCGGGGTGGCGACCGCGGTGACCACGCTGCCGTTGCTGCTGGCGAGCAATATCTTCGGGCTGGCGCTGGCGATGTTTGTCTCCGGACTGTTTTTTGCTCCGACGCTGATCGTGGCCATGGCCTTGGTGGAGCGCCTCGTACCGCCGGCCAAACTCACCGAAGGCCTGACCTGGCTGGTCACCGGCCTGAGCATTGGCGTGGCCATCGGCGCGGCGGGTTCCGGCTGGCTGGTGGATGCCTTTGGCGCCCGCAGCGGTTTCTGGCTGGCGATTGCGGCCGGTGTCGTGGTGCTGGGGGCAGCGGTGCAGAGCTTTCGCTGACTGGCCTGAGCGGTTGCGATTGATTTGCATCGGGCATCGTCCATTCCCCTGCAGGCAACCTGAGATTCGGACGTCGGCGGTTGGCTGTAGGTCAGGCCGGTCGCGTTGCCCGGGTGCGCGGCGCTGTCCGCCAGCCACCTACACCCGCGAGGTATAAATCGCAGGGCTGAAGCCCAGAGGGTTGGCTCGAACGGACTGGCGTTGACGTCAGTACCGGACTGCGGCAGGAACGACTCGGAGTAGCTTGCGTACGGCGTCACACCGTTGTCGAACAGGTAACCGAAGCCGGCCCGGCTGGTGAACCTCTCATCCGTGGCCCGGGTGCCCGGGGTGTCACTCAATGGTTGCTTGTTCTCGGTGACGGCGTAGTGGTGGCGCAGCCGCCGCCACAAAGCTGAATGCGGATTACCTGACATACCTCAATGGCCTTGTTGGGACGGCTGCGCCGTCCAGCGCGAGCAAGCTCGCTCGCCACAGGGGATCTTTACCCGCCGCTGGGCTTTCACCCGGCAAGTGGCACCTCATGACTCAGGCACACTACTTTCAGGCAACACTTAGCCCCGTGGCGAGGGAGCTTGCTCCCGCTCGGTGGCGCAGCCGCCGCCACAAAGCTGAATGCGGATTACCTGCCACACCTCGATGGCCTTGTTGGGACGGCTGCGCCGTCCAGCGCGAGCAAGCTCGCTCGCCACAGGGGATCTTCAACCGCCGCTGGGCTTTCAGTTGGCAGATGGCAGCTCATGACTCAGGCACACTACTTTCAGGCAACACTTAGCCCCGTGGCGAGGGAGCTTGCTCCCGCTCGGTGGCGCAGCCGCCGCCACAAAGCTGAATGCGGATTACCTGCCACACCTCGATGGCCTTGTTGGGACGGCTATGCCGTCCAGCGCGAGCAAGCTCGCTCGCCACAGGGGATCTTCAACCGCCGCTGGGCTTTCAGTTGGCAGATGGCAGCTCATGACTCAGGCTCACTACTTTCAGGCAACACTTAGCCCCGTGGCGAGGGAGCTTGCTCCCGCTCGGTGGCGCAGCCGCCGCCACAAAGCTGAATGCGGATTACCTGACATACCTCGATGGCCTTGTTGGGCCGGCTGCGCCGTCCAGCGCGAGCAAGCTCGCTCGCCACAGGGGATCTTTACCCGCCGCTGGGCTTTCACCCGGCAAGTGGCACCTCATGACTCAGGCTCACTACTTTCAGGCAGTACTTAGCCCCGTGGCGAGGGAGCTTGCTCCCGCTCGGTGGCGCAGCCGCCGCCACAAAGCTGAATGCGGATTACCTGACATACCTCGATGGCCTTGTTGGGACGGCTATGCCGTCCAGCGCGAGCAAGCTCGCTCGCCACAGGGGATCTTCATTCGCCGCTGGGCTTTTACCTGGCAAGTGGCATCTCATGACTCGATCAAGGCCGTTGGCTGGCTGCTCGCGTTACAACCACCCCGAGCGCTTGAAGCTGGCCCATAACCCGACACAGCCGACGGTGATGAACGCCAGCACCCCGAAGTAGCCGTAGTGCAATTTCAGCTCCGGCATGTTCTCGAAGTTCATCCCATAGATCCCGGCCACGGCGGTCGGGAATGCGAGGATCGCGGCCCAGGCGGCGAACTTGCGTTGCACCACGCTTTGCCGCGCGGCCTCCAGCAGCACACCGATCTCGATGGTCTGGCTGGCGATGTCGCGCAGGGTGGTGAGGTCTTCCATCTGCCGTGTGACGTGGATCTGCACGTCACGAAAGTACGGCCGCATGTTCTTGTCGATGAACGGGAAACTCAGCTTCTGCAGTTCTTCGCTGATCTCCACCATCGGTGCCGCGTAACGACGCAAGCGCAACACGTCGCGGCGCAGGCCATGCAGGTTCAGGATGTCGACTTCGCTCATGGCGCTGCACAGTACATTGCGCTCCAGGTCATCGATCTCGCCGTGAATCGCTTCGCCCACGGGCTGGTAGTTCTCGATCACAAAGTCGAGCAGGGCGTAGAGCACGAAATCCTCGCCGTGCTCCAGCAGCAACGGGCGCGCCTCGCAGCGCTGGCGCACGTGGGCGTAGGAGGCCGACTGACCATTGCGGCAGGTAATGATGTAGCCCTTGCCGGCAAAAATGTGGGTCTCGATAAACTCCAGCTTGCCGTTCTCGCGCACCGGAGAGTAGGTGACGATGAACAGCGCATCGCCGAAGGTTTCCAGCTTCGGTCGGCTGTGTTTTTCCAGGGCGTCCTCGATGGCCAGTTCATGCAGGTTGAACTGGCGCTGCAGGTTGGCCAGCTCCTGGGCGTTCGGCTCTTCGAGGCCGATCCAGACAAAGTGGCCAGGTTTGGCGGCCCAGGCGGCGCCTTCATCGAGGGTGATATTGGTGACTCTCTTACCGGCGCTGTAGACCGCGGCCGCAACGACTCTACCCATGGTTCCGTTTCACTTCTTCTTGAGCAATGGCAGTGACAAGCAGATGCAGCTTAGCTCGCCCTGAGGCTTGAGAGTCAGTGAAATCGAAGAGGTTCCCGGGTTGTTGCAGGTGTGAGCCGGTTCAGGCCGCTTGCAGTTGCCGGTCCAGCAAGTCGATGCACTCGCGCATTTGCTCGCGGCACTGCTCCATCAGCGCGGGCATGTCGTCGAGGGTCAGCCCGGCCGTGGGAATCGGCGGCAGCGAACGGATCAGGATCCGGCCACTGTTCCAGCGATTAAGGCGCATGTGGTTGATGTAGTTGCTGACACACACCTGCACGATGGGCACGCCGGCCGCGATGGCCATCTGGAACGCGCCCTTCTTGAATGGCAGCAGTTCCTTGCCCAGGTTGCGCGTGCCTTCCGGGAACACCCAGATCGAGGTGTCCTTGTGTTGCAAGGTGTCGGTGGTGGTGAGCATCGCCTTTCGCGCCTTGTGGGCGTTGCCACGGTCGATCAGCACGTTGCCGGCCAGCCAGAACAGTTGCCCGAACAGGGGCACCCATTTAAGGCTCTTCTTGCCGATGCACACGGTGCGGTGCGGTACGACGTTGCCCAGCACGAACAGATCGTAGTTGGACTGGTGGTTGGCGATCACCACGCAGCTTTGCTTTTTGTGGGTCAGCGAGTCGACGTCGGTCTTGACCCGCAGACGCAGGATGCACATGGCAGGCCAGGCGTAGAGGCGGGCGCACAGGCGGCTGTTGTCCGGATTGAACGGTCGGCACAGGCCCAGGATCACGCCCAGCCCACCCGCGATCATAAAGTGCAGGCCCATCAACAACATACGAATCAGGTACAGCATCTACAGGCCCACCGGAGCAAAAGGTGGCGCAGTGTACGGATGTGCACTGTTTTCGGCAATTGCCGCTCTATAAGTAGGAGATGGGCGATGTTTAAGCGCATGTTTCCGACATCTGTTATCAGAGGCGGGCTAGAGCGCTTGCCGGCTTTTGTGCCCCCTTGAGCAAGAAAAAGCCCGACGCGACGGTCGGGCTTTTCAGCATTGCACCTTCAGCGCTTAACCCAGGTGTTGCTGATCCTGGATGATGGCGTTGTCCAGCGTCTCGAGCAGGGCCTTGCGCACTTTGAGCTTGGTGTTCTTGTGGGCGGTCATATTGATCTTCTTCAGCTGACGCGCGGCAGCCAGCGCGGCGCCTTGCAGCTCTTCGGCGGCGACCACCTTGTCGAGGAAACCGGCATCCACCGCGCCTTGCGGATCGAACATCTCGCCGTTGATCACCGAACGGTGGAACGCCGACTTGCGCAGGCGGTCACGGGCCAGTTCGATACCGGCGTGGTGCATGGTCATGCCGATCTGTACTTCGTTCAGGCCAATGCTGAACGGGCCATCGACACCAATACGGTAGTCGGCCGACAGCAGAAGGAACGCACCCTTGGCCACCGCATGCCCAGGGCACGCGACGATGACCGGGAAGGGGTGGGACAGCAGGCGACGGGCCAGGGTGGAGCCGGCGGTCACCAGGTTCACCGCGTCCTTGGGACCGGCTGTCATCACCTTCAAGTCATAACCGCCCGACAGAATGCCCGGCTGACCGGTGATGATCACCACCGCGCGATCCGTCACCGCCTGGTCCAGTGCAGCATTAAAAGCGGCAATCACGTCCGGCGAGATGGCATTGACCTTGCCATTGCTCAAGGTCAGGGTCGCGATACCGTCTTCGAGGTGGTAGGAAATCAACTCACTCATGACGCTATTCCTTGTATTGAAGTGGGGCAGACGTTACCCATGGCCGCGGGCCAGGTAAAGCGCCATGACTGACCGGCCAGTCAGCCAATCCGCCCCCGCCCAGCATCGCGGGCCACGCCCACCTCGCGTTGCCTTCTATATAGAAGCGTTCCCTTGGCCGAAGAATGGCAGCTTTGCCATACCCGCCAACCTGCCCGAATCGACAAATCGCTTAACCGCATGAAAATTCTGAAAAAAATGTTTGCCATCGGAAAAGCTTTCGACTACATTAGCGCGCCTCGACAGACAGAACTTGTTTGAAGAGATACGGTGAAGTGTCCGAGTGGCTTAAGGAGCACGCCTGGAAAGTGTGTATACAGGAAACTGTATCGAGAGTTCGAATCTCTCCTTCACCGCCAAATTTAAACCTAAAGGCCCCGTTTTACGGGGCTTTTTTGTATTCGCTGTATTTTGTTCCCCCACCTGTTCCCCCATCTGGATTTCGAGGGGTTTCTTTCCTAGGAAGCCTGTCGATAGTTTCTGCTGTAAGTCTATCCATCATTACGGTGTGTGAGATTGTGCATCGATTCAGGTATCAAGTAGTCTTTTCGGTGCGTGCTGTTGCTTCAGTTCAGAAACGTAAAACTGAACTGAACCACGTAGAGCGTCGATTGTAGTGGGAGACAACGTAAGGCATTGTTTTTTAAAGTATTTCATGTAAATTTCAAGCGTAGGGTACTAGGGGGCGAGTGTTCGAATCACTCCGTCCCGACCATATAATTCAAGGGGGTACGAGACTTTATCTCGTGCCCCCTTTTTATTTTTTGCCGCTTTTACCCCTACAAAACGACTGGCTCTGGGTGGAGTTCTGACTGAAACATCGGGTCGGAATTTTGCGTCGTAGCTCTTTGATCCCAGCGTGAAAAGTGAGTTGACTCATCCGTTTTAAGCCGGACGAACACCTTCGTACGCATCTTGCAACAGCTGCCGGATGGCCTTTGCCTCTATCGGTCTTGGGTTCAAGTAGGGGTTGGACAAGTCAATGACAGTCGCTCGATCCTGGTCGGCCTCGGTCAAGCCCAAGTCCTTCAGCCGGGTCGGTGCGCCGGCGCAGTCTTATCGGCTATCAAACCTCGCTGATATTGACCCAGCGCTGTTCCCGCGCCGCCAATCGAATCGCCGTCGCCAGCCGCTCCACTTCCAGGGCATGCTCGAAATCGGTGCCGGCTTGTCCGTGCCCGGCCAAGGCCATGATCAATTCATGCACTTCCAGCGTCTTCAACTCGTTGTAGCCCAGTTGATGCCCCGGTGCTGGACTGAACGCTGCATATCCGGGCAGGTTTGGCCCGGCCAGTAAACGCTGGAAGCCGTCCTGGCCGACACGGCACAGGCGTAACTCATTCAAGCGCTCCTGATCGAATGACAGGGTTCCCTGGGTGCCGCTGATCTCGAAACTCAGGTGATTCTTGTAGCCGTGCTTGAGCCAACTGCTGCTGAAGGTGCCACGCGCGCCGCTGTCGAAGCGCAGCAATGCATGGGTCTGATCGTCGACGGCAATTGTGCGATGTTCCTGGCTTCCGGCTGTGACTGGGCGCTGGCGGTGCACGGTCTGGGAATCGGCACAGACTGCTTCGACATTGCCGAGCAGATAGCGCGCCATGCCCAACAAGTGGCTGCCCAGATCCGCCAGTGCGCCACCTGCATGCTCGGCCTCGCAGCGCCATGACCAGGGGGACGATGGATCGGCCATGAAATCTTCGCTGAATTCACCTTGAAAGCTGATGATCTCGCCGAGTTTGCCGCTCTGAATCAACTCCCGCGCCAGGCCGATGATCGGGTTGTGCTGGTAGTTGTAGCCGACACGGGTGACCACGCCGGCATCCTTGGCCGCCAGGTGCATGGCATTGGCCTGTTCAAGGCTCACCGCCAGCGGTTTTTCGCAGTACACCGGCTTGCCGGCGGCAATAGCGGACATGGCCATCGGGTAGTGCAGGTGGTTGGGTGTGGTGATGGCGATCAGGTTTACCTTGGGATCGTCGATTAATTGCTGCCAGTCGCCATAGGCCTGCTCAAAGCCCCAGGCAGTGGCGCATGCTTGCGCACGAACGTGATCGGCGTCGGCCAGGGCGGCGAGGCGAAGCGTGAAGGGCAGTTCGAAGGCCGCACTGACGTTGCGAAAGGCCAGGGCATGGGCACGGCCCATGAAACCTGTGCCGATAAGTCCGATTCCGAGTTCGCGCATGACAGGATCCTCTAAATTCTTGTTTTCAGAGATCCAACTTATAGAATAATTATTCCTTATTATCAATTTATGGAATAAATATTTACATCGAGCCACAGAGCGGCTGCCAGTGATAGGACAGAGAGGGCGCTGCGCGCGCAGCCGTAACGCCAGGTCTCGGTCAGTCTTCGAACCCGACCTGCTCGTGAATATCGTCGACCTTCAACTCCAGTCGATAGGCCACGGCGATAAACAGCGCCTGGCACAGGCACAGGGTCGCGCTCAATGAACGGAACGCAAACGAACTGCCTTCGTTGACCAGCAGCAGCGTGTTGGCGCGCTTGGCCAGGGGCGAGAGATTGCTGTCGGTGATGATCAGGGTTTTCGCCTGTTGATGCTGGGCGATGCGCAGGCAGTGCTGGGTTTCCTTGCCGTATGGCGTGAAGCTGATGGCGATCACCAGGTCATTGGCGCGCACGCTGCGCATTTGCTCGCGGTAGCTGCCGCCGAGCCCCGAGACCAGGTGGATGCGCTTGTTGGTGTGTTGCAGGTTGTAGACCAGGTAATCGGCTACCGCGAACGAACGGCGCACGCCGACGACGTAGATGTTATCGGCATTCACTACCATGTCCACTGCCTTGTCGAAGGCCTGGTCATCGAGTTCCAGTCCCAGTTGTTCGATGCCCGACAGGGTCGCGTTGATGCACTCGCGCGCAAGGTCGCCGCCGCTGGCTTTCTGCGATTTGTTGGCGATCATGCTGCGAATGCGCTGCTGGTAGTTCTGCACCGGCGTGGTTTTGTGGGTATACGCCTCGCGGAACAACGCCTGCATTTCGCTGAAGCCGCTGAAACCGAAACGCTGGGAAAACCGCACGATGGCCGACGGGTGCACTTCGCACTCGCGGGCGATGTCGCTGATGCGGTCGACCATGATCCGGTCGCTTTGCTGGCTCATGTAACTGGCGATGCGCTTGAGCTGGCGCGGCAGGCTGTCGTATTCATTGGTGATCAGCTGCAGCAGACGCTCGGCGTTGATCGGGGGGCTGGCGAGATCGCTCTTGGGCGTGCTCTCGGTCGTAGCCGGCTGATCGGTGCGTGACATAGGGAATCCTTCAGGCTTGTTCTTACTAGGGACGAATTTTCACCTCGCCCCCTGACAATAGGTTGGCTGTGCGCAGTCTACAGGGTAGGCCCGAACAAAATCATGAGCTTGCAGTCGTGTGAAGCGTGCTGAATCGATGCACTGCCTCTGGAGCGCTCGTATCAAAGTTTATTGGAAAAAATATTCCACGTAAAAAATATTTGGAATAATTATTGATTGTTCGGTCCCGGTCGTTTTAGTCTGCATCCACCAAGAGTGTTCGGCGCGGTCATCGTCCTGAACACAGGCTGATAAAAATAACAGGAGCCAGCATGGGCCAGACTCGTTTTGCCAGTGGACGTCAGTTGGATCTGATTTGCCTGGGGCGCCTTGGCGTCGACCTCTATGCGCAGCAAGTCGGGGCGCGGTTGGAAGATGTTTCAAGTTTCGCCAAATACCTCGGTGGATCGTCCGCCAACATCGCTTTCGGCACGGCTCGGTTGGGTCTGAAATCGGCGATGCTGAGCCGGGTGGGAGACGACCATATGGGCCGCTTCCTGGTGGAATCCCTGGTCCGCGAAGGTTGTGACGTCAGCGGCATCAAAGTCGATCCGGAGCGCCTGACCGCCATGGTCCTGCTGGGTCTCAAGGATCGCGAAACCTTTCCGTTGGTCTTCTACCGCGAAAACTGCGCAGACATGGCGCTGCGGGCTGAAGACATCAGCGAAGCCTTCATCGCTTCCAGCAAAGCCCTGCTGATTACCGGCACCCATTTCTCCACCGACGGCGTCTACAAGGCGAGCATCCAGGCGCTGGATTACGCCGAAAAGCACAACGTCAAACGGGTGCTGGACATCGACTATCGCCCGGTACTTTGGGGCTTGGCAGGTAAGGCTGACGGCGAAACCCGTTTCGTCGCCGACCAGAACGTCAGTCAGCACGTACAGAAAATCCTCGCGTGTTTTGACCTGATCGTCGGCACTGAAGAAGAGTTTCTGATTGCTGGCGGCTCCGAGGACTTGCTCACGGCATTACGTAATGTCCGGCGGCTGAGCGCTGCGACCTTGGTGGTCAAGCTCGGTCCGCAAGGTTGCACGGTGATTCACGGGGTGATCCCGGAGCGTCTAGAAGACGGCGCCATTTATCCGGGTGTGCAAGTGGAAGTGCTCAATGTACTGGGCGCCGGCGATGCCTTCATGTCGGGCTTCCTTGCCGGTTGGCTGGAGGATGTCAGCGATGAGCGCTGCTGCCAGTTGGCCAATGCCTGTGGTGGTCTGGTGGTCTCCCGCCATGCTTGCGCCCCGGCCATGCCGACCCGCGCCGAACTCGACTATCTGTTTAACAGCCCGGTGCCGATTACCCGGCCGGATCAGGATGCGGTGTTGCAGCGCCTGCATCAGGTCAGCGTGCCGCGCAAACAGTGGAAGCAACTGTTCATTTTTGCTTTCGACCATCGCGGGCAATTGGTGGAGCTGGCGCACAAGGGCGGTCGCGACCTGAACGCTATCGGCGAACTCAAGCAACTCTTTATCAAAGCCGTGGAGCGGGTCGAAGCTGATTTGCACAAGCAAGGCATCGAGGCCGATGTCGGGCTGCTGGCTGATCAACGCTTCGGCCAGGACTCGCTGAACGCCGCCACCGGCCGTGGCTGGTGGGTGGCGCGGCCGGTAGAAGTGCAAGGCTCGCGTCCATTGGCCTTCGAGCATGGTCGCTCCATCGGCAGTAACCTGATCGCCTGGCCGCAGGAACAAATCATCAAGTGCCTGGTGCAATTCCATCCCGACGACGAACCGATGCTGCGCCTGGAACAGGAGGCACAGATCAAGGGTTTGTATCAGGCATCCCAGGTCAGCGGTCATGAGCTGCTGCTGGAAATCATCCCGCCCAATGATCACCCGTCGACCCATCCGGACGTGTTGTATCGCGCCCTCAAACGCCTCTACAACCTGGGCATTTACCCGGCGTGGTGGAAAATCGAAGCGCAGAGCGCCGAGGAGTGGAAGCAACTCGACGAGCTGATTCAGGAGCGTGATCCGTACTGCCGAGGCGTAGTGTTGCTGGGGCTGAACGCGCCAGCAGCAGCATTGGCCGAAGGGTTTCAACAGGCCAGCCAGAGCCAGACTTGCCGTGGTTTCGCCGTGGGCCGGACGATTTTCCAGGAGCCGAGCCGCGCGTGGATGGCTGGTGAAATCGACGATGAAGCGCTGATCTGCCAGGTGCAGGGCACGTTTGTCGAACTGATCGATGCCTGGCGCACAGCCCGTGCGTGACGCATAGGACCTGCTGGCGCAATACCCCTGTGGGAGCGAGCCTGCTCGCGAAGGCGGCAGCACAGTCAAATTGATGTTGCCTGACACACCGCTTTCGCGAGCAGGCTCGCTCCCACAAGGGGTTCAGCGTCGGTCTTACTGATTTGTGAAAAACAATAAAAGGTGCAGCCATGCCCGCTATTCGAATTGGCATCAACCCGATCTCCTGGAGCAACGATGACCTGCCATCCCTTGGTGGCGAGACGCCGCTGAGCACCGCGTTGAGCGAAGGCAAGGACATCGGCTACGAAGGTTTCGAACTCAACGGCAAGTTCCCCAAGGATGCCAAAGGCGTCGGTGACGTGCTGCGGCCCTACGACCTGGCGCTGGTGTCCGGCTGGTATTCCAGTCGTCTGGCCCGCCGCTCAGTGGCCGAAGAAATCGACGCCATCGGCAGCCATGTCGAGCTGTTGGCGAAGAACGGCGCCAAGGTGCTGGTGTACGGTGAAGTCGTCGACTCCATTCAAGGCCAGCGCATTCCGCTGGTCGAGCGCCCGCGTTTCCACACCGAACGCGCCTGGCAGGAATACGCCGACAAGCTCACCGAACTGGCACGTTTCACCCTGTCCCAAGGTGTGCGCCTGGCCTATCACCACCACATGGGTGCCTACGTCGAATCCCCGGCCGACATCGACAAATTGATGGCGCTGACCGGCAGTGAAGTCGGTCTGCTGTTCGATTCGGGTCATTGCTACATGGGCGGCGGCGAACCCTTGCAGGTGCTGCGCAAACACATCGAACGCATTTGCCACGTGCATTTCAAGGACGTGCGCAAACCGGTGGTGCAACTGGCGCGCAACAACCTGTGGAGCTTCCCGGACTGCATCATCAACGGCACGTTCACCGTGCCCGGCGACGGTGACATCGACTTCGGCGCCTTGCTCGACGTACTGCTGGCCGCCGATTACCACGGCTGGCTGGTGGTCGAAGCCGAACAGGACCCCGCGGTGGCGCCGAGTTATGTCTACGCCAAAAAAGGCTACGACACCCTGCGCACGCTGCTCGACGAGAGGATTGCATGATGAGCCTGCTGGTCAAAAGCAACGCCCGTGGCCGAACCATGGTCGAGCTGGGCAAAGGTGAGCTGGAATACGTCGGCTTCGCCGCTTACCGCTTGAGCCTGGGCGAAACCCTGCCGGTGTCGGCCGGCGATAAAGAACTGTGCCTGGTGCTGCTCAGCGGCCGGGTCAGCATCAACGGCGAAGCGCCGGGGCAGGGCGCGTTCGACTGGGACAACATCGGCGATCGTCAGTCGGTGTTCGAAGACAAATCCCCGTTCGCCGCGTACTTGCCACCGGGCAGTCAGGCGCAAGTGGTCGCGCTCAGCGACGTGCAAATTGCTGTGTGCGCCGCTCCCGGTTCAGCGAGCAACGGCCTCGGCCCACGGCTGATCAAGCCCGACACCATGAAACGCAGCGTGCGCGGTAAAGGCGCCAACACCCGGTATGTCTGCGACATTCTGCCGGACACGGCACCGGCCCATTCGCTGCTGGTGGTGGAAGTGCGTACGCCGTCGGGTCACTCCTCGAGCTACCCGCCGCACAAGCACGACACCGACGATTTGCCGCACCAGAGCTTTCTCGAAGAAACCTATTACCACCAGATCAACCCGCCCCAGGGCTTCGTATTCCAGCGGGTCTACACCGACGATCGCAGCATCGATCAGGCCATGGCCGTGGAAAACAGCGACCTGGTGGTCGTGCCCAAGGGTTATCACCCGGTCAGCGTGCCGTACGGTTACGAGTCGTATTACCTGAACGTGATGGCCGGCCCGAAGCGTGTCTGGCAGTTCCATAACGATCCGCAGCACAGCTGGCTGCTGGATCTTTGAACGAAAAAGCCTGAATTCAAACCTCTGCACGGAGAACACGATCAATGAGCAACGCCCCGATCATCGGCCATTACATCCACGGTCAAGTGCAAGACAGCAACAGCGAACGGTTCAGCAACGTTTTCAATCCGGCCACCGGCAGCGTCCAGGCGCGCGTCGGGCTGGCCAGCCAGAAGACCGTAGACGAAGCCGTCGCCTCGGCCCTGAAAGCCTTTCCGGCCTGGTCCGAACAATCGTCCCTGCGCCGTTCGCGGGTGATGTTCAAGTTCAAGGAATTGCTCGACCAACACCACGATGAGCTGGCAGAAATCATCAGTCTTGAACACGGCAAGGTGTTTTCGGACGCCAAGGGCGAAGTCACCCGGGGCATTGAAATCGTCGAGTACGCCTGTGGGGCGCCGAACCTGCTGAAAACCGAGTTCAGCGATAACATCGGCGGCGGCATCGATAACTGGAACCTGCGTCAGCCGCTGGGCGTGTGTGCCGGCGTCACGCCGTTCAACTTCCCGGTGATGGTGCCGCTGTGGATGATCCCGCTGGCGCTGATCACCGGTAACTGCTTCATCCTCAAGCCGTCCGAGCGTGATCCGTCCGCCAGCTTGCTGATGGCCCGTCTGTTGAGCGAAGCCGGTTTGCCGGACGGTGTGTTCAATGTGGTCCAGGGCGATAAGACCGCGGTCGACGCGTTGCTGCAACACCCGGATATCGAGGCGATTTCCTTTGTCGGCTCGACGCCGATTGCCGAGTACATCCACAAGCAAGCCACCTCGCGTGGCAAGCGCGTGCAGGCACTGGGCGGGGCGAAGAATCACATGATCGTCATGCCCGACGCAGATTTGGATCAAGCGGCGGATGCCTTGATCGGCGCGGCCTACGGTTCGGCCGGCGAGCGCTGCATGGCGATTTCGATTGCCGTGGCGGTGGGCGATGTCGGCGACCAACTGATCGCCAAACTGCTGCCGCGTATTGATCAACTAAAAGTCGGCAACGGCCTGAAGGGCGACAGCGACATGGGGCCGCTGGTGACCGCCGAGCACAAGGCCAAGGTCGAAGGTTTCATCGACGAAGGCGTGGCTCAGGGCGCACAGCTGATCGTCGACGGCCGTCACTTCAAGGTGCCGGGCGCCGAAAACGGCTTCTTCGTCGGCGCGACGCTGTTCGACAACGTAACGACCGAGATGAGCATCTACCAGCAGGAAATTTTCGGCCCGGTGCTGGGCATCGTGCGGGTGCCGGATTTCGCCAGCGCCGTCGCGTTGATCAACGCTCACGAGTTCGGTAACGGCGTGTCCTGTTTCACCCGCGATGGCGGCATCGCCCGAGCCTTCGCCCGCACGATCAAGGTTGGCATGGTTGGCATCAATGTGCCGATTCCGGTGCCGATGGCCTGGCACTCTTTCGGCGGCTGGAAACGCTCGCTATTCGGCGATCACCACGCTTACGGCGAAGAAGGCATTCGCTTCTACAGCCGTTACAAAAGCGTGATGCAGCGCTGGCCCGACAGCATCGCCAAGGGCCCTGAATTCAGCATGCCGACGGCCAACTAATTCACCTGTGCGGAGAAACAACAATAATGAGCAAACCCCTGCGTTTCGCCCTGAACCGTATGGTCGCCCCACGCTTGTCCCTGCCGGCATTCATCGAGTTGGCGGTGACCCTCAAGGCCGACGCTATCGAAATTCGCAACGACCTTAAAGGCGTCGAAATCGAAGATGGCACTACCCCCGGGCACGTCCGCGAGTTGTGTGCCGCCAAAGGCATTGCCGTGCTGTCGATCAACGCGCTGTATCCGTTTGATGTGTGGAATGACGAGCGCCGTGCGCACGCCTTGGAGCTGGCCGCTTATGCCCGTGATTGCGGCGCTCAAGGGTTGGTCATGTGTCCGCTCAACGACCGTGCCGACCCGCGTAACGAAGCCGCACGTGCTTCAGGTTTGCGCACGGCGTTGACTGAACTGGCGCCGATCCTGCGTGAGTACGGCATTCTCGGCTTCATCGAACCACTGGGTTTCGAAGAATGCTCGTTGCGCCGCAAGCGCACGGCAGTGGACGCGATCAAGGCCATCGGCGGGCTGGATGTGTTCCGTCTGGTTCACGACACCTTTCACCATCATCTGGCCAGTGAGCATGAGTTTTTCCCCGAGCTCACCGGGCTGGTGCACATCTCCGGTGTCGAGGATGCCGAGGCGCCGTTGGCGACCATCCGCGACGGTCACCGGGTGCTGGTGGGCGAGGGCGACATCCTTGGCAACGCGGCGCAAATCGACACCTTGCTCAGCAGCGGTTACAGCGGCTACCTGTCGTTCGAACCATTTGCCGACAGCGTCCATGACCTGGTGGATATCCAGCACGCGATCGGTGCGAGCATGGATCACCTGAACAAATCTTTGGCCTGACACCGTTATCGAACTGATGGAAATCAACTGTGGGAGCGAGCCTGCTCGCGAAGAGGGAGTGATAGTCAACATGGATGTCACCTGACAGGCCGCAATCGCGAGCAGGCTCGCTCCCACAAGGCTTTCTTCGCCTATTGAAGGATCGGTTATGACCACAACACGACTGACCATGGCCCAGGCCCTGGTGAAATTCCTCGATAACCAGTACATCGAGGTCGATGGGGTTCAAAGCAAATTCGTCGCCGGGATCTTTACCATTTTCGGCCACGGCAATGTCCTGGGCCTGGGCCAGGCCCTGGAGCAGGACAGCGGCGACCTGATCGTCCATCAGGGCCGCAACGAGCAAGGTATGGCGCACGCAGCCATCGGTTTTGCCAAGCAACACCTGCGGCGCAAGATCTACGCCTGCTCTTCATCGGTAGGCCCGGGCGCGGCGAACATGCTGACTGCCGCCGCGACGGCGACTGCCAACCGCATTCCCTTGCTGCTGTTGCCAGGCGATGTTTACGCCTGCCGTCAGCCGGACCCGGTACTGCAACAGATCGAGCAGTTCCACGATCTGAGCATCAGCACCAACGACGCGTTCAAGGCCGTGAGCAAATACTGGGACCGCATTAACCGTCCCGAACAGTTGATGACCGCGGCGATCCACGCCATGCGTGTGCTCACCGACCCCGCTGAAACAGGCGCGGTGACCCTGGCCTTGCCACAAGATGTGCAGGCCGAGGCCTACGACTACCCCGATTACTTCTTGCAAAAACGCGTGCACCGCATTGAGCGTCGTCCGGCCACCGAAGCAATGCTCGGCGATGCCTTGGCGCTGTTCAAAGGCAAGCGCAAACCGCTGATCATTTGCGGTGGTGGCGTCAGGTACTCCGGCGCCAACGCCGCATTGCAGGCGTTTGCCGAGCGCTTCGATATTCCCTTCGCCGAGACCCAGGCCGGCAAGAGTGCGGTGGTGTCCAGTCATCCGCTGAACGTTGGCGGCATTGGTGAAACCGGCTGTCTGGCGGCGAATCTGTTGGCCAGGGAAGCGGATCTGATCATCGGTGTCGGCACCCGCTACAGCGATTTCACCACCGCGTCGAAATCCCTGTTCCAGCATCCGGACGTGCAATTTCTCAACCTGAACATCAGTCCTTGCGATGCCCTGAAGCTCGACGGCGTGCAATTGTTGGCGGACGCCAAAGTCGGCTTGCAAGCCTTGGCTGAAGCCCTGGGCGACTACCGTTCTGCGTGGGGCGATCAACCGCGTCAGGCCAAGTCGCAACTGGACGAGGAAGTCGACCGTATCTATCAGGTCGAATACCAGAGCAAAGACTTCATCCCGGAAATCAACGACCACATGGACCCGGCGGTGCTGCGTGAATTCATCGAGCTGACCGGTTCCTGCCTGACCCAGAGCCGAGTGCTTGGTGTACTCAATGAAACCCTGACCGATGACGCGGTGATCGTCGCCGCGGCCGGTAGTTTGCCCGGTGACTTGCAGCGCAGCTGGCGCAGCAAGGGGGTGAACACGTATCACGTCGAGTACGGTTATTCCTGCATGGGTTACGAGGTGAATGCCGCGCTGGGTGTGAAGCTCGCCGAGCCTGAACGCGAGGTCTACGCGCTGGTCGGCGACGGCTCTTACATGATGCTGCATTCCGAACTGGCGACCTCGATTCAAGAGCGACGCAAGATCAACGTGGTGTTGCTCGACAACATGACCTTCGGTTGTATCAACAACCTGCAGATGGGCAACGGCATGGACAGCTTCGGTACCGAGTTCCGGTTCCGCAACCCGGAAACCGGCAAGCTCGACGGCGGTTTTGTGCCGGTGGATTTCGCCATGAGCGCGGCGGCTTATGGCTGCAAGACCTACAAGGTGAACACGGTTGAAGAACTGCAAGCCGCATTGGCCGATGCGCGATTGCAGACGGTGTCGACACTGATCGACATCAAGGTCCTGCCCAAAACCATGATTCACGGCTACCTGTCGTGGTGGCGGGTCGGCGTGGCGCAAGTCTCCACCAGCGCCCGTACCGATGCAGTGGCCAAGACCCTGAATGAACGACTGGTCAAGGCCCGTCAATACTGATTGCCCTGAAACGAACAACTACAAATCCAGGAGTCTTTACATGTCTTTGAAGATCGGAGTTATTGGCACCGGGGCCATCGGCCAGGACCACATTCGTCGTTGCAGCCAGACCTTGCTCAACAGCCAGGTGGTTGCGGTGACCGACATCAACCTGCAACAAGCAGCGAACGTGGTTTCCGATTTGAGGCTGACCGCCGAGGTCTATCCCGACGGCCACGCGCTGATCAACGCGCCGGAAGTCGAAGCGATCCTCGTCACCTCCTGGGGCCCGAGCCACGAAGAGTTTGTATTGGCGGCAATTGCGGCGGGTAAACCGGTGTTCTGCGAAAAGCCGCTGGCGGTCACCGCTGAAGGCTGCCGCAAAATCGTCGAGGCTGAAGTGGCCCACGGCAAACGCCTGGTGCAGGTCGGCTTCATGCGTCCGTATGACGAAGGCTATCGGGCACTCAAAGCAGTGATCGACAGCGGTCAGATTGGTGAGCCCTTGATGTTGCACTGCGCGCACCGCAATCCGACCGTGGGTGAAAACTACAAGACCGACATGGCAATCACCGACACGCTGATCCATGAGCTGGATGTGTTGCGCTGGTTGCTCGACGACGATTACGTGTCGGTGCAGGTGGTGTTCCCGCGCAAGAGCAGCAAGGCGCTCGCGCATTTGAAAGACCCGCAGGTCGTGCTGCTGGAAACCGCCAAGGGCAAGCGCATTGACGTGGAAGTGTTCGTTAACTGCCAATACGGCTACGACATCCAGTGCGAAGTCGTGGGGGAGACCGGCATCGCCAAACTGCCGGAACCGTCGCAGGTTCAGTTGCGTAGCGGGGCGAAATTGTCCAACGCGATTCTGATGGACTGGAAGGATCGTTTCATCGCGGCGTACGACGTCGAGTTGCAGGCGTTCATCGATGGCGTGCGGGCCGGGCAGGTCGGTGGGCCGTCGGCGTGGGACGGGTTTGCGGCGGCAGTGGCGGCGGATGCCTGCATCGAGGCGCAGAACAGCGGGGCGATTGTCAAAGTTGCTCTCCCTGATCGCCCACATTTCTACGGCTAACCACGGGCCCTTGTGGGAGCGAGCTTGCTCGCGATGACGGCGGTACTATTCAAAATAGATGTGACTGTCAGACCGCCATCGCGAGCAAGCTCGCTCCCACAGGGTCCGCGTTCTATAAGGAGAATATTCCATGCGTATCGGACTTGTCGGTTACGGCCATGGCGGCCGGTTTTTCCATGCTCCGCTGATCAGCAGTTTGCCGGCGGCGAAGTTTGTGGGGGTGGTCACCCGTTCGCCTGAGCGCCGACAGTTGCTGGTGGCCGAGCACCCAAGGGTGCCAGCGTTCGACAGCATCGGCCAACTGGTGGAGGCCGGGATCGATGTACTGGTGGTATCCACGCCGCTCAAGGGCCGTCCGGCGCTGGTCCTTGATGGCATCGAGCACGGTGTGGCGGTGGTCAGCGACAAACCGTTTGCCGCTGATGCGCAGCAGGCACAAACCCTGATCACCATGGCCGAGCGCCAGGGGGTGCAGCTCAGCGTCTACCAGAATCGTCGCTGGGACTCGGACTTTCTGACCGTGCGCAAACTCATCGAGTCCGGTGCACTGGGCCAGGTCACCCGTTTCGAATCGCGGATCGAACGTTATTCACCACAGGCGGTGAACAACGGCAGTGGCGGTGGCTTCCTGCGCGATCTCGGCAGCCATCTGGTGGATCAGGCTTTGCTGTTGTTCGGCCCGGTGACACGGGTCTATGCAGAACTGGATTACCTGGAAAAAGGTCAGGTCTTCGACAACGGCTTCTTTATGTCCCTGACCCATGCCAGTGGCGTGACCTCACACCTGGGCGGCAGTTGCCTGCAAAACACCCCCGGCCCGCGCTTTCGGGTGACCGGCACCCAAGGCTGTTACAGCGTCGATGGCCTGGACGGGCAAGAAGCATCGGCACTCGCCGGGCTCTCGCCAAAGTCCGAAGGTGAACGCTGGGGTGTTGAAGAGCATCGGCGCTGGGGCTGGTTCGAACAGGGCGAAGTACGCGAACGGATTCCCTCCGAGCGCGGTTGCTGGAATCAGTTCTATTTACAGCTGCAAGCCGCGTTGCAGAGCGGTGGCCCACTGCCTGTGGATGCCCGTGATGCACTGGCGACCACCCGCGTGCTAGACGCTGCGCGACTGAGCTGCGAGCGGCATCAAATGGTGGAATTGAGCCCGTTCACAAGTCATGGAATAAAATCAGAATAAAATTCTAAAATGAGTTGATATAGAAATTATTTTCCAATAAAGTCATTTCCAGGTTGCCGAGTATCAACGTCCAATCTCGCTCAAGCCAACCTTGGACGGGTGCAGGACGAACTAAAAACAAGAAACAAAAGCCAGGTACTGTCGATGAAAACCTTTAACGCTGCTTTGCCTGTTTTACGCTTCGCGCAACACCTCTTTCGCGGCCTGCCTCGCGCCTCGTTTCAATTCATTCCCCGTTTGCTTTGCGTTGAACGCAACGGCGCCCTGGTCTGCTGCATTCCAGGCGCTCCGATTGTCCGCTTGCCCCGTCACTGAAATCGTCACGCCTCATCCATAAAACCAACAATAATGTGGAGAAAGACTTTTCATGAAGACCAAGATCCGCTTCGCCTCACTTGCCTTGTCCCTGATGTTCGCCAGTGGAGCGGCGCTCGCCGATATGAAGATCGGTGTCAGCATGTCCCAATTCGATGACACCTGGCTGACCTACCTGCGCGAATCCATGGACAAGAAAGCCAAGTCCTATCCCGATGGCGTGCAGCTGCAATTCGAAGACGCCCGCAGCGACGTGGTCAAGCAGTTGAGCCAGGTCGAAAACTTCATCAGCCAGAAGGTCGATGCCATCGTGGTCAATCCGGTGGATACCGCTGCTACCCGTAAAATCACCGAGGCCGCCGTCAAGGCCGGCATCCCGCTGGTCTACGTCAACCGCCGCCCCGATGACCTGAAACTGCCCAAAGGCGTAGTCACTGTCGCTTCCAATGATCTGGAGGCCGGTGAAATGCAGATGCAGTACCTGGCCGACAAAATGGGCGGCAAGGGCGACATCGTGATTCTGCTGGGCGACCTCGCAAACAACTCCACCACCAACCGTACCAAGGGCGTCAAAGACGTGCTGGCCAAATACCCGAATATCAAGATCGAGCAAGAGCAGACAGGTATCTGGCAGCGGGATAAAGGCATGACCTTGGTCAACGACTGGCTGACCCAGGGCCGCAAGTTTGACGCGGTCGTCGCCAACAACGACGAAATGGCCATTGGTGCCGCGATGGCCTTGCAACAGGCCGGCGTCAACAAGGGCAGCGTACTGATCGCGGGTGTCGACGGTACGCCGGACGGCTTGAACGCGATCAAGAAAGGCAACATGACGGTGTCGGTGTTCCAGGACGCCAAGGGTCAGGCGGACGGTTCGATCGACACCGCCGTGAAAATGGCCAAAAACGAGCCGGTTGAACAGGCCGTGTGGGTGCCATACCGCTTGATCACCCCGCAAAACGTCGACACGTTCAAATAGCCCGTCCGTTCAATAACAACAATAAATACGCAAGGTTGCGACCGCGACCTTGCTGATGGAGTATCTGATCATGTTCGCTTCAGCGACTGCTTCGAGCACCCCGTTGGTGGGTATCCAGCCAACTGTAACGCCCGTCGATGAGCCGTACCTGCTGGAGATCATCAACGTCAGCAAGGGTTTTCCCGGTGTAGTGGCGTTGTCCGATGTACAGCTGCGGGTGCGCCCCGGTTCCGTGCTGGCCCTGATGGGCGAAAATGGCGCCGGCAAATCCACCCTGATGAAAATCATCGCCGGTATCTATCAGCCGGACGCCGGTGAACTGCGCCTGAGAGGCAAACCGGTAGTCTTCGAAACGCCACTGGCGGCGCTCCAGGCCGGCATCGCGATGATCCACCAGGAACTCAACCTGATGCCGCACATGAGCATTGCCGAGAACATCTGGATCGGCCGTGAGCAACTCAACGGTTTCCACATGATCGATCACCGGGAAATGCACCGCTGCACGGCGGAATTGCTGGAGCGCCTGCGAATCAACCTCGATCCGGAAGAGCAGGTGGGCAACCTGAGCATCGCCGAACGGCAGATGGTCGAGATCGCCAAAGCGGTGTCCTACGACTCCGACGTCCTGATTATGGACGAACCGACTTCGGCCATCACCGACAAGGAAGTCGCCCACCTCTTTTCGATCATTGCCGACCTCAAAAGCCAAGGCAAAGGCATCATCTACATCACCCACAAAATGAACGAAGTATTCGCTATTGCCGATGAAGTGGCGGTGTTCCGCGACGGCGCCTACATAGGCCTGCAGCGGGCCGACAGCATGGACAGCGATAGCCTGATTTCGATGATGGTCGGTCGCGAATTGAGCCAGTTGTTTCCGATACGCGAAAAGCCGATTGGTGATCTGTTGCTGTCGGTGCGCGACCTCAAACTGGATGGCATTTTCAAAGGCGTCTCTTTCGACCTGCATGCCGGGGAAATCCTTGGCATTGCCGGGTTGATGGGCTCCGGACGGACCAACGTTGCCGAAGCGATTTTCGGCATTACCCCAAGCGACAGTGGTGAGATTCGTCTCGATGGCGAGGTGGTGCGCATCAGCGACCCACACATGGCCATCGAGAAGGGCTTCGCACTGTTGACCGAGGATCGCAAGCTCAGCGGCCTGTTCCCGTGCCTCTCGGTACTGGAGAACATGGAAATGGCGGTGCTGCCGCACTACGCCGGCCACGGATTCATCCAGCAAAAAGCCTTGCGGGTTTTGTGCGAAGACATGTGCAAAAAACTGCGGGTGAAAACCCCTTCACTGGAGCAGTGCATCGATACCTTGTCCGGTGGTAATCAGCAGAAAGCCTTGTTGGCGCGCTGGCTGATGACCAACCCACGAATCCTGATTCTCGACGAGCCGACCCGCGGTATCGATGTCGGCGCCAAGGCCGAGATTTACCGGCTCATCTCCTACCTCGCCAGCGAAGGCATGGCGGTGATCATGATTTCTTCAGAGCTGCCGGAAGTGCTCGGCATGAGCGACCGGGTGATGGTCATGCACGAGGGCGACCTGATGGGCACCCTCGACCGCAGCGAAGCCACTCAGGAACGAGTGATGCAACTGGCCTCGGGCATGTCCGCGGTTCATTAATGGATGCCGGCGGTGGCTACGGCTGCCGTCGATGACGCGATAGAGAGGTGAGTGGTTATGAACGCGATACTGGAAAACAAACCGGCAACGGCAGCGATCAAGAGTCGCCGGCGCTTTCCGACCGAGCTGAGCATCTTCCTGGTGCTTATTGGTATCGGCCTGGTGTTCGAAGTGTTCGGCTGGATCGTGCGCGACCAGAGCTTCCTGATGAACGCCCAGCGCTTGGTGCTGATGATCCTGCAAGTGTCGATCATCGGCCTGCTGGCGATTGGCGTAACCCAGGTGATCATCACCACCGGCATCGACCTGTCATCGGGCTCGGTGCTGGCCTTATCGGCGATGATCGCCGCCAGCCTGGCGCAGACCTCGGATTTCGCTCGGGCGGTATTTCCGTCGCTGACCGACTTGCCGGTGTGGATTCCAGTGATTGTCGGGCTCGGCGTCGGGCTGCTGGCGGGAGCAATCAACGGCAGCATCATTGCCATCACCGGGATTCCACCGTTCATTGCCACCTTGGGCATGATGGTCTCGGCCCGTGGCCTGGCGCGTTACTACACCGAAGGCCAGCCGGTGAGCATGCTATCGGATTCCTACACGGCCATCGGTCACGGCGCGATGCCGGTGATCATTTTTCTGGTGGTGGCGGTGATCTTCCACATCGCGCTGCGCTACACCAAGTACGGTAAATACACCTACGCCATCGGCGGCAACATGCAGGCGGCGCGTACGTCCGGTATTAACGTCAAACGCCATCTGGTAATCGTCTACAGCATCGCCGGGTTGCTGGCGGGATTGGCGGGCGTGGTGGCTTCGGCCCGTGCCGCCACCGGGCAGGCCGGGATGGGCATGTCCTATGAACTGGATGCGATTGCCGCAGCGGTCATCGGCGGTACCAGCCTGGCGGGCGGGGTGGGGCGCATCACCGGCACGGTCATCGGCGCACTGATCCTTGGGGTGATGGCCAGCGGGTTCACTTTCGTCGGGGTCGATGCCTACATCCAGGACATCATCAAAGGCTTGATCATCGTGGTCGCGGTGGTCATCGACCAATACCGCAACAAGCGCAAACTCAAGCGCTGAGTTTGACTGCAAACAGCGAGGGCCTGTTCTGGCTCTCGTTTCACCATCCCCCCCCCATCACGCATTGAAATAAGCCTATAACAATAAAACGAGGAAGTAGGGATGAAAATGAAACACGTCAATGCTCGGTTGATCTGCCAAATGTCAGCTGCGGCGATACTGGTTCTGGCCGGTAATGCGATGGCCGATGATGCGTTCAGTGCCGACTCCAAGTGGATGACGGGCGACTGGGGTGGCGAGCGGACCAAGCTGATCGAGCAGGGCATCGACATCAAAATGGACTACGTCGGTGAAGTCGGCGGTAACCTCCACGGCGGCTACAACGACGACAAGACTGCGCGTTACGCCGACCAGTTTGGCCTGGGCGCGGCGCTGGACCTGGAAAAATTGCTCGGCTGGGATAACACCCAGGCCAAGATCCAGCTCACCAACCGTAACGGCGAGAACATCTCCAATGACCGTATCGGCGACCCGCGTGCCGGCACCTTGAGTTCCTCTCAGGAAGTCTACGGCCGTGGCCATATGGTCCGCCTGACCCAGTTGTGGATCCAGCATCAGTTCTTCGACAACACACTGGACGTCAAGGCCGGTTACTTCGGTGAAGGCGAAGACTTCAACACCTTCCCGTGTGAGTTCCAGAACCTGGCGTTCTGCGGCTCCCAGGTGGGTAACTGGGCCACCAACATCTGGTACAACTGGCCGGTCATGCAGGCAGCGGTCCGCGTGAAGTACAACATCTCGCCTGAGTTCTATGCGCAGATCGGCGCGTACAACCAGAACCCGTCGCAACTGGAGCACGGTAACGGCTTCAAGCTCAGCGGCAGTGGCACTGCAGGTACCGTGTTGCCGGTCGAACTGGTCTGGTTGCCTAACCCTAACAACCTGCCGGGCGAATACCGTGTCGGTTACTACAAAAGCACCGCCGAGGCCAATGACGTTCTCAAGGACGACAACGGCAATGATGCGGCCACCAGCGGCAACGCCTACCGCAGCCACAGCAGCAAGCACGGCTACTGGTTCGTTGCGCAGCAACAACTCACCAGCCACAACGGTGACAAGACCCGCGGTCTGAACATTGCGGCCAACGCCACGTTCCACGACAAGGACACCAACTTCGTCGACAACTACCAGTCGCTGATGTTTGTGTACAAGGGCCCGTTCGATGCGCGTCCTAAAGATGACATGGGCATCGGTTTCGCCCGCACCCACGTCAACGATGACGTGAAGAAAAACGCCGAGCTGGTCAACGCGGCCAACAATGTCACTGATTACGAGAACCCACTGTTCTCGCCACTGCGGACCACCGAGTACAACTACGAGCTCAACTACGGTTTCCACGTTACCAACTGGCTGACCGTGCGTCCTAACCTGCAATACATCACTCATCCTGGCGGCGTGGACGAAGTCGATGACGCGCTGGTGGCCGGCCTGAAAATTCAGTCGGTGTTCTAACGGGTCTGCAATAATCTTCTCTCAATTCGCGCATATTTGCGGACAGCCAAGGCTGTCCGTTTTTTTTGCATGGGCAGCCTTGGCTGCCCATTTTATATAGTGCGCAGGCATGGCGTGTTGCGCACAAATGCAACCAGCCTGGCTGTGATGGTCACGCTGGTGAGTGGGAGGTGCAAGTCCTCCATACCCCGAAAGTCTGATCGATGGCGGGCGGTACAGGTCTTACATGACGCTGTGCACCAGACGGGCATTCTGGTTGCGTAACCCAGCCAGGGGTACGAGAGGTTGTCCGATGCCCATACCCGCTCGTTTGGTGCGCCGGGTGGGAGGCCATGTCGCAGCATCAATGACGATATGAAGGCAAGTGTCGCCAAGAATCAATAAGGGTAAAAAACGGATGCTCAACACACGGTTTGCGGTGATGTGCGCGCACTACAAGTTTGAGGATTGAGCGCGGCCTGGAGCGCTGGGCAATTAAGCGCCGGTTGCCGATCTACCGCCGTAATGCCAGCTCAAGCGGGAGCTGAGACGTCAGCCAACGGTGATCGGATCATGGCGCAGGAATGGCTGGCTGTTCCCATGGCCAAACAGCAAAGCACGAGAGGCAAGCCAAGACTGCGGAGTATCAGCAAGCGACACAAGCGATGCTGGCTCATTCGGTGCGCCGGTTTTATTTGAATATGCCGGACCGACAAATGGGCGCGCTGGCAAACGAGGTCCGCCTGCTGTTGTGCACCTGAATCAGAAAGGTTGTGGTCTGCGGATTAGCTAACAAACCGGGTCGAATCGCCTGAGCTATTACGGCAAACCATACTGGATTTAAAGCGAGGTCAAGCGCGATAGATCGCCTGATCTTGCTGTTGCCCGACCATCGCCTCTACCTGGTTTACAAGCGTGCGAACGCCGCAGACAACAAGCGTTAGCGCCGTCCTGCCCGCGTACTGACATCCCCCCCAACCGCCAACACCCAAATGCTTCCCCTGACGATCATCTGCCAGTAGTTGTCGACGTCCAGCATCGACATCCCGTTATCCGGGCTGCGCCGCACACGACGTTGAGCGGCGGTAGGACCAGGCCATGCGCGGGTCTTTGAGTTGGTCGATCGCTTCATGGACCAGCAACACGTTGCCCGCCATGCGCGCCAGCGAAGTGACCTCCTTCTTGGCATAAAAGAGGACGTTGGCGCTTTGCTGCGAATCGGTATCCTTCATCTGCCAGGGAAAACCGACGCTCTGCTGGACATTGACGAGGGTGTAGCTGCCATTTACCTGCGATGTCACCTGCACCAGGTTTTGCATGAAACTCGTGCCGCGGTAGCGGGTTAGGTGGTTCAATACGACCTCGAGACCGGACTTCGGAATCGGGAACGCGGTGTAGTGCGACTTCTCGAAGTTCTGCAAACCATAACCATCTTTCACGGCGACGGTATTCAGCGCGCTGGATTTTACCGCGGCATAGATGTCCTGGGGCGAGGAAGCCGTACGCTGAGTCTTGTACACCGGGATCTTGTAGGTGTCTGGATAGCGCTGAAACATCGCCATCTGGCCCGGCGTCAACTTGTCTTTGTACTCGGGGCGGCGCAAGGCCGCCACGTCGATCGGATTGATGCTGCTGATCGAGTTACCGATGAAGGTACTTTCGCCCCAGCTCACCACCTGCTTGTCCAGGCGCACGTTGCCCTGCAGATCGTCGATGTTGTAGTTGTGGTAGACGAAGCTGTCGAGGAACATCGCCCCCGATGACTTGGCTGCACGCTGGCGACCGTGATCGTCGATGTCATAGAACGGACGGCTCTCGTCTTTCAGCTCGAAGTCGTACCAATGCTTGCCGCGCAAGAAAGCGCCGCTGTCGCCATATTTCAGTTCCAGGTCATGCACGCCTTTAAAAAACCTCGAGAAGGTCTCGCCCTTCTTGAAGTTCAAGCGGTTGTCATCGCGGGTACGCGCGGACGAGTTGCCCCTGACCCCTTGTGAATTGAAGTTGGAGATAAAGTCCGGGTCGCGGTGCGCGAACTGACCAACTGGACCCAAGCGACAACTAACTGTCGAAGCTGCCCTGAATCTCCCCGCTGAAGTTGTCTGCGTAAGCCGGTGGATTGATGCCCAAAGCAACAGCCGTGGCCAGCAGTTGCGGCCGAAAAAATCCGCGCATTGTTGTTTTTCTCATGTGTACTCCGAGTGGGGTGAAAAGTGTGTAAGCGCTGAACCCGCATGCGGATAGTTGCGGACCTGACTGGTCAGTTCTCAGTGCCGTCCCGATGCTACGGACAGCAGCGCCTGACCAGCCCACTCGGTTGGAGGGGAAAAGGAGTGGGTGGCGTGGGGGGCTGCAGATCTTTTCGAGTCGAACAAAAAAATGTGGGAGCAACTGTCTTAACCATGCCACTCGTCAGCACCATTCAGTACCGTCCCGTAGCATGGCATTCAGTCTGATCAGCAGTATCCGCATGCAGGCAATGAGCGCGACTTTTGCGCTCTTGCCTCGTTCCCCAAGCGCGTCATAGCGTGCTTTAAAGTCAGCCTGATAACGAATCACTACCCAGCAGGACATGTAAAGCGCACGTGAGCGGCCAGCGAACATCTCGGTGAAGTGCTGGTGCTGCGCCTTCCAGAACAGACGGTCCCACTGCCAGACAAAGCGCGAGTCCTCCTGAGGGCCAAGTTTTTCCAGCAGCAGCGAATAGAACTGCGGTTCGATCGAACCCAGCGTAATGAACCCGCTATCAGCGCAGCGATAGGTGGCATAGAACGGCGAGCTGTCATGAATATTCTTGCGGCGCTCATCACCCATAAAGCCCAGGTTACGAGTCGAAAGCATCAGCTGGAGCATGTGCCCAATATGCGAGTCGTTTATTTCGTCAGCGGCTCTGGCGCTATCGCATTCGCCAGAGCATGAGTCGCCGGGGAAACTGCTGGGACAATGCGCCGATGGAGCGAGTGTTCCGGAGTTTGAAAACCGAATGGATACCGACCACAGGCTGCCGAACGGCTCAAGAGGCCCAGCGTGTTGACTCACCCACATAGGTAACAAAACAGTTCAAGCACAAGGTGAGCGAAGAAAAATGCGTATGACAACTGTTCCTGAATCGGAAAAAACTCACGTGTAAATCGTCATGCGGATGACCGGCCGGCGTAGGCTGAATACCGGGGACGGGAAGATGACTCGTGAAACCTTTTGGTATCCGGTCGCTGCTCTGGTAGGCCGCGTGCTTGCCAGGCCGTTGCTGGTGAATGCCATTGCTCACGACAACCCCCTGGCGCGTTCGGCGCACGCCAGGGGATTTGTGTTGTTCGGTGGCGGGCGAGCCGGGCCCGTTACGCTCTATCGATTGAATCGCTCGACCAGGGAGTACTGGGTGAATGCCGTCTGGGTCAGTTCCTTGCTCAGGTCCGCGGAGTGGCGGGCCTGTTCCGAGGTTTGGTCGGCCAGGTGGGCGATGGTGGTGATGTTGCGGCTGATCTCCTCGGCGACGGCGGTCTGCTCTTCGGTGGCGGCGGCGATCTGGGTGGTCATGTCGGTGATGTTGGCCACCGCCTCGCTGATGCCCACCAGGGCCTTGTCGGCCTCTAGCACCCAGGCTACGCCTTCTTCGGCCTGGCGATGGCCGCTTTCCATGGTCTGTACGGCGTTATGGGATGAGGTCTGGAGTTTGCTGATCAGGTCATGGATCTGGGTCGTGGACTGGGAGGTGCGCTGCGCCAGTTGGCGAACCTCGTCGGCCACCACCGCGAAGCCCCGGCCCATATCGCCGGCGCGTGCCGCTTCGATGGCGGCGTTGAGGGCCAGCAGGTTGGTCTGGTCGGCGATGCCTTTGATGACGTCGACGACGGTGCCGATTTCATTGCTGTCCCTGGCCAGTTGCGCGACGGTTTGCCCGGTTTCCCCGACGACGGTGGAAAGGCGCTCGATGGCCGCGCGGGTGTCCCGGGCCACGTCGCGTCCGCGTGCGGTCAGCAGGTTGGCTTCCTGGGTGGCGTCCGCTGTGCGCTGGACATGGCTGGCGACTTCCTGGGTGGTCGCGGCCATCTGGTTGACGGCAGCGGACACTTGCTCGGTTTCGACGCGCTGGCGATCGAGGCCTCTTGAGCTGTCGGCAGCCAGCACGTCGGATTGTCCGGCCAGCCCGCTCAGTTGTTCGGCGGTGTCCTGCAAGCGCGTCAGGCATGTTTTCAGGCGCGCCGCCTGGCTGACGAAGGCGGCCTCCAGGCGGCCTTGGGGTCCGCGTTCATCGCTGTACATCTGCGCGATCAGTGCATCGGAGGTGGAAGGCTCGGCCATTTGCAGCAGGCGCAGGGTGCCTTGTTTCTGCCAGCGCGAGGTGAGCAAGCCGAGCGGTACGGCGACGCCGGCGGTCACGGCAATCGCCACGGGCGCGCTGAGGAACAACCCGCTCATGGTGCCCGCCAGCCCCATGGCCAGGTACGGCAGGCAGTCCAGCAGGGCCGGTTGCCAGGTGTCCTGGCGGGGGATGGCCGGTTTGCCCTGGGTGATGCGTTTATAGAGGGATTCGCCCCGGCGGATCTGATCGGCTGTGGGCTTGACCCTGACCGATTCAAAGCCCACCACCCGGCGGCCTTCGAATATTGGCGTGACGTAAGCGTTGACCCAGTAGTGATCGCCGTTTCGGGAGCGGTTCTTGACGATCCCCATCCACGGACGCCCTTGCTTGAGTGCGCTCCACATATGGGCAAACACGGCCGGGGGCACGTCGGGGTGGCGGACGATGTTTTGCGGCGCGCCAATCAAATCGGCTCTGTCAAAACCACTGATGTCGACGAAGGCGTCGTTACAGTAGGTAATGACACCGCGGGCGTCGGTCGTGGAGATGAGCTTCTGTTGCGGGGCAAGCGCAACTTCGCGTTGGGTGACGGGCTGGTTGTTTCTCATTCCTGATGCTCCCTGGGTCCTGTCAAAGGACATCGGCAAGTATCGGGAAAATATGAGCGAATGTTTCTAAAACTCATTAAATAACAATGAGTTGTATTTACTGTTTGTCCGTGACTTGGCTCCGGGCAGGAAGATTTCCCATGCTATTGAATGACATGGATAACGGTTTCGGAAGGGGAGTGGCGCTCTATCCCCTAGTACCCGCCACCCCCACCGCCGCTGGAGGGCTCCCGTGCTTTTTGCTGTGCATGACTCCATTCGGCGCAGGTCATGAATCCCGTGTGATCGACCTTGCCGTAACTGTCAAAACTGACGCTGTAGGTGTGTTTGTGTTCCGCCTGGGTCAGCAGGTAGTCAAAGCAACTGCCAGGCTCGACGGTGCGTTCGCTGATGGACAGGGGCTTACCGCCGATCTGCTGGACCTGATCCTTGCTCATGCCGTTTTCGACGTTGGCGAACAGCGGTTGGTCCCGATAGATCTGAGCGTAGGAAGTGCATCCCGCCACCGTCGAAAATCCGACGAGCAGTGCGACGAGGGGTATGTTCATGGCCGGGCTCCCGGAGTGAGTACCGCGAAGAGACACCTGGGTGCATCAGTTCAAGTAAAGTCGAGTTCGGCGGGGTTCGCCAAATCGTCTCGGGGGCTCCGAGGGGCGGGAAGGGCAGGCAACAAAAAGCCCGCGCAATGGCGCAATGCTGTTCAATTAAGCGAACGCCGACCTTTGTAGGAGCGAGCGCGCTCGCGATGAACTCAAGAACTACGTGATTACTCAGAAAGTACGCGTAATCGTTAACGTCCATCGCGAGCTAGCTCGCTCCTACAATTGCGACCTCATCACCTTAACTGAACAGCATTGCGCGCAATGGCGGGCTGTCTGTTTGGGGGGCTGGTTCCATCAGCGAGGCGGAGTGTGCTCTGTGGACCTTGCCCAAGCAACGGTCAGGCGACGAAATGCCAAGGTAGAAGGCACGGTCGATCAATGGCGCCCGGGCGGTATTCACACACGCCTGGCGGGTACGGCCTCAAGCTTTCGCAGGGGCTGGATGTCTACCCGATGTGAAGCTACATTTCTCCTTTTGACGACAAGGAACCATCATGCGGATATGGGCAGTGGCGCTTGCAGGCGCGGTGTTGGCCGGATGTTCATTGCCGACGTCCCTGGTGCCGGGCGAACCGAATGTCAGCAAGGTATCGGCCAAGCCTCCCAAGGAGTACGCCGCTTGCGTGCTGCCGCTCTGGCAGCGAGAGATCCCGAAGACCACCCAGGTCTCGATCTCCAACGGATTCAGGATCAACGCCCCCAGTATCATCACCGCCGATGAAATCCTCGACATCGTCAAGTACAAGGACGGTAGCCGGGTGTCGCTCTATCAAGGACCGCCATGGGCCAAGACCGATGCGCTGCGCAAGGCGGTACGCAATTGCCTGTAGTTCGCAGGCCTTGCCCGGTGACAAGGTGAAGGGCGTTTGCTGTCGGTCAAGGGTTCGCTTGAGTCTCACAGACGAAGTAATTGCTCTGGCGATTCTTGGCGGTGAGGTCTTTTGTCAGCTGCTTGGCCGCCGCGACACACCGAGCATAGCCGTCGGGCTGGGCCCAATGCTCAAGGGGGATCACCTGGCAATCTGTGCGCGATGCGTCCGTGCACAGGTACAGCAGTAAAAACACCGTCATACAGACCCCTGCACGTTCGATATCGCAATCGGTGGCGCAATTCGTGCCTCAAGTCTTCAGTATGTACGTCTCAATGACTTCGGCCAGTTCGCGGCCGATTTCCAGCCCATCAAGGACAGTTCATGATTATCACCACGACCCACTCCATCGAAGGCCGGCAGATTGCGGCGTACCTGGACATCGTCAGCGCGGAGTCCGTGCAGGGCATCAACGTCGTACGGGATATTTTCGCCGGGATGCGCGACTTTTTCGGTGGGCGTTCGCAGACGCTGGAACGCGCGTTGAAGGATGCGCGGGCCCAGGCAACGGAAGAACTCAAGGAGCGCGCGCGGAGTGTGCAGGCCGATGCCGTGGTCGGGGTGCACTACGAAATCAGCATTCCCTCCGGCAAGGGCAGTATGTTGATGGTCTTTGTGACGGGGACGGCGGTCAGGCTCAAGTAGGCGGCGTGACCGTTTGTCGGGTGTTAAGGTTTTGAAACAATAGTCCATTAATGACCGGCTAGTCTCAGTCTTCTTGAAGGTCGGTGCTTTTTAGGCAATCAGTTGCTTGCCGGTATTGACCTGTCTGGAGGAGCAGGGAGATGAGCGATCCTTACATCGAAGATGATGGAGCGGAGTATCCAGTGAATAATTGCGTGCGCTGCGGGCAGACGGATTACGTTTCGAGTTTTGCTGGAGTACCGGCCGAACCGGGCCATGCACGTCTGTCGACAGTGACCAGGGCCACGGCAAAGCCGTTTATGCCCAAGGTGGCGGCCCCTGTGCGCAAGCCAGTCGCTAAAGTGTAGGCAGGCCCGGCCAAAGAGCGGTTTTCTGTGGGTGGAGTTCGTTACGGCAAGCGTTGTCACACTGTGTAACTGTGTATCTGGTTTGTCGGACGAGAGATTTTCTTTCACGTTTCTTTCACAAGCGCATCAGTAGGCTCAGGTCATCCGTTAAAAGCAATCTTCTCAGCCCGTTCCCCAGCGGGCTTTTTTTTGCCTGCGATAAAACTCTTGGCGTAAATGCTGTCAAACTTGCGCGCTCAGGAAGGAGGGCCGGGTTCCGGAGTGAACAACCCCCTTTCCAGGCATCCCGTTTTTTACTGTTCAGTACACTGTTTGAGGTTTATGTCATGCGTTTAACTCTGCCTGCTCTGGTTTTGGGGCTTTTGGTCGCTCAAGGTGCGATGGCCAGTGACGGCACCGCAGCACTGGGTGGCGGTCTTGGTGGCGCGCTGGGTAACGCAGTGGGTCACAAGCTGGGCGGTAGCACCGGTGCTGCGATCGGCGCAGGTGTCGCAGGCGCGGCCGGTGGTGCGGCTGGCGCAAGCAAAGGCAGCCGTACCGAAGCCGCCATTGGCGGTGGTATCGGTGCTGCCGGTGGTTCGGTGATCGGCAACAAGCTGGGCGGCAAGTCCGGCTCCACCATCGGTGCAGGCATCGGCGGTGCGGCGGGTAGCGCAGTGGGTAGCAAAATGGCCAAGTAGGGTCACTGATCCTGGCGGCTCGATGTACAAGAACCCGGCGAATGCCGTAATGCTGTTCAGTTAAGGAAATGAGACCGCACGTGTAGGAGCGAGCGTGCTCGCGATGAACTCAAGAACCACGCGTTTATTCAGAAAATACGCGTAATCGTTGACGTCCATCGCGAGCGCGCTCGCTTCTACACAGGTCGGCGTTCGTTTAACTGAACAGCATTACGGCGAATGCCGGGTTTTTTTTATGACGTTCTACAAGGCATTCCACACGCACGGGAGTGAGCGCCGTGTCGTCTGCGCCCGGGACTTGATCTGGACAACGATCTGAAGGGTGGGGGCGTAAACAGTTGCTGGATGTAAATCAGGCTCGCTATGCTGCTGAACCCTTTAATCGATGGTGACAGGGGTGATCAGGACGATGGCCGTACCTGAGCCGTTCCCGGAATGTTGTGTTGATAACGGATCAGAAGCGATGAATGCACCGCTGGATGTGGGCCCGATCAAGGCCGTGATATTCGATATGGATGGTCTGTTGCTCGACACCGAGGGCATTTACACCGAGGTCACGCAGATCATTGCGCAACGCTACGGTCGCACGTTCGACTGGAGCATCAAGCAAAACATCATCGGCCGTGGCGCGGCGGACCTGGCGCGCTATGTGGTGCAGGCGCTGGAGCTACCGATCAGCGCCGAAGAGTTTCTGGTGATCCGCGAACCCTTGATGCGCGAGCGCTTTCCACGTGCGCCGGCGATGCCGGGGGCGCGGGAGTTGGTGGAGCACCTGAAGGCCAACAACATTCCAATCGCCGTGGGCACCAGTTCTTCGAGCCAGTCCTTCGCGCAGAAAACCACGCAGCACCGTGACTGGTTTGCACTGTTCGATACCATCGTGACCGCTGACGATCCCGAGGTGGGCGCGGCCAAGCCGGCGCCGGATATTTTCCTGACGGCAGCCCGACGCCTGGGCGTGGCGCCTGCAGACTGCCTGGTCTTCGAGGACTCACCCTTTGGTGTCACCGCCGCGAAAGCCGCGGGGATGACGGCGGTCGCGGTACCGGACGCGGCGATGGCGGACGAAAAGTACGCCCATGCCGATCGCATCCTGCGTTCGTTGAAGGCCTTTGCGCCGCAGGCGTATGGCCTGCCGGTGCTTGAACTGGCATGACGGGCTAAGGCTCGACAGCAAAACGCCGGGTGACCTGATGGAGGTGACCCGGCGTTTTGCTTTAAGGGGGATCGTGGATCAGGCGCCAAACCCACCGTCGATGGTCAGGCTGGCTCCGGTGATGTATCCGGCTTCGGGGCCAACGAGGTAGGCGACAAAACTGGCGATCTCGGCGGCGGTGCCGTAGCGCCCGACGGCCATCAGCGGGATCAGGCTATCGGCAAACTCACCATGGGCCGGGTTCATGTCGGTGTCGACCGGGCCGGGCTGTACATTGTTGATGGTGATCCCCCGTGGTCCGAGGTCGCGGGCCAGGCCTTTGGTCAGGCCCACCAGTGCGGCTTTGCTCATGGCGTAGGGACCGCCGCCGGCGAAGGGCATGCGGTCGGCGTTGGTGCTGCCGATATTGATGATGCGCCCCCCTTCGGTCATGTGCCTGGCGGCTTCCTGAGTGGCGATGAACACGCTGCGCACGTTAATGGCCAGGGTCTGGTCGAAGTCTTCGAGCTTGAATTCTGGCAGTGGGGCAACCGCCAGCACACCGGCGTTGTTGACCAGGATGTCCAGTCGCCCGAAGGTTTCGGCCGTGGTGTTGACGGCATGGCGGATGGCATCGGCATCGGCGCTGTCCGCCTTGATGGCCAATGCTTTGCCACCGCTGGCGGTGATGCTGTCCTGCAACTCCCGGGCCTTGGCGCTGGAGCTGACGTAGGTAAAGGCGACGGTGGCGCCTTCAGCAGCCAGGCGCTTGACGATGGCGGCACCGATGCCGCGGGAGCCGCCCTGGATCAGAGCAACTTTACCGCTGAGGTGTTGAGTGGTCATGTCGATCTCCAATGTCCCGGGGCGAGCTGCCTCGGTTGATGGCGCCCAGTATCGAAGGTCGATTACCTGCTGTGTAGGCGGTAATTGCGATAGTCTGTGTAAACTAAAAGTTTATAGTGGTGGCCATGGAGACCTTTAGCAGCATTGAATGCTTCGTGCGCAGCGCCGAGGTCGGCAGCTTTGCCGAAGCTGCGCGGCGCTTGAGCCTGACCCCGGCGGCGGTCGGCAAGAGCGTCGCCAAGCTGGAAGCGCGCCTGGGTGTCCGGCTGTTTCAGCGCAGCACCCGCAGCCTGACGCTGACGGAGGCCGGTCAGTTGTTTCTCGGTGAGGTCTGCGCCAGTCTGCAGACGATCCAGAATGCGGTGGCCAATCTGGCCAGTGCCGAAGGTCAGCCGGTCGGGACCCTTAAAGTCAGCATGGGCACGGTTTTCGGGCGCCTGTACATCGTGCCGTTGCTGGGTGAGTTCTTGCGGCGCTTCCCGGCGATCAACCCGGATTGGCATTTCGATAATCGCCAGGTCGATTTGATCGGGCAGGGGTTCGACGCCGCGATAGGCGGTGGCTTTGAGCTGCCCCAAGGGGTGGTGGCGCGCAAGCTGACCCCGGCCCATCGCGTGCTGGTGGCCTCCAGGGAGTACCTGGCGCGCCATCCCGAGGTGATCGAACCAGACGATCTCAAGCACCACGACGGTATCCTGATTCGCTCGCCGCAAACCGGTCGCGTGCGCTCCTGGCAACTGACCCGTCAAGGCCAGCAGCACAGCCCGCTGGTGCTCAAGGCGCGGATGACCATGAGTGACTCGGAAGCGGCCTGCGCCACGGCGACCCAGGGCTTGGGTATTGCCCTGGTGAGCATGCCGTTCGCAGTGGGGTATCTGGAGGCGGGGACCTTGCTGCGGGTGTTGCCGGAGTGGTACGTCGATGACGGCAACATCTCGATCTATTACGCCGAACACAAGCTGCTGCCGGGCAAGACCCGGGTCTTTGTGGATTTCATCATCGAGCAATTTACCGGGCAGCAGCTGGCACAGCGCTTCAGTGCGGTGTGAGCCGGGCTCGAAATCGAGGTGAGGCATTCGCGAGCAGGCTCATACCCTCAGGGGGGGCGAGCCTGCTTCTGCAGGAGGAGAGGAGGGTCAGGCTTTCTTGATGATGTTGCCGACGTGCAGGCCGCACTCTTTCTGAGTGGCTTCTTCCCACCACCAGCGCCCTTCGCGTTCGTGCTGGTTGGGCAGCACTGGACGGGTGCAGGGCTCGCAGCCAATGCTGATGAAGCCGCGCTCATGCAGGCTGTTGTACGGCAGTTCCAGCATGCGGATGTAACCCCAGACTTCTTCGCTGCTCATTTGCGCCAGCGGGTTGAACTTGTACAGGGTGCGTTCCGGTGTCGAGAACGCGCTGTCGATTTCCAGTACCGCCACCTGGCTGCGGGTGCCCGGGCTCTGGTCGCGACGCTGGCCCGTGGCCCAGGCGCGAACGGTGGACAGCTTGCGGCGCAGCGGTTCGATCTTGCGGATACCACAGCATTCGCTATGACCGTCCTTGTAGAAACTGAACAGGCCTTTTTCCTTGACGAAAGGTTCCAGCCTGGAGTGGTCCGGCGAGACCAGTTCGATCTGGATGTTGTAGTGCTCGCGCACCTGGTCGATGAAGCGATAGGTTTCCGGGTGCAGGCGCCCGGTGTCCAGGCTGAAGACCTTGACGTTCTTGTTGAGCTTCCAGGCCATGTCCACCAGCACCACGTCTTCGGCGCCGCTGAAGGAGATCCACAGGTCGTCCCCGAACTCGGCAAAGGCCAGTTTGAGAATGTCCTGGGGCGATCGGGTGGCATAGGTCGCGGCGAGTTCAGCGACGTCGAACGATGGGCTCATCAAGGCGGTTTCCTACAGGTCGGTGGCGCTAAGCGCTCTCTATAGTGGCGATGGTAGCAAAAACCCGGGGCAACGGGTGCGCTCGTCTGCGTTGCGCCTATCGGTTCGACTCGCTAGAGTTCGGCAGTCCTTTTGCTCGCTCAACTCAATAATCAGTACAAATGGGAGTGTGTTGTGGAAATTGCCTGTCTCGACCTGGAAGGTGTATTGGTCCCGGAAATCTGGATCGCGTTTGCCGAAAAAACCGGGATTGAATCCCTCAGGGCAACCACCCGGGATATTCCCGATTACGATGTCCTGATGAAGCAGCGGCTACGCATTCTCGATGAGCATGGCCTGAAGCTGTCCGACATCCAGGAAGTGATCGGCACCCTCAAGCCGCTGGACGGCGCCATCGAGTTCGTCAACTGGCTGCGTGAGCGCTTCCAGGTGGTGATTCTGTCCGACACCTTCTACGAATTTTCCCAGCCACTGATGCGTCAGCTGGGTTTCCCGACCTTGTTGTGCCACCGCCTGGTGACCGATGAAACCGGTCGAGTGACCGGCTACCAGTTGCGTCAGAAAGACCCCAAGCGTCAGTCGGTGCTGGCGTTCAAGAGCCTTTACTACCGGGTGATCGCGGCCGGCGACTCGTACAACGACACGACCATGCTGGGTGAAGCGGACGCCGGCATCCTGTTCCATGCCCCCGACAATGTGATTCGCGAATTCCCGCAGTTCCCGGCGGTGCACAGCTTTGCCGAGCTCAAGCAGGAGTTTCTCAAGGCCTCGAACCGTGAGTTGAGCCTGTAAGTGAACATTGTGGCGAGGGAGCTTGCTCCCGTCGGCCGATCCGCGCTCGGGCGCAGCAGTCGTAAACCGGTACACGCGTGCTATCTGAAGATTCGCGGTGTCAGGTTTTGGGGGCGCTCCGCACCCCAGCGGGAGCAAGCTCCCTCGCTACAACAGCCCTGCATCAGAGGCTTTGCAAGGTATCGAGCAACACCTTCACCTTGGTGATGGATTCCTGGTATTCGGCCTGCCAATCCGAGTCGGCGACGATACCGCCTCCGCCCCAGCAGCACACCTGACCGTCCTTGACCAACAGGCTGCGGATGGCGATCGAGCTGTCCATTTCCCCGCGAACGTCCAGATACAGCAACGAGCCGCAGTACAGGCCGCGACGGGTCGGCTCCAGCTCGTCGATGATCTGCATCGCACGGATTTTCGGTGCGCCGGTGATCGAGCCACCGGGGAAGCTGCCGGCGATCAGGTCGAGGGCGTCTTTGCGGTCGGCCAGTTCGCCGGTGACGCTGCTCACCAGGTGATGGACATTGGGGTAGCTTTCCAGGCTGAACAGTTCCGGGACGCGCACCGAGCCGACGCGGCAGGTACGACCGAGGTCGTTGCGCAGCAGGTCGACAATCATCAGGTTTTCCGCGCGATCCTTGGGGCTGGCCAGCAGTTCGGCGGCGTTGGCCGCGTCTTGTGCGGCGTCCTGCCCGCGTGGGCGGGTGCCTTTGATGGGGCGGGTTTCCACATGGCCGGCGCTGACTTTGACGAAGCGCTCGGGCGACAGGCTCAGCACGGCCCCACCGTCGGGCAGGCTTTGAAAGCCTGAGAACGGCGTCGGACAGGCTGCCCGCAGGGCGCAATACGCCGCCCAGGCATCGCCTTGGCAGGACGCGCGGAAACGTTGGGCAAAGTTGACCTGATAGCAGTCACCGGCCTGGATGTAGTGCTGGATGCGCTCGAACGCTTGCCGATAGTCGTCGGCGCTCAGGTCGGGCTGCATGGCGCCGTCCAGGCTGAACGCTGCATCGGTCGCTAGAGGGTTCTGGCTGAACAGGCCGATCAGGCGCTGGCGCTCGATTTCGTTCAGGTTGGGATGAAACACCAGTTGGCTGGTGCCGTGCAGGTGGTCGCTGATCAGGGCCCAGTCATACAGGCCGAAGCGTGCATCGGGTAACTGAAGGTCATCCAGGGCGCGGGAGGGCAGGGCTTCCAGGTGACGACCGAAATCGTAGCTCAGGTAGCCGATCAGCCCGCCAGCGAATGGCAGTTCGAAGGGGGCCGGCAGGCTGGCTTCACCCAGTCGGGCCAGGGTGTCGCGCAGGCGTTGCAGGAACGCACTGCCGCTTTCGTCCGGTGCCACTGCCAGCGTTGCCAGCGGCCAGGCACTGAGCAGGTCATAACGGCCGCGCTCGGCACTTGGCCGGCCGCTGTCGAGCAGCACACTGCCCGGGGCATGGCGGATCGCCGCAAAATAGTGGGCGGGGTTGGCGTGATAGGGCAGCGGGTATACGGAGCAGGTCGACATGGGCGGGGTAGATCAGCCATCGAGGCGGGGTGGCGATTGTAGACCTCTGTAGGAAATGCCTCTAGAGGGGGATGTCGGGAAGAGACACATGATAGGCGTCTGAGAGGCTCCTGTGGCGAGGGGGCAAGCCCCCTCATCACAAGGCGTCAGCCTTCGACTGGCGGAATATGCCCGAACATCTCCTGGACAAAGCGCACGCGCTCTTCCACGGTTTCGCTGATGCCCTTGGCCTTGAGTTCTTCCAGGCGCGCCTCGACCGCATGGGTGCGCAGTGTCAGTCCGCAGTCGTTGGCAATCTGAATGTTCAACCCCGGCCGTGCGTTGAGCTCAAGGATCAGCGGGCCTTTTTCCTGGTCCAGCACCATGTCGACACCGATGTAGCCCAGGCCGCACAGCTCATGGCAGCCGGCGGCCAGCTTCATGAAACCGTCCCAGTAGGGCAGTTGCACACCGTCGACCGCGTTGGTGGTGTCCGGGTGCTTGGCGATGATGTTGTTCAACCAGGTGCCGCGCAGCGTCAGGCCGGTGGCCAGGTCGACACCGACGCCGATGGCGCCCTGGTGCAGGTTGGCCTTGCCCCCGGACTGGCGGGTCGGCAAACGCAGCATGGCCATGACCGGGTAGCCCATCAGCACGATGATGCGAATGTCCGGTACGCCTTCATAGCTGATGCTTTTGAAGATCTGGTCGGGAATCACCCGGTACTCGATCAGCGCGCGGTCGCGGTGACCGCCCAGGGAATACAGGCCGGTCAGGATGCTGGAAATCTGATGTTCGATTTCCTCATGGCTGATGATCTTCCCCGACACGGTGCGATAGCGCCCCTCGAAGCGATCGGCGATCACCAGGATGCCGTCACCGCCGGCCCCTTGTGCCGGCTTGATCACGAAATCGCTGCGCTTGCCGATGATCTCGTCGAGCTTTTCGATTTCCTTCTCGGTGGAGATCACGCCGTACAGTTCGGGCACGTGAATGCCGGCTTTGATCGCCCGTTCCTTGGTGATGATCTTATCATCGACGATCGGGTACAGGCTGCGCTTGTTGTACTTGAGCACGTAGTCGGCGTTACGCCGGTTGATGCCCATGATGCCCCGCGCCTCCAGGGCCTTCCAGGTCTTCCAGAAACCGAACATTACGAATCAGCCTTGAGGAAGGCTTTGAAGCGCACGAGCTCGGTCAGGCGATAGCCGCGATAACGACCCATGGCCAGCATGAAACCCACCAGGATCAGCAGGATCGCCGGGAACGTGAACACGAAATACACCAGTTCCGGCACGCTCATGATCAGGTGCGCCAGGGAGGCGGCGAACAGGGTGCCGATCGCGACTTTCATGGCATGGCCACCACCGCGCTCTTCCCAGGTGATCGACAGGCGTTCGATGGTCATGGTCAGGATCACCATCGGGAACAAGGCCACCGACAGTCCGCGCTCCAGGCCCAGCTTATGGCTGAACAGGCTGATGGCGGCAATCAGCACTACCACGAAGGTCAGCACCACTGACAAGCGCGGCAGCATTTGCAGCTTCAGGTGTTCAAGGTAGGAACGCAGTGACAGGCCAAGGGCGGTAATCACCGTGAACAGCACGATGCCGAAGCCCAGCTGGGTTTCGCGGAAGGCCAGGGCAATCAGCACTGGGGTAAAGGTGCCGAGGGTCTGCAGGCCGATCAGGTTGCGCAGCACCAGGATCACCAGCACGCCGATCGGGATCATCACCATGATCATGAAGGTCTGCTGGGTTTCCAGGGGCAGGCCGTACAGCGAGTATTCGAGGAAGTTGGCGTCGGTGTTTTCGTCGGTCAGCTTGGCCAGGCGAATGGCGTTCATTTCGCTGTTGTTCAGGCTGAAGGTGACGGTGGCTTTCTTGCCGCCATCGACGGTGATCAGGTTGTCATCGCCGGTCCACCACAGCAGGCGGTCGGTCGGCAGGCCCTGCTCGCCGGTTTCCGGGTTGAAGTACAGCCAGTCGGTGCCGTTGAAGCTGCGCAGCCACAGTTCCGGTGTTTGCGGCTGGTCGGCCACCAGGCGAATGGTGTGGACCTTTTCCACCGGGACGTGGGCGATGGACAGCAGCAACTCGACGATCTTCGCCTTGTGTGCTGCTGACGGGTCGCCGGCCAGGAGCATCTTGGCGTTGTCGTCGTTGCTGTTGTTGACCCGCTTGATCGCTTCGCTGATGAAGGTCTCGACGTCGGCCGAGTGTTGGCGAATCGGCGCGAGCAGGGCTTCGGCGGCAATTTTTTCCGGGCCTTCGATGGCGATGCTGTCGCGGAAGGTCGGGCCTTTGATCTTGGGCTTTTCAGCGGTGTAGCGCTTGGTCAGCACCAGCCGGTAGTAAAGGGTCTGGTTGCCCTTGGCGCGGCGAGCCGACCAGGTGACCTTGCGGTTGCCGTCGACACGGTTGACCGCCACGCCATAGTTGTTGGAGATGAAGCTTTCATTGAGGCTGACGTAGTCGCGGCTCAAGGGCGGCACGAACATCTGGATCTTGACCGGGTCCTTGGCGCTGGCGACGAACTCGACCTTGGCGTCGATGTTCCACAGGTCGTCGGTGGCGTCTTCGGTCACCGGGATGCCCAGCACGAAAATCTGATAGGCCGTAACTGAAATGCCCAGCACCACCAGGAGGGCGATCAGCATTTTCAGATGAAGGGTAAGAGCGCGCATGGGTATTACTCTGCGGTGTGAGCGGCGGTGGCGCAGGCGGGTTTGCCAGCAGCGTATTTAAGGCTAGGGTCGACCAGTGCATCAAAGCGTTTCAGGGCTTCGGAGCCGATCAGGAGCGGGTATTGGAATGCACTTCGGTCGGTCAAGTTCACTTCTATGCTGCGCAAAGCCGATCCCATGCAGATATCCAGCTCGATCACCGGGCGCGCCGTGTACTTTTTTCCCTCCTCGGGATCGTAGTCGCCAGCGCGGCGCTTGATCTTGCTGACCCGCGCCAGCGGGCGTTCGATCGGGTGCGAGTGGGCGGCGTCGATGGCCAGGTAGAAACGTACCCAGGACTCGCCGTTGCGTTTGAAGCGCTTGATGTCACGGGCACTGAGGGAGGCGGTCTTGGCCCCGGTGTCGAGTTTGGCCGCGACTTCCAGGTCGATGCCTGATAGCTGTGCGTACTCGTTCAGGCCGTACACAGTCTTTTCTCCGGCGAAGCCGAGGCCAGGCAGGCAGAACAGACAGAACAAAATAGGGAGGTGCTTGAGTCTCATAAATCCTGGCGCGTTGCTGTCCATTCTTCAGTTCAAGGTGACTGGCATTACTGCGCAAGCGCCCTCGGGTGTCTGTCATAAGAAGATGACAGGCAAATGCGGGCGGCATTCTAGCACGGTGTTTTTCTGGTGCCAGCGCCGGCGGTGTCCTTTACTTTAGTTTTACCAACGGCCTTTATTAGACGATTGTCGACAATCGCTCGAATTACTTTGACTGGTAGCGGGATATTGGTTAGTTTTTGTCGCACTGACTTGCAAGGTGTCGACAATATGCTGGATCAACTCGATCCCCCGGTGATTGCCCCGGACGATTCGGAAACCCTTTCCGAGAACGTCTTCCGTCGTATCCAGGCGGCCATTGTCAAAGGCGAGATCGCACCGGGCAGCAAAATCTCCGAGCCTGAGCTGGCGCGTACCTATGGCATCAGCCGCGGGCCGCTGCGTGAAGCGATCCACCGCCTGGAAGGCCAGCGCTTGCTGGTTCGCGTTCCCCATGTCGGCGCCCGAGTGGTATCGCTGAGCCACGCCGAGCTTCTGGAACTCTACGAAATCCGCGAATCCCTCGAAGGCATGGCCTGTCGCCTGGCGGCCGAGCGCATGAGCCGCGAAGAAATCGACGAGCTGCGCCAGGTGCTGGAAACCCACGAGCGCGATGCCGCGTTTCAGGCAGGCGTCGGCTACTACCAGCAGGAAGGCGATTTCGACTTCCACTATCGAATCATTCAGGGCAGTGGCAACCGCACGCTGACGCAGATGCTGTGCGGCGAGCTGTATCAACTGGTGCGCATGTACCGCATCCAGTTTTCCGCCACCCCCAATCGGCCACGCCAGGCGTTTGCCGAGCACCACCGGATTCTCGATGCCATCGCCGACCGTGACGGCGAACTGGCCGAGTTGTTGATGCGTCGACACATCGGCGCTTCAAAACGCAACATCGCCCGTCACTATCAGGACGGCGCCCATCAGACAGTCACTCCACGAGGTGAGTCATGAGTTCCAACAAGAGCACACCAGGCCAGCGTTTCCGTGATGCGGTTGCCAGCGAGCAACCGTTGCAAGTGGTCGGCGCGATCAATGCCAACCACGCGCTGCTGGCCAAGCGCGCCGGTTTCAAGGCCATTTACCTGTCCGGTGGCGGTGTCGCTGCCGGCTCCCTCGGCGTACCGGACCTGGGCATTACCAGCCTGGATGACGTACTGACCGACGTGCGCCGTATCACCGACGTCTGCGACCTGCCGCTGCTGGTCGACGTGGACACCGGTTTCGGTTCCTCGGCCTTCAACGTGGCCCGTACCGTGAAGTCGATGATCAAGTTCGGCGCCGCGGCGATTCACATCGAAGACCAGGTGGGCGCCAAGCGCTGCGGTCACCGCCCGAACAAGGAAATCGTGACCCAGCAGGAAATGGTCGACCGTATCAAGGCCGCAGTCGACGCGCGTACCGACGACAGCTTCGTGATCATGGCCCGCACCGACGCCCTGGCGGTGGAAGGCCTGGAGTCGGCGCTGGATCGTGCCGCCGCCTGCATCGAAGCCGGTGCCGACATGGTGTTCCCGGAAGCGATCACCGAACTCGAGATGTACAAGCTGTTCGCCAGCCGCGTGAAAGCGCCGATCCTGGCCAACATCACCGAATTCGGTGCCACGCCGCTGTACACCACCGAGCAGCTCAAGGCCGCCGACGTGTCCCTGGTGCTGTACCCGCTGTCGGCTTTCCGCGCCATGAACAAGGCCGCGGAAAACGTCTACACCGCGATCCGCCGCGACGGTACGCAACAGAACGTCATCGACACCATGCAGACGCGCATGGAGCTTTACGATCGCATCGACTACCACACCTTCGAGCAGAAGCTCGATGCGTTGTTTGCCCAGAAAAAGAGCTGAATCAAGCCCTGTAGGAGCGAGCACGCTCGCGATGGACGTCAACGATAACGCGGGGCCCCTGATACACCGAGGTGTGCCGTCCACCATCGCGAGCAAGCTCGCTCCTGCAGGGGCGGGGTAATCCCGACCAATGTATTTGCCGATTCCCTAACAAATTCAAGATTGGAGAGAGCAATGGCCGAAGCAAAAGTATTGAGTGGCGCCGGGCTGCGTGGCCAGGTTGCCGGGCAAACCGCCTTGTCCACCGTGGGCCAGGAAGGTGCAGGCCTGACCTATCGTGGCTATGACGTGCGCGAACTGGCGGCTGAGGCACGCTTCGAAGAAGTGGCCTACCTGCTGCTGTACGGCGATCTGCCGACCGAAGCCCAACTGGCGGCCTACGTCAGCAAGCTGAGCAAGCTGCGCGACCTGCCGCAAGCACTGAAAGAAGTGCTCGAGCGGATTCCGGCCGACGCCCACCCGATGGACGTGATGCGCACCGGTTGCTCGTTCCTGGGTAACCTGGAGCCTGAGCAGAACTTCAGCGAGCAGCACGACAAGACCGACCGCCTGCTGGCGGCGTTCCCGGCGATCATGTGCTACTGGTATCGCTTCAGCCACGACGCCAAGCGCATCGACTGCGTGACCGACGAAGCGTCCATCGGCGGCCATTTCCTGCACTTGCTGCATGACAAGAAGCCGAGCGAGTTGCACGTCAAGGTGATGAACGTGTCGCTGATCCTCTACGCGGAGCACGAGTTCAACGCGTCGACCTTTACCGCCCGCGTCTGCGCCTCGACCTTGTCCGACCTGTTCTCCTGCATCACGGCGGCCATCGGTTCGTTGCGTGGTCCGCTGCACGGCGGTGCGAACGAGGCGGCGATGGAAATGATCGAGCGTTTCTCGTCGCCGGAGGAGGCCATCAAGGGCACTCTCGGCATGCTGGAGCGCAAGGACAAGATCATGGGCTTCGGTCACGCGATCTACAAAGACAACGACCCACGCAATGAAGTGATCAAGGGCTGGTCGAAAAAGCTGGCGGAGGAAGTGGGCGACACGGTGTTGTTCCCGGTCTCCGAAGCCATCGACAAGACCATGTGGGAGCAGAAGAAACTGTTCCCGAACGCCGACTTCTACCATGCCTCGGCGTACCACTTCATGGGTATCCCGACCAAGTTGTTCACGCCGATCTTCGTCTGCTCGCGCCTGACCGGCTGGGCGGCGCATGTGTTCGAACAGCGTGCCAACAACCGCATCATCCGTCCGAGCGCCGAGTACACCGGCGTTGAACAGCGCAAGTTCGTGCCAATCGAACGTCGCTGAATGGTGGAGGCTTGACGCGGGGATCTGAGTTCAACGCAGATCCCTGTAGGAGCGAGCAAGCTCGCTCCTACAGAGGATGGTGTGAACTTCAAATCTGGCGCCAGGCCCCACTCTTTGAAACTACCGTGCCCCGAGTCCTGACCGATGAACACAGAATTCCGTAAAACGCTGCCCGGCAGCCACCTGGATTACTACGACGTCCGCGCGGCGGTCGAGGCTATCCAGCCCGGCGCCTACGACACCCTGCCGTACACCTCCCGCGTGCTGGCGGAAAACCTGGTACGCCGTTGCGACCCGGCCACGCTCACCGACTCCCTGAAGCAATTCATCGAGCGCAAACGAGACCTCGATTTCCCGTGGTTCCCGGCCCGCGTGGTGTGCCACGACATTCTCGGCCAGACCGCGCTGGTGGACCTCGCCGGCCTGCGCGATGCCATTGCCCTGCAAGGTGGCGATCCGGCCCAGGTGAACCCTGTGGTGCCGACCCAGTTGATCGTCGACCACTCCCTGGCCGTCGAGCGCGGTGGCTTCGATCCAGAGGCGTTCGAGAAGAACCGCGCCATCGAAGACCGTCGCAACGAAGACCGTTTCCACTTCATCAACTGGACCAAGAAGGCGTTCAAGAACGTCGACGTGATCCCGCCGGGCAACGGCATCATGCACCAGATCAACCTGGAGAAAATGTCTCCGGTGATCCAGGTGCGTGACGGCGTGGCGTTCCCTGACACCTGCGTCGGCACCGACAGCCACACCCCGCACGTCGATGCCCTGGGCGTGATCGCCATCGGTGTCGGTGGCCTGGAAGCCGAGAGCGTGATGCTCGGCCGCGCATCGTGGATGCGCCTGCCGGAAAGTGTCGGTGTCGAACTGACCGGTAAGCTGCAACCGGGCATCACCGCCACCGACATGGTGCTGGCGCTGACCGAGTTCCTGCGCAAGCAAAAAGTGGTCGGTGCGTGGCTGGAGTTCTTCGGCGAAGGCGCGTCAAAGCTGACCCTCGGCGACCGCGCGACCATTTCCAACATGGCCCCGGAATACGGCGCCACCGCGGCGATGTTCTACATCGACCAGCAGACCATCGACTACCTCAAGCTCACCGGCCGTGAAGACGAGCAGGTGCAACTGGTGGAGAACTACGCCAAGCAGACCGGTCTCTGGGCTGACAGCCTGAAAGGCGCGCAGTACGAGCGCGGGTTGACCTTCGACCTGTCTTCGGTGGTGCGCAACATGGCCGGCCCGAGCAACCCGCACGCTCGCCTGGCGACCTCGGATCTCGCCGCCAAAGGTATCGCTGGCCAGTGGGAAGACGTACCCGGCCAGATGCCGGACGGCGCGGTGATCATTGCCGCCATCACCAGTTGCACCAACACCAGTAACCCGCGCAACGTGATCGCCGCCGGCCTGCTGGCGCGCAACGCCAACAAGCTCGGCCTGACCCGCAAGCCATGGGTCAAGTCGTCCCTGGCGCCGGGTTCGAAAACCGTGGCGCTGTACCTCGACGAAGCGGGCCTCACCGATGAGCTGGAACAGCTCGGTTTCGGCATCGTGGCCTTCGCCTGCACCACCTGCAACGGCATGTCCGGCGCACTGGACCCGGTGATCCAGCAAGAAATCATCGACCGCGATCTGTACGCCACCGCCGTGTTATCCGGCAACCGTAACTTCGACGGCCGGATTCACCCATACGCCAAGCAAGCGTTCCTTGCTTCGCCGCCACTGGTGGTCGCCTACGCCATCGCCGGCACCATCCGTTTCGACATCGAAAAAGACGTGCTGGGCGTGGTTGATGGCAAGGAAATCCGCCTGAAAGACATCTGGCCGAGCGACGAAGAAATCGACGCAGTGGTGAAAGCTTCGGTCAAGCCTGAGCAGTTCCGCCAGGTGTACATCCCGATGTTCGCCATCCACGAAGACACCGGCCCGAAAGTCGCGCCGCTGTACGACTGGCGCGAAATGAGCACCTACATCCGTCGTCCGCCGTACTGGGAAGGCGCGCTGGCCGGGGCACGTCCGCTCAAGGGCATGCGCCCGCTGGCGGTTCTGCCGGACAACATCACCACCGATCACTTGTCGCCTTCCAACGCCATCATGCTCGACAGCGCCGCCGGCGAGTACCTGGCGAAAATGGGCCTGCCGGAAGAGGACTTCAACTCCTACGCCACCCACCGCGGTGACCACCTGACCGCGCAGCGTGCGACCTTCGCCAACCCGAAACTGTTCAACGAAATGGTTCAGGAAAACGGCAAGGTCAAGCAGGGTTCGCTGGCCCGTGTCGAGCCGGAAGGCCAGGTCATGCGCATGTGGGAAGCCATCGAAACCTACATGGAACGCAAGCAGCCGCTGATCATCATCGCTGGCGCCGACTATGGCCAGGGTTCGTCCCGTGACTGGGCAGCGAAAGGCGTGCGCCTGGCGGGTGTGGAAGCGATCGCCGCCGAAGGTTTCGAGCGTATCCACCGTACGAACCTGGTGGGCATGGGGGTGTTGCCGCTGGAGTTCAAGCCGGGCACCGACCGCAAGACCCTGGGCATCGACGGCACTGAAACCTACGATGTCATCGGCGAGCGCACGCCGCGCGCCACCCTGACGCTGGTCATCACTCGCAAGAATGGTGAGCAGGTCCAGGTACCGGTGACCTGCCGTCTCGACACCGCTGAAGAAGTCTCGATCTACGAAGCCGGCGGCGTGTTGCAGCGCTTCGCGCAGGACTTCCTCGAATCGGCTGTTGCCGTCTAACGCGACCTGCCGGGGCAGGGCGCCGACGCCCTGTCCCGGCACACAAGGAATACTATGGCTCACGTACCTCAGATCAAGATTCCCGCGACCTACATGCGTGGCGGTACCAGTAAAGGCGTGTTCTTCAGCCTGCAGGATTTACCTGAAGCGGCGCAGGTGCCGGGCGCGTCCCGCGATGCCTTGCTGCTGCGCGTGATTGGCAGCCCCGACCCTTACGAAAAGCAGATCGACGGCATGGGCGCGGCGACCTCGAGCACCAGCAAGACGGTGATCGTGTCCAAGAGTCTCAAGGCCGATCACGACGTCGACTACCTGTTTGGCCAGGTGTCCATCGACAAGCCTTTTGTCGACTGGAGCGGCAACTGCGGCAACCTCTCGGCGGCGGTTGGCTCGTTCGCCATCAGCAGCGGCCTGGTCGATGCCGGTCGCGTGCCGGACAACGGCGTGGCGGTGGTGCGAATCTGGCAGGCCAACATTGGCAAGACCATCATCGCGCATGTACCCGTCACCGACGGTGCGGTGCAGGAAACCGGTGATTTCGAACTCGATGGCGTGACCTTCCCCGCCGCTGAAGTGCAACTGGAGTTCATCAGTCCGGCGGCCGAGGAAGAGGGCGCGGGTGGCTCGATGTTCCCGACCGGCAATCTGGTGGATGACCTGGAAGTGCCTGGCGTCGGTACCTTCAAGGCCACCATGATCAATGCCGGTATCCCGACCATCTTCGTCAATGCGCAGGATATCGGTTACACCGGCGCCGAGTTGCAGGGCGACATCAACAGCGACCCGAAAGCGCTGGCCATGTTCGAAACCATTCGTGCCCACGGCGCATTGCGCATGGGCCTGATCTCGAACCTCGACGAAGCGACCAAGCGTCAACACACTCCCAAGGTGGCGTTCGTTGCGCCGGCTGCCGGCTACGTTTCTTCCAGCGGCAAGGCGGTCGCGGCACAGGACATCGACCTGCTGGTGCGTGCGCTGTCCATGGGCAAGTTGCACCACGCGATGATGGGCACCGCAGCCGTGGCCATTGGTACCGCCGCGGCCATCAACGGCACGCTGGTGAACCTGGCGGCCGGCGGCGTTGATCGCAATGCCGTGCGTTTCGGACACCCGTCGGGCACCTTGCGCGTCGGCGCCGAAGCCCGTCGGGTTGACGGCGAATGGACCGTGACCAAGGCCATCATGAGCCGCAGTGCGCGGGTGTTGATGGAAGGTTGGGTGCGGGTGCCGGGCGATTCGTTCTAACGCGGTTGCCTGGATGAATGAAATACCGTGGCGAGGGAGCTTGCTCCCGCTCGACTGCAAAGCAGTCGTAAAGCGATAAGTCTGGTGTATCTGACACCATGAAATCGCGGAGTTCGGGGCGCTTTGCGCCCCAACGGGAGCAAGCTCCCTCGCCACGGGAAATGTGTTCGCCACAATAATGATCATCTGTCTGTGCTAGCCCTGAATCGAGGTCCGACCTAACCCCATTTACGAACCACTTGCCGAGTGAATCGAACATGAGCGCCAACGTTGACCTGAACAACCGCCCCGACTACGACAAGGTCCTGCAGGACATTGCCGACTACGTACTGAGCTTCAAGATCGAGTCCCAAGAGGCTTTGGACACGGCTCGCAATTGTCTGATGGACACCTTGGGCTGCGGCCTGTTGGCCCTGCGCTTTCCCGAATGCACCAAACACCTGGGGCCTGTCGTCGAAGGCACCGTCGTGCCCTGTGGCGCGCGTGTTCCCGGTACGAGTTACCGCCTGGATCCGGTCAAGGCCGCCTGGGACATCGGCTGCATCGTGCGCTGGCTCGATTACAACGACACCTGGCTGGCAGCGGAGTGGGGCCATCCCTCGGACAATCTGGGGGCGATTCTGGCGATCAGCGATCACCTGTCGCAAAAACGCGTCGCCAATGGCGAGGCGCCGTTGACCATGCGGGCGGTGCTGGACGCAATGATCATGGCCCACGAGATACAAGGGGTGATTGCACTGGAGAACTCCTTCAATCGGGTCGGTCTCGATCATGTGCTGCTGGTCAAAGTCGCGTCTACCGCCGTGGCGGCCAAACTCATGGGCGCTAACCGCGAGCAACTGTTATCGGCGTTGTCCCACGCCTTTGTCGATGGCCAGGCGTTGCGCACTTATCGTCACGCGCCGAATGCCGGGTCGCGCAAGTCCTGGGCGGCGGGCGATGCCTCCAGTCGAGGCGCGCGCCTGGCGGACATCGCACTGCGCGGCGAAATGGGCATCCCGGGCGTGCTGACCGCACCGCAGTGGGGTTTCTACGATGTGCTGTTCAGTCACACCAACAAGGACCTGGCGCTCAAGTCCGAAGACCGGCGGGCCTTGAGTTTCTCGCAGTCGTACGGCACCTACGTCATGGAAAACGTGCTGTTCAAGATCAGTTTTCCGGCCGAATTCCACGCGCAAACTGCCTGCGAGGCGGCGGTGACGTTGCATCCGCAGGTGCGCAATCGCCTGCATGAAATCGACAAGATCGTCATCACCACCCACGAGTCAGCGATCCGCATCATCTCCAAGGTTGGCCCACTGGCCAATGCCGCCGACCGTGACCACTGCATCCAGTACATGACCGCCGTCCCTCTGGCTTTCGGCAACCTGGTGGCGGAGCAGTACGAAGACGCCTTTCATTCGGCGCACCCGGTCATCGATGTGTTGCGCGAGAAGATGGTTATCGTCGAGGAACCACGCTACACACGCGAATATCTGGAAGCCGACAAGCGCTCGATCGCTAATGCGGTGCAGGTGTTTTTCAAGGACGGCTCCAGCACCGAGAATGTGGTGGTGGAGTACCCGATCGGACATCGTCGGCGCCGGGTCGAAGGCATTCCATTGCTGGAGGACAAGTTCAAGGCGAACCTGGCCACCCGGTTCACCGCCCAGCGTTCGGCGCAGATCCTTGCCCTGTGCAAAGATCAGGCTGCACTCGAAGCGACACCGGTCAACCGTTTCATGGACTTGTTCGTGATCTGACCGGTGCGTCAAGGAGCGGGGGTAGCAGATACATACCCCGTGGCGAGCGAGCTTGCTCGCGCTGGGTTGCGCAGCAGCCCCAGAATGGTTCGCCGAGTGTGATCTGAAAGACTGTGATCGTTTTGTGAAGGGGGCGCTTCGCGCCCCAGCGGGAGCAAGCTCCCTCGCCACGGTGGCAGCGTTCATCCTTGATTGACGGCGTGCACGCTGCAGGTCAGGAGGGTGCATAGGGGGGACAACTATTTAAAGCGCCGCTCCACGCCTCTTTCCACGAGGATCTTCGCGGAAATTTCTTCCACGGAGAAATGGGTGGAGTTGATGTGCGGGATGTTCTCGCGGCGGAACAGGTTTTCCACCTCGCGCACCTCGAACTCGCACTGGGCGTAGCTCGAATAGCGGCTGTTGGGCTTGCGCTCGTTGCGGATCGCCGTGAGGCGGTCCGGGTCGATAGTCAGGCCGAACAGCTTGTGCTGGTGGGCGCGCAGGGCATTGGGCAGTTGCAGGCGCTCCATGTCGTCTTCGGTCAGCGGGTAGTTGGCCGCGCGGATCCCGAATTGCATGGCCATGTACAGGCAGGTGGGGGTTTTGCCGCAGCGCGACACGCCCACCAGGATCAGGTCGGCCTTGTCGTAGTAATGGGTACGGGCACCGTCGTCGTTGTCCAGGGCGAAGTTCACCGCCTCGATACGCTCCATGTAATTGGAGTTGTGGCCAATGGAATGGGACTTGCCGACCGAGTACGAGGAGTGCTCGCTCAATTCCTGCTCCAGCGGGGCGAGGAAGGTGGAAAAAATGTCGATCATGAAACCATTGGAGGTGGCGAGAATCTCACGTATGTCCTGATTGACGATTGTGTCGAAGATGATCGGGCGAAAGCCGTCCATTTCGGCGGCTGCGTTGATTTGTTGTACCATGGCCAGCGCTTTGTCGGCGTTGTCGATGTACGGACGAATGACTTTGCTGAAGGTTATGTTTTCGAATTGCGCCAACAGGCTTTGACCCAGAGTTTCGGACGTAATGCCCGTGCCATCGGAGATAAAGAAAGCAGATCGTTTCATTTGCGCCTTGGGCCTTAAGTGAGTGTCCTGTGTCACAGATGCGTGCCTTTTAGGCGGCGCCGGTTGTTGCCATACTACGTTGCCGCTCCTCGCCATAGCCAGCTATGACTTGTCGCGGCGCCTTGTCTGGCAACAACAGTCACTCGCCAAAAAGGCACGCATCTGCAACACAGGACACTTGTGACGATTCTTGGATATGATAGGCGCGATTTGTCGGCCTGGATTGGCTGGCATTCTCACTTATTTTCCAGGTCCAGGCCATATTGCTGGCAAATGCTCATGAAGAGCGGCCAGTGCCCTGAGCTTTTCCAACACAGTTAGTGGAGAGATCACCTTGGTAGAGTACGTAGTTTCCCTCGATAAGCTCGGCGTCCATGATGTGGAGCATGTGGGGGGCAAGAACGCATCCCTGGGCGAGATGATCAGTAACCTTGCAGGTGCCGGTGTATCGGTCCCGGGTGGCTTCGCCACGACAGCTCAGGCTTATCGTGATTTTCTCGAATTAAGTGGTTTGAACGACCAGATCCACGCCGCGCTCGATGCGCTGGACGTCGATGACGTCAACGCCCTGGCCAAGACCGGCGCGCAAATCCGTCAATGGATCATGGAAGCCGAGTTCCCGGAGCGTCTCAACGCCGAGATCCGCACTGCGTTCGCCAGCCTGTCGGCCGGTAACCCGGACATGGCGGTTGCCGTGCGTTCTTCGGCTACCGCCGAAGACTTGCCGGACGCGTCCTTCGCCGGTCAGCAGGAAACCTTCCTGAACATCCGGGGTGTCGAGAACGTCATCCGCGCCGCCAAGGAAGTGTTCGCCTCCTTGTTCAACGACCGCGCCATTTCCTACCGCGTGCACCAGGGCTTCGACCACAAGCTGGTGGCCTTGTCTGCTGGTGTGCAGCGCATGGTGCGTTCGGAAACCGGCACTGCCGGCGTGATGTTCACCCTCGACACCGAATCGGGTTTCCGTGACGTGGTGTTCATCACCGGCGCCTACGGCCTGGGTGAAACCGTCGTACAAGGCGCGGTGAACCCGGATGAATTCTATGTCCACAAAGGCACGCTGGAAGCCGGTCGTCCGGCCATCCTGCGTCGCAACCTGGGCAGCAAAGCCATCAAGATGATCTACGGCGAAGTGGCCACGGCCGGTAAGTCGGTCAAGACCATCGACGTCGACAAGGCTGATCGCGCACGTTTCTGCCTGAGCGACGCCGAAGTCAGCGAGCTGGCCAAGCAGGCGATGATCATCGAGCAGCACTACAAGTGCCCGATGGACATCGAGTGGGCCAAGGACGGTGACGACGGCAAGCTGTACATCGTGCAGGCCCGTCCGGAAACCGTGAAGAGCCGCACCCAGGCCAACGTCATGGAACGTTACCTGTTGAAGGAAACCGGCACCGTGCTGGTGGAAGGCCGTGCCATCGGCCAGCGCATCGGCGCCGGCAAGGTCCGCATCATCAAGGACGTGTCCGAGATGGACAAAGTCCAGCCGGGCGACGTGCTGGTGTCCGACATGACCGACCCGGACTGGGAACCGGTGATGAAGCGTGCCAGTGCCATCGTGACCAACCGTGGCGGCCGTACCTGCCACGCGGCGATCATTGCCCGTGAACTGGGTATTCCGGCCGTTGTCGGCTGCGGCAACGCCACCCAGCTGTTGAAAGACGGCCAGGGCGTGACCGTTTCCTGCGCCGAAGGCGACACCGGTTTCATCTTCGAAGGCGAACTGGGCTTCGATGTGAAGAAAAACTCCGTCGACGCCATGCCGGAGCTGCCGTTCAAGATCATGATGAACGTCGGCAACCCGGATCGCGCATTCGACTTCGCGCAACTGCCGAACGCCGGTGTGGGCCTGGCCCGTCTGGAATTCATCATCAACCGTATGATCGGTGTGCACCCTAAGGCGCTGCTGAACTACGACGGTCTGCCGCAAGAAATCAAGGACAGCGTCGACAAGCGCATCGCTGGTTACGACGATCCGGTTGGCTTCTATGTCGACAAACTGGTTGAAGGCATCAGCACCCTGGCCGCTGCGTTCACCCCGAAAAAGGTCATCGTGCGTCTGTCGGACTTCAAGTCCAACGAATACGCCAACCTGATCGGCGGCAAGCTCTACGAGCCGGAAGAAGAAAACCCGATGCTGGGCTTCCGTGGCGCCTCGCGTTACATCAGCGAATCGTTCCGTGACTGCTTCGAGCTCGAATGCCGCGCCCTCAAGCGCGTGCGCAACGAGATGGGCCTGACCAACGTCGAAATCATGGTGCCTTTCGTCCGTACGTTGGGCGAAGCTAGCCAAGTGATCGATCTGTTGGCCGAGAATGGCCTGGCCCGCGGCGAGAATGGTCTGCGCATCATCATGATGTGCGAGCTGCCATCCAACGCGATCCTGGCTGAAGAGTTCCTCGAGTTCTTCGACGGTTTCTCCATCGGCTCCAACGACCTGACCCAGCTGACCCTGGGCCTGGACCGCGACTCCGGCATCATTGCGCACCTGTTCGACGAGCGTAATCCGGCGGTCAAGAAGCTGTTGGCCAATGCGATTGCCGCCTGCAACAAGGCCGGCAAATACATCGGTATTTGCGGTCAGGGCCCGTCCGACCACCCGGACCTGGCCAAGTGGCTGATGGAGCAGGGTATCGAAAGCGTTTCGTTGAACCCCGATTCCGTTCTGGAAACCTGGTTCTTCCTGGCCGAAGGCCAGGCAGCGGTCTGATACGCGAATGAAGCCTCGACCCGCTGCGGTGGGTCGAGGCTTTAAGATTCAAGCAGGGCGGGCTCCAGTGGATGCCGCCCTTTTTTGTGCAAGAACATTATGCAAAGCAGCAGCAACCTGTTTCCTGTCGCCTTGATCAGCGCCGAGCGTCGCGGCGATCTGAGCGAGGACGTCTATCGCCTGAAGCCGGGCAACAGCCCGGACGGCACCGTTGAGCTGGCCGTTACCCGCCTGGGCATGGCCGATGAACCCGCCGTGCGCGGCGTTCCGGTCATCTTGCTGCACGGCAGTTTTTCCAACCGGCGTTTCTGGTTTTCGCCCAAGGGTCTGGGGTTGGGCGCCTACCTGGCGCGCGCCGGTTTTGATGTGTGGATCCCGGAGATGCGCGGCCACGGTTTGTCGCAGCGCAATCAGCAGTACCGCAAGAACCGGGTGGCCGACTATGCCCGTTACGACCTGCCGGCGATTGCCGCGTTCGTCCGCGAGCAGAGCGGGCAGGTGCCGCACTGGATCGGTCATTCGCTGGGGGGCATCACGCTGGCAGCCGCCTTGGGCGGTCAGTACCTGGGTGAGCCTGAGGTTGCCTCCGCGGCCTTTTTCGGTACTCAGGTCAGCCGTACCTACTGGCCATTGAAAATACCGCCGGTGGAGTGGAGCGGGCGCTTCATTCTCAAGCGTTTCGCCCAACTGTCGGGTGCTCGTCTCAAGCGTGGGCCGGAGGACGAGCCGATTGGCCTGGCCCTGGAGGGCATGCGCTGGTACGGCCTGTTCGGGCGCTTCGGTGACGCCGATAAAGACTGGTGGGCGGGGTTGTCCGAGGTTCAGGTGCCGGTGCTGGCCGTCAGTGCCAGCAGCGATCATCAGGATCCGGACTGGGCCTGTCGCAAGTTGTTCGAGCAGGTTGGCTCGCCGCACAAGCAGTTCATCTGCCTGGGGCGTGAGCAGGGCTTTTCGGACAATTTCGGGCATGTCGAGATGCTGGTCAGCAAGGCTGCGCAGGCCGAGGTCTGGCCGCTGGTACGGCGCTGGCTGGTGGATCAGCAGGCGCCCTTGCTGGCACAAGGACCCGATCTGGCCGCAGCGATCTGAAGCGGACGCTCTAACAAGGGCGTTTCGTTCTTATTCACGAACGGCTAAGATATGACGAAATGAGCTGTTCTGGTCACAAACGGTTACTGAGCCACGCTTATGTTCGTGCCACTTGAGCGCCTGATCAATCTCAATGAGGGCTATCGGCGCACATTTCAGGTCGATGGGCGTAGCCTGCTGTTGCTGGTAGTGGATAATCAGCCATTGTTGCTGGTGGACAGCTGCCCGCACAAAGGCGCGCCATTGAACACCGCAACGCTGGCGGGCAATGTCTTGCGCTGTCAGCGGCATGGCATTGAGTTTCAGTTGCCCGATGGATTGCCCCTGCAGGCCTCATGCCCCGGCTTGAGCATGCTGAAGGTGGTGTACGAGGGAGATCGTATTGGCATCGATGTATAAACATCCGGTGCCGATGCTCGTTTCAAGTACGGTAACCTTGGGGTTTTCGACAGCCCACAATCGTGTTCTTTCTCTTGCAGGAGTTTCTCGATGGACCATTACCTCACTCCCGACCTGTGCGATGCCTACCCGGAACTGGTGCAGGTGCTGGAACCGATGTTCAGCAATTTTGGCGGCCGTGATTCCTTCGGTGGTGAAATCGTTACCATCAAATGCTTCGAGGACAACTCGCGGGTCAAGGAGCAGGTCCAGCTCGACGGCAAGGGCAAGGTGCTGGTAGTCGATGGCGGTGGTTCGCTGCGCCGTGCGCTGCTGGGCGACCTGCTGGCCGAGAAAGCGGCGAAGAACGGTTGGGAAGGGCTGGTGATCTACGGCTGCATTCGCGACGTCGACGTCATCGCGCAAACCGATCTGGGCGTGCAGGCGCTGGCCAGCCACCCGATGAAGACCGACAGGCGCGACGTTGGCGACCTCAACGTGGCGGTCACGTTCGCCGGGGTGACCTTCCACCCCGGGCACTATGTTTATGCGGACAACAATGGCGTGATCATCTCGCCTAGTCCGTTGAAAATGCCAGAATAAGCGCCAAGGCAAACACCAGGGGTGAGGATGTTCGAGGAAGACAACGCGCAATGGGGGCTGGTGCATGCCCTCGTACTCGATGGAAAAGGCGGTGCGCGTTCGATTGCCCGGACTGAACTGGATGACCTGCAGCTGCAGTCCCATGAAAGCCTTTGGCTGCACTGGGATCGCAGTCACCCGCAAACCCGCACCTGGTTGCGGCAATCCAGTGGCCTGAGCGAGTTCAGTTGCGACTTGCTGCTCGAGGAAAACACCCGGCCGCGCCTGCTGGCGCTGCCGGACTCGGAGCTGTTGCTGTTCTTGCGCGGGGTCAACCTCAACCCCGGAGCCGTACCGGAAGACATGGTCTCGGTACGGATTTTTGCCTCTGCCCAGCGGGTCATCTCCCTGCGTTTACGTCCCCTGCGAGCCACCGAGGAGTTGCTGGCACGGCTGGAGGAGGGCAAGGGGCCGAAGACCGCTTCCGAACTGATCCTCTATCTGGCCCAGTACCTCACCAACAAGGTGCAGGATCTGGTGGGCGATCTCTCGGAAGTCGTCGATGCCGAAGAAGAAAAACTGGATGCCGACGAACGGTATGCTCCCGAGCATGACTCCATCTTGCAGATCCGTCGACGAGCCGCTGGGTTGAAGCGATTCCTGGCACCCCAGCGGGATATTTTCGGCCAGCTGACACGGATCAAGCTGCCGTGGTTCGTCGAGGACGACGGCGATTACTGGAACGAATTGAACAACAGCCTGACGCGCTACCTCGAGGAGCTGGAATTGACCCGCGAGCGCGTGGGCCTGGTCCTGGAGGCCGAAGACCGGCGCCTGAGCATCAAGATGAGCCGCACGATGTACCGCTTCGGGATCATCACCGGGATCTTTTTGCCGATGAGTTTTCTGACGGGGTTGCTGGGCATCAACGTCGGTGGCATTCCCTTCGCCGAAAGCGCCTATGGCTTTCTGATTGCCTGCCTGACCATGGTGTTGGTGGCGCTGGGTCAATGGTGGCTGTATCGACGTTTGCGCTGGGTGTGAAGGAAGTACATGTGACCCGAACAATTCCGACCGCGTCTTTCACAGATATCACGAGAGGTGCGTATGCACGATCCGTTTGAACAGTCTTTGCGTGACATGCTCAAGGCATCACCGTCCACTCGCGACGATGATGCATGCCTTGGCCGTGTACTGAAAACCGCCAACCGCCAGGTCGGTGCCGGTGATCTGTTCAGCTTGCTGGGCCGCTGGCTGCCGGCGCTGATGATCGCCCTGAATAACGGATCGGCCCATGTCTCGCCGGTTTCCCGCCGTAAACCTACCGTTCGCACTGCTGATAAGGCTGATTGAATATGGAACTTGATCTCTGGACTCAGAGCCTCGTCACCGCAATGACTGCGTTATGGACCAAGGTGGCGAACTTCATTCCGAACCTGTTTGGCGCACTGGTCGTGCTGCTGCTGGGGTTTGTCGTGGCCAAGCTGCTCGACACCCTGCTCTCGAAATTGCTCGCGAAACTGGGCCTGGATCGCCTGATGGGCGGTACCGGCTTGACCAAGCTGCTGTCCCGCGCAGGGCTTCAGGTACCGATCTCGACCCTGATCGGCAAGATCGTCTATTGGTTTGTTTTGCTGATTTTTCTGGTTTCTGCAGCCGAATCCCTTGGCTTGGAGAGAGTTTCAGCTACGCTCGATATGCTGGCGCTTTATTTACCGAAAGTATTCGGTGCCGCGCTGGTGTTGCTGGTGGGGGTATTGCTGGCGCAACTGGCCAACGGGCTGGTGCGCGGCGCCGCTGAAGGAGTGGGTCTGGATTATGCGTCGGGCCTGGGGCGGATCGCCCAAGGCCTGGTGATCATCATCAGTATTTCGGTCGCGATCAGCCAGTTGGAGGTCAAGACCGACCTGCTGAACCACGTGATTGTGATCGTTTTGATAACCGTTGGTCTGGCTGTTGCCTTGGCCATGGGACTGGGTAGCCGGGAAATTGCCGGTCAGATTCTTGCGGGAATCTATGTGCGTGAGTTGTATCAGGTTGGGCAACAAGTGCGTGTTGGAGAGGTCGAAGGCCAGATCGAAGAGATCGGCACGGTTAAAACTACATTGCTGACCGACGAGGGTGAGCTAGTCTCTCTCTCCAATCGGATTCTCCTGGAGCAGCATGTTAGTAGCCGCTAACCCGGCAAACCCTGCTAATGTATCCCGCCGCAAAATGCCCGAGACCTTGGGCAGCGGTGGACATTGACCTGACTGTCGGCCCGACTTGTTTTGAATAAAGCCCAAACGCTATCCACGCGCTACGACCCCCGCGAGCTCTCTGATGAGGAGTTGGTCGCGCGCTCGCACACCGAGCTGTTTCACGTAACGCGCGCCTACGAAGAGCTGATGCGGCGTTACCAGAGAACATTATTTAACGTCTGTGCGCGGTATCTTGGGAACGATCGCGATGCAGATGATGTCTGTCAGGAGGTGATGCTCAAGGTGCTGTATGGTTTGAAGAACTTCGAGGGCAAATCGAAGTTCAAGACATGGCTATATAGCATCACGTACAACGAGTGCATCACACAGTATCGAAAGGAACGGCGAAAGCGTCGCTTGATGGACGCTTTAAGTCTGGACCCCCTCGAGGAAGCGTCGGAAGAAAAGGCGCCGAAACCTGAGGAAAAGGGTGGACTTGATCGCTGGCTGGTGTATGTAAATCCGATCGACCGGGAAATTCTGGTGCTACGTTTTGTCGCAGAGCTGGAGTTTCAGGAGATCGCAGATATCATGCACATGGGTTTGAGCGCGACAAAAATGCGGTACAAGCGCGCTCTTGATAAATTGCGTGAGAAATTTGCAGGCGTTGCCGAGACATAAGCTCGGCGCAAATATCTCTTACGTGTAGGCAAGTTCTGATAGACTTGTCGCCGAGTTGTCCCCCGGTTTGCGGGACTGCTTTACAATCACCAGATGGGGATTTAACGGATGAAACTGAAAAACACCTTGGGCTTGGCCATTGGTACTCTTATTGCCGCTACTTCTTTCGGCGTTCTGGCACAAGGCCAAGGCGCAGTTGAAGGCGAGCTGTTCTACAAGAAGCAGTACAACGATAGCGTCAAGAACATCGAAGACGGCTTCAACCCAGGCGCTCGTATCGGTTACTTCCTGACCGACGACGTTTCCATTGATCTGAACTACGATCAGACTCACCACACCCGTTCGACTGGCGGTACTGATAACCAGAAGATCAAAGGTGACACTGGTTCCCTGCTGGGTACCTACCACTTCGGTCAGGCTGGCGTTGATTCGCTGCGTCCATACGTTTCGGGCGGTTTCGGCCACCAGAGCCGTACCAGCGTAAAAGCTGACGGCCACAGCGGTCGCGACCAGTCGACTCTGGCTATCGTTGGTACCGGTGTTAAGTACTACTTCACCGACAACCTGTTCGCTCGTGCCGGCGTTGAAGCTGACTACGCAATGGACAACGGCAAGTGGGATTACTCCGCCCTGGTTGGTCTGGGTGTGAACTTCGGCGGCAACGCTGGCGCCGCTCCAGTCGTAGCTCCAGTTGTAGCTCCAGAACCAGAGCCAGAAGCTCCGGTTGCTGAAACCGTACGTGTTGAGCTGGACGTGAAGTTCGACTTCGACAAAGCTACTGTTAAACCAGGCAGCCTGACCGACGTCGCCAACCTGGCTGACTTCATGAAGCAGTACCCACAGACCACCACCGTGGTTGAAGGTCACACTGACTCCGTAGGTCCAGACGCTTACAACCAGAAGCTGTCCCAGCGTCGTGCTGACGCTGTCAAGCAAGTTCTGGTTCAAGACGGCGTTGAAGCTAGCCGTGTTAGCTCCGTTGGTTACGGCGAGTCCCGCCCAGTTGCCGACAACGGCACTGCAGAAGGCCGCGCTGTTAACCGTCGTGTAGAAGCACAGGTTGAAGCTCAAGCTAAGTAATTAGCTTCGCAGCCTCGAAAAGCCCGGCTTAGGCCGGGCTTTTCTTTGCCTGCGATTTGCTGGATGTCGACGATTAGCGCGCGGCGCTCGACGGCCAGCCTGAAGGCAGTTCGCGCTCAAGCGCTGCACATGCTGCCACTGCGCCGATGACCAGGATAGCCGGGCTTTTCAGTTGGAAGCTGTAGGCGTCTTCCTGCATTTGCGTGAGATTGCTACGGCACTCTCGCTGGTGTGGCATTGACGCGTTTTCAATCATCGCCACCGGGGTGTCCGCACTCATGCCGCCTGCCAGCAATTGCTCGCGAATGTCGCCGAGCTTTGCCACGCCCATGTAGATCACCAGCGTTGTGCCACCCTGGGCCAGCGCACGCCAGTTGAGCTCACTGTCGTCCTGTGTGTGGGCTGTCACCAGCGTGACCCCGCGTGCGACCCCTCGCAGGGTCAGCGAAATGTCGCATTGCGTGGCGCCGGCCAGGCCCGCCGTAATGCCATTGACCAGTTCCACCTCCACCTCACGCTCGCGCAGCCACTGGGCTTCCTCACCGCCGCGACCGAAAATGCACGGGTCACCGCCCTTGAGGCGCACCACGCATTGGCCTTGTCGGGCGTAGCGCAGCATCAGGCGATGAATGAACGCCTGCGGGGTAGAGCGGCAGCCGCCCCGTTTGCCGACGGCAATGATTCGTGCCTTGGGGCAGTGCATCAGTACCGCTTCGTTGACCAGGTCATCGATCAGTACCACATCGGCTTCGCTCAGTGCCCGAACGGCTTTGAGGGTCAGCAATTCAGGGTCGCCGGGACCGGCGCCTACCAACCAGACTTTTGCGTTCATGTTCTGCTCCTCACGAGGTGACTGCGACGGGCTGCACAGTGGCCGCCAACAGACGCTTGATTTCCGGGACACACGAGCCGCATTGCGTGCCGCAACCCAGTTGTTGTTTCAGGCCCTGGAGATCCAGGCCGCGACGAATGCCGGCGCACACGGCGCCCTGACTGACGTTTTTGCAGTTGCACAGGGTTTTATGCGTGCCCGATTCAGCGTTCGCGACACCGGGTGGAGTGCTTAACGGTGCCAGCAGCCAGCGTCGCAGGTGCTCGTCGATACGCCCCTCCAGCCAGAGGTTGTGCAGCCAATGCCGGGCCAGGGTTTCTCCGGCCAGGCGGATGGCGGTAATACGGCCTTGTTCGATGCGCACCCGTTTGCCAATGGCGCGCCCGGGGTCGTCATACGTCAGGACCGGGCCCTCGACCAGGCCCAGCCGTTGATCGATCTTGTCCAGCCATTGCGGATCCGGTGCCTGGGCATGGGCGACACGTATCAGCAGCGCTGGGCGCTCACGCCCGGTGAGGCTCAGGCTAACGTAGGCAAAATCCTCACAGAGCGGTCGCAGGTCCTCGAAATGCTGCTGAACATCACCCTCAATCAGTGCGAACAGGCTCCATGGCAAGTGCGCGGGTTCGATACGCACGCCGCTGTGCTTGAGTTCGGGCTGCTTGGACAGTGGGTCGAATGCCGGTTGCGTGAGGCTATTGACGCCGCCCTTGAGAAAGCGGTCGCCCCAATGCATGGGTAAAAAGGCCTGGCCTGGGCGCACACTGTCATCGCTGACCACCGAGACGATCACACTGCCGCGACGGCTCTTGAGGTTGACCAGATCGCCGCTGTCGAGCCGATGCCCGCGCAGTTCGTCAGGATGCAGGCTCAACAGGGCTTCGTTGACGTGGCCGAACAGTTGCGCCGCCGTGCCGGTACGGCTCATGCCGTGCCACTGGTCGCGCAGGCGCCCGGTGATCAGGGTCAGTGGAAAACCGGTGTCGCGTTGTTCTTTGGCGGCCTGGTAAGGCTCGGCGACAAACTGCGCGCGATGGTTTTGGGTGGGAAACCGCCCGTCGACGTAAAGCCTCGGTGTGCCGCTTGATGCTCCCTCCGGGAAGGGCCACTGCTGTGGGCCAAGGGTGTCGAGCAGGGCGTAACTGATCCCGGACAGGTCCAGGTCCCGCCCGCGGGTCAGTTGCTTGAACTCGTCAAACACCTGTTCAGGGCGTTCGTAGGCGAACAGCGAGGGTTGCCCTGGGCGCAGCTGCTGTTCCAGGCGTTGTGCGAAGTCCACTGTGATCGCCCAGTCCGGACGCGCTTCACCGGGTGCGGCGATGGCTCGGCGAACGTGGGAGATGCGACGTTCCGAGTTGGTCACCGTACCTTCCTTCTCGCCCCAGCTGGCCGCCGGTAGTAGCAGGTCGGCAAAGGCGGCGGTTTCGGTGGTGCGAAAGGCTTCTTGCAGGACTACGAACGGACAAGCCTGCAGGGCTGCGCGCACGTTGTGCAGGTCCGGCAGTGACTGCGCGGGGTTGGTGCAGGCGATCCACAACGCCTTGACGGTGCCGTTCCTGACCTGCTCGAACAGCTCGATGGCGGTCAGGCCGGTGGCGTTGGGCAGTTTGTCTACGCCCCAGTACGCCGCGACCTCGGCGCGATGCTCGGCGTTGGCCGCTTCGCGATGACCCGGCAACAGGTTGGCCAGGCTCCCGGTTTCGCGTCCGCCCATGGCATTTGGTTGACCGGTGAGGGAAAAGGGGCCGGCACCTGGCCGGCCTATTTGTCCGGTGGCCAGGTGCAGGTTGATCAGCGCGCTGTTTTTCGCACTGCCGGCGGTGGATTGATTCAAGCCCATGCACCACAGCGACAGGAAAGCGGGCGAGGTACCGACCCACTCGGCACACAGCCGCAGCTGCTCAATGCTGATGCCACACAGTTGCGCGACCATGGCCGGGCTGTAGTCGTGCACCAGCTTTTTCAGTTCGGTCAGGCCGTCGGTGTGTGCCTTGATGAAGGCATGGTCGATGCGGCCTTCCCACAACAGCAGATGCAAAATCCCATGGAACAGCGCGACATCGCTGCCAGGCAGTATCGCCAGGTGCAAATCGGCCAGATCGCAGGTGTCGGTGCGCCGAGGGTCGATGACGATGACTTTCATCCCGGGGCGACGGGATTTGGCTTCTTCCAGGCGGCGAAACAGCACGGGGTGGGCGTAGGCCATGTTGCTGCCGACGATCATCACGCAATCGCTCAGCTCAAGGTCTTCGTAGCTGCACGGCGGGGCATCGGCCCCCAGGCTGCGCTTGTAGCCGACCACGGCCGAGGACATGCACAGCCGGGAGTTGCTGTCGATGTTGTGGGTGCCCACCAGTGCTCGGGCCAGCTTGTTGAAGACGTAGTAGTCTTCGGTCAGCAATTGTCCCGAGACATAGAACGCGACACTGTCCGGGCCATGTTCGGCAATGGTGCTGGCAAACACGTTGGCGGCGTGGTCGAGGGCAGTGTCCCAATCGGTGCGGCCGCGCGCCAGGCCTTTGCCCAGCCGCAGCTCCGGGTACAGCGCGCGGGCAGCGAGGTCGCCGGTCAGGTGCAGCGTCGAACCTTTGCTGCACAGCTTGCCAAAGTTGGCCGGGTGCGTCGGGTCGCCGCTGACACCGAGGATCTGCTCGTCGTCATGTTCGATCAGCACGCCGCAGCCTACACCGCAGTAACAACAGGTCGAGGCAGTCGTTTGGCGGTTCATCAGCAGGCTTCCTGCAAGGCCGGCATGGCCTGTTCGTTCTCCACCCGGGGCGCGGGGGCCACTTGTGGTACCAGGGCCTCGCCGAACATCAAGTGATCACGGACGTCGGCAATGGTCCGGTTTTCACGAATCTGGCGCATGTACCAGCCACTGTCGGCGGTGTCGCCATACAGGCAGGCGCCCACCAGAACGTCATTCTTGATCACCAGCTTTTTGTAGACCCCGCCGATGGGGTCGGACAGGGTGATGGTCTCGGTGCCTTCCGCGCCCATGAAATCGCCGGCAGAGAACAGGTCGATGCCGGTGACTTTCAGCTTGGTGGATGTCACCGATCCGCGATAGCGGGCAAAGCCCAGTTGTGCGAGGTGGTTGGCGCAGACCTTGGCCTGTTCGAACAGTGGCGCCACCAGGCCATAGGCAATGCCGCGATGGCTGGCGCATTCGCCAATGGCATAGATGCGTGGGTCGTAGGTTTGCAGGGTGTCGTTGACCAGGATCCCGCGGTTGCACGCAATGCCGGCTGTTTCGGCCAGTTCGGTGTTGGGGCGGATGCCGGCGGCCATCACCACCAGGTCCGCCGGGATGCGGTCGCCGTTCTTGAACTGGACAGAACCGACCCGGCCATTGCCTGCGTCGTGCAGGGCCTGGGTCTGTTCGCTCAGGCGAAAATTCAAGCCCCGGGCTTGCAGCGCGGATTGCAGTAACTGACCGCTGGTTTTGTCCAGTTGCCGCTCCAGCAACCACTCGCCAATATGCACCACGGTCACGTGCATGCCGCGCAGCATCAGGCCGTTGGCCGCTTCAAGGCCCAGCAGGCCGCCGCCGATGACCACCGCGTGTGTGTGAGTCCTGGCGGTGTCGATCATGGCCTGGGTGTCGGCGATGTCGCGATAGCTGATCACGCCCTGCAAGCGGTTGCCCGGAATCGGCAGGATGAATGGCGCGGAGCCGGTGGCGATCAGCAGGCGATCGTATTCGGCCTCGCTGCCGTCTTCGGCGATGACTCGCCGATTGACCCGGTCGATCTCCACCACTTTACGGTTGAGCAGTAGCTTGATGTGGTTGTCCCGGTACCAGCTCAGGTCGTTGAGCACGATCTCGTCGAAGGTCTGCTCGCCGGCCAGCACCGGCGACAGCAGGATGCGGTTGTAGTTGGTATGGGGCTCGGCACCGAAGACCGTGATGTCATACAGTTCGCCGCTGAGTTTGAGCAGCTCCTCCAGTGTGCGAACCCCGGCCATACCGTTGCCGATCATCACCAGTTTTAGTTTTTTCATCAGCTTCTCCGCAAACTCAGGCCGTGTCATCGGGCCGGTGGGGCTGGCTCGGTTTATTGGGCGCAAACAAAAAAAGGCGTCCCGCTAGTGATCTAGCGAGGACGCCTTTGTCCTGGTCCCGTTCTCTCGGGGGAGCGCAGCCTTCGTCGTTGAAGGCCGGGCTTTATGTAGGGTGACAATGCTAATGCAGTGGTTGTGCCAAGTTATCCTGCGGCGCGGGTTTGTTGGGGTGGCGGATGGGAGGAGGGTCTTCGCTGGCGGTTTTACGCACCGATTGGAGGCGCGATGCCCGGTCGTGGAGCGGTCCAGGCCGGTGGCGAGGGTGCCGGCCATGAAGCGTGGGGTCTGCTCAGGGGGCGCGCAGCCATGAAAACAGCAACACCAGATTGAGCATCAGCAGCGCCAGGGCCAGCGTGCGCCACACTTTCACCGGTTCGCGCTCGAGCAATGGCCTTGGTCGCACACTCAGGCTACGCCGCTCTCCTTGCTCCAGTACCAGGAGCCATTGCTCCGCTGTTTCATAGCGTTGAGCCGGGTCGGCGCACAAGGCGCATTCCAGGCTTTGTCCCAGCCAGTCCGGCCAGTCCGGCCGATAACGGCTGGCGCTGACGGGCAGGCCGAAGCGCGGGCGCTGGAAGGCTTCAATCTCGCCGTAGGGGTAGTGCCCGGTAGCCAGGTAATACAGGGTAACGCCGACGGCATACAGGTCCTGTTGCGGTGTCGGGGCCTGGCCATTGAACGCTTCGGGCGCAATGTAGCTGGGCGTTCCGGGCAGCGCGTGAGCCTGGTCTTCGGACAGGCCAGGGCAGTAGGCGAGACCGAAATCCAGCAGGCGCAATTCGCCATCGTCCCCCAGCAGCAGGTTCTCCGGTTTGATATCCCGGTGCAGGATCTGTCGCCGGTGCAGCAGTCCTACCGCCCGTAGTAGCCGTTCCGCCAGTGCCTGCCATTGGGCCAGAGGCAGGGGGCCGGTTTGCAGGAACAGTTCAGCCAGGGTCACGCCCGGGTATTCGCGCATCACGTAATACAGGTGCTGGCGTTGAGTCGCCGGGTGTATTTCAGGGAAGCTGCGCCCGGCCACGCGCTTGAGAAACCACTCTTCGGACAGCAATGCCTGGGCCGCCGCGGTGTCGTTGTTCGATGATGCAGCCAGGGTCTTGAGCAGCCAGGGTTGTTGCTGTCCGTCGCGGACGCGATAGATCAGCGATTGCTGGCTGTGGCCCAGCAGCTTCTCGATGTGCCAACCCTCGAAGGAGTGGCCGGCCTTGAGCGATGGTGGCAAGGGCCATTGTTGCAACTGGATCAGCGCGTCGCCGATGCTGCTTTCGCCGAGGGCGTCGATCCGCACCAGCAGCGCGCTGGCATTGTCCTGGCTGCCTGCCAGGTGAGCAGCGTTGACCAGGGTGCGCGCTGCACGGTCGAGGTCGGGCTGCTCGCGCAGGATGGCCGCGATGGCCGTGTCGCCCAATGTCGCCCAGACCCCATCGCTCAGCAGCACGAAAGACTCACCGACGCGCAACTCGCCATCGAGGAAATCCAGCACCAGGTGTTGATCCAGTCCCAGCGCGCGCTTGAGCACATGCTGCATGCCCGGCTGCTCCCAGACGTGGTCCTCGCTGATGCGTTGCAACTGGTCGGCGTGCCAGCGGTATACCCGGCAATCGCCGACATGGGCCAAGGTGAAGCGCCTTCCCCGCAGCACCAGCGCGCTGACGGTGGTCAACAACGGCAGGCCGCCGCCGTTGGCCTGCAACCAGCGATTTTGCGCCAGCAACAGGCGGTCCAGCGCCTGCGCCACGCCCCAGGTCTGGGGCGTGGCGTAGTAGTCCAGGGCCAGGGCCTGCAAGGTGGTCCGGGCCGCGAGCCCGCCGTCGGCGCATTGGCTGACACCGTCGGCGATGGCGAACAGGCAGCCCTTGCTGGCCGCCAGTTCAGCCGTAGGTGTAACCAGGCGCAGAGCGTCCTGGTTTTCCGCCCGAGGGCCGATGGCGCTGGCCTCGGCGAAGCTCAGTTGCAGGCTCATCGAAGGTCAGACCCGTGCCGCGGTCATGGCCGCCGAGCCCCAGGTGGTTCTCCAGCGACGCTTGACCCCGTGCAGACCAAACCAGGCCAGGACGCCAAGGCTGGCGAACAACCACAAGGCCAACTGATAGCTGCCCGTGCTCTGCTTGATCGCCCCCATGCCGGCCGCCAGGGCGAAGCCGCCGATGCCACCCGCCATGCCGATCAGGCCGGTCATCACGCCGATCTCGCGCCGGAAGCGCTGCGGTACCAACTGGAACACCGCGCCATTGCCCGCGCCGAGGCCGAGCATGGTGCACACGAACAGCGCCAGTGCCGCGTAGGAACTGGGCAGGTTGAATCCGACGGCCGCGATGCACACGGCGGCGACGGTGTACATCACCAGCAAGGTGCGGATGCCGCCAAAACGGTCCGCCAGGGCACCACCCAGGGGGCGCATCAAGCTGCCGCCGAACACGCACGCGGCGGTGTAGTAACCGGCGGTGACCGGGTTCAGGCCGTACTGGTCGTTGAAGTAACCGGGCAGGGCGCTGGCCAGGCCGATGAATCCGCCAAAGGTCACGCAGTAGAAGAACATGAACCACCAACTGTCACGATCCGCCAGGGCCTTGAAGTAATCGCCCATGGATTTGGCCTTGGGCCGCTCAGGTGCGTTTTTTGCCAGCCAGGCGAACACGATCAGGGTCAGGATCAGCGGGATCAAGGCGAAGCCGAACACGTTGCTCCAGCCAAACGCGGCCGCCAGGACCGGCGCGATCAGGGCGGCGAGTACGGTGCCCGAGTTGCCCGCACCGGCGATGCCCATGGCCTTGCCCTGGTGTTGTGGCGGATACCATTGCGAGGCCAGGGGCAGGGCGACGGCGAACGAAGCACCGGCCATGCCCAGGAACACGCCCAGCAACAAGGCCTGCTCGTAGGTGTGGATCCCCAGTTTCCAGGCGCCGAACAGGGCGCAGATGACAATCACCTGGCCAATCAGTCCGGCGGTTTTCGGTGACAGGCGATCGGCGAGCAAGCCCATGGCGAAGCGCAGGAAGGCGCCGGCCAGGATCGGCGTGGCCACCATCAGCCCGCGCTGTTGCGTGGTCAATTGCAGGTCGGCGGCGATTTGCACCGCCAGCGGGCCGAGCAGGTACCAGACCATGAAGCTCAGGTCGAAATACAGAAAGGCTGAGAACAGTGTCGGGGTATGGCCGGATTTCCAGAAGCTTGTGTTCATCGCGCACCTCAGCGGTTAAGAGTCTCGTAGCAAGTCGTGAGCTTTGCGGTGGGGCGCCGCGACGGCCGCACCACCGACCCCGGGCTGTGGGGCCAAAACGAAAAAACGCCGCTACCCGATTCGCCAGGGGCAAACGAGGTGAGCGACGTCTTTGTCGTGGGTGGGGCAACCGCCGTTGGTTACCTGTGTGGTTTACGTAGCGAGATCTGTGCCAACAGTCTGCTTTTGTGGCGAGGGAGCTTGCTCCCGCTGGGACGCGAAGCGTCCCAAAATTGCCTGCCACCATGTTTTATCTGACGGTTCACGACTGCTACGCAGCCGAGCGGGAGCAAGCTCCCTCGCCACAATGATCGGTTACCCCAGCAACTCGCTCATGGCAATGATCTGCTCCGCCACCTGGATCAGCTTTTGCTGGCGGCTCATGGCCTGGCGGCGCATCAGGGTGTAGGCCTGCTCTTCGTTGCACGCTTTCATTTTCATCAGCATGCCCTTGGCCAGCTCGATGCGCTTGCGCTCGGCCAGTTGCTGGTCCCGGGCGTGAAGTTGGGCGCGCAGGGCCTGGTCGCTTTCAAAACGTGCCATGGCCACATCCAGGATCGGTTGCAGGCGTGCGGCATGAATGCCTTCGACAATGTAGGCACTGACGCCGGACTTGATGGCCTGGCGCATCACGCCCGGGTCGTGTTCGTCGGTGAACATCACAATCGGCCTTGGCTGGTCACGGCTGACCAGCACCACTTGCTCCAGCACATCGCGGCTGGGTGACTCGGTATCGATCAGGATCACGTCCGGGCGCACCGTTTCGACGCGCGCGGGCAGGTCGATGGTCAGGCCGGATTCGTCGATCACCTCGAATCCGGCTTCGGTCAGCGCGGTCTTGAGGCGACCGACTTTTTTCGCGGTGTCGTTGATCAGCAGGATGCGTAACATGGTCGTGGCCTCCTGTCAGCGGCGGGCGAGCAGGGTGGGGGTGTCGGTCATGGCGTGCAGCGCGAAACCGCGGGCATAGGCCGCAGGGTCCGAACCGTCCCAGACTTTGCCATCGAGCAACTGGCTGCTGCGCATCGAATGGCCTCCGGTACCGATCCCCAAGGCGCTGGCTGCGTCCCGGTACAGCGCCAGTTGCTGGACCTGGCGGGCGACCGCCAGATAGTCCGGGTCTTCACGCAACAGGCCCCAGCGCCGAAATTGGGTCATGAACCACATGCCGTCGCTCAGGTACGGCACATTGACCTCGCCATTGCCATGAAAACGCAGCGCGTGAGGGTCCTGCCAGCGATTGCCGAGGCCGTCGGCATAGTCGCCCAGCAAGCGCGGCTCGATGCAGTCCAGCGGCATATCCAGGTAGTCGGGGGCACTCAGCAGTTGCGCGGTGCTACGGCGATTTTCCGTGCTTTGCTCGATGAAGCGACTGGCCTCCAGGATCGCCATCACCAGCGCCCTGGCTGTGTTGGGGTATTGCTCGACGAAGGCGCGGGTGCAGGCGAGGACTTTCTCCGGGTGATCGGGCCACAGGGCCTGGGTGGTCGCCAGGGTGAAGCCCAGGTTCTGCTTCACGGCGGCGGCGCTCCAGGGTTCGCCCACGCAAAAGCCGTCGATGCGACCGGCCTGCAGGTGCGCGATCATTTGCGGCGGCGGTACCACGACGCTGTCGACATCGTGCAGTGGATGGATGCCCTGGCTGGCCAGCCAGTAATACAGCCACATGGCGTGGGTGCCGGTGGGAAAGGTCTGGGCGAAGGTCAGTTTTGGGCGACTTTGGTGCACGTGGCGATCCAGCGCCTCAGGACTGCTCACGCCCAGGCGGTGCAGGCCGTGGGAGAGGTTGATGCTCTGGCCGTTCTGGTTCAGGCCCATGAGCACCGCCATGTCGGTTGGCGCTACGCCACCGATGCCCAGATGCACGGCATACACCAGCCCGTACAGGCTGTGGGCGGCATCCAGTTCGCCGCTGACCAGTTTGTCCCGCAGGCTGGCCCAGGACGCCTGGCGCTTGAGGTTCAGGGTCAGGCCGTAGGGCTGGGCGAAGCCCTGGGTGGCGGCGACCACCACCGAGGCGCAGTCGCTCAGGGCCATGAAGCCCAGGTTGATCGAGGTTTTTTCCGGGGCATCGCTGCCATTGACCCAGGCCAGCGGGCCGGCTGATGGTTCATTCATCGAGTGTGCACCTTCCAAAAAAAACGTCGTCCCGGGCCCTTGCCAGAGCAAGGCCGGGGGACGACGCCATTGTCCTTCCCATCAGCAACGCGGGACTCATCCCGTCGTTGGCATGAGTGCTGATGCCAATCCCGGTGCAAGGCATATGCCATTGACGCCTGATTTCGTCGTGTGCCTCGCTTGCAACCCCGATGCCCGGCTATAATCGCCGCCTCATTTCGCCGCCAATCGAGTCAAGTCCGCCCATGTATACCCTGGCCCGCCAACTGCTGTTCAAACTCTCCCCGGAAACCTCCCACGATCTGTCCCTGGACCTGATCGGCGCGGGCGGGCGTCTGGGCCTGAACGGCTTGCTGTGCAAGGCGCCGGCGCACGTGCCGGTGAATGTCATGGGCCTGGACTTTCCGAACCCGGTAGGGCTGGCGGCCGGCCTGGACAAGAATGGCGCGGCCATCGACGGCTTTGCCCAGCTGGGTTTTGGCTTCGTGGAAATCGGCACCATCACCCCGCGTCCGCAGCCGGGCAACCCCAAGCCACGCATTTTTCGCTTGCCGCAGGCCGAGGCGATCATCAACCGCATGGGCTTCAACAACCTGGGCGTCGATCACCTGCTGGCGCGCGTTGCCGCCGCCAAGTACAAAGGCGTGCTGGGGATCAACATCGGCAAGAACTTCGACACCCCGGTCGAGCGTGCCGTCGACGACTACCTGATCTGCCTGGACAAGGTCTACGCCCATGCCAGCTACGTGACGGTCAACGTCAGTTCGCCCAACACCCCGGGCCTGCGTAGCCTGCAGTTTGGCGATTCGCTCAAGCAGTTGCTCGAAGCCTTGCGCCAGCGCCAGGAAGACCTGGCCCAACTGCACGGCAAGCGCGTGCCGCTGGCGATCAAGATCGCGCCGGACATGACCGACGAAGAAACCGTTGAAGTGGCGCGGGCCCTGATCGAAACCGGCATGGACGCGGTGATCGCGACCAACACCACCCTGAGTCGCGTCGGTGTCGAAGGCATGGAGTTCGGTGACGAGGCGGGCGGTTTGTCCGGCGCCCCGGTACGCGACAAGAGCACGCACACGGTCAAGGTGCTGGCGGCTGAGTTGGCCGGACGCCTGCCGATCATCGCCGTGGGCGGGATCACCGAAGGCAAGCACGCGGCCGAGAAAATCGCCGCGGGTGCCAGCCTGGTGCAGCTCTACTCCGGGTTCATCTACAAAGGCCCGGCGCTGATTCGCGAGTCGGTGGATGCGATCGCGGCGTTGCGTTAACCCAAAACCCGAGGGAAAGGATCATGTGTGGCGAGGGAGCAAGCTCCCTCGCCACAAACGCGGGTTTACAGTAGATTTTGAGTGGTCTGCAGGCATAAAAAAGGGCTCCTCGAGGGAGCCCCTGGGCCGAAGCCCGCCGTCCGGAGAGGACGTGCGTGGTTAAGTCGTTACCTGATCAAGTTGTCGTGTCGGAATGTGTGCCCTGTTTAGCCGACGGCGTGAAGTTCGTTGAGTCTATGGATTCCCGCAGTGCCGGTCATACCGTCCCAGTTGTCGCCGCGTCCTTCTCGCCAGCCGTTAATCCAGGCTTGGCGTACCGACGGTAGAGTAAATGGGCAAAGCTCACGGGATTTGCCACCAACGCCATATTGATATCCGCGCAAAAATGCTCTTTCCAACGGATCACGCTTAAGTCTTCTCATAGGGTGTTTCCCTCACTTGTTGACTGTATTTGTCGCGTCGACCTCTATCGAGGTCAGGCAGGAAAACTCCTGCCGTTGGGGGCTCGCTGCCGGCGTCGCGAGCCAAGGTGTTGACGTCGTTGCGGCGTCAACCTGAGTTGAGTTCTAACCAATGAGTCACATCGAGGGAATGATCGTTTTGTCATAAGAACGTAACGATAAAGATGCTAAGGCCATAAGTAACACGACGTGATTTGTGTCGTATTTGACCAAAGCCCCCTGCGATCAGCCTCTCACTGGATGATGAGGTTAATGCTTTAGAAAAAATGTCCACCCGTTGTACTCGGGTACTATTCGACGAAGGGTCGAGTTATGACATTTTGTTGCATCAAATTTTTTATCTGCCCGGGCATCTAAGCTCATTCCAGTCCATCGACTGGTTGAGCGGCCAGGGTGGGACGGCACACCTTCGTGCCACGCGAGCGCTCTTTTAGAAAAGCGCTTGATTGAAAACCGAGCGGTCAATGCGTTGCCCGTTCACTTATTGCCAAAGGCCCTGGAACCCCCATGTCGGATCGTTACGAACTCTTCCTCACTTGCCCTAAAGGCCTCGAAGGCCTGCTTATCGAGGAAGCCGTCGGGCTTGGCCTTGAGGAAGCGCGCGAGCACACCTCGGCCGTGCGTGGCATGGCCACCATGGAAACCGCCTATCGCCTGTGCCTGTGGTCGCGCCTGGCGAACCGGGTCCTGATTGTCCTCAAGCGCTTCGCAATGAAGGACGCCGAAGATCTGTATCACGGCGTGCTGGATGTCGAGTGGCAGGACCACATGCTGCCTGACGGCACCCTGGCGGTGGAGTTCAGCGGCCACGGTTCGGGCATCGACAACACCCACTTCGGTGCGTTGAAAGTCAAGGACGCCATCGTCGATAAGCTGCGCACCCCGTCTGGCGAGCGCCCGTCCATCGACAAGCTCAACCCGGACCTGCGGATTCACCTGCGCCTGGACCGTGGCGAAGCGATCCTGTCCCTGGACCTGTCCGGCCACAGCCTGCACCAGCGCGGCTACCGCCTGCAGCAAGGTGCTGCGCCACTGAAGGAAAACCTCGCGGCGGCGATCCTGATCCGTTCCGGCTGGCCACGCATCGCCGCTCAAGGTGGCGCGCTGGCTGACCCGATGTGCGGCGTCGGGACCTTCCTGGTCGAAGCGGCAATGATCGCCGCCGATATGGCGCCGAACCTGCGCCGTGAGCAGTGGGGCTTCACCGCCTGGCTGGGTCACGTGCCGGCGTTGTGGAAAAAGCTCCACGAAGAAGCCTCCGAGCGCGCCGCTGCCGGCCTGGCCAAGCCGCCGCTGTGGATTCGCGGGTACGAAGCCGACCCACGACTGATTCAACCGGGCCGTAACAACGTCGAGCGCGCCGGCCTGAGCGAGTGGATCAAGATCTACCAGGGCGAAGTCGCGACGTTCGAGCCGCGCCCGGACCAGAACCAGAAAGGCCTGGTGATCTGCAACCCGCCATACGGCGAGCGCCTGGGCGACGAGGCGAGTTTGCTCTACCTCTACCAGAACCTTGGCGAGCGCCTGCGTCAGGCCTGCCTGAACTGGGAAGCGGCCGTGTTCACCGGCGCGCCGGACCTGGGCAAGCGCATGGGCATCCGCAGCCACAAGCAGTATTCGTTCTGGAACGGCGCGTTGCCGTGCAAGCTGCTGCTGATCAAAGTCCTGCCGGACCAGTTCGTCACGGGCGAGCGCCGTACACCGGAACAGCGCCAGGCCGAGCGTGAGCAAGCGGTCTACGATCAGTTGCCGGTCGAGCCGCAAGAGCGTCAGTACAACAAGAACGGCAACCCGATCAAACCTGCGCCGGCACCGGCCCCCGTGGTTGAGCAGGCGCGCCTGAGCGAAGGCGGGCAGATGTTTGCCAACCGCCTGCAGAAGAACCTCAAGGCCATGGGCAAGTGGGTCAAGCGCGAAGGCATCGATTGCTACCGCGTCTACGATGCCGACATGCCTGAGTACTCGATGGCCATCGACCTGTATCACGACTGGGTCCACGTCCAGGAGTACGCGGCGCCGAAATCCATCGACCCGGAAAAAGCCTCGGCGCGCATGTTCGATGCCCTGGCGGCCATTCCGCAGGCCTTGAACGTCGACAAGAGCCGCGTCGTGGTCAAGCGCCGCGAGCGTCAGAGCGGCACCCGCCAGTACGAGCGTCAAAGTGCCCAGGGCAAGTTCGTCGAAGTCAACGAAGGCGGCGTGAAGTTGCTGGTCAACCTGACCGACTACCTCGACACCGGCCTGTTCCTGGACCACCGCCCAATGCGCATGCGGATCCAGAAAGAGGCGGCCGGCAAGCGCTTCCTCAATCTGTTCTGCTACACCGCCACCGCCAGTGTGCATGCGGCCAAGGGCGGCGCACGCAGCACCACCAGCGTCGACTTGTCGAAAACCTACCTGGACTGGGCGCGTCGCAACCTGTCGCTCAATGGTTTCTCGGACAAGAACCGCCTGGAGCAGGGTGATGTCATGGCCTGGCTGGAAGCCAACCGGGACGAGTTCGAGATGATCTTCATCGATCCGCCGACCTTCTCCAACTCCAAGCGCATGGAAGGCATCTTCGACGTCCAGCGTGACCACGTGCAGCTGCTGGACCTGGCCATGGCGCGCCTGGCGCCGGGCGGCGTGTTGTACTTCTCCAACAACTTCCGCAAGTTCCAGCTCGAAGAGAACCTCGTGGCGCGCTATGCCGTCGAGGAAATCACCGCGCAAACCATCGACCCGGACTTTGCCCGTAACGGCAAGATCCACCGTGCCTGGAAAATCATGGCGCGCTAAGGGGTGTCGGCCCCATGGAGCCTTGATGTTTCGAGGCTCCGGGGGCTGAATTTCCTGGCTAACCACAGGGTAAATAGCTGTAACGTCTGCAAAGCCAGGGTGACGCCTACGCTCGCTGGCGTTCAGGGTTTTGCTTATGTCGCTGCACACCGCACGCCCCAAAATTCTGGGCTTGATCAGTGAAGACGTTTCGGCCTGGCTCGTGGCACTGCTGGTTCTGCTGGCCTGGACGACACTGACTGCGCACCACTAGCAGGTGGCGCAGCGTTTTCAATCCGTTCCTCCTCGAAACAGCTCAGCCATTGGCGCGAAGAGTATCGCGTGCTGTTGGCGGTCGAGTTGTGGCAAAGCCTGCGTCATCTGCCGGTCGATGGATTGGGCACGGTGACGGCCAGTTTCGGCATCGCCAGCTGGCGCCGCGGCGAAAGTGCGGACGCCTTGCTGTTGCGCGCAGACTCGGGGGTGTATGCCGCCAAGTAGGCGGGAAGGGATCGGGTCGAGGCAGAGTTGGTGTAGCAAGCCGCTGTGGCCAGGGAACAAAGGTCCCTGGCCACGGGGGCGCAGGCTGTCGGTAAGGCTTACAGCACCGAAGCGGTCGCCGCCAGTTTCGGCTGGCGGTACAGGTCCAGCAGCACTTGATCGAGTACCGACGAGGCGCCAAACGGTGCCTTGTCGTTGAGGATCGCTACCACGGCCCAGGTATTGCCGTTGTTGTCGCGGCTGAAACCGGCAATGGCGCGAACGGTGTTCAGGGTGCCGGTCTTGACGTGGGCCTCACCGCGCATGGCGGTGGTCTTGAGACGCTTGCGCATGGTGCCGTCCATGCCGGAAATCGGCATCGAACTGACGAACTCGGCCGAGTACGGGCTTCTCCAGGCGGCCTGCAGCATGCTCGCCATCTCCCGGGCACTCACCCGTTCCGCCCGCGACAGGCCCGAACCGTTCTCCATCACCAGGTGCGAGGCGGTAATGCCCTTTTTCGCCAGCCACTGGCGCACGACGCGCTGGGCGGCCTTGGCGTCGTCGCCATCGGCATCGGTACGGTACTTCGCACCCAGGCTCAGGAACAACTGCTGGGCCATGGTGTTGTTACTGTATTTGTTGATGTCGCGGATGATTTCCGCCAGGTCCGGCGAGAAGGCGCGGGCCAGGACCTTGGCGTCTTTTGGCACCGAAGCCAGGCGATCCTTGCCCTGGATGCTGCCGCCCAGTTCCTGCCAGATCGCCCGTACGGCACCGGCGGTGTAGGTGGCATGGTCGAGCAGCGAGAGGTAGGTCTGCGAGCTGCAGCCCTCGCCGAGCTGGCCGGCCACGGTCACGGCCACGCTGCCGTCGGCCTGGGGCACCGGGTTGTAGCGTACGCCACCGGTGCATTGCTTGGAGTTGACGGCCTTGACCTGGTTATCGATGCGAACGGTGGCGATCGGCGGCTCAACCGACACCAGCACCCGGCCCGAGTCATTGCGGGCCACGAAGCGCAGGGCCTTGAGGTTGACCAGCAGGGCGTCCGGCTTGACCAGGAACGGCTTGTTATCGTCATTGCCGTCGTCATTGAATTGCGGCAATTGCGGCTGGATGAAGAAGCTGCGGTCCAGCACCAGGTCGCCCGTGACTTGCTGCACGCCATTGGCCCGCAGGTCGCGCATCAGCAGCCAGAGCTTTTCCATGTTCAGCTTCGGATCGCCGCCACCCTTGAGGTACAGGTTGCCATGCAGGATCCCGCCGCTCAGGGTGCCGTCGGTGTAGAACTCGGTTTTCCACTGGTGGTTCGGGCCGAGCATCTCCAGGGCGGCGTAGGTGGTGACCAGCTTCATGGTCGAGGCCGGGTTCACCGACACGTCGGCGTTGAAGACTGTGGGAGTGCCCGGGCCGTTGAGCGGAATCATTACCAGCGACAGGGCGCTGTCCGGCAGCTTGCTGGCTTTGAGCGCCTTTTGCACATTGGGTGTCAGCGCGGTGTTGACCGGTGCGGCAGAAACAGGGAGGGCCAGCGGCATAAGCAGGCTGGCAAGAAGCAATGGACGCAAAGAGTTGATCATCTGAAATAAAACCCTACAGCCGAGGGGAAAAAAATGAGGGCATGAAGATAAATTCCCTCAATGGTCACGAAAGTGTCGGCATTATGCCCAAGGTATAGCGCCTTGTGCCGTATCGGATGTGCCTAATGCACGATTTTTTTACCGACGGTAGAGGCCGGCTTCCAGAGAGTCGGGCATTGCGCGGCTTAAAATGTTAAAGTGCCGCCCGTTATTACTTAAGAGGATTGTTCCAATGGCGACTAACCGTTCCCAGCGTCTGCGCAAAAAACTGTGCGTCGATGAATTTCAAGAGCTGGGTTTCGAGCTGAACCTGGATTTCAAAGAAGATTTGGCTGATGAAGCCATTGACGCTTTCCTTGACGCGTTCCTGAAAGAAGCCATGGAAGCCAACGGTCTGGGTTATGTGGGCGGCGACGACTTCGGTCTGGTTTGCCTGCAGAAGCGCGGCTCCGTCAGCGCAGAACAGCGTGCTGCCGTTGAAGCCTGGCTCAAGGGCCGTACCGAGCTGACCAGCGTTGAAGTCAGCCCGTTGCTGGACGTTTGGTACCCGGAAAAGCCAATCAATCCGGTAGCCTGATGTTCAAAAAAACGGCGACCCTGAGGTTAATGCCGGTCAGTTAAGAGAAATAAAGCCGAACACGAAACCTGTGGCGAGGGAGCTTGCTCCCGCTGGGCTGCGTAGCAGCCCCAAAACAGGGCCGCTTTGCGCCCCAGCGGGAGCAAGCTCCCTCGCCACGGGTTCTATGTTCGGCTGGTCTTTGGCTTAACTGATCGGCATTAGACCCTGAGGTCGCCGTTTTTTTATGTCTCATGCTTTGCGCCAATTCAGAATCATCAGCGTCACCACCCCCGCCACAATCCCCCAGAACGCCGAGCCGATGGAAAACAGGGTCATCCCCGACGCCGTGACCATGAAGGTGATCAGTGCCGCTTCGCGCTCCTTCACTTCACTCATGGCAATGCTCAGGCCATTGATGATCGAGCCAAACAGCGCCAGGGCGGCAATCGACAGCACCAGCTCCTTGGGCAGGGCGGCGAACAGGGCCGCCAGTGTCGCGCCGAACACGCCGGCAATGCCGTAGAAAATCCCGCACCAGACCGCCGCGGTGTAGCGCTTGTCGCGATCCTCATGGGCATGGGGGCCGGTGCAGATGGCCGCGCTGATGGCTGCCAGGTTGATCCCGTGGGAGCCGAACGGTGCCAGCAGCAATGAGGCGATGCCGGTGGTGGTGATCAGTGGCGACGCCGCAACCGTGTAGCCGTCGGCGCGCAGCACCGCGATGCCGGGCATGTTCTGCGAGGTCATGGCCACCACGAACAGGGGGATGCCGATGCTGATGGTGGCGGCGAGCGAGAAGTGCGGCGTGGTCCAGACCGGCGTTGCCACTTCCAGGTGAAAGCCGCTGAAATCCAGCAGCCCCATGAAACCGGACAAGGCGGTGCCGATCAGCAGCGCGGCAAGCACGGCATAACGCGGGGACAGGCGCTTGACCACCAGGTAGGTGATAAACATCCCCAGCACCAGGCCGGTGCGATGCTGGGCGGCGACGAAGATTTCGCTGCCGATCTTGAACAGGATCCCGGCCAGCAAGGCGGCGGCCAGGGACCCCGGGATCCGTTTTACCAGCCGTTCGAAGCTGCCGGTCATGCCGCAGATCGTCACCAGGATGGCGCAGGTGATGTAGGCGCCGATCGCCTCGCCGTAGCTGACCCCCGCCAGGCTGGTGATCAACAACGCCGCGCCGGGGGTCGACCAGGCAATGGTGATGGGGGTGCGATAGCGCAGCGACAGGCCGATCGAGCACACGGCCATGCCAATCGAGAGCGCCCAGATCCACGAGGAAATCTGCCCGCTGGTCAGGCCGGCGGCTTGTCCGGCTTGAAACATCAGCACCAGGGAGCTGGTGTAGCCGGTCATCATCGCGATGAACCCGGCAACGATCGCTGAGGGCGAGGTATCGGCCAGCGGGCGAAGTTGCGTGTGCGTGGCGTCGTTCATGACGGTGGTGTTCCTTGTATCCGGGGAAGCAGGCAGGCTGTTTTATGGGTTCAAGCCTAAACTCAAACCTGACGGATCGTTGCAATACAGCCGGGGGCGTAAACGGCCATACAGTGTGTTGCCACCTCCAGTTGTGTACAATATGCACAGTTTTTTACGCGATACTTGTCAGCGACCCACTGTGCCGTATTACAGTCACGGTCTATTCGCCGCCGTTCTCCCGATTCGAGTGCCCATGAACGAACAGTTGCAGCCCCTCAAGAAACAACCGCGAGCAGGCAAAGCCGGCCGCACCGGTACCCAGGACGATATCGTCTACGCGCATATCTTCGAGGCCATCCTCGAACAGCGCCTGGCGCCCGGTACAAAATTGAGCGAAGAGGCGCTGGGAGAGATTTTCGGGGTCAGCCGCACCATCATTCGCCGCGCGTTGTCTCGCCTGGCCCACGAAGGCGTGGTACTGCTGCGTCCCAACCGTGGCGCCGTGGTTGCCAGCCCGAGCGTCGAGGAGGCCCGCCAGGTATTCATGGCGCGGCGCCTGGTGGAGCGGGCGATTACCGAGCTTGCGGTCGAGCACGCGACCGCCGAGCAGATCGCCGAGTTGCGGCAGATGGTCAACGACGAGCGCGACAGTTTCTCCCGTGGCGACCGTGGCGCCGGCATCCGTCTTTCCGGCGAGTTCCACCTCAAGCTCGCGGAAGCGGCGAAGAACGCCCCGCTGATCAGCTTCCAGCGCAGCCTGGTGTCGCAGACGTCGCTGATCATCGCCCAGTACGAAAGCGGTAACCGCTCACACTGCTCCTACGACGAGCACACCCAGTTGATCGATGCCATCGAGGCCCGCGATGCGACGCTCGCGGTGAACCTGATGATGCACCATATGGATCACATCGACAGCAAGCTCAACCTCGACGAAGAAAGCGCCTCGGATGATTTGCACGCGGTGTTCTCGCATTTGCTGCAGACCAAGAAGCCAGGGCGCTCCAGCGCGAAACTCTGAGCCACCGCGGTGCGTCCCTTGCGGGCACACATCCCCTGTGGCGAGCGAGCTTGCTCGCGCTGGGCTGCGCAGCAGCCCCAAGACCGGTCACCGGGTTTTATCTGAAGCCTGCAATAGTCATGTTGGGGGCGCTTCGCACCCCAGCGCGAGTAAGCTCGCTCGCCACGGAGACAACAAAAATCCCCCGGGGCCGTAAGGCCGCGGGGGATTTTTTTATGCCCGGAATACCTTAGCGCTGATGCACCAGGTTGCCCGCCGCATAGGTCTGCAGCACCGTGCGGTCATCCCCCAGGGTCATCAGGACAAACAGGGTTTCGGCGATGGTGTTGGCCTGTTTCAGGCGGTAGCTGAGCAGTGGCGTGGCGTTGTAGTCCAGGACCAGGAAGTCGGCGTCGGTGCCCGGTTGCAGGGTGCCGATGCGGTCCTCCAGGCGCAGCGCCCGCGCCCCGCCGAGGGTGGCCAGGTACAGCGACTTGAACGGGCTCAGGCGAGCGCCTTGCAGTTGCATGACTTTATAGGCTTCGTTGAGGGTGTGCAGCAGCGAGAAGCTGGTGCCGGCGCCCACGTCCGTGCCCAGGCCGACGTTCAGGTTGTGCTTCTCGGCCATCGGCAGGTTGAACAGGCCGCTGCCCAGGAAGAAGTTCGAGGTCGGGCAGAAGGCAATCGCCGAGCCGGTCTCGGCCAGGCGCGCGCATTCGTCGTCACACAGGTGCACGCCGTGGGCGAACACCGAGCGCTTGCCCAGCAGCTTGTAGTGGTCGTAGACGTCCAGGTAGCCCTTGCGCTCCGGGAACAGCTCTTTGACCCATTGGATTTCCTGCAGGTTTTCGCTGATGTGGGTCTGCATGTACAGGTCAGGGTATTCGTTGAGCAACTGGCCGGCGAGGGTCAGCTGCTCCGGGGTGCTGGTCGGGGCAAAGCGCGGGGTGACCGCATAGTGCAGGCGACCCTTGCCGTGCCAGCGCTCGATCAGCGCCTTGCTGTCGACATAGCTGGATTCGGCGGTGTCGGTCAGGTAGTCCGGTGCGTTGCGGTCCATCATCACCTTGCCGGCGATCATCCGCAGGTCAAGCTTGCGGGCGACCTCGAAGAACGAATCCACCGACTGTGGGTGCACGCTGCCGAACACCAGTGCGGTGGTGGTGCCGTTGCGCAGCAGTTCCTTGATGAAGATATCGGCGACTTCTTCGGCGTGGGCCTTGTCGGCGAACTGGCTTTCACACGGGAAGGTGTAGGTGTTGAGCCAGTCCAGCAGTTGTTCGCCGTAGGCGCCGATCATGCCGGTTTGCGGCAGGTGGATATGGGTGTCGATGAACCCCGGGGTGATCAGTGCATCCTGATAGTGGGTGATCTGGATGTCGGCGGGCAGGCTGGCGAGCAGTTCGGTGGCGTGGCCGATGGCGCTGATCTGGCCGTTTTCGGTCACCAGCAAACCATCTTCGAAGTACTCGTAGGAGGCTTCGATGCCCACCACGGCGGGGTCGGCGATGCTGTGCAGGATGGCTGCGCGGTAGGCTTTGCAAGTCGAAGGCATGGGAATTCTCAGTTCGTGGCGTATCAGTTCGACGCGTGGCTGCGACGTGAAGCAGGCAGCAGTTTGGCAATAGGTTCGGCGCGGGCAGTGTGCTGGCCGAAATTCGCGTTATAGGTGGCGATGATTTCCCCGGCGATGGAGATGGCGATTTCCACAGGCAATTTGCCTTTGACTTCGCCGATGCCCATCGGGCAGCGCATGCGTTGCAGCACGCTGTTGTCGACACCGCGCTCGCGCAAGCGGTGTTCGAACTTGACCCGCTTGGTCTTCGAGCCGATCAGGCCGAAGTAGGCGAAGTCGTTGCGCTTGAGGATCGCGGCGGTGAGCTCCAGGTCGAGCTGGTGATTGTGGGTCATGACGATGCAGTAGCTGCCGACGGGCAGGTCATCGACTTCGTCCACCGGTTCTTCGCTGACGATTTTACGCACGCCATGGGGGATCTGCTCGGGGAACTCGGCTTCGCGCGAGTCGATCCAGCGCACGCGGCAGGGCAGGCTGGCCAGCAAGGGCACCAGCGCCCGGCCAACGTGGCCGGCACCGAACACGGCAATCTGCGCCTGCACCTGGCCCATGGGTTCGAACAGCAACACGGTCACGCCGCCGCAGCACTGGCCGAGGCTGGCGCCGAGCGTGAAGCGCTCCAGGTGGGTGTCCTGCTTGCCGCTGGCCAGCATCTCCCGGGCGATGTGCATCGCCTTGTATTCCAGGTGCCCGCCACCGATGGTGTCATAGGACTGCGTGGCGCTGATGACCATTTTCGAGCCGGCATTGCGCGGCGTCGAGCCGAGCTCTTCGATGATAGTCACCAGCACGCAGGGTTCACCCTGGGCTTGCAGGTCGGCGAGGGCGTCGATCCAGTTGTACATGTTCACCTCGACATCTGTGTGTCTGTTAGTCCGCCATCGCGAGCAAGCTCGCTCCCACATTGGATTTGTACAGGTCCATCAGTCAGCACATGACCCTGTGGGAGTGGGCTTGCCCGCGAAGGGCGCCACGCGGTCTTAAAGCGGAGCCAACTCAGGCTCAGTCTCGACTGGCTTCACCGCCGTCAACTGACGCATCTGCTCACAGCCCCACAACACCCGCTCCGGGGTCGCCGGCGCATCGATTTTCGGTTGATGCTTGTAGTCACCGAGGCTCGCCACGGCGTCCTTGATCGCACACCACGACGCAATGCCCAGCATGAACGGCGGCTCACCCACGGCCTTGGAATGGAACACCGTGTCTTCCGGGTTCTTGCGGTTTTCCACCAGCTTCACCCGCAGGTCCAGCGGCATGTCCGCCACGGTCGGGATCTTGTAGCTGGCCGGGCCGTTGGTCATCAGTTTGCCCTTGTTGTTCCACACCAGTTCTTCCATGGTCAGCCAGCCCATGCCCTGGATGAATCCACCCTCGATCTGACCGATGTCAATGGCCGGGTTCAGCGAGGCGCCAACGTCGTGGAGGATGTCGGTGCGCAGCATCTTGTACTCGCCAGTCAGGGTGTCGACGATCACCTCGCAGCACGCTGCGCCAAAGGCGTAGTAATAGAACGGGCGACCACGGGCCTGGCTTCGGTCATAGAAGATTTTCGGGGTCTTGTAGAAGCCGGTGCTCGACAGCGACACCTGAGCAAAATAGGCCTGCTGGATCAGCACTTCAAACGTCAGGATGTGATCACGTACCCGAACGTGACCGTTGTGGAATTCCACGTCTTCTTCGCTGACCTTGTAGTGGCGTGCGGCAAATTCGACCAGGCGTTTCTTGATGATTTCAGCCGCGTTCTGCGCCGCTTTACCGTTCAGGTCTGCGCCGCTGGACGCCGCCGTTGGCGAAGTGTTCGGGACCTTGTCGGTGTTGGTCGCGGTGATCTGCACGCGGTCCATTTCGACCTGGAACACTTCGGCCACGATTTGCGCGACTTTGGTGTTCAAGCCCTGGCCCATTTCTGTGCCGCCGTGGTTCAAGTGGATGCTGCCGTCGGTGTAGACGTGGATCAGCGCGCCGGCCTGGTTGAGGAAGATGGCGGTGAAGGAAATACCGAATTTCACCGGGGTCAGCGCCAGGCCTTTTTTCAGGATCGGGCTGTTGGCGTTGTAGCGCCGGATCGCTTCGCGGCGTTCGGCGTACTGGCTGCTTTCTTCCAGTTCGGCGGTCATTTCCTCGAGCATGTTGTGCTCGACGGTCTGGTAGTAGTGGGTGACGTTACGCTCGGTCTTGCCGTAGTAGTTGACCTTGCGCACGGCCAGCGGGTCGAGGCCCAGATGGCGGGCGATGGCGTCCATCACTTCTTCGATGGCGACCATGCCTTGCGGGCCGCCAAAACCACGGTAGGCGGTGTTCGAGGCGGTGTTGGTCTTGCAGCGGTGACCGTTGATGGTCGCGTCGCCCAGGTAATACGAGTTGTCCGAGTGGAACATGGCCCGGTCAACGATGGACGCCGACAGGTCCGGCGAGCAGCCGCAGTTGCCCGCCAGGTCCAGGGCAATGCCGTGCAGGCGGCCGGTGCTGTCGAAGCCGACGTCGTACTCGACATAGAACGGGTGGCGCTTGCCGGTCATCAGCATGTCTTCAACGCGAGGCAGGCGCATCTTGGTCGGCTGGCCAGTCAGGTGCGCGATCACCGCGCACAGGCACGCCGGGCTCGCGGCTTGGGTTTCCTTGCCGCCGAAACCACCGCCCATGCGGCGTATGTCGATCACGATCTTGTTCATCGATACGTCGAGCACTTCCGCGACAAGCTTCTGCACTTCGGTCGGGTTCTGCGTCGAGCAGTAGACAATCATCCCACCATCTTCAGTCGGCATCACCGACGAGATCTGGGTTTCGAGGTAAAAGTGTTCCTGGCCGCCGATGTGCAGCGTGCCCTGGATGCGATGTTCGGCCGTTGCCAAAGCCCCGGCAGAATCGCCGCGCTGATGGGTATGGCTGTCGAGTACGAAGTGGCGTTTGCGCAGGGCTTCGACCACGTCCAGCACCGGCTCCAGATCTTCGTATTCGATGATCGCGGCCATGGCGGCCTTGCGTGCGGTTTCGAGGTCTTTTGCTGCAACGGCGAGTACTGGCTGACCGACGAACTGCACATCATCGATGGCCAGCAGAGGGTCGCCCGGCAGCAGTGCGCCGATGTCTTTCAGGCCCGGCAGGTCTTCATGAGTGATGGCGATGCGCACGCCTTCGAAGGCATAGCACGGCTTGGTGTCGATGCTGATGATTTTCGCGTGGGCGCGGTCCGACAGGCGTGCATAAACGTGCAGCTGGTTCGGAAACTCCAGGCGGTCGTCGATGTACTGCGCTTCACCGGACACATGTTTGGCGGCGCTGTCGTGCTTGACGCTGCGGCCGACACCGGTGGTCAAGTCCTTGGCGAACAGTTCAGCCAGTTCGGCTTGGGTCTTCTCTACAACGTGATGATTAGACATAAGCGGTCACCCGAGTCTCGATGTACGGTGTTTGCAGTTCGATGAAGTATTTGCGCAGCAGGTTCTGTGCACTGAGCAGGCGGTATTCCTTGCTCGCACGGAAGTCCGACAGCGGGGTGAAGTCTTCGGCGAGGGCGGCGCAGGCGCTTTCGACGGTGGCCTTGTTCCAGATCGCGCCCAGCAGTGCGGCTTCGCAGTTCTTTGCCCGTTTCGGGGTCGCGGCCATGCCGCCGAAGGCGACGCGGGCGTCAGCGATCACGCCGTTGTCAATGCGCAGGTTGAACGCTGCGCAGACGGCGGAGATGTCATCGTCCAGGCGCTTGGACACCTTGTAGGCGCGGAACAGTTGTTCGGCGCTGGCACGGGGCACGATGATCTTTTCGATGAACTCGCTTTCCTGGCGCGCAGTTACCCGGTAGTCGATGAAATAGTCTTCCAGGGCCAGGGTGCGGCGGGTGTTGCCTTTGCACAGCACGATCTGCGCGCCCAGCGCGATCAGCAGCGGTGGCGAGTCACCGATGGGCGAGGCGTTGCCGATGTTGCCGCCCAGGGTGCCCTGGTTGCGAATCTGCAGGGAGGCAAAGCGTTGCAGCAATTCACCAAAATCCGGGTACTCGGAGTTCAACGCTTCGTAGCAATCGGAGAGGGCGGTCGCAGCGCCGATTTCCAGGCGATCGTCAAAACGCTCGATGCGCTTCATCTCGGCGACGTTACCGACGTAAATCATCACCGGCAAGGTGCGGTGGAACTGCGTGACTTCCAGCGCCAGGTCGGTACCGCCAGCCAGCAGGCGCGCCTGTGGATAAGCATCGTACAGGTCAGCCAGGTCGGCGACGGTCAGCGGCACCAGGCAGCGTTTGTCGCCGCTGTTGAGTTCACCGGTTTCGCTGGGGGCGATGGCCTTCAGGCGGGTAATGGTCTCGGCTTCGCGGGCATCGAACTGGTCAGGCTGCTTGCCACAGCAACTTTGCTCGGCGGCTTGCAGGATCGGCCGGTAGCCGGTGCAGCGGCACAGGTTGCCGGCGAGGGCTTCGTGGGCCTTGTGGGCGTCGGGTTGCTCGCTGTTTTTCTGCAGGGCGAACAGCGACATGACAAAGCCCGGCGTGCAGAAGCCGCACTGGGAGCCATGGCATTCGACCATGGCCTGTTGCACGCTGTGCAGTTGGCCCTGGTGTTTGAGGTCTTCGACGCTGATCAGCTGTTTGCCGTGCAGGGACGACACAAAGGTCAGGCACGAGTTGAGGCTGCGATAGCGAATCTGCTCGCGGCCGCTGTCATCGGTGTGCAATTCACCGACCACCACCGTACACGCGCCACAGTCGCCACTGGCGCAACCTTCTTTGGTGCCGGGCTTGCCCAAATGGTCGCGCAAATAGTTCAGCACGGTCAGGTTCGGGTCCAGGGCGTGCTCGCTACGGAGTTCCTGGTTTAATAAAAACTGGATCACGGAATGCCTCGCAGACTCATTATTGTTGTTAATCGACGTGACCTGAATTTAGCAGGTCTGACTTTTCGGTCAATGATTTTCTGACCCCATGGTCAGGAAGTTGAAATTTGCCGATCAACAACCGTTTCTTTCATTATTGACCCTCTCGGGATACCGCGCTTTTTGCTTGAATCGTGCCAATTTCCCCGGGTCAGGCCCTGCGCCATCCCCTATCAAGTGCGCTACACTGCGCCGCTTGTGCAGATTGAAGATTTTCAAGGAAAACCATGACGTTCAAGGCGCCGGACAGCCTCGCCGAGCAAATCGCTCACCACCTCGCCGAACGCATCATTCGTGGCGAAATGAAGCCGGGGGAGCGCATCCAGGAACAGAAGGTCACGCTGGCGCTGAACGTCAGCCGCGGTTCGGTCCGTGAAGCCTTGCTGATCCTGGAGCGCCGCCACCTGATCGCGATCCTGCCGCGACGCGGCGCCCATGTCACCGAACTCACCGCGCACAAGGTGCAGAGCCTGTGCACGCTGATGAGCGAGCTGTACATCCTGCTGGGCAACGCGGTGGCGAACGGCTGGCAAGTCCAGGCCGACATGCTGCCGTTCGTGCAGATCCAGCAGCGGCTCAATGCCAGCTTTGAGCGTCAGGACATCCGCACCTTCGTCGATGACAGCTTCAATGTGATGCGCGCGGCGTACCCGTTCGCCAACAACCCGTACCTGCAGGAAACCGTCGAGAACCTGCAACCGGCCATGAGCCGCGCGTACTTTCTTGCCCTGGAACAGCGCAAGGCCGAGATGAGTGAGTTTCTCGAGCTGTTCGAGCGCTTGCTGGCGGCCGTGCTGGCCCGTGACCTGCCGCAGATTCGCATCGTGCTCTCGGCCTATGCCCAGCGCAGTTGCGACCTGGTGCTGTCTGCCTTGCCGGTTGCCTGAACGTGCGGCTCAAGTGCATCAAACTGGCGGGGTTCAAATCCTTCGTCGACCCGACCACGGTCAACTTCCCCAGTAACATGGCGGCGGTGGTCGGGCCCAATGGTTGCGGCAAGTCGAACATCATCGACGCCGTACGCTGGGTGATGGGCGAGAGCTCGGCCAAGAACCTGCGCGGCGAGTCGATGACCGACGTCATCTTCAACGGCTCCACCAGCCGCAAGCCGGTGAGCCAGGCGAGTATCGAACTGGTATTCGACAACTCCGACGGCACGCTGCTCGGTGAGTACGCCGCCTACGCGGAAATCTCCATTCGCCGCAAAGTGACCCGCGACAGCCAGACGACCTACTACCTCAACGGCACCAAATGCCGGCGCCGCGACATCACCGACATCTTCCTCGGCACCGGCCTTGGCCCGCGCAGTTACTCGATCATCGAACAGGGGATGATCTCCAAGCTGATCGAGTCCAAGCCCGAAGACCTGCGCAACTTCATCGAGGAAGCGGCGGGGATCTCCAAGTACAAGGAGCGTCGGCGCGAGACTGAAAACCGCATCCGCCGCACCCATGAAAACCTGGCGCGCCTGACCGACTTGCGCGAAGAGCTGGAGCGTCAGCTCGAACGACTGCACCGTCAGGCCCAGGCGGCCGAGAAGTACCAGCAATACAAGGCCGAGGAGCGTCAGCTCAAGGCCCAGCTGTCGGCCTTGCGCTGGCAGGCATTGAATGAACAGGTTGGCCAGCGCGAGGCGATCATCGGCAACCAGGAGGTCAGTTTCGAAGCCCTGGTCGCCGAACAGCGCAATGCCGACGCGAGCATCGAACGCTTGCGCGACGGTCATCACGAGCTCTCCGAGCGCTTCAACCTGGTGCAGGGGCGCTTCTATTCGGTCGGTGGCGACATTGCCCGGGTCGAGCAGAGCATCCAGCACGGGCAGCAGCGTTTGCGCCAGTTGCAGGACGACCTCAAGGAGGCCGAGCGCTCGCGCCAGGAAACCGAATCGCACCTGGGGCACGACCGGACGTTGCTCGCAACCCTGGGCGAAGAGCTGGACATGCTCACCCCCGAGCAGGAAATCACCAGTGCGGCTGCCGAAGAAGCCGCGGCCGCCCTGGAAGAGTCCGAAACCACCATGCACGGCTGGCAGGAGCAGTGGGACAGTTTCAACCTGCGCTCGGCCGAGCCGCGGCGTCAGGCCGAAGTCCAGCAGTCGCGCATCCAGCAGCTGGAAACCAGCATGGAGCGTCTGGCCGATCGTCAACGGCGGCTGGTCGAAGAGCGTGATCTGTTGTCGGCGGATCCTGAAGATGCGGCGATGCTCGAACTCAGCGAGCAGCTTGCCGCCAGCGAAGCGACCCTCGAAGACCTGCAGGCCAGTGAAGAAGCGCAAGTCGAGCGGCTTGAACAGTTGCGCCAGGAGCTTCAACAGGCCCTGCACAACCAACAGCAGGCCCAGGGTGACTTGCAGCGCCTCAACGGGCGGCTGGCTTCGCTGGAGGCCTTGCAGCAGGCGGCTCTGGACCCGGGCACCGGTACTGCCCAGTGGCTGCGCGAACAGCAACTGGCCGAGCGCCCGCGCCTGGCCGAAGGCTTGAAGGTTGACGCCGGTTGGGAGCTGGCGGTGGAAACCGTGCTCGGTGCCGACCTGCAAGCGGTGTTGGTGGATGATTTTGCCGGGTTCGACCTGTCCGGGTTCGCCCAGGGTGACCTGCGCTTGCTCAGTCCGGCCGCCGACGGTGTGCGCATCCCCGGCAGCCTGCTGGACAAGGTCGAGGCACAGATCGATCTGTCGCCCTGGCTGGGCCAGGTCAAGCCGGTGGACAGCCTTGAGCAGGCCTTGGCACTGCGTGCGCGGTTGGCGACGGGTGAAAGCCTGATCAGTCGCGATGGTTATTGGGTGGGTCGGCACTTTCTGCGAGTGCGTCGCGCCAGTGAGGCCGAGAGCGGCCTGCTGGCCCGCGGTCAGGAAATCCAGCGGCTGGGCCTTGAGCGCGAAGAGCGTGAAGCGACGGTCGAGACCCTGGAAAGCACCTTGCAAAACCTGCGTGCCCAGCAACGCCAGCAAGAAAACGGTCGCGAACACCTGCGTCGCTTGCTGCAGGACGAAGCCCGCCAGCAAGGCGAACTCAAGGCGCAGTTGTCGGCCGGCAGAGCCAAGGCCGAACAGCTGACGTTGCGTCGCACCCGTCTCGATGAAGAGTTGGGGGAGCTGGCTGAGCAGCGCGCGCTGGAGCATGAACAGGTCGGCGAGTCGCGCTTGCAGTTGCAGGACGCCCTCGACAGCATGGCCCTGGACACCGAGCAGCGTGAATTGCTCCTGGCCCAGCGCGACAGTCTGCGCGAGCGCCTGGACCGGGTGCGCCAGGAAGCCCGCCAGCACAAAGACCATGCCCACCAGTTGGCGGTGCGCCTGGGGTCGCTCAAGGCGCAGCACGACTCGACCCGTCAGGCGCTGGAGCGGCTGGAGTTGCAGTCCGAACGCCTGACGGAAAAGCGCGAACAGTTGAGCCTCAACCTGGAGGAGGGCGAGGCGCCGCTGGAAGAGTTGCGGCTCAAGCTGGAAGAGTTGCTGGACAAGCGCATGAGCGTCGACGATGAGCTGAGAACGGCGCAAGTCGCACTGGAAGATGCCGACCGCGAATTGCGCGAGGCCGAGAAGCGCCGCAACCAGGCCGAGCAGCAAGCGCAATTGATCCGTGGCCAGCTCGAGCATCAGCGCATGGAATGGCAAGCCCTGACCGTGCGCCGCAAAACCTTGCAGGATCAATTGCTCGAAGATGGCTACGACCTGCACGGCGTACTCGCCACTCTGGTGGCTGACGCCAGTGAGCAGGCCGCCGAAGCCGAACTGGAAAGCATTGCCGCGCGAATCCAGCGGCTCGGCGCGATCAACCTCGCGGCCATTGACGAGTACCAGCAGCAATCGGAGCGCAAGCGCTACCTGGATGCCCAGGACGCCGACCTGGTGGAGGCGCTCGACACCCTGGAAAACGTCATTCGCAAGATCGACAAGGAAACCCGCAATCGCTTCAAGGATACCTTTGATCAGATCAATGGCGGTTTACAGGCGCTTTTTCCAAAAGTTTTCGGTGGCGGCAGCGCTTATTTGGAACTGACGGGCGAAGATCTACTCGATACAGGGGTAACGATCATGGCGCGTCCACCCGGGAAGAAGAACAGCACCATTCATTTGTTGTCCGGCGGCGAGAAAGCGCTGACGGCATTGGCCCTGGTATTTGCCATCTTCAAACTCAATCCGGCACCGTTCTGCATGCTCGATGAGGTTGACGCCCCGCTGGATGACGCTAACGTTGGACGCTACGCAAGGCTGGTCAAAGAGATGTCGCAAACCGTGCAGTTCATCTATATCACCCACAACAAGATTGCCATGGAAATGGCGGATCAATTGATGGGGGTCACGATGCACGAGCCCGGTTGTTCACGCCTGGTGGCCGTTGATGTCGAGGAGGCGATGGCGATGGTGGACGCTTGAGTCACGGTGTGCGGGCGGTATGTTTGTGGAAAACAAGGGTTTTTTTTCCGATGGATTGCTGGCCAATCGACATATTCGCTGAAGCCATTGTGACAGACGGTGTAAAGTTACCTTTGGTCATGCTAGTTTAATGTCAATTTTTCGTGTACGTGGGCAAAACGCCTGTCAGAACATAGAGTTGGCGCCACGTTTTAAAGCGGTTTGCGAGTTGTAAACCCCTTATTTTTCAGCATTTTTTATAGAGGCACGGGATTACATGGAAATCGGTCTGCGCGAGTGGCTGATCGTCATCGGCATCATTGTCATTGCCGGTATTCTTTTTGATGGCTGGCGGCGCATGCGCGGCGGCAAGGGCAAGCTCAAGTTTCGCCTGGACCGCAGTCTGTCCAACCTGCCGGACGAGGACAGCGGTGCCGAACTGCTGGGCCCGCCGCGCGTATTGGACAACCATAAAGAACCGCAACTGGACGAGCACGACCTGCCGTCGGTGAGCATGCCTGCCCGTGAGCCGCGCGAGTCGGGCTCCAAGCGTGGCAAGCGTAACCACAGCGAACCGAGCCAGGGTGACTTGAACCTCAACCTGGACCTGGACGGCGGCCCGAGCTTCAGCAGCCGTGATGACGACTTCCCGGCTGACACCAAGGCGTCGAGCGTCGCGGCCGACAAGGACACGCAACAGGCCGAAGAAGTGCTGGTCATCAGCGTGATCTGCCGTGATACCGGTGGCTTCAAGGGGCCGGCCCTGCTGCAGAACATTCTGGAAAGCGGCTTGCGTTTCGGCGAGATGGACATCTTCCACCGCCACGAAAGCATGGCGGGTAATGGCGAGGTGTTGTTCTCCATGGCCAACGCGGTCAAGCCAGGCGTTTTCGACCTGGACGACATCGACCACTTCAGTACCCCGGCCGTGAGTTTCTTCCTCGGTTTGCCGGGTCCGCGTCACCCGAAGCAGGCTTTCGACGTGATGGTGGCTGCCGCTCGCAAGTTGTCCCAGGAACTCAATGGCGAGCTCAAGGACGATCAGCGCAGCGTACTGACCGCGCAAACCATCGAGCATTACCGTCAACGTATCGTTGAGTTCGAGCGCCGCGCCCTGACCCAGAAGCGCTGACGCAAAGGTCGCTCCCGCGCCGGGCGCGGGGCGACCAGCCAATACAGATTGAGCAGCCTCGGCTGCTCTTTTGCTTGTGCGCCAGGCATGGCGCGTTGCGCGCAAGCGCAACCAGCTTGGCTGTGGTGGCCTCGCTGGTGACTTGGAGGTGAAAGTCCTCTACACACCCGGCAAGGGGAAGTGTTAGCCAGAGGCAAGGGT
>NZ_FYDL01000021.1 GCF_900187505.1 Pseudomonas sp. Irchel s3h17
CACTTGGTACTGATTTCCCGCTTGCCAGTAGGTTGTTCCCCCTTTACTTACGTCTCGCAATTGAGCTCGCCATTGCGGGGTGTCGGCGAACGGTGGAAAGTCATTGGCCCGGGTCGGTATCCAGCCGCCTTTGCGCCATTGCTCCTGCAGCTCCAGCACGACCTTGAGCGTATCGTCGAGCAGTAGCGGCTCGATTTGCGGGGACATGCTGACACTGTTGACTAACTCATCATCAAAAGTAACCGTGAAAAACCGAGCCAGTGGTGTCACGAACCCATACATAGGGTCAATGAAGCGCAGGCGGGCATCCGATTTCGGCAATCGCCCCCAAAAGCGCCCGGCAATAGCCGGGTCAATCTCCGCACTGGAGCGCTGGCGCATGTCCTCCCAAGGCTCGCCGATCATCAGCGCGATTTCCTTTACTGATTGCACTTCAATCGCCGCCCATGTAATGCAGGCCGCGACCGCGAGTGCAAACACACCGCGTCGCCAACCGACACGTTGCGTCAGGCTCATCGCACGCCCCCACCTGTGGCGATATCCCGAAGCGCCTGTTCGATCTGATAGCGGTTGCCGTCATGCAACAGCTCGTCAAACTGGGCCGCGGCCTTGAGCACAAAAGTCATGCGCTGATGGATGTCGGACAGGTTGGTCATGAGGTTGTTGTCCAAGCCAATGGCGTGTCCATCATCAGGGCACAGGGTCAAGGTCTCCCCCACGGTGTGGCAAGCTGTAGAGTGATAAGGTAACGCTCCTCAGTGGGGCGTTTATAATCCCTGAAGCGATTGACCGCCAGCATCACTTGGTACTGGTCGCCTGCTCGCCAGTAAGCGGTACCGCCCTTGTTCACATCTCGCAATCGGGCGCGCCATTGGGGGGTGTCGGCGAGCGATGGAAAGTCTTTGACCCAGTTCGGCGTCCAGCCGCCGTTGCGCCATTGCTCCTGTAAATCCAGCACGATCTTGAGCGTATCGTCGAGCAGTAGCGGTTCGATTTGCGGGGACATCCGTACACTGTAGATCAACTCATTTCGGTAGATAACGGTGAAGAAGCGGGCCAATGGGGTCACAAACCCATATTGAGGGTCTGTGAAAAGCAGACGAGCATCCGACTGGGGAATGTTGAACGACACTTGCCCGGGAATGGCTGGACCAATGGCCGCACTGGAGCGCTGGCGCATGGCCTCGTAAGGTTCACCTATCATCAGCACGATTTCCTTTTCCGATTGCGCTGCAATCGCCGCCCATGTAATGCAGGCCGCGACCGCGAGTGCAAACACACCGCGTCGCCAACCGACACGTTGCGTCAGGCTCATCGCACGCCCCCACCTGTGGCGATATCCCGAAGCGCCTGTTCGATCTGATAGCGGTTGCCGTCATGCAACAGCTCGTCAAACTGTGCCGCGGCCTTGAGCACAAAAGGCATGCGCTGATGGATGTCGGACAGGTCGGCTACGGGGTTGTTGCTGAAGCCAATGGTGCGTCGATCATCGACAGGCCGGCATTGGCTGGCCAGGGTCAGTTCGATAGCTTGAGCGACGCCGGATGGAAAGTTCGTGACATAAGAGAAGTGATTACCGCGCAGCAGAGCGATTAGTTTCGGGTCGCTGTACATCGACGGTTGTAAAATATTGACCTGTTCATGCGTTGCAAGAAACATGACACTTTCGGCAATGTTACCGGCCTCAATGGCCTCAAAAGCTGGCAGGATTTCCTTGTAATTATGACCGAACTTTAGCGCCTCCTGCCCGACCGGCCATAGTACTGGGTATTGGTCATGCCCATAGATGTTTTGGCGCAACTTCAGGCAGGTTTCGAGCGCCCCCAACCCCCGCTCCTTGTAGAAAACATGCAGCGGATAAACGTCCAGGAACAGCGTGGTATTGCCCATGGCCAGCATCTCATACACATACTGGTACAGCTGCTGCGCCATCGACAACGGTTCACCTTCGCGCCTGAGGTCGATGCTCGGCAGCGGGTTGTTGCCGATGGCGTGCTCGTAGTCCCGTTGTGCCTGCTCGTAGTCCCCCAGCTTCGCCTGCCGCTCATCTTCACTGCTGCTGAACAAGCCAAAGAGCCCTGTCCTGGCGCTACGCTTGAGCTGCTGCGCGGCTTCATGTTCGGCCTGGATCTTGTCGATCGAGTCGGCGGCGTGCAGCAGGCCGCAGCCCACCTGTTTCGAGGCGAAGGCGGCGAGCCCGGCCCACTGCAAGCGCGGATCGTGTAGCCAGAGCTGGGCGTAGGCGGCATTGATTGCGCGGTTACGAGCCTTGGGATCGGCGATCAGGGTGCCGCCTGGCGCCACGATGGCTTCGGCTCTTTGCTGGTACTCGCGCCAGAGGTTCTCGCAGACCTGTCCGGGCAGCGGCGCGAAGGTCGACGTGGGACGGTTCGGTGCAGGGGTGAAGCTGGAAGGGCGCGGTTCGGCTACCGGGTGGCGTGCGGTTGGCGCGGCGGGTTGAGCAGTGGCTCGGGGGCGTGGCGCGACGTTGTCGAACAACTGGCACCTGAGATTCTGGTTGGCAATCAGTCGCGGCGGCGGGTCGCACTTGCAACGGCAGAGGTCGCCGTCGAGGGCGGCGGGGCGGCCATCCAGCAAGTCCACCAGGTGCGGTCCGTCGCAGACAATGACCCCGGTGCTGTCGCATTCCGGGCAATCGACTTCATCGCCTTCGCGGGCCATGGCCTGGCCATTGATGGTGCTGTATGCGTAGCCGGTAAGCACGGTGCCGTTGACGGTGGTTTTGGCTCCGACGGTGATGTGATAGCGCCTCATGCCAGACAAGTCCTTGTGTGATCGGTAGGGACGAGCACGCTAGGCGAGGCGGTGCAGGGAGATAAATCAGACGTTTCCTTGAGTGGTGTAGGGTTGCTCTGTATTCAGATGCCTGAAGCAACCGTCCACCGGTACGACATGCCCCGATCGATGAAACCCGGTAAACTGCCGCACGTTTTTCGTTGAGTGTTTTCCATGCAAATTGCTTTGGCGCCCATGGAGGGGTTGGTCGACAACATCCTGCGGGACGTGCTGACCCGTGTTGGCGGTATCGATTGGTGCGTGACCGAGTTCATCCGGATCAACGATCAGCTGCTGACGCCAGCCTATTTCCACAAGTTCGGCCCTGAACTGTTGCACGGTGCCAAGACCGCTGCCGGCGTGCCGTTGCGCGTGCAGCTGCTGGGTTCCGACCCGGTGTGCCTGGCGGAAAACGCGGCGCTGGCGTGTGAGCTGGGGTCCGAGGTGATCGACCTGAACTTCGGTTGCCCGGCCAAGACCGTGAACAAGTCCCGTGGCGGTGCGGTGTTGCTCAAGGAGCCGGAGTTGCTCAACCGGATCGTCGAGCACGTTCGCCGCGCGGTCCCCGCGCACATTCCGGTGACCGCCAAGATGCGCCTGGGCTTTGACAGTCCGGACGGTTCGCTGGTGTGTGCCACAGCCCTGGCCGAAGGCGGCGCCGAGCACATCGTGGTGCATGCCCGGACCAAGACGGATGGCTACAAGCCGCCGGCGCACTGGGAGTGGATCCCGCGGGTGCAGGACGTGGTCAAGGTGCCGGTGTTCGCCAACGGCGATATCTGGAGCGTGGACGACTGGCGTCGCTGCCGGGAAATCAGCGGAGTGGAAGACATCATGCTTGGTCGCGGCCTGGTGTCGCGCCCCGACCTGGCCCGGCAAATCGCGGCTGCGCGGGCCGGTGAGGAGGTGGTTGAGATGACCTGGGCCGAGTTGCTGCCGCTGATCCAGGCGTTCTGGCTACAGGCCAAGGCGCAGATGACGCCACGGCAATCGCCGGGTCGCTTGAAGCAGTGGCTGGCGATGCTGACCCGCAATTATCCCGAGGCGGTGGAGCTGTTTACGCTCATGCGTCGTGAGACTGAGCTGGACCAGGTTTCGCGTTTGCTCGGTTTGCAGGTCGCTGAAGCGGCCTGAACTTTTTTATAAAAAAACAGCAAAAAATCTCTTGAAATGCAATCAGCGGTCCCTATCTAAGGGTTACGCGATGCCGAATTCGGGTCGCGGAGACAAAAAACCTTGCTGATTGTTTTCAGGAGATTTTAATCATGAGTACCGCATTTTCCCTGGCTCCACTGTTCCGTTCTTCGGTTGGTTTCGATCGTTTCAACGATCTGTTCGAGTCTGCGCTGCGCAATGAGCCCGGCAGCAGCTACCCACCTTACAACGTCGAAAAACACGGCGACGACCAATACCGCATCGTCGTCGCGGCCGCGGGCTTCCAGGAAGAAGACCTGGACCTGCAAGTCGAAAAAGGCGTGTTGACCATCAGTGGCGGCAAACGTGACGCCAACGAAGGCGTGACCTATCTGCATCAAGGCATCGCCCAGCGTGCGTTCAAGCTGTCGTTCCGGCTGGCCGATCACATCGAGATCAAGGCCGCTGACCTGCGTAACGGCCTGCTGAGCATCGATCTGCTGCGCGTGGTGCCGGAAGAGGCGAAAGCCAAGCGCATCCCGATCAACGGGACGCAACACGCGGCTTTGCAACACTAAGGTCACCGCAGTGAAGAAGGGCGCCATCGGCGCCCTTTTTTGTGCCCGTCATTTCAGCAGTTGTTGAAACTCCTCCAGCGGCAATGGCCGACTGTGCAGGTACCCTTGATACAAATGGCAGTCGAGCCCCTGCAAAAACTCAAGCTGCTCTGGCGTTTCCACGCCTTCGGCGATCACTTCCAGCTCCAGGCTGCGGGCCATGGCAACGATGGCGCGGATGATTTCGGCGTCGTTGGGGTCGCTGGTGGCGTCGCGGATGAACGACTGGTCGATTTTCAGGGTGTCGACAGGCAGGCGCTTGAGGTAGGTCAGTGACGAGTACCCGGTGCCGAAATCGTCCATCGCAAAGCTGACGCCGAGCTTTTTCAGGCGACGCATCTTGATGATGGTGTCTTCCAGGTTCTGGATCACGATGCCTTCGGTGATTTCCAGCTTCAGCAATGAGCAGGGCAGGTCGTGGCTGGCCAGGCTTTGTTCGATGCGCTCGACGAAGTCGTTCTGGCGGAACTGTCGCGGGCTGATGTTGACGCAGAGGCTGAAGTTCAGCGGGTCGATCTTGCCGTTGGCGATCAGCTGTTTGAAGGCCAGGCACGCTTCATCGAGGATCCAGGTGCCGACCTCGAGAATCAACCCGCTGTCCTCCAGGACTTTGATGAACTCGTTGGGTGACTGCGCGCCCAGTTGCGGGTGGTTCCAGCGTACCAGCGCCTCGGCGCCGACGATGCGCCCGTCGCGGGCGTCGACCTGGGATTGGTAGTGCACGCGAAACTCGCCCCGGGACAGCGCCAGGCGCAGGTCGGTTTCCATGCGCAGCCGTTCGCTGGCCGCCTTCTGCATGGTGTTGTGGTACATCTGCGTGGTGTTGCGCCCCGAATCCTTGGCGCGGTAGAGGGCAATGTCCGCACGCTTGAGCAGGTCGGTGGGCGTGGAGCCGTGGTCGGGAATCAACGCTATGCCAATGCTCGGTGTGACTTGCAGGCGCTGGCCGTCGAGGAACATCGGTTCCGACAGCAGTTCGCGCAAGGTGTCGGCCAGTTCCCGGACCTGATCGCTGACTTCGCTGCGCGAACCTTCCAGGCCGCTGAGCAGGACCACGAATTCATCCCCGCCCAGCCGCGCCACGGTATCTTCCATGCGCACGCTGGCTTCAAGGCGTGCGGTGATGATCTTCAGCACGGTATCGCCCACGGGATGGCCCAGGGAGTCATTGATGTGCTTGAAGTGGTCCAGATCGAGAAACAGCAGGGCGCCGCGCAGGTTGTGGCGCTTGAGCAGGGCGATCTGCTGGCTCAGGCGGTCCATCAGCAGCGCCCGGTTGGGCAGGTTCGTCAGGGGGTCGTGATAGGCCAGGTGGCGGATCTGCGCTTCGGCGTTCTTCAGCAGGCTGACGTCCCGGGCGGTCAGCAGCAGGCAGGCGGTTTCGTTGAGGGTGATCGGCTCCACCGAGACTTCCACCGTCAGCAGTTCGCCGCGTTTGTTGCGCCCGAGCATTTCCTGATGGTGAACCCGGCCCTTGAGCTGCAATTCGGCCAGCAGGGCAGAGCGCTGCTTCTCTTCGGCCCAGATGCCCACCTGATACATGGTTTTGCCTACCACTTCCTCGGCGCGATAGCCGGTCAGGCGGCAGAACCCGTCGTTGACCTCCAGATAGCGCCCGGTGTCGCGCTCGGTGATGGTGATGGCGTCGGGGCTTGAGTGAAACGCTTTGGCGAACTTCTCTTCGCTGGCCTTGAGCGCGGCTTCCGAGCGTTGCTGCTGGGAGATGTCGCGCAGGGTGGTGACGATGCAGGGTTGGTCGCCGACGCTGATCTGGCGGCTGGAGATCACGCAGGTCAGGGCCTGCCCGTCCTTGTGGCGGACGATGACCGCGACATTGTTCAGGCCCTGCTCGCGGATCACCTGCTCGATCCGTTGCAGGCTTTTCGATGACGCATCCCACAGGCCAAGGTCGTCGCCGCTGCGACCAATCACCTCGGCGGCACTCCAGCCGAAGGTCTGGGTGAAGCTGGAGTTGATTTCGATGAACTGGCCACTGTCCTTGCGGGTGACACAGATCGGGTCGGGGCTGACCTGGAACAGGGTGGCGAATTTTTCTTCGGAGGCCACCAGTCGTTGTTCACGCTCGACCTGGTCGGTGATGTCCAGCAGCGTGCCGGCCATGCGCAGCGGGACGCCGCTCTCGTCTCGGTACAGTCGGGCGCGGCTCTCCAGGTAGCGCGAACTGCCGTCCGCCAATTGCACGCGATAGGTCAGTTGGTAACTGCCCGCCGGCCCCTCACGCAGGCTGCGGTAGGCGTCGCGCATGCTGTCGCGCTCTTCGCCGGGCACACCCTCGAAAAACTCGTCGAAGGACTCATGGAACGGCGTGGCGTCCAGCCCGTGCAACTGGGCCGCCCGCGCCGAGCCATAGAGCATGCCGCTGGGGATGTGCCAGTCCCAGGTGCCCAGTTGGGCCGAGTCCAGGGCCAGGTCCAGGCGTTCCTGGCTGTCTTTGAGCGCCTGTTCGGCGACTTTTCGTTCCGTGGTGTCGAGAAAGGTACTGAGCAGGAAGGGCTGGCCTTCGAGTTCGACCTTCTGTGCGCTGAGGATGCCGTCATGGACCTGGCCATTGCTGGCACGAAACTGCACCTCCATGCTGACCAGTTCGCCCTTGGCCTTGGTGGCCTTGACCAGTTTTGTCCGTTGCTCGGGGTGTACCCACAGGCCCAGTTCAAGGGTCGTGCGGCCAATGGCGTCCTGGACCGGCCAGCCGAACAGGCTTTCGAAATACTGGTTGGCTTCGGTGATCAGGCCGTCTTCCTGGCGGGTCAGCAGCACCATGTTGGGGCACAGATGAAACAGCGTGGCGAAGCGCTTTTCCGAGCTGCTCAGGGCCTGTTCGCGCTGGCGCTGGTGGGTGATTTCGCGGATCACGCCGATCATGCGTGGCCGGCCGTGCTTGTCCGGCAGCAGGCTGCCGTTGATCTCCAGCCAGTGCAGGCTGCCGTCCGGCCAGCGGATGCGATGGTGCATCGCCTGTTCCAGCGGGGCGCCCGCGATTACCGCATGGAAGGCACGCAGGGCTTTTGCCCGATCCTCGGGAGGGAGCAGGTCCAGGTATTCCAGGTCCGTGGGCAGTGGTTGCCGTGGATCGAAACCGAACAGCGCCTGGGTGCCCCGGGACCAACTGATCTGCCCGCGCTCGATGTCCCAGTACCAGGCGCCCAGGCGGGCGCCGTTGAGGGCGGCCAGCAACTGCGGTGCGCTTTCCCAGCTCTGCTCCGAGGTGTGAGGGTCCAGCGCCTGTATACGCGGCATCGGCGGTGTGTGTGGGCGTGGGCGGTCAACAGATTTGGGCATTGGCTACAGGCCTTGGGCTGAATTGGGCATTCGGCAGTGGGGTTTGCAGCCTTACAGGATTAGCACAAGTCAGCCGTGAGTCCCTGGCAAATCGATTTGTGCGTCCAGCAAGGCCATGAAAGCCCGTGCCGCATTCGATAGCGTCCGTTCGGTGTGCACGATATAGCCTAGCTCGCGACTGAGCTGTATGCCCGGTAAAGGTATGCGCGCCACCTGATCGTCGAGCATGGTGCGCGGCAAGACGCTCCAGGCAAGGCCGATGGAGACCATCATCTTGATGGTTTCCAGGTAGTTGGTGCTCATGGCGATGTTTGGCGTGAGGCCCTGGGTTTCGAACAGGCGCTGGACGATGTGATGGGTAAAGGTGTTGCCACCGGGAAATACCGCAGGGTGGCGCGCGATATCGGCCAGCGTGACCGGGCCATTGCTGATCAACGAGTGTTCGGGGGCCGCCACGAAGTCCAGGGGGTCGTCCCACACGGGCGTGGCCTTGACCAGCGAATGAGGCTCTGGCGCCAGGGTAATGACCGCCAGCTCGGCGCGACCATGAAGAATTTCCTCATAGGCCACTTCCGAGTCGAGGAACTGAATGTCCAGTGCCACCTCGGGGTAGAGGCGGGTGAACGCCCTTAATAAAGGTGGCAGGCGGTGCAGGCCGATATGATGGCTGGTGGCCAGTGTCAGGCGCCCGCTGACCTCGCCGGTCAGGTTGGTCAGCGCCCGGCGGGTGTCGTCCAGCACGTTGAGTATCTGGTAGGCGCGCGGCAGCAAGGCGCGTCCGGCCTCGGTCAGGCTGACTTCGCGACCCAGCCGATCGAACAGGCGGACGTTGAGTTGTTGTTCCAGCCCGGCGATCCGCTTGCTGATGGCCGGCTGGGTCAGATGCAGGCGCTCACCGGCGCCCGAGAAGCTGCCCGTCTCGGCAATGGCGATAAAAGCATTGAGGTTGGCCAGGTCCATTTCTTGTATTCCAGTTGGTTATCCAAAGCATGAAAAATATGAATTTGAGTTATTTAATGTAACCCCATAGGATCGACCTCACAAGCCACGGGGTTATTGAGTCACTTCAACCCCAGGGGCCTGTACGGCGAAGTGCTCCAGCGGCACTTGCCACGCAGGCCTCCCCGGCATAGAAACAAGCTGATGAGGAAACGTCTGATGGCCGGCAAAACGCTCTACGACAAGCTCTGGGATTCGCATTTGGTCAAGCAGCGCGACGATGGTTCGGCGCTGATCTATATCGATCGTCACATCATTCACGAAGTGACCTCGCCGCAAGCCTTTGAAGGCCTGCGCCTGGCCGGGCGCAAGCCTTGGCGCATCGATGCCAACATCGCGACCCCGGACCACAACGTACCGACGACGCCGGAGCGCAAGGGTGGCATCAACGCCATCGTCGACCAGGTCTCGCGCCTGCAGGTTCAGACCCTCGATGACAACTGCGACGAATACGGCATCGTCGAATTCAAGATGAACGACGTGCGCCAGGGGATCGTCCATGTCATCGGCCCGGAGCAGGGTGCAACCTTGCCGGGCATGACCGTGGTCTGCGGTGACTCCCATACCTCGACCCACGGTGCATTTGGTGCCCTGGCCCACGGTATCGGCACCTCCGAGGTCGAGCACGTGCTCGCCACCCAGTGCCTGGTCGCCAAGAAAATGAAGAACATGCGGGTAGAAGTCGAGGGCAAGCTGCCGTTCGGCGTGACCGCCAAGGACATCGTCCTCGCCGTGATCGGCAAGATCGGCACCGCCGGTGGCAATGGTCATGCGATCGAGTTCGCCGGTAGCGCCATTCGTGACCTGTCGGTCGAAGGCCGCATGACCATCTGCAACATGTCCATTGAAGCCGGTGCCCGTGTGGGTCTGGTCGCGGCGGACGAGAAGACCGTGGCCTACGTCAAGGGCCGTCCGTTCGCCCCGAAAGGCGCAGAGTGGGACCTGGCCGTCGAGGCCTGGAAAGACCTGGTGTCCGATGCGGACGCGAAGTTCGACACTGTCGTTGAACTCGATGCTGCACAGATCAAGCCGCAAGTCAGCTGGGGCACTTCCCCGGAAATGGTCCTCGCCGTCGATCAGAACGTGCCGGACCCGGCTAAAGAGATGGATCTGGTCAAGCGCGACTCCATCGTCCGCGCCTTGAAATACATGGGTTTGACCGCCAATCAGGCGATCACCGACATTCAACTGGACCGCGTGTTCATCGGCTCCTGCACCAACTCGCGAATCGAAGATTTGCGCGCTGCCGCCGTGATCGCCAAGGGCCGCAAAGTGGCATCGACCATCAAGCAGGCCATTGTGGTGCCAGGCTCGGGCCTGGTGAAGGCGCAGGCGGAATCGGAAGGCCTGGACAAGATTTTCCTCGAGGCCGGTTTTGAATGGCGCGAACCAGGCTGCTCGATGTGCCTGGCGATGAACCCGGACCGTTTGGAGTCCGGCGAGCATTGCGCCTCGACCTCCAACCGTAACTTTGAAGGCCGTCAGGGCGCCGGTGGACGTACCCACCTCGTCAGCCCGGCCATGGCAGCCGCCGCAGCCGTCAACGGTCGCTTCATCGATGTCCGTGAATTGATCCAGGGAGCGCAGTAACCATGAGAGCCTTTACCCAGCACACAGGTCTTGTCGCGCCTTTGGATCGTGCCAACGTCGACACCGACCAGATCATCCCCAAGCAGTTCCTCAAATCGATCAAGCGCACCGGTTTTGGCCCGAACCTGTTCGACGAATGGCGCTACCTGGATGTGGGGCAGCCATATCAGGACAACTCCAAGCGTCCGCTGAACAAGGATTTCGTGCTCAATGCCGAGCGTTACCAGGGTGCCAGCGTGTTGCTGGCTCGCGAGAACTTCGGTTGCGGTTCCAGCCGTGAGCACGCGCCGTGGGCCCTGGAAGAATACGGTTTCCGCAGCATCATCGCGCCGAGCTATGCCGACATCTTCTTCAACAACAGCTTCAAGAACGGCTTGCTGCCGATCATTCTCAGCGACGCGGAAGTCGACGAACTGTTCCGGCAAGTGGAGGCGACTCCTGGTTACCAGTTGCAGGTCGATTTGCAGGCCCAGACCGTGACTCGTCCTGACGGCAAGGTGTTGAGCTTCGAGATTGATGCGTTCCGCAAACACTGCCTGCTCAACGGTCTGGACGATATCGGCCTGACCTTGCAGGACGGCGAGGCGATTGCGACGTTTGAGGCCAAACACCGTGCGAGCCAGCCTTGGTTGTTTCGCGACGCTTAATTAATCGGACGTGTAACTCACTGTAGGAGCGAGCTTGCTCGCGAAAAACTCAAGGACGCCGCGTTTCTTCAGGATGCCAGCGTCATCGTTGACGACCTTCGCGAGCAAGCTCGCTCCTACAGATAATCACCAGACTGTCCAATCAGGGAAGTCATCATGACAAACACCGCCCATACCCAAGTCGTACAAAAGCAATTCGGTGAACAGGCCGCGGCCTATCTGAGCAGCGCTGTACACGCTCAAGGCACCGAGTTCGCACTGCTACAGGCCGAACTGGCGGGGCAGGGCGATGCCCGTGTGCTGGACCTGGGTTGCGGTGCCGGTCACGTGAGTTTTCATGTGGCGTCGCTGGTCAAGGAAGTGGTGGCTTACGATCTGTCGCAGCAGATGCTCGACGTGGTGGCCGCTGCCGCTGTCGACCGTGGTTTGAATAATGTGTCCACGGTCAACGGTGCCGCCGAGCGCCTGCCATTCGGCGATGGCGAGTTCGATTTCGTCTTCAGTCGTTACTCGGCGCACCATTGGAGTGATCTTGGCCTGGCCCTGCGCGAAGTGCGTCGGGTGTTGAAGCCGGGCGGCGTCGCCGCGTTCATCGACGTGTTGTCACCGGGTAGCCCGTTGTTTGACACTTACCTGCAAAGCGTCGAGGTACTGCGCGACACCAGCCACGTGCGTGATTATTCCGCCGGCGAGTGGTTGCGCCAGGTCAGCGAGGCGGGGTTGCAGACCCGCAGTACCACGCGCCAGCGGTTGCGCCTGGAGTACAACAGCTGGGTCGAGCGCATGCGCACGCCAGCGGTGATGCGCGCGGCGATCCGTGAGTTGCAGCAGTCGATGGGCAACGAAGTACGTGAATATTTTGAGATTGAGGCTGATGGTTCGTTCAGTACCGATGTGCTGGTACTGTGGGCCGAACGCTAGAATTTTTCCGGGTGCACCCGCGGGTGCGCCGACTGATGACATGAGGAACGCATGAGCAAGCAGATTCTGATTCTCCCAGGTGACGGTATTGGCCCGGAAATCATGGCCGAGGCGGTCAAGGTGCTGGAACTGGCCAATGACAAGTTCGCCCTGGACTTCGAACTGAGCCACGACGTCATCGGTGGCGCCGCCATCGACCGGCATGGCGTGCCATTGGCCGACGAGACCCTGGAGCGTGCCCGTGCGGCCGACGCGGTGTTGCTGGGCGCCGTGGGCGGCCCGAAATGGGACGCCATCGAGCGCGATATCCGTCCTGAGCGTGGCCTGCTGAAAATTCGTGCGCAACTGGGGCTGTTCGGCAACCTGCGTCCGGCGATCCTGTACCCGCAACTGGCCGAGGCTTCCAGCCTGAAGCCGGAAATCGTCGCCGGCCTGGACATCCTGATCGTCCGTGAACTGACCGGCGGTATCTACTTCGGCGCGCCACGCGGCACCCGCACCCTGGAAAACGGCGAGCGCCAGTCGTACGACACACTGCCGTACAGCGAAAGCGAAATCCGCCGCATCGCCCGGGTTGGCTTCGACATGGCCATGGTGCGCGGCAAGAAGCTGTGCTCGGTGGACAAGGCCAACGTCCTGGCCTCCAGCCAGCTGTGGCGCGAAGTGGTCGAGCAAGTGGCCAAGGATTATCCCGAGGTCGAGCTGAGCCACATGTACGTCGACAACGCCGCCATGCAACTGGTGCGCGCGCCGAAGCAATTCGACGTGATCGTCACCGACAACATGTTCGGCGACATCCTGTCCGACCAGGCGTCGATGCTCACCGGCTCCATCGGCATGCTGCCGTCGGCCTCGCTGGATACCCACAATAAAGGCATGTACGAGCCGTGCCATGGTTCGGCGCCGGACATTGCAGGCCTGGGTATTGCCAACCCGCTGGCGACCATTCTGTCGGTATCGATGATGCTGCGTTACAGCTTCAACCAGCAGGCCGCCGCTGACGCCATCGAGCAAGCCGTGAGCGTGGTCCTGGATCAAGGCCTGCGCACCGGTGACATCTGGTCGGCCGGTTGCACTAAAGTCGGAACGCAGGAAATGGGCGACGCAGTAGTCGCCGCGCTGCGGAATCTGTAATCTCTCGGGCCCCGCTTGTTGCTGATGCCGGCAAGCGAGCCCACTTTTTGTAAAAGGTGTAGTTGCGATGAAACGTGTAGGTCTGATCGGTTGGCGCGGTATGGTCGGTTCCGTGCTCATGCAGCGGATGCTGGAAGAGCAGGATTTCGATCTCATTGAGCCGGTGTTTTTCACCACTTCCAATGTCGGTGGCCAAGGTCCGTCCGTGGGCAAGGACATTGCTCCGCTCAAAGACGCTTACAGCATTGACGAGCTCAAGACCCTCGACGTGATTCTGACCTGCCAGGGCGGCGACTACACCAGTGAAGTGTTCCCCAAGCTGCGCGAAGCCGGCTGGCAGGGTTACTGGATCGATGCCGCGTCCAGCCTGCGCATGCTGGATGACGCGGTCATCGTGCTGGACCCGGTCAACCGCAAGGTCATCGACCAGCAGCTGGACGCGGGCACCAAGAACTACATCGGCGGCAACTGCACCGTCAGCCTGATGCTGATGGGCCTGGGCGGCCTGTTCGAAGCCGGTCTGGTGGAGTGGATGAGCGCCATGACCTATCAGGCAGCCTCGGGTGCCGGTGCGCAGAACATGCGTGAGCTGATCAAGCAGATGGGCGCGACCCATGCCGCTGTCGCCGATCAACTGGCCGACCCGGCCAGCGCCATCCTCGACATCGACCGTCGTGTTGCCGAAGCCATGCGCAGCGACGCCTACCCGACCGAAAACTTCGGCGTACCGCTGGCGGGCAGCCTGATCCCCTGGATCGACAAGGAACTGCCGAACGGCCAGAGCCGCGAAGAGTGGAAGGCCCAGGCCGAGACCAACAAGATTCTCGGGCGCTTCAAGAGCCCGATCCCGGTGGATGGCATCTGTGTGCGTATCGGCGCCATGCGCTGCCACAGCCAGGCGCTGACCATCAAGCTGAACAAAGACGTGCCGATCGCCGATATCGAAGGCCTGATCAGCCAGCACAACCCTTGGGTCAAGCTGGTGCCGAACAGCCGCGACATCAGCATGCAGGAGCTGAGCCCGACCAAGGTCACCGGCACCCTGAATGTACCGGTTGGCCGTCTGCGCAAGCTGAACATGGGGACCCAGTACCTCGGTGCCTTCACCGTCGGCGACCAACTGCTGTGGGGCGCGGCCGAGCCACTGCGTCGCATGCTGCGGATCCTGCTGGAACGTTGATCGGTTGATGCCGTGAAAGAACCCGTGCCTTGAAAGAGGCGCGGGTTTTTTATTCCAGGCATTCTGAGGAGGCTTGGTTGCCTGATATTCCGTCATCGCGGGCAAGCCCGCTCCCACAAGGATTGCGCTGAACCCTGTGGGAGCGGGCTCGCCCGCGATGGGGGGTACAGACACCGCATAATTGCCTGTGCGCCAACCACCCGGTAAAGTGCCGCTCCCCCCCGTTTCGCCTGAGGTAGAACCATGAGCCAGTCCTTTGATATCGCCGTTGTCGGCGCCACCGGTACTGTTGGCGAAACCCTCGTTCAGGTTCTCGAGGAGCGCGATTTTCCGGTTGCCAACCTGCACCTGCTGGCGAGCAGCGAGTCGGCCGGGCATTCGGTGATGTTCCGCAGCAAGAACGTGCGGGTGCGGGAGGTCGACGAGTTCGATTTCAGCAAGGTGCAACTGGTGTTCTTTGCCGCCGGGCCGGCGGTCACCCTGAGCTTTGCCCCGCGAGCGACGGCCGCGGGGTGCGCGCTGATCGACTTGTCCGGTGCCTTGCCGGCCGACCAGGCACCACAGGTGGTGCCGGAAGCCAATGCCCAGGTGCTGGTCGGGCTGAAAAAGCCGTTTCAGGTCAGCAGCCCAAGCGCCTCGGCGACCACCCTGGCCGTGGTCCTGGCAGCGTTGCGCGATCAACTCGATGTGCAGCGCATCGCCGTGACCGCCAGCCTGGCTGTTTCAGCCCAGGGCCGCGAGGCGGTGACCGAACTGGCCCGGCAGACCGCCGAGCTGCTGAACGCCCGCCCGCTGGAGCCGCGCTTCTTCGATCGGCAGATGGCGTTCAACCTGCTGGCACAGGTCGGCACGCCGGATGCCCAAGGCCATACGCTGCTGGAAAAACGCCTGGTTCGAGAGTTGCGTGAAGTCATGGCGCAGCCTGCCTTGAAGATTTCCGCGACCTGCGTTCAAGCTCCGGTGTTTTTTGGCGATAGCTATACCGTGACCCTGGTTTCGGCCAAGGCGGTCGACCTGGTTGCAGTGAACGCTGCACTGGAGTCGGCGCCGGGTATCGAGCTGGTGGAGGCGGGTGACTACCCGACGCCGGTCGGTGATGCGGTCGGCCAGGACGTGGTTTACGTTGGTCGGGTTCGCGGCGGCGTCGACGATCCGGCGGAACTTAATCTGTGGCTGACGTCAGATAACGTACGCAAAGGTACCGCACTCAACGCAGTGCAGGTGGCCGAGTTGTTGATAAAAGACCTTGTGTAAAAGATACTTGGCAACAATTTGCAGAATGATTCTAGCTGAACGCTATGCTATGAGGCGGGCCGCCATGCGGGGCCTGCAAGGGCGTGAGTGAAATAATCGCGCGCAGACTCCTCCGAGGCCTGTGCGCCATGCCTTACGGCAGCAGCATTAAACACCTTCTCGCTGGCCGAGGAATGTTCAAACAAAGGATGAGGCTATGGTTCAAGTTCGCAAACTGGTGTTAGCAATAGCGGCCGCCTCGGCGCTGTCCTCCGGTATGGCGCATGCCCTTGGGCTTGGGGAACTGACCCTGAAGTCGACCCTGAACCAGCCGTTGGTGGCCGAGATCGAGTTGCTCGATGTCAAGGACCTCACGGTGGCCGAAGTGGTACCAAGCCTGGCCTCGGCCGACGACTTCGCCAAGGCCGGCGTGGACCGTCAGGCGCTCCTCAATGACCTGACATTCACCACTGTGCTCAACCCTGGCGGTAAAAGCATCCTGCGGGTAACGTCCAGCCAGCCGCTGTCCGAACCCATGGTGAAATTCCTGGTTCAGGTGATGTGGCCGAATGGCCGCTTGCTGCGTGACTACAGCGTACTGCTCGACCCTTCCAAGTTCTCGCCGCAAACGGCTGATGCCGCGGCGCAAACGGCGCCAGCGGTCAACGCGCCGGTTACCGGGGCGACGGCGCAACACACCACGGCGCCGCGCGACACCCTGTGGGAGATCGCCGCGAAGGCGCGCAATGGTGCTTCGATCCAGCAAACCATGCTGGCGATCCAGGCGTTGAACCCCGATGCCTTTATCGATGGCAACATCAACCGCTTGAAAACCGGTCAGGTCTTGCGCCTGCCGGACGCTGGGCAAAGCACTAGCCTGCCGCAAGCGCAAGCCATCGCTGAAGTGGCCGCGCAGAACGCCGCCTGGCGCCAGGGGCGACGCTACGTGCCGCGGACCCAGGCACAGCAACTGGACGCCAGCGGTCGCGGGCGTAATACCGCGCTGGCCCAGGGTGCTGCCAAGGATAACCTGAGCCTGGTCTCGGCCGAGTCCGGTAAAAACCGTGGCAAGGGCCCGGCCGGCGATAGCCAGGCCATCGGCAACAAGCTGGCAGTAGCACAGGAAAGCCTCGACACGGCCCGTCGTGACAACGCCGAGCTGAACAGCCGCATGACCGATTTGCAAAGCCAGCTGGACAAGCTTCAGCGCCTGATCGAGCTGAAAAACAATCAGTTGGCCAAGCTGCAGGCAGAAGCGGGGCATGCTGGCGCGACCCTGTCTTCAGAGACGATGCCGGCCGAGCTGGTTGAGCCTGCCGCGACCTCGGCTACAGAATCTCCAGAGACGGCTGCTGCGACGCCACCGGCAGACCCGGCCGCCGCGCCTGCGGTCAACGATGAACAGAAGTACGACGAGCTACTGGCCAGTCCGGCGCTGATGGGATTGGTCGGTGGCGGGGCGGTCGTGCTGGCCTTGCTGCTGTTGCTGCTGGCGCGTCGTCGCAAGGCTCAGCAGGAATCCGAAAAGCACCGGCGGATGGCGAAGGCGTTGGCTGAAGAGTCGGATTTCTCCGAGGACCTCGATCTGCCGGAAAGCAGCTTCGAAGGCCTTGAAGTTGCGTCGCCCGCCGTCAAGCTGGCTCCAGCTCCAGCTCCAGCTCCAGCTCCAGCGGCTGAGCCGGTGGTGGTGGCGCCGGTCGTGATGACCACGCCAATTGCTGCGCCGCTGGTGTCGCCTGCCGCCGAACGCTCGGACGATGTGCTGATGCACGCGCAGTCGCACATCGATGCCGGGCGTCTGAACCAGGCGGTCAACCTGCTGGAAGAAGGCATCAAGCAAGAGCCGCAACGCAGCGAGCTGCGCCTCAAGTTGATGGAAGTCTACGCTCAGCAGGGCGATCGCGATGCGTTTGTCGCGCAAGAGCGCCAGTTGGTTGCCAATGGCAAGAACTACGCAGAGGTCGAACAGCTCAAGAGTCGCTTCCCGGCCATGCTGGCCATCGCGGCAGTGGGTGGCATTGCCGCCGCTGCAGCGGCGGCCGAGCTGGATGCCCAGTACGTCAAGGAGTTGCTGCTGGATGAGCCTGAGGTTCCAGCTCCAGCACCCGAGGTTGCTGCGTCAGAAGAAGATTTCGATAGCGCATTCGACCTCAGTCTGGATGAGCTGGAGGCGGTATCGCCTGAACAGGTCGCCGCCGAGCCTGTCGCCGAGCTGGAAGCATTCCCGCTGGACGATGACCTGAGTTTTGAGCCGGTAATGCAGCAGGCTCAAGAGCCGGAGGGGCTGGACGATCTGGCGGACTTCGATCTCGACCTGGGTGCGGATCTGCCGGAGTCGACCTTGTCCGAGGATGAGTTCCTGCTCAGCCTCGACGATGAGCCGCCGGCACAGCAGGCGCCTGAGGTGGTCGACGTGACGCTGGATGACCTGGAGTTGCCGGCCGATTTCGACCTGTCCCTGGCCGAGGAAATGGATTCGTCCGCCAAACCGGATGACTTCATCGCTGACCTGGACGATGTGCACGCCGAGCTGGATCGCTTTTCCCAAGAGCTGGAGCATCCACCCATCGTTGAGCCCACCTTCACCGCCGAAGATGCGGCGCTGGCGGCGGATAGCGATGAGTCGGAGCTCGATTTTCTCTCGGGCACCGATGAAGTTGCCACCAAGCTCGATCTGGCCCAGGCGTATATCGACATGGGAGATACCGATGGTGCGCGGGATATCCTCGGCGAGGTAATCAGCGAGGGCAACGACGGCCAGAAGAGCGAAGCCAGGGAAATGCTCGCTCGCCTGGCTTGATTGACCACGCATGACAAAAACGGCAGCCCATGATGGCTGCCGTTTTTGTTTCATGTGTCCCGTCCTGAATAAGGTTTACACCTGTTTCAGGGCTAGGCAATGCCCTGGTCGCATAACCCGTGGCGAGGGAGCATGCTCGCGCTGGGTTGCGAAGCCCCCCCCCAAAACCTGCGATTGGATGCTTCCAGGCATTGCGCGTCGTAGGGCTTCGCGACTGCGCGGCAGTCGAACGGGAACAAGCTCCCTCGCCACGCCAGCGGATACTCCAGCAAGCGGCACCGGGTTGAACAAAAAATACCGCGAACATGGCGTCCCGGGCGCGGGGCCTTATAATGCCCGCCTTTGCGTATATCAGCAGGCTGTCACTCCTTGGCAAATATAGATAATCCGGCCGCCGAAATGGCGGCCGAGGGCTTTTTCCGGATCGCGTTGGGCGTTGAATACAAGGGTTCGCGGTACCGCGGCTGGCAGCGTCAGGCCTCCGGCGTGGCCACCGTGCAGCAAACCCTTGAAGCGGCCCTGTCCAAGGTTGCGGATTCGCCCGTTTCCGTGCATTGCGCGGGGCGCACCGATGCGGGCGTGCATGCCTGCGGCCAGGTGGTGCATTTCGACACCCAGGTCGACCGGTCGTTGAAGGCCTGGGTCATGGGCGCCAACATCAACTTGCCCCACGATATCAGCGTCAGTTGGGCCAAGGTCATGCCAGCGCACTTTCATGCGCGCTTCAAGGCCATCGCCCGGCGTTACCGGTACGTGATCTACAACGACCAGATTCGTCCGGCGCACCTCAACGAAGAGGTGACCTGGAACCACCGTCCGCTGGATGTGCAGCGCATGGCCGAGGCGGCGCAGCATCTGCTCGGCACTCACGACTTCAGCGCCTTTCGCGCGGGGCAGTGCCAGGCCAAGTCGCCGATCAAGGAAATCCATCACCTGCGGGTCACCCAGCACGGCAAGATGATCGTGCTGGATATCCGTGCCAGCGCATTCCTGCACCACATGGTGCGCAATATTGCCGGCGTGCTGATGACCATCGGTGCCGGTGAGCGTCCGGCGGAGTGGGCCAGGGAGGTGCTGGAAAGCCGGGCCCGGCGTGCCGGCGGTGTCACGGCCCACCCGTTCGGGCTGTACCTGGTGCAGGTCGAGTATCGCGATGAGTTCCAGCTGCCGGAGCGTTACGTCGGGCCGCACTTCCTGACCGGTTTCTCGGAACTTGACGGCTGACGCCCTCGAACGCATTTGCTACCATCCGGGACTTTCCCGGATCTGCCCTGAGGTTCCAACGACATGCCAGCCGTTCGCAGCAAAATCTGTGGGATTACCCGCATTGAAGATGCGTTGGCGGCCGTCGAGGCCGGGGCCGATGCGCTTGGCTTTGTGTTCTATGCCAAAAGCCCGCGGGCGGTGACGGTCCAGCAGGCGCGGGCGATCATCGCGGCGTTGCCACCGTTCGTGACCACCGTGGGCCTGTTCGTCAATGCCAGTCGTTGCGAGCTCGGTGAAATACTCGATGCAGTGCCGCTGGACCTGTTGCAGTTCCACGGTGATGAAACCCTGGCCGATTGCGAAGGCTGGCACCGGCCGTACATCAAGGCCGTGCGGGTCAAGGCCGGGGACGATATCGCCGCTGCCTGCCACGCGTATCCGAGTGCCAGCGGGATTCTGCTGGACACCTATGTCGAAGGGGTTCCCGGCGGAACCGGCGAAGCCTTCGACTGGTCCTTGATACCGCAGGGCTTGAGCAAGCCGATTATCCTGGCCGGTGGGCTGACGCCGGATAACGTTGCCGGGGCCATTGCCCGGGTCCGTCCCTATGCGGTGGACGTCAGCGGCGGGGTAGAAAAGGGCAAGGGCATCAAGGATCACGCAAGGATTCGCGCCTTTGTGCAGGCAGTGCGCAGTAGCGCGTCGTCGATGTGACGGCTGGCAGTCTGCCGCCGTCCACTGCATGGTACAAAACATGCGCTGCACGAAAGCAGGCAGGTACCACCTCCGGGTGGACCAGAACCGAAGTGACAACCGCCCCGCGCAGGTTGTCGGGATGGCTGAGGATGGAAGCGTTGCAGGCAGGTCCTGGCCCTGTGCCGACCGCGGCAGCGAACCGATCATCGCCGCACACATGAATTTAGCTCAAGGGCATACGCGGGGCCGCGAACCAAAGCGTTCGGGCCGCCGGTACTGGAGAAAGAAAGCATGAGCAACTGGTTGGTAGACAAACTGATCCCTTCGATCATGCGTTCCGAGGTCAAGAAGAGCTCGGTGCCTGAAGGTCTGTGGCACAAGTGCCCGTCCTGCGAGGCGGTGCTGTATCGTCCGGAGCTGGAAAAGACCCTGGACGTTTGCCCCAAGTGCAACCACCACATGCGCATCGGCGCACGTGCGCGGATCGACATCTTCCTCGACGCCGAAGGCCGTGCCGAACTGGGTGCCGACCTGGAGCCGGTTGACCGTCTGAAATTCCGTGACGGCAAGAAGTACAAGGACCGCCTGACCGCTGCCCAGAAGCAGACCGGTGAAAAGGACGCCCTGATTTCCATGAGCGGCACCCTGCTGGGCATGCCGGTGGTGGTGTCGGCGTTCGAGTTTTCCTTCATGGGTGGTTCGATGGGCGCCATCGTTGGCGAGCGTTTCGTACGTGCGGCCAACTACGCCCTGGAAAACCGTTGCCCGATGATCTGCTTCGCCGCTTCCGGCGGTGCGCGGATGCAGGAAGCGCTGATCTCCCTGATGCAGATGGCCAAGACCTCCGCGGTGCTGGCGCGTTTGCGCGAAGAAGGCATTCCGTTCATCTCGGTGCTGACCGACCCGGTCTACGGCGGTGTTTCCGCCAGCCTGGCGATGCTCGGCGACGTGATTGTCGGTGAGCCAAAGGCCCTGATCGGCTTCGCCGGTCCGCGTGTTATCGAGCAGACCGTGCGTGAAAAACTGCCGGAAGGCTTCCAGCGCAGCGAATTCCTGCTGGAGCATGGTGCGATCGACATGATCATCGCGCGCCACGAACTGCGTCCGCGCCTGGGTAACCTGCTGGCACAACTGATGGGACTGCCGACGCCTGAGTTCGTGGCGGCGCCTGTCGAGACCGTGGTGGTTCCGCCGGTGCCTGCCAACCTATGACCGAGCGTACCCTTGGCGAGTGGCTCGCCTACCTTGAGCAGTTGCATCCGTCAGCCATCGACATGGGGCTTGCGCGCTCGCAAGAGGTAGCGTCCCGGATGGGATTGGGCAAGCCAGCGCCTCGGGTGATCACGGTCACCGGCACCAACGGCAAGGGTTCTACCTGTGCGTTCGTCGCGTCATTGCTGCGCGCGCAGGGCTTGAGCGTTGGTGTCTACAACTCCCCGCACCTGCTGCATTACAACGAGCGGGTGCAGATCAATGGCGTCCAGGCCACTGACGAACAGCTGTGCGAAGCCTTCGTGGCGGTCGAGGCCGGTCGCGGCGAGATATCCCTGACCTATTTCGAAATGGGTACCCTGGCGGCGTTCTGGCTGTTCCAGCAGTCGGGCCTGGATGCGGTGGTGCTTGAGGTCGGTCTTGGCGGGCGCCTGGATACGGTCAACCTGGTGGATGCCGACATCGCGCTGGTCACCAGTATCGGCGTCGACCATGCGGATTACCTGGGCAATACCCGCGAATCCGTGGCCTTCGAAAAGGCCGGGATCTTCCGTCAGGGCGCACCGGCGCTGTGTGGCGATCTCAATCCTCCCCAACCCTTGCTGGACAAGGCGCGCGAGCTTAATTGCCGGTTCTTGCTGCGTGGTCGTGAATTCGACCTGGGCGTGACCGATCACGGCTGGCAGTGGCGGGGTGTCGACGGGCAAGGTCGGGAGATCGAGTTGCACGACCTGCCCTTGCTCGACCTGCCCATGGAAAACGCCGCGCTGGCGTTGCAGGCTTGTGCGCTGTCGGGCTTGCCTTGGGTTCCCGGGCAAATAGTCGCGGCGTTGCAGGCCACGACAGTCGTCGGGCGCCTGGATCGTCGCCAGTTCAGCTGGCATGGCAAGCGTCTGAACCTGATGCTGGACGTAGGGCATAACCCCCATGCGGCCGAGTACCTGGCGCAGCGCCTGGCCGCTCGTCCGGTGGCGGGTCGACGCCTGGCCGTCTTCGGGTTGCTGGCCGACAAGGATCTCGATGGTGTGGTTGGCCAATTGAGTGCTAGTGTCCAGCATTGGGCGGTGGCCCCTCTAGATTCGCCTCGCGCGCGTCCGGTTGCGGATTTGCAGGTTGCGTTGCAGAACCTCGGGGCTGCGGTAACATCCTATGCCAGCGTGGCGGATGCCCTGGAGGGGCAAAGCGCGCAAGCGACGGCAGAAGACGAAATCCTGCTGTTCGGATCATTTTATTGTGTTGCCGAGGCCCTCGAGTGGCTGGCCCGGCGCTCCACGGAGGAGGCTGCAGATGGCTTTGCTGGATAACGCGTACAAGCAGCGGATGGTCGGGGCCCTGGTGCTGGTGGCCCTGGCAGTGATTTTCCTGCCGATGCTGTTTTCCCGGGAGGACGAGCAGCGTCAGGTGGTGGTAGAGGCCCCGGCTGCGCCACAGGCACCTACCCTGCCACAGGTCCAGGTCGAGCCGGTGGTGGTTCCGGAGCCGCAGGCGCTGCCCCAGGAGCCGGTGCCGAGCGATGCTGAAATAGCCATGGAGCAAGCACCTGCCACGCCGACGACGGCGCCGGTGCCCAGTGCGCCGATTGCGCCACCCCCCGTTGCCGCCAAGCCGGTAGCGCCTGCGCCCAAGTCGGCTCCTGCGCCTGTCACCGCGACGGCAAGCAAGCCTGCCGCGACCCAGCCTCGGGTCGATGCCAATGGCCTGTCGGTCAGCTGGTCGGTACAACTGGCCAGCCTGTCGAGTCGTGAGAGCGCCGAAAGCTTGCAGAAAACCCTGCGTAGCCAGGGCTACAACGCGTACATCCGTACGGCTGACGGCAAGAATCGGGTGTTTGTCGGGCCGTTGGTCGAGCGCGCTGAAGCCGATCGCCTGCGTGACCTGCTGGGTCGCCAGCATAATCTCAAGGGGTTTGTGGTGCGTTTCCAGCCTGAGCGCGGCTAAGGCGATCGCCTCAATTTGAAATCCACTGAAAATCGCAGCTTACCGGCAGCCATGGGCTCTGCTAAAATGCGCCGCCTTATCCGTCTGTAGGCTGCACTGTGCCATTTACCTGGGTTGACTGGGCGATCGTTGCAACAATCGCCATCTCCGCTTTGATCAGTCTGAGCCGCGGCTTCGTAAAAGAAGCACTGTCGCTGGTGACCTGGATCATCGCAGGAGCCGTAGCCTGGATGTTTGGTGGCTCACTGTCCGAGTACCTCGTCGGTTATATCGAAACACCGTCGGCCCGCGTGATCGCGGGCTGCGCCATTCTGTTTGTCGCCACCCTGGTGGTTGGCGCCATGGTCAATTATCTTATCGGCGAACTGATTCGCGTCACCGGCCTCTCCGGGACCGATCGCTTCCTGGGCATGGCCTTCGGCGCGGCGCGTGGCGCATTGCTGGTGGTCACCGCCGTCGGGCTGTTGAGCCTGGGGCCGGTACAGCAGGATTCATGGTGGCAGGAGTCGAGGCTCGTGCCACAATTTCTATTGGTTGCAGACTGGTCCAAAAACCTCATATTAGGGTGGAGCAGTCAGTGGCTGGCCAGCGGTATCAGCGTACCCGCTGACATACCGTTCAAGGAGCACCTCTTGCCGACGGCCAAAACGCCGCAGTGAGTCGTGTTCAGTTCAGTTTCATTAAGTAGGGGTTGCGTCGCATGTGTGGCATCGTCGGTATCGTCGGTAAGTCGAACGTCAATCAGGCGCTGTATGACGCGCTAACCGTCCTCCAGCACCGCGGCCAGGACGCTGCCGGTATCGTGACCAGCCATGATGGCCGGTTATTCCTGCGCAAGGACAATGGCCTGGTACGTGACGTGTTTCATCAGCGTCATATGCAGCGCCTCGTCGGCCACATGGGCATTGGCCATGTGCGCTATCCGACCGCTGGCAGCTCGACTTCGGCCGAAGCTCAACCGTTTTACGTCAACTCGCCTTACGGCATCACCCTGGCGCACAACGGTAACCTGACCAACGTTGAACAGCTGGCCAAGGAGATTTACGAATCTGACCTGCGCCACGTCAACACCAACTCCGACTCGGAAGTGCTGCTTAACGTGTTCGCTCACGAACTGGCCCAGCGTGGCAAGTTGCAGCCGACCGAAGAAGACGTATTCGCCGCCGTTACCGACGTGCACAACCGTTGCGTCGGTGGTTATGCCGTCGTGGCGATGGTCACCGGCTACGGCATCGTCGGTTTCCGCGACCCGCACGGCATCCGCCCGATTGTCTTCGGCCAGCGTCACACCGACGAAGGCGTGGAGTACATGATCGCCTCCGAAAGCGTGTCCCTGGACGTGCTGGGCTTCACCCTGATTCGCGACCTGGCCCCGGGCGAAGCGGTCTACATCACTGAAGACGGCAAGCTGCACACCCGTCAGTGTGCGACCAATCCGTCCCTGACCCCGTGCATCTTCGAGCACGTTTACCTGGCGCGTCCGGACTCGATCATCGACGGCGTATCGGTCTACAAGGCTCGCCTGCGCATGGGTGAGAAACTGGCCGAGAAGATCCTGCGCGAGCGTCCGGATCACGACATCGACGTGGTTATCCCGATTCCCGATACCAGCCGTACCGCGGCACTGGAACTGGCCAACCACCTGGGCGTGAAGTTCCGCGAAGGTTTCGTCAAGAACCGCTACATCGGCCGGACCTTCATCATGCCGGGCCAGGCCGCACGGAAAAAATCCGTACGCCAGAAACTCAATGCCATCGAGCTGGAATTCCGCGGCAAGAACGTCATGCTGGTGGACGACTCGATCGTGCGCGGTACGACCTGCAAGCAGATCATCCAGATGGCGCGCGAAGCCGGCGCCAAGAACGTCTACTTCTGCTCCGCAGCCCCTGCCGTGCGTTACCCGAACGTTTACGGCATCGACATGCCGAGCGCCCATGAGCTGATCGCCCACAATCGTTCGACCCAGGACGTGGCTGACCTGATCGGCGCCGACTGGCTGATCTATCAGGACCTGCCTGACCTGATCGAAGCGGTCGGTGGTGGCAAGATCAAGATCGAGCACTTCGATTGCGCCGTGTTCGACGGCAAGTACGTCACCGGCGACGTTGACGAGGCTTACCTGAACAAGATCGAGCAGGCACGTAACGATGCCTCCAAGGTCAAGACGCAGGCTGTCAGTGCGATCATCGATCTGTACAACAATTGAGTTTCCACCGGCCCTGAGGGGCCGGTTTTGTATCTATCAAAGACTGTTTATCTATCAAGAACGGGGCAAGGAGTGACAGCATGAGTCAGGATTGGGATGCCGGTCGGCTGGACAGCGACCTCGATGGCGTAGCGTTCGATACCCTGGCCGTACGCGCCGGCCAGCACCGCACGCCCGAAGGCGAACACGGTGATCCGATGTTCTTCACTTCAAGCTATGTGTTCCGTACCGCGGCCGATGCGGCGGCGCGTTTCGCGGGCGAAGTGCCAGGCAACGTTTACTCGCGCTACACCAACCCGACCGTGCGCGCGTTCGAAGAGCGCATTGCTGCTCTGGAAGGCGCGGAGCAGGCCGTGGCGACGGCCACCGGCATGGCGGCGATCCTCGCCGTGGTGATGAGCCTGTGCAGTGCCGGCGACCATGTACTGGTGTCGCGCAGCGTATTTGGCTCGACCATCAGCCTGTTCGAAAAGTACTTCAAGCGTTTTGGCATCGAAGTCGATTACGTGCCGCTGGCGGACCTGTCCGGCTGGGATGCCGCGATCAAGGCCAACACCAAATTGCTGTTCGTCGAGTCGCCGTCCAACCCGTTGGCCGAGTTGGTGGATATCGCCGCGCTGTCTGAAGTGGCCCATGGCAAGGGCGCGATGCTGGTGGTCGACAACTGCTTCTGTACGCCTGCCTTGCAGCAACCCCTGAAGCTCGGCGCGGACGTGGTGGTGCATTCGGCCACCAAGTTCATCGACGGTCAGGGCCGTTGCATGGGTGGCGTGGTGGCGGGTCGGAGCGAGCAGATGAAAGAAATCGTCGGCTTCCTGCGTACCGCGGGCCCGACCCTGAGCCCGTTCAACGCCTGGATCTTCCTCAAGGGCCTGGAAACCCTGAGCCTGCGCATGAAGGCGCATTGTGCCAATGCCCAGCAACTGGCTGAGTGGCTGGAGCAGCAGGACGGCATCGAGAAGGTTCACTACGCCGGCCTCAAGAGTCATCCACAGCACGAACTGGCGCTGCGCCAGCAAAAAGGCTTTGGGGCGGTGGTGAGTTTTGAAGTCAAGGGTGGCAAAGAGGGCGCCTGGCGCTTTATCGATGCGACCCGGCTGATTTCCATCACTGCCAACCTGGGTGACAGCAAGACCACCATCACCCACCCGAGCACCACCTCCCATGGGCGCCTGGCGCCGCAGGAGCGTGAGGCTGCCGGTATTCGCGACAGCTTGATCCGGATCGCGGTCGGCCTGGAAGACGTGGCCGACCTGCAAGCGGATCTGGCGCGCGGGCTGGCTGCCTTGTGATCGAGTTGTCCACGTCTGGCGGTGCTACCAACGGCCGGGTCGCCCTGGTCACGGGTGCGGCACGGGGTATCGGCCTGGGGATTGCCGCCTGGTTGATCAGCGAAGGCTGGCAGGTGGTGCTGAGCGATCTCGATCGTGAGCGGGGCTCCAGGGTGGCCAAGGTGCTGGGTGAACACGCGTGGTTCATCGCCATGGATGTGTCCGATGAGCAGCAAGTGACCCTGGGCGTTGCCGAGGTGCTTGGGCAATTCGGTCGTCTCGATGCACTGGTGTGCAACGCGGCGGTCGCCGACCCTCGCAACATCACCCTGGAAAGCCTTGACCTGGGGTACTGGAACCGGGTGCTGGCGGTCAACCTCAGTGGGCCGATGCTGCTGGCCAAGCACTGTGCGCCCTATCTGCGGGCTCACGGCGGTTCCATCGTCAACCTGGCCTCGACCCGCGCGGGGCAGTCGGAGCCGGACACCGAAGCCTACGCGGCGAGCAAGGGTGGCTTGCTGGCCCTGACTCACGCGCTGGCCATCAGCCTGGGGCCGGAGATTCGGGTCAATGCGGTCAGTCCGGGCTGGATCGATGCCCGTGACCCTGCTGCCCGGCGTGCCGAGCCGCTGAGTGACGCCGATCACGCCCAGCATCCGGCGGGCAGGGTAGGGACGGTCGAAGACGTTGCGGCGATGGTGGCCTGGTTGCTGTCCAGGAATGCCGGGTTCGTCACGGGCCAGGAGTTTGTGGTCGACGGTGGCATGACCAAGAAGATGATTTACGAGCAGTGAGAGGCTGCATATAGCGACAAGCTGCCAGTAAAAGCAGGTCAGTGCAGTATCCGCTGGCGCGTCACGGCTTTTCACTGGCGGCTTGTTACCTGCCTCTTTCAGTTGTTTTTAAAAAAACTTCAATCCTGCTATTGACTTAGCTTCGGTATCTGCGTAAATTTCGCGGCCTCGGAGAAGCAAACGGGTGATTAGCTCAGCTGGGAGAGCGTCTGCCTTACAAGCAGAATGTCGGCGGTTCGATCCCGTCATCACCCACCACTTCTTGAGACTCCTGCGAAAGCAGGAGGGAAGCTGAAAAGCCTCCACCGACGCGCAGCGGTAGTTCAGTCGGTTAGAATACCGGCCTGTCACGCCGGGGGTCGCGGGTTCGAGTCCCGTCCGCTGCGCCATATTTTCCGGATCAGGTTTTCCTGGTTCGAGATTGAAAAGCCTCAAGGCTTTGCAATCAGACGGTTTAACTGGACGCAAGTCCAAAGCGATACGCAGCGGTAGTTCAGTCGGTTAGAATACCGGCCTGTCACGCCGGGGGTCGCGGGTTCGAGTCCCGTCCGCTGCGCCATATCTGCCTCAAGGCCCACTGAACGCCTTGGAGCTACGAAGAAAGCCGCTGGTAACGCCAGTGTCTACTTCGAGTCGATAGCAAAGACCCTGGTCGAAAGATCGGGGTTTTTTGTTTCTGGCATTTCACTTTTCCTGTGCCCGGACTCGTCGGCGCATGATCCTCTCCCGATCTGAATCCAGGTACATATGCCCGATGTGGTTGTCGGTGGCCAGGTCATGCTCCATCCACAGCAGTTCCCAGTGGAAGAACACATAGCGTTCCCAGATATTCCCGAGGGTGACAGGCCCTTGCATCGGCACGTACCGTCATTTTGCTCATGAAGACCAACAAATATCGGGGGCGACCCATTTCCTGCATGCTGCCATGGTCATCAGTCGGCAAGTCCCCGGCGATGCACGGACCTTGTTCTATTCTCAAAGGAACACATTCCACTCAGGAGGAGGGTCCATGGCCACTGAAAAGCAGCATGAACATGACGACGATGGCGACGAGGAGCGGCCGGATGAGGCCGCCCCGCAAGAGAATCCGCCACCGCAAACCTGGAAACACCCGGATGATGGAAAAAGCCTGTCGGACCTCGACGAGGAACGGCCACTGAAGCCCTGAATCCATTGCGTTTTGCCCACTGCCCTTGGTCAACCGCCAGGGGCAGTGTGCTGTCTGGGTCATTCCAGGGCGGTCGCCGCAGAGGATGGGCGGTGTAGCAGTACGCTGTAGGCCACGCGCGGGATACCTGGCAGTCGAAGGTCCAGTAGCCGGCTCAACGACTCGTCCGCACGCAGGTAGGCGTCGCCAAAGTCGCTGTCGAGCTGGGTGGGGTGGGCGATGATCTCCAGCAGTCCGTCCGTGGGGGGCGCTGCGTTGCGTAGGTCCACCGGGGTACACACATAGTCCGCCGTCGCGTTGGCGAGGCGGCGCAAGCGTTGGTTGAGCAGATGTTTGAACACCCGTTTGGGCAGGCTGAGGTTATGCCCCAGATTGCGCGCCAGCCGAACCGGGACCCCTTGGCGGGCGGCAAATCGCGCGACGATCTCGCCGATCGGCCAGATGTTGTGAACGTGTTGATGGGAATCCAGATGGCTGGGTTGCAGGTCGTTGTCCAGGCAGTGTTGCCACTGGGCCTCAAGCTCCTGCAACACCGCTTCACGCTGTTTGCGGCCGAGCCACAAGCGGTGGCGTGCAAGGTTCAGGTCGAACTCGCCAGCGGCGCTGCAGAAGGTTGGCTGGCGGGCGATCGCCTCGCTCAAGGGACGGCCATAGGTGAGGTTGAAGTGCAGGCCGACGCGGCCCTTGAGCAGCGGTTGTTGCGCCAGCTGGCAAGCGGCGTGGAACGCGGGCATGTTGGCCATGGCGGTGGCGGAGCTGATCACCCCGGCCTGGAAGGCCTGCAGGATGATCGCATTCTCGTTCGGGCTGAGGCCGAAATCGTCAGCGTTGACGATGACTTGACGAGGCATGTTCGCCCTCCTTGGGGTGTGTACCGACCACAGGGTTTTTCGCGCCGCCCGGCTTGCCGGTAGCCGCCCGCCAGGCGCGCCAGGCGTGCAGGCGCGGTTTGAGGTGTTGCCAAAGCCGCAGGCCCAGGCCCAGGAATAGACCACTGGGGCGCCACGAATAGAAACTCCAGCGCCAGTGTTCGAGTTGCCCGGTCATGCGTTCATGCAGTTGATGCCCGGAGTTGGTCAGGCTCACGCGCGAGGCATCGATCCACTGCCAGCCTTCGTCCAGACCCCAGCGAATCCATTCCTCAAGCAGTACTCGGCCACTGCCCAGGTCCGCATGTTGTGGCAGGAACGCCAGGTTGTAGTCATACAGCCGGCCTTGTTCCAGCAGCCCGAGACGGTAGCTGATGCAACGCCCGTCGAGTTCCAGTACCACGACCCGGACCAGGCCAAGGGCGGCGAGGCGGGTGAACGCTTCGTTCATCCATTGTCGATGGTGCGCACCGGAAAATATTCCGACGCCTTCGTCACCTTTCCAGCTGACCGCCTCGACCTCGCTGATCGCTTGCAGCAAGGGGCCGATGGTCAGCGCGTCCGGGGCCAGGCGTTTGATCTGCGCACCGCAGGCCGCGATGCGTTTGCGCGCCCGACGCAGTTTGTAGCGCTGATCGCCCGAGACTTCCTGACGGTCACTGTCGCTGATCAGGTGCACCGGCACTCGACAACTGAGGCGCCATTCGCCGGTAGAGCTTAGCGGCATCCAGGGTGTCAGTGTGCCAGGCTGATCCGGGGCCTGCGGCAACTCATTGAGTTGCAACACGGCGTGGGGCAGATGCTGGCGGATCGCCCTTAGCCCCTGTTGCAGGCTGTCGCTGTCCAGGCAGGCGAGCAGGGCGATCCGGTCGGCCAGCGGGTAACCCAGGTGGCGAACGACGCGAAACGGCAACCCGGCAAAACGTTCACGGCAGGCGATCAGCGGCAGGCACAGGCACAGTTGGTCGTCCTGCCAGCCCAGCAGGACCTGCAACGTCGTACCGCCTTGCAGGGCGTGTTCGGCCGCGCGCAACCAGGCCAGGGTATTGAAGGGGGTCGCGTCCGGCACGCGCTGGCGTAGCGCTTCGTACGCGGCTTCCGGAAAGTCAGGGGCGCACAGTGACATGCACCATTGCAATCGCACCGCCATAACGGTTGAACTCCCTGTGCTGCGATGGCGAGGTTGCGCGGCGGCAACCGGTTCGATGGAGGGGCTCATGAGGCGTTCCAGCTCAAGGCAAACAGCGTTTCGCCGGGCAGCTCGAACCTCACCTGGCCGTCCTCGCAGCTGAACGTGGCGGGCCGGCTCTGGCTGTCGGCGCCAAAATACACCAGTGCGCCAGGCTGCAACGGGCATGAGGCGGCGATGCCCTGCAAGGTGACGTGCTGCAGGCGTGTGGTCTTGTTGACGCCCAGCACGCTGCGTTGTCGATCGCTGGCCATGGCCAGCACGTCAACCTCGAACGCGTCATTGTCCAGGCGCACCACGTCCTTGAGCCAGTAGCGCGCGATGAATTGCTGGGCGTAGCCCACCGGCTTGAGCTCGAAGCGATTGCCCTCCAGCACGCGCAACATGCCCTTGCGGTGGTCGCCTTCGTCATCGATCTGGAACCAGTTGAGCATGTCGAGCAGGCCGTCCTGGGCCGAATTGATGGCCACCGAGGCCCACCACAGCGAAGCGAAATGGGTCTCCTGGTCGTAGGGGCTCAAGCTCGAACCGCTGGACATGTTGGTCTGGTCCAGCAGCAGCGCCTTGCGGGGCCGGCCTTGTTGATCGAGGCCCACGAGTTCGGCGGCGCGTCGCACGCCGTCGCGGTAGACACGGGTGGCCAGCAGGTCGCGGATCATCCATTCGTGCCAGGCCAGGGCGTCGATCCGCTCGCCTGAGGCCTGCAGCAGGCGCCGCGCCCAGTCAATGCCACGGCGTTCGGCGGCATTGTCGGCAAAGGGGCCGTTGATCAGCCGCGAACTGGCCGGCATGGCGATGCGCACGCCGGCCTGGAAGTTGGCGGGGTTGCTTTGCACCTGACGCGCCATGCTGTCGAAGACCGCTTGATAGTGGGCAAAGTCCGGGTAGTTAAGGTTCGGCTCATCGGCAAAGGCGATGTAGTGCAGGCCTTTGCCCCCCAAGGCGCGTGTCCCGGCGAGCCAGGCGTCAAGGCCGGCGTTGCTGACCGCATCGGCGCGCAGGTCGGCGACCCGTTGTGTGCCGGCAAGCAGGGTGATGTCGTGGGTAATGCCCAGGCGCTCCTGGTAAAAGCGGCGGAATGGATCCTCGTACTGCGGCCTTTTTGCGGTCAGGTCGACAAGGCTGTAGTAGCTGCCAGCGCGCGGCCTGAGCGCATCGAACAACGGGTGGCTGTCCGGTGGCGGCAGAGCGTAGGGCAGGGCGAGGCCCAGGTCCGGGGTTCGACCGACGGTCCCGGCATGCAGGGTGAGCCGGGTCTGGCCGGCGTCTTCACGCACGGGCTGGAGTTGCTGCGGGTCTTGCGCGAACAGATTGGTGGTGCCGTCGAGCCAGAATGCGGCTTTGCCACTGCCTTGCAGGCGCAACCGCCAGACCTGTTCGGCACTGGCGACTGGCAGCGCCACCTGATCGAATTGCCAATAGTCGCGATAGGGCTTGAGCGCCAGGCTCAGCGTTTTGCCATCGCCCAGTCGCTCTGCTTGCAGTGCCCTGACACCGCCATGGAATTTGCCGGCCAGGATCGCCCGTTCGCCGGGCGCGACCTTGAAATACAGCTCGTCGCCATCCCGGGTTTCGGCGCTGAAGTGAACCTTGGCCGGGGCCAGCAGCGCGACGGTGTGTTCATCATGCTCGATCCGGTAGTTGCGAAAGCTGTAGCCGGGAATCTCCAGTCGATAGCTGGAGGCACTCGGCGCCAGGGCCCAGCGCTGGCTGCCCCGGGTTTCACTGGCCTTGATGTGCCGTTCGCCCGCGAGGTTGCCCTGGCCGTCAAGCAGGTACAGCTGCTCTTCGTTGGCGTCCGCTTGCCAGGCCGGGACCCAACTCACGATCAGGGTGTCAGGCTGCCCGGCCTGCAGGTACAGGCTGGCGTCACGAATGTCGCCCCAGCGCATGGGCGCGGCCTGCGCGCTCAGGCCCAGGCCGAGGCTGAACACTAGCAGTAGGTGCTTCATGCCGGTTTACGCATCAGCAGTTGACGCATCGGTCCCAGATCGCTGGGCAGGATGATCAGGGTTTGCCACACCGGCACGCCGCTGAGGCGACAGTACAGACACAGCAGGGCGACGGTCACTGACAGGTAAGCAACGGAGGACGCCGCGGCGGCGCCGACGATGCCATAGACGGGAATCAGCAGCAGGTTCAGCGCCAGGTTGAACAGGGCGCAGAGGCCCATCACCAGCGAAATGCTGCCGGGCCGGTTCTTGCCCAGCAGATCCAGGCGCAGGATGCTCACGTAACACAGTCCAAGCAGGCCTGGCAGCAAGGCCAGCAGCGCCGGGTACGCCGGCTGGTAGGCCTCTCCGAACAGAGTGACGATCAGCCATTCGCCGACCAGTGCCATGCTCACGCAGGCGGCGATCATCACCGTGGCGGTCAGGCGCAAGGCCAGGGGGGTCAGGCGCTCGATACCTTCTTCCTGCTGCAACAGGCGCTTCATCAACGGTGTGGTCACCGCTTCCGGTACGATAAACAGCAGTTCGCCAGCGGCGGTGGCCATGGCGTATTCACCCAGCGCGGTGCTACCCAGCAAAGCGCCGATCAGCAGGTAATCGGAGCGCAGGATCACCTGCTGAAACAGCAGGTCGGGATGGCTTCTGGCGCTGTAGCGCAGCAGTTCATTCTGCCCCGCGCGATCCCATTGCAGGCGCAGCGGGTGATCGCGCTTGAGCCAGTACCAGCCCACGGCGACCACCAGGCAGATGCCCGCGAGCCAACTGATCAGTGCCGCCTCCAGCGCCGCGCTCTTCCACATCCAGAACAAGGCAAGAAACAGCAGCAACGGGGTCAGGGACTCGATCAGCCGCAAGACGTTGAAGGCGACCACGCCGCCGGAGGCATTGTGCAGGGTCAGCAAGCCGCTCTTGAGCACGGACAACGGCACGACCATCAGCAACAACCAGGCCAGCAGGCCCAGTTGGCGGGTGATGTCCAGTTCAGTGCCGAATTCGCGTGTCAGCGCCACCACCAGCAGGGTCAGCATCGTTGCCAGCAGGCAGCCGAACACCAGCACCTGGCTGAGCAGCAACCCCATGGGGCGTTGTTTTGCCGCCTGAAACCCGACGGCCGAATTCAGGCCGCCGCTGGTGGCGGCGCTGATCAGGTCGGGCAGGGTACTGAGCAAGGCGAACAGGCCCCGTTCGCTGGGACCGAGGATGCGCGCCAGCAGCACGTTGCGCAGCAAGCGCAGGGCGATCATCAACAGCGTGGTGCCCGTGCTCAGCGCCAGGTGCTTGAGGTACTGGTTCAGGGTCATGCGCGGGCCCCTTGGCTGATACGCCAGGCCAGCAGTTCCGGACGGCTGGCGTTGCGCTGGCTGACGCCGAATCGCGGCAGGGCCAGGGGGTCGCCAGTGCCCCGGTAAAGGCCGGCACCGGTGCCCAGTGCAAAGGGGTAACGGTGCGCCGCCAACTGCTGGCGCACCCGCTGGTCGTGGTCGCCGTTGGGGTAGCAGTACACCGGCAGCGGCTGCAGGCAGCCGTTGTCCAGGGCGTCGCGGCTGCGCCGCAGTTCCAGTTCCAGGCGCTGGTCGTCCAGCCCGGTGAGGATGGCATGGCTGGCACCGTGGGGACCAAAGCTGATCAGTCCGGAGTTCTCCAGGGTGCGCACCTGATGCCAATCCAGCGCCTGGGGCAATGCATCCTCGGGGCAGGTCCCGGCAAGCTGGCTGAGGGTGTCCGGCGACAAGCGCTTGAGCGTTTGCAGGTAATGCGCCAGGGCCAGGCTACGGCGCTGTTCGTCGGCCTCGCCGAGCAGGTTTTCGGGCACCGTATGACCCGACAGTTGCAGGTGATCGATCAAGTCCTGGCGCGCAACGTCACCGTGACTGCCCCACAGGGTTTCCCCCAGGCTTTCCCACCAGAAGCGCTGGCGACTGCCGATAAAGTCCGTGGACAGGAAAATGCTCGCCGGTACCTGATGCTGTTGCAGCACTGGGAAGGCATTGAGCGCGTTGTCACGCCAGCCGTCGTCAAAGGTCAGCGCCACCCGTGGCCGGGCTGACCGGCGCAGGCCGGCGTCGGGCTGCAGCAGCGACATCAGCGGCACGCAGTCGAAGTGCCGCTTGAGCCAACCGAGCAGGTGATCGAAGGCCTGGGGGCCGACACACAACTCATTGCGGTGCGGCAGTGTCGCCGCCGCGTCGTCGGCCAGTACCCGGTGCAGCATCAGGATGACGCCGGCACCGCGCAGTTGCCGACGGCCCAGGGGCGAGTTGAGGTACAGCCAGCCACCGGTACGCTTGATCAGTTGCTTGATGGGCATGGGGGTACTCTCTCAGCGATTTTGCCCGGGGTTCCATTGGCGATACCGCTGGCCACGCAGGAACTGCCACACACCGAGGCTCATCCCGGCCAGGGTCACCAGCACGAAGGCTGCGAGGCGAAAGGGCCTGGGCAAACGGTGGTGCACATCCAGCAAGCCGGCGACCGCCACGCTGTAGCCGAGGAGTTGGGTGATCAGTGTCAGGCGATAGAAGGGGTGTTCGTCCCACAGCCAGAAGTTACTCAGCAGCAGCGGCAGCAGCAGGATCGGTGCCAGCCGGCGAATCAGTTTGTGGCTGATCAACGCCAGGGCATACAGGCCGTGGGTCAGGGGATTGAGCAACTCGCGGCGCTGGGCCAGGCTTTGCAGGCCGCCGACCGTTACCCGTTGCCGGCGGCGAAACTGCTTGTCGGCCTCGTCCACGCCCTGGTCGAGCACCACCGCTTCGGGCACGTAGATAATCCGTTTGAAGGCCACGGGGGCGCAGGTGCTGACAAAGAAGTCGTCATTGACCTCGGCCGGTATGGGCTGGAACAGTGCGCGGCGCAGCGCCAGCAACGCACCATCGGCGGAGACCATGCAGCCGGTGCGGTTTTCCACCCGCCGCAACCAGCCTTCGTAATGCCGATACAGGCTGTCGCCCAGGCTCAGGCCCTTGCCGGGGTTAGGGATGATCATGTGCCCGGCACAGGCCCCGACATCCGGGTCGCTCAGCGCCGCCAGCAGATGCCCGAGGGTGTCATGGGACCATTGGTTGTCGGCATCGGTGAAGACCAGGATGTCCCCTGCACTGTGGGCGACGGCGCTGTTCAGGGTCGCGGCCTTGCCCTGGCGGGGCAGGTCGAGCACGCGCAGGCGCGGGTCGTTCACCCGTTGCGCACAAGCCACGGTGTCGTCGGTCGAGCCGTCGCTGGCGAGAATGACCTGCAGCGTCAGCGCCTGATAATCCTGGGCCAGCACGCTGCGCAGTTTCGCTTCGATGTGCCGGGCTTCGTTGTGGGCGGCAATGATCACACTGACATTCAGCGGCTCGGCGTTGCCATGGTGCCGAGGGGCGAACAGCGGCGAGAGCACGGTCAACAGCAGCGGGTAGCCGAGGTAGGCGTAGACCGGCAGCAACAGGCACAACCAGAACAGGAATTCAGCCACGGGCCGGCCTCCTGGCGCTCCAATGACACAGGCTGAGCACACAGGCCGCGCCGGCCAGGTGCAAGCGTACCCAGTGCAGCCCCCACAGTTGCAGGGTCAACCTCGGGTCGCGGTGTTTCAGGCTTTGCCGCAGGCTCAGTAGCAGCGCGGGCAGGCTGGTGACAAACAGCAGCAGCAACGCCAGGTGGGGCAGGCCCTTGAACAAGGCCGAAAGGGCCATGAAGTCCAGCGCCCAGGCGACGAGCGACAGCAGTGGGAAACGCAGCAGGCGCAAGCTCACGCCCTGGCTGCGCAGCAGTTGCAGGTGACTGCCCTGGCGCCACAGTTCCTTGCCCATCCATTCGCGCCAACTGCCTTCGTAGCCCCAATGCAGGGCGACACTTTCATTGACCGACAACAGTCGCGCCCCCGTTCCGCTCAGGCGCAAGGTCAGGTCCTTGTCCTCTCCGGTACGCAGGCTTTCGTTGAAGCCGCCGATGGCCACAAAGCGTTCGCGGCGCATCAGCAGGTTGGCCGAGGGCAGCCATTGCACCGGGTGCATCGCCTGGGTGGTCGGGCGCAGGGTGCGGCGTTGCCAGGCGTGGGCAAACCACGGCGCCTGGAGTGGGGTGTGCAGATCCAGTGCCAGCACGTCGGCCTGCCCGGCCAGTTCCAGCCCCGTCAGCAAGGTCAGCCAGTTGGTCGGCATTTCGATGTCGGCATCGATAAACGCCAGCCATTCGCCGCTGGCCAGCGCTGCGCCGCGATTGCGCAAGGCGCCGATGTGCAGGCCGGGATGGCTCGACACGTGAGCACCCAGGTTACGGGCGATCTGCGGTCCCTGATCATGGGAGCCGTTGTCGACCACAATCAGCTCGCACTCAAGCCCCGCCGATTTCGCCGCCAAACGGGCCGACTGCAAGGTCCGCGCAATGTGTCGCGCCTCGTTGAACATCGGAATGACAATGCTGATGCGGCTCATGCCTGGCGCTCCGGCAAGGGGCTTTGTTCGGCCTTCAGGCGCAGCACCCAGGACATCGCCAGCATGATCCACAGGTATTTCTGGTTCGCGGCGCTGAGGAACAGCAAAAACAGCATCAGCGACAACAGGCTCATGGCCAGGTGCGTGACCAGGTCGGCCTGTTCCCACTCATGGCGCTTGAGCCAGGCTGCGCGGGCGCGCTGCAGGTTGAACAGGCCCGTGCCGAGCAGACCGACAAACAGCAACCCGGCCGGAATACCCAGCTCACTGAACGTTTCCAGGTAGGTGTTGTGGGCACGACGGTACAACTCGTCGGCGCTGCCCTTGATCGAGAATGCCTTGGCGTAGCCGGTGACCGAGTAGTGCAGCGGGAAGGTACCCGGGCCCGAGCCCAGCAACGGGTTTTCCTGGATCATCTTGCTGCCGACCACAATGTACGAAGCGCGACGCCCCAACGACTCGTCACGGTGGGTACTGGCACCGGAGCTCAGAATGCTCAGCGACTGGATGCGCGCCAGGTATCCGGCCGGCATGGCGTAGATGGCCAGCGGAATCACGATCGCCGCGCCGAGCATGGCAAACCCCAGGTGACGCGGACGAATGCGTGGTAACTGGGCACGGTAGTGGTACAGGCCGATGAGCAGGGTGATGAGCAACACCACAAACCCGGAACGGGACTCGGTCTTGGTCATGCCGCCCAACAACAACAGGCAGCAACCGCCCCAGAGCAAGCGTTGCCACAGGCCGGGACTCTTGAGCAGCAACAACGACGCCAAGGGGACGGCGAAAGCGATCAGCAGGGCAAAGGTGTTCGGGTCGACCAGCAGGCCAGCGGCGCGCCCCTGTGCCTGATACTTGATGGAGAACATCGCCAGGGCGCACGTCAGCGACACGCTGAGGGTCGCCAGTCGACAAAACATCATCATGTTCATCTCGCGGCCGATCAGCAGGGTGATCACGAACAGCACCAGGCCGACGCTGATTTCACGCAGGTTCATCAGGGACAGGTCCAGGTTATCGGTCAGCAGCATGCTCAGGAAGTACAGCACCATGAACCCGATCAGAAAGCGCCACAGGTTGCTGCGCAAGCGCTCGGACGGAATCTGGTGCACCGCCAGTTGCAGGCACAGGACCAGCGCCAGGGATGCGCCCAGGAGTTTTGCCCCGGTCGGGGTGCTGTCCTTGAACAGACCTTCAAGCGGAACCATTGCCACGATCCCCAGCAAGCCCCAGGCCGGCCGGCGATACAACACCGCCACGCCAACGATACCCAGCACGGCGCCGGGGGCCAGGTACGGCCAGGGACTGGCCAGCAGCACCAGAGAGGCCAGCCCCAAAAGGCTGACCAGCGACAGAGGGATGATCATGCGCGAGCCTCCTGTGCAGTGCGGATATACAACTGCGACCAGCGCTCGGCGAGGGCCCGCAGGTCGTAGCGGTCGAGTTGGGTGCGGCGGGCGTTTTCCGTCAGCGCGCGAGCCAATAGCGGTTCGTTGAGCAGGGTTTCCAATTGTCGCGCCAGCGCCGGGCTGTCGGCAGGTGCGGCGAGCAACCCGTTGTGCCGGTCTTCGAGCACATCGGGAATGCCACCGACCCCGAACGCTACCACCGGTACTCCGGCCTGCATGGCCTCCAGCAGAATCATGGGTGTGCCTTCGGTGCGCGAGCTGATGACCAGTGCATCGAACTGCGTCCACCAGGGGCCCATCTCGGTCTGGTAGCCCGGCAGCGTAATGCGTTCCCGCAAGCCGGCAGCGTCGATGCGTGCCACCAGGGCGGGTCGTTCCGGGCCGTCACCGAGCATCACCGCATGCAACTGCGGATACTGCTGGCACAGCGGGATCAAGGCATCGAGGAACAGGTCCGGGCCTTTCTCGTAGCTCAAGCGTCCGACGTAGCCGGCCAGCCAGCGCTGTTGATCGGCGCTGCGTTGGGGCAGGGCATTGGCCGCCGGCAAACCGTTGGGAATCACCTGGAGCTTGTCCGCCCGGACACTGGCATGCCGGCACAGCACCGCAATGCTCTCGGCCACGCAGACCACCCGGTCCACCGACGCCGTGCGGCACAGTTGCAGGCTGAGCCAGGTGTAGAACTTCTGTTTGCGGCTGCGCGGGGTGAAGCCGTGCTGGGTAGTCACCAGCGGCAGGCGCAGCAAGGTCGCGGCGACCCAGCCCAACACCAGGCCCTTGAAGTTGTGGGTGTTGATCAGCGGACGTTCGTCGCGCCGTTGGCGCAGGTGCCGGATCAATTCACCCAGTCCCGCGCAGGCACGGCAATCGACCCCGGCGGCGCGAAACCGGGCGATGAGTTCGGGCGGCGCATCGAGGAACAGCACCTGGTGCTGGCCGGGCGTTGCCAGGCAATGGTCCAGCAACATCCGCTCGGCACCGTAGAACCCGCCGCTGCCGAGCAGATGAATGATCGGCAGCGCAGGAGCGGTCTGCCCGTTCAATTGCGCATCCAGTGCAGGAAGCTGGGGACGGTCCAGTTCGGGTGCGGATTGTTCGGCAACGCTTTCTGGTCGTTGATCACCAGCAGAACCGGCAAGCCCAGTTCGCGGCTGATTTGCGCCGGGTGTTTGAAGCGATGGTCGAAGAACTCACGGACATAGACCAGGGCGATCGCCAGCAGCAGCCCGGTGAACAGGCCGAACGGAATAATCAGCAACGGTTTTGGAAATGCCGCCTCGGTGGGTTCGAACGGTGGGCTCAGGACCCGTGCGTTCGACAGGTCGTTGTCGAGCAGGCGCGCGGTACTGCTTTCGGCAAAGCGCTGGGCGTAGGTGGAGAACGCGGTATGCAGGGCGTTGATTTCGGTGTCCATCTGCCGCAGCTTGCTCTGGGTTTCCTGCAACTGGTGGATACGCTCCTTGTACTCGGCAATGCGCGCGATTTTCTGGTCGATCACCGAACTGATGACCGCCAGGTCGTTGGTCCGCTCCTGAATCCGGTTGCCGACCACTTTCAGGAACTGCTGGCGGCCGCGGGTAATTTGTTCGCGGGTCAGCAGCATCGGTTCACTGCCAGGCTGGAACACTGCCAGGTCGTTGTTGTAGCGCGTGACCAGAATCGTCAGCTGTTCGCCGAGCTGTTTGATTTCCCGGTCCTCGAACGCCACCTTGTCCACGGTGGTGGTGAAGGTGTAGGGGAAGGTGTAATCGCTGAACCTGGCGTTGCCGGCGTTACCCAGGTTGGCCTTCAGGTAGTCGAGCCAGCGTTGGTTTTCCAGCAGGCGGTCGCGGTACAGGTTCAGTGCCTGTTCTTCCGTGTTGATGGCATTCAGGCGGAAGGTGATTTCCTCCTTGGGATCGGACGAACCGACGCGCTCCAGCAGCCCCAGCCGCGTACCTTCCAGGCCGTCGAGGCGGGTCTGGTATTGCAGTTTCTTGGTTTCATAGAACGTTTGTGGCAAGTCGATCGATTGCAGTTCCTGACGGTTTTGCAGGTAGTTCTGCAGCAGTTGCGCCACGAAGTCGGTGCCCTGCTTGGGGTCGCCAAAACTGTAGATGATCGAGATCACATTGGAGCCAGGCAGGGTTTCGACCTTCAGCTTGTCGATGGCCTCTTGCGTCAGCCCGTCCAGGGTCGTATCGCGCACCGGGTCGACTTCCAGCCCGAACAGCTGGCGCGCCGGGTTGATCACGTACTCGCGCAGCGGGTTGATCAGCAGGTTGCGCAGCGGGTCGGTCACCACTCTGGCGAGCAGGCCCGGGGTCGGGTTGTACTCACCCTTGTCGCGCAGCTGGCTGATGGTCTGGCGAATCAGCGCGGGTGAACGCAGGATGTTGGCCTCGGTTTCCATGTCCGACAGGGTCGGCGGGACGAAGGTCGCATTTTCCTGGGTCAGGGAGGTGGTGGCATCCCCCTGGGACAGTTTCTTGGACTGCACGATCACTTGCGCGGTGATATCGAAGCTCTGTTTGAGCACCAGCGGCAGTAGCAGGGCGATCACTGCAAAGATCAGGAAGACTCGTTTGACCAACTGTTTGTTGGCGAAAAAGATCCTGAAGAACTCATGCAGGTAGTTTTCTTTTGGATTCATGGCCGGTCACCTGAGCGTTAGTCACTGTCACTGTCTTTGTCGTCCAAGCGATAACTGAAGCTCATGCCCACGCCCTGGAAGAGCACGACATCCGCCAGTTGCCGCGCCAGTTCACCGGCGCTGGCCAGTTTGGTCTTGGGCACGAAGAGCATGTCGTCCGGTTGCAGGTAGGCGATCTGCGTGGCGTCGCCGGACAGGGCCGCGTCGACGTCATAGTGGCGGGCTTCGACCTGATTGCCGTTGCGCCGCATGATCACCACCGAATCCAGACGGGCCTTGGCGTTGGCGCCACGCGCCAGGGTCAGGGCCTCGAGCACCGAGATCGGCCGCCGGACCGGGTAGGCACCCGGTTGGCCGACTTCACCGAGCACGAACACTTCGTTGCCCTGGGTGGACTTGAGCATCACGTCGACGGTCATCCGTCCCGGCAACTGCGCATAGCGCGTGTTCAGGAAGGTTTCCAGCTGGCTGACGCTCATCCCTTGCAGGGGCACGGCACCGACTTCCGGAAAGCTCGCGTAACCGTCGTTGCCCACGATGATTTCCCGGCTCATACCGGTGACCGGGTGGTTCAGCGTGCTTTTGAGGTTGTTCTCGTTGCTCAGCGGGCTGATCACCTGCACGGTCAACTGGTTGCGGTTGGGCTGGAACAGCATCTTGCGTTGATAGGCACGCTGGATTTCATCGCGTGCCTGCTCGCTGGTCAGCCCCTCGATTTTCACCGAGGTGTTGGCGCCCGGCAGCGCAATGGTGCCGTCCGGCAATACCAGTTGGCTGCCGTTGAGCTGGCTGGCGGCGGTGAAATTCAGGCCGATCTGGTCACCGGATTGAATACGGTAGGCCGATGAGCCTGAGGTGCTGACGTGGAAGATCACGTCCAGTTTGTCGCCCGGGCGCAGGGTCTGTTCGACCTTGGGCATATCGGTGGCCTGGGCGTTGGCCGGTGCGGCGGTGAGGATCTGCACCGGCATGCTCTGGGTTTCGGTGTGGCTGGAGCAACCTGCTAGAGGCAGCAACAGCAGGGCAAGCCATTTCGCGTTCATGAGGTCATCCTTTGGCTGCTGTCTTTACAGGTTGTTGTAGAGCCATTTGGGCATGTAGTACTTGCGGCCGTTGAAGATGCTGCCGACCAGCTTTGCCCCGGCCTGGGTCAGGCGCTGGCCGGCCGCTTGTGCGACTTCCCAGCGGGTGTCCTCGGCACGCACCACCAGCACCACGCCGTCCACCAGGGTGCTGATGACCAGGGTGTCGGTGGCCGAATACACCGGGTCGCCGTCGATCACCACAAACCGGTACTGCTCGGCCAGTTGCTTGAGCAGGGGGCGTAGCTGCTCGGGTGTGAGGTGCTCGGCACCGCGTCGATGGTGGCCGTTGGGCAGCACCAGGAACGGCAGACCCGTCAACTGCGTGACGCAATCGTGCAGCGGTGGCGCGCTGTCGTGGTTGAACACCAGGTCGCGAAAACCTCGCTCCTTGTGCAGCCCCAACTGCTGGCTCAGGTTGTTGGCGGACTGGCTGGCATCGACCAGCAGCACTTGGCCGCTGCTCATTTCCGCCAGTTGCCGGGCCAGCACTAGGGCACTGCTGCTGGTTCCGTCGCCGCTGTTGGCGGCCGTCAGGAACAGGACGCGCAGGTCCTGGTCGAGTACGGTCGAGGTCAGGTTGGATTCGCTCGGATTGGCGATGGTCAAGCTTTTGGTTGAACCGTCCATCTCAACTTGCTCCGTGGCCACTGAAAACTTTGAAGGGTGTCTTGAGCAGGATCTTCAGATCCAGCAGCAGACTCTGGTTGGCGATGTAGCTCAGGTCGAGTTCGACCCGTTGATCGAAATCGATGTTGCTGCGTCCGGAGATCTGCCACAGGCCGGTCATGCCAGGGTAAATGCTCAGGCGCGCGAGGTGACTGTCCTTGTAGCGATAGGCGTTGAACGAGGTAGGCCTGGGGCCGACCAGGCGCATGTCGCCCTTGAGTACATTGATCAGGTTGGGCAACTCGTCGAGGCTGCTGCGTCTGAGAAACCTGCCAATTGCGGTGATCCTCGGGTCCTTGTCGATCTTGAAGTCGATGGCATCGGCACCGTGCTTGTTCAGGTGGCGCAGCGACTCCTTGAGGTCCTCGGCGTTGGCGACCATGGTGCGGAACTTGTACATGCCGAACAGGCGCCCGCGGTAGCCGGTGCGTTTCTGGACAAACAGCACCGGCCCCGGGCTGCTCAACCGGATGGCCAGGGCCAGGGCCAGCAACAGCGGCGACAGCAGCACCAGCAGGACCAGCGCGCCCAGTGCGGCGACGACCCGGTTGGTTCGCGACAGGGTCCAGGGGCGCCCGCCGTCACGGCCGGTCATCCAGCCACGACCCTGCATGTGGATCGCTGAATCCAGGCGCATGCGCTGCGCGGGATCGAGGCGCTTGTCACGACGCATCGTTTGTACCGGCACGTCTTGTTCATGCCCCGTCATAAACGCCTCCGTATTGGCGAGGGCTCGTCCGGGCATGAAGCATTGCCAGCGAGCGACGTTGGGATGACGGGCAGCACGTAATACTCACGGAACCAGGCCACGAAACGCCTGAGCCCTTCATCGAGTGTGATCTGCGGGTGAAAGTCGATGTCGTGTTCCAGTTCACCGACATCGGCAAAGGTGTTCAGGACATCACCGGGTTGCAGGGGCAGCAGGTCGACGTTGGCCTGGCATCCCAGGTGTTTTTCCAGCAGCGCCAGATAGTCCTTGAGCTCGACCGGGCGCTCGCCGCCGACGTTATAGATTTTCCAGGGCGCCATGCTGCTCGAAGGGTCCGGGTGCTCACGGTCCCAGTCGATGGCCACCCGGGGGGCACGCTCCAGCAGGCGCGCAATGCTCTCGACAATGTCGTCGATGTAGGTGAAATCGCGCTGGTGCCGGCCATGGTTGAATAGCTTCAGCGGCCGCCCCTGGACGATCGCCTGGGCAAAGCGGATGGGCGACATGTCCGGACGTCCCCAGGGGCCGTACACGGTAAAGAAGCGCAACCCGGTGCAGGGAATGCCAAACAGGTGGCTGTAACTGTGGGCCATCAGCTCGTTGGCTTTTTTCGTGGCCGCATACAGGGACAGCGGGTGGTTGACGCTGTCATGGGTGGAATAGGGCGTGTGCTGGTTGGCCCCGTAGACCGAACTGGAGGAGGCGTAGATCAGGTGCTTCACCGGATGGTGCCGGCAGTTCTCGAGAATGTTCAGGAAGCCGCTGAGGTTGCTGTCCAGGTAGGCTTTTGGATTATCCAGGGAGTAACGCACCCCGGCCTGGGCGGCCAGGTGAATCACGACCCTGGGTTGCTCGCGGGTGAACAGTGCGGCCAGGGCATCGCTGTCCGTCAGGTCGGCCCGCAGCAAGGCGAAGTCCCCCACCTGTTGATGAACCCAGCGTACCCGGGCGTGCTTGAGCGCCGGGTCGTAGTAGTCGTTGAAGTTGTCCAGGCCGATGACTTCATGGCCGTCGCGCAACAGCCGCAACACACAATGAGCGCCAATGAAGCCGGCTGCACCGGTGACCAGGATTTTCATACGGCCGGGCCTTCGGGCATGACATGCCGCAGGCCGATGCCGCGATAGTGCAGGCCTGCATCCGCGGCTTGCTGCGGGTTGTAGAGGTTGCGCCCGTCGATCACGACTTTTGCGCGCAGTTTGCTGGCGAGCATTTCGAAGTCGACCACGCGGAAATTCTTCCACTCGGTGCAAATCACCAGGGCGTCGGCGTCTTCCAGGGTGTCGTCGCGGGTGGCACACAGGTGCAGGTCATCGCGATACCCATAGAGGCGCCGGCATTCGGACATCGACTCCGGGTCAAACGCATGCACCGTGGCGCCTTCTTGCCACAGTGACTCCATCAGGTAGCGGCTGGGCGCTTCGCGCATGTCGTCGGTGTTGGGTTTGAAGGCCAGGCCCCAGAGGGCGATCTTTTTTCCGGCCAGCCCTGCCGGAAAGTAAGGCTTGAGCTTGCGCAAGAGGATGTGGCGCTGGTCGTCGTTGACCTCGGTAACGCTGCGCAACAGGCGCAGCGGCATGCCGTTGTGCTCGGCGGTGTGCAGCAGGGCGCGCAGGTCCTTGGGCAGGCATGAGCCGCCAAAACCGCAGCCAGGGTAAATGAAGTGATAGCCGATACGTGGATCCGAGCCGATGCCCCGGCGCACGGCCTCGATGTCGGCGCCCAACTGTTCGGTGAGGTTGGCCAGTTCGTTCATGAAACTGATGCGCGTGGCGAGCATGGCATTGGCCGCGTATTTGGTCAGCTCGGCGCTGCGGCTGTCCATGAACATCAGTTTTTCCCGGTTGCGGCAGAACGGCGCATAGAGTTCGGTCAACTGGGCGCGGGCTTCTTCGTCAGCCGTGCCGATGATGATCCGGTCCGGGCGCATGCAATCGGCCAGGGCGCTGCCTTCCTTGAGAAATTCCGGGTTCGAGACCACTCGCACGCTCAAGTATGGCTTGCCGCGCCGCGCCAGTTCTTCCTCGGCACAGGCCATGACCTTGTCGGCAGTGCCGACCGGAACGGTGGACTTGATGATCAGGGTGCGATTGGCTTCCATGGCGTTGGCAATCTGCCGGGCGACGCTCAGTACATGGCTGATGTCAGCGGATCCGTCTTCATCGGCAGGGGTGCCCACCGCAATAAAGATCAGTTCGCCATGCTCGACGGCATCGCTGGCCTGGGTGCTGAACAGCAGGCGTCCGGCCTTGATGTTTTCCTCCAGCGCCGAGCCCAGGCCCGGTTCGCTGATGGGTGGGACAGCTTGTTGCAGTTGACGGATCTTGCCCGGGTCTATGTCGACGCATAACACCCGATGACCGACATCCGCCAGTGCAGCCGCTTGAATCAGGCCGACGTAACCCGTACCAAATACGCTCACGTCCATACTGGCGTGCCTCATGAAACGGTGGATGTAACTCAAATGAGACTGTTAGAAGGGGTATAGACGAGTGCGGGGAAACCGTGCCAGCAAACTGACACGCTGTTCATGTTGAAAAACGGTCAGTATTCGGGCGATCTGCTATCAAGTGCCTCAAAGCACTGGCTTTGGTCAGTTTTTGAGCATTCAGACGGCGAATCAAGAATGCGATAAACGGTCGCATGCCTTGTATTACAAGGGGTGGGGAGAAGGATGTGTGTCAGAAATGAACCAACTTTTTTTTGACGTTTTGTCGATCAAATGACATTTATTACGTTTTTCATGCGCTGTAACGTTGTCAAAAAACGACCGGTATTGAATGACTGCCATCACATAATGCTACGGGGGGTGTGCCGTGAACGGTAATGCCCTGGCGCACAGTCGAACCAGCGCAGGCAGGCGCGATTGAAACTCTGCACATCGCTGTAACCGAGCTGGTCGGAAATCTGCACCAGTTCAACGGCGGGTTGCAGCAGCAGGTCTTCGGCGCGGTAACGCCGGTATTCGTCGAGCAACTCGGAAAAACTCCAGCCCAGGGCCTTCAGGCGGCGGGCGGCGGTGCGTTCGAGCAGGTGCTGGGACGTACAGAAATCCTGCCAGTGGGCGCCTGGCAGATCGCCGATCAAGTGGTCGCTGACCAACTCCAGCAACGTCGACTCGCTGTTGCGCCGGGTATGTTCCAGCAACTCGACCAGGGTGTCCTCCAACTGATGGTTGCCCGGTGTCAGCGGCTGCGCGAACAACCCAGGCTCAAGGTGAATCACCGGGTTGGCCTGGCACCAACGCACGGGGACGCGAAAGGCCTGTTCATGGGGTTGCGTAGTGGCCGGGGCAGGGTGGGGCAGGTCGACAGCGAGAATCGGGTCTGCCCCCAGGCCGCTGGCGAGCAGCTTGCGCCGCAACATGCTGCACACGCTGACCAGGATGTAGTCGGTCAACGGTGCGGTGGCGCGCAGGCTGCCGCAGTCGCGCAGGTGCAACTGCACCGAGCCTTCGCCGCGCACGATCCGCGCCTGGAAATGCCCGTTGAAGAACGGGAAGAACCTGACGAAATAGGCACAGGCACTTTCCAGCGACGCGGCGACATCAAACAGGTAGGTCAAGCCATTGGTCGAGGTGGACACGAAGCGCCGGCCCGCCGCCAGACCCACCAGCGGATCATCGGTACTGGCCTGGGCAAAGGCCCAGAAACGTCGAGAGAGAAACAGCGGAACGCGCATGAACGGGGTGCGCAATTCAAACAGGCTGCGGTGAAACAACGCCTCGATCTGTTCGCGCGCAATCCCGCGGGCCAGCAGTTCTTCAATGGCCGGCAGCAGGCTGGGGGCGTAGAACGCGTTGGGTGTCGGCTGATCGCTTTTTGTCATTTAGGGCTCACAGCATGTTCCGGTTCACTGGTTAGGCTGCCCGACGTTAAGCGATTTGCCGGAGCAAGACCATGCTTGATTTACGCCAGCTCGACCTCAACCTGCTGCTCGCCTTCGATGCCATCTACCAGCAACGCAGTGTCACCCGCGCCGCCGAAGTCATGTGCCTGTCGCAACCGGCGATGAGCAACGCGCTGCGTCGGCTGCGTGACCTGTGTGGCGATCCGTTGTTCATCAAGAGTCGCCTGGGCGTTACCCCGACCCTGGTGGCGCACCGCCTGGCCGACTACGTGCGTAATGCCCTGGAGAGCCTGCGTGACGGTTTGAAAATGATTCCCGCCGCGCGCCAGAGCACGCCGTTGCTGCGCATCAGTTGCCTGGACTGCCTGCAACCGGTGCTGCTCGATGCCTTGCTCCTGGCGCCCCATGCCGATTGGCAAGTGCGTTACTTCCAGCCTCGGCGGCGCGATGCCTTGCAGGAGCTGGCCTCGGGAAAGCTGGACATCCTGATCGACCTGGATCAACCGCTGGCGGGGTTGGCCGGCTTGCACAAGCAGGTCTTGCCGGCCGATCACTATGTGTTCGCGTATGGCGATGCGCTCAAGGAGCCGCCGCGCACCCTGCAAGCCTATCTGGCGCAACCGCAGATCCAGGTTTCAAGCCGCCGCGATGGGTTGAGCCCGGTGGACCTGCACCTGGGGTTGAAGAGCCTGCGCCGCACGATTGCCGTGAGCACCCAAAGTACCCTGGCCGCGAAGATGATCGCCGACCGCCAGCCGTTTGGCCTGAGCCTGCCGAGCCGGGTCGCCTGCGCGCTGGGCATGCAGCAGGCGCCGCTGCCGCTGGACGAGCCGGTCCAGTTGCAACTGGCGCTGTACATCGAGTCGCGCTATCGCTTCGAGCGCAGCCGTGAAGAGGCGATGCATTGCCTGCTTCAGGCGTTGGGCGAACCACGGGCCCCCCTGGCCGTGGCGCGGCGCGCCTGACGCGGCCCTGGCGGGTGCTCAGAAGGCGTACGGGATCGTGACCTTGGCCCAGAGCATCTGGCCTTCGGGGCGGTTCTCCACGTCGAATTCCTTGGCCCAGCGCAACTCGGCGCTGGCGTACTTGAGGAAGGTTACGAACATCGCAGGACCGATGGCGAACACCTCGCCACGCACGCCGTCGTCCACGTCCTGGCCATTGAACTGCACGGTGTGGCCGTACTGTTTGTCGTCGGTGGTTTGCTTGAGGTAGTAGCCGTTCAAACCGAGGTTCAGGTTGTCGGTCACCTCGTAGCTGGCGGAGTAGTCGAAGTGGAAAATCTGCCCGGAACGGTAGTCAGTGTCGTGGTTTTCCTGGTTGAAGCTGTAGGTGGTCTTGACTGACAGCTCGGTTTTTTCCGTCGGTAGCCAGGTGAAGGAAAACAGCGGCTTGTAGGTGTAGAAATTGTTGCTGGTGTTGGCCAGGCGAGTGGCGTCGTACTCGCCGGTGGGAATGGTGATCTCCAGCGCGGCGCCCAGTGTCAGGTTTTTCCCCATGTCCCACAGAATGATCGGTGCCACGGTGGTGTCGCCCATGCTTTCGCGGTCATCTTCCAGGCCAAAGGCCGACACCTGCTGCTTGATCCAGGGTCGCGCCGCGTAGAAGCCCAGGCGACCGCCGGCAATGCGCAGCGGGCTGAGGTAGTCCAGGCGTGGAACGACCGCCTCGGACTTGATTTCGACGTCCGGGACCTTGCCGCCCAGCGAGCTGATGTTCAGCTCGGTGGCCTTGTAGAAGTTGTAGTAGAGGTTGAACGCGACCATGTGGTCCGGAAGGTTGTTGACGTCCAGCGGCAACATGAAGAAGCCATCGGTGCCAGGGCCGATGTTGTCGACCCCCGATTCTGTGGCGTGTACCGATACGCACACACTCGACAGCAGGGCAACGCTTGCAGCCAGTCGCAGGGGAGAGAACGCACGGGTCGGATTCATTTTTCTGCTCGTTATTATTGTTAGCGGACGCGCCGCCGGCCATCACGCGGGCCGGACCCTAGAAATAAGCTGTCAGCCCCCGGCAGGGCAGGGTATTGGCGGACACAGAGCGGACTTCTGCGGCCAGCCTGTGTCCTAGGGTCTGTTGACGTTTGGTGGCGAGCCGCGTTGCTGGGCCAACGTGGGCGAGGCAAGGCGCGGGATGCCGCGATCGATGCCATGCGCGCCGGGTTGGCAGTGACGCGCCCAGGCGTGTTAACGTTCTGCGACATAATCGGTTACAAAAATAAGAACTGAACCTGATCCGGAACCTGTCGTCCATGCCAATCAAAGTCATCGATCCCCACTACGAACTGGCGCTGGTTTCACCTTTTCTGCTGCAGACCCTGGCCGAGGTGGCGGGGGAAAAAGGGATCGACCCCCAGAGCCTGTGCCGTGGCCTGGGTTTCAGCCTCGATGACCTGCAGGATCCCGCGCAGCGCATTTCCTATCGTCAGGCCGTGGCGATGATCCAGCGCGCGCTCAGGGTGATTCCCAATCAGGGCCTTGGGCTCTGGGTGGGCAGCCAGAATGTGTTGGGTACCCTGGGGTTGCTGGGGCATGTGCTGTCGTTGTGCAAGACCCTGCGCGATGCGTTCGAACTGGGCATGCGTCATCAGCACACCTCGGGCGGGATTGTGGTGTCCAGTGTCCGGGAGGTGGCCGGCCAGGTGTTTGTCGACGCGGAATGTCGCCTGCCGTTTGCCGATGTGCAGCGGTTTGCCGTCGAAGAATTTTTTGCCAGCCTGCTGGTGTACGGCCGTGCATTGGTCGGCGGCGATTTCGACTGTGTACGGGTGGAGTTCATGCACGCGGCCCCCGAGTACGTGGCCGAGTATCACCGCCTGGTGGGACCTGACGTACGCTTTGGCTGCCTGCACAACCGCCTGGTGCTGGAGGCCCGCTGGCTCGATGTGCGGTTGCCCAATCACCACTCGCTGGCGTTGCGCCAGGCGGTCACGCTGCTGGAGCTGGAAGGCGCCCAGGTTCATCAGAAAATCGACCTGATCCAGGCCGTGGAGCGGGCCATTGCACGCGACCTGGCCCAGGGCAGCCATCTCGAGAAAATTGCCGGCGACCTGAACATGAGCGGCCGTACCTTGCGCCGTCGTCTGACCGAGCACGCCCTGACCTTTGAAGTCCTGCTCGAGCAAGTGCGCCAGGCGCGGACCATGAGCCTGCTGGCCAACCCCGAGATGTCCATCGAGCGTATTACCGAGGAAGTCGGTTACAGCGACGTGCGCAGCTTTCGCCGAGCCTTCCGGCGCTGGACCGGGCAGAGCCCGAGTGCGTATCGGGGCGAGAGCCATTGCAACGAGTGATCCCCGGCACCTCGAAGGGCGCCGGGGTTGACGAACCAAGGGTTCAGGCGAGGGGCTTCAAACCCAGTTGGTAGGGTTCACAGTCCCGGCTGGCGACGCTTCGGTAGCGGCCGAACAACCGGAACAGATAGATCGAGCCAATGTTCAGGTAGCCCAGGCGGTAGCAGGACTTCAACGAGTCGAAGTTGCCTGACTCAACGTACGAGACCAGCCCTTGATACCCTTGCTCCAGGTAGTGCTTGAGGGCAAGGTTCATGCCGATCGCGTGCAGGCGCTGGCCTCGATAATCGTGATGGGTAAAGCCCTTGTACATGTAGACGAAGGACGAGCTGAAATGCAGGAGCAGTTCCGGTGGGTCGATAGGCGTAGGTTGTCGCGAGTACCAGCCGTAGGAGGCCAGTTTCTCCCCATCGAAGATGCCAAAGCACTGGTCGCCCCTGGCCATGGCTTGATCGATGAAGGGGCCGGGCAGCTCGTTCACGGGATCGAGGGCGTAGTGGCGGAGCAGCTGTTCGCTGAGAAACATCGGCGTGAAGTGTGGCGGGTAGTCGAGGAACCTGGGGTCGACTTTTTGCAGGGTCAAGCCACGCAGGATCTTGAACAGGGTGAAGGTGTTGATCAGTTTCAACAGCACCTGGAGCAGGGTGTTGAACAAGCCGTTCTGGCGAATTTTCGTCTGGCTTTTCTGGAGCAGTTCCTGCACGACCATGCCCATGCCCTCCCGAGAGGATGCGGATGTCGATAAAGGGAAGGCGGTGATAACCAACTGCCACCTCCTTGTGTGTTGTCACAGGATGTTAGCAAAGGAATTGATCCGGCGACCCGCGCCAGCGGCGGAAAACGACCCCGGTCGCCCATCGGTAGCGGCCAATGGCTAACAACCGGCAGCTATCTTGTTGAGCCATAAGTGATTCATTTCACCGGGACCGATGAAATTTATTTTTTCGAAGAGCACCACCGCTCATCGACTCGGTGCGCACGTGGGCGCCGCGCTGGTAAAACCCTGCACGGCGGTTTTCCAGGGGCAGAGTCCGGCAACAGCACAGTTCGCCCGTGCACCGCTGTTATACCGTTCAACCGACACAAACCCGGGTGTGCCGGGTAAACTGCGCAGCTTTCCAGAGGAGTTCTCATGACTTACTACCAGCCGGGCATTCTTGCCACCCCTGTTCCGTCTCAGGCACGTCATCTGTTTTTTGCACTCGAATCCGCCGAGGCTCTGCCGGCGGTACTCGAGAAACTGATGCAACAGGTGGACGGCAAGTCGGCGGTGGTCGGTTTTGGCAAGTCGCTGGTCAATGCCCTGGGGGCGAAAGTGGCAGGGCTACGGCCATTTCCGGCGATGATCGGTGTGGGCGTTGATAACCCTTCGACCCAGCACGCGCTGTGGCTCTGGTTGCACGGTGAAGACCGTGGCGAGCTGCTCAATCGCAGCCACGCGTTCGAAGCGGCGCTGGCTCCGGCGCTGCGCCTGGTGCAGATGAACGAAACCTTCCGCCACATGGACGGCCACGACCTGACCGGATACGAAGACGGCACTGAAAACCCCCATGACGAAGCGGCCGTTGCCGCCGCGCTGGTGGCCGAGGGCGACGACGGCATGGTCGGTGGCAGCTTTGCCGCGATCCAGCAGTGGCAGCATGACCTGAGCGGTTTCCATGGGCTGGCGTCCCATGAGCAGGACAACATCATGGGCCGTCGCAAGAGCGACAACGAAGAGCTCGACGACGCGCCGGTTTGTGCCCACGTCAAACGCACCGCGCAGGAAAGCTTCAGTCCCGAGGCCTTCATCGTGCGCCGTTCGATGCCGTGGATCGAAGGTGATCGCGCGGGCCTGATGTTCCTGGCCTTCGGTCACTCCTTCAATGCTTTCGAAGCCCAGCTGCGCCGCATGAGCGGCCTGGAAGACGGCATCACGGACGCCCTGTACCGCATCAGCCGGCCGATCACCGGTGGCTACTACTGGTGCCCGCCGCTCAAGGACGGGCATCTGGACCTGCGCACCCTGAACATCGGTTAAGCGCCGGGCACCGGGGCAGGGAGAGGCGGATGAGCGTGGTGCGCTGGGCAATGATCGGCTGCGGCAGCGTCGCCGAGCGCAAGAGTGGCCCGGCGTTCTACAAGGCGCCGGGGTCGGCACTGGTGGCGGTGATGGGGCGCCGGCATGACGCGGTCCGCGATTATGCCGCGCGCCATGGCATCGAGCGGGTGTACACCGACGCCCGGGCACTGATTGCCGACCCCGAGGTGGACGCGGTGTATATCGCCACGCCCCCTGACAGCCACCACGCCTACAGCCTCATGGTGGCGGCGGCCGGCAAGCATTGCTGTGTCGAAAAGCCCATGGCGTTGCACCTCCGGCAAAGCCAGGCGATGCAACAGGCCTTTGCCGACGCGGGCCTGCACCTGTTCGTGTCCTACTACCGGCGTTCGTTGCCGCGTTTTCAGCAGGTGCGTCAATGGTTGCAGGACGGACGCATTGGCGAGGTCCGGCACCTGACCTGGACCCTGACCAAGGTGCCTTCGCCAGCGGATCGGGACGGCAGCGCCAACTGGCGCACCGACCCGCGGATTGCCGGTGGCGGTTATTTTGTCGACCTGGCCAGCCACGGCCTCGACCTGTTCCAGTACCTGCTGGGCGACATTGTCGAGGTCGCCGGGTTTACTGCGCGGCAGGCCGGGTTGTACGCCGCCGAGGATGCCGTGACCGCCAGCTGGCGCTTTGCTTCGGGCGCCACCGGCATGGGTTGCTGGAACTTCGTCGCCGATCGTCGTGAAGACCGTGTCGAGCTGATCGGCAGCCTGGGTCGCATCAGCTTCTCGGTGTTTGATGAGCACCCGGTGCAATTGCACGGTGAACACCCCCAGAGCCTGCACATTGCCCACCACGAACACATCCAGTGGCATCACGTGCTCGGCATGAATGCACACATTCGCGGCCAATCGCAGCACCCAGCGACCGCGGACCAGGCGTTGAAAACCGACTGGGTGATGGACTGCATCCTCAAGCGCGACAGCCTCTGACCCGGCGCCGCCTGTCCAGGCGGCACACACAGACTCACGCAGCATCCATCCCTTGTGGGTCTACCACCGGGGTGAGTGCGCCCCTCCATTTTGTCGGATAAACGCGCCGCTCTTGCGTTCATCGCGAGCAAGGCCTTGTCAGAAAAATCCGACAGGAGTACAAATGTACTCCATGACCACTTTAACTCCCCGCCGTGCCGCCATCCTGACCTTCATTAGCGACCGTATCGCGCAACAGGGCCAGCCTCCGAGTCTCGCTGAAATCAGCGAGGCCTTTGGCTTTGCCTCGCGCAGCGTGGCGCGCAAACATGTGCTGGCGCTGACCGAGGCCGGCTTTATCGAGGTCAACCCGCATCAGGCCCGGGGTATTCGCCTGCTCAATCAACCCCGCCGTCCCGAGTTGCTGGACATCCCGGTCCTCGGACGGGTGGCCGCTGGCGCGCCGATGGGCGTCGACGCCGAGGTGCACAGCCGCCTCTGGCTGGATCCGTCGATGTTCTCGCGCACACCCGACTACCTCTTGCGGGTTCAGGGTGACTCGATGATCGGCGATGGCATCCTCGACGGTGACCTGGTGGGCGTGCGCCGCAGTGTCGACGTACAGAACGGCCAGATCGTCGTCGCACGCCTGGAAGGCGAGGTCACCATCAAGCGTTTTGAGCGGGCCGGGGACCATGTGCGCTTGCTGCCGCGCAATCCGGCCTACAGCCCCATCGTGGTCAACGCCGACCAGGACCTGGCGATTGAAGGGGTGTTCTGCGGCTTGGTGAGGCAAGGGTGATGGGCGCCGTGGTTGCGCTGGACACGCTGTTCAATCGCGGCCAGGTCTGGAAAGGCCGGCCGGCGGCCCCCAGTGGCAGTCCGCAACCTACCGGGCATGCGGCCCTGGATGCGGCATTGCCCACGGGGGGCTGGCCGGAAGCGGCGCTGAGCGAAATCCTCATTGCCGGGCAGGGCGTCGGTGAGTTGCAACTGGTCTGGCCGGCCCTGGCGCGGCTGACCACTGCCGGTGAGCGGGTGGTGCTGGTGGCGCCGCCGTATGTGCCGTATCCCCAGGCGTGGCTGAGTGCCGGGGTGGACCTGCGGCAGTTGTCGATCATCCGGGCCAGTGACCGCGAGGCGCTGTGGGCGGCGGAGCAATGCTTGCGCTCGGGCAGTTGCGCCGCGGTGCTGTGCTGGCCGAAACAGGCCGATGACCGCGCCTTGCGCCGTTTGCAGGTGGCCGCCGAAACCGGGCAGAGTCTGGCATTCGCCTACCGCTCGCTCAAGGACGCGCTCAATCCTTCGCCGGCCGCCCTGCGCATTGCCATCGATTCGCGCCCTGCGCAGTTAAGGGTGCTCAAGTGCCGGGGCGGGCTGGCCCGTACCGCGCCGATTGCCTTTGCCACGGGGCAGTGAGGTTGGCATGCGCTGGGTCTGTATCCTGTTCCCGCAACTGGCGCTGGACGCGGTATTGCGTCAGCGCAGCGACCCTGACGCACCGCTGGCGCTGCTGAGCGGTCCGGCCCAGCGCCGCGTGTTGCAGGCGGTCAATGAGTCGGCGCGGGCGCTGGGGTTGCGCCCGGGCCAGTCGATGACCGCCGCCCAGGCGCTGAGCAAGGCCTTTGCCAGCGTGGACTATGACCTGGCCGAGGTCGAACACTGGCAGCAGTTTCTCGCGGCCTGGGCCTACCGCTTCAGTTCCCAGGTCAGCGTGCATTTCCCGCGCGCCGTGCTGTTCGAAATCGAGTCGAGCCTGGGCCTGTTCGGACCCTGGCCGCAGTTCGAGGCGCGGTTGCGTGCGGAGCTCACGGCGCTGGGGTTTCGTCATCGCCTGGTGGCGGCCCCCAATCCGCTGGCCGCACGGATCCTGGCCAATGCCTACGACGGCCTGGCGGTGCCGGACCTGGCAACCCTGCGGCCCCTGCTCGGGCAGATGCCGGTCGAGCGCATCGGCCTTGCGCCAACGGTCGCCACCGCACTGTCGCGCATGGGCCTGCGCACCTTGAGCCAGGTCCAGGCGCTGCCACGCCAGACCCTGGCCCGGCGCTTCGAGGCCCAGGTACTCAAGCACCTGGACACCTTGCTGGGCGAGCGGCCGCTGGCCCTGGCGTTTTACTTGCCGCCGGACCGTTTCGATGTGCGCATCGAGCTGAATTTCGATGTGCACTCCCATCAGGCCCTGCTGTTCCCGCTGCGCCGCCTGACCGGCGACCTTGCGGCGTTCCTGTGTGGCCGGGACAGCGGTGTGCAGCGCTTTGACCTGCATCTGGAGCACGCCGGCCTGCCGGACACCCTGGTCAAGGTCGGGCTGCTGAGCGCCGAACGAGATCCGGCGATGCTGTTTGAACTGGCCCGCGGGCGCCTGGAGCAGGTGCAGGTCGAGGCCCCGGTGCGCGCTTTTCGTTTGTCGGCGCAGGACCTGCCAGGCTTCGTCCCCCAGCGCCGCGAGCTGTTCGATGAGCGCCTGCAGCAATCCTTGCCCTGGGAGCAACTGCGCGAACGCCTGCGTGCCAGGTTGGGGGACGAGGCGGTGCAGGGCCTGGGGTTTGCGGCCGATCACCGCCCGGAGTGCGCCTGGCAGCCGATGGCGCAGCCTCAGGCCACCCCGGTGCTGCCTGATGTGCAGCGTCCCGGTTGGTTGCTGGCCGAGCCATTGCCGGTGCAGGAAGGCGCGGCGCGCATCCTCATGGGACCGGAGCGCATCGAGTCCGGCTGGTGGGATGGCGCCGACGTGCGCCGCGATTACTACCTGATCGAAACCCGTTCCGGCCAGCAGGCCTGGGCGTATCGTACGGTGGGCGAAGCCGGGCCGCTGTGGCTGCAAGGCTGGTTTGCATGATGTTCGACTATGCCGAGTTGCACTGCCTGTCGAATTTCAGTTTCCAGCGCGGCGCCTCGAGCGCCCGCGAGTTGTTCGAGCGGGCCAGGCAGCAGGGTTACCAGGCCCTGGCGATTACCGACGAGTGCACCCTGGCCGGCATTGTTCGCGCCTGGCAAGCGGCCAGGGCGCAGTCGTTGCCACTGATCATCGGCAGTGAAATACGTGTCGAAAATGGCCCGAAACTGGTGCTGCTGGTGGAAAACCTCGAGGGCTATCAGGCCCTGTGCCGGCTGATCACCGAGGCGCGGCGGCGCAGCGAAAAAGGCCAGTACCGGGTGCTGCGCGAAGACTTCGACAGGCCCATGCCCGGGCTGCTGGCGTTGTGGGTGCCGGATACGCTCGATGAGCCGGAACAGGGCGCCTGGCTGCAGCAACGGTTCGGCGAGCGGCTGTGGCTGGCGGTCGAGTTGCATTGCGGGCAGAACGACGCCCGGCGCCTGGCGGGTTTGCAGGCCCTGGCGGCCCGCTTGCGGATTCCGGCCGTGGCCAGTGGCGACGTGCACATGCACAGCCGGGGGCGCCGGGCGCTGCAGGACACCATGACGGCGATTCGCCTGCATGTGCCGGTGGCCGAAGCCGGGCAGCGCCTGCATCCCAATGGCGAGCGGCACCTGCGCAGCCTGGAGGCGCTCGGCGCGCTGTATCCCTCCGCGCTGCTGGAGCAGACTCTGGTCATTGCCCGGCGTTGCACCTTTGATCTCGGCCAGTTGCGCTATCAATATCCCCGGGAACTGGTACCGCAAGGGCAGACCCCGACGACCTGGCTGCGCCGGCTGACCGAGCAGGGCCTGTGCCGGCGTTGGCCGCAAGGGCCGGACCGCGCGGTGCGGGCGCTGGTCGACAAGGAGCTGGAACTGATCGCCGACCTCGGCTACGAGAGCTATTTCCTCACCGTCGAGGACATTGTCAGCTTCGCCCGTCGCCAACGCATCCTGTGCCAGGGGCGTGGTTCGGCGGCCAACTCGGCGGTGTGTTACGCCCTGGGGATCACCGAAATCGATCCGAGCCGGATGAACATGCTGTTCGAACGTTTTCTTTCCAGGGAGCGCAACGAGCCGCCGGACATCGACGTGGATTTCGAGCACGAACGCCGCGAAGAAGTCTTGCAGTACGTGTTCCAGCGCTATGGCCGGCGCCGGGCGGCGCTGACCGCGGTGGTCAGCACCTACCACGGTGCCGGCGCCATACGCGATGTGGCCAAGGCCCTCGGTTTGCCGCCGGACCAGGTCAACGCCCTGGCCGATTGCTGCGGCCATTGGAGCGACGACGCGCCGCCCCTGGAGCGCCTGCGCGAAGGGGGCTTCGATCCCGACAGCCCGGTGCTGCGCCGGGTGTTGAGCCTGACCCGGCAGCTGATTGGCTTCCCCCGGCACCTGTCCCAGCATCCGGGCGGCTTCGTGATTTCCGAGCAGCCGCTGGACAGCCTGGTGCCGGTGGAAAACGCCGCCATGGCCGAGCGCACGATCATCCAGTGGGACAAGGACGACCTGGACATGGTCGGCCTGCTCAAGGTCGACATTCTGGCCCTGGGCATGCTCAGTGCCATCCGTCGTTGCTTCGATCTGCTGCGTCACCATCGCGGGCTGGAATTGAGCCTGGCCAGCATCCCGTCCGAAGACCGGCGCACCTACGAGATGATCAGCCGTGCCGACACCATCGGGGTCTTCCAGATCGAGTCCCGGGCGCAGATGTCGATGCTGCCCCGGCTCAAGCCCCGCACCTTCTATGACCTGGTGATCGAGGTGGCCATCGTCCGGCCCGGCCCGATCCAGGGCGGGATGGTCCATCCGTATTCAGATCGATGCGTACTACATGACCGACGGTCGGCCGTTCTATCAGCGCCAGGCGGCGTTTTTGATCGAGCCAGGCCGCGCGATCATTTTCTCCACCACGGCCCAGGCCGACTTCAGTCCTGAACAGAACCAGAACTGGATGGACCTGCTGGCCAGCTTTCAGCCTCGCCAATCGGGTACGACCACGACCGACTCCAGCGCACAGGAGTAACGATCATGTTCGAAGCTGCCAGGTTTGGAGACGAGATCTCGCATACCAGTGCCCTGGGTGGGTTCCTGATTGGCGCCGCGCTCGGTATTGCGCTGATTGCCACCGTTGCAATCGCGACGTTCACCTGTGGTTTCGGCGTGGCATTGCTGGCAGGTCTTCTGGCGGGCATCGGAGGTAGCGTGCTCACCGCCGCCGGGGAGGCGATAGGCAGCAAGTTCTCCTCGCCTTCCGGGACCCTCGTCATTGCGTCGAGCAATGTGTTCATCAACAGCCGCAAGGCGGCCCATGTTGAAAAAAGTATCGGTGCCTGCGACAAACATCCCGGGCCGGTGCAAGTCGCAGAGGGCTCGACCAACGTCTTCATCAACGGCACGGCGGCCGCGCGCAAGGGTGACAAACTCACCTGTGGGGCAACCATCTCCAGTGGCTCGGGGAATGTGTTCATTGGGGGCGGTACTCATCGCTACCTGCCGGTCGACGACGAGATTCCTGGCTGGCTGCGGACCACCGTCGACATCCTCATGGCGGTTGCGGGCGCGGCGGGCGGCATCGCCCAATTGCTCAAGGCCGGCACCCAGGCAGGCATGAAGGCAGTCATGCCCTGTGCCTTGAAGTTCACGGCCGGCTTCGTCGCCGGCGAGGTCGCCAGCCGCTACGTCGTGGGGCCGGCCATCGAGCGTGCGGTGGGCGGCCTGGTGGGCAACCCCGTCGACACCACCGCCGGCCGCAAGGTCATCACCGACGAAACCGACTTCAGCCTGCCTGGCCTGATGCCCATCCAATGGTCACGCTTTTATGCCAGCGACCTGAGCGTCGACAGTGTGCTCGGCAAGGGTTGGGTATTGCCTTGGGAGCAAAGCCTGCGGCGCAGCGGTCGCTTCGTCTACCTCACCGACAACCAGGGACGCAGTGTGCCGTTCGTGGACCTGCAACCAGGCGAACGCGTCTACAACCCTCACGAACAGGTCTACCTGGTCTGCACCGAAGGTGGTCACTACCTCCTGCAAACCCTCGACAACCTGTTCTTCTATTTCGGCGAAGTGCCGGACGACAACGTCCCTGTACCGTTGCAGCGCCTGGAAAACGCCCTCGGCCATTTCCTGCACTTCACCCGCACGGCCGAAGGCACGCTGACCGACATCAGCGCCACCGGTGGGGTGCGTGTCCACCTGCATTACGACAACCCGCTGGGGCGGTTGACCGACGTCAAACGCATCGTCGACCACCAGGCGGTAGAAACACTGGTGCAGTACCGCTACGACGATAACGGTCAGCTGGTTGAAGTGATCAACCGCAACGGTGATTCGATACGGCGCTTCAGCTACAGCGACGGCGTGATGGCCAGTCACAGCAACGCCCTGGGCCTGAGCTGCCATTACCGCTGGGACAGCATTGACGGCCAGCCCCGGGTGGTTGAGCACTGGACCAGCGATGGCGAGCACTTTCATTTCCGTTACGACGTCAAGGCCCGCACCACCTGGGTCACCGACGTGCTCGGGCGCGAAGCCGAGCTTCACTACAACGGCGATCATCGCGTCACCTCAAGCCGCGACTTCGGTGGCGAGCGCTACCGCATCGCCCTCGACGACAGCGGCAACATGACCGGCCTGACGCTGCCCGACGGCAACCGGCTTGAGCTCAAGTACGACGAGTACTCGCGGCTGGTCGAAGAAACCGACCCGCTGGGGCGCAAGATCAAGTACCGGCATCACCACCTGACCACCCTGGTGACCCAGGTGGACTACCCCGACGGCAGCATCTGGAAAGCCCGCTACGACGCCAAGGGCAACCTCATCGCCGAGGTCGACGCCCTCGGCAACAAAACCGAATACCTCAACAGCGACGACGGCCTGCCACACACCATCATCGACGCCAGCCACAAATCCAAATACCTGTGGTGGAACACCCTGGCACAGGTCGAACGCTTCCAGGATTGCTCGGGTAAAACCACCACCTACCGCTTCGACGAGCGCCAGCACCTGATCGCCGTCACCGACGCGCTGGGCCAGGTCACCACACTGGAACGCAAACCCGACGGCGAAGTGCTGCGCATCCAGCACCCGGACGGCAGCGCCGAGTCGTTCACCTACAACGCCCTCGGTCAGGTCCTGACGCACACCGACGGCAAAGGCCAGACCACGCGCCTGCTGCGCACCGCAAGGGGCCTGCCGAGCAGCCGCCAGGACGCCAAGGGCCAGCGCATTCGTTACGAGTACGACAAGGCCATTCGCCTGACCGCGCTGGTCAACGAAAACAACGCGGCGTACCAGTTTGCCTACGACGCGTCGGACCGCTTGATCGAAGAAAAACGCATCGACCAACTGACCCGCCAGTTCAGCTACAACCTGGGCGGGCACCTGACGCGTGTCGACGAAACCGGCTACGGCGAACGCGCCGAACGACCACAACGCCACACCGAATTCGAACGCGACCCGATTGGCCGTCTGTTGGCCAAGCTCAACGATGATGCTCGCCAGGACTACGCTTATGACGAGGGCGATCGTCTACTGTCCATCGAGCGAATCCCGACCAGCAATGGCAAGAAACTCGGCGTTTCTGAAGAACAACTCGAATTTGCCTACGACCTGTTGGGCCGCCTGATCAAGGAGACCACACCCCAAGGCGCATTGGCCTACGAATACGACCCGCTAAGCAACCTGACCACGCTGACGCTACCCACCGGCCAACACCTCAATCACCTGTACTACGGCAGCGGCCACCTGCACCAACTCAACCTCGACGGCCGGCTGATCAGCGACATGGAACGCGACGACCTGCACCGCGAGGTCTACCGCTCCCAGGGCCAGCTCACCAGTTGCTTCGGCTACGACGCCATGGGCCGCAAGAGTTGGCAGTTCGCCTCGACCTTGCCCGCCGACAAGCTGTCGCAGGTGCACAACCCCGGCATCAACACCTCGCTGCTGGTGGAGCACGCCTATAACCCGATCCACCGCCGTTACCAGTACGAGCCGGCCGGCGAGCTGGTGCGCACCCTCGACAAGCTACGCGGCGAGATCAAGTACGCATACGACGCTAACGGCCAGTTGCACAGCCGTGATACCGGCAAGTTAGTGGACAGCGAAGAATTCCGCTACGACGCGGCGGCGAACCGGTTGAACTTCAACACCAGTCAGTTTGACCAGATCAAAGACAACCGGATCAGGCAGTGGCGGGACCAGGAGTACCGCTACGACGCCTGGGGCAACCTGATCGAAAAAAGCAGTGGTTTGCACAAACAGCAGACCTTCAGCTATGACGGCGAAAACCGCCTGGTCAGGGCTGAAACGCGGGTTGATGGCAAGCTGGAAAGAACAGGCAGTTATCAATACGACAGCCTGGGACGACGGGTTGCCAAACAGTCGGAGATCAACGGCCAGACCGAACACAAACGTTTCCTGTGGCAAGGCTTGCGGCTGCTGCGCGAGGAAGCGCCGGGGCAGAGCAGGTTGTATGTCTACGAGCCGGGTAGCTATGCGCCGCTGGCGCGGGTCGATCAGAAGGAGGGCGAAGAGCAGCAGCTTTACTACTTCCACACCGACCAGATTGGCACGCCGTTGGAGATGACCGACGCGGATGGGCGTATTGTCTGGCAGGCGAGGTACAAGGCGTGGGGTTCGGTTGAAAAGCTTGAGGTGAGCGAGGTCGAGCAGCACCTGCGGTTTCAGGGGCAGTATTTCGACGATGAGACGGGGCTGCACTACAATACGTTTCGGTATTACGATCCGGAGGTGGGGCGGTTTGTTACGCAGGATCCGATTGGGTTGTCTGGTGGATACAATCTCTACGGCTACGCTCCAAACACGACAGCATGGATTGATCCTTGGGGTTGGAGTTGCAACCGCCCCGGTGGCTATAAGGCCGGTGATGTTGATGCTCACGGTAACTTGTCCCCTGGTGTCAACAGGGCGTCAGGTCATAAAAATATTTCTGAAGATAAGCTAGTTCAGTCGCACCATTTTATCCAAGATGAATGGGCGAAAAGGAATGTCGCTGGATACAAGAGAAATGACGCACCTGCTATTCTTCTGAAAAGCTCATCGGGGGAGCCTCATGCTATTGTCTCATCCCTTCAGCGAACCAGGCGCCGACTTTCTGGGTTTGGTGGGACGATAAAGGAAGAGTTCGGAGTAGCCTACAAAGAGCTAGTTGATGCTGGTCTTGATCCTAGTGCTGCGAAAAAGGCAGCCAGTAGATCATATAAGTATTTTGATTCGTTGGGGGCGTTTGAATGACTCTAAATTATACAGAAAAAAATCCGCCTGCATCGGCGGACTCCATCAACAATGCTGTCCGCATGCTGGGAGTTGAGAAAAATATCTGGATAACGAAATTTTGGTCGCTCTATGACGGTGCCTTACTTGATGACCAGGTGCTGATTTATTCGACAGGTGAAATAGTTGAGCGCAATCAGACTTATGACATAGCTAGAAGTTTCCCAGGGCAAATTTTAGTGGGTGATGATTCCGGAGGTAGGCTGGTTTTAACTGATAAATCCGTTGTGGATAAGTTTTACCTGATTGGTTCTGGAGACCCTTTCTTAGATGATGCCGAAATATTTCAATCAATTGATGCTTTGGTAGAACATGTCTTAGTCGAGCAGGGTGTATTATCGGAGTCAGTAGATGTTGTAACCATAGGTAAAGCTAAAGCCACTCCGCAAGAAGTGCTGGCTATCAAGAAAGGGTTGGGGTTAAGCAGCTCGGTGACAGATCTTAAGGAAAAACTCCAAAAGGAAAATGAGAAGATTTTAAAGGGTGTGAAAGCTGTTAAATATGAGAGGGTAGTAGCTGGATATCGGCATCTAATTCGGTTTGATAGCTAGGTTTTTTACGAAATCCCTTGAAATGCTTGGATGTGTAAAATCGCCGCCATCAACGGCGGAGCCCCTGATGGCAATGCGATACGAACTCAGCGACTCATCCTGGGAAATGATCAAGGACCTAATCGCCCAGGATTAGAAAACTGGACGCCCACGAAACGATGACCGACTGATGCTAAACGGCATTCTATGGGTGCTGTGTTCAGGCGCCGCCTGGCGCGATATACCTGAACGATTCGGCCCTTGGTCAACGGTTTATCAGCGCTTTCGCGACTGGCGAAATCGAGGCGCGTTTGACCAGATGCTCAAACGCTTGCATGTCAGGCTTAACGCGCAAGGGTTGACTGATCTGGACACCTGGATTATCGACTCCACAGCGGTACGCGTAACCCGAGTCTCTTCTGGCGCCGGGAAAAAAGGTGGCCTGAAGAACCGCTAGATCATGCTCTGGGCCATAGTCGCGGAGGCCTCACCACCAAGATTCACATGCATCTGCGATGCGAATGGGATCCCCCTATGTTTCAGCTTGTCTGGAGGATAAGCCAGCGATATGTCGCATGCCCAACCCTTGCTGGATCAAGTCCAATTACCCGGACAGCGGGGGCGCCCTCGCAAGCGCTGTGCCGGATAAGGGCTACGACGCCGAACATCTTCGGCGCTATTGCGACCGCTATCGGATGCAACCGGTGATTCCTTTGCGAACTATGAAGCGTAAGCCAAAACCCGGATTGCCCAGGTTGTTTGATAGGCCCAAGTACCAGTAGCGAAACATCATCGAGCGAATGTTCGGTTGGCTGAAAGAGAATCGACGGATCGGTACACGCTACGACAAGCTGGCGAAAAGCTTTGGCTCAATGGTCTCACTGGCTTGCACCATACGGTGTTTGCGACATTACTTTTCGTACAGAACCTAGTGATGTTATGCGCCGGCACGAAGCCACTTTAGGTACAGATGGTCCACGTCTAGGACGTGGCGATAGCATTACTGAAGTGACACCAAAAGGAACGCCATACGATACTGCCCGAGGTGTGGAAAGCTCCGGAATTAGGGAGAACCAAGTGCTGGGACGTGGTAGCGAAAAGGTTCGAGGCAACAAAATTCACGGAATTTCTGATGCTAAACTTTCAACCACTACAGGCGCAGACAGAATGAGTGCTGCGGGTAGCTATTTAGAGGCTAAAGGTGTGAATAAGGTTAGCTCGCTTCCGGGAATCGAAACCCGTATATCTTAAAATATTAAATCAGCTACTTGTTAGGGTTGTTGTTATGAGCGGAAAATTAAATAAGGCTTTGAAAGATTTTTTGCGTAGTGGATCTGTTGAGAGGATGCAGGATGCTCAATCAATTAGTGTGCTGCGTGAGAATGGTATGATTTTTCCGATAGAGGAAATTGAACATGATGAACTTATGGATAGGCTTCATCGTGAAATGTCGTTGGCTGCAAGAGATAAAATTGTAAGGGCATTTCTTTCAGGGTTAGAGAGTGGTGAGCCACAAAAAAGAGCTGCCCTTTCTGCATATGCAATCATGCAAAATTTTCCCAAGCATAAATTTGAGTCTAAGCATGGGGTTCAGTGCGATATTTGTAGCGGTTTTAAAAGAAAAAAAATAGATTTCACTCTGGTTAATGCCGTTTGCTTTATGAGGGGGGCGACTAATAGTGGTGCGCCGGAACAATTATATTTTTTCCTTGCTGAGAGTAATAAGGCTCCGGATAGTAGGGTTGAATCTGTTAAGGTTTTTCAGGCGGTCCTAACTGTTTTAAGAGGGGTTGAGGCAAATGATACTCCTCTCATTCTGGAAAAAAAGATCAGGGCGATCAAAGGTATAAAAATGTCCCAGGAAGAGTCTCGGGGGTTGCTTGATTTGCTTGGGCATGTTGGTGTTCTCGAAACACCTGAACATAAAGGGTTTACACACGAGTACAAAAATATAGGTCTCGTTCCCAAGAAGTCACGATCAACTGATTGGAGTTATCCAGTTGACTTCTGGTTAGGGGAGTATGGTGTTAATGAAGGTGCACTAGAATATTGGTTTGGTGACTGTTTGAGAAGCTTGAGGCTAGTGTGAATTATGTTGGTAAGGCCGGCACCCAGGCAGGCATGAAGGCGGTCATGCCCTGTGCCTTGAAGTTCAGGGCGGCTTCGTCGCCGGCGGAGGTCGCCAGCCGCTACGTCGGTATGCGATCCATGAACCCCACCTTTTAAAATGTGGGGTTCATGGATCGCATACGGCGCAACCTCAGGCAGGACCACCTTGATGGGTGAAGGCCTGCAACACGACGATGGCCACAGCCACGTGCTGTCTTCGACCGTCCCCTGCTGCGTGCCCTACGACCCGACCTACGCCTATGAGCTGGCAGTGATCATCCATGACGGCATGCGGCGCATGTACGTCGAAAACGAGGACATCTACTACTACATCGTATGCGATCCATGAACCCCACATTTTAAAGGTGGGGCGTATAGCTATCTTGGTATTTGCGGTGTGCAGTTCCATGGCAGCAAGGCTTCAAAGTCCTCAACCGACTCAGCCTGCGGCAGCCACGTATAGGGTTCTTGGCCGTTAGCCTTCGCTGTCTCGACCAGACCCGGTAGAGTATGGCCGTCGGGTGCAACTCCCCATCACATCATTCCTTTAGAAAGTGGTGGAGCGAACAAGTGGTGGAACTTGATGCCGACACACGGCACGCTACCTAATCATTCTTTGCCAGGAATCCCTGGTCCTCATGCGGCTGGCGGCGTTCTTCGGAGTACAATTCAACAAGGAAGAAAGGCTCTACCGCCTGGCACGATAACTGATATGAGATTGTAATATGATAGATATTGATGAAGAGCTTATAAAAATTGAAAAATGTGATTTTTTCTCGAGGATGGGAGTCGGCGAGACTGAGGATAACGCCTTGATATATATAGGGGGTGTCCGAGAGGTTTTCGTGGATCCGTCGATGTCTGAGTTCGAGGGGTATTATGATGATGTTGAGTGGCTGCCTACGTCCCCAACCCAATCGGATCCTTTTTATAACTTAAAAAATCCGCCTTCCGATCTTGTTGCGATGCGAATGAAGGTAAGTAAGGCGGTAATGGGTGCTGCCAAAAGTATTGATAAAAATAAATTTATATGTGCTCCGCACGATTTTAGCCTTGCGGCAAGAAGTGGTGTGTGTTTTGCCTTTAGACAATATGTGTCTGAAGAGTATTATGCTCTAGGCGATAGATGGGCGAAAATAGTGAGTCTCTATTATAAAGGTCATTGGCCTGTTGGCTTTTGTAAAAATAAGTTGATTGTTATTTGAGTTTGATGGGTGTGAGTTTGTGTTTTGACCGGCGGCAAGTGTTTTCTTGAGTTTTTCACGGTGGTGGTTGGTCTGCAATTTAATAGTGTTGGTGATTGATTTTTGGTGTTTGGATTGCTTTCTGAAAGTTAGTCGCTAATTGCATTGTATATAGTGAGGCGGTCAATTAGATTGATTAAGGTAGATGCGGATAAGAAGGTGGCGAAGGCAGTAGGTCACTCTCGGTAAACGTAGTTTTCCGCAGATTATCGCCCCTATCTCACGGCGATGACGACCTGCCACACACCATCATCGACGCCAACCACAAATCCAAATACCTGTGGTGGAACAGCCACGCCCAGGTCGAACGCTTCCAGGATTGCTCGGGTAAAACCACCACGTACCGCTTCGACGAGCGCCAGCACCTGATCGCCGTCACCGACGCGCTGGGCCAGGTCACCGCATTGGATGACCCAGCGGGCGAGGGTCTGACGCGGTATTTCTATGCCATGCCGGCTCAGCACCGTTTCGAAACGGTGCAGCGGCAAGCCATCGACATACTTGGTGGTCAACAACATCGCCA
>NZ_FYDL01000030.1:0-15315 GCF_900187505.1 Pseudomonas sp. Irchel s3h17
CTCAGCAATCGTTGGTTACATCTTTGATTTCTCGCGGAGTAACTTGTGATGCTGATAATCTTGTTGACTATCAGTCTGACTACACAAGCACCCACACGAATTGCTTGATTCAGTTGTTAAAGAGCGGCTGGTTAAGATCTTTCGTCTCAACCGAGGGGCGCATTCTACAGCAGCCTCTGTTGCTGTCAAGCGGTTATTTTCAGAAGTTTTCAAAGTTTCCCTTGTAACTTCAACCACTTGCGCTTTCGATCTCTCGTCAGCGGGAGGCGAATTCTACAGCGTTACACGCTGCTGTCAACACCTCTTTTTCAACTTCCTTCTGGCTTCGATGACCTGAAGCAACCTGCTGCCGAAAACTGCGTAACTCTTTGTTTACCAAGGAGTTTTCCGTTTCGACTGCGCCGGAAGTGGGGCGAATTATAGACAGATAAAATTCGCCGTCAACTGCTAATTCAGGATTTCTATCAGAAAGCCGAAAATGACCTGGAAACATCGGCTCCTATATAAGGAAAGGGGGACAGATCTATTCCCTCTACTCTAAACCTCCGCTCCTGGTCCAGAAACGCTCATGGCGCGAGGGCTTGATTCCAAGCGGGCGACTCAAACACACCGACCTCCTCCAGAATCGCAACTATTGATTCTGGCCAAACGGTTTTCTCAGTAGATCTCAGCTCGTCAGCTGACCACCAGTGATGATCCGCCATCACTTGAATTTCGTGCGAGGTCCATTCAGAGCGAGAGAGCACCTGGGTTGGCGCGCGCACAACGAAATACTGTTCAATCGAGATGACCCTCTCGCCGCTTGGCATCAACATGGGAAACCTGCGATTGGCCACGGACTCTCCAACGGCGCTGACCTGAATACCGGTTTCTTCGCGCAGTTCACGTATCGCCGCGACCTGGAACGTCTCGCCCTCTTCCAGGCCACCGCCAGGCGTTGCCCAGTGATCATGACCCGCCAACGCTCCTTCCTTATGAACAAACCTGAAAAGAAGGACCTTTCGACAGGGACTCACCACGAACAGTCTTGCTGATCTTCGCTCACGCATTTGACCCATATCTTCCCTGACTTCTTGAAATGTGGAGCACCGCCCCGATCTATCGAAGGCCACCGCCATTACCCGGAGCACTACGATAGGGCAATGATACTTCAGCCGGGTTGTCCCTGAAGCACTTCATCCAAGGTGAACATAGCGGCATGAGCACCTTGCCTCCCGAAAACCTTGACGACTGCGCGAACTACATACCGAGGCCGCTCAGTACCTGGTCGACGCGCACGCACATCGCGAACCGCTGGCGATTTCCCTGGGTCGCAGAGGCGTCCCCTGCCCTCCTTGCCTGAATATGCCTTGGTGCAAACGCACTACAGAAACGACGAGAACACCCTGCTCACGCAGGGCAACAACTTCGATGCGATCACCGGACGTGACCTGAAGCAGCCCTTGATGCAAGCCGGCAACAAAGCGTCGACGGTGTATGCAGGACGCCTACGTGTTGGCGCGAGCAACCGTTTTCATTTCTAGCCAGCATGACGGAGCGACCAGTGCTATTCGCTGATTTCGCCAAGGTCAGGCTCGTGCTGGAGTCCGTCAGAAAGATTGCGCCGATAATTTGACGCACTCGTTATCGGCGCACCTATCCGCACACCACTCGTCGATTAATTGACGACTTTGATCGGCATCAGACGCTGGTCACAGGTGGCCGCGGCGAGCCTAAGACCTTGATTTATGAGGGCTAGTGGCCACCATTGAAACATCAGCCGGGCAATCTGCATGAGGCTTGAGTCGACGACTGGCGGATGGATGGGCCGGCAGCGCGCTGAGCTGACCTAGACTCAGTTGACGGGCTCGATGGAGCACATTGCCATGTGCAAACTATTGATAACTACTTCTATTTATGTGGTCTCAATGGCTTGGCCCGGTTTTTGGAAACGTCCGCAACCCCCGCCCCTGCTGCGGGTTGCCAATACCCGGGCGGGCACCGTCAAGTCTTGTCGGCGTTCGCATTTTTCCTTCAATCGCGGTGGCCAGGCGAACGAACTGCTGATCCAGGAAGAACAGCGCGTGGAGGCCAGCGCTCGTTTTTAAAGGGGGTCAGGAAGATGATGCCGGACCACAGAAAACCCATACGCGTAATGCTGATCGATTGTCGCCCCCTCGTTCTCATGGGCCTTCACGACCTGATCAATGCCAAGAAGCCCCAGATGGAAGTGATCGGCCAGGCCATCACCTATACCCATGCGCTGGATCTCGCCGATCAGTTGCGCCCCAATGTGATTTTTTTCAGTTTCTTTCCGGATGCGCTGAATCCGCTGGAGGTCGTCGCGGGACTCACCCGCAACGCCGAAATGAAAGTGCTGGTGCTCAAGGGCCTGTACGAAGCCGTCCCCGTTGGCCAGGCGATAGAGGCAGGCGCACGCGGCATCGTGCTGGCGGAAGACCCGACGGAATCGATCATCCGGGCCATCATCAACGTCCACCATCACGACATCGGACTGGATAGAGCCTGGGCCGGTGGGCTTTCCGGCTATGCTGCGACCGGGCATATTCCCTTGAAATGCAATTTGGAGCAGATGAAGCAGGCACGGCTGACGCTACGCGAGAGGGAACTGATTCGCGCCATCGTGGGGGATCCGTCCGCCAAATACATGTGCATCGCCGGGCGCCTTGGCATCAGCGAGCACACCGTGCACAACCACCTCAGTAACATCTATCAAAAGCTTAATCTCATCAACCGCATCGACTTGCTGATGTATGCACTGAAGCACGGGCTGACCAATAGCGAAGAACCGCCCGAATCCGCTTGGGTGGAATTGGACTGACTGGTGGGTGCCACGGTGCGGCGCACTTGGTTATCGGCCAAGGGACAAATGTGCTCGTGTGCGCCCGGCAATCCCGGCAATACCATCTACCCGACCCCAAACACCCTGCCCCCCTGGTTTTGATGTGCTGCAGCGCCTGATGCTGTTTACGGCGTCGGTGTGCTTGACGGCATAGGCTTCGCCCCCCTCTTGAACCCAGGAAGCTCGTCTTGCCTCGTTGCCTCAGGAACGAAGCGGCCTGATGAAAACGGCCTGGCCCCTTGTGGGAGCCAGGCCGTGTGCCCGCAGCGGTTTTCAGACAATATCAGTGCTTACTATGTCGGTCACCCCGACCAGCTGGATGATGCTGGTGATACCGTTACCGTCGCCGTCGAATGCCAGGTAGCCGTCGCCTCCAACGACGCCAAAGTAGTAGTTCGTCGTGCCGTTCAGCGCGGTATCGGCGGCGGCTGTGAACGCCGCCAGGTTGGTGGCCGGTGCCAGCTCTTCGGTGTAGTTCGCCCCCGAACCCGCCGTCGTGAAGTCGAGCTTGTCAGTGCCGGTGGCAAAGCCGCCATTGATGACAGTCGAGACCATGGAGAGCAGCCCGTCGACGTCGGTGTCGGCGATCACGAACGTGTCCTCACCCGTTGAGGCCGTCACGCGGTTGTCGCCAACAATCGTCACGTCCAGGGTTTGCGTGGTCGTCGCGTCACTGTCGGCATCCGCCAGCACCACATCGAAGGTCAGGTGGGCATCCGGTGTCGTTGAGGACACGAAGCCGATGTTGACGATCTTGATGGGTTCGTTATTCCCCTCCGCCGTGTCGCCTCCGAAAGCTATCTGGGCATTGGTTGTTGCGCCCTCAACACCCGCAGTCGCTGGATCGTCGATGGCCCCATTGAGCTGGAACCCGGTCCCGCTTGTGAGTTGGGTCGATGTCACCACTTGCGCGCCCTGGATCGAGTAGTGTTCTCCGGTGAAGTTGTAGTCATTGCTCTCGAAGACCACGATGCCGTTTTGTGCCTGAGCCACGAATCCGTAGGCGGGCAGATCGGCATTGAAAATGTCGTCATTACCGGCTGAGTTTCCAACAATGAAGGTCCGATTGATTGTTGTCCCGGTAATGTCATCCACCAGCTTCAATACCACCACCATGTCTTTGCCTGCGCCAGGGCCGGCCTGTGTGAACTCGATAAAGATCGCCTTGCTCGTGGCCCTGTCCAAGGTAGGGTCATTGGTGACCCCTTTTGGATTCTCGGTGTAAAAGTCCAGATCAATCACCTCATCCGATTGGAGCGTGTCGCTGGCGGCGCCAATCGAATCCGATGAGACCGTGACATACCGTCGATCATTCGAGAACAAGCCTGTGACGGTGTCGTAAGCGAAGGTTTGGTCCGTCTCGTTTTCCACGCCGAATCCTTCGAACTGCACAAAGAAGTTGCTGGCAAGCGTCATCACCGAGACCTGCGGATTCGAGTCATCGGTCGTGTCTGAGTCAAGCACATAGCCCTGAAGGGGGTTACCAGGCGTCGAGGTGTTCAGGATGCTGAAGCTCTCAATCTCCTGAGCCAGTTTCAAGGTATAGGTGTCAGCCACCTTGTCAAAGATCAGCGTGCCGGTGGCGTTGGTGGTCGCTCCCTGCGCCGGGTTGTTGGACACGTAGGTGAAGCCCACGTTGAACACCGCCTGGCCATCCGTCTCCGAGACCCAACTTACCGATGTGTTGGTGATGGCGTTCGCACCCACCGTGACGCCCGTGAGGGCCACGGACAGGAAGTCGGAGTTCGACGCACTGTAAGGCGCCACATGCTTGTCCGCGCCAATCGAGTAAGCGAAGACGCCCGTTCCACCGAGATCCGTCAAAGCCCCCCCGTTGCTGCCGTTCGCGTAGACCAGATTCGACTTGGCCGTCACGATCGGAGTGTCGTCATCGACGTTGATCCCCAATGTGCCATCGGCCGTATCGCCATCACCATCGGTCACCCGGTAGTTGATGGTGAACGCCTGGTTGTTCTCGGTCAGGCCCGCCGCATGGAGGATCGGATTGTTTTGCTCCACCGTGTAGACGCCCGTTGCCGCGACCATCGTCAGCGTCAGCACCGTGGTCGTGCCCTGCTTGACCAACAGGCTGGTGCCATCGGCCACATAGGTGAAGCCGGTGGGCGCTCCGCTGGTCAGATAGGCCACCGTGCCGGCCCCGTCCTGGCCAAAATCGTGGCCCAGAGTGCCGCTTACGTCAGCCGAATCTGCATCGTCGCCCGTGCCGCCAGGATTGCCCGAGAGCGCATCGTCGTCGAGCAGCACCGTGTTGTTGGCCGACACCGCCGGTCCGTCGTCGTCGAAGTTGATGTCGTCGCCGATGTCGACGCTGTCAGTGCTGGTGTCGCCGTCGCCGTCGGTCACCGTCACCACCGCATTGATCAGACCGGTCAGATCAACCCGGTCGTCGTGGGCCGCCGCCGTACTGCCGGCGATGGGGTGCGTGAGCGAGACATACTGCGCCACCGCCACGTTGCCGTCCTGCAGCAGGGCAATCGCGAACGCCGCAGGATCCGCTACCGTGACCACGCCATTGGCCACGTCATAGCGGCCGACAATCAGGTCGCCTTCCTTGAACAACAGGATGTTCTTGCCATCGGTGGTGTTGAGCAGCGAGTCGGTACCGTCGCCGCCCACAATCGCCAGCGACAGCACTTTGGTTGCACCTTCCTGGTCCTGGCCAAAGCTGCTGAGCGCCGTGGTGGCCAAGGGCGTGGTGCTGATCGCGAACTCTGTCGGGTTCAAGTCCGTGCCCTTGTTCGTCACTTCCGTGTCGAACAGCGCCAGAACCGCCGCCGCGTCGTTGTCGCTATCCTGGTTGCCGGCCGTCTCGTCGATCGTCACCGCGCCGCCGCCATCGATCACGTCCGCGCTCGGTCCGTCGTCGTCGAAGATGATCTTGGAGCCGATTTCGGCGGTCGCAAGAGAGGCTTGGAGCAGCTTGAAGCCACCGATATCAAAATCGGCGTGGTTATTGCCCTTGGCATCGAGGGCCGCCCCGTTCTCGACGAGCACGCGGTTGTGATCCAACGTTGTGGTGTATTCAATCCGGTAGCCGGCTTTAACGCCGGTGATGGTTGCAACCCCGCCAACAAAGCTGATGAGAATAGCCGGATCATTCACCGATCCGTTTGAATTCTCGATCACCAGCCCGGTGCTAATGTTGATGACGCGAACATTGGTGATTGCAATCGCTGTATCACCCACATATCCGTTGATGAAATTCACGCCAGATTCAACAACGGTGCTGAATGCGCTGACTTTTACGACAGCACTCTTGCCGCTTTGTAACTGCACGACATCGAAAGTGGCCACCTTCGTATTGACGACGCCGGTAAAGTCGATGTTGGATTCAACATCGGCTTCGTTCTGATCCAGGTTGGGAATGGTCACATTCTGCCTGGCGCCCGTGACGAACGAAAAGCGGATGCCCTCCTGTTCCACAATCATCTGGTTGTTGGTGCCAAAGGTGGTCGGGCCACCCGCCTGGCTGGTATTGATCGTGTCGCCAGTCGTTATATTGGCGCCACTTGACTGGTCTGCGGGGTTCTTGCCGGTGGCGATGATGGTGGGATCCGTGATCCGCGTGACACCATCGACAACTTCAGTTGCCGGGGTCGCCTTCGTGAACATCAGGAACAGGTTCTGACCGGAGGGCGCACCGGCCAGACTGAATTCCAGGTCCTGACTGGCTCCGATGAAAACCTTATTCAGCAGATTGACCTGATCATCGTGGTTCGTAATATCTGGATGCTTGAGCGGTTCGTACTGCACGGTCCAGATCTTGCCGCCCGTGACCGGCGATCCGGTCTCTTCAATATAGGCAGCGAACACGATCGCGCCGGTGGAGCCCCCGGCTCGGCCCAGAACGATGTTGTTGTTCGTATCCGTATAGAGAAGGATATCGGTGCCATCGAGGGTATCCAGTCCGCTGTCCAAGCCATTGAGCGGTGCGCCAGTGCTGCCGACGAAGCTGATATCGGTAATGCCTCCTCCGGGCGCAGCGGTAATGGTGAACGCATTGCTGCCCGTGTTGCCCGCAGCACCCGTATAGCCACTCAAGGCAGCTTCCGTTGCGGTACCTGCCCCAAGCGCGGTCAAACGGGCAGAGAAGGCCGAGGGCAGGGATGCCACCAGAATGTCGTTGTCATCGTCAGCGGCTGCGCCGTTCTGCAACCCGGTTGTTTCGTCCAGCGTAACGTTCACGCCGGGCGTCGGATCGACGCTCAGAACGCTGTCCGTAAACGACATGGTCGCCACCGCGTCGTCAGCGGTACCGGACACACCATCCGCGCCCGCAGAGGCCGCCGTGAGCAGAAACGTCGCGCCTACCGAGTCATCAGGATTCACGTACCACGAAGTCGTGATGCTGCCGTTGACTTTGCCGTCGAGATCACCAGCGCCGCCGTCGGTCACGTACCAGGGCTCGTGTCCCTCACCGGTGTTGGTATTGAGCACATCATCGGGCGTGCCCCACACGTTATCCGCGCCAGCACCGGTGGCGTGCTCCACTTCAAACGCCACTGTGCTGCCGGCGGCGAAGCCGCTGGCCGTGATGGTGGCGGTGCTACCGGGTGCGTAGTCGCTTGAGTCGGTGGTAACGGTCGGAGTGTCCAGGGGGGTCGAATCGCTCGTGAGCGACGAGTTTTTCTTGCGCATAGTCATGACTTTCTCCCGAGCAATATCAGTCATAGAGGCCTGACCGTTGACCTATTTCAGCTACGTGCGACCACTATGGATAAGCACCGGGGATAACACATCGACCGATACTCCCAGCCGGGGTGGGAGTTTCAGACTACTTGGGAGGGAGGAGGAACGGGATCGCGCTAAGAGGCGGCGCCGCATATTTCGTTTGTGAATGAGGACATGGCGTCGGTACTCAAGGCCGCCCGGGCTTTGACCGTCGGCGCTTCGAATTGAATTTGAGCCAGCTCAGGCGGCCGGGTGCGGGGGCAGCTTCAGCCGGACAGGCGTCGTCGTGGTCAACGAAGTACCGCCTGTCGGTGCCGATGATCGGATTGTCATACGCGAAAGAAGGCGAACGACGAACGCCACAGGCCCGGGAATCCTGCGGATTGGCCAGGTAACCGTATACCTGGTACATCCCGCCAACCCGCGATGGCGGCAACAACACGTCGTAGAGCATCCTGGCCTCGAAGTCGCCGGCATCTTGCGCGCTCGTTACCGCTGGGTCATTGCAGGAGTCGTTGCCTGGGGCGATCCGGCCAATTGCTGCACGCAGTCGTCCCCCATGATCTAAGCTCCACAAAGGTTGGCTTTCCGAGCTGGAGTTTCCATGCGAAACACACCTGAAAACAGTCTGAAAAGTGCTTTGAAAGCCTGTAGAGACAGCTTTATTTCTGTTGGCTTTTTCAGCTTTTTCATCAACGCGCTAATGCTCGTTCCTACCTTCTATATGCTTCAGGTGTATGGGCGAGTAATGGCCAGCGGAAGTCTGACGACCCTGGCCATGCTGACGCTGATCATGACCGGGCTGGTGATCACGCTCGGCTCCCTGGAATGGGTTCGTTCACGCATCATGGTCCGGGTCAGTACCCGGCTGGATGTGTTGCTGAGTCGCCAGGTCTACAAGGCCAGTTTCAAACGGGCCCTGGACAGTGGCGGCATGGATGCTTCGGCCCAGTCGCTCAACGACTTGACGGGCTTGCGACAGTTTCTCTCCGGTAACGGTTTGTTCGCCTTTTTCGACGCCCCCTGGTTGCCGATCTATATCGCGGTGATGTTCATGTTTCATCCCTGGTTTGGCTGGGTAGCGACGGGCAGTGCCCTATTGTTGCTGGTGCTCGCCGTTGTCAACGAGAAGCTGACGGGGCCGCCACTGGCCCAGGCCAACAAGGAGCATATCGGCGCCACGCTCTACACCACGAAGAACCTGCGTAACGCCGAAGTCATCGAGTCCATGGGCATGCTTGAAACCCTGATGGATCGTTGGGGGCATCGGCAAAAAAACGTTCTGTTACTGCAGTCCCTGGCGAGCGATAGAGGGGCCATTGTCAGCACACTTTCCCGGACGTTCCGGATCCTCGTGCAATCATTGGTGCTGGGGCTGGGGGCGTACCTGGCGGTGGACCATCAGGTCGGGGCAGGCATGGTGTTTGCCGGGGCCATACTGCTGGGGCGTGCACTGGCCCCCATCGATCTGATCATCGGTAGCTGGAAGGGTTTTATTGCGGCTCGCTCGCAGTACAGCCGCCTGAAAGACATCCTCGACAAACAACAGGCGCAACCCGAGCGTATGTCTTTGCCTGCGCCCCAGGGGCACGTGCAGGTCGAGAATCTGATTGTCGCGGCACCTGGCTCGCAAACCCCGATCATCAAAAACATAAGCTTCACCGTACCTGCCGGTTGCGTGGTGGGAATCATCGGTCCAAGTGCCGCGGGCAAGTCGACCCTGGCCAGAGCACTGATGGGGGTATGGGTGCCACAGCATGGGGTGGTTCGGCTGGATGGCGCGGACATCAGCGCCTGGGACAAACATGAGCTGGGGCCGTATATCGGGTACTTGCCCCAGGACATTGAATTGTTCGAAGGCAGCATCGGCGAGAACATTGCCCGCTTTACCGAGGTCGATTCGGCGAAAGTCATTCTCGCTGCCAGGACCGCTGGCGTTCACGAAATGATTTTGCTGTTGCCCGATGGCTACGACACCGTCATTGGCAGCGAGGGCCTCATGCTGTCGGGAGGGCAGCGTCAGCGCATCGGGCTGGCCCGCGCCCTGTATGGCAACCCGCGGCTGATTATTCTCGACGAGCCCAACTCCAATCTTGACGAAGTCGGTGATCGCGCCCTGGCAGCAGCCATCCAACAACTCAAGCAGACCGGCGCGACCCTGTTTGTCATTACCCATCGAACCAACATCGTGTCGCAGCTTGACCGGATCATGGTGATCAGCGCTGGGGTTATCAGTCTCTATGGGCCACGCGAGCATGTGCTGGCCGAGCTCAACACGCTGCAAAAACAGGCACAAAAGCACGCCACGCCAGCCGGCGTCAGCATGGCTTCGGTCGATACCAGTAAAGGTGATGCCGATGAACCCTACGATGCCCAGTCGTCAAATTGAAAGCTTCGCCGACCTGCCGATAGCCGATCGTAAAATACGCCGCCTGGGCATTGCCATTGTCGGCGTGACGTTCGGCCTGTTCGGCACCTGGGCGGCGCTCGCGCCCCTCGACGGTGCCGCGTTCGCGCCGGGGGTGGTCACCGTGCAGGTTTACCGCAAAACGGTCCAGCATATTGAAGGGGGGATCGTCAAAGACGTACTCGTCCATGACGGTGACATCGTCAAGCGTGATGATCCGCTGATCATTCTTGATGATGCCCAACTGCGCTTCGAATACGAGATGGCTCGAAGCCAGTTGGTCGCGACCAGAGCCATGGAGGCAAGGCTCAGAGCCGAACGCGACACGCTGTCGGCAATCAGTTTTGGGGAGATAGCCAATCCCGACAATCTGCGAGGCGTAGAAGCGCGCCAGGGCGAGACCCAGGTATTCAACGCTCGGCAGGGTTCGCGGCTGGGCCAGATAGCGGTGCTGCGCGAGCGCATCGGCCAGTTGAATCAACAGATCAAGGGACTGGAATCGATGATTGGTACCAAGGTTTACCTGGAGAAATCCTACAGCGGTGAAATCGATGAATTGGGCGAGATGCTGAAGCAAGGGTTCGTTGACAAACAACGTCTGCTCGAGCAGGAACGCAAGCTGGGGATGCTCAGGTCGGAAGTGGCTGATCACCGCTCCACTATTAACAGGACCCGCCTGCAGATCAACGAAACACAGCTGCAGATTCTGCAAATCGACAAGGACTTCAATGCCGACGTCGTCAAGCAACTGGCCGAGGTTCAGACCAGGATGTACGACCTGCAAGAGAAAACCTCGGCCCTGGAAGACCGGCTCAATCGTATCGTCATCCGCGCACCCGAAGCGGGCATGGTGATCGGCATGACCGTGCACACCATTGGTGGTGTCGTGCGCCCGGCGACGCCACTGCTGGACATCGTGCCATCGGTTTCCGAGCTGGTCATAGAGGCCCAGGTGGAGCCGGTGGATATTGATCGTATCGCCATCGGCAAGCCTGCCGATATCCGTTTCGGCGCGTTCAACAGCTCGACCACTCCGGTGATCGCAGGCGAGGTCAGCAGCGTATCGCCTGACCGACTGACTAATGAAAAGACCGGGAATGCCTATTACCTGGCGCGGGTCCGGGTAACCGAGGACGGCGCCCGCACCTTGGGTGATCGCAAGTTGTTGCCAGGGATGCCGGCGGACGTGTTGATCATCACCGGGCAACGCACGCTGTTGCAGTACTTGATGCAGCCGGCCCGCGATGCCATGTCTCAATCGATGATCGAAGAATGACCGTGGGCGCGTCGGCGGTTCTACTGGGCGGTGCGTTCATGCTGGCAACGGCTGCCGCCCTGGCGCAAACCACTGCAGCAAAGCCGGCCGAGGTCAGTGCCTCGACGTTTTCCACCGACCTCATGCAGTTGTATCGCGAGGCGCGGCTGGAGGATCCACAGATATTGGCCTCCTTTGCGCAAGCACAGGCGGGTCAGGAGCATCAGCGCGAGGCCATGGGGGCGTTGTTGCCGCAACTGTCGTTCAACGCCGGGACGAACCGGATTCACCAGGAAAACGACCTGATAGAACAGAGTTACGATAACGAAAACTACAGCCTGGTGCTGCGTCAATACCTCTACAACAAGGCCGCATGGGAGAACTACCAAAAATTCAAAAGCCTGGCCAAGCAGTCCGAATCGGAAGCGCAGGAATCCCAGGCCGAGGCCACAGTGGAATTGGCGCGGCGTTACTTCACCGCGTTGGCGGCCGAGGATGAACTGGAGTTGGTGAGGGCGGAGCGTCGAACCACGCAAAAGAGCCTGGACCGAGTCAATGCGTTGTACGACAAGCAACTGGCATTGATTACTGATCAGCTCGACCTCAAGGCCAGGGTGGACTTGCTCGCGGCGCAGGAGGTGGATGCCCGCAACCAGGCCAGTATCAGTCGCGAGGCACTGGCGGAGATCGTCGGCCGGCCGGTCAAGGAGAAGCTCAACCGGATTCGCGATGATATGCAACTACGGGTTTCGGCCCAGAGCCTGGAGACCTGGGTCCGCGAGGGTATGGCGTTGAACCCGGCGCTCAAGGCCAACGAGAGCGGCGTCGAAGCCGCGGAGGCAGCGTTGCGCAGTGGCAAGGGCGGGCACTATCCGACCCTGAGTCTGAACCTGAGCGCACAAGAGACCAACGAGGGCTACAACAACTCCCTGACGCCGCGCACTGACAATTATGTCGCCGGCGTCAGCGTTCAGGTACCGCTGTACAGCGGCGGCTCGACTTCGGCGCGGGTCCGTGGGCTCTACCAGGATCAGCTTGTCGCCGAACAGGAACTGGAAGCGATCCGGCGCCGGGTGGTCAAGGAGATCACCAGTGCTTACCTGACCGCCAATTCGAACGGCGAAAAAATCGGCGCGAATCGCCTGGCCCTAGCCTCGGCACAGCTGTCCAGGGTGGCGGCAGAGAAAGCGCTGAGCTACGGAATGGTCAATGCCGTCGATGTACTGGCCAGCGTACGCAACGAATTCCGCGCTCGGCGTGACCTGCTCAAGACGCAATACGAATTCCTCAGTAACGTGTTCACCCTCAATCGCTGGGCGGGAAAACCGCCGGCCGAAAGTGTCGAAAGTGTGAATGGCTGGTTGAGTGCCGGCAGTTCCGGCCAGGCCATGGGCGTTGAATCCGAGTATTAGACAGGCGAAAGGTTGCCTGGTCATTCAAACGGGTGATGGCCTCCTTTCAAGGCGTGGCGTTGTCCGCAAAACCTGAGGCGACTCATAGAACGACTAGAAACAATGCGAGGGTGGTTCCTACACCACCCTCGCCTCTTTTTACCCACGCGATGCCTCAGACGCCGCCATGAACAATGTCGGTATTCAGTAGATCGACCCCGACCAAGGTGATGGTGGTTATTTGTCCACCCGTCTCGGCAATCGTCACGATGCTATCTGCGCCGGTATTATCGATCGATTGGACAGTGGCGCTCGGGTCGCCGTTGAGCACCAGCGTATCTTGCACGCCTGGGCCCGTATCGAAGCCGGTGACCTGGTACAGGTTCTCGTCGACTGACAAATCGATGTTGAAGGCATCACGCTCGCCGCCCGTGCCAACCAGCCTGAAGTCGAAGAGCGCATCGGCCGAATCGTTGGCGAACAGGTTGGCGTCGAACGCACTCGTCGCCGAGTCCCCATCCTTGTCTGTCAGCGTCGCATTGAACGCCAGCTTGACATCGCTGGCCAGGCTCTCGCTCTCCGTAATGAACTGGATCACCGGGATCTTGATCTCGCCCCGGGCCATCGTGAGCTGCACAGCATCGATCAACGCCGTGCCCGCTTTCTCAATGAGGAAGGACACCTGGCCGCCGTCCTCCGGCGTCAGGCTGTTCACCTCGATGAGGTTCGAGAACGTGCCATCCTCGTAGTAGACCCTGTAGTACAGGTCCTCGGTCGCCGTGTTGTAACCCCCCACGGAGTTATCGATGAAGATCTTCATGCCCGTCAGCAGGCTCTCCGGATTGATCACGAAACTTTCATCGGCGGCGCCGATTGCCGCCAGGTTGTCTCCCTGGAACAGGTTGTTGGCCACGCCGATGCCGGCCGTACTGACGTTCATGGCCGCCGGGTCGATATACGACGGCAGCGGGTTGGTCTGTAGCGCGGCTTCAGTGGGGTCGGGGGCTCCGAGCCCGATGCCGGTGAAGATGTCCGCAGTCGACGCCAGCGCCTTCGCGGAAAAGAACACTACCTCCTCGGATGCCGAAGGAATCGCCGGGTTATTCGTCTCCGGAATCAACAAGGTGCGCACTGGATCCGGGCCGCCGGCAGCGAGTGAGCCGTCGGCACTGCTGAGTACGATCGTCGAGTGGAAGCCTTGCACCAGGTCCAGTGCATAGCTGCCATCGGCGAAGGCCGTCAGTGTGTAGTCGACGCTGGTATCCGCCGTTGCGGCGTTGTTGTCGAAATCACCGGTCAACTTCCCGGCGAATTGGTACGCACCATTGGCGTCCGGTGAGGGCGCCAGCTCATTGAGCGTGCCGGTCCCGGTCGTGGTCGTGTTGTCGGGCCTGACGAGGGTGAACTGGCCATTGACCAACGAGATATCCAGACCGGCCGCCCCCAGCCCGTCGGCTCCCGCCGAACTGTCCCAGAACCCGTATTGGGGAAGGACGCTACCGGTCCCGATCAGGTTGCCGAACGCGAGTGATGGTCCGTCGTCCTCGAACACCAGGTTCTGGCCGATGTTAAGGGTCGCGTGGGCGCTGTCGCCGTCCTTGTCGGTCTTGGTTGCCGTCAGCGTCACCAGGTTGTCCGAGGTCAGGCTCGTCGCATCATCGGGGTTGGCTGCGTTGGGATGCACCACTGCCCGAATCTGGTCGAGTGTGACGTCACCGTTAGCGGCGACGCTGACGGTGAACACCAGCAGGCCGGTGGTGGCCGTCTTGCCCTCCACCACCGCGCCGTTGAGCGACAGGTTGACCGCCTCACCGGTGGCCGTGTCGGTCAGCCCGGAGGCCCCCACCACCACGCCCAGCGCATAGGTCAGGGTGCCAGCCCCATCGGCGCCAAACGCCGAGGTGAAGTTGGCGGCAAAGCTCTTGGTATCGTTGGTGGTCAGTACCGTCTCGTCCACCGTCAGCGTCGGCTCTACGCCAGTGGTGCTGATGTTCGGTCCGTCGTCCTCGAACACCAGGTTCTGCCCGATGTTGAGGGTCGCGTGGGCACTGTCGCCATCCTTGTCGGTCGTGGTCGCGGTCAGCGTCACCAGGTTGTCCGAGGTCAGCGTCTTCGAATCATCGGGATTGGTGGTGTCGGGATGCACCACTGCCCGAATCTGGTCGAGTGTGACGTCACCGTTAGCGGCGACGCTGACGGTGAACACCAGCAGGCCGGTGGTGGCCGTCTTGCCCTCCACCACCGCGCCGTTGAGCGACAGGTTGACCGCCTCACCGGTGGCCGTGTCGGTCAGCCCGGAGGCCCCCACCACCACGCCCAGCGCATAGGTCAGGGTGCCAGCCCCATCGGCGCCAAACGCCGAGGTGAAGTTGGCGGCAAAGCTCTTGGTATCGTTGGTGGTCAGTACCGTCTCGTCCACCGTCAGCGTCGGCTCTACGCCAGTGGTGCTGATGTTCGGTCCGTCGTCCTCGAACACCAGGTTCTGCCCGATGTTGAGGGTCGCGTGGGCACTGTCGCCATCCTTGTCGGTCGTGGTCGCGGTCAGCGTCACCAGGTTGTCCGAGGTCAGCGTCTTCGAATCATCGGGATTGGTGGTGTCGGGATGCACCACTGCCCGAATCTGGTCGAGTGTGACGTCACCGTTAGCGGCGACGCTGACGGTGAACACCAGCAGGCCGGTGGTGGCCGTCTTGCCCTCCACCACCGCGCCGTTGAGCGACAGGTTCAC
>NZ_FYDL01000030.1:15411-21016 GCF_900187505.1 Pseudomonas sp. Irchel s3h17
TCGGGATGCACCACTGCCCGAATCTGGTCGAGTGTGACGTCACCGTTAGCGGCGACGCTGACGGTGAACACCAGCAGGCCGGTGGTGGCCGTCTTGCCCTCCACCACCGCGCCGTTGAGCGACAGGTTCACTGCCTCGCCGGTGGCCGTGTCGGTCAGCCCGGAGGCCCCCACCACCACGCCCAGCGCATAGGTCAGGGTACCGGCCCCATCGGCGCCAAACGCCGAGTTGAAGTTGGCGGCAAAGCTCTGGGTATCGTTGGTGGTCAGTACCGTTTCATCCACCGTCAGCGTTGGCTCCTCACCGGTGGTGCTAATGCTCGGCCCATCGTCCTCGAAGACAATCCTGGAGCCGATTTCGGCGGTCGCGGTAGAGGGTTGGATCAGCGTGAAGCCACCAATATCGAAATCGGCGTGGTTATTACCCTTGGCGTCGAGGGCCGCCCCATTCTCGACGAGCACGCGGTTATGATCCGCGGTTGTGGTGTATTCAATCTGGTAGCCGGCTTTAACGCCGGTGATGGTTGCAACCCCGCCAGAAAAGCTGATGCCAATGGCCGGATCATTCACCGATCCGTCCGAATTCTCGATCACCAACCCGGTGCTGATGTTGATGACGCGAACATTGGTGATGTCAACCGGCGTATCGTTCGCATAGCCGTTGATGAAATTCACGCCGGGTTCGGCAGTGGTGCTGAATGCGCTGATTTTTACGACAGCACTCTTGCCGCTTTGCAACTGCACGACGTCGAAGTTGGCCGACCTGGTATTTAAGACGCTGGTAAAGTCGATGTTGGATTCAACATCTGCTTCGGTCTGGCTAAGGTTGGGAATGGTCACATCCTGCCTGGCGCCCGTGACGAACGAAAAGCGGATGCCCTCTTGTTCCACAATCATCTGATTGTTGGTGCCGAAGGTGGTCGGCCCTCCCGCCTGGCTGGTATTGATCGTGTCGCCAGTGTTTATATTGGCGCCGCTTGACTGGTCGGCGGGGTTCTTGCCGGTAGCGATAATGGTGGGGTCCGTGATCCGCAAGACACCACCGTCGTCGACAACGGTCGGGTTCGCCGTCGTGAACATCAGGAACAGGTTCTGACCGGAAGGCGCATTGGCCACACTGAATACCAAGTCCTGACTGGCGCCGATGAAAACAATACCCGACAGATCGACAGCATCGTCGGGGTTGCTAGCGTCCGGATGCTGGAGCGGTTCGAACTGCACGACCCAGACCTTGCCGCCCGTGACCGGCGATCCGGTCTCTTCAATATAGGCCGCGAACACGATCGCGCCGCCGGCTTTACCTACAACGATGTTGTTGTTCGAATCCGTATAGAGAAGGATTGGAGTGCCATCGAGGGTAACCAGTCCGCTGTCCAGGCCATTGAGCGGTGCGCCAAGGCTATCGACGAAGCTGATATCGGTAATGTTTGCTCCGGGCGCAGCGTTGATGCTGAACGCATTGCTGCCCGTATCGCCCACCGCCCCCGTATAGCCACTCAAGGCAGCTGCCGTTACGGCACCGGCCCCAAGCGCGGTCAACCGGGTAGAGAAGATCGAAGGCAGGGACGCCACCAGAATGTCATTGTCGTCAGCATCTCCCGCAGGGCTTGCCGTGGCGGTGCCGTTCTGCAGCCCGGCTGTTTCGTCCAATGTAACGTTCACACCTGTCACCAGGACGACCGGAGTGCTGGCCGTGGTGGTGACGGTCGGAGTGTATAAGGGAGCCGAATCGCTCACGAAGGTAGACGTACTGTCATCGCTCGTTAGCGATGAGTTGCTTTTGCGAATAGCCATGACTTTCTCCCGAGCAATTCCCGTGACCGCGGCCGAACCGTGGACCTATTTCTGGTACATGCCACAACTATGGATAAGCGCCACGGGTTGCACATCGGCCGATACTCCCAGGCGGGGTGGGAGTTTCAGACTACTTGGGAGGGGGGAGCGGGATGACGCGAAGACGCGGCGCTGCATAGTCCGCTTGTGAATGAGGACATGGCGCCGGGGTTCAAGGCCGAGAAAAAACTTAACGTCGGGTATGGGGTTAGTTGACCACTACAGTCGGCTTGGGACTTTGAAAAGGCGACCAACCACAGATGGCCGCCTTGGGTCGTTTGTGGCCCCTCGTGAGCTACTATTTTTCGCTGTAGATGTGCACAACAGCAAAGACAGCCTCGAAAGCCATCCGCCCTCACACGACATGCCAGACATTCAGAAATAATCAATGGGTCCTCCCGAAGGAGTGGGCCTAGGAGGTAATTCGGGCTCCGCGTCTGGTGTATGTACCACCCCTTTTTCGGCGGTTGGTTGTTGTTTGGTCGATAGGCGCAAGCCCTTGTTTCTATGGGGTGCTCAGCCTTGTTCATCACAACCAGCCAACCAGGTTATGTCAGAGGGGCGTGCCCCAGGTTGGTGTATCGCGGTTTGCCGTCAGCACCATTGTGTTATTGCACTGACTACCCACTGCTTGCATCCGACTTGACCGGCCACACCATGGTGACGACCGCTTGCACGCGACCCGGAACTGCCCTCATGACCAACAGCGATCGATCGAGCCTGTGTAGAAATGAGGTTCCGGTACATTTGCAGTCGACGCTTCGAAGGTGATTTCGGGGTACTGCCGATTTGTACTCTCGGCGCCCTCCAATGATGCAGAGTAAGTTGCGGGATCAAGCCATCCTTGACGAGCGAGTAGGAAGCCCGTATTTTTCTGGAACGATCATTCCAAAAAGACCCACCCTATGCGCACCAAAGAATTTGAGCATGACGAAATTGTCGACGCTGCCATGCAGGTTTTTTGGCAACTTGGATATTGCGCCACCTCGATACAGGATCTGGTCGACGGTACGGGATTGTCTCGAAGCAGTCTGTATAACGCCTTTGAGAACAAGCATGGATTGTACGAGCATGCGTTGCGCCGTTATCACGATCTGACTGCCACGAACGTAGCGCTGCTTCAGGAATCGGGCTCGGTCAAAGGCCTGATCCAGCAACTACTGATGAGTATCGTGGATGACGAACTCAGCGATACCGGGAAACGCGGATGCCTGGCGGCCAATGCCACACTGGAACTGGCTGGCCAGGACGAATCCATTGCCGAGTTGGTCTCTCTCAACTTCCTGCGTCTGGAGAAAGCTCTGGAGCGTGCACTCATCCGTGGTCAGGCAGAGGGAGAAATTCTCATGCACAAGAAACCTCGCGCACTCGCACGCTTTATCGTGAACACGATTCAGGGCCTGCGGGTATTGAGTAAAGGCAGTGCTCACCAGGACCGCCGGCAACGCTTGCTGGATGTGGTCGATATCGCAATAGACGCGTTGTAATGCAGGACGGGGCGTTGTAAGGCATCAAGTGAAAGCCTGACAGAGGTCAGGTTTTTTTTGACCATTACTGGAATGATCGTTCCAGAAAAATTCAAAGCACTTTAGTTCATTTCTCAAGAGGCCTTGAACGATCAAAAAAGCACCATCGTTGCGGCCTGAATTAATCTCAGGCAGTCGATCAGGAACAGGAAATAAACTCTTTATCAGGGATACAACAATGAGTACGCATGGCGACAATGGATTGATAGCACCGGGTCTCGATGAGACGTCTTCGGTGCAAAGACTGCCCGTGTGGCGACTGTTAGCATTTACGATGGCTGGCTTCATCACCATCATGACGGAAACCATGCCCGCCGGCCTGCTGCCTCTGATCGGGCAGGACCTTGGCGTCTCCCAGGCCATGGCGGGTCAGTTGGTGACGCTCTATGCCTTGGGCTCGGTTCTGGCGGCGATTCCGGTCGTTGCGGCCACGCGAAAATGGCGTAGGAGGCCGTTGTTTCTGCTGGCGATTGGCGGGTTGCTGGTGTTCAACACCGTGACGGCATTGTCCTCCCACTATGTGCTGACCTTGGTCGCTCGGTTCATCGCCGGAATGGCGGCGGGCGTGATATGGGGACTGTTGGCCGGTTATGCACGACGCATGGTGCCTCATGATCTTCAGGGACGGGCCCTTGCGGTGGTCGGTATCGGTCAACCCGTGGCCTTGTGTCTCGGCGTGCCCCTTGGCACTTGGCTGGGTACTCTGTTTGATTGGCGTGGCGTGTTCTGGATCATGTCAGCCCTCGCGTTGCTACTGTTCGCGTGGGTCCGGTTTGGCGTGCCTGACTACCCGGGACAAAGTGAGCGTCAGCGCCAATCGATCCGAAATATTCTTCTGACCCCAGGTCTGCGCTCGATACTGATTGTGATCTTCGTTTGGATCCTCGCGCACAACATCCTTTATACCTACATCGCGCCATTCCTGGTCTCCGTGGGGCTTGGCCAGCGGATAGACCTCGTACTTATGCTCTTCGGTGTTACCTCTATCGTCGGCATCGGGGTCACAGGAATGTGGGTGGATCGTGGGTTGCGTGTGCTGACGCTTTTTAGTCTGGCGGTCTTCGCGATGGCGGCGTTGCTCTTGGGAATGGCAAGCAGCTCTCCCAACATTGTGCTTCTCAGCATCGCGATCTGGGGGCTTACATTCGGTGGCGCTCCCACGCTGTTACAGACGGCCATTGCCGATACCGCCGGTGATGGCGCCGATGTCGCGCAGTCGATGCTGGTCACCATCTTCAACCTGGCAGTGGCCGGAGGTGGCATCGCGGGGGGCTTGTTACTGGAGCATGTGGGACCGAGCGCTTTCCCCCCTACCCTGCTGATATTGGCGCTGCTCGGCCTGTCCGTGGTTTGGCTAGCCAGGGCCAATGGTTTCAAGCCTGGCCATCGCGCAATCCTGCAATAGGAGTGACCAATTGGATCAAGCAACAAGCAGTTGAAACACAGCGGTTCACCTGTGCAACAGCACCACCTGCACTCAACGAGGTGACCTGGCTGAGCGGATTTTATTGAAATCCGTTAGACACGGGCTCAATTCGGTCACGGCTCAGGTAGACAGGCGTTAGATTTAAAGATTCGCAAAACAGCCTGCACGCCACGAACGACGGGGTCTGCGAGGCGACTGCACAATTTGTTAAGGCCGAGGTTTGAAAACGGCGATTGGGACCGTTTTGAGCGACCCGAGCAAGCTCCCCCCCCAATGTGCGTGGAAACAAGCATTGACGGGGCGCAGGAGTGAACTTGTCAAGTAATTCTGGACACCAGTTACGGTTTTCACCCCGCCAATTTCTCCGTAGCTACCGGCGAGCGGTGCGATATTTAATGAACGAATCGCGTGTCGAGTTGAGCAGGGCCAGCGCCTGCTGAGCCTGATTTTTTGGAGGCACAAAACGCATTGTTGGGCGAGTCGCCGCCTCGCAAATAGCCTCGGCATCAGCAAAGTCATTTTTGTTGCTTTTCACGTAAGGACGCACGAGATGAGGCGCAATGAATTTGGGCGTATGTCCCAGTTTTTCGACTTCCTGAGGCCATGAAGTGGGCTCCGCCGCAGGCTTCCGTCAGTACGGTGCAGGGTTCGAGGTTCGCCAAGTTTTGAATGAACGCGGAACGAGTAAATTTTTGGTTCTTCACGGAATCCCGGGAAACACAGAAACAAGAACGCCGATTTGATTGATGATGTTCGTGCGAGCAAACACATCTAACAAACCGGCGTTCTTATGCGTGATATTAATACTTTCCTTCCTTTTT
>NZ_FYDL01000022.1 GCF_900187505.1 Pseudomonas sp. Irchel s3h17
TGAACAGGGCCGGCAGGTCGAGCACGCGGTTGAAGTCGATGGCCGGGTCGTGGCTGGCCAGGTCCAGGGTCAGCTTGAAGGGTCGGGACAGGCCCTCTTCCAGCTCGAACTCGACCACCTCGAAGGCATCGCCTTGCAGGGGCTCGAAGGTGAAGCGCAGGTCGCTTTGACGGGGCATGGGGACTCCTTGTCGAGTGGCCGGCGTTCGTCGGTCAGCCAGCGCTCGTCAACGTTTTCGAGGGGAAGGTGTGATCGATGTTGCCGCAGACCACCACTTTAAGCAGGTCTGATTTCTAGCCTCAATAGGCTGTAAAAAATCAGGAAATGTCCTACTGCGCATCTGGCTGTATCTGGCAGAACAGGTGGGGCGGAAGGGGCGACCGGTTTGTTTCAGGTGCCCAGGCAATGCCCGTGCGACCCCGTAGCGGACAGCATGGTGGGCAAGTACCGGGCTTGAGTGCCTGTGGCACTTTTTCCGGTCAAAAAAAGAGCCTCAAAGCTCTTTGATGGGGAGGAAGTAGAGCCCAGAGGCTCAAGATGCACGTGGAACCAGTGGCGAGCTTGATTGGGGTTCAGAACACTCGCCACTCACGCAACGGCTGGAGCACTCAAGCCATTGCGTAAAGTTATCGTAGAAAGATGGGGCGGCGGGCTCAAGTACCGCTAGTCGTATGCAGCGCAGGTATTTCCTCGGGCTGACGAGCTGCCTGACTATTTCCGATAGGGCCATCATTTCGCGACTATCCTGTGATTTTGCACCGGCAGAACGGTGCCGTCGTTGTCGTACAAAAGTGAATAAACCCCACTGTTCACTATCAGAAAACCGTATTTAGCGTTACTGCGATCAAGGACTCCTTCCAGTTCCGAGGGTTCCTATGGCGCCCCACCTGCAGTCAGGGATGCGGGTCAGTGGTGGCTTGAACAAGTGACAGCAATGGACACCAGAGTCAGGCTGGCAAGTGCCCGGGATGCGCAAGACTTTTTCGTGCAGACCCTGGAACAGGCAGTGGATGCGGTGGTGGTCATTGATGACCTGAACAACGTAGTGTTTTTCAATGCCGCGGCCGAGCGCTTTTGGGGCTGTCCTCGCCTGGACGTGCTGGGCAGCAATGTCAGTTCGCTGGTGCCCGAGGCCATACGCGCCCACCACGATGGTTATGTCAGCGCGAACCGCGAGACCGGGGTCAACAAGATCGTCGGGGTCAGCCGCGATGTGCGCATCGCGCGCCAGGATGGTGAAGAGCGCTGGGGCGCCATGTCCATCTCGAAGATCACCTTGCCGGACCGGATCCTGTATGCCGCTTTCCTCAAGGACATTACCCAGGCACGGTTGAAAGATATCGAGCACCGCTTGCTGTCGATGTCGGTCAATGTCACCAGTTCGGCCACCTGCATCGTCGACGCCGATACGCGCCTGATCTATGTCAATGACGGGCTCGTGCAATTGCTGGGATATGGACGCGAGGAGGTGATCGGGCATTCGCCCATGATGTTCTTTGTTGCCGACGGTCTGGCTGACGCCTCTGCGCATACGGCGCTGGAAGGGGTGCTGCTGGGGCAGTCCAGCGAAGCCAGTGCGCTGATCCGCAAGCGCAACGGCCAACGGTTGTGGGTGCATGTTTCGTCCACCCCGGTGTTCGATGCCCAAGGCAAGGTCGACAACATCGTGATCGTACTGACCGACATTACCCGCTCAAAGTTGCACGAGGTACTACAGGAAAAAGTCATCGGGGCGTTGTTGAAAGAGGAACCGCTCGAAGACGTGTTGACCCTGCTGTGCCAGGAGATTGAGCGCATTGCGCCTGAAGTCATCGTCTCGATCCTGAGCGTGGACCCGGACGGGATCCTGCACCCGCTGGCCGGTCCTGGCTTGCCGACGGATTACTCCAGGGCAATCGAAGGCTTGTCCATAGGCCCCGTGGCCGGGTCGTGCGGTACGGCGGCCTATCGCGGCGAGCCGGTGCTGGTCACCGACATCAATCATGACCCGCTGTGGGTGCAATACCGGCCGCTGGCCGAACAGGCAGGGTTGCGCGCGTGCTGGTCGATTCCCGTGCGCAATGGCGCCGGACGGGTGGCGGCGACCTTTGCGCTGTACTTCAGGGAATGCCGCGCACCGGATCCGCTGCATGCGCACCTGGTCACGGCCGGGACGCACCTGTGCATGCTGGCGCTGGAGCGTGAAGAGGCCCGGCAATCCATTCGCCGGATGGCCTTCTACGATGCCTTGACCGGCCTGCCCAATCGCGACTTCCTGCTGGCTCAAGCGCAACGCTGCCTGGTCGAGGTGGAGCAGGAACAGGCCGAGCTTGCGGTGCTGTTTATCGATCTGGATCGCTTCAAGCAGGTCAACGATGCCCTGGGGCATGCCGCCGGCGACGAGTTGCTGCAAGTCATGGCGCAACGCTTGCGCAGCGTGCTTCGGAAGTCGGACATCGCCGGGCGCTTGTCCGGCGATGAGTTCGTGCTGGTGCTGCCCAGGATCAATGCCACGCGGGTCACCGGCTTTCTTGAACGACTGAAAATAATCCTGGGTTTACCGGCCAGTATTGCCGGCACCTCCGTGGTGCTGTCGGCCAGTATCGGCATCAGCATGTTCCCCGGTGACGGGCAGGATATGGAGAGCCTGCTGCAGTGTGCCGATATCGCGATGTACCAGGCCAAGCGCACGGAACCTGGCAGCTTGCGCTTCTTTCTCGAGGAAATGAACCAGATTGCCCTGGGGCGCTTGATGCTGGAGACCGCGCTGCGTGATGCCCTGGCCAACGATGGGCTGGTGCTGGTGTATCAGCCACAAGTGGCATTGAAGACTGGGCGCCTGGTGGGCGTCGAGGCACTGGCGCGCTGGAACCATCCGACCCTGGGCAGTATCTCGCCCGATCGGTTCATCCCCCTGGCGGAGGAGTGCGGGTTGATCAACGACCTGAGCCAATGGGTCCTGAGGGTGGCTTGTGAGCACCTGGCGCAGTGGCGTCGACAAGGCGTGACGGTGCCTTCCCTGTCGATCAATCTGTCCCCGCTCAATTTCCAGAATCTGAACCTGGCGGGGCAGATCGCCCAGCAATTGCAGCGATGGGCGTTGCAGCCTGCCGATTTGTGCGTGGAAGTGACAGAGGGCGTGCTGCTGTCCAGCAGCCCGGGGCCGGAACAAACCCTGCGGGACCTGCATGCACTGGGTGTGCGCCTGGCCATCGATGACTTTGGCACGGGTTACTCCAGCCTGGGGTACCTGCGCCATCTGCCGATCAGTGAGCTGAAACTGGACAAGAGTTTTGTCGACGATCTGGAGCGCGATGGTTCCTGTCGTGCCTTGAGCGAATCGGTCATCGGCATTGGCAAGGGGCTGTGCCTGCTGGTGGTGGCCGAAGGTATCGAGCATGTCGTCCAGCGTGACATTCTCCAGGCCCAGGGGTATGAGGTCGGGCAGGGCAATCTGTTCTCTGCGCCGCTATCGTGCGAAGCGTTCCTGCAATGGGTGCTGGCGGGCGAGGCGCTGAATCAACCCGACTGCGTCGTCACCGCCAGCACCGGCATCGGGCCGCCCTCAACAGGAGCCTGAGCCGTCAGGCCTGGCTTTTCAGCCAGGTTTCGAAGCGGGTCGGTCCGATGATCGGTTGGTTCCCGGGTGTCAGGGACAAGTCATCGATCTGCGCACCGAAGTAATGGGCCTTATCGTCGGCGACGACCTGGCGCGGATCGTGATTGTGGTGCAGCCATACACGGGCAAACTCCACCAGCGGCCAGCGATCGGGACCGGCTACCTCCAGGGTCTGGTTGGCGGGTGCCTGCACGGCGATTTTCGCCAGTGCCGTCGCGACGTCACTCGAGGCGACCGGTTGCAGGTCGGCAGTGGTCAACCGGATGCAACTGCCTTCGCACCCGGATTGCGCAATGCTCTCGATGAACTCGAAAAACTGCGTGGCCCGCAACAGGGTGTAGGGGATACCCGAGTCCTTGATCAGTTGTTCCTGAGCCATCTTGGCCCGGAAATAACCACTGTCCAGCATCCGCTCGGTACCCACCACCGACAGCGCTACATGGTGCTGGATGCCGGCGGCGGCCTCGGCCTTGAGCAGGTTGCGTCCGGAGGTTTCAAAGAAGGCCAGGACGGCGACGTCCTCGAATGACGGTGAGTTCGATACGTCGACCACCACCTCGGCGCCGTGCAAGGCGGTTTGCAGTCCTTCTCCGGTGAGGGTGTTGACGCCGCGACTTGGCGATGCGGCCAGGGCTTCATGGCCCATCTCCTGCAGTTTGTTGCAGAGCGCTTTGCCGATCAGGCCCGTACCGCCGATAACGACGATTTTCATGTCCTGTCTCCAACCAGTGCCCGGCCGGGTATTCATGCCCCGCGCCGACGCCGTGCCGCTGGACAAGTGCAAGGGCTCTGCCTGCAGGTGCGGGGGCTGCAGTCGAGTGAACAGCATCTACTCAATGTAAGCACTATCCAGCAGCCATTCCCATGGGCCGATAGACGGTGGCCTTCCGTTGGGCATGCTGATCGGCCCATCGTCAGCCGGGACGGGCTTTTCAGTGTTTCGACGGCGGTGCTTTGCGTGCTTACTCTGCCAGGGTGAACACCAGGGCCTTCAAGCCGCTTTGCACGTCGGTATCGGGAAACTCCGGCGGGTTTTCCAGGCGTTGTGCAAAGTGCAGGGCGGGGGCCTCGCGGGTGACGCCGTCGATCAGGAAGTCCGGACCGAAGGCCGGGTCGTTCATGCAGGCCAGTACCGTGCCCCGGGGACTGAGCAGTTCCGGCAGGCGGCGCAGTACGCGCTGGTAGTCCTTGGTCAGCAGGAAGCTGCCTTTCTGAAAGGACGGCGGGTCGATGATCACCAGGTCGTAAGGCCCGTTGTTGATGACCTTGCCCCAGGACTTGAACAGGTCGTGACCGAGAAAGCTCACTTTGCCCAGGTCATGCCCGTTGAGCCGATGGTTGTCACGGCCCCGGCTCAGGGCAGCGCGGGACATGTCCAGGTTGACCACATGCTCGGCGCCGCCTTCGATGGCCGCCACGGAAAAGCCGCAGGTGTAGGCGAACAGGTTCAGGACCCGTTTGCCCTGGGCATTGGCCTTGACCCAATTGCGCCCGTAACGCATGTCCAGGAACAGTCCGTTGTTCTGCTTTTTGCCCAGGTCAATCCGGTAGCGCAGGCCGCCTTCGGTGAGCGTCCATTCCTCGACTTCCTGTCCCAGCAGCCATTCGGTGGTGCTTTGCGGCAGGTAGCGGTGTTGCAGCAGCAAGGAGTGGGCGCCGGACTGTTGCCATTCGGGCGACTGGCTGATCTGCAGCAGCAGCGCTTTGAGCGCCTCCAGCTGTTGCGGCTCGGGCTCCTTGAACAACGCGACCAGCACGATGCCTTGCATCCAGTCGACGGTCAGTTGCTCCAGTCCTGGCCAGCAGCGACCCCGGCCGTGAAACAGGCGACGGGTTTCATTGGGTATCGCTGCCAGGGCCGTCAACAAGTGGTTGTGCAGGGTGGCGAGGGCGTCAGGGTTCATCGAGCAGGGGCCAGCAATGTGAGAGGGCGGCATTTTAACCACAATACCGGGGGCAAGGCCTAATGCCGGTCAGTTAAGAGAAATAAAGCCGAACACGAAACCTGTGGCGAGGGAGCTTGCTCCCGCTGGGCTGCGTAGCAGCCCCAAAACAGGGCCGCTTTGCGCCCCAGCGGGAGCAAGCTCCCTCGCCACGGGTTCTATGTTCGGCTGGTCTTTGGCTTAACTGATCGGCATTAGGGGCAAGGCCTGCTTATTGGATTTGCACAGGCACCGGTACGGATCAACAATGTAGCGAACCTCCTCAGGCAGTGTCGTTGCATCGGGCACCGCGTCGGTCGTCACGGAGCGCTCATGAATGATCGATATACCCGCACGGCGATTTATCTGCATTGGCTGGTGGCGCTGGGGCTGATCGGTACCTTTGCGCTGGGCCTCTACATGCCCGACCTTGCCCTGTCACCCACCAAGCTGAAGCTGTACGCGTGGCACAAATGGGCCGGGGTAACCCTGTTCCTGCTGGTGCTGATCAGGCTGGGCTGGCGCTTGAGCCATCCCGCGCCACCGTTGCCCGCCACGGTGGCCCCGGTGTGGCGGTGGATGTCCCATGTCAATCATGGGTTGATGTACGGGTTGATGCTCGTCATTCCACTGAGCGGCTGGTTGATGAGTTCAGCCCTGGGCTTCCAGACCTCCTGGTTCGGCGTCCTGCCGTTACCCGACTTGCTGGCCAGGGACGTCGGGCTGGGGGAGCGCCTCATAGTGTTGCACCAGGCACTGAATTACCTGTTGCTGGCGCTGGTGCTCATCCATACCGGTGCTGCGCTCAAGCATCATTTCGTTGACCGTGATGAGGTGCTTGAGCGCATGCTGCCCCGACGACAAAAACCTCACCCATGAGCCCGCTCACCCTTTGGAGCCACCCATGAGCGATCGAGTTGTGCGCGCAAGTGCCTGGTTGGTCATGCTGGCCTTCGCGGTGCCGATCGGTGCCGACGCGGCCCGGTACCAGCAGGTGAATGCGACCGCCAGCCAGATCACCTTCACCTACCACCAGATGGGGTCGCGAGTGTACGGCACCTTCAGCAGGTTCGAGGCGACCATCGACTTCGACTCGGCGAACCCGGCGGCGGCTCGTGCAGCGCTGACCATTGATCTGGACAGCATCGATGTCGGCAACCGTGACGCCAACAGCGAACTGAAAAAAACGGGCTGGTTCAACACGGCCGTCTACCCGCAGGCCCGGTTTGTCTCGAACCGGGTGACGGCGCTGGGCAATAACCGTTACCAGGTCGAAGGGTTACTGACGCTCAAGGGCTTGACCCGAGGGGTGGGCGCTCAGATCACCTTGAAGCCGGAGAGCGCCATTGGCATTTTTGATGGCAACTTCATCCTCAAGCGCGCCGACTTTGATATTGGCGAGGGTGAGTGGGCGGATTTCGGGGTGGTCTCCAACGAGATCAACATCCGCTTTCGCGTGGTTGTCCCCGAGCAGTAACCAGCGTGGAAGCCTCGAGGTCGTGGACATGAACAACGGACCTGATGAACAACGCGAACCCTTCAAGCGTTTGTTTTTCGCCTTGCCTTGTGCGCTAGCGCAGCGCCGGGCGATCGCCCAATGGCGCAGTGCCCTGAGGCAATCTCTTGGGCGGCCGGTACCGGCCGAGAACTTTCACCTGACCCTGATGTTTCTGGGGGCTGTGCCGGTCCGGCAGATTCCGGCGATCTGCAGCGCGGCCGCGGCGGTTCGACCACCAGGCGAGCCGCTGAGGGTGGCCCTCGACCGCCTGGATGTCTGGCGCCGGGCCGGTATCCTGCTCCTCGCTCCGGAGCAGGCGTCGCGGCCATTGCTTGAGCTGGTGTATGCCTTGCAGCAAGCGATGCTGCCGCTCGGGCTGGAGGACGCGCCACGGGAGTTTCGCCCGCACCTGACCTTGATGCGTGATTACCGTGCGTCGGTTCCTGAGTCGGCGACGGCCCCGGATTTTCAGCTCAGCGCCAGGCACTTCGTGCTGTTCGAATCCCATAAAGGCCGTTATCGGGCATTGGCCCAATGGCCGCTGGAGGGGTGACCGGCGGCTGGGCGCCCGCGTTTCAGACCAACACACGCAGCGTCTGGAAAAGCGCCCGGTCTGCCTGTTTCGCGGAGCGGGCATGGCGTCGAATGACCTGCAACAGGCAATCGGTGAAGCACAGCGCCGGCTGGCTGAGTGCGCCATTGCGACGAGTGACGATGCTCAGTTGACGCGGCTCGAATTGCTCCTCCAGCTCCAGCGACACCAGGCGTCCGAGGAAGGGCGGGGCGGTGCTCAGCAGCGACGGCCCCCAGGTACACATGTCCGCCCGCTCCACCATCATTTGCAAAATCGCCAGTGAATGGGCGCGGACGATGCGTTTCTCGTCGATCTGCGCGTTGTGCTTCCAGAACAATTCCTGCATCAAGGCGTCGTGGCCGTCGGGTGCATAGTTCAGGGTCCAGTCCAGATCCAGCAGTTCGTGCAATGACCGTGCCCCTTGTCGCGGGTGGCCCTGGCGCACCAGCACCGAGGTCTGGTAGTCCAGCAGGGTTTCGCAGGCAAATTCCGTGGTCGCCTGGGTCGGGTGCAATTGGCCAATGGCGAAATCCATGCTGCCGTCACGCAGCAACGGCTGGGCCACCGCCATCAGGCTTTCGAACAGTTCCAGCTGAATGTCCGGCATGCGTGCGCGAAAGGCCAATACCACTTCCGGCAGGAAGGTCAGCGCGACCCAGGGCGTGACCCCGACGCAGAGCCGGCCCCGGGCCTTGCCGCGCAGATGATCGAGTTCGGTTTGCGCATGCTCCAGTTGCTTGAGCACCAGCCGGGCGTGGGTCAGCAGCACCTTGCCGTAATCGGTGAAACTCAGGCCGCTGGGGGTTCTGACGAACAGTGGCAGTTGCTGAGTGCTTTCCAGTTCACGCAAGGCCTTGGTGACGGCTGCCTGGGACACCTCCAGCGAGCGGGCGGCGGCGCGGATGCTGCCGGTTTCGGCACTGGCGACCAGCGCTTGTAATTGATGCAGCTTCATGCGCTCACCCTGATGACAACCCTGGGTTGTCATCATAACCAAACTGAGCCTCCCCAGCCGGTATTCCAGTGCCTAAGATCGACGCCAGCAATGTCGGTCAGGCTCTGGCCGCCGACTGAATCTACCGAGGAGTAGTGCCGTGGACGCGGGTCATGTTTTGCCGGGAATCGCTGCACAGCAAGAGGAAATGATCAGCCTGCGTCAACGCATACACGCCCATCCCGAGCTTGGGTTCGAGGAGTTCGCCACCAGTGCGCTGGTGGCGCAGTGCCTGAGCCGGTGGGGCTATGACGTCAGCACCGGCGTGGGCAAGACCGGCGTGGTTGCAACATTGCGCAATGGCGCGGGGCGCTCCATCGGGCTGCGCGCCGACATGGATGCACTGCCGATTCAGGAAGCCACCGGCTTGCCTTATGCCAGCCGGGTCGACGGTGTGATGCATGCCTGCGGCCACGATGGCCATACCGCCACCCTGCTGGCAGCAGCCAGGCACCTGGCCCACACCCGGGACTTCAATGGCACCGTGCAGCTGATTTTCCAACCGGCCGAAGAGGGCCTGGGTGGCGCAAGAACAATGCTCGAAGACGGGCTGCTCGAGCGCTTCCCCTGCGATGCGGTGTTTGCCATGCACAACGTGCCGGGCTATCCGGCGGGGCAACTGGGTTTCTACAGTGGCCCATTCATGGCCAGCGCCGATACGGTGACGATCAAGGTCATTGGCACGGGCGGCCATGGTGCGGTACCGCACAAGGCGGTCGACCCGGTGGTGGTCTGCGCATCGATCGTGATCGCCTTGCAAAGTATCGTCTCGCGCAACGTCAGCCCGCAGGAGATGGCGATTATCACCGTGGGTTCGATCCATGCCGGGAGCGCGTCGAATGTGATTCCCGAATCCGCCGAGATGAGCCTGAGCGTGCGCGCGCTGACCCCCGAGGTGCGCGGCTTGCTTGAACGGCGGATCACCGACCTGGTGCAGGGGCAGGCTGCCAGTTTCGGGGCGCGGGCCGACATCGACTACCAGCATTGTCATCCGGTGTTGATCAACGATCCCGAGCAGACCGCGTTCGCCCGCCAGGTCGCAGAAGACTGGCTGGGAGCGGGGCAGTTGATCGATGACCTGCGGCCCTTTACCGCCAGTGAAGACTTTGCGTTCATTCTGCAACAATGCCCCGGCAGTTACCTGGTGATCGGTAATGGTCAGGGCGACAGCGGCTGTTTGCTGCATAACCCCGGTTACGACTTCAACGATGCCTGCCTGCCGATAGGCGCGAGTTATTGGGTGAAGCTGGTGGAAGGTTTTCTGCGCTGAGGCGCAGTGGTTCAGGCAACCCGCCTGTACCCACGTATTGGCAACCCGGCTCGGCGAGCTCCCTGGAGGAAAATAACCATGAACAAGATGATTGCGGCGGTTTCACTGGTGTTGATCTCGGCATCCGGCCTGGCCGGTGCGGCCGACTGGTCCGGCAAAGTGTTGAGGCTGGCGGTTGACCCGACGTACCCACCGTTGGAATACAAAAACCAGGATGGCACGCTGACCGGTTTTGGCGTCGACATCGCCCACGCCCTGTGTGCAGAGCTGAAGGCCAAATGCGTCTGGGTTGAAAGCAGCTGGGACGGGATGATTCCGGGACTGCTGGCCCACAAGTTCGACGCCATTGCGTCGTCGATGACCGTCACCCCCAAGCGCCAGACCCGGATTGCCTTTACCGACAAAGTGTCCAACGCACCGGCCCGCCTGGTCATCAAACGTGGGGCGGACCTGCAGCCCAGCGTCGAGTCGCTCAAGGGCAAGCGCGTCGGCGTGGAGCAGGGCTCGACCCAGGAGGCCTTTGCCAAAGCCGTCTGGGGCACCCAGGGCGTGGAGGTCCTGTCCTATCAGAACCAGGACCAGGTCTATGCCGACCTGGTGGTAGGTCGGCTCGATGCTTCGCTGCAGGGCTCGATCCAGGCCAGCTACGGGTTTCTCAACAAGCCGGTGGGCAAGGACTACACCTTTGCCGGTGGCACCCTGGATCACCCCGAGTTCTTTGGCGTCGGTGATGGAATCGGTGTGCGCAAGGACGACCTCGAGTTGCGCGAGGACCTGAACAAGGCGCTGGCGACGATTCTGGCCAACGGCACGTACGCGCGGATCAACGACAAGTACTTCGATTTCGACGTCTACGGCGCGAAATGACGGTTGCTCCTGCACGGGCCGGTCGCCGCCTGTCTAATCATGTGCGGCCCACGGTAGAAAGGTAACGCCGAACTGCTCGGCAATCGCCAGGATCTGCGGCAGGTCCTCGGGCACCTTGAGTTGATCCAGGGCGGTGAACAGCTTGCCGCCCCTGGGATCGGAGACCACCCCGATGATCTTGGCGCGGGCGCTGAGGTTTTTGTAAGCGTGGATCGTGCCGGCCGGGATATGCACATAACCGCCGCGGGTCATGGTGGTGGAACAGCCATCCACGGTGATTTCGACCTGGCCGTCGATGACGTAGAAGGCTTCGTCCCAGGGGTGGAAATGCGGGGGCGGGCCGCCGCCCTGTACGCCTTCCTGGATATGCATTTCGAAGGGTTTGCTCAGGTCGCCCTCGGCGAGGATGGTGATGTTTTCGCCCACGACCTTGACGGGCGCCGGGGTCTGGTCGGCTTCGATGATGTGAACGGTGCGCATGACGGCTCTCCGGCGCGAGGATCAACGCATGTGAGTATAGGCACCCGGGGACTGCGGCCCTGGCAGTTCCCGCCGTGCGGTAATCGGCAGGCTCGCGTGGGTGAGGGCGGCGGAGGCTAGACTGAGGTGTACAGCGCATTTTCAGTCGGCACCGCTAGCGGGTTGCCGTCCATCCGGTCGTGTCGGGAGGCCCTAATGCTGCATATCAGAACACCCCTGGTGCTGCACCCGGGGCTGAGCACCGCGAGCCGGCGCATCTGGCTCAAGCTGGAAAACCTGCAACCCGGCGGCTCTTTCAAAATGCGCGGCATGGGCCTGCTGTGTACCGAGGCGACCTTGCAGGGCAAGCAGAAAGTGGTCTGCCCCTCCGGTGGCAATGCCGGCTATGCCACCGCTGTCGCAGCGGCGGCATTGGGCCTGGCGGCGATCATCATTGTGCCGGACACCACCCCTGAATCGACCCGGGCGCGCATTGCCAGGACCGGGGCCGAGGTGAGGGTGCACGGCAAGGTCTGGGACGAGGCCAATCAGTTGGCGCTGGAACTGGCCAGGGACGCCGATACCGAATACGTGCCGGCGTTCGACCACCCGACACTGTGGGAAGGGCACAGCACGATGGTCGATGAGATCCTTGAGGACTGCCCTCAGGTCGACACGGTGGTGCTGTCGGTCGGTGGTGGTGGCTTGCTGGCTGGCGTGCTCACCGGACTGATCCGCCACGCCCGGCTGGATTGCCGGATCATCGCCTGCGAAACCGAGGGCACGGCCTCATTCGCGGCGGCGCTCAAGGCCGGGCATCCGGTCAAGCTCGCCGGGATCAACAGTGTTGCCAGCTCACTGGGCGCATTGCAGGTGGCGCAGTGGCCGGTGCAGCACATCGGTCGGTTCCTGCACACCTGCGTGGTATTGCCGGATGCCGACGCCATCATGGGGGTCGTGCGTTATGCCGATGATTTGCGCCAATTGGTGGAACCGGCGTGCGGTGTTTCGCTGGCCGTGGCCTATCTGGACCACCCGGCCATTGCCGATGCCCACGATGTGGTGATCGTGGTCTGTGGCGGGGTGAGTATCAGTGCCCGGCAGGTGGCGCAGTGGGAGCAATCGTAAGGCGGGGGCTGGGGCCTGTGCAGACCCGGAACCTGGGTTCCGGGCCGGTCAGTCGAGGGTGCGCTTAACTGATGACCCGATAGCACGGGACATACGCGGCGCCACCTGGCAGCTTCATGCGGTGTTGGGCCACAAAGGCTTGCAGCAGTTTGTCCAGCGGCTGCATGACGGCCGCGTCGCCGTTGATCTCGTAAGGGCCATGTTCTTCGATCAGGCGAATGCCCTTGTCCTTGACGTTGCCGGCGACGATCCCGGAAAACGCACGGCGCAGGTTAGCCGCCAGTTCATGGGCGGGCAGGTCGTGGCGCAGTTGCAGGCCGGCCATGTTTTCGTGGGTGGGGTCGAACGGGCGCTGGAAGCCTTCGTCGATCTTCAGCAGCCAGTTGAAATGGAACGCATCGTTACGCTCGCGGCGGAACTGCTTGACCTCCTTGAGCCCCTGGACCATCTGCCGGGCGACCTCGGCCGGGTCGTCGATGATGATCTCGTAGTGACTCTGGGCCTCTTCACCCAGGGTGGCACCGACGAACGCGTGCAACTGCTGCAGGTAGGGTTCTGCGCTGCGCGGGCCGGTCAGGACGACCGGGAAGGGCAGGTCGCGGTTGTCCGGGTGCATCAGGATCCCGAGCAGGTAGAGGAACTCCTCGGCCGTGCCGGCGCCACCCGGGAAAATGATGATGCCGTGGCCGACACGCACGAAGGCCTCCAGGCGCTTCTCGATGTCGGGCAGGATCACCAGTTCGTTGACGATCGGGTTCGGCGCCTCGGCGGCAATGATGCCGGGCTCCGTCAGGCCCAGGTAGCGGCCGTTGATGATCCGTTGCTTGGCGTGGGAAATGGTGGCGCCCTTCATCGGGCCCTTCATGACCCCCGGCCCGCAACCGGTGCAGACGTCCAGGCTGCGCAGGCCGAGTTCGTGGCCGACCTTTTTGGTGTACTGGTATTCCTCGCTGCTGATCGAGTGACCGCCCCAGCACACGACAATCTTGGGTTCCACGCCGGGGCGCAGGGTACGGGCGTTGCGCAGCAGGTGGAATACGTAGTCGCTGATGCCTTGCGAGGAGTCGAGGTCGATGCGCTGGCTGTCCAGTTCGTTCTCGGTGTACACGATGTCACGCAGGGCGCTGAACAGCATTTCGCGGGTGCTGGCGATCATTTCGCCGTCGACGAAGGCGTCCGCCGGTGCGTTGAGCAACTCCAGGCGTACACCACGGTCTTGTTGATGAATGCGAATCTCGAAGTCCCGATAGGCTTCCAGGATGGTCTTGGCGTTGTCGACATGGGCGCCGGTATTGAGGATGGCCAGGGCGCATTGGCGAAAGAGAGAGTAGATGCTGCCTGAACCTGCGGCGCTCAATTGTTGAACTTCGCGTTGGGACAGTGTTTCCAGGCTGCCTTTGGGGCTCACCGAAGCATTGATTACTTGTCTTGCTGTCATTCTAAATTCCCTGAGAACGATGAGAGCGGGCCGACAGGCTCGATAACATCAGGATAGTCAGCGCCGAAGCGATCGTGCTGTCGCCATCTTCTAGGCGTGCGGTCATGAATGCAAATATCGCTGACCTGGAGCGTGGGCCATCAGCGCTTGCGGCTGCCCCATGATCGCAAATTGTCTGATAGCGCTGACGCTGTTTGCCCACGGCTGAACAACAGTGGCCAACTCTTTTCCCTTGATGAGAATCAGCATGGCCCGCCTGCACCTGGATTTCCCGCAGAACCCGTTTTTCTATGCCACCGCGTTGACTGTCCGGGTGACGGACGTCAACGCCGCCCATCACCTGGCCAACGACTCGATGATCTCGATGATTTCCGAGGCGCGTGCGCGGATGTTGTTTGAGTACGGGGTGAACATCGACGACATCATCGTGACGGACCTGGCGACGGTCTACCGCGCCGAAGCCCATGCCCGGGATCAGTTGCTGTTCGAGGTGGGGCTGATGGACCTGAACACGTATGGCGGCGACATCATCTTTCGCATCACCCGTCCGGCCGACGGCACGCTGATTGCCCTGGCGAAATCGGGCTTTGTGTTTTTCGACTACCCGAGCCGCAAGGTCACCGCCATGCCGGCGGATTTCATTTCCAGGTTTCCCGAGGTCAATGTGCTGCTGGCCACTATGCACGGCACGCTGTGAATCATCGTGCCGAGGTCGATCACCGTGGCGAGGGAGCTTGCTCCCGCTGGGCTGCGCAGCGGCCCCAGCAAGGCCACGTGTTCCGTCAGAAAGACAGTGTCCATCACTTTAAGGGCCGCTTCGCTTCCTGAGCGGGAGCAAGCGCCCTCGCCACGAAGATGGCGGTGCCTGAGCTACCGGGGCGGGCGCTCCATACCCCGAGCCGCAACGTCATCGCCATGCTGGCCGATTTCGATGGAGCGGGTGAGAACCCGGGTGTGGAGCAAGGTGAAAACTGGCAGCTGAATCCAAGGGCACCACCCGAAAGAGTGGGGTGCTTGTTGCACCGGCTCAGGCATCGCGCAACAGGTCGTGTGCGTTGAGCAGTTCGTAGGCAATTTCCGGGTGGTTTTCCAGGCCACGCCGAATGGCGGCGGGGATGGTCTGGCGAGTCTTGCGACACAACCCGGGCAGCTCCAGCAGCCGAATGCCGATGCCGCGCATGCTGCGCACTTCATGGAAGCTGGGGGTGATTTCCACGCGAATGCCCAGTTGCTCGTGCATCCGCTGCTGCAGGCGCTGCAGATCGGTCAGGCTCTGCAGGTTTTCCAGACGTTCGAGCAGGCGCTTTTCCTCATGCCGGGTCAGTTGCAGGATGCGCGCATCAGTGCCGGCTGATTCCAGCAACTGGTCACGCCCGCAATCGCAGGCACCGGGTGGGCAGGGTGAGCGAATCGGCAAAGTGGCTGTCATGGTCTCCCTTTGGAAAATCGCCTGTGCGGAGCCTTTCAGGTGACCGGCTAGCCTTTGTTGTTGGCAAGGATGCTGGCCACCTGGCGCGGCTGGCAGTTGAGATAGGGCGATGACTTCAACCAGCGCTGGTCCGGATACCAGGAAAACATGAACTGGCCGTCCTTGAGTTTGTCGATCACCTGGCGTGCCACCTGTGGCCGTACCGCCGGGCAGCCCTGACTGCGGCCGATGCGGCCCTGGCGTTCGCTCCACAACGGGCTGACGTAGTCCGCGGCATGAATCACGATCGCCCGATCACGGGCCAGGTCATTGAAACCGGGCTCCAGGCCATCCATGCGCAGGGAGTAGCCGTGGGCGCCCTGATAACTTTCCTGAGTGCGAAACAGCCCCAGGCTGGACTGGTAGCTGCCCACGCGGTTGGAGAATTGGGTGGCAAAGTTTTCGCCGGACATTTGCCCGTGGGCCACCAGGTCGCGCAGCACCAGGGCTTTCTTGCGCAGGTCGAAGATCCACAGGCGTCGCGCCGTGGACGGCTGCGAGTAATCGATCACGGCCAGGTGCTCGGCCCGCCGGGCGCCATTGTTGACCGCGCACTGCATGGCGCTCAGGGCACTTTTTAGCGCTTGGGGATTGAGTTCCGGCGCCGCGTGCGCGAGGCTGTTATACAACGCCTGATGAGTGGTGCTGGCGGCGAGCGCCGGACTGCAGAGGGCGCCAAGGGTGGTGACTGCCAGACAGATCCGGCGCAAAAAAGTCAGCATGGGTAGAGAGTCCTCATTGTTTCTGTTGGCTCCCGACTTCCTGTCGCTCCCCGGGCAGGTCCGTTTACGGACTCGCCTGACGCTCGCCGCACCTGCCGCAGAGGTCGACCGTCAAAACCAGACGGCCATGGATTGGAGTAAAGCAGTTGTTCAAAAAGCACGCATGTTACTTGAGCCTTTATCTGCTCGCTGTGCCGTTGGTCGCGACTGCCCAGAATGAGCTCGCTGATCACGCCGCGCCGCTGCCATTGGCGCTGACCCAGTTAGCGGTGGATTGCCCGGGCCTGAAAATGCGCCCGGATGCTTCGGCGCTGGCGTTGGTGCAGGCGTTTTACCAGCAGCAAGACCAGGCCCCGGTGTGGTCGGGCGACGAGCGCTTGCCGGCTCTGCAGGCGCAGTTGGCGCAGTTGGTCGATGACGGCCTGGACCCTCACCGCTATAGCCTGCCCAAGGAAGAGGCGGTGGGTGGCCCGCTGTGTACCGATATCGGCATCAGCCTGCGTTACCTGCAAGCCCTGCGGGAACTGCGTTACGGGCGCTTGCAGCAAAGCCGTTTCGAACCGATGTGGCGTGCCCAGCCATCCCAGCTGGATCGCAATACCGAACTGCTGGCCATTGCCGGATCCGGCTTGCAGGACATGGCGGCGGCCTTTGACGCCGCCCGCCCGGGCCTTGAGCAATACCGCAGCCTGCGCGAGGTCTACTCCCTGCAGCGTCAGCAATTGCTGCCCCATTGGCCGGTAGTGGCCAGCGGGCCTCTATTGCGTCCCGGCATGCAGGATGCACGCATACCTGGACTGGCTCAGCGGCTGTTCAGCGAGGGCTACTTGCCCTACATGCCGGTGCTGGTCGGCACGGATTACACCGCTGAGTTGGCCGGCGCGGTAAAAAGTTTCCAGCTCAGCCATTCGCTGCAAGCCGATGGCGTTATCGGGCCGGGCACCTTGACCGAATTGAACATCAGCTCGCAGGTGCGACGTGAACAGCTGCGCATCAACCTCGAGCGTTTTCGCTGGCTGGCCCAGGACATGGAGCCCGACAGCCTGCTGGTCAACGTGGCCGCCGCCCAGTTGACCGTGTTCCAGGACGGTGTCCCGGTCTGGCAGACCCGTACCCAGGTCGGGCGTGCCGAGCGCCAGACCCCGTTGTTGAAGTCCCACGTCACACGCCTGACGCTGAACCCGACCTGGACGGTGCCGCCGACCATCATGCGTGAAGACAAGCTGCCGGAAATTCGTCGCGACCAGGCATTTCTCAGCCGGCAGAACCTGCGGGTGCTCGACCGTGACGGCAATCCGCTGGCAGCGGAGGAAGTCGACTGGGACAACCCGGGTAACATCCTCCTGCGCCAGGACGCCGGGCCGAGAAATCCGCTGGGGCAGATGGCCGTGCGCTTCCCCAATCCGTTTTCCGTGTACTTGCACGACACCCCTAGCCAGGCGCTGTTCCAGAAAGGGCCACGGGCCTTCAGCTCAGGTTGCGTGCGGGTCGAGCATGCCATGCAGCTACGCGACCTGCTGTTGAACCCGGCGGAACGCCTGCGCACCACCGAGCTGCTGGCCACCGGGCGCACGCACGAATTCAGGTTGTCGGTGCCCATGCCGATCCTGCTCAGCTACTGGACCGTGCAAGCCGACGACCATGGCCGATTGCTGTATGCCCCGGATATCTATAGTCACGACCCTGTGTTGGTGACCGCGATGAGCAATACGCTTTGAGCCCCAGGGTCTGTTGACGTTTGGTGACGAACCGCGTTGCGATGCCAACGTGCGCGAGGCAAGGCGCGGGATGCCGCCAATGGTTGTTCCCTTGGCAAATCCCGCAACGCAGCCTCGCGCACGTTGGCGCGCAACCCGAAGGGACGGGGTCCATTTGGCGCAGGGCTGCGTTGCTCGGAACTTATCTGGAACAACCAGACTGCGTTCCTCGCGCCTTGCCCTGCGCCAAATGGGCCGCCGTCGCGGTCGTCACCAAACGTCAACAGACCCTAGGTGCAACCGTGCAAGATTGTTCAAGACACGCGGTCGTTTGGCTGACACATTTGCCAACCCTTTCTTTGTTGTAGAGCGCTATGTCTGACACGTTATTGCCGCGCAGTGCCTTTCTGCGCGGAGCCGTTGCCGTCATGCCCTTGTCCCTGGCGACCGCGCCCTGGGGCTTGCTGGCGGGTTCCATGGCCATTGAGGCCAATCTCACGCCACTGCAGGGCCAGGGCCTGTCGAGCATCGTCTTTGCCGGTGCCGCGCAGTTGGTGGCGATTGGCATGCTCAAGGGAGGGGCCGGGACTTTCTCGATTCTGCTGACCACCTTGCTGCTGACCTCCCAGCACCTGCTGTACGGCATGAGCATGCGCCCCGTGGTGTCGCCACTGCCGGGCCGCTGGCGGGTCGGGCTGGGCTTTTTGCTCACCGACGAACTCTTCGCCCTGACCAGTCAATTCGACCAGCAGCAGTTCAACCGCTGGTATGCGCTAGGGGTCGGGCTGACGTTTTACGTGGCCTGGAACCTGTTCACCCTGGCCGGCATTGTGCTGGGCAGCAGCATTCCGGGGCTGGAACACCTGGGGCTGGACTTCTCCATCGCCGCCACCTTTATCGCCTTGATCACCCCGGTGGTGCGCAATATCCCGACGGTGGTGTGCGTGGCGGTCTCGTTGTTCTGTTCGGTGCTGTTCAACTACTGGCAAGTGGGGTCGGCGCTGGTGCTGGCCGGGTTGCTGGGGATGACTGCCGGGTTTGTCTGCAACAAGCTTTATGGAGCACGCACATGATGGTCTGGGCGGTTATTTTCGGCATGGGGCTGCTGGTGTTTCTCAACCGCTACGTGTTCCTGGAACCACGCTTGCCGGTGCGCCTGAGCAGCAATGCGCGGCAGTTCCTCGGGTTCGCGGTGCCGGGGATGCTCACGGCGATCTGCGGGCCGATCGTGTTCATGCCGGACCACCAACTGAACCTGCAGTGGGACAATCCATACCTGCTCAGTTCGCTGGTGGCCATTGGCTTGGTGCTCTACACCCGCAGTACCTTGATCAGCATGTTGCTGAGCATGGCGTTCTTTTTCCTGCTGCGCTGGTGGTTGTGACCTGGGACCTCAGCGATTTGAGGGGGGTGTCGGTCGGACGGTCATGGCGCAATCGGCCGCGAGGACTATCGTTGCCTGACTGAGTTACTGCCTTCGAAGAGGACACCGTGATGAACACCAGCGATCTGCTTGAACAATTGTTGCGGGCCGGCCAGGGCTCGATGAACCAACAGGGCGGTGGTGCCCCGGCAGGGCAAGGCGGCCTGGGCGATCTGGGCGGACTGCTCGGCGGGTTGCTGGGCGGCGCCGCCGGCGGTGCTGGTTCCGGTGGGGCGGGGATGGGCGGGCTGGGTGGCTTGCTCGGTGGACTGGGCGGGATGCTGGGGGGCGCGGGCGGAAGTGCTGGCGGTTCAACCCAGGGCCGCCCGGGCGGGACCCACTATGCCGCGCTGGCGTCGCTGGGCATGCTGGCGTTCCAGGCCTACCAGAGCTGGCAACGGCAACAGGCATCGGCACCTCGACAGGCACCGCAGACCGTTGACCAGTTGCTGGGTGGGCCCGAAGTCGAAGACCACAGTCATGCGGTCCTGCGGGCATTGATTGCGGCGGCCAAGGCGGACGGTCGCATCGACCCGCAGGAACAGCAGATGATCAGCACCGAGATCGGTCGTCACACCGATGACCCGGACCTCCAGCAATGGCTCGATGAGGAAGTCGCCCGTCCACTGGATGCGGCCGATGTCGCGACCTCGGCGACCGACCCGGGCATCGCGGCGGAAATGTACCTGGCCAGTGTCATGCTGGTCGACGACCAGCAGGAGGCCGAACGTAGGTATCTTGACGAGTTGGCGGCGGCACTGAGCATCGACCCGCAATTGCAGGTGCATCTGGAGCAACAGGCCAGGGGCAGGGCGGTCTAGGGCCCAACCCGGTACTTCAGGCGGGGTCGTTGCCGACCCTTGTGGCATTGATCGAGGCAGGGAGCAGGGCGGGTCACCGGTTATAAAGTCAGATCATATTGGTATAAGTGGTTATAAGAAAAATCGCTATGCTGCTGCCAGCTTTTTCAGGTCGTCACGCTGGTTCGGTAAGGTATGGCAATGGACTTCGGTAATGTGGGATTTGTAGTTGCAGGCTTGCTTGTCGGGTTCATTGTCGGGATGACCGGAGTTGGCGGCGGATCGCTGATGACGCCGATTCTGCTGTGGTTCGGCATCAACCCTGCCACGGCTGTCGGCACCGACCTGCTCTATGCGGCGATTACCAAGTCCGGTGGTGTGCTGGTTCATCAGAAGAACCGCAATATCGACTGGAAAATTACCGGCTGGCTGACGGCGGGCAGCGTGCCTGCCGTGGCGCTGACCCTGTTGTTCCTCAAGTACTTGAACACCGATCCGCAAGCGACCAACGCGATCATCAAGCAGGCCCTGGGCTTTGTGCTGCTGTTGACGGCGCTGGCCATCTTCTTCAAGGGCCGGCTGCTGGCCTTCGCCCATAAACACGCGGGCGATCACTACCACCTGAGCGCCAGGAGCCTGAACCTGCTGACGGTCGGCACGGGGGCATTGCTCGGTGTGATGGTGGCGTTGACGTCCATCGGTGCCGGGGCCCTGGGCACGGTGGCGCTGTTCATCCTCTACCCGTTCCTGGCCACCAAGCGCCTGGTAGGCACCGAGATTGCCCACGCCGTACCGCTGACCCTGGTGGCGGGCCTGGGGCATGCGAGCATGGGCAACATGGATTGGCACCTGTTGGGGTTCCTGCTGATGGGCTCGTTGCCGGGGATCTACGTCGGCAGCCACTTGTCCGGGCGAATCTCCGATGGCGTACTGCGTCCTTGCCTGGCCACCATGCTGGTGTTCATCGGCTACAAGCTGGCGTTCTAATTCCGCGACTCCAGTGCACTGAGAATGTCGTGGGCGGCTTTTACCCTGAGTGCATTGGGGTAGTTCCGGTTCGCCAGGATCACAATGCCGATTTTCCGGCTGGGCACGAAGGCGATATAGGCGCCGAAACCACTGGTTGATCCGGTCTTGTTGATCAGCACATTGGCCTGCGGTGATTGCGCTGGCGTGAGCCAGGTGATTGCGTGCGCTTGCAGGGCCATGTCCAACGAGTTACCCGCCTGCAGTCGGTCCAGCGTGACCGGGTAGGGGTAGAGCTCCCATCCCAGGCCCTGGGTCATTTCGCCAGCGTTGTAGTAGCCGGTGTGGGTGGTGGCAATTGCCGCTTGCAGCGCAGGCTCCAGCCGTGCCGGGTCGATGTTCGCTTCGACGTAGCGAATCAGGTCCGCGGTGCTGGACTTCATGCCATAGGCTTCGGAGTCCAGGGCTCCGGGGCCAACCCGGACCGGTGCATTGGACTTGTCATAGCCCTGTGCGTAATGGCTCAGTTGGTCTTGCGGGACCTTGAGGTAGCTGTGCTTGAGGCCAAGTCTTGGCAGCAGGTCTTGCTCCATCACGTCATCGAAGGGTTTGCCCAGGCTGCGGGCCGCGAGATAGCCGAACAGCCCGATACTTGGATTCGAATACTGCCGGTGGCTGCCGACGGGGAAGCGTGGCGTCCACTGTTTGAAATACCCGAGCATGCGCTGCGCGTCGTCGGCGTCGGCCGGAAACTGCAAGGGCAGGCCGCCCGCGCTGTAGGTGCCGAGCTGCAGCAGGCTGACGCTGTCGAAGGTGCTGCCGCGCAATGCTGGCCAGTGCTTGCTCGCCGGATCACCCAGGGTCATCCGGCCGGTGGCCTGGGCGTAGGCACCCAGGGTCGCGGTGAAGGTTTTGCTGACGGACCCGAGCTCGAACAAGGTGTCATTGCCGACGGCTTGTCCTCTTTCCCGGGACGCCACTCCGTAATTGAAATAATGCACCTTGCCCTCCACCGTGACCGCGACGGCCATGCCGGGAATGTCCTGCTCCTGCATCACTGGCTTGAGGCTGGCATCCACCACGGCTTTGATCCGAGGGTCTTGTTCATCGGCGCTGGCAAAGTGGCTGGCACCGAACATCAGCAGGCAAGCGCTGAGCAGGCCCAGCCGGGTTGGAGGGGCGTTGTGCATGATTGAACCTGTATCCCTGAAGGTTGAAGAACTGCGCTGCTCCGGCAGAGCAAGCAGTGACGTCGAGAGGTGGCCAACTGTAGGTGGTTTATGGCGGGTCGCCAATCGATGGATGTAAGCGTTTATGTATGGCGTGCAGGGTGCCCCAGGACCCGACACGCCAGTAGGAGGTTACTTATATGCCTCAGGGAATAGTGGCTTTTGAGTCCAGGATGTTACTTGCGCGCCTCCAGGATCAGGTTGAACGGTGTCTCGGCTGCCCGGCGGAAATGCGTGAAGCCAGCCTCGATGAAGACATCCCGCAGCCGTGCTTCACCCGCTTGTGCACCGAGCCCCAGGCCGACTTCCTGCGACAGCGAGTTGGGCGTGCAGATGAACGTCGATGCCGCGTAGAACAACCGTCCGACCGGGGTTGCATTCTGGTCGAGCTGGTCCGTGGCATACGGTTCGACCAACAGCACCGTGCCGTCGGGCTTGAGCGATTGATATGCATGTTTGGCGGCCCCTACCGGGTCGCCCATGTCGTGCAGGCAGTCGAAGTAGCAGACCAGGTCGTAATCATTGCCGGGGTAATTCTTGGCCGTGCCCTGGACGAAGCGTGCACGGTCCGCCACGCCGCCTTCCTCGGCGCGCTGGGTCGCCGTGGTGATGGAGGGGGCATGGTAGTCGAAGCCGACGAAGGTCGAGGCCGGGAAGGCTTTGGCCATGACCACGGTTGAAGCGCCGTGACCGCAGCCGACATCCGCCACCTTGGCCCCGGCTTGCAGTTTATCGACCACGCCTTCAAGCGCCGGCAACCACTCGCCGACCAGGTGCGCGCGGTAGCCGGGCCGGAAGAAGCGCTCGGTGCCGCTGAACATGCAAGTGTGGTGATCGCCCCAGGCAAGGGCGCCATCGCCGCGCATGGCCGCGACCAGTTTGTCCTTGTCATGGAACAGTGACGCAATCACCACGGCACCGCCGGCGACGTACACCGGTGAGTCTTCGACGGCCAGCGCCAGGGCCTGTTCTTCCGGCAGGCGGAACGTGCCGTCGCTGTGCTCCATGTAGCCTGAAGCCGCATGGGCGCTCAGCCATTCACGCAGCAGCCGGGCATTGCAACCGGTCTTGCCGGCCAGTGCCTCGGGGGTGACGGGTTGACTGTCGGCCATCGCCCGGTACAGGCCCAGTTCCTCTCCCAGAATCACATTGGCAAGCATCGCCGCGCCGCCCATGTCGGTAACCAGCTTGCCCATGAAGTCATTCAGTTTGCCTTCGTCCATCACCGGCGCTCCCAAAAAAAGGCCACCGGTGAACGAGGAGGCGTGCAATGACGGCGACCTTTCAGGCGGTGGTCGGGTGGATGATCAGAGCGACAGCGCAGACGTGAAGCAAGGCCATGCCGTCTGCCACGCGAATGCCCGGACACAGCGTATGCCCGGGCGGTTTGGACGCGATACCGTCGTCCTGCTGGGTGTCACTGTGGGGCAGGGCCCCACAGGACGATTATGAATGGCCATTGGTTCCAGCGTCATGAGCGTGGTAATGGGCAGGCACGCTACTGATGGACGCGAATTTGGCTACGTCCCCCTACTGGGAACACTTTGAGTGTAGTCCGCGCACACCCTCCCTGCGTTGATCGCGGGATGTTTGCCGCGGGCATCTGGACAAACGGCCACTAGGGGCGAGTCATGATTTCCAGCAGGTGGCCATCCGGGTCATCGAAGTACACCCTGCGCCCACCACCCATTTCATTGATCTGGTCGGGGCGCTGTTTGCCGGGGTCCGCCCAGTACGGCAGTCCTTGCGCCGCCAGACGCGCGAACACCTGGTCGAAGGTCGGGTCGTCGAGCAGAAAGGCATAGTGTTGCAGGCTGATCGTGTCGTTGTCGTAGTAGTCCAGCGACACCCCGTTATCGAGCTTCACGATCAGCATCGGGCCAAAAGGCGTCGGGGCGGGCAGCCCGAGCAGGCTGGCCAGGAAAGGTGCCGAACGCTGTTTGTCGCGGCACCAGACGATGGTGTGATTGAGTTGCACGCTCATGGCTGAAACCTCCGTGATCCTGCGCTGTGGCTTCTTGAGGCCTTGGTTCGAGGCCCGGGATCCAGTTGCGGATTAAGCCCGCTGACCTAAGCTTGGCAGCATGGCGACAGAAATTTCAGGCAGCTGATCTGGATCTTTCGCCTTGATGCGCAATCATATAGCGTGGATATCAAAAGGAGATGCGCATGCTCATTCGGTCACTGACCCTCGCTACGCTGCTCGCTGTTTCCGGGCCTTTGTTCGCTGCCGATGGCGACGCACCGCTGGCCCAGGAGCGCGGCAAGACCCGCCCACTGATTGTAATCGCTCCCAGCAGCATCGACCCGACGCTGGTCAACCTCAAGAAATCACTGGATGAGCCGGCCAACAAGAAAGCCTTTCAAGAACGCAACATGGTGCTCTACACCGTGGTCAACCTCATGGGCCAACGCGACGGCAAGGACCTTGACGCACAGACCACCATGGCCTTGATCCGCGAACTGAAACTGGGCGTCAGCGGCGAGACCAAGGTCATCCTGGTGGGCAAGGACGGCGAGAAAAAGCTCGACCACCTGGGGCCGATCGAGACCAGGGTGGTGTTCGAGACCGTTGACCAACTGCCCGCCGCCGAGAAGGAAGCGACGCCGCCAGCCCCTCCGGTGGTGGAAACGCCACCTGCCAAGGGCGGCAAGGCGGCCAAGCCTGCCAAACCAGTCAAACCTCCTCAGCCGCTGGACGACTGAAATCCAGTGCCGGTGCGCGCCTCCCCACACGTGAGGCCAGGGTATTTGCGCAAGGGCAGCCGGCATAAAAAAACCCGGCGCAACCGAAGTCACGCCGGGTGTGTTGCCAGTCAGCGCGCGGATATCGTGGATCCGCGTGCTGACTGTTGAACGCTTGAAGACTCAGGCCCGTTCGAGGGCCAGTGCCACGCCCTGACCACCACCGATGCACAGGGTGGCGAGGCCTTTCTTGGCGTCGCGCTTGATCATCTCGTGCACCAGCGACACCAGCACGCGGCAACCCGAAGCGCCAATCGGGTGGCCCAGGGCAATGGCGCCACCGTTGACGTTGACCTTGCCCGCATCCCATTGCAGCTCTTTGCCGACCGCCAGTGCCTGAGCGGCGAAGGCTTCGTTGGCTTCGATCAGGTCCAGTTGTTCCAGGCTCCAGCCGGCCTTGTCGAGGCAGCGGCGGGTGGCGGACACCGGGGCAATGCCCATGATGGCCGGGTCGACGCCGGCATTGGCGTAAGCGGCGATCTTCGCCATGACCGGCAGGCCCAGTTGCCGGGCCATGTCGGCACTCATCAGCAGCACCGCAGCGGCACCGTCATTGAGCGACGAGGCGTTGCCGGCGGTGACGCTGCCGTCTTTCTTGAAGGCCGGCTTGAGCTTGGCCAGTGACGCGGCACTGGTATCGGCACGGGGTTGTTCATCCACGGCGAAGGACAACGGATCGCCTTTGCGCTGGGGGATCAGGATCGGCGTGATCTCGTCGACAAAACGCCCGCCTTCAATGGCCGCCGTGGCTTTTTGCTGCGAGGCCGCGGCGAAGGCGTCCTGTTCCTCGCGGGTCAGTTGGTACTGGTCCACCAGGTTCTCGGCGGTGATGCCCATGTGGTAATCGTTGAACGCGTCCCACAGGCCATCGCTGATCATGCTGTCGACCATCTTCGCGTGGCCCATGCGCAGGCCGGTGCGAGCGGCCGGCAACACATAGGGGGCCAGGCTCATGTTTTCCATGCCGCCGGCGATGATCACTTCGGCATCGCCGCAGCGAATCGCCTGGGCGCCCAGGTGCAGGGCCTTGAGGCCCGAACCGCAGACCTTGTTCAGGGTCATCGCCGGTACCGCGTGGGGCAGGCCGGCGAGGATCGCGGCCTGGCGGGCAGGGTTCTGCCCCGAGCCTGCGGTCAGCACATGGCCCAGGATCACTTCATCGACCTGGTCGGCCGCCAGGCCGGTTTTCGCCAACAACTGGCGAATCACCGCCGCGCCGAGTTCCGGTGCCGGAATGCTGGCCAGTGCGCCCTGGAAACTGCCGATGGCCGTACGGGTGGCGGCGACAATCACGACTTCTTGCATCAGATTTCTCCTCAGTACGCGAATCAGGCGAACTGCATTTCCGGAACATGGTCAGGGACGATCAGCTTGCCAGCGGTCTTGCTGACGATTTCCTCGACGCTCACACCCGGTGCACGTTCCTTGAGGATGAACGCGCCGTTGTGGATTTCCAGGTAAGCCAGGTCCGTCAGCACGCGCTTGATGCAGTTGGCGCCGGTCAGTGGCAGGCTGCAATGAGGCAGCAATTTTGACTCGCCGTCCTTGGAAGCGTGGGTCATGGTGACGATGATGTTGTCGGCACCGGCCACCAGGTCCATCGCACCGCCCATGCCCTTGACCAGTTTGCCGGGGATCATCCAGGAGGCGATGTTGCCATGTACGTCGACTTCAAAGGCGCCGAGCACGGTGAGGTCGATATGGCCGCCGCGGATCATCGCGAAGGATTCGGCGGAGGAGAAAATCGACGCACCGATGCGGGCGGTGACGGTTTGCTTGCCGGCGTTGATCATGTCGGCGTCGACCGCGTCGTCAGTCGGGAAGGCGCCCATGCCGAGCAGGCCGTTCTCCGACTGCAGCATGACTTCCATGCCTTCGGGAATGTAGTTGGCGACCAGGGTCGGAATGCCGATGCCCAGGTTCACGTAGTAGCCGTCCTGCATTTCGCGGGCGACGCGCTGAGCCATTTGTTCGCGGGTAAGAGCCATTTTTTATTCTCCGTTGTTCGTCGGGCTGGGAGCGAGGATCACTTGCGCACGGTGCGCTGTTCGATGCGTTTTTCGAACGTGCCGCAGATGACCCGGTCAACGTAGATGCCGGGAGTGTGGATCTGGGTCGGGTCCAGTTCGCCAGGTTCGACGATCTCTTCGACTTCGACCACGGTGATCTTGCCGGCGGTGGCTGCCAACGGGTTGAAGTTCTGTGCGGTGTGGCGGTAGACCACGTTGCCGAAGTGGTCGGCTTTCCAGCCTTTGACGATGGCGAAATCGCCGGTGATGGATTCTTCCATCAGGTACGCACGGCCATTGAACTCACGGATTTCCTTGCCTTCGGCCACCGGGGTGCCGACACCGGTCGCGGTGAAGAAGGCCGGGATGCCAGCGCCGCCTGCGCGCATTTTTTCCGCCAGGGTACCCTGGGGGGTCAGCACCACTTCGATTTCGCCGCTGAGCAACTGCTTCTCGAACAGGGCATTTTCGCCCACGTAGGAGGCCACCACCTTGCTGATCTGTCGGTCTTCGAGCAGTACGCCCAGGCCAAAGCCGTCGACGCCACAGTTATTGGAAACCACGGTCAGGTCGCGGGTGCCTTTGTGTTTGATCTCGGCGATCAGGTTCTCCGGAATGCCACACAGGCCGAAGCCACCCGCAATCACGGTCATGCCGTCTTCAAGGCCGGCCATGGCCTCTTCATAGGAACTCACGCGCTTGTCGAAACCTGCCATATGCACCTCTTTTGTTCTTTGTGGGCGGCTGGCTAGCCGTAGGGGAGCAGTGTTGCGCCGATGGATATATTTGTTAAATTGATTTTTAGGTTAGATTGATTGTTAATACTCATTAATTGGCTGCGAACAGCATGCAGCCTGCAACTGATAGCGGGAGTGGAGCGACCGATGACCGTCAAGCAGATCCGGGCATTCCTGGCGGTGGCCCAGAGCCTGAGCTTCGCCGTGGCCTGTGAGCGCCTGCACCTGTCGCAGTCGGCGCTGAGCCTGACCATCAAGGCGCTGGAAGAAAGCCTGGGCGGGCGGTTGTTCAGCCGGACCACGCGCAACGTGGCGCTGACCCCGGAAGGTGAGTCCCTGTTGCCGCTGGCCCGACGGCTGATTGCCGACTGGGACAACACCGAGGACGAAATGCGCCAGCGCTTCACCCTCCAGCGCGGCCGGGTGACCCTGGCGGCCATGCCTTCGTTTGCCGGCAACCTGCTGCCACCGATCCTCAAGACTTTCCGTGCCCGCTACCCCAAGGTCAACGTCACGGTCAACGATGTGATCAACGAACAGGTGCTGGAAATGGTCCGCGACCGTCAGGTGGAGCTGGGCGTGGCCTTCGAACCGATGCAGAGTTCTTCGCTGGAGTTCACCCCGCTGTACCTCGACCGGTTTATCGCGGTGGTGCCCAGTGATTCACCGTTGGCCGAGTTGACTGAAATCGACTGGAACACCCTGCTGGAACAACCCTTCATTACCCTGCAACGACCGTCCACGGTGCGGGTGATGCTGGAAGAACACCTGCAGGCGCGCCAGACCCGGCTGCCGGTGGCGTTCGAAAGTCATCAGTTGGCCACGGTCGGGCGCATGGTCGCCAGCGGGCTGGGTGTCAGTGCCGTACCTGCTCTGTGTGCCGAGCAGATGCGCGAGCTCGGCGCCCGTTGTATCCCCCTGAGTGAACCGACCATCGAACGCGCCATCGGCGTGCTGACCCGCCCCGGTGCCGAACTGTCGACGGCGGCCCAGGCGCTGTTCGACATCCTCAAAGGTGAGGTCCGACTGTAGGCCCGCAAAGCGAACCTATGATGTTTGGCCATCGTGGGCTCTTGCCTTTGATGGGGGCGGACTCTACTGAATCCTGACGCTTGCAGGGTTCAAATGAGTTTCGACTGATTTCGTACAGAACCTAGGGTTTAAAGGATGTTCTGACTTCGCCGTGCTTATCTACGGTGCCTATTATTTTTCTCACGATATTATAGCTACCCCCATCGTCATTGGTTTTTTTGTCATCAAGCAAGACCGTAATCTTTTCTCCTGGTGTATACCCACTGGTTTTAATGAGGAGCCCCACAGTGTCCCCAGAGGATGAACTTTCAAGCTCGGTGGAAAAGTCACTTGTCATCCAGGTTGCCGATATGATTTCTTTACCATCGTCGTGTCGTGGAGTGGTCGCACTTCCTGTGCTCTCTATCGTTCCGGTCGGGGTGGGATAAACCACATTGCTGCAAGCCGTTGTCAGGAGGCTCAGCGCGCATATTACTACTGGCGATGTAAATCTCATTATGTGCTCGCTGTATGGCTTTCACAGGGTGGCGTGCTTAATGTCAATTGGCGCTGAGTCGTCTTTCAAAAGTGGTCTTGCTATCATTTTCATGGTCAATTGATGCATTTGAAATAGTTATTTCCGCTTGATTATGTAAAGATTTTCATTGGCTGAAAATAGAGAGTATTTTAAATTTGGATTTGTGTAGTAGGCAAAGTTTACGAGTAAGCTCTCTTTGGCTGGAAAAGTTTCACCCTTGAAGTCGGTGCGGGATAAACTGCCTTTGTTTTTGAACTTCAAGCTGCTTTCGCCCACCATCACTTGATAATAACCCACGCCATCCCAGCTGTAAGACATGTGGCAGCCCACCTGATCTGCGGCGCAGAATTTACTGTATGTTTGTCTTTCGAAATATGGGATTGTAATGTTGTTTGGCGGTACATATCGTCCAAAACTACGTTCAGTGTCAGTGAAGTCTGTGAACAAGGTGTTGAAGCCTGATATTCTTTTGCCAGAATAATCAGATTGTAATGAATTCCCGTACAGGATGTACCACTCACCCGTTGAGTTTAGATAGTATACTTTTCGAACGCGTCGCTTGTTTTCTTGCGGGCTGATTTTTTCCCAAGCTGCAAGGTCATCCAGTCGCGCGCTTTTTCTTACGACTTCTTTGTAGTAAGCGTCGACCTGTTCAGTACTCCAGGCTAACTCTTGGTTGACGGGAATAAACGGTTTCTTTGTATTGTCACCGTTGAGTGGTCAGGTGGAGTAGTAAGCCTTCTCTTTATTTACCAGAAAAACACCATCAACCATTTCTTCATTGCCGGTTTTCTCCTTTGCCAGGAAGCTTCTTGTAAATTTACGTCTGTCAATAATATTTCCAGAGGTGTCCAGTTTGTAGAATTCGTACAGGTGGGTACTGTTGTCAACGTCTGTTGCGACTTTAATGATGACGTTGTTTGTGACTTTATTGATGTTGTGTTCGACTGTGGCTCGCGGTGGGACTTTAAACTTTTCAATGGTGTAATTTTCGAACTCTGTTATTTCGTCGATGTATTTATAATCTGCGAATTCAGTGGGTGGCTTTTCTATTTTCTCGCTAGAAAAAAGCGGGGGAGAGTCCTGGTAACCGCAACCCGCCAATACGCTGAGTGCGGAAATGGTAAAAAATGAGATGATTAGGTTCATATATACGATTTTGATCCGTCAAGGTGGCTCGTTGCTTATTCCATAATGCGGCTAACTTCTCAGCCACGCAGCTATCGACCAGCTGATGTCCCGTTCCGCATGCTTCGATTGTGTGGCAGCACCAGTGTAGCTCGCATCGCCAGAGACGTACGTTCTTCCACCCTACAACACATCGGCCAGGTCGGCCGCTGTCCCGACAGCTACCCTTTGCGACTCTTGATCGAGGGCAGCGCGGCAATCCAGCGCACTCTGTCATTTGCAAGTGAATTGAGCCGAAAAACGGGATAAATGCGAGCCGGGTCGGTTTCAAATGCGCGCCGCAACAGCTAACGAATGCCTGATCTTTGCCCGCGAACCATGAACGATCTATCTAGATTATTGCAATATTCGGGCAGGTTGCATTTTCAGGTGAGCGCCCAAGAAGTTTACGTGCCCAAACTCCAAGAGAGGCGTACCAGGGGTCGTTGACATCAAGTAATTCTGCTTCGGCTTCTTCAAGCCCGCTGTTCGCCGCATTTTGAAGCCAGAGCCTGCTCTGTTTCGAATCCACGGCGACATTATGATCCCCTGATCCATAAATTTGACTAAGGGTAAATTGAGCTTGCCCGTGATGCTGCAGGGCTGCCTGACAGAGCCAGTATGCGGCTTTGCGATCGTCGGAAGAATACGCGGCGTCCATTTCGTTCATGCTTCCGTCTGCTTCCATGGCGGCCTGTTCGATGCCGCGAGTATCGGTCCAGTACAATGTACTCAAGGTATATTGAGCTTCGGCATTGCCCTGTTTGGCAGCTTGCTCATACCAATACATGGCTTTCATTACATCTTGTTCGACCCCGGTTCCTTGCAGGTAGCTAAATCCAAGCTCCATTTGTGCTAAATCCAAGCCTCGTTTGGCTGCCTGCTGTAGATACGAAATCATTCTTTTTTCGTCAGGCTCGCCAACATCGCCATCTCTGTAAAGGATCGCTATTTCAAACGCCGCGCGTGCATTACCTAATTCTGCAGCCTTACCATACCAGCGCAACGCACCGGAGTAATTCTGTTGTGTGTAATACGTGTAGCCTAGATTAAACGCTGCCTGGACATCGCCTTCTCGGGCTTTTTGAATCCAGGTCATCTCTTGCTCGGCGCCCTCTGCCGCCTGGGCCTCATAAGACTGTTTATCCTCGGCGTGGACCTGCAGGCTTATGACTGACGTTACAGCAAGCAATACGCGTAGTAGTAGGGTGTAGACACTCATGATTTTCTCAATTTCCATTAAGTTCGGCCGCTCTCCAGGGAGAACTGTCATTGCTTATTTTTTTCCATACACGCCCATCGGTCGTTCGAAAGGTGCCTCCTGTCGCACAACATCCACCCGCTCCGAACGCCATCCGTCCAAGCCAGACGGTTACTGCGGCCCCTTCTGCTTTGAGAAATTGCCGATCACAGACGGTGAAAAATGGATAAGATTCAGGCTCGACAACCAGGAATGCCTCCCTATTTTTTAACGCGCCATTTATTCTGTAGACCTTGCAGTCTTGAACGACAAAGTGAACAGCTTTCCCCAGCAGCGCGCCCTCGAAGGCCAGCTCTGGTGGAGCGTCACGAAGCAAAATCTCTGCGGCACTGAGTGTTAGCTCGGGCTCCGCAGACTCTGTAATCAACGGTACAAGACTGGCCACGCTCAGCACCAACGCGTGAGCACCGATGACTATCCAAAATGGCTTGCGCGAGGGCGGTGCGACACGTCGAAGCGCTTCTTCTATGCGTTGCTTAAGCATAGTGCGCAAGATCTGATCATCAGTGCCAGATAGTGCGGTTTCATGCTGACCTTGCTCCTGTTGCCATTGGGCGAAGATTTCCATCAGTGGAACATGCTGAAGAACGATACCTGTTATTTTGCGCGCGGTCCTTCCTCCTCCCAAAGGAACACTCAGGGTATCGACAGAAAGCCAGCCCTTTGTGCATGGCAACATGTGCGGTGTACATGACCTGAGCTCAAAACAGTCGGCGATGGTATCGGCAAGCTTTGGGGCCAAAGTATCGATATTCGCTTTCAGTACTAAATGCAGGGCTTTGACTCGACCATGCGCAATACCGAGCAGAAAATAGAGCGGAATAAATAAAGTCAGTAGAATCACTACTAGCGGGACGAAAATCTGTATTAGCCACAACGAATTAGAAGGTGCAAAAAAATTTAAAGCTGTAGCAAACAAATAGATAGCGATCTCATACAGAAAAAGAGCAAGCGCGCCGCCGCCTAATATCAAGGCTAACAACGCACCCTGAATGATGGAAGTCTTCAATGTTGCACCTGCCTGGTAGAGTCCTGCACTAAACTCGGAGTCAGTGTGTCGGCGAAGGCCCTGGCAGGCAGCGAAGCTAAAACCAGCAGCGCACACGTCCATATAGTCTTGCACTCCATTTTCAACCCCTACTGCTTGATAATAAAACACTCGGGCTATCGCCCTGAGCTCGATGGGTGAAACCAGCCATCAAACATAGCGTGCAAGTGGCGTCTGTAGGGATTTTCAGTAATCCTGATTACTGGCTGTAACAACCTACCTTCGTAAATTGATATCTACAATAATCACATTACTGGCTGAAACATAACTGCGCCCACCCACCTTGGCAAGCCGCGACAGCATCGGCCAATTGATCGAGGCCTTGCGCAGCGGCGAGAAGATGGTAATCACCGACGACGAACACAACGGCGAAGGCTCGTTGCTGATGGCCGCCGAGCACGTCGATGCACCAGCGGTGACATTCATGGCGGTGCAGGCCCGGGGCTTGATCTGCCTGGCGTTGACCCAGGAGCACGCCCGTCGCCTGGGGCTGGCGCTGATGGTGCCCAACTCGCGGGCGGCCCACGGCATGGGGTACACCAGTTTGATCGAGGCGGCCACGGGGGGGCTCCACCGGCATTTCGGCGGCAGACCGGGCGCGTTCGATCCAGGTGGCGGTGGACCCGGCATCAGGTCCCGCGGACCTGGTGCAACCGGAGCATATTTTCCCTGTGCAAGCCTTGCCAGGCGGGGTGATGCAGCGTGCCGGGCATGTCGAGGCAGCCTGTGACCTGACCCGCCTGGCGGGCCTGCATCCGGCGGCGACGCTGGTGGGGATTCTCAACGAAGAGGGCGACATGGCGCGGGGCAACGAACTGCATCAGTTCGCGCGTCGCCATGGGCTGAAAATCGGTAGCGTCGCCGACCTGATCCATTACCGGATCCGTCACGAAGGCACCATCGCCCGGGGCGGCGAGTACCCCTTGCACACCCGGCACGGTGTGTTCCAGGTCGTTACCTACCAGGACACCTATCAGGGCTTGCTGCACCTGGCGCTGGTAAAGGGCCGGGTCGACAGTGCGCAGGCGATTCTGGTGCGGGTGCAAAGCAACGAGACCCTGCGCGATGCCCTCGGTTGTGAAGCCGAAGATGGGCCCCGGCAATGGAATCTGGAGCGTTCCCTGGCGAGGATTGCCCAGGCCGAGTGTGGGGTGGTGGTGCTGCTGGCCCAGCAGGAGTCCGCGCAAGCGGTGATCGAGCAACTGCGTCAACGCAGTGCTGGCAAGGCTCGGCCGCCACAGTTCGCGCAACGTACCCTGGGGGTTGGCGCGCAGATCCTGCGCGATCTGAATGTGCGCAAAATGCGCCTGCTCAGTTCGCCAGTCCCCTACAAGGCTGTGTCGGGGTTCGATCTGGAAGTGCTGGAGTTTATGCCGTTCCAGATGCCGTCGTAGGGATCGACAGCACCACGCCTGTGGAGCGCCAACTCGACGCTCCACAGGCGTGTCTGTAGTCGTTTTGTCAGATGTTTGAAGGATCCGTCTGCAAAATACCAGGTCGAATCTGAATTTCCGGTAGCCCGATCAACAACCCGTTTCGCTGATGCAGAATCGCTCACCTTCATTCTGCACCAGAGACATCGGATGCTCGCACCTGCCCAGTACCGCTATGACGTCCAGGACCGACGGCTGCACGTGACCTTGCCGGACGGCGCAACCCGCACCTTCAGCTACAACGACCGTGGCCAGGTGACGGCCGAGCAGGATGAGCTGGGGCAGGTCATACGCTACGAGTACGACGACAAACTGCACCTGCTCAGGCGTCGGATCAATGCGGATGGCACTCAGCTTCGTTATGGCTATGACGACACCCGGCGGTTGCTCTGCGAGATCGAAAACGAGGTGGGCGAACAGTATCGGTTGGTGTACGGCAGCACCGGACTGATCGAGCAGGAAACCGGTTTTGACGGACGACGCACGGCTTATCGCTACGACCCCAAGGGGCATCGGCTGGAGAAGGCCGAGTTCGGCGATGACGGCGCTATGCTGATCACCGGCTACCGACGTGACGGGGCGGGGCGCCTGTTGATCAAGACCTTGCCCGATGGCAATCAGGTCGAGTATGGCTACGACAGCCTCGGCCGATTGCTGAGGGTCGATGATGGCAATCACTGGCCACTCAGCTTCACGTACGACCTCCAGGCCCGCTTGATCAGCGAGCATCAGGGCTGGGCTCGCTTGTGCTACCGCTACGATGACGCCGGCCGACTCAACCAGGCGCACCTGCCGGACAACCGCGTCCTCGACTATCGCTACGCCGAGGACGGTACATTGTCCGCCATCGACGTCGATGGCGAGCAGTTGACCCGGCATCGCTTTGAATCCGGTCGCGAGCAGGAGCGCCAGCAAGGCCCATTGCTCAGCGACTACCACTACGACGAACAGGGTCGGTTGCAGGTTCATGCGCTCAGCCGGCCCGACCGTCCGTTGTACATGCGCCACTACAGCTATGGGGTCAACGGCAACCTGGCGACCATCGCCGACAGTCGCCACGGCCAGCGCAGCTACTATTACGATGCCCGTAATCGCCTGGTCCGTGTGCGTCACGCGCGTGGCGAAGCGACGCAGCAGTTCGCCTACGACCCGGTCGGCAACGGACGGCAAGGCGACCGTCTCTGTGAATATGATGCCTTTGGCAACCTGGTCTGTGAGCGCCAGGCTAGCGATCCCTCGCTCGTGACCCAGTACCGCTACGACTGTCAGCACCGGTTGGTCAGCGTGCTCCTGCCCAGTGGCCGCTTGGCGACCTACCGTTATGACGCCTTTGGTCGGCGCACGGCCAAAACAGTCGACGGCAACACTTGCGAATTCTTCTGGCAAGGCGAGCAGCTGGTCGCCGAATGCTCCGGCGAGCATGATCGCAGCTACGTGTTCGAGCCCGGCACGTTCCGTCCGCTGGCGATGCTTGACCGTCACGGCTCGGGGCCGGCGCGCCCGTTCCACTACCAGCTCGATCACCTGGGCACCCCGCAGGAACTCACGGACAGCCGCGGCGAGATCGCCTGGGCCGCCACCTACCAGGCCCAGGGACAACTCGCCAGCCTCAGGCACTCCGACGAGGAACCGCTGGAGCAGCCATTGCGGTTTCAGGGGCAGTACTTCGACGCCGAAAGTGGCCTGCACTACAACGTGCATCGCTACTACAACCCGGGCCTTGGCCGGTACCTGACACCGGCTGCGAACAGGCTGGCAGGTGGGCTCAACGCTTATCTCTACACGCCGAATCCGACGGGCTGGGTCAACCCATTGGGGCTCACCCCTTGTCCGGCGGGCACCCGGTGCGAACCGGTCCCGGAGGTGGAGGATCCGACGAGCAAGGCATGGGTCGATGGGGGGGAGCCGACGGTGCCAGGGCCGTGGATACAGGCCGGTTCCCAGCTCAAGTGAATGGCCGTATTTCCGCTTGTCAGTTTTTTAATGAGGTGCGGCCCTTTTCACGAAATTCTCACATTTGCAGGTGCAGATTGATCAGACAAAAGGACTTGACCCCATAGACAGAGAACCCGCCATGCGCGGGTTTTTTGTTGTCAATCTGCCAGCATTTTCGCCTGGGTTATTGCCGCCTCAATCGCTGCGCCCCCGGCGAGCATCAATGCAGCCATTTTGACGCGTGTGTTCAAGCAAGTGTGCAGCAGTGGTGGGTTGGGATGTGCGGCAGGGGCGGTTATGGAGTCATGTTTGCAACGCAACATCATCCGACTGGACTAAGCGTTTCGGCCGGGCGCTCGACCGGTCATGGCGCTAGTCCCATCGGACAATGTTGGCGTCTTCGGCGGCCTCAACAATCCCCGGACCACTGCGCCAGGCCGGGGGCCGGTAGCGGCGGCTTCCTGCCTGTTGGCGCTTAGGGCGCGGATGAACGATTCGGAGATCAAGTACCGGGCGATTCTAGCCGAGGTCGAAACGCCGCAGTTCAATGGCCGGGTGATTTGAGCGTGTGCCTGGACCTTTACGCAGCCGCCGCTTGCTGCTGTTGCTTGAACAACGGCACCGCGCGCACCGAGTCGCCCGGCTGCAGTTGCAGACGCTTGGCGACCAGGCGGTCGACCAGCAGGTGGGTGCCGTTCAGTTGGGCGCACGCGGCGGTGATGCGGCAATTTTCCAGGCGCCGGTTATGGATCAGCCAGGTCGGGGCGTGGTCGTCGGGTGTGCCGATGGCCAGCGCCAGCGTCTGGCTGTCACGCACGGCGCGGATGTCGGGTATCCGGGCTTCTATCACCGGGCCAGCATCGAAGATGTCGATGTAGCCCTGATGGGAAAAACCTTCGGCGCAGAGGATTCGGCGGGCCGGTTCCGCATTGCCGTGGGCCTTGCCGATCACCGCTTGGGCTTGCTCGGTGAGCAGGCAGGTGTACAGCGGCTGGCGCGGCATCAGTTCGGCGATGAAGGCTTTGTTGCCGAGCCCGGACAGGTGGTCGGCGTGGCTGAAATCCATCTTGAAAAAGTGCCGGCCCAGGCTGTCCCAGAAGGGCGAGCAACCTTGTTCATCCGCGCTGCCCCGGAGCTCGGCAATCAGTTTTTCTCCGAACAACTGTGGGTATTCGGCGACAAACAGCAAGCGTGCCACGGACAACAGGCGACCGTTATGGCCCTGGCGCTGATCCGGGTGCAGGAACAGCGAGCAGACTTCCGATTGGCCAGTCATTTCGTTGTTCAGAAACAAGGTCGGGATCTGGCGCCGGATACCCAGGTCTGTCGAGGTATTGACCGTCATCCCCAGGCGGTAGTTGTACCAGGGCTCTCGCAAGCCAATGGCACCGCTCAGGGCGCTGATACCGATGACTTGCTGGTCGTCATCCTCGAGTACGAACAGATAGTCGGCATCGGCCTTTTCAACCTGGTTGGCGAAGGTGCGCTGGGCCCAGCGCAGGCGATGGCTCAGGCGCTCTTCGTTGGCGGGTAGGGTGGTGAAGCCGGGGCCGGCGCGTTGTGCCAGTGTCAGCAGCGCACGCAGGTCAGTCAGTTGAGCCGGGCGCACGATCATGATGGGGCTCCTTGAATGCCGAAGACCCGGGTCATAGGGCAACCAACCGGACCGGACTGCCATCGGCCAGTTGCAGGGCTCCCAGCGTGGCGGTATCCAGCATGACCGATTCACCTGCGCTCCAGTCCAGCTCGATGACCATTGCCCGGTAGTGTGGCAGGGCGTCGTTGCTGACCAGGTACGGTGTCTTGCCAAGGGTTTGTGTACCTGCCCGCGCAACGGCCATGCGCGAATCGGCGATCGAGCGAATGCTCGGGGGGCGCGCAAACAGCGTGGGGCCGCCGTCGAACAGGTCGATGTAGCTGTTGGTTTCGAAACCTTCGCGCTCAAGGATATCGAAGGCTTCCTGGCCATCGGGATGAATCCTGCCAATGCACGCCTGGGCCTCGGGTGACAGCATGGGTACGTAGATCGGGTAGTGCGGCATCAACTCGGCAAGAAAGGAGCGGTTTTGCAGGCCACACAGGCGCTCCGCCTCGGTGTAGGGCAGGTCGAAGAAGTGCTTGCCCAGGGCATCCCAGAAGGGCGACTGGCCGGCGTCGTCACTGTAGCCGACGATTTCCGTGATCACCGCATCGGAAAAACGTTGGGGGTGGGCGGCGATGAACAGCAGTCGCGCCCGCGACAGCAGTTCCGAGAGCGGTGTGCGTTCAAGCTCGGCGTTGATATGAAAGCCGCGCAGCAGCGTGTGCGCGTTCAAGTCCTGGCACAGCGACAGCGCGGGCACGCCGTGATGGATGTTCAGCTCACGGGACTCGCTGGTAAAGGGACGATTGCGCAGGCTGTAGAAGGCTTCGTTGAAGCCGGCGGTGGCGAGGATCTCCGAACAGCCCAACAGCTGCTGGCTGGCCAGATCCTCGAGCACGAAGAAGTAGTTTTCCGGGCCATTGTGCTGCACCTCGCTGACAAACGAAGCACAGGAGCCGAGGATTTTCAGGCGCAGACGCTCGGTATCGTCTGGCAGGGACGTGACACCGACCAGGCTTTCACGTGCAAGCTGCTGCAACTGGGGCAGGTCGGATAACTGAACCGGGCGTAAAACCAGCATGGATGTACTCCTGTATCTGAATGACCTGGCGGTTTCCGTGGCCAGGCTTGACTATCACTGTCGGTTTCCACGCGTTGCAGTGGCGATTGGCCAAGCCCTGTCAGCGTCCGTCGGGTATGTCGCTCAGTGGTCCCTGTCGGATGATGGCGGGGGCGGGTGATCACAAAAAAGGTCGCCTGATCGCCGCTCTGCAATTTCCCATAGTAGTTGATCACCTGCAGGTGCTGCAGCATTATGCGGGCCGGTCGGTGAATTTTTTTCAGCGGCTGACAAAGTGATGAAAAATCGCGAAGGCCTTGTCTGATAATGGATTAAAAGGGTTCAGTGATAGTCGTAAGGTATTGCATTTTGGCGTGTAAGATTTCGGCCCCTTGTAGGACTGCTTCGGAGCAGAAGCTTCACCCTGTACGGGTATAGAGGCTCGCAGGCGTCGGTGGTTCCGTTACGAATTGACGTACTTGCTGATGACCTGCCCATTTCCCCATCCACATTTCAGAGTGGTCCTACGTGCTGGTAACCCGCTTGACCTTGATCTGTCATGCCAGAACCGTCGCGCAAAAACTGGCGCGTTTTCCGATGGACGAGCCACTGGAAATGGATTGGCAGGCGGTCAAGGGCAGCCGGGCCGGTCGATTCCGGCAGCCGCCACGGCTGCTCGCCGGGCCGGAAACCCGTGCCAGGCAGACCACAGCGTTGTTCGGTAGCGACGTGCAGTGCGTGCCGGCGCTGAGGGATTACGATTTCGGACGCTGGCACGGGCTGCGCATCAATGACGTGCAGAGGACTGAGCCAGAAGCGTTGCAGGCCTGGCTCGGCGATCCGCACGCAGCCCCCCATGGCGGGGAGTCGGTGACCCAGCTGTGCCGGCGAGTGGGGCTCTGGTTGGATGAACTCAGCGCAAGGCCCGGGCATTTCCTGGCTATCACTCACCCGTTCGTGATTCGTGCCGCCCTGTTGCAGGCCCTGCAGTGCCCGCCGGGGGCCTTCCACCAGATCGACGTCCTGCCACTCTCAAGCGCTGAGCTGCACTTTAATGGCCGCTGGCGGTTGCGCTTGACCGACATGGGCACACCCGTCGAGGAGGAGCATTGATGAAGCAGCTGCTGGTTATCGGCATCGGCGCGGGCAATCCCGACTACATCACGATGCAGGCCGTCAAGGCGCTGAACCGGGTCGACGTGTTCTTCCTGATGGACAAGGGCCAGAGCAAGGACACGTTGATCGACCTGCGTCGTGACATCTGCGCGCGCTATATCACTGATCCGGGTTATCGCTTCGTCGAAGCCCACAGCCCTGAGCGCGTTCGTGGTGACGCGGATTACAACGCCAGTGTCGAGGCGCTTAATCGCGACAAGCAACGGACCTTCGAACGACTGATCAACGATCACATGGCGGATGGCGAATGTGCGGCGTTCCTGGTGTGGGGCGATCCGTCCCTGTACGACAGCACTGTGCGGATCTTGCAGGCGATCCTCGAGTCGGGTCGCTGCCGCTTCGAGTTCGAGGTCATCCCAGGCATCAGCAGCGTCCAGGCGCTGGCGGCGCAGCACAAGGTGCCGTTGAACGGCATTGGCCGCTCGATTGAAATCACCACCGGCCGGCGCTTGGCGCAGGGGCAGGTCAGCGAGGCCGACAGCCTGGTGGTGATGCTGGATGCGCAAGACGCCTATCAGCAGATTGCCGATCAGGAACTACAGATTTACTGGGGGGCCTACCTGGGCACGCCGGATGAGATCCTGATCGCCGGCCAGCTCAAGGACGTGGCCGGCGAGATCGAACGGGTGAGGAAAGCCGCGCGACTGGCCAACGGCTGGATCATGGACACTTACCTGATTCGCAAGCCTGAATCGTCGCAGTGAAGCGGTGTCAGTAGACCCAGACCTCTACCCGGCGATTCTTGACGCGCCCTTCATCGTCACTGTTGGCCGCCACCGGCATCTGTGCGCCAAAACCACGGACCTCCCGCAGCACCACACCCCGTTTCACCAGTTCACGGCGTACCGCCATGGCTCGTAGTTTCGAGAGCAGGGCGGCGCGATCCGGGTCGGTCTTGGCATCGCCGAAGCCAACCAGTGTCACTTGCCTGTTGAGTTTGTCGTGCTGCTTTAAATAGTCGAGCACCCGCGACACGTCTTGTCGGGCCTTGTTGTCCAGGCTGGCGCTGCCTTCCTCGAAACGAAAGTTCACCGTCAGTCGCTGTGCCTGCCGGGCAAGGGCCTGGTAGTCATCGGGCAGTTGCCCGCCCGGGGGGACGGTCATGGCCTGCACGGTCTGCGCAATAAACCCGTTGGCGGCGACAATGGCCTGGCCCTGGCGGCTCTGGGCATAACTCACCAGCGCCCGGGCCCATGGATTGTCGGCGTTGGGCGGCAGGTAGAAATACAGCCGGCGGGACAGGGGATAGTCCTCGGTGGCGATCAGGCTGTCGAGTGGCAGCATGGGTTGCGAGGTCCCGTCGACAATCGCCACCGCCTTGGCCTGGCGCACATAGGGCAACGCAATGAAACCGATGCCCTGAGGGTCCTGGCTGACCGCATCGGACAGCTGCTCGCTGGACTCGAATCGCCTGGCCGACCCCGCCAGTGCTTTACCGCGCTCACGCAGTACCAGCTCCATGAAGGTGTCATAGGTTCCCGACCGGTCATCCCGGGCATACAGGTGCACCGGTCCGCCGGTGCCGCCGAGTTGTTCCCAGGTGGTTGCTTCACCGCTGAAGACCTGTGCCAACTGGTCGGTGTTCAATTGGCCCAGTGGATTGTCCGGGTGCAGGATAATGGCCAGGCCATCGATGGCGATCACGTGCTCGGCGTTGGGGGTTTTCAGGTTGCCAAGGGCCTGGAGGTCCACCCGTTCGCTGTCCTTGATCGGGCGCGAAGCAGCCGCCAGGTCGGCGCGGGCGTTGTTCAGCGCAACAAAGCCGGTGCTGGAGCCGTGGGCGGCGATGTCCACGCTCACCTGGCGACCTTGAGCGGTCTGGCCGACAACCCGTTGCTCGTTGTTGTCCGAGGTTTCACTGTGGACCTTGAGCAGGCCCTGCTCGTGCATCAGGCCTTTGACCAGTGCCGGGGCCAGGGCTGCGCCGATGGTGTTGGAGCCCTGGATGCGCAAGGCCGCGCCTTGCTCGGGTATCGGCAGCTGGGTGGCAAAGGCGGAGAGTGGCTGCAAGCCGCAGAGCAGCAGCGATAACAGGGCGCGCAGCATCGGGCCGACACCTTAAAGGCCAAGGGAAGTGCTGCGACAATAAGTCATTAAGGTGTCTGAAATATGACGGTGGCACGCCGCAGACCGTCCCCCTGCGCAAGCTGAGGGAACGATCCCGGCGATAGGCGGGGGATCAGCTCAACTCAAGCCAGATCGGCGCATGGTCCGAAGGTTTTTCCATGCTGCGCAGGTCATAGTCGACACCGGCGTCCTTGATCCTTGGCAACAACGCCTGGGACGCGAGGATCAGGTCGATGCGCAGGCCGCGCTTGGGTTCGTCTTCAAAGCCGCGACTGCGGTAGTCGAACCAGCTGAAGCGATCGGCCACGTTCGGGTTCAGGTAACGGAAGCTGTCCACCAGGCCCCAATTTTTCAGGCGAGCCATCCACTCGCGCTCTTCCGGCAGAAAGCTGCATTTACCGGTTTTCAGCCAGCGCTTCATGTTGTCCGGGCCGATGCCGATGTCACAGTCTTCCGGGGAAATGTTCACATCGCCCATCACCACCAGTGGCTGGTCGTTGCTGAACCGGGTTTCCAGCAGGGCTTGCAGGTCGCTGTAGAAACGCGCCTTGGCCGGGAATTTGGTGGGGTGGTCACGGCTTTCGCCTTGTGGGAAATAGCCATTCATGATGGTCACGGGCGTACCATGGGCATCGGCGAAGGTGCCCCAGATAAAGCGTCGCTGGGCGTCTTCTTCATCGCCGTCAAAGCCTTTGTGAATCTCCAGGGGCGCCTGGCGCGAGAGCAGGGCAACGCCGTAATGGCCTTTTTGCCCATGGTAATGCACGTGATAACCCAGCGCCTGGACCTCGGCGAGCGGGAACTGGTCGTCGTGGACCTTGGTTTCCTGCAGGCCGATGACGTCTGGCTGGTGCTTCTCGATCAGTGCCGCCAACTGATGGGGGCGGGCGCGCAGGCCATTGATATTGAACGAGACGATCTTCATGGTCGGCAGTCCTGGCAAAACTGCGATGCTAGCTGACCTGCGGCATGGGGGCCAGCGTGGCAGTAGTCTGTCTGCGCTGCTAATGTCTTTGAGCGTAGGAAAGATCGCTGTTGTGCCGGGATCGTACGACAAAGAGCGGGGCCTTTTGAGCCTCGCCCAGGGGAGATAGACCGCCATGCCTGAAACTTCGACCGCCATCGCTGACATTCACCGGCTCGACAGTGGCTACTCGCGTGAAGCGCGTTCCTTGCTGTACCAGGCTTACCGGCACGAGCCGACCTTCAAATTCCTGTTCGAGGCCGAGCGCCCCGGCTACGAGCAACGCGTCCGGGCCACGGTGCGGGAACTGGTCAAGCAGCATTTTCTCCAGGAACTGCCGGCCATCGGGCTGGTGGTCAATGACCGGTTGATCGGCATTGCCCTGATCGCGCCGCCACAGCGACGGCTGGGCATTACCGAAAGCTGGGCCTGGCGCCTGCGGATGGTGCTGAGCACCGGTTTTCGCTGTACCCGTCGTTACCTGGACTATCACGCGGCCGTCACCGCCTGCATCCCTTCGGATTCGGTGCATGTGTTGCCACTGTTGGGGATTCACCCGCAGTTTCAAGGCCAGCACTTCGGCGAGCAGTTACTCCAGGCGGTGCACAACTGGTGTGCGGTCGATGAGCATTCCCAGGGGGTGGTACTCGACACGGGGAATCCGCTTTATCTGGAGTTCTACAAGCGCCAGGGTTACGAGGAAATCGGTGAAGTGGCGGTCGGGCCAATCCGCGAGCACGTGTTTTTTCACGCCAATCCCCAGGTGTTACATAGCGCAACGGGTTAACGCCGAACTTTTGTTCAGATTGTTGGCTCTATCACGTTCCCACGCTCGTGATAGCATCCGCGCCTATGAAGTTTCCAGGAAGATTTACCAGTGGTTTGCTCGTGCTGTTCAGCAGCGCAGGCGCGCTGGCGCAAAGTGAATTGGACGTCAGGATCAAACCATCCAACGATGAGCTGAAGGCCAATATCGAAGGCTATATCGGAGGGCTCGGCGATCGTGACGAGGACGCTTTGTTGCGCTTCAGTCGCGGCGCCGAAGAGCAGGCGCGCAAGGCCGCTCAGGCCCTGGGTTACTACCAGCCCCATATAGAAAGCGAAGTCAAGAACGGCAAGTCGCCGCGACTGGTGTTGAACATCGACCCCGGCGAGCCGGTGCGCCTGCGCAACGTGACCATCCGCGTCGAAGGGCCTGCGGCCTCCCTCAAGTCCTTTCGTGTGCCCAAGAGCGATGTGCTCAAGACCGGCGCCGTGCTCAACCACGGTCATTACGAAGACGCCAAGCGGCTGATACAGAACCAGGCCTCGCGTTTCGGCTTTTTCAGTGGCCGCTTTACCCAGCAGAAACTGATGGTGGATCCGCGAGCCGGGGTCGCCGACATCGAACTGGTCTATGAAAGCGGCCCGCGTTATGCGCTGGGCCAGGTCAGTTTTGCCGGTGATACACCGTTCGACGAGGACCTGTTGCAGCGCATGGTGCCGTTCAAAAACGGCGCACCCTATGATTCCGAACTGATCGCCGAGCTCAGCCAGGCCTTGCAGTCGAGTGGCTATTTCGAGTCGGTGCGGGTCGACGCCACGCCCACCTCGGCGGCCAATGGGGTGATTCCGGTGGCGGTCGATCTGGACGCCCGCAAGCCACGCACCATGGGCCTGGGCCTGGGTTATTCAACGGACGTCGGGCCACGGGCCAAGGCCAACTGGACCCGCCACTGGGTCAACCCCCAGGGCCACAGCTACGGCTGGGAAGCCGAACTCTCGGCACCCCGGCAGAACGTCGGCCTCTGGTACGACGTACCGCTGGACCCACCCCTCACCGACAAACTGCGGTTTGCCGGGGGCTATCAAAATGAAGAACTGGCCAACACCGACAGCTTGAGCAAGCTGCTGACCCTGGGCCCGGAATGGCACAGCAAGTTGCCCAGTGGCTGGCAACGGGTGATCTCGTTGAAATGGCAACGAGAGGAATACCGCCTTGGCGATGACTCGGGCCTGAGCAACCTGCTGATGCCCGGCGTGAGCTACTCCTACCTGCGCAGTGACAACCGGATCGACCCGCACAAAGGCTATCGCCTGCAGTTCGACAGCAAGGTCGCCAAGGAAGGGCTGGGCTCGGACAACAATCTTCTGTATGGCACGGCGCTGGTCAAAGGCTTGACCACGGTGTTCGACAATCATCGGTTCCTGGCCCGCGCGCAAGTCGGCGGTTCGGCCACCAATGGCTACAAATCCATTCCACCGTCCTTGCGCTTCTTCGCCGGTGGCGATCAGAGCGTGCGTGGCTACGACTACCAGAGCCTGTCCCCGGAAAACAATGAAGGCGACCGCATCGGCGGGCGCTACATGGTCACGGGCAGCCTTGAGTATCAGTACTCCATCGCCGAAAAATGGCGAGTGGCGACCTTCATCGACCAGGGCAACTCGTTCAATACCCTCGAGCTGCCCAGTCTCAAGACCGGGGTTGGCCTTGGCGTGCGCTGGGTTTCGCCGGTCGGGCCGATCCACCTGGACCTGGCCCATGCACTGGATGATCCCGGCGGTATTCGTTTGCACTTTTCCATGGGGCCTGAGCTGTGAAGCGTGGTTTGAAAATAACGCTGCTGGCGACGGTGTCGCTGGTGGCTGTGGTCCTGCTGGGCATTGGCGTGTTGCTGGGTACGCAAGCGGGTAGCCGCTGGGCCCTGGGCCAGGTGCCGGGTTTGACCGTGGACAATTTCCAGGGCGGGCTGGGTGGCCAATGGCGTGCCGACCATCTGGTGTGGCAGCAGGCCGGTGACCGGGTCGAGCTGAGACAGCCGGTGTTTTCCTGGTCGCCCATGTGCCTGACCCGCATGACCCTGTGCATCGAGCAACTGAAAGCCGAGCAAGTGATTCTGCAATTTGCCCCGGGCAGCGAATCCAGCAGTGGACCGATCAGCCTGCCTGACCTGAAGTTGCCGGTGGCCATCCAGTTGGGAGACGTGCAGGTCGGCAGCCTGTTGCTCAATGGCAGCGAACAGCTCAAGGACCTGCAGTTGGCCGCGCACTGGACGGCCGAGGGATTGCAGCTCGATTCCGTGCACCTGCAGCGCGACGACCTGAGCCTGGACCTGTCCGGCCTGTTGCAACCGACCGGCAACTGGCCGCTGCAGGCCACTGGCAAGCTGACGTTGCCGGCGCCGGGCGGTACGCCATGGGCGCTGGCGTTGAGGGTCGAAGGCGACTTGCTGAAAACCCTGAACCTGACAGCTGACAGCAGCGGATACCTGCAAGGTCGGTTGACGGGTGAGTTGCAACCGCTGGCGGACAACCTGCCCGCCAAGGTGCGGATCACCGCCGATGGTTTCAAGGCCAGTGCCGACCTGCCCGACACCTTGCAGCTCAATCAGTTGGAACTGACCGGCAACGGTGACCTGAAAAACGGCTATCAATTGCAAGGCAATGCCATATTGCCCGCTGAAAAAGGGCCGGTTGCCTTGCGCCTGCAGGGCCGAGTCGACGCCAGGGGCGCGCAGATCGCCGGGCTGGAATTGAACGCCAGTGACAAGCAGAGCCTGAAACTGACCGGGCAACTGGATTGGTCCGAAGGCTTGAGTGCCGAGGCGAAGATCGATTGGCTGGACTTCCCGTGGCACCGGTTGTACCCGGTGATCGATGAACCCCAGGTGGCACTGCGAAGCTTCAACGCGGAAGCCTCGTACCGCGACGGCAACTACCTGGGCAACTTCAAGGCGGCGCTGGACGGCCCGGCGGGGGCGTTCAGCCTGGGCAGCCCGTTCAGCGGCGACCTGACGAAAATCTTCCTGCCGCAGTTCCAGCTGGCGGCCGGGCAGGGCAAGGCCGAGGGGCACCTGAACCTGCAATTTGCCGACGGTATCGCCTGGGACACCGCGCTGGACTTGTCGGCGATCAACCCGGCGTACTGGCTTGCGGAGCTGCCGGGTACCCTGGCCGGTCCCTTGCGCAGCAAGGGTGAGATGAAGAACGAACAACTGAACCTCACGGCCGACCTCGACCTCAAGGGCAAGCTGCGCGGGCAGCCAGCGGTCTTGCAGGCCAAGGCTGAAGGGGCTGGCGAGCGCTGGAACCTGAGCGCGCTGCAGATCCGCCTGGGCGAAAACCGCATTGATGGCCGCGCCAGCCTGCAACAGACGCTCGCCGGCCAGCTCGACATCAAGGCGCCGCGTCTTGGCCAGCTGTGGCCGCAGCTGCGTGGCCAGCTCAATGGCCGGGTCGATGTGTCCGGCAGTCTCCAGGCGCCCCAAGGCACCCTCAGCCTGCAAGGCGTGCAACTGGCGTTCGACGACAATCGCCTGAAAAGCCTGAACCTGGATGCCACCCTGGACAAGGCGCAGCGCGCGAAGATCGACCTCAAGGGCAGCGGTATCGAGGTGGGCGATAACCAGCTCGGCACGCTGACCGCCAGCGGCCAGGGCGACATCAAGCAGCAGAAGCTGCTACTGGACCTGCAAGGCCCCTTGCTGAAACTGGCGCTGGGCCTGGACGGCACTCTCGACAAAGGTAACTGGCGCGGCCGCCTGGCCAGCGGTGACATTCAGGCCGGCGGCCAGGACTGGAAGTTGCAAGGGCCCGCGCGGATCGAGCGCATGGCTGATGGCAAACTGACCTTCGGCGCCCATTGCTGGATGTCCGGCCCCGCCAGTCTGTGCGGCGAGGACCAACGCCTGGTGCCCGAGCCCAAGCTGCGCTATCACCTCAAGCAATTCCCGATCGACAGCCTGGCGCAATGGCTGCCCAAGGACTTCGCCTGGCAGGGCAGGCTCAACGCCGACGTGCAACTGGACCTGCCAGCCAGCGGCCCGAAAGGCCAGGTACTGGTCGATGCCAGCGGCGGTATCCTGCGCCTCAAGGAAAAGGAGCAGTGGCTGGACTTCCCGTACCAGACCCTGAAACTGACCAGCACCCTCAACCCCAAGCGCATCGACACGCAGCTGGACTTCGTCGGAGGCAAGCTGGGCGAACTGATGGTGCAGGCGCAGATCAATCCGCTGCCCAGGAACAAACCCCTGAGCGGTTCTTTCCGTCTGAGCGGGTTGGACCTGTCGGTGGCGCGCCCCTTCGTGCCGATGGTCGAGAAACTGGCCGGGCGCCTGAACGGCAGCGGCAGTTTGTCCGGCGGGCTATTGGCGCCGCAGGTCAACGGCAACCTGATCTTGAGCGACGGTGAAATCTCCGGGCCCGAACTGCCGACGCGTCTCGAGGCGTTGCAGGTCAAGGCGCAGATCGCCGGTGAAAGCGTGCAACTCAACGGTGGCTGGAAAAGTGGCAAGAATGGGCAGGGTAGCCTGAACGGACACGTCGCCTGGGGGCAGGCATTGGTGGTAGACCTGAGCCTCAAGGGGCAGCAACTGCCAGTAACGGTCGAGCCCTACGCGGCGCTGGAAGTGGCACCGGACCTGACGCTCTCGATCAAGGACGACAAGCTGGCGATTACCGGCAAGGTGCGGGTGCCCAAGGGTGAGATCACCGTGCGCGAGTTGCCGCCCTCGACGGTCAAGGTCTCCGATGACACGGTGATCGTCGGTCATCAGACCGAGGAGGGCAAAACGCCGATGGCCATGGCGATGGACATCGACGTGGTGGTGGGCGAGGACAAACTGAGCTTTGCCGGTTTCGGCCTGACGGCCAACCTGCAAGGCCACGTGCACATCGGCGACAACATGGACACCCGCGGCGAGCTCTGGCTCAACGACGGCCGTTACCGTGCCTACGGCCAGCGCCTGACAGTACGGCGTGCGCGGCTGTTCTTCACCGGGCCCATCGACCAGCCGTACCTGGACATCGAAGCGGTACGCCAGACCGACGACGTGATTGCCGGTATCCGCCTGAGCGGCAGTGCCGAGCAGCCGACGACGCAAGTCTTCTCGGAGCCGGCCATGAGCCAGGAGCAGGCATTGTCCTACCTGGTGCTCGGACGTCCGCTGAGCAGCAGCGGCGAAGACAACAACATGCTCGCGCAAGCCGCGTTGGGCCTGGGGCTGATGGGCAGCTCGGACCTGACCGGCAGCTTGGCCAAGAACCTGGGTATTCAGGATTTCCAGCTCGACACCCAGGGCAGTGGCACCACCACCAGCGTGGTGGCCAGCGGCAACATCTCCGAGAAGCTCAGCTTGCGTTATGGCGTCGGCGTGTTCGAGCCGGCCAACACCATCGCCTTGCGCTACAAACTGAGCAAAAAGGTCTTTCTGGAAGCCGCCAGCGGTATCGCCAGTTCCCTGGATATCTTCTACAAGCGGGATTTTTGAGGCGCCAGCACCTGCTTGTGGCGAGGGAGCGAAGCGCACCCAAAAAAGCGACCGCGCGGGTTCAGAACGAACTCGGCGATTGTGTTTGGGGCTGCTGTGCAGCCCAGCGCGAGCAAGCTCGCTTGCCACGGGATGTGTTGAGCAACCCTAGCCTTGACTGAACGGCAGTGCGATCCAGTGGGCGTGTACGGCTGTCAGTTGCCGGGCAGCGCCAGGGGTGGCGGTGGCACGAAATCGAACGCCGCCAGTTGAAAGCCTTGCTCGTCCACCTGCAGTGCCCAGCCTTGCTTGTCCCAATCCCCCAGCACGATGCGCTTGGCGGCCAGGTCGCCAATCTGCAGCTTGTGGATGGCGGGGCGGTGGGTGTGGCCGTGGACCAGGGTTTTGACTCCGTAGTGCTGCATGATCCGCGGGATTTCCTCGGGGGTCACGTCAACGATGTCGTTGGCTTTCATGCGGGTTTGCGTCCGGCTTTCGCTACGCAGCTTGCGTGCCAGCGCGTGCCGGGTGCGCAGGGGCAGGTGGCGCAAGATGAACAGGGTCACGGGGTTGCGCAGGTAACGGCGCAGTTTCATGTAGGCCGCGTCGCGGGTGCACAGGCTGTCGCCGTGCATCAGCAGCACCGGTTCGCCGTTGAACTGCACGACACTCGGATCCTTGAGCAGGGTGCAGCCGGCGGCCTTGCAAAAGGCCTTGCCCAGCAGGAAGTCGCGATTGCCGTGCATCAGGAATATCGCCGTGCCACTGTCGCTGAGGTTGCGCAGGGCCTGGCAGATGGAGCGTTGGAAGGGGGTCATGGCGTCGTCGCCGATCCATGCCTCGAAAAAGTCGCCCAGAATATAGAGCGCACTCGCCGAGCGGGCGCGTCCGGCGAGCAAATCCAGAAACGCCCGGGTAATGTCCGGGCGCTCCTCTTCCAGATGTAAGTCTGAAATCAGCAGTATCACTCAATGATCTCGGCTTTCTCGATGATCACGTCGTCTGCTGGCACGTCCTGGTGGCCGGACTTCATGGTGGTGGAAACACCCTTGATCTTGTCGACAACGTCGGTGCCGGCAGTCACTTTAGCGAACACGGCGTAGCCCCAGCCCTGAACGTTCTTGCCGCTGTGGTTGAGGAAGCTGTTGTCCGCCACGTTGATGAAGAACTGCGCGGAAGCCGAATGCGGCTCCATGGTGCGAGCCATGGCCACGGTGTACTTGTCGTTGGGCAGGCCGTTGTCCGCTTCGTTCTGGATGCTTGGACGCTTGTCTTTCTTTTCCTTCATGCCTGGCTCGAAACCGCCGCCCTGGATCATGAAGTTGCCGATTACGCGGTGGAACACGGTGTTGGTGTAGTGGCCGGCCTTGACGTACTCGATGAAGTTGGCCACGGTGATCGGGGCCTTCTCGGCGTTCAGGTCCAGGACGATGTCGCCATGGTTGGTGGTCAGTTTGACTTGAGTCATGATCGCTACTCTGTAAGGAATTCGTGGCTTTCGGGGCGCCGCCTGACGCGAACGACCCCACAGCGGTCTGGCAAAAAAATCGCCAAGGTGCGCAGTTTAGCGTGATGGCGACGAATTTCGAGGCTGTTTTTCATTCGCCGTGCATTAAAAGCAGCAGTTTTCCGACCTGCTCTGTCAGGCACTTGACCGCATCGGCTATGATAGCGGCTTTGTTTTGTCCGGCCTGCCTGTAGGCCACGCACTTGTACGTCCAAGGATCCTATGAGCAAGCCCACTGTCGACCCGACTTCGAATGCCAAGACCGGCCCTGCCGTACCGGTCAATTTCCTGCGCCCGATCATCCAGGCGGACCTGGACTCGGGTAAGCACACGCAGATCGTCACCCGTTTCCCGCCTGAGCCCAACGGCTACCTGCACATCGGTCACGCCAAGTCGATCTGTGTGAACTTCGGCCTGGCCCAGGAATTCGGTGGCGTGACTCACCTGCGTTTCGACGACACCAACCCGGCCAAGGAAGACCAGGAATACATTGACGCCATCGAAAGCGACGTCAAGTGGCTGGGTTTCCAGTGGTCCGGTGAAGTGCGCTATGCCTCGCAGTATTTCGACCAACTGCACGACTGGGCCGTGGAGCTGATCAAGGCCGGCAAGGCGTACGTTTGCGACCTGACACCCGAGCAAGCCAGGGAATACCGTGGCAGCCTGACCGAGCCGGGCAAGAACAGCCCGTTCCGCGAGCGTTCCGTGGAAGAGAACCTGGACCTGTTCGCCCGCATGAAAGCCGGCGAGTTCAAGGACGGCGCACGGGTGCTGCGGGCCAAGATCGACATGGCCTCGCCGAACATGAACCTGCGCGACCCGATCATGTATCGCATCCGCCACGCTCATCACCACCAGACCGGTGACAAGTGGTGCATCTACCCCAACTACGACTTCACCCACGGTCAGTCGGACGCCATCGAAGGCATCACCCACTCGATCTGCACCCTGGAGTTCGAAAGCCACCGTCCGCTGTACGAGTGGTTCCTCGAGAGCCTGCCCGTGCCGGCCAAGCCGCGCCAGTACGAGTTCAGCCGCCTGAACCTGAACTACACCATCACCAGCAAGCGCAAGCTCAAGCAACTGGTTGATGAAAAGCACGTCAATGGCTGGGACGACCCGCGCATGTCGACGCTGTCGGGCTTCCGCCGTCGTGGCTACACGCCGAAATCGATCCGCAACTTCTGCGAAATGATCGGCACCAACCGTTCCGACGGCGTGGTGGACTTCGGCATGCTCGAATTCAGCATCCGTGACGACCTCGACCACAGCGCCCCGCGTGCCATGTGCGTGCTGCGTCCGCTGAAAGTCGTGATCACCAACTACCCGCAAGGCCAGGTCGAGAACCTCGAGCTGCCATGCCACCCGAAAGAAGACATGGGCGTGCGCGTCCTGCCGTTCGCCCGTGAGATCTACATCGACCGTGAAGACTTCATGGAAGAGCCGCCAAAGGGCTACAAGCGCCTGGAGCCGGCCGGCGAAGTGCGCCTGCGCGGCAGTTACGTGATCCGTGCCGACGAAGCAATCAAGGACGCCGATGGCAACATCGTCGAACTGCGTTGCTCCTACGACCCGGACACCCTGGGCAAGAACCCTGAAGGCCGCAAGGTCAAAGGCGTGGTCCACTGGGTGCCGGCCGCGGCCAGCGTCGAGTGCGAAGTGCGTCTGTACGATCGTCTGTTCCGCTCTGCGAACCCGGAGAAGGCCGAAGACAGCGCGAGTTTCCTGGACAACATCAACCCTGATTCGCTGCAGGTGCTCACCGGTTGTCGTGCTGAACCCTCGCTGGGCAATGCACAGCCGGAGGACCGTTTCCAGTTCGAGCGCGAAGGTTACTTCTGCGCGGATATCAAGGACTCGAAACCAGGTCAGCCGGTATTCAACCGTACCGTGACTCTGCGTGATTCGTGGGGCCAGTGATTTAGCGTCAAGGAACTAACGTGCTTACGATCTACAACACGCTCACCAAGAGCAAAGAAGTCTTCAAGCCGCTGGATGGCAACAAGGTGCGCATGTACGTGTGCGGGATGACCGTGTACGACTACTGCCACCTGGGCCACGGCCGCAGCATGGTCGCGTTCGACCTGGTGACCCGCTGGTTGCGGTTCAGCGGTTACGACCTGACCTATGTGCGCAACATCACCGACATCGACGACAAGATCATCAACCGGGCCAATGAGAACGGCGAGTCGTTCGAAGCCTTGACCGAGCGCATGATCGCGGCGATGCACGAAGACGAAGCGCGCCTGAACATCAAGAAGCCGGACATGGAGCCGCGTGCCACCGACCATATCCCTGGCATGCACGCGATGATCCAGACCCTGATCGACAAGGGCTACGCGTACGCCCCGGGCAATGGCGACGTGTACTACCGCGTCGGCAAGTTCATGGGCTACGGCAAGCTGTCGCGCAAGAAGATCGAAGACCTGCGCATCGGCGCCCGCATCGAAGTCGACGAGTCCAAGCAGGACCCGCTGGATTTCGTACTGTGGAAAGCCGCCAAGCCGGGCGAGCCGAGCTGGGAGTCGCCGTGGGGCGCCGGGCGTCCGGGCTGGCACATCGAGTGCTCGGTGATGTCCACCTGCTGCCTGGGCGAGACCTTCGACATTCATGGTGGCGGCAGCGACCTGGAGTTCCCGCACCACGAAAACGAAATCGCCCAGAGCGAAGCGGCCACCGGCAAGACCTACGCCAACGCGTGGATGCATTGCGGGATGATTCGCATCAATGGCGAGAAGATGTCCAAGTCCTTGAACAACTTCTTCACCATCCGCGACGTGCTGGACAAGTACCACCCGGAAGTCGTGCGTTACCTGCTGGTGTCGAGCCACTACCGCAGCGCCATCAACTACTCGGAAGATAACCTCAAGGACGCCAAGGGCGCCCTGGAACGTTTCTACCACGCGTTGAAAGGCCTGCCGAACGTGGCGCCGGCGGGTGGCGAAGCCTTCGTCGAGCGTTTCACCCAGGTGATGAACGACGACTTCGGTACCCCGGAAGCCTGCGCGGTGCTGTTCGAGATGGTGCGCGAGATCAACCGTCTGCGTGAGAGCGATTTGAACGCGGCGGCCGGTCTGGCGGCGCGCTTGAAAGAGCTGGCCAGCGTGCTGGGCGTGTTGCAGCTCGAAGCCGATGACTTCCTGCAAGCCGGTGCCGAAGGGCGCGTGGATGCTGCGCAAGTCGACGCGCTGATTGCTGCGCGCCTGGCGGCGCGTGCCAGCAAGGACTGGGCCGAATCCGACCGCATCCGCGACCAGCTCACCGCCATGGGCGTGGTGCTGGAAGACGGCAAGGGCGGCACGACCTGGCGTCTGGCTGACTGAGTGCTGTAGTGCCTACAAAACAAAACCCGCCTTGTGCGCAATGCTGTTCAGTTAAAAGGCGCTTAAAGCGAGTAAAAGCCCCCGTGGCGAGCGAGCTTGCTCGCGCTGGGGCGTGAAGCGCCCCCAACAAAGCGACTGCGGCCTTTCAGAACGAACTCGGCGATAGTTTTTGGGGCTGCTGTGCAGCCCAGCGCGAGCAAGCTCGCTCGCCACGGGGGATGTATGAGCCCCCTATCCTTAACTGAACAGTATTGTGCCTTGTGCGGGTTTTTGTTTGTCTGCGGATGATCGTTCCCACGCTCCGCGTGGTAATGCCTCAACGGACGCTCCGCGTTCGGCTTTGGGGGGGCGCGGAGCGTCCCGGGCTGCACTCCCACGCAGAGCGTGCTAATGATCAGAACTCGTCATTCAGCCTGGCGCAATCGCTTGTAAAGGGTATTCCTGCTCACCCCCAACCGCCGCGCCAGATGCGAAATATTCCCCCCAGCCGCCTGCAACTGCCGATTCAAATCCTCGGCATCATTCAAATCAACCGCTACCGGCTCTGGCATCTCCACCGGCTCCATCTCCAGATCGACAAAAAAATCTTCGGGCAAATGCTCTGGCCGTACGGGTTGTTCCTCGGCCATGGCCAATGCCACCTGCATCACACTGCTGACCTGACGCAAGTTTCCCGGCCACGGGTGACGGCTGAACAACGCCAGCACTTCAGGGCTCAACCCGGCCCACTGCGACGGCTCACGGTGTTGCTCCCACAAGCGCTTGAACAGCGCCTGCTTGTCGCTGCGTTCCCTGAGCGGCGGCAGCTCCAGGGTCAAACCGCCAATCCGGTAATACAAATCCTCACGAAACCGCCCCAGCTGTACTTGCTCGCGCAATGAACGGTTGGTGGCGGAAATGATCCGAATGTCGACTGAGAACAACTCGCTGCTGCCCACCGGTTGCACGCAGCGCTCCTGCAGCACCCGCAGCAGGCGAGCCTGGGTGGGCAGCGGCATGTCGCCGATCTCGTCGAGGAACAGCGTGCCTTTGTCTGCCTTGCGGATCAGTCCGATGCTGCCTTTCTGGTTGGCGCCGGTGAAGGCGCCTTTCTCGTAGCCAAACAGCTCGGACTCCACCAGTTCGGCGGGGATCGCCGCACAGTTGACGGCAATGAGTGGCTGTTTGCTGCGGGAGCTGGCCTGGTGCAGGGCTTTGACAAAGACTTCCTTGCCGACGCCGGTTTCCCCGTGGATCAACAGCGGAATGTCTTTTTCCAGCAAGCGCTCCGCCTGGCGCACGGCTTTTTCCACCCGGCTGTCACCAAAGTGCAGGGTGCCGAGGCTGTAGGGCTCGGGGGCAGGGCCTGGGGGCTCGGCCAATACCCGCGCCTGGACCGGCCGCTGTCGTGGACGCTTGAGCAGGCAATGAAAGCGATTGCGCCCCGAGGCTTGCAGGGCGAAGGGCAGGCCGTCGGGTTGGTTGAGCAGTTCCAGCAATGACACCTTGAACAGGCTGTCGATGCTGACCCGCGACAGGCTGACGCCCAGCAGGTTGTCGGCACGCCGATTGGCCGACAGTACCTGGCCGCTCTCATCGAAGATCAACAGCCCGGCCCATTGGCTGTCCAGGTTGTTCAGGCCGGTGTTGAACACCAGTTGAAAATGTTCGCCCTTGAACAGGTTGAGAATCAGCCGGTTCTCCACGGTCTGGCTCATCATCCTGACCATGCCCAGGGTGTGGTCGGGCGGCAAGTAGCTGTCGCTGGACACATCGAGTACGGCGATCACCCGGCGCTGGGCATCGAAGATCGGCGCGGCAGAGCCGGTCATGAAACGGTTGGCCTTCAGAAAGTGTTCATCGTGGGCAATATGCACCGCCTGTTCGCACGCCAGCGCCGTGCCGATGGCGTTGGTGCCGCTGCATTGCTCTTGCCAGCTGGCGCCGGCATTGAAGCCACGACTCAGGCGCGGATCGATAAAGCGTCGAGTGCCCCAGGAGGTCAGCACCTGGCCCTGGTGGTCGGCGAGCATGATCAGGCAATTGGAATTGCTCAGGATGTTCTCGTAATAGGGCAGCACTTCCTGGTGGGTGGTTTGCACCAGTGAATGCTGGCTTTCGAGCAAGCGTGCGATGCCGTCGGCGGGTAACGGGTCGAAGGCGGGAATGCTCTGATGCTGCAGGCCGAACGCGCGGCAACGGGTCCAGGAGTCCTGGATGATGGCGTCATGGGACAACGCGGGGGCAGGTGCGGCCATGGGCGGTCAGCCTCTGAATCACGCTTTTATTGTTGTTATGGGAGTGCATCGCATCCGCTACGCCAACGGCCCGCGGGCGTCAGGCGTGGTCGAAAGCGTCCATACAGTGTTGTTCAGCATTGTTCATTGTCAATCGTGGAACTGTTCAATTGTTCAACCGTGGTTGTTCATTTCTGTTCAGTCATGAATGCGGTGTTTTCCCTGAATTGCAGATTCTCAAGGCAGATCAATCGCTTGGGATTTGTGGCACGGATGTCGCTTTGGTGCAGCGGTCGCTGGACTCCAATAATAAAAAGGCCGAGCCATGTCACTCACGCTGGAGCACGTCAGCCGTACCGTCGAGGGTCAGGTCTGGATCGATGACGCCAACCTCAGTTTCGAGCCAGGATCCTTCAATGTCTTGCTGGGGCGCACGCTGTCCGGCAAGACCAGCCTGATGCGGCTGATGGCCGGTCTCGACAAGCCCGATCACGGGCGCATCCTGATGAACGGCGTGGACGTCACCCAGCGCCCGGTGCGCTTGCGCAACGTGTCGATGGTCTATCAGCAGTTCATCAATTACCCGACCATGACCGTGTTCGAGAACATCGCCTCGCCATTGCGCCAGGCGGGGGTGTCGGCCGAACAGATCCAGGGCAAGGTGCGCGAGACCGCCCGGATGCTGCGCATCGAGAAGTTCCTGCAACGCTATCCGCTGGAACTGTCCGGTGGGCAGCAGCAACGCACCGCCATGGCCCGGGCGCTGGTCAAGGACGCCGAATTGATCCTGTTCGACGAGCCGTTGGTCAACCTCGACTACAAGTTGCGCGAAGAACTGCGCCAGGAAATGCGCGAGCTGTTTCAGGCCCGCCACACCATTGCGGTCTACGCCACCACCGAACCCAACGAAGCCCTGGCCTTGGGCGGCACCACCACCATTGTTCACGAGGGGCGGGTGATTCAGAGCGGCAAGACCGCCGAGGTCTATCACCAACCGCAAACCGTGCTGGCGGCCGAACTGTTTTCCGAGCCGCCGATCAACCTCATGCCCGGGCGCATTGCCGGCAATGAAGTCAGCTTCGCCAATTTCGTGCACTTCCCGCTGAACGTCGATTTGCGCCCGGTGGGCGAGGGCGAGTTCCGGTTTGGCGTGCGCCCCAGCCATATCTCGCTGGTGCCCGGCAATGATGACGATCTGGAGTTGGCGGTGACCGTCGAGGTGGCGGAAATCAGTGGTTCGGAAACTTTCCTGCACGTGCGCAACGAGTATTTCCTGTTGGTCCTGCATTTGCCCGGGGTCCATGAGTACGACGTGGACGCACCGATTCGTATCTACATCCCGACTCACAAACTGTTTGTCTTCGATGAACGGGGACGCCTGCTCCAGGCGCCCGGGCGTCGCGTTGCGAGGGTTGCCTGATGGCCAAAATTCATTTGCAGAACCTCGCCCACAGCTACACCCGCACGCCCGTGGGACCTGAGGATTATGCGATTCGCGAGATGAACCACGTCTGGGAGCAGGGTGGTGCCTACGCCTTGCTCGGGCCGTCCGGTTGCGGCAAGTCGACCTTGCTCAACATCATCTCCGGCCTGCTCAGCCCTTCCCAGGGCCAGGTGTTGTTCGACAACAAGGTGGTCAACCTGCTGACCCCCGAGAAACGCAACATCGCCCAGGTTTTTCAGTTTCCGGTGGTCTACGACACCATGACGGTGTTCGACAACCTGGCCTTCCCGCTACGCAACCAGGGCATGGCCGAGGCCAAGGTACACAGCAAGGTCCAGGAAATCGCCGAGGTCCTCGACCTGCAGGCCTTGTTGGGCAGGAAGGCCCGCAACCTCACCGCCGACGAAAAGCAGAAAGTCTCCATGGGCCGTGGCCTGGTGCGCGATGACGTGTCGGCGATCCTGTTCGACGAGCCGCTGACCGTGATCGACCCGCACCTGAAGTGGAAGCTGCGGCGCAAGCTCAAGCAGATTCACGAGCAGTTCAACATCACCATGGTCTACGTCACCCACGATCAGCTCGAAGCCTCCACATTCGCCGACAAGATCGCGGTGATGTACGGCGGGCAAATCGTCCAGTTCGGTACCCCGCGAGAGCTGTTCGAACGCCCGAGCCACACCTTTGTCGGCTATTTCATCGGCAGCCCGGGGATGAACCTCATCGAGGTCACGCCACGGGCCGGTGGCGTTGGTTTCGGCGGGACTGACCTGGCGTTGTCCGAGGACCTGCAGCGGCGTATCGGCGAAACCGAGTGGAAAACCCTGAAAGTGGGGATTCGCCCGGAGTTCATCCACGTTTGGGACGAACCCTATGAAGAGGCGCTGCGGGCGACGGTGGTCCATGTCGAGGACCTGGGCACCTACAAGATCATGACGTTGAACCTGGACGGCGTGCCGCTCAAGGTGCGCCTGGCTGAAGACAAGCCGGTGCCCCAGGGCGTGGCGTCCATCAGTTTTCCGGCGCAGTGGCTGATGGTCTACGCCGATGACTACCTGCTGGAGGTCCGGCCATGAACAAGGTGCAGAACAACAAGGCCTGGTGGCTGGTGCTACCGGTGTTCCTGCTGGTGGCGTTCAGTGCGGTGGTGCCGATGATGACCGTGGTCAATTACTCGGTGCAGGACATTTTCGACCAGTCGAGCCGCTACTTCGTCGGTGCCGACTGGTACAGGCAGGTGCTGCTCGATCCGCGCCTGCACGACTCGTTGCTGCGCCAGTTCATCTATTCGGCCTGTGTGCTGTTGATCGAGATTCCCCTGGGCATCGGCATCGCCCTGACCATGCCGACCAAGGGGCGCTGGTCCTCGGTGGTGCTGATCATCCTGGCCATCCCGTTGTTGATCCCGTGGAACGTGGTCGGCACCATCTGGCAGATCTTCGGGCGCGCCGACATCGGCCTGCTTGGCTCGACCCTCAATGCCATGGGCATCAGCTACAACTACGCGGCCAACACCATGGACGCCTGGGTCACGGTGCTGGTGATGGACGTATGGCACTGGACCTCGCTGGTGGCGTTGCTGTGTTTCTCCGGCCTGCGGGCGATACCGGATGTGTACTACCAGGCCGCACGGATCGACCGGGCTTCGAGCTGGGCAGTGTTCCGACACATCCAGCTGCCCAAGCTCAAGAGCGTGCTGCTGATCGCGGTGATGCTGCGGTTCATGGACAGTTTCATGATCTACACCGAGCCGTTCGTGCTCACGGGCGGCGGTCCGGGCAACGCCACCACCTTCCTCAGCCAGACCCTGACCCAGATGGCCATCGGCCAATTCGACCTGGGGCCGGCCGCTGCGTTTTCGCTGGTGTACTTCCTGATCATCCTGTTGGTGTCCTGGTTGTTCTACACCGCCATGACCCACTCCGACGCCAACCGCTGAGGCCCGACATGAGCAAAACAAAGCTGGTGCCTCTGTTGATCTACATCCTGTTCCTGCTGGTGCCGATCTACTGGCTGCTGAACATGTCCTTCAAGAGCAACAACGAAATCCTCGGTGGCCTGACCCTGTTTCCCCAGGACTTCACCCTGGCCAACTACCGGGTGATCTTCACCGACCCCAGTTGGTACACCGGTTACCTGAACTCGCTGTATTACGTGAGCCTGAACACGGTGATCTCCCTGAGCGTGGCGCTGCCGGCCGCCTATGCGTTCTCGCGCTACCGGTTCCTCGGCGACAAGCACTTGTTCTTCTGGTTGCTGACCAACCGCATGGCGCCACCGGCGGTGTTCTTGCTGCCGTTCTTTCAGCTGTACTCCTCCATTGGCCTGTTCGATACCCACATCGCCGTGGCCCTGGCCCATTGCCTGTTCAACGTGCCGCTGGCGGTGTGGATTCTCGAGGGCTTCATGTCCGGGGTGCCCAAGGAAATCGACGAAACCGCCTACATCGACGGCTACAGTTTTCCCAAGTTCTTCGTGAAAATTTTCATCCCGCTGATTGGCTCGGGAATCGGTGTGACGGCGTTCTTCTGCTTCATGTTTTCCTGGGTCGAGCTGTTGCTGGCGCGCACCCTGACCTCGGTGAACGCCAAGCCCATCGCGGCGGTGATGACCCGTACCGTGTCCGCGTCGGGCATCGACTGGGGCGTGCTCGCGGCGGCCGGCGTGCTGACGATCCTGCCGGGCATGCTGGTGATCTGGTTTGTCCGTAACCATGTGGCCAAGGGCTTTGCCCTGGGTCGGGTGTGAGGAACTGATGATGGAATGGATGAACTGGACCCCGCCGACCGCAGCCTTTTTCGGCGTCATCGCCGTGTTGCTGGTGGGCATGACCACCTGGGAGTTGCGTTCGCCGAGCATTTCCCGGCGCGGCTTTTTACCGATCAGCACCACCCGTGGTGATCGGCTGTTTATCGGTCTTCTCGGCAGCGCCTACCTGCATTTGCTGGTGATCGGCGCTACCGGCTGGAGCATCTGGGTGGCCTTTGCGCTGTCCCTGGTGTGGCTGTTGGCTGTGATGCGCTGGGGCTAGTCGAGTCGCTCGGCAACCGTGCTCCGAAACCCAAACAGGAGGTCTTATGTTCGAGAAAAACAATAAGTTGCGACATAGCGTTTCATTGGCAGCCATGCTGGCGCTCAGCGGGTTGAGTGCCGCGGCCTGGGCCGATGCCTATGAAGACGCCGCGAAAAAATGGATTGGCAGCGAGTTCAAGCCATCCACCCTCACGGCCGAGCAACAGCTGGAAGAGCTGAAGTGGTTCATCAAGGCGTCCGAGCCGTTTCGTGGGATGAAGATCAATGTGGTGTCGGAAACCATCGCCACCCACGAGTACGAGTCCAAGGTCCTGGCCAAGGCCTTCAGCGAAATCACCGGGATCAAGCTGACCCACGACCTGCTGCAGGAAGGCGACGTGGTGGAAAAACTGCAGACCCAGATGCAGTCGGACAAGAACATCTATGACGGCTGGGTCAACGACTCGGACCTGATCGGCACGCACTTTCGCTACGGCAAGACCCAATCGATCACCGACCTGATGGCCAACGAAGGCAAGGACTACACCTTGCCAACCCTGGACATCCAGGACTTCATCGGCATTTCCTTCACCACTGCGCCAGACGGCAAGCTGTACCAGTTGCCCGACCAGCAGTTCGCCAACCTCTACTGGTTCCGCGCCGACTGGTTCGAGCGCCCGGACCTCAAGGCCAAATTCAAGGCGAAGTACGGCTATGAACTGGGCGTGCCGGTGAACTGGTCGGCCTATGAGGACATTGCCAGGTTCTTTACCGAAGACGTCAAGGAAATCGATGGCAAGCGCGTCTACGGGCACATGGACTACGGCAAGAAAGACCCGTCCCTGGGCTGGCGCTTCACCGATGCCTGGTTCTCCATGGCCGGTGCCGGCGACAAGGGCATACCCAATGGCTTGCCAGTGGACGAGTGGGGGATTCGTGTCGAGGACTGCCATCCGGTCGGCTCCAGCGTGACCCGTGGCGGCGACACCAACGGCCCGGCGGCGGTCTATGCGACGCAGAAATACGTCGACTGGATGAAGGCCTACGCACCACCGGAGGCGGCCGGCATGACCTTCTCCGAGTCCGGCCCGGTACCGTCCCAGGGCAACATCGCCCAGCAGATCTTCTGGTACACCGCGTTTACCGCCGACATGACCAAGCCGGGCCTGCCGGTGATGAATGCCGACGGCACACCGAAGTGGCGCATGGCTCCCTCGCCCAAAGGCCCGTATTGGGAGGAGGGCATGAAGCTGGGGTATCAGGACGCCGGTTCCTGGACCTTCCTCAAGTCCACGCCGGAGAAGCAGAAGCTCGCGGCGTGGCTCTATGCACAGTTCGTGACCTCGAAAACCGTATCGCTGAAGAAAACCATCGTTGGCCTGACGCCGATTCGCGAGTCGGACATCAATTCCCAGGCCATGACCGACCTGGCGCCGAAACTCGGTGGCCTGGTGGAGTTCTACCGCAGTCCGGCCCGCGTGCAATGGACCCCGACCGGGACCAACGTGCCGGACTATCCGCGCCTGGCGCAGCTGTGGTGGAGTCACATTGCCGAAGCCGCCAGCGGCGAGAAAACCCCGCAACAGGCACTCGATGGCCTGGCCAAGGACCAGGACGCCATCCTGGCCCGCCTTGAACGCTCCAAAGTGCAACCGGTGTGCGGGCCGAAGCTCAACCCCGAACGCGACGCGCAATACTGGTTCGACCAGCCGGGCGCACCGAAACCGAAACTGGCCAACGAGAAGCCCAAAGGCGAGACCGTGAGCTACAACGAGTTGCTGAAGTCGTGGGAGGCGGCGCGTAAGTAAACGTGGGTGTGGGCGGGTACAACGGCACTTGTGGGTGCCGTTGTGCTTTTCAAAAGCCTCAGGCTCATCGCACGCCCCACCTGCGGCGATGTCCTCAATCGACTGCTGAATCTGGTAGCGATTACCGTCATGCAACAGCTCGTCAAACTGTGCCGCGGCCTTGAGCACTAAAGGCATGCGCTGATGGATGTCGGACAGGTTGGTCATGAGGCTGTTGTCCAAGCCAATGGTATGTCCATCATCAGGGCGCAGGGTCAAGGTCTCCCCCACGGAGTGGCAAGCTGTAGAGTGATCAGGTAACGCTCCTCAGTGGGGCGTTGATAATCCCTGAAGCGATTGACCGCCAGCATCACTTGGTACTTGTCGCCTGCTCGCCAGTAAGCCGTACCGCCCTTGTTCACATCTCGCAATCGGGCGCGACATTGGGGCGTATCGGCGAACGAAGGAAAGCCCTTGATCCGGATTGGCGTCCAGCCAGCTTTGCGCCATTGCTCCTGCAAATCCAGTACGACCTTGAGCGTATCGTCGAGTAGCAGCGGCTCGATTTGCGGGGACATTCGGACACCGTCGATCAATTCATCATCGAACATAACCGTGAAAAAGCGAGCCAGTGGGGTCACAAACCCGAAGTGAGGGTCGATGAAGT